>JNWL01000048.1 GCA_000716465.1 Streptomyces bikiniensis
CCCCACTCCCGACCGCCGCCCCGGCCCCGCCCCAAGCCCCGTCGAAGGCGCGGCAGGCCTTCCGGTGGGTACCGCGCCCGCACTACACCGGCGGCCCCACCCGCCCGCTCCCGGCAGGAATGACGACGACCATGTCCACGGTCGTCGTCACCCTCCCGGGCGTTCTGGCCGCGGTCGCCCTGCGCCCGGGTTCCCGCCGCCGCGGCCGCGGCTGACACCCCGTACCCGTACTCATACCTGTACCTGTACTGGCCCCCTTTCCCTTCTCACTTCACCCGCACTGGAGTTGCGCTGTGCCGGAATGGCTCGTCTACACCCTCGCCTCGGTCCTGGTCTGCCTGCTCGTCATCGCGACCACCGTCATGCGGCACCGCAGGGTGGCCGCGGACGAGGACACCTCCGAGACCCCGGACGTGCTGGAGTACATGGTCATGATGGTCGGCGTCGTCTACGCCATCGTGCTCGGCCTGGCGATCGCGGGCGTGTGGGAGGCCCGTGGCGCGGCCGAGGACACCGTCCAGCGCGAGGCCCAGGCCCTGTACGAGATCGACCAGCGGCTCGACGTCTATCCGGCCGCCTTCCGCGCCCAGGTCAAGGAGCACATCGACGCCTACGCCCGGCACGCCGTCACCGCCGAGTGGCCCGCCATGAAGGAGGACGTCCCCGTCGGCTCCACCGGCGCCGAACTGCTCGGCCGCATCCGCAGCGACATCGCCCACCACACCCCGTCCGACGAACTGCAGGCCCAGGCCTACCAGCCCCTTCTCGACCAGGTCGCCGCCGCCGACGACGCCCGCCACCAGCGCCTGGACAGCGCCGGCACCACCCTGCCCGGCGCCGTCTGGTTCGGCCTCGTGGCCGGCGCCGTGGTCACCCTCGGCCTGCTCTACACCCTGCAGATCCGCCGCTCCGCCCGCGAACTGCTGCTGGCCGCCACCTTCAGCTCCCTGGTGGTCTTCCTGCTCTTCCTCGTCTGGAGCTTCGACGCCCCCTTCGGTCATTCCGGCACCGACTCCGCCCAGCCCCTGAGCGACCTGATCGCCCCGACCGTCTGATCCCCCGTCCGGAGCGACGGCCGGCTTCGGCCGAGGGGGGCGGCCCCGATCGCGGTCGAGGCGGGAGGCTGGTGGCACGACCGACACCACCGGCCTCCGGCCGATCGCTCCGCCCGATCCCACCCGCCCGGACCGTCCTCGACTCCGCCCGGTGGGCGACTTCCGAAGCCCACCGCTCCTTCGCCGCCGACCCCCGCGACCGGCAGGCCCTCGGCAGCGCCGTCCAGGCGCTCCACCCGACCGGTCCGCCGGGCCGTGGTTCCGTCCGTTCCGCGGGCCGGTGCGACCGGTGCGCCAGGGGGATCCGGCCGTCGCACCCGCGGCCGTCGGGTGACGGTTCCCGGGTCACTCCTCCCCGGAGAACCGCTCCCAGGCCGACTGGCGGGTGATGCCCAGCGCCTGGCCGATCCTGGCCCAGGTCACGCCGCGTCGCCGGAGCTCCGTGACCCACATGCGCAGATCGGCCTCGATCCGGTCGGCGACGGCCGCGACCCGGGGCAGCCGCTCCAGCATCTCGGCGTCGCTCAGCTCGCCCCACATCGGCATCCGCAACTCGGTCGGACCCGGCCGGTATTCGGCCACGATCGAGGCGGCCAGGTCCACGCACTCGGTGCAGATGTTCACCCCGGGGCCGGCGACCAGCTTGGTCACCTCCGCCTCGGGCCTGGCGCAGAACGAGCACATCCGGCCGTCGTCGTCCGTCTTCCCGGCGAACACGGCACCCTCCTCCACCGGCGGCCCGCCTGTCAGGCCGCCCCTGACGGCCAGCTTAGGAACGTCAGGGGCGACCTGACAAGCCGTGGCCGTACCCGGCGAAGCCCGATCGGGCGCGGGCACCGCCCCGGGCGTCAGGCGATGGTGACGACACGCGCCCAGGCGGGCGGGGCGTCGGGGACGTAATCGGGGTTCTCCTCGTCCACCGAGCGGGCGGGCCGGGGGAAGAGCCCGACGACGGTGCGGCAGGGCGGCCGGACGGACGGCCAGGGCGTCTGGCCGTCCGTCAGGGCGACGATGACGTCCGGACGCGGCCGGGCGCGCAGGGCCCGGGCGAAACCCGAGCGCAGGTCCGTCCCCCCGCCACCGACCAGCTCGATGTCCTCCGCCCGGCAGAGCGGCACGGCGACCCCGGCCGCCGCGTCGCAGGAGATCACCGAGACCAGGTCGCGCCGCCCGCCCACCGCCCGCGAGATCGCCGCCACCTCCAGGAGCGCACCGCCCAGCTCGGCGTCGCTCACGGACCCCGAGGTGTCGATGACCACGCAGACGCTGGGCGGCGTACGGCGCAGACTCGGCAGCACCACCCCCGGCACACCGGCCGAACGCCGGGACGGACGCCGGTAGCTGTGGTCCTCGCCCGCCCCCGGCGCCCCCGCCGCCGAACGGATCGCGGCCCCCAGCAGGCGCCGCCACGGCTGCGGCGGACGGAACGCCTCCTCCGCCCACCGGCGCCACCCCTCCGGCGCGTCGCCCGGCCGGCCCTTGATGCCCTCCGCGACCCGGAAGCGCACCGCGTCCCGCTGCTGCCTGCTCAGCCCGTGGGCCCCGTCGGGCCCCAGCTCCCACGGCCGGGCGTGGCCGTCCGCGCCGCTGCCGCAGTCCAGCCAGGCCAGGCCGGCGGCGAGTCCGGACATCGACGCCGTCCGCAGGTACTCCTCCATCAACCGCCCCTCGGGCAGCCGCAGCAGCGAAGGGAGCACCGCCCCGGCCGGCCGGGGCAGGCCGTCGCCGTAGATGTCGTCGTTGATCTCGAAGTCGGCGGCGATGTTGCGCCGAAGCCGCTCTCCCGGCCCGTGCTCGCCGTGCTCCTCCGCGTACCGCTCGCCCCGCCCGTGGTGGTCCCGGAGCAGATGGGAGACCTCGTGCACCCAGACGCCCGCCAGCTCCTCCACCGGAGTGGACGCCACGAACCCCGGGGAGACGTAGCAGCGCCAGTACGCGTCCACCGCCATCGTCGGCACCGACCGGTCCTCCACCACGTGCAGGGCGAAGAGCGCGCTTGCCAGATAGGGCCGTACCCTGGCCGCGTGCAGCCGGGCGGCCAGCAACTTGTCCGTGTCCAGGGGGAGTCCGTACGCACCGGCCGGCCCCTTGCGGTCACGCGACGCGCCGGAACCGGCCGGCGGCGTCGGCGCGGTGGCCCGCACCGGGCGCGGCGGCGGGGGAGGGGCCACCGGGCGGGGGAGCGGCACCGGAACCGGGTGCCTCCGGTGCGGCGGCCGGGGCCGCGCGGCCCCCGTCACCGGCGGGCCCCCGCCGCGCGCCCGGCACCGACCGCGGCGGTGGCGCGCCCCACCGACCGGTCCGCGCGCCGGGCGAGCCCGACCACCCCGGCCAGCCGCTCCACCGACTCGGGGATCTCCCAGTCGTCCCGGCGCAGCGCGGCCAGCGTCGACGCCGGGGCGACGAGCAGATCGGGGGCGCCGGTTTCGAGCGCCCGGACCAGTACGGCCCAGCCCGCCTCCCACCGCTCCCGCTCCGGCCGCGCCCCGACGGCGGCCACCACCGCGTCGAGGGCCGCCTGGCGCAGGTCGCCGCGCTCCGGCAGTGCGGCGGAGGACGGATCGGCCAGCAGCGACTCGGGGTCCGGCAGGTCCATCCGGTCCAGATGGGCGAGGAGTTCGAGCCCGGGCCCGTCCCCCACCGCTCCCCGCACCAGCAGCGCCAGCACCTCCCGCGAGACGGAGGCCGCCGTCCCGAAGGCGAGGAGGGTCAGCGCGGCCTCCCAGCTCCGGGGCGAGGGCCAGGCGCCCCCGCGCTGCGTCTCGGTGGACGGCAGCCGGTGGATCAGCGTCGGCCGGGCCTTCAGGAAGCCGCAGACCGCGCGCCGGGCGAAGGCCACCGCCTCCGGCAGCCCCTCCCGGGCCAGCCGGGGCAGCTCCGCCCGAGGCCAGACCCCGCCGAGACCGCGCACCACCACCTCCCGGTCGTGCACCCAGTACAGGTGCACGAACCGGTTGGCCAGCGGAGGGCTCAGCTCCCACCCGTCCGCCGCCGACGCCCGGGGATTGGCGGCGGCCACGATCCGTACGCCCGGCGGCAGCCGCAGCGTGCCGACCCGCCGCTCCAGGACGACCCGGAGCAGCGCGGCCTGCACGGCGGGCGTCGCGGTGGAGAGTTCGTCCAGGAAGAGCAGGCCCCGCCCGGCGCGCACGAGCTCCACGGCCCACTGCGGCGGCGCCATCGGCACTCCCCGTACCTCCGGGTCGTCGCCCACGATCGGCAGCCCGGAGAAGTCGGACGGCTCGTGGACGCTGGCGATGACGGTCGTCAGCGGCAGACCGAGGGAGTCGGCGAGCCGGGTCAGGGCCGCGGTCTTGCCGATGCCCGGTTCGCCCCAGAGCAGTACGGGCAGGTCGGCGGCGACGGCCAGGGTGAGCGCTTCGAGCTGTTCGTCGGGGCGCGGTTCGGTGGTCGTCGCCCGCAGGAGCCCGAGGAGGTCGTCGGCGACGGCGAGGCGGGTGCCGGCCGCGGGGGAGAGGGCGGAGGCGGACACGGGGGTACGGAACGTCATGGGCATCACCTGAGGGAATGAGGGGACGGGGCGACCCGTCCGGGTGTCACGGGACGTGAAAGGGCTCGACGTGGTACGCGCGGAGGGGTTCCGGAAGGCGGGGGAACGCGGACGGCGGAGAAGCCCGAGAGGGGAGGAGCCGGGAGAACGAAGGAACTCCGGGTGAAGGAGCCCCGGTTGAAGGAGGTCGGGGACGGGGGCTCAGAAGATCGGGTGTGGTGCGGACAGGCCGACCCGGGGCCGGGACGGCTCGTTCCGCTTGCGGCGCATCGACAGGGGCGCACGGCGGTCGAGCCGGGGACGGTGGTCCGCCTTCGCGGACCTCGTGCCCGGGGCGTCCCCCGCGCCCGCCGCGCCGGCGCGCGCACCGGCGGCGGGATGCTCGGGAACCAGGCCCGCGCGGAAGAGTCCGTGGTCGACGCGGCGGGCCGCGGCGGACACCAGCTCCTCCCGGAGCGGGCCGTCGCGCAGGACCGCACCGGGACCGAGGAGCCCCACCACGACGTCCAGCGCCCCGGCGACGTCGCCGTGTCCGAGCCGCTCCCGGACCGCGGGCAGGGCCTCCGGACTGCGGTGCACCGCGTCGATCGCCCGCAGACAGGGCAGCGCCGGCCCGCCGAGGGCCACGAGCAGCTCCTCCCGGCGCAGGGTGACCGGGTCGTGGTCGACCGCCGACAGCGCCCCGTTCCTCAGCGCGATCCGGTGGACCTCGCCCCGGCACTCCACCCGGTGCGGATCACCCGGCTCGTGGAAGAAGCCGGACAGCGCCGGGGGAACGGCGGGGACGGCCCCCGCCAGGGCCTCGGCGACGAGAGGGTGCAGCCGCTCCGCCGCGATCAGCCCCGCGCGCAGCAGCTCCAGGTCGGGAAGGACCCGGGCCGCCGCTTCCGGCAGCACCGGAAGCGCCGCCGCCTCCTGCGGCGGCAGCGGTTCCCGCGGCGGTCCGAGGACCGGGGCGTGGCTGTCGTCGGGCGCGGTGAGCGCGTACACGGCCCGCCGCCCCGCACCGAGCCGTACGGTGAAGGCTCCGCGCGGGGGAAGCCCCTCGGACCGCAGCAGCGACTCGGCTTCGGCCGCCCACCGCGCGACCGCCCACGGGCCGCCCCGGAGGAGGGACGCGTCGAGCCCTTCGGGCGGCACCGCGGACGGTTCCCCGTCCGCACCGCACCGCCGCCCCAGGTCACCGGCCTGCTCCGCGTCCCAGAGGTGCCGGTGCAGGTCGAGCCGGAAGCGCCGGTCGGGATGCGGATGCGGGTGGACGCACGGAGAGCGCCCGGGAACATCGTTCCCGGACCCCTCCCACACGGCGAGCGACATCCGTTGCCCGGCGTCCGCCCAGGCCGGCGGCGTCCGCACCACCAGGCTCAACGGCACGGCGCCGGGCACCCCGTAACGGGCCAGAGCGAGGGTGAGCCCGGGACGGAGGCGCCCGTCGGGGGCGATGCGGGGCATGTGCCAGCGGAGCAGATCCGGTGCCAGACGACGCAGGTCGGCACGGATCCGGGCGGCCGGGCCGGTGCCGTGGCGGTCGGCCACGGCGCGCAGATCGAAGTCGACGTCGATCCGGGCGGCGGCACAGGCCCCCGCCCAGTCACCGACCGCACGCCGTGCGGTCGCGGTCTCGATCATGGACGGTGGCACCGCGTACTGGCGCACGCGCCGCCACATCAGCAGACGGGTCGGAATCTCGTTCGCGAGGTGGTGTGCCATCAGCACTCACCTTGCGCGAACGAGTCCCCCAATCGGTACTAGGAGAAGTTCGTCATCTCCGCCAGCCTAACCCACTGTTGTTCGATCCTCCCCGGGTTTTTCCGTCCGGAAGGGGCGGGACCGAGCCGCCCCCCATCACCCCCACGGGTGGCCCCGCGCCGTCAAACGGGGCGCGCGGGGCACCGGGCGTACGGACGGGAGCGGGGGCGCGCCCCGCCGCGACACCGGGCGCCGTTGGGGTGCGGCCGTTCGCGGGAAGGATCGCCGGGACATCGACGGAAAGGCCGCCCGTGGCAAGTGGATTCCAGCGCGACAAGCTCACCGGCATGTTCCGCGCGTTCGACGCCGACGACAACGGCTACCTGGACCGGAGCGACTTCCAGGCCCTCGCGGAGCGCTGGAGGGCCCTGCCCCGCGTGCGACCGGGATCCGAACTGGCCGCGCGCGTGGACGCGGTCATGCTGGGCTGGTGGGACCTCCTCGCGACCCATGTGGACGCGGACGGGGACGGCAGGGTCGACCTGGACGAGATCCTCGCCATGGTGGACCTGCTGCCCACGATGCGCGAGGTCGTCGCCGCGACCGCCGAGACCGTCTTCGACGCCGTCGACGAGAACGGGGACGGCCGCATCTCTCCCGCCGAGCACCGGAGGCTGGTCGACACGTGGCACGGCGGGAGCGTCGACGTCGCCGACGTCTTCGACCGCCTCGACCAGGACGGGGACGGCTACCTCGACCGTCCCGAATTCACCGAGCTGTGGATCCAGTTCTGGATCAGCGACGACCCGGCCGAACCGGGCAACCACCTGTGCGGCCCCGTACCGACCCGCACCTGACGGCCGCACCCGGCACGGAACGTCGGGCCGGGCGCGGCGCGGGGGCTTCGAAGGGGGGAAGACGGCTCCGATGTGCGAAGACGGGTGTGCCGCGGTGCGGGAGTCTGGGATCGTGGGTCCCCACAGCATCGGCGGATCGACGGCGGCCGCCCGTAGCCAGGGAGGGGCCCACCGTGCCAGCACGCGCACCCAGGGCGGCGGGCGGCGAACCGGCCACCGAGGTGAGCACACCGCTCTACCAACTGAAGGCCGAGTTCTTCAAGACCCTCGGCCACCCGGTCCGCATCCGGGTCCTGGAGCTGCTCAGCGTCCGCGAGCACGCCGTCTCCGAGCTGCTGCCGGAGGTGGGCGTGGAGCCGGCGGCGCTCTCCCAGCAACTGGCCGTGCTGCGGAGGTCGAACCTCGTCCTGACGCGGCGCGAGGGCGTCAGCGTGTACTACCGCCTGGTGAACGACGAGGTCGCGGAGCTCCTCCGGGTCGCGCGCGGCATCCTCACCGGGGTGCTCCAGGGCCAGGCCGCGCTGCTTGCGGACCTCGACGCCTCGGTCCGCCGCTGACCGCCGGGCCGCCGGCCGGGCCCCCGACCCGTACGGGAGCGGTCGCGGATCGGCCGATGACGGCGGTCCGCGCCCCGTGTTCGGGCAAAGCGCCTCCGCCGGGCGGACGGGATGGGTAGCGTCGCCTCGGCGGGTGCGCAAAGGCGCCCGGCATATCCACTACGGAAGGCGGCAGCCCATGGCGAACGTGGAAGTCTCTCTCAAGGAGATCATGACCCGGGTGGAGGGCAGTCTCGCCGCCGCGGTGGGCGACTACACCAGCGGCATGGCTCTGGGATCCCTCGGCGGCGGACGAGACTTCGACGTCCACGTCGCGGTCGCGGGGAACACCGACGTGATCCGGGCCAAGCTCCACACCATGGAGCTCCTCGGCCTCCAGGAGCAGATCGACGACATCCTCATCACCCTGGGCAACCAGTACCACCTCATCACCCTCGGGAAGGGGCGGGGCAAGACCAACCTCTTCCTCTACCTCGTCCTCGACAAGCACAAGGCCAACCTGGCCATGGCCCGGCACCAACTGCGCCGCGTCGAAGAGGAGATGGAGGTCTGACCCCCTTCCGTCATACGCGTGCCCAAGACTTGCAGAAATTTGAAATTCTCTACGAAGGGATTTCCTGAAGTCTGAAGACCCGGATCCCGGACAAGCGCGGGCCTTCGGCGGGGGCGAGTCTTGGGCGGGGGCGGCCGCCGGGCGGCGCGGCCGTCCACGGCGGCGGGCGGTCCTGCCGGACAGCCCGCCGCCGGTGCCATCAGTGGCGGGGGCCCACCGTCCGGCCGCCCGCGCGGACGGTGATGGCGAGCGCCGGACAGGAGTCGGCGGCGTCCAGGGCCCGTTCGTCCTCGGCGATCTCCTGGCGCACCGGCTCCGCGGTGTCGCCCTCCAGCCGGTACAGGTCCGGGGCGAGCCCGGCGCACATGCCCGAGCCCATGCACATCTCCCGGTCGACCCGGGTGGTCCAGCCCACCGCGCTCACCAGCCCACCGGCATCTCGCGCGGACCGCGCACCAGCATTCGGTCCTTCCAGCGGACGTCCCCCGCCAGACGCAGGTCGGGGAAGCGGGTGAGGAGCGCCAGGACCGCTTCCTGGAGCTCCAGACGGGCGAGCGGCGCCCCCAGGCAGTGGTGGACGCCGTGCCCGAAGCCGAGGTGCTGGACACCCGTGCGGGTCACGTCGAGCCGTCCGGGGCCCGTGAACTTCAGGGCGTCACGGTTGGCGGCGCCGATCGCCACGAGCACCGGCTCGCCCGCCCGGACCAGGGTGCCGCCCACCTCGATGTCCTCGGTGGCGTACCGGGGGAAGGCGGCGGCGCTGCCGAGCGGGACGAACCGCAGCAGTTCCTCGACGGCCCCCTTGACCAGATCCGGCCTCTCGCGCAGCAGGGCGAGCTGGTCGGGGTGGTCGAGCAGGGCGTGGACGAAGTTGGGGATCTGACTGGCCGTCGTCTCGTGCCCCGCGACCAGGATGCCCACGCACAGGTCGATCAGCTCCAGCTCGGTCAGCCGGTCACCGGTGTCACGGGCCTCGATCAGACCAGTCATCAGATCGGGACGCGGCCGGGCCCGGTGGTCCTCGATGAGCGCCGCCATGTAGGCGCGCAGTTCCTCGCGGCTGCGCCAGAACTCCTCGGCGGTCAGCGAACTCGTGGACAGGGCCGCGTCGCTCCACACCCGGAACTTCGGGCGGTCCTCCTCCGGCACGCCGAGCATGCGGCAGATGACCGCGACCGGGATGGGCAGCGCGTACGACTCCACGAGGTCGGCCGGCGGCCCCGCGGCCTCCATCTCGTCCAGGAGCCCGTGGGCCAGCTCCCGCACCTGGGGCCGCAGCTTCTCGACCTGGTGGACCGTGAACGCCTTGGCGACCAGCGTGCGCAGCCGGGTGTGGCCCGGCGGGTCCATGCCGAGGATGCCGGTGTCCTGCTGCGCCTCGGACTGGCGGGGCTCGTCGTGCTTGAGCGACTCGGCACGGCTGAAGCGCCGGTCGCCGAGGACCAGGCGGGCGTCGGCGTAGCGGGTGGCGAGCCAGGCGGGTTCGCCGTACGCCATCCGGACGCGTAACAGGCCGGGCCGTTCCAGCGCTTCCTCGTACGCCTCGGCGAGGCCGAGTCCTTCGGGCTCGTTGAACGGATAGGCCAGGGGAGTGGGATCCGCCGTCGCGGTCATGGAGCGCCTCCGTTGTGTGAGCGGGTGCTTACAGAAGCTAGGGCGGTCGCCGGAGGCGGTCAACGGGGCCGTTTGCGCCGTGACGACGGAGAACCGGCCGGGTCCCCCGTGAAACCGTCAGGGGGCGGGCGCCGGGGGAAGGGCGCGGGGACCCACGCAGCGGGCGCCTTCCTCCTGCACGCGCCGGCGCAGTTCCCGATCGGCCGTGACGACCACGCACGGGCGTCCGTCCGCGCTCCGGACCAGTTCGACGATCAGGTCGTCACCGCTGCCGGGCGCCTCTTCGACCCGCACGCCGGCCACGGGGGCGACGCCCCGGGCGCGCCCCTCGACGACCAGGACCACCTCGTACGGACCCGGGTACGGGCCGTCGACCGTGCCACCGGTGGTGGCGAGCCGATCGCGCAACCGCTCGGCGGCCCCGCGCCGGTCGCGCCACCAGCCGTCGGGCACCGACCCCACGACATTGGCCCCGTCCACCACCAGCAGCGGACGGAGAAGCGGATTCTCGGGATTCACGGCCCCAGGATGCCAGGCTCCGGCTCCCTCCGCGGACCGTCGGAGACCGTCACTCCGGCTGCGCCGCCTCCCCGGCCTGCCGGGCTATCTGCTCCAGCACGGCCCCCGGGTCGGCGGACGGCGCGACCGCCTTGCCGATGTTCCGCTTGATGGTGTTGCTGACCTGCAGCCAGGACGGGTCGTCGACCGGATAGAGCCGGGCGCTGCGCAGCGCGATCAGGAACTGTTCGGCGCTGGGGTCCGCCGCCGTGCCCCGGGACGCCTGGGTGGCGGACACCGTCGACGGCAGCAGGTGGTAGCGCTCGGCGAACTCGTTGAGGTTCTCGTCCTCGTAGACGAAGTTCAGGAACGAGCTGACCAGTTCGCGATTGCCGTCGCGCTTGAAGGCCATCATCCAGTCGGCGACGCCCACCGCCGGCGGGGCTTCCTCGTCCTCCAGGGTGTCCGACACCGGCATGCGCAGCGTGCCGACCTTCATGCCCTTCTGCCGCGCCTCGTGGAGGAGCGAGGGGTAGCCGTTGACCATGCCGACGTCGCCGCGCAGGAAGGCGTCGAAGGCGTCCTGCCGGTTGAGCTCGGCCGGCGGGACCGGGCCGGTCAGGGCCGGCTTGACCAGGTTGTCCTTGATCCAGCGGAACGTCTGCGCGTTCCGCTCGGAGTCGAGGCTGTACTCCCCGCGGATGTCGGTGTACCCGCCGCCGTTGCTGAGCTCCCAGATCAGGGCCTCGGCGTGCGCCTCCTCGGGGCCGAGCGGCAGCGCGTACGGGTAGGGCACGCCCTCCGCCTTCAGCGCCTCGGCCGCGCCCTTCAGGTCCGACCAGGTCTTCGGCGGCTTCGCCCCGGCCTTTTCGAACAGCTCCTGGTTGTAGAAGAGCAGCCGGCTGCTGGCCACGAAGGGCAGGCCGTAGAGGGTGTTGCCGACCGAGCCCGCCTCCACGAGCGGCGGCAGGAAGTTCGCCTCCGACCTGATCGACAGCACCTCGCTCGCGGGGTAGAGGCGGCCCTGCGCGGCGAAGTCGGAGTACGCGCCGAGCAGGGCCACGTCCGGAACGTCGCCCTCCTCGACCATGCGGCTGACCTCGCGGTCGACCTCGGCCCACGGGTGGAGCGTGACCTCGACCTTCTTGCCCGGGTGGGCGGCGGTGAAGGCGGCCGTCAGCTTGTCCCAGTACGCCTTGGAGCCGGTCACCGGACTGTTGCCGTACTCGGGGACCACCAGGCGCAGTGTCGTCCCGTCGCTCCCGGACGAGCCGCAGGCGGTGACGAGGGAGCCCAGTAGTCCGAACGCGGCCGCGGAAGCGGTCATGCCGAAGAGTCTTGGTCGCACGAAATCTTTCCTTTGAATCCTTTGGGTGGTGCGCCCGGAATTCTCTCCCGCTCATACGGCAAATCGCGCCCCCTACCGGACGGTTGTGCCGTATCTCCAATCGAGGACATTCCGCATGGTGCTTTCGAATATGCGGGCACCGGCTTGGTCCGGACCACAATCGGGCGGAGTAGCATCGGGCCGATGAGCGGAAAACCGATGGCTTCGCGTACATCGAACACGCCGGGCGCGGCGGGCACGTTCTCCGTCGGAGGCGAATACCGCGTGAACCGGCTCGGTTTCGGCGCCATGCGCCTGCCCACCGGGCCGGGCGCCGAACGGGAAGCCGCCGTCACGGTCGCACGGCGCGCCGTGGAACTCGGCGTCACCCTGATCGACACCGCCCACCTGTACGGCTGGGGCGCCAACGAGGAACTCCTGGCCGAGGCCCTGCACCCGTACCCGGACGAGCTGCTGATCACCACCAAGGTCGGGGTCGTCCGGGGCGGGCCGGAAGGGTGGGCGTACGACGCACGGCCCGAGAGCCTGCGCGAACAGGTCGAGGAGGGTCTGCGCCGGCTCCGGACCGAGCGCGTCGGCCTCCTGCAACTGCACCGGATCGACCCGAAGGTGCCGGTCGCCGAACAGGTCGGCGCGCTCCGCGACCTCCAACAGGAAGGGAAGATCGGGCACATCGGCCTGTCCGAGGTCACCGCCGCGCAGCTCGCCGAGGCCCGGCGGACCGCCGAGATCGCGAGCGTGCAGAACCGCTACAACCTCTTCGACCGGGAGTACGAACCGGTCCTGGAGGCGTGCGAGGCCGCCGGCATCGCCTTCCTGCCCTGGCGCCCCGTCGCCGCGGCGACCGGATCCGATCCCTCCTCCGCGCTCGCCGCCGTCGCCGCCGAACTCGGCGCCACCGGCCCCCAGGTCCTGCTCGCCTGGCTCCTCGCCCGCTCCCCGGTCGTCCTGCCGATCCCCGGCACCGCCTCCCTCGCCCACCTGGAGGAGAACCTCGCCGCGGGGGACCTCCGGCTCACCGACTCCCGGCGGCGGCTCCTCGACCGGGGCGCCGACCGCCCCTGACCGGCACCCATGGGTGTTCCCCGCACCGTCGGCCACCGGCCGGCGAGCAGCGCACGAAGTCCGCGAGGAGGGCGCGGGCCCCGGAGGACCACAGCGCGTACGACGGGGCCCCGGCCGCGCACGCCCGGGGCCACCACCGCGACTTCGCGCCTATGCCCGTCCCGACCCGCGGCCCAGACGGCGCACGGCGAGCCAACCGCCCGCGACGGCGGAGCCGACGGCCAGGGCGAGACCCGTACCCACGGCGAGGTCGCTGGGCCCGGACGCCCCACCGATGCCGGCCCGGGTGCCGCGCGTCGGCATGACCGGAGCCACCGACCGAGGAACAGTGGCGCTCGGTCCCACGGTCCGGGAGGCGATGGTGCTCGGGGCCAGGGGCGGGGAAGCGGTGGTGCTCGGTCCCACGGTCCGGGAGGCGGTGGTGCTCGGGGGCGCGGGCGGGGAAGCGGTGGTGCTCGGCCTCGCCGAAGGGCTCGCGCTCGTCGGCGGCACGGCACCCGTACCGCGCCCGGGCAGCGCTTCGCAGGCGATGCCGTCGTCGGGGCCCTGGTCCTCGTCCAGCCGGTGCGGATCGGTCCTGTCCCGGTCGAACACCGCCTGGGCGTCCTCCTGGAAGCGGAAGTTCCCGCAGTCGAGATCCTGGGCGTGCGCGACCCCGGACAAGGGGACGGCAGAAGCAATGGCCAGGGCTATGCCGGCCGCCACGCAGCGGCTGCTCATCGAAGGGCCTCCTCGGTGCTCCGCAAGCGGTCACCCCACGCCAAGAGCGGCCCGCGACCACGGCGCGCGGCGTTGGTCCGAACGGGCACCGGCGGAGGGCACCGCGCCCCGGCCCGTGTTCAGATGCCCAGCTTGGCCCGGCCGCCGCCGATCGCCGCCGCGGGGCGTGCCGTGGCCCGGACCGAGCGTCGTACCAGACGCGCGTCGTGCCGCAGGTCCCGAGCGGTGTGGCGGCCGCGCCACAGCAGTGAGGGGGCGCTGCCGGTGTCGTCGGCGGTGATCAGCAGACCGCCCAGCATGGACATGTTCTTGAAGAAGTGGATGCGCTGCTGGGCCCGGTCGGACGGGTCCTCGACCTGCCAGTAGCGGTGCGCCGCCAGCGTGGTGGGCACCAGGGTCGCGGCGAGGGCCAGGGCGGACAGCCGGGGGAAGCGGCCGAGCCCGAGCAGGACGCCGCCCACCACCTGCACGGCGCCGCTGAGCCGGACGACCTGCTCGGTGTCGTCCGGCAGAGCGGAGATCCGTTCGGTCACGGGCCGGACGACGGGTTCGGCCACCGGGGCCACGTTCTGGGGATTGCGCAGGGAGTTCATGCCGCCGGTGATGAACATCGAGGCGAGCAGGGGACGGCCGACGATACGGAGAAGACTCACGACAAGGCCTCCGGAACAGTACGGAACGGATAGAACGGAACAAACAGCACAGAACGCGATGTCTGCTGGAAGTATCGGGTGCCCCGCGGGAGCACCGCCATTCGGCACCGGGCGGAACCGCTCCCTCGCCGTCCCCGCCCGGGGCGCGGTCCGGCCGGCCCGCGGGATCATCCCCCGACGGCCGGGTCCCGCCGTCTGCCGAGTTCGTACATGAGCTGTTCGTTCGTCTTCACCCGGAAGCGTTCGCGCAGTGCCGCCACGTAGGTCGTGTAGGTGCGCGGACTGATGTCGAGCGTCCGGGTGATGGCCTCGCGGGTACTGCCCTCGGAGAGCATCCGGAGGATGTCGCGTTCGACGAGCTCGCGGTTGCCGGGGCCGTTCTCCGGGGCCGGGAACCAGGGGTCCGACGCCTCCCAGTGCAGCTCGTACTCCCCCCGCAGCCACGCGAGCAGTGCCGGGTCCCGGACGACGATGGCGGGTTCGTCGCCGCCCTCGCCCCTCCGGCGGTCCGAGATCAGCGCCAGCGTGTCGGTGATGACCATGCGGGGGAACCTGCGCGAGGAGGTCCTGCTCTCGGCGGCCCCGGTCTCGGCCGTCATCCTGGCGTAGTCGGCCTCGGGGGCCCGGTTCCGCGCACTCGCCGGGTAGAGGCTGCGGTAGCGGACGCCCCCTCTCCTCAGGATGGCGACGTCGCGGACGGCCGACATCGCGAGCCGCTCCGCGTGCCTCGGCCGGGTCTGGGACGACCAGATGGTGCTCGACGCCTCGATCGCGTTGTGGAGGAGGTGGTTGACGGCCGTCAGGCCCCTGACGACCTCGACCGCGCCGGTGCCGCTCCGGCCCCCGGGCGCGACCCGGTCCAGGGCGTCCAGGACCGACGGGATCCGCCTGATGTGCCGGAGGCGCCGCTCGACTTCGTCGAGTTCCCGGCGGATCAGTTCCCGTTCGACACGGTGCGGCGGCCGCGTACCGGGCTTGTCGGTGAGGGGCTCGGTGAAGACGGCCCCGACGCGCCGGAGGTTCTCCAGGCGCGGGTCGTCCGCCTTCAGGTCGCCGTCCCCGCGCCGGATCTCCCAGTAGAGCCGCACGTCGTCCTCGGAAAGGCCGAGGTCACCGCGGTCGGGGACCGCTTCGCCGCGTTCGTTCACAATCTCCCCCTGCCCATCCGCGCAATGCGCCGATGGGCGCCCTCGATTCCTTGCGGGCGCCGAACCGGTACGGCAGCCTAACCCTCCGTGAGCCGATGAGACATGCGGAACGAACCGGCGGGGCGGTACGGAAAACCGTGCCGTCCGCGGAGCGACGCAGAACGGCTCGGAGCGACGCAGGACGGCTCGGGCCGACTCGGGTGGGGAAGCTGCTCTGCGCGAACCGCGAGCAGGACCGTGGCCGGGAGTCCGGAAGCGGCCGTTCCCACCGTCCCGGCAGAACCGGACGAGGGGGCGCGCCGCCCCCGCCGACAGGACCTGCGGAGCCCGGAGACGCCCCCCGCGGGGGCCGATCACCGCGGCACGGTCCGGCCCCGCCGCAACCGACGCAACGACCGGGAGAGTTCCACGATGCCCCTGAAGGAGCCACGCAGTCCGGGCAGGCGCGGAGGGCGGGCGGCCGACGGATGGGCCGCCCTGCGCGAGCGGAGACGCCTGCTGGCGGCGGCGCGGCGCGCCAGACGGCTCGTCCGCCGCGAGGCGGGCCTCAAGGGCGCCGACGACCTGGCCGCGGTGGTCCGGGCCGTCGAGGAGAAGCGGGGCAGGAGGATCGTCCTGGTCCGCGTCCCGCTTCCGCCGGAGGTCTCCGCCTTCTGCGTCCGCGGCCACGACCGGGACCACATCGCCGTCGACTCGCGCGCCGGTGAGCTGACCCGGACGCACGCCACCCTGCACGAGCTCTTCCACCTCTGGGAGGAGCACCCCGCCGAAGACGGCGGCCACGCCCTGGAGATGGACGAGACCACGATCCGGCTCCTCCTGCCCGGCATCAGACCCGAGGCCGTACGGAAGGCCCTGACCAGGTCCCACTACACCGAACGGGCCGAGCTGGGCGCGGAGACCTTCGCGACGGTCATGCTGCAGCGGCTGCGCCTCTCCGAAACGCGCGGGAACGGACCGGTCTCCTCGACCCCCGCGCGCAGGAGCGCCGGTGTCTGAGCGGACGGCCACGGCGGTCTGCCTCACCGTGGCGGCGGTCAACCTGCTCATCGGCGTGTGGAAGGGCGCGGTCCTCCTGCGGGAGCGGACGGCCGCACCGGCCCTGATCACCCTCGGCTCCGCCGTGTCGGCCCTGGTGTACGCGGCGGCCGGCCCGGCCGGCTACCGCGGCCTGGGCGAGGCCACGGGACGCCCCGGCGCCGCGACCCTCCCGGTGTACTCCGGGACCGTCGTCTGCTGCGCGATCACGCACGTGCTCACGGTCCTCTGGACCGCGACCCCGTCGCCCGGCGGGCGCGCCGGGGCGAACCGGCGCGCCCGGACCTGGGCCGGAGCGTACGCCGCCGTGGTCGTGGCCATGGCGGTCGCCTTCGGGGCGGCGGACCTGGACGGACGCCCCGCGGACCCCCTGCGCTTCAACACCGGCTTCGCCGAGGGCCGGCCCTCCGTCCTCGTCTTCCCGGCCCTGTTCCTGACCGCGCTGTCCTGCGCCACGCTCGGCACCGCGCGACTGGCCCGCCGTACGGCCCCGGAGGACCCGGACCTGCGGCACGCGGCCCGGTACTTCGGCGCGTCGATGGTGATCTGCTTCGGGTACGTGGTGTGCAACGCCCCGGCCGTCGTCCTCGCGAGCCTCGGCAGCCACGCCCTCGACGACGTGGGGGTCCTGGGGGCGCTCTTCGGCACCGTCGCGACGGTCCTCACCGGCTACGGCGTGACCGGTGCCGCCGTCGGCGCGTGGCTGTGGGAGCGGCGGGACGTCAGAACCCTCCGGCCGCTGTGGCGGCTCGCGGTGAAGGACGTCGACGCGAGGCTCGCGCTGGATCCGGGCGGTACCGGCCTGTGCCTCATCAACGTGCGGTTCACGCTGCACCGCCGGGTGGTCGAGATCCTCGACGGGATGCGCGTGCTGCGGGCCTGGTCGTCGGCCGGAGCGGCCGAGGTCGTCGGGCGCCACGTGGAAGCGGCCGTCCCGCCCCTTCCGGCGGCGGAGCGGCAGGCCATCGTGACGGCGGCCGTCCTGCGCGACGCCGGACTCCGCCTCCGGGCGGCACGGGCCCACGCCGCCCGCACCCGGCAGGAACGCCCGGTTCCGCCGGCCGCCCCGGTCGCCCGGCTTCCCGGGGACGACACGGCCGCGTCCGACGAGCGGGCCCGGCTCCTGCTCCTCGCCGCCCACCTGGACCACCCCCTCGTCGCCTCGGCGCTGCGAGAGCTGCGATCCGGGGACACCGGCCCGCGGGGGACCTCCGGCGACCGCACGGTAGTGTCCTGATCGGCCGGGACGGAGCACGGCACCACCGACAGTGTTCAGAAAACCGGCCGTCGTGCCGGGGCGGGGGGTTCATGTGAAGCGGGCCGTCGTCATGGGCGGAAGCCGCGCCGGGCTTTTCGCCGCCCGCGTCCTGAGCGACCACGCCGAGGACGTCGTGGTGGTGGAACCCGGCAGACCGGGCCCCGACGACCCGGTCCGGAGCAGCGCGCTCCCGGGCGAGGGCGACGACGCGCGGTTCTGCCCGGACGGGCGCCCGAAGGCCCCGGCGGTCGGCTCCTCGCCCGCGCCGCGCGTGCTGACCAGCGGCTGACGGGCGGGATACGGACATGTGGAAGCGCGTTCTCGACCGGGCGGACATCCGGGACCCGGACGCCCGCCGGGGATACACGGCACAGCGCCGGGCGGTGCGCCGGTTCGCACCGGCCGAGTACGCGGCGGCACGGCTGCTGCTGCCGGCACCGCTCCAGCCCGACGTCGTCGTCCTGGTCGCCTTCATGCACGAGACCGACGACCGGATCGACCGCGGCGACCCGCCGGAGCGCGAGGAGGCGCTCCGGCGGTGGCGGGCGCTCACGGACGAGGCCCTGGCCACCGGCACGCCCCCGCACCCGGTCCTCCAGGCCCTCGCGTGGGCGGTCCGGCGCCGTCCGGTGCTGCGAGGCCGCGTACGGGCGTTCCTCGACGGAGCCGTCCAGGAGGTGGCCTGGGAGCGGTTCGGCACGGAGGCCGAGGTCGAGCGGTACGCCGAGGGGTACTCGCTGCCCGCCCTGATGCTGTCCATGGGCCTCCTCGTGCCCGAAGGCGATGCCGCGGCGGCCGGGTTCGAGCGTGCCTGCCTGGCGCTCATCACGGCCATGCAGCGGCTCGACTTCCTGGAAGACCTCGCGCAGGACGTCAGGGAGGGGAGGGTCGGCGTCTCGGACGAGGCCCTCGCCCGGCACGGCCTGACGCTCCGGGACCTTCACCCGGGCACGCCGCACCCGGACCGCGTCGCGCGGCTCGTCACCGACCAGGCGGACATCGCCACCGCTTCCCTAGGGGCGGCGCAGTCCCTCACCGGCCTCGCGGCCGGGGAACACCGCCCCTTCCTGCGCGCCGTTCTGCGGGTGCAGGAACTGCGCTCGGCAGCCGTACGGAAAGCCGGGCCGTCGCTCGTCGCCCGCCCGTGCGGACCCTCGCCGGCCGGATGCGGTGCCGTACTGCTCCGGGAGCTGGCCCGCCGACGCCCCGCCCCGCCCCGAGCACGGCGCCGCCCGGGCGGCTGACCGGCCGTCACGGCTGCCGCAGCAGCCCCCGGATCTTGCCCATGAGGCGCGTGCGGGAGGGCGGAGCGAGGGCGCGGACCTGGTCCGTGATCTCCCGGAGCTCCTGCTCCTGCGGGTCCGCCGCGGGCTCCGGCGGAGCGTGGGTGAGGACCGCGGCGAGGGCTTCCCGGAGCTGATCGGCGAGCCTGATGTCCGCGACGTCGACGCTGCTGCGCATCGCGAGACGGCCGACGCGCTCCCCGCGGAGGGTGCTCAGCGTGAAAAGACTCGCGTACACGGGGCGCAGCGCCCGGGCGAGGGCCCGTCGGCCACTCGTGCTCAGGAAGCCCGGGTCCACGTCGAAGAACTCCTCCAGCGAGGCCGTCACGGCCCTGCCGGCCTCACGGTTGCCGGAGAAGAGGGCGGAGACCATGCTCCGGGACAGACCGAGCGCGTCCGCGATGTGGATCTGCTTGTGGGGCTTCCCGTCCGGCGCGCGCCGTGTGTCCAGGAGGAAGGCCAGCCGGTCGGTGAAGCCCGGGTTCAGCCGCTCGTCCGGGACCGGCTCGCCCCGGAGGAGGGCGAGGACGACGTCCTCCGGGATGCCGGTCCGATGGGCGACCGCGTCGAGCTCCAGGTCCTCGTGGGCCATCCCCGTGGAGGGGAGCAGACCGTTGATCGCCGTGATCAGCGCCGCGAGGTCGTCCGGCGGCGGGTCGGCGCCGTTCATGCGAGGCGGTCTCCAGCGGAAGGGGGGTGCGGACGGGTGCAGGTTAGCCGCCCGCCGCCTCCGCGTCACGATCGCCTGCCGCGGCCGGAGCCGGCCCCGGCCGCGGAGTTCACAATTGTTGACACCGCTGAGTCCGTGCAGCAAGATCGGTCGACGTGCCAGTCCCCTCGGGGACTTCACGAGCGACCGCGTGCGACAGTGCGCGGGCCGGCCGTGCGACCCGGGAAGCCGCGCAACCCCGGGAAGAGGGCGCGGCCACCGGTGACTCGCCCGAGTCCGCACCACCAGTACGGAAACCGACCCGAACCGCAGGGGTGTTCCGGGGCCGGCGTGGCCGCAACACGCCGCCCCCGGAACAGCTGTCGACCACTGCCTCGGACAGCGGGGCTCCCGGCCGCGGCCCGATCCGGCCGGAACCCCGCCCGCCAGAGGGAGCTTTGCCATGTCGTGCGCACCGGACGCCCTCTCCGCCCACCGGCCGGCCCCCGGCACCGTCGCCGTCGTCGCGCCGCACGGCGACGACGGCCACCTCCGCGAGTACTCTCGCCTCGGCTGGAACTGCGTCGCCGTGACCCTGCCGGACCACGAGCACCCCGCCCGCCGCGACCGCGCCGCGGACGTCCCCGGGTACCCCGCCACCGTCGTGCACACCGCGACGCGGCGCACGGTGAAGGAACTCGCCGACCGGGGCGTCGACCTGGTGGTCGCGGGCAGCGGTCCGGGCGTGGAACCCGCCGATCGCCTCTCCCACGCCCTCGGCCTCCCCGGGAACGACCCCGGTACGACGTTCGTCAGGACCAACCGGGCGATCCAGGCCGCCGCACTGGGCGACGCGGGGATGGCGTCGGCCCCGTCGATGTACTCCACCGACGTGGCGGGCGCCCTGTGGTGGACCGGCATGGTCCGCCTCCCGTCCTACGTCGTCGCGGCGGCCGACAGTTCGGTGACGGCACGGCCCGCCGTCTGCTCCACACCGGACGAGGTCGCCACGGCCTGGCGCCGGGCGCGCCGCGCGGCCGAGCACCAGACCGGCTCGGGCGAAGTGGTCGTCCAACAGCGCGTCCCCGGCCCCCAGTACCTCGTCCAGACCATCAGCGGCCCCGCGCCCGGCGACCACCTGGTGTCCGCGATCTGGGCCGAGATCCGGACGGACGCGCAGGTGCACGACCGCTCCGAACTGCTGGACCGCCGCGGGCCGCTGTTCCACGCGCTGTCGCTCTACGCCCTGCGGGCCCTGCCCGTACTCGGCATCGTCCACGGCGCCGCCCGGCTCCGGGTGGGATGGTGCGACCGGCGCGGACCGGTCCTGCTGTCGGCGCGCGCCTTCGCCCAGCCGTCCCCGGCCGACGACTGCTCCCCTTCGGTCAGCCACATCGCCGCGGCGGCCCGCGCGGCGACGACCGACGGACCGGACAACGCCCGGGCAGGCGGCGCGCAGGCCGTGATGCGGGTCTCCCTCGCGGCCCCCGCCGACGGCTGCGCACTCGACGCCGACCTGCTCCGGACCCTCTCGACCCTGCCCACCCTCGCCCACGTCGTCCGGTGCGCGCGGCCCGGCAGCCCCCTGCGCAAGACCCTGAACCGCGCCTCGTCACCCGGCGAACTCGTACTGACCGGCACCGCCCGCGCGGTCGAGGAGGACTACCGGCTGATCCGGTCCGTCGAACGGGCCGGTCTCTACGAGGGGCGGCGCCGATGACGGAGAACGCACCGGCGGCGCGTCCGCCCGGGACCACGCCCGCGCGAGGGATCGTGCTCGTCGCGCGGGCCTTCACCCGGCTGCCCGGGACCGCTCACAGCCCCGCCGAACTCGCCGCGGCCGCCCGCCTCGACACCGCGGCCGTCCACCGGATCCTGCGCTCCGGGCTCTCCGGCGGCACGTTCGTCGAGGCGCCTCCCGGCCGGTACCGCCTGGGGCCCGGCGCCGCACGCGTCGGCATCCACGCCATGGCCGCCGCCCCCGGCCCCCGGGCCGCCCGGCCCGTTCTCGACCGGCTCGGCCGCCTCCTGGACGCCTTCGCCGTCCTCTGGGTGCTCTCGCCGTACGGCGGGCCGTCCAAGGCGCACGCCGCCAGCGCACCGGGCCGGTACGGCTTCGACGCCCTCGGCCTGGCGCCCGCCCGACTCGTGGAAGTCGGCCAGTCCCTGCGCGCCGGCGCCTCCGGCCAGGCGATCGCCGCCCACCTGCCCCGGCCGCTGATCGCCGCCGTCCTGACCGAACCGGTCCCCGCCGGCGCCGGACCCGGCGCACCGCGCGGGGCCGCCGACTTCCTCGCCGCCCTGGAACGGGTCCGCAGGACCAGATACGCCGCCACCCGCGAGGAGATCCCCGGCTGGGACTCGGTCGCCGCCCCCGTCCTGTGGGGCGGCACGGTCTACGGAGCCGTCACGATCCTCAAACCCTCCCCGCTGATGCCGCGCGACCTCTCCCTCCTCGCCACCGCCACGACGGCCGCCGCCGGACGGCTCTCCCACCTCGTCTCCGGCACCGGCCCGGCGACGCCCCCGCGGCCCCGCCCGACACCGCGGACCGAAGACCGAACCGCGATGCCGTACGGCACCACCGACTGGTAGACCGCGCGCCCGAGCCGCTCCCGGACCGCCCCCGGAGGGCGTGGCCGGCCGGACCGGAACTCAGGCCGCCGCCGTGCGGAACGTACGGGGGCTCAGGCCCTTGTGGCGTTTGAACGCGGCGCTGAAGCCGAAGGCGTCGGCGTAACCGATCGACCTCCCGATCTGGGCGATGCTCAGATCGGTGTCGGTCAGGAGCGCCTCGGCCTCGTCCATGCGGCACTGGGTGAGGTAGGCGAGGGGCGGACGGCCCATCAGCCGGGTGAAGCGCTTGGCGAACAGCGCCCTGGAGACACCGGCCCGGGCGGCCAGCGACGCCACCGTCCACGCCTCGGCGGGCCGGTCGTGGAAGGCCTGCAGGGCGGGGGCGAGGACCGGGTCGGCGAGGCCCCGGTACCAGCTGGGGGCGTCGGCGCCGGCCCCGTCGAACCAGTTGCGCAACGTGCACACCAGGGACCAGTCCAGGAGCCGGTCCATCAGCGCCTGCGAACCGGCCGAGAGGCGGGAGGCGTCGACGGCGACCGCCTCCAGCCAGGCGCAGGCCTCGGCGTCCTCCTTGACCACCAGGACGGGCGGCAGGGCACGCAGCAGCCGTTCGTGGCGATGGCCCGAGGCGCGGTAGGCCCCCACGATCAGCACGGTCGCCTCCTGCGAGTCGGCACCCCAGCGGATGCCGCCGAGTTCCTCGGCGGCGCACTCGGTGTCCCCGGTGAAGCAGGCGATCTCGTAGGCGGCGTGGGGGCCGCGGACCGTGGCGGGGCGGTCCGCGAGATGGAACGGCGCGGACCGGCTCACGACGGCCGTGTCACCCGCGCCGACCGCCCGCTCGGTGCCGTCGGGCAGCACCAGGGTGCCCCCGCCGCGCAGCACGCTGATCATCGTGAGCGGCGCGTCGTCGGCGAAGCGGATGGACCAGGGCGCCGTCAGGACGGCGTGGCTGACGACCGAGCCCTCGGCCCGGATGCCGCTCAGGAGCGAACTCAGAGGATCCATGGGAAGCACCGTAGACGATCTCGTATGTTCCGGAGCGTTTCTCCCATGGATCATCCACGCCACCACGGCTGTACTGGTCCCACCGAAGCAACAGGGACCGACAGAGACCAGCCGGGAGACACCGTGACGCAGCACGACAAGACCCTTTCCAGGACCGCCCTCGTGGTCGTCGCCCACCACCGCACCGACTCCCTCACCGCGCACACGGCCCGCCGCGCCGCCGCCCGGCTGGAAGCCGCCGGCTACCGCGTCGACCTGCTCGACCTGCACGCAGAGGGGTTCGACCCGCGGATGAACACGGCGGACCAGCCGGACTGGGGCGACAGGGAGAAGCCGTACTCGGACGAGGTGCACGCCCACATGCGGCGCATCCTCGACGCCGATGCCGTCGTCGCCGTCTTCCCGGTGTACTGGCAGAGCGTGCCCGCCGTCCTCAAGGGCTGGATCGACCGCGTGTGGAACTACGGGTTCGCCTACGGCCGCAGCAAGCCCCGCCTCGCCGGCAAGCGCATCCTGTGGCTGGCCCTGGCCGGCGCCACCTCCGACGACCCCGTCGTGGAGGGGATGCAGGCCATCCTCGAAACCAACCTGAGCGAGGGCATCGCCTCCTACTGCGGCTTCTCCCAGTCCACCGTCGGCCTGCTCACCGACGCGGAGGAGCGCCCGCAGCGCGTCGACGCCGAAGGCAACCTCCTGGTCGGCGAAGCGGTCTCGGGCGCCGAACGGGAGGCGCAGTACGCCGACTTCGACCGGCGCGCCCGGGAGCTCGTGGAGAAGTTCGTCGCCGAGGAGCGCGCGGGGGCCTGACCGCGGGGCAGGCGCGGGACCGCGGGCGCGCGGCCGGAAGCAGTCGCAGGACGGCCCCTTGGGGTCGGGGCATGACGACACCCTTCGCCGGCACCGCCTTCGACCTGCTCCGCCGCGACGCGTTGCCCGACCAGGAGGCGCTGCGCCGGGTCTACGAACCCCCCAAGGACACGGCCCTGCGCAAGCAGATGACCGAACTCACCGAACAGGCGGCGCGGTTGATCGGCTGCTCCTCGCTGGTCCTGGTCGCCAGCGCGGACGCCGAAGGCAACTGCGACGTCTCCCCGCGCGGCGGACCCGCCGGGTTCATCTCCGTCCTGGACGCACGGACGGTGGCGATACCCGACGCGACGGGCAACAAGCGGCTGGACACCCTGCAGAACGTCATCGCCACCGGACGGGCCGGCCTGCTGTTCGTCGTCCCGGGACGCACCACGACGCTCAGGGTGAACGGCCGGGCCTGCGTCTCCACCCGCCCGGAGCTGCTGTCGCAGCTGACCGCCGTGGGCAAGTCGCCGGCCGGCGCGCTGGTGGTCGGGATCGAGGAGGTCTACCCGCACTGTCCCAAGTCGCTCCTGCGCGGCGGGGCCTGGAAGCCGGAGCAGTGGCTCCCGGCGGACGCCCAGCCGACCTCGGCCGAGGTGACGCTGGCCCAACTGCGGATGCCGGAACTGACGATCGCCGACGTCGAGCGGTCGGAGGCGGAGTCGCTGAAGTACCGGTACGAGTGACGGACCGGTCGGCGCGGCGGCGTGACGGGCGAAGGGGCGTTTCCGCCCGGCGTGGGAGGCGCGTCCTTCCTCCCCGCCTCTGCTCCAGTGAAGAGGTGAAACGGACACGACCCATCGACGGGGACGGCGGTCGCAGCCGGCCCGGGCAGGCCCGCGAGCGCCGGGACCGTACCGCACGGAAGGGGGCGCGGTGAGCGGGGGAGGGGCGGTCGTACGGTGGATGTTCCCCGACGGCCACCGCTACGCGCGGTTCGTTCCCCCGCTGCTCGTACTGACGTTCGTCAGCGGGCTCGTGGACGCGGCGAGTTTCCTCGGCCTCGGCCGGGTCTTCGTGGCCAACATGACCGGCAACGTGGTCTTCCTCGGGTTCGCCCTGTCGGGGGTGGCCCAGCTGTCGGCCCCGGCCTCGGCGGTGGCGCTGGCGGGGTTCCTCGCCGGGGCCGCCACGGGCGGCGCGTGGCGCCGGGAAGCCGGGCCGGGAGGACTGTTCGCGCCGCTGGTCACCGCCCAGGCCCTGCTGGTCGCGCTCGCACTCGCCGGCCAGGCGGCCGACTGGGGCCGGTACCCGGTCCTGGTGCCGCTGGCCTGCGGCATGGGGCTGCAGAACGCCCTCGTCCACCGCCTGGGGGTGCCGGACCTGACCACCACCGTGATGACGCGGACGCTGACCGGGCTCGCGGTCGACCGCCCGGGACGCGGCACCGTGCGGCGCGGCGCGTCGGTGGCCGTGCTGGCGGCAGGAGCGCTCACCGGAGGCCTTCTGCACGCCCACGCCGGAGCGGAGGGCGCCCTCGCCACGGCCCTGGCCCTGTTGCTGCTGCTCGCCGTCGTACCGGCCGCGCGCCGGTGGCACGACGACGAACCCGCGAGCGGCCACGGACCGCCGCCGGAGCGGAAACAGGAGCGGGGGAGCGCGCTCTCCCGCACCGGAGCGGCCTCGCCTACCGTTGCCGAGCAATGGAGAGAGACGCGACGGAGAGAGACGCGACGGAAAGAGATGCGGGGGAGCGAAGCCATGACCATCCTGAAGACCTACGCGCGCCTGTGGGTCGACGACCTCGACCGCGCTCTGCCGCTCCTGGAACGACTCACCGGCGAACGGCCCCACCTGAGGCTGGCGTTCCACGGGATCCGCCTCGGAGCCATCGGCGACTTCCTGGTCATCGCGGGGCCGGCCGAGGAACGCGCGAAGTACACCCACGCCTCCGCCACGGTCGTCGTCCACGACCTCGACGCCCTCCGGGAAACCCTGGAGGCGGCCGGCGCCACCATCACCACCCCCGCGACCGAGGGCCCGACCGGGCGGTTCCTCTACGCCCGCCACGCGGACGGAGCGGGCGTCGAGTACGTCGAATGGAACGCGGAACTGCTCAGCAGGATCATCCACCCGCCGGAACCCCCGGCGGAATGACCTCCGGGGCGGCCGGGACGCTCCGGGCCCGAAGCGCTCAGCGCAGCGCCCCGGCGACCACGGAGGCGGCCCGGGCGATCAGCCGGTTGTCGGGCTCCGCCTCCCGGTCGGAGCGGGTCGACAGGATCGCCATCACGATCGGCGCCCCGTCCGGGGGCCAGACCACGGCCATGTCGTTGCGTCCGCCGTACGTCGTCGCCGTCCCCGTCTTGTCCCCGACCACCCACGTGTCGGGCACCCCGGCACGGATGGTCTCGTCACCCGTCAGATTGGTCTTCAGCCATGTGGTGAGCCGCTCCCGCTCGGGAGCCCGCAGGACGTCACCGAGTACGAAGGCGCGCAGGTCACGGGCGAGCGCCCGCGGTGAACTGGTGTCCCGGACCTCGCCCGGCCTCCAGTCCCCGAGCTCCGGCTCGATCCGGTCCATCCGCGTCACGTCGTCGCCGATCGACCGCAGCACCGCCTGGAGGCCCTTCGGGCCGCCCAGTTCCTCGAAGAGCAGGTTGCCCGCCGTGTTGTCGCTGTGGCGGACGGCGGCGTCGGCGAGGGCGTCCAGCGTCATCCCCGTACCGACGTGCTTCTCGGTGACCGGCGACGGGTCGACCAGCTCGTCCTCCGTGTACCGCACGACGCGCTCCATGCCGCTCAGCTCCTCCTCGCGCAGCACGGCGCCGGCGGCCAGGGCCTTGAAGGTGGACGCGTAGGGGAACCGTTCGCCGTCCCGGTAGGCGATCTCGCGGCCGGTGCCGGTGTCGATCGCGTAGACCCCGAGCCGGGCGTCGAACGCGCTCTCCAGGGCGCGGAACTCACGCCGGTGGGACGCGGCGGCCGCATCCGGACCGGACGCCGTCCCGGCGGGGGACGCGGTCGACGACGGAGCGGGAGAGGGCGGGGCGGCCTGCGCCCGCTGCTCGGCGCAGGCGGTCAGCGGGACGAGGGCGAGCGCGGCGGCGAATCCCGTGAGGACGCGCCCGACGCGGGTGAGCTGCATGGTCTGCCGAACCTCCGGTGCGCCCCGGGCAGGGGCGCGTAGGGGCCGGTCCCGCACGGCACCGGCCCGGTGCGTGTCATGAGTACCCGACCACATTCGCCCGCCGCCGCCATGCGGTCCAATACCGGCACGTACCGTTCCATGCGGAATCCGCATGGAACGCGGCGGCGCATAGGGTGCGGGGTGTGGATCTGGTGGCAGCGAGTCGAGCCTTCGTCAGCGTCGGCGAACACGGCAGTTTCACCGTCGGGGCGGCTGCGGCCGGCATGTCCCAGCCGGTGGCCAGCCGGCGCGTCGCCGCGCTGGAGGAGCACGTGGGCGAGCGGCTCTTCGAACGCACGTCGCGCCGCGCGGTGCTCACCCCGTTCGGCCGGGACCTGCTGCCGTCGGCACGGGCCCTGGTACGCGCCGCCGACGTCCTGCTCCACGAAGCCGAGACGGCACGCCGCAGGCCGTGGCGGATCGCGATGCCCGACGTCTGCGGCACGGTGGCCCTCGCGCGCCTCGTCGCCGACGCCAGGGCCCTCGGCATCGCCCTCGACCTGCGGGTCGCACCGCCCGCCGAACGCCTGGACCTGGTACGGACCCGGCAGGTGCGGGCCGCGGTGCTGGCGGTGCCGCCCGACGAGGCGGTCTGGTCGGTGCCGCTGGGCGTCGCCACCGCCGCGGATCCCGGCCCGCGCCGCGTCTGGCTGGAGACCCTGCGGATCGGCCGGGCCGACCGGGGCCCGGCACGGAGGCTGTGGATCCAGCCCGAGGACGACGTACCGCACGTCCGAGACCCGCTGGCACGGCTGCGGGACGCGATCGGACTGCGCCCCGCGCAGTTCGCCGCGGCGACCGACCTGACGGACGCGGTGGCCGAAGTGCTGTACGGGGACGACCTGCTGCTCTGCTCACCGGCACAGGCCACCGGGCTCGGCCTGCACTGGCGCCCGATGGGCGAACTGTCGCCGGTCCGGGGATTCGCGCTCGGCGCGGCGGACGGCGGGGACCCGGCCGGAACGGTCAGCCGCCTGGGCCGCGCCCTCGCCCACTGCCTGGGCGCGGCCGCGGACGGCACTCCGGCGGGGGACGCGCACACGGGAACGCACGCGGGCACCGGCACGGAAACGGACACGAGCAGGAACGAGAACGGAACGGACGGGGAACGGAAGGCGGGCACGTGCACACCGGCACACTGATCGAAGAGGTGCGGCAACGGCTGACGGACGGCGGACTGCGCGGCTGCCTCCTGGTGCGGGACCTGCGCACCGGCCGGGAGATCGGTGTCGACCCGGACACCGCCCTCCCCTCGGCCTCCCTGGTCAAGGTCCCCCTGGCGGTGGCGACCTTCGAACGCATCCGGCGCGGCGAACTCGACGGCTCCACCCCGCTCGACGTCGCTCCGGGACGCAGCACCGCTCCCGGTCCCACCGGCCTGACCCGCTTCCGCCACCCCGCGCGGATCGCCGTCGAGGACCTGCTCTACCTGAGTACGTGCCTGAGCGACGAACGGGCCGCCGACACCCTCTTCGGCCTCACCCCACCGGCCCGGGTCACCGCCCTCCTGCGGGAGTTCGGCATCCACGGCATCTCCGTGCGCCACACCGTCGAGGAACTCAGCGACACCCCCGTCGAACGCTTCGACGCCACCCAGGCCCACCTCGCGCACGCGCTCGCCATCGACGCCGGCACCGGTGGACGCGGCCACCGGGTGCCGCAGCTCGACACGACGCGCGCCAACACCGGCAGCGCCAGGGCATG
This sequence comes from Streptomyces bikiniensis, assembly GCA_000716465.1. Taxonomy (GTDB): domain Bacteria; phylum Actinomycetota; class Actinomycetes; order Streptomycetales; family Streptomycetaceae; genus Streptomyces; species Streptomyces bikiniensis. The sequence goes on from JNWL01000048.1 coordinate 28,768, forward strand.
GGTCGACCTGCTCCAGGAGCTCTGGGAGCCCAAGTCCCTCCCTCCGCGGGTCGCGGAAGCGGTGCGCGGACTGATGCTGCACAACATGCTCCGCCAGCGCCTCACCCCCGACTTCGCCTCGGACGCGACCACCTGGTGGTCCAAGACCGGCACCCTCCTCAACCTCCGGCACGAGATCGGCGTGGTGGAGCACACCGACGGCGGCGCCTACGCCGTCGCGGTGCTCACCGAATCCCTGGTACCGGCCGCCGTCCAGCCCGGAGCGGACGCCCTGATGGGCCAGGCGGCCCGGGCCCTGCGCGACCACCTGCGCCACATCTGACCGACCCGCCCCCACGCACCGGGATCGGCGCACGGCAGCGGCCCGACGGCACGGCGTTCCCGGGCCGTCACGGATCCGGGCGGGCCGGAGCCGACCGCCGCACCGGCCCGCCCGGCCGCGGCCGATGCTCCCGAAGGAGGACGGCCCCGAGGCCCTCACCCGGCGGGGACGCCCACGTCCGCCTCGTCAGGCGCGTACAGTACCGGGGGCGCGGCGAGATCACGAGGAGTACGTCTTGACCGCGGCCGGCCTTGAACACGCCACCGTCCCCGCCGACACCGGCGAGGTCACCCTCCTGATAGCCCGCCGGGTCGACCCCGGCCACGAAGCCGCCTTCGAGCGGTGGGCGAAGGGCATCCTCGACACCGCGGCCACTTTCCCCGGCCACCTCGGACACGGGTTCTTCCGCTCCTCCGGAGGCGACGCCCCGTGGTTCCTCGTCCACCGTTTCCGGGACGCCGGGGCATGCCGGACCTGGCAGGACTCGCCCGAGCGCGCGGCATGGTTCGCGGACTGCGACGGACACCACCACACCGAGATCGCCCGGCGGGAACTGACCGGCATGGAGACCTGGTTCGCCGAGCCGGGCTCCGTCCGGCCCGCGCCGCCCCGGTGGAAGATGGCGGTCAGCGCGACCCTCGCCGTCTATCCGATCTCCGTCCTCGGCGGCCTCTTCCTCCTGCCCCACCTGGCGACCCTCCCCCTCCTCCTCAGCAGCGCCGTCACGGCCTGCGTCTTCAACGTACTCATGACGTACGCGGCGATGCCGGCCGTCAGCAGGCTCCTGCGCGGCTGGCTCACCCCGTAGGCACCGGGCCCGATGCCGGGTCCGAGCCCGTCGGCGGCCCGGCGGGGCCCGGACCCGGCACCGGGAGGAACCCATGACCACCGTTCCGCGACGTCCTTCCCTTGACCTCCACGGCGCCAGCCACTAGCTTGCGGTCAACGTCGTCCCACAGCTCTCGGAAGGAGGCGACCGGCGGATGTCCACCCACTCCGACCTCGGTCGCCTCGCCGAATGCACCGCCTGGGTTCCGGGCCAGATCGCACACGGCTGCTGAGCGCGTCCTTCCCTCCGCGCCCGCCTTTTCCTCCGTGCCGTTCTTTACTCTGCTTTCGTCCACGGCGCATCGCGGGCCCGTGGTTTCCCCTCCCCTTTTCCCAGCACTTCGCTGACGCACGCCTTCTTGCGCCCGTTCCTCTCGCGTGGCGCGTCTGAATACAGAAAGCTGCCCGAAAATTGACGAACATGACGACCATGACGAACCGCCTCTTCACGTGCCGAAACGAGGGCCTGTCGTGACAGCGGCACGTATCACGGTCAACGGCGACGAAGCCCCGATCTCACCGGCCGCGCCCCACACCACGGTCCTCGACTTCCTGCGCGAACGCGGCCTCACCGGCACCAAGGAAGGCTGCGCCGAGGGCGAGTGCGGAGCCTGCGCGGTCCTGGTCGCCCGCCCCGGGACGCACGAGCCCACCGACTGGGTGGCGGTCAACGCCTGCCTGCTCCCGGTCGCCTCCCTCGACGGCCAGGAAGTCGTCACCTCGGAGGGCCTCGCCACCGCCGGCGAGGCCGGCACGCCGCCCGTCCTGCATCCGGTGCAGGAGGAGATGGCGGTCCGCGGCGGCTCCCAATGCGGTTACTGCACACCGGGATTCGTCTGCAGCATGGCCGCCGAGTACTACCGGCCCGACCGCCGACCACACACGGACCCGGCCGGCACCACCGACTCCGAGCACGGCCCGAACGGCCTCGACTCCGAGCACGGCCCGAACGGTTTCGCCCCCGCATGCGGCCCGAACAGCACCGACCCCGAGCACGGCCCCAACGGCTTCGACCTGCACGCGCTGAGCGGCAACCTGTGCCGCTGCACCGGCTACCGCCCCATCCGCGACGCCGCCTTCGCCGTCGGCACGCCCTCGGCGGAGGACCCCCTGGCACGGCGCCGCGGGCAGTCCCCGCCGGAACCGGTGGCCACCGAGTACACCCGGGGCGACCGTACGTTCCTGCGGAAGAGCACCCTCGACGAGACGCTGCGGCTGCTGCGGGAGCGGCCCGACGCGGTGGTGATCGCGGGATCCACCGACTGGGGCGTGGAGGTCAACATCCTCTCCCGGCGCGCGGACTGCGTCGTCGCCGTCGACCGGCTGCCCGAACTGCGCGAGCTGCGGACCACGTCCGACCACATCGAGATCGGAGCGGCGCTGACGCTCACCGAGATCGAACGCCTCCTCGACGGCAGCGTGCCCCTCCTCGCCGAACTCTTCCCGCAGTTCGCGTCCCGCCTCATCCGCAACGGCGCGACCCTCGGCGGCAACCTGGGCACCGGATCGCCCATCGGGGACAGCCCGCCGGTCCTGCTCGCGCTCGAGGCGTCGGTGGTGCTCGCCCACGCCGACGGCGAGCGCGAGGTCCCGCTGGCGGACTACTTCACCGGCTACCGGCAGAGCGTGCGCCGCCCCGGCGAGCTGATCCGCGCGGTGCGCGTACCGCTGCCCCTGTCACCGGTCACCTCCTTCCACAAGATCGCCAAACGGCGCTTCGACGACATCTCCAGCGTCGCGGTCGCCTTCGCGCTCGACATCCAGGACGGGACGGTCCGCAAGGCGCGCGTCGGTCTGGGCGGCGTGGCCGCCACGCCCGTCCGCGCCCTCGCCACCGAGGCGGCCCTCGAAGGCCGGCCGTGGACCGAGGAGACCGTCGAGGCCGCGGCCCGGGTGCTGCGGACCCAGGGCACCCCCATGGACGACCACCGCGCCAGTGCCGCCTACCGCGCCGAGATGCTCGGCCAGAGCCTGAGGAAGCTGTACGTGCGAACCACCGGGACGGTGTCCTCATGAGCCACTTGTCCGAGCGTCCCGAGAAGCCCGTCGTCGGCGTCTCCCTGCCGCACGAGAGCGCCCACCTGCACGTCACGGGCGCCGCGCTCTACACCGACGACCTGGTGCACCGCACCAAGGACGTGCTGCACGCCCACCCGGTCCAGGTCATGAAGGCCCGCGGCCGCGTCACCGCGCTGCGCACCGGGGCCGCGCTCGCCGTCCCCGGCGTGGTCCGCGTACTGACCGCGGCCGACGTGCCCGGGGTCAACGACGCCGGCATGAAGCACGACGAACCGCTCTTCCCCGACGAGGTCATGTTCCACGGCCACGCGGTCGCCTGGGTGCTCGGCGAGACCGCGGAAGCGGCACGCCTCGGCGCGGAGGCCGTCGAGGTGGAACTCGACGAACTGCCCTCCCTGATCTCCCTGCGGGACGCGATCGCCGCCGGGAGCTTCCACGGCGCCCGGCCCGTGATGGTCACCGGCGACGTCGACGCCGGCTTCGCCGACTCCGCCCACGTGTTCTCGGGCGAGTTCCAGTTCTCCGACCAGGAGCACTTCTACCTGGAGACGCACGCGGCGCTGGCCCTGGTCGACGAGAACGGGCAGATGTTCGTCCAGAGCAGCACCCAGCACCCCTCGGAGACGCAGGAGATCGTCGCTTACGTGCTCGGCCTGCCCAGCCACGAGGTGACCGTGCAGTGCCTCCGCATGGGCGGCGGCTTCGGCGGCAAGGAGATGCAGCCGCACGGCTTCGCGGCCGTCGCCGCGCTCGGCGCCCGGCTGACCGGCCGACCGGTCCGGGTCCGGCTCAACCGGACCCAGGACCTGACCATGTCCGGCAAGCGCCACGGCTTCCACGCCGCGTGGCGGATCGGCTTCGACGCCGACGGGCGCATCCAGGCCCTGGACGCCACCCTGACCGCGGACGGCGGCTGGAGCCTGGACCTGTCCGAGCCGGTGGTCGCCCGCGCGCTCTGCCACATCGACAACACCTACTGGATCCCGAACGCCCGCGTCGCCGGCCGCGTCGCCAGGACCAACAAGGTCTCCAACACCGCCTTCCGCGGCTTCGGCGGCCCCCAGGGCATGCTGGTGATCGAGGACATCATGGGCAGGTGCGCGCCGCTGCTCGGCCTCGACCCCATGGAGCTGCGGGAGCGCAACTTCTACCGCCCCGGACAGGGCCAGACGACACCGTACGGACAGCCCGTCACCCACGCCGAACGGATCTCCACCGTCTGGCGGCAGGTCCAGGACGACGGGGACGTCGCCCACCGCCGGCGCGAGATCGCCGCGTTCAACGCCGCGCACCCGCACACCAAGCGGGGACTCGCCGTCACCGGCATCAAGTTCGGCATCTCCTTCAACCTCACCGCCTTCAACCAGGGCGGCGCGCTCGTGCTGATCTACAAGGACGGCTCGGTCCTGGTCAACCACGGCGGCACCGAGATGGGCCAGGGACTGCACACCAAGATGCTGCAGGTGGCCGCCACCACCCTGGGCGTCCCGCTCCACAAGGTGCGCCTCGCCCCCACACGGACCGACAAGGTGCCCAACACCTCCGCCACCGCCGCCAGCGCCGGTGCCGACCTCAACGGCGGGGCGGTGAAGAACGCCTGCGAGCAGCTGCGCGAACGCCTGACCCGGGTGGCCGCCACCCGACTGGGCGCGAACGCCTCCGACGTACGCATCGTCGAGGGCGTCGCCCGCGTCCTCGGGGGCGACGGGGAACTGCCCTGGGACGACCTGGTGCGCACCGCGTACTTCCAGCGGGTCCAGCTGTCGGCGGCCGGCTTCTACCGCACCGAGGGCCTCCACTGGGACGCGAAGACGTTCCGGGGCTCGCCGTTCAAGTACTTCTCCTACGGCGCCGCGGCGGCCGAGGTGGAGGTGGACGGCTTCACCGGCGCGTACCGCATCCGGCGGGTGGACATCGTCCACGACGTCGGCGACAGCCTCTCCCCGATGATCGACATCGGCCAGGTCGAGGGCGGCTTCGTCCAGGGCGCGGGCTGGCTGACCCTCGAAGACCTGCGCTGGGACACCGGCGACGGACCGCACCGCGGCCGGCTGCTGACCCGGGCGGCGAGCACGTACAAGCTGCCCAGCTTCTCCGAGATGCCGGAGGAGTTCCACGTACGCCTCCTGGAGAACGCCACCGAGGAGGGCGCGGTCTACGGCTCCAAGGCCGTGGGCGAGCCGCCGCTGATGCTCGCGTTCTCGGTACGGGAGGCGCTGCGGCAGGCCGCCGCGGCGTTCGGCCCCGCCGGAACCGGCGTGGAACTCGCCTCGCCCGCCACACCGGAGGCGGTGTACTGGGCGATCGAGGCGGCACGCCGCGCCGGCGACGCCGCCCGGCCCGGAGCAGAAGTGCCGAACAGTGTCTGACATGACCTGGGTCACCGCGGTCGCGCGGCTGCGAGCACGCCGGGAGGCCGGCGTGCTCGTGACCGTCGCGACCGTGCGCGGCCACGCCCCCCGCAGCGCCGGCGCGAAACTCGTCGTGGGGCGGACCGGGACGTGGGGCTCGATCGGCGGCGGCAACGTCGAGGCGGTCGCGATCGACCGGGCCAGGGAACTGATCGCCGCGCCCTCGCCGGAACCGGAGCTGATCGACTTCGCCCTGAACGACAAGGTGACCAACCGGCACGGCGTGCAGTGCTGCGGAGGCACGGTCTCGATCCTGCTCGAACCCCTCCCCGTGGTACGGGCGGTGGCGATCTTCGGCGTCGGACACGTCGGCATGGAACTGGCGCGCATCCTGGCCCGCCAGGACCTCGACCTCCACCTGGTGGACAGCCGCTCCGACGTCCTGGCCGAGGACCGCCTCGCCGTCCTCGCGGACGCGGTGGCGGCGGTACGGGTGCACCACACGCCCCTGCTGCCCGAGGAGGTCCTCGAACAGCTGCCGCGCGGCACCCACGTCCTGATCATGACCCACGACCACGCCGAGGACGCCGCCCTGTGCGACGCGGCCCTGCGCACACCCCGTCTGGGCTCCATCGGCCTGATCGGCTCGGCGGCCAAATGGAGCCGCTTCCGCACGCGCCTCCTCACGGAAGGCGGCCACGACGAGGCCACCGTCGCCCGGATAAAAACGCCGATCGGCCTGACCGACATCACGGGCAAGGAGCCCGCCACCATCGCCGTGAGCGTCGCCGCCGACCTCCTGCGCACCTTCGAAACCGAAGGGAACTGACACCCCGGACCGCCCGCGCCGCGAAGGCCCCCGCCCGCCGGGGTCAGCCGACGCGGAGCGACACCACCTCGTACGACACCGCCGAGGCGGGGGACAGGCCGCGGCAGGTGAGTCGCAGGGGCGGGGACCGGTGGGCGCGGACCTCGACCTCGAAGGCCGACAGGCCGGCGAGGCGGCCGGTGACCCGGATCCGCCACCGGTCGCCCTCGCGGACCGTCTCCCCGATCGCGTAGTCGTGCCGCCCCGACGGGCCCGCGTGCCGGAGCACGGCGGACAGGGCGGCCTGCTGGGACGGGACGAGGTCGGTGTACCCGCGCAGGTGGTCCGCGCCGATGCGGTCCGCCAGGTGTCCCTCGACCACCGCCACCGCCGAGGCGGCGTCGAGGTTGCCGTAGTAGACGCCGTCGGGCGCGACGACGACGTTGGCGGCGAACCGGTCACCCCCCACGTGCGTGCACTCCCACACCAGTTCCGGCCAGCGCTCGCTCAGCGCGCGCCCCACCGGCCGGCCCCGGACGGCGCAGCAGGCGTCGTGCGTGCCGTGGGCGCAGACGAGGACGACGGGCGGGTGGTCCCGTTCACCGGGCGAGTCCAGGGCGTCGACGATCTCCGCCAGGTCCGTGTCGTTCCGCCAGACGCCCCACCTCTGGCGATGGGCGCCGTCCCCGTCGTACCGCAGGACGGCCCAGCGCGGCGGATCGTCCGGCCTGCGGCGCCCGTGACGCCTGATCAGCAGCATCCGGGCGCGCAGCGCCTGGGCGGCGGCGTACACCCGCGCCCTGACCTCCGGTTCGAGGTCGAGGCCGTCGAAGCCGTTGACCGGCCAGCCGGCCCGGTACTCGATGAGGATCCAGACCGAGCCGTACGGCGCCGTGCCCGCGAGCGCGTCGCCTCGCAGCCGGGCCGCATCGGCGCAGAAGAAGCGTGCGGGAACCGTCATGCCGCCCGCTTCACGGTCCGGCAGGCACCAGCACGCCCGCCCGCAGAAGTCGTTCGACGAAGGGAAGGCCGAGGTCACCGGCGCGATGGACCTCCCCGTCGAGGACCCGGCGCACCACGGGCAGGTCCGTCTCCGGGAAGTCGAGCCAGCCGACGCGGGTGGAGAGTCGCCCGCCGTCGAGTCGGGCCTCCAGCGCCTCGCGCAGACGCACCGGCGTCCCGGCGGACAGCCCGTCGACGGCCGCGAGCTGCGCCAGCGGCCCCAGGGGCCCGGGGCGCCCCTGACCGCGCCGGGCGCGGTGGAACAGCGGCGCGGGATCGGCTTCGGCGAGGGCTTCGACGAGGCGCCTGCGTACGAGGGCGAGTTCACCGTCCGGCCCGTCCACACCCAGGGGAAGGGAACCGCGCATCTCGGGGTCGTCGCGAAGGAGTGCGAGGGCGGCCCGCGTGAGCTGTTCGGCGAGGGCGTGCCGCGTCCAGGCGTGGACGCCGAGCGTCAGATGGATCGACACCTCGCCCTGCGCCTCGGCGGCGTGCAGCCAGCCGCGCGGCAGATAGAGGACGTCGCCGGGCCCGAGCACGGTGTCGAGGTGCGCCTCGCCCCGGGCGGCGTCGGCGACGGCGGCGCGGTGGTCGGTCCAGGGCTGGTCGCGCAGCGGGTCGGGGTGCACGGGCTCGTGGACGATCCAGCGCTTGGTGCCGGCGATCTGCAGGACGAAGACGTCGTGGACGTCGTAGTGGGCGTCGAACCCGCGGTTCTGCGGCGGGGTGACGTACGCGTTGGCCTGCACCGGGTGCCCCAGCTCCGTACCGAGCCGCGACGTGAGCTCCGCGACCGGCTCCCAGGTGCGCTGCAGCGCCTGCAGGACCAGGGTGGCGCCGTCGGCGAAGCTCCGCCACAGCGCGGTGTCGTCGAGCTGGTCCGCGACCGTCGCGCCGACCCCTCCGGAGGAGGTGAACGACGACTCGGGGAGGATGGAGCCGTCCCTGGCGACGCGGAGGAACGGCGTGCGCAGCCCGCGCCGGGAGACCAGCTCGTCCACGGCGGACGCCGAGAACAGGTCGGAGAAGTCACCGGCCCCGCGCGTGAGCAGCGGGGTGCGCCCCCAGACGTCCCGGGCGAACTCCTCGCGGCCGAGGTGCGTCAGACGCGCTTCGAGGACACCGCCGCCGGTGTCGGCGGCGGTGTCCCGAAGCGTCGCGGGGGCCGTGCTCACACGCCGCGGCCGGTCTCGTCGGCCGCGCCGTCGGCACCACCGTCGTGTACGCCGGGCGTGCCCGCCGCGCCGCCGTCAGCGGGGCCTTCGGCTCCGCCGTCGGCACCACCGTCGTGTACGCCCGGAGTACCGGCCGCGCCGCCGTCCGCGGGACCCTCGGCTCCGCCGTCGGCACCACCGTCGTGCACGCCCGGAGTACCGGCCGCGCCGCCGTCCGCGGGACCCTCGGCTCCGCCGTCGGCACCACCGTCGTGCACGCCCGGGGTGCCCGCCGCGCCGCCGTCAGCGGGGCCTTCGGCTCCGCCGTCGGCGCCTCCGTCGTGCACGCCGGGCGTACCGGCCGCGCCGCCGTCCGCGGGGCCTTCCTGCTGGTTCGGGTCCTGCTCCGGGTGGGTCATGTTTCCTCCTGAGGATCGGACGACCGGGGATCGGTGGTCCCGCTGGGAACCTCCCCGTACCCCTTACAAGCTCACTCGTGCGGCTCGGAGCGGCAACCGGAGCGGGACGGCAACCGGAGGAGAACGGGGCCTGGAGGGGGCCCGGAAGACACGGGCAGGCGCCCGGCACTGCGGGCGGCCGGGATCAGGGCGCCGGGGAGCGCTGTCCGGCCTCGGCGTACCGGATGAAGTCCCGGGAGGTGTCCATCAGCTCCTTCCGCTCCTCCCGCGAGCCGACCATCGGCCGGGAGCCGCGCAGGGGCAGCTGGGCGCTCTCCGGCAGGAACTTGACGGTCACCAGGCCGATCGCGCCGGCCAGCATGAGGTAGTACGCGGGGACCATGTCGTTGCCGGTGGCGTTCACCAGCGCCTCGGTCACGAGCGGGGTGGTGCCTCCGAAGGCCGCCACGGCGAAGTTGAAGCCGATGCCCATCGCGGCGTAGCGCACGGCCGTGGGGAAGAGGGCGGGCAGGGTCGCCGCACTCGGCGCGGCGAAACAGGCGAGCAGGGTGGCCAGGACGAGCATGCCGAAGATCGGGGGCCAGGTCCCCTCCGCCTTGAGGAGCAGGAAGGCCGGGACCGCGAGGACGATCATCGCCACCGCGCCGACCGCGTACAGGGGACGCCGTCCGACGCGGTCGCTGAGACGGCCCAGGAAGGTGATGAGGAGGACGATCCACACCATGCCGACGAGCACCAGCACGTCGGCCGACGTGCTGGACCGGCCCAGGGTCTCCGTCTGGTAGGTGGGCAGGTAGCCGGTCACCATGTAGTTGGTGACGTTGTAGAGCAGGACGAGGCCCATGCACAGCAGCAGCGGCCGCCAGTGGTCGCGCAGGATGGTCTTGAACTCGCCGCCGACCGACTCCTGCGCCAGGTCCTTCTCGTGGTCGTCCAGCTGCTGCTGGAAGGCGGGGGACTCCTCCAGCTTCAGCCGCATGTAGAGGCCGATGACGCCCAGCGGCCCCGCGATCAGGAACGGGAGGCGCCAGCCCCAGGCCAGCATCTGATCGTCCGAGAGCGCCGCGTTCAGCACGGTGACGAGCGCGGAGCCCAGGGCGTAACCGACGAACGTACCGAAGTCGAGCCAGCTGGAGAGGAAACCCCGCCGACGGTCCGGTGAGTACTCGGCCACGAAGGTGGTGGCGCCGCCGTACTCGCCACCGGTGGAGAACCCTTGGACCATTCGGGCGACCAGCAGCAGGATCGGGGCGGCGATGCCGATCGTGGCGTAGCTGGGGATCAGGCCGATCGCGAAGGTGCCCGCGGCCATCATGATCATGGTGGTGGCGAGGACCTTCTGCCGGCCGAGGCGATCGCCGAGAGGGCCGAAGACGAGGCCGCCGAGCGGTCGCACCACGAACGCGGCCGCGAACGTCGCGAACGACGAGATCAGCTGGACCCCCGGTGAGGCACCCGGGAAGAAGACCTTGCCGATGGTCGCGGCGAGATAGCTGTAGACGCCGAAGTCGAACCACTCCATGCAGTTCCCGAGCGCCGAGGCCCCGACCGCGCGCTTGAGGAGGGGTTTCTCGACGACCTGGATGTCCTGCTTGCGGTAGGCCCGCTCGGTGCGGCGCAGCCGCCGCGCCAGCTCCTCACGGACATGCTCCGGAATGTTCGCGATCGTTTCCGGCACACGTTTGCGGCTCTGGGAGCCGGTCAGGTCTTCTGGAGGTACGTGGGCCACGCGCAGATGCCCCTTTCATGTCGACAAGTGGTGCATCGCTTCGGTAATCGTCCGTCATGTCGATCACCGGGTGCACGTCGAAACCGCTTCCCCGAGTTTGCTAGGGCACACTTGCCGATCCCTTGCGCTTCTGCGCCCTCCCTCGTGCGCACCATGACGCGGGCGTCGGCGGTGTCGTAGCGCGACACGTCGCCCCGCAGGAGCGGGCACCCGGCACCACGGGCCTGCGGCGGCCTTCCAGCCGGCACCGTCGCGACCGTCGCCGTTTCGCTGACCCCGTACAACCATTCGCACACTCGTGAGTCCTGTAGGGCGAGCGCGCCACAGGCGTGTTCGCTTCACCTCCAGGGGGGACCCTCATGACTCACCGCATATCCCTGCGCGCCCGCGTGCTTCCGGCCGTGGCCGCGGCCGGGGTGCTCGTGCCCGTCGTCGCGGGCGCGGCGCCCGCTTCCGCCGCCCCCGCACCGCAGGTCGGCTGCACGTCGGGCAAGGCCGGGCTCGCCGCCAAGCTGCAGAAGGACATCACCGCGGCCCTCGCCGGGCGCACCGGCACCGTCGCCGTCGGCCTGCGGGACCGCACCACGAACACCACCTGTACCCTGCGCGCCACGACCTCGTACGACTCGGCCAGCGTCGTGAAGGTCACCGTCCTGGCCGCCCTCCTGTGGGACGCCAAGAAGACCGACCGGTATCTGACCTCACGCGAGTCCGACCTCGCCACCGCCATGATCACCAAGTCCGACAACGCGGCCACCACCGCCCTGTGGAAGCAGCTCGGCGTCACCAAGGTGAAGGGCTTCCTGACGGCCGCGGGCATGACGCGGACCGTGCCGGGAGCGGACGGCTACTGGGGACTCACCCAGATCAACGTCACCGACGAGCAGCGGCTGCTCTCGCTGATCACCGCCAAGAACACCGTCCTGAGCGACAACGCCCGCGCCTACGTCCTCAAGCTCATGGGCAGCGTCGTCGCCTCGCAGAAGTGGGGAACCCCGGCCGGCGCGCCCTCCTCCGTGTCCGTGCACGTCAAGAACGGCTGGCTGCAGCGCGCCACGCGCGGCTGGCGCGTGCACAGCGTCGGCACGTTCAAGGGCGGCGGCCACGACTACACCCTCTCCGTGCTCACCGACGGCAACAGCACGATGAACCACGGCGTGAACACGATCCAGGCCGTCGCCAAGGTGATCCACCGGGACCTGGTCCCGACCGCGCCCGCCGCATCCCGCTACACGCCGACCGCCACACCCCAGGAGGCGTACGTCGCGGTGCCCCGGGGCTGACGCGCCGGATCGCGCGAAGGGGGCGAACGGGAGTCCCCGACCGGCCTCTCCGTACTGCCTCCCGTGCCGCCCGCACAGGGGTCAACGCTCGTTCTGCGGTGAGTCGTCGAGCTCGGCGACGACGATGTGGGGGCGGGCCTGCGCCGGTGGGTGCGCTGCTTCGTGGCGCGGTGGGCCAGGTCCGCCCGGTATCCCGGGGGTCGTTGCGCATCACCTCGCGGGTGACCGTCGAGGTCGGAGGCCCGAGTTCCCGGGCGATCTCCGCGTGGGCGAGCCCGTCGGCCGGCCCCAGCGCGATCTGCCGACGGTCCTTCCGGGGGAGCCCGCCTCCCGGTGCCGCGGCCTCCTCGCGTCTCCCTGAGATCCGCAGCGTAGCGTTAACCGCCAAAATATTGCAACGCCCGCAAGGGTCTTCGTTGCATCAATCTCAGGGTCAACGCAACAACTTCCTAGCTCTGTGCTGCAAAAACACTCTCCATGCGCAACCGCTTGATTGTCGTATGCTCGAACGCAACGTAGCCTTTCCGTCATACGAAACGTGAACTCGTCGGGAGCGCGCCATGCAGAAGTTCGACACCCCCACCCCGATCGCGGCCGTCTTCGACGTTCCCGCCGGCCGGGTCCAGGTCATTGCCGCCCCTCGGACCGACACCGTGGTCGAGGTCCTGCCGATGAGCACCTCGAAAAGCCGTGACGTCAAGGTTGCCGAGCAGGCCTCGGTGGAGTACGCCGACGGCGTCCTGAGGGTCGCGGTGCCGGTGAGGAACCAGTACTTCGGCTCCTCCGGCTCCGTGGAGGTCACCGTGCGCCTCCCTGCCGACTCCCGGGTCGAGGGGAAGGCCGCCGCCACCGAGTTCCGGGGCGTCGGACGGCTCGGCGAGGTCGTCTTCGACGGCGCGTACCGGCGGATCAAGATCGACGAGGCCGCAGGCGTCCGTCTTGCCGCGGTCGACGGGACCGTCGAGGTCGGCCGGCTGAAGGGGTCCGCGGAGATCAGTACGACAAGGGGTGACATCCGCGTCGACGAGGCTCTGGGCGGCATGCTCACCCTGCGCACCCAGCAGGGCGACATCTCGGTCGGCGCCGCCCGCGGGGTCTCGGCCTCCCTGGACGCCGGCACCTCCCACGGCCGCGTCGGCAACGACCTGAGGAACGACGGCACAACCACGCTCACCATCCACGCCACCACCGTCAAGGGCGACATCACCGCCCGCAGCCTGTAGAAGCCCGCAAGCCCGCAAGCCCGCAAGAGTCCGTGGTCCGCGGCGCCCGCGCGGCTTGCGGGGCCTGTGGGCTCCCGCGGCAGTGCGGTCTGGGAACATGATCGTCATGGAGCGGCAGTGACTTCCCCGAGGGGCACCGGAACACCCGGCACCGGAACACCCGGCACCGAGGACGTACAGGTGTGGATCCTCCGTGCCCCGGCGACCTCGCCGACCGTATCGGACCTGACCGTGCTGGACGAGACGGAGCGTCGGCGCATGGCCGCCTTCGTCCACGACAGGGACCGCGCGCTCTACGGCTTCGCCCACGTCGCGCTCCGCACGGTCCTGTCCGGCCTGACCGGCGTGGCACCGGACGACCTGCGCTTCACCCGCGCCCCCTGCCCGTGCTGCGCGGAGCAGCACGGACGACCCGTGCTCACCCCCGCGCCACTGGAGTTCTCCCTCTCCCACAGCCGGGGCTTGGTCCTGATCGGCGTCGCACCGACCCCGATCGGCGTCGACGTGGAGCTCCTCCCGGAGCCCAAGGCGGTGGAGGAGCTCACGCGGACGCTGCATCCGGCGGAGCGCGCGGAGATCGAGGCGGCGCCCCGGGACGCCCGCCCGGCGGTCTTCGCCCGCCTGTGGGCCCGCAAGGAGGCGTACCTCAAAGGCCTGGGCACCGGCCTCGGCCGCGATCTGGCCGTGGACGACGTCAGCCGCGCCGTTCCCGGATGGCAGCTCACCGACCTCTCCGCGGGCCCCGGCCACGCGGCCGCCGTCGCGGTCGCCTCCCCGGTGCCGCACGGGGTACGAATCCACCGGACGCTCCCGACAGGATGACCGGCGCCTGACGCCTGACGCCTGACGACTGGCGGACCCCCAGGGCCACGAGGCCGGCTCAGCCGAGGAGCGCCGACAGGATCAGTTCGTAGAGGACCAGATAGGCCGTCAGCGAGAAGGGGACGGCGGCCAGGAGGCTCGACGCCCGCTCCTTCGGGGTGCGGCCCATGAGCAGCGTCACCAGGACCAGGGCGGCCAGGCAGGCCCAGGCCTGAGCGGCGTAGTGCAGGACCCAGGCGTAGTGAATGGCCTCCGTGCCGAAGACACCCCCGAGCGCGGCGACGCCTACGACGCGACGGCGCGGGCAGGCGCCCCGCCACCACAGGCCCGCCACCCCGAACAGCGGCCCGGCGACGAACGCCATGCCCAGCCAGACCAGCGGAGCGAACAACGACCCCATGCCGTCGCGCGCGACCTCTGCGTAGCCGTAGTAACCGACGACGAGACCGGCCTCGGCGCACAGCCCCGCGACCGCGGCCACGGACGGACCACCCCGCCCGCCCTGCCCGACCCGTCCGGCCAGTAGCGCGCCCGCCGCGAACGCGGCGACCGACCAGACCGCCCCGGAGTTGGCGATCTGGTTCCAGGCCCCGGGGAGCCAGCCCTGGGCCAGGTTGGTCAGGACCCCGAGCAGGAGCCCTCCGGCGAATGCCAGGGCCGTTGCGCCGACCCGGCCTCTTCCACGGAGGCCGGGCACAGGGGCGATGACGGGGGAGGCGTTCATGGTGGTGCTTCACCGTTTCTTCCGAAGGTTGCGGGGCGACGTCCCTTGGTGCAACTGTGAGGATGCGGAAGACGGACGACGCGTTCCCGGTTCCTCGTACGCCGTGCTCGACCGTGCCCGACGACAGCGGGGCCGCGGGGGCATCGAAGCAGTGGGCGGCCCGACCACTCGTACGTGCCCGGCCGGACGGCGTCCGACCGGGACCGGTCCCACCGACCCCCTCCAGGAGCTGGTGAGCGGAAGGAGAACCGGCCCCTCCGCCCTGCCCCGCCCGGCGTCAGCCCACCGCCCTCTCGACCAGGGCCCTGATCCTCTGCTCGTCGGCCGCGGTCGGCCCCCGCAGGGCGTAGGAGATCGCCCACACGGTGCCGTCGTCCAGCGCCGCCCGGTCGGTGAAACCGAGCGTGGCGTACCTCGTCCTGAACTTCTGCGCGCTCTGGAAGCGGCGGACCACCTTGCCGTCCTGTGCGTACGCGGGCACTCCGTACCAGAGCTCGGGCGCGAGGCCGGGCGCGGCGGTCCTGACGATCTCGTGGATCCGCTCGGCGAGGACACGGTCCGCCCCGGGCATCCCGGCGATCTTCGCGAGGACGTCCCGCTCCGCGGCCGCCTCCTTCTCCGCCCGGGACCACCGCACCGGGCCGCCGCCGTCCTCTCCTCGCGCGCGTGCTCCCCGTCGCGACCTGATCCTCGGCGGTGAATCCCCCGTACTTCCGGGCGGACGACTTCATGGACGGCATGACGGGTCGCCTCTCGTAACTGAACGTTTCAGAATGAGTTCCGTGCAGGGACTTGGCGGTCGAGCTTGGTGGCGGCAGAGTGTTGCGGGTGTCGGATGATCTTGTGCCTGATGAG
>JNWL01000049.1 GCA_000716465.1 Streptomyces bikiniensis
GGGAAACGCCCGGTTACATTCCGAACCCGGAAGCTAAGCCTTTCAGCGCCGATGGTACTGCAGGGGGGACCCTGTGGGAGAGTAGGACACCGCCGAACACCTGCCCTTTTAGCTCAGTCGGTAGAGCGTCTCCATGGTAAGGAGAAGGTCAACGGTTCGATTCCGTTAAAGGGCTCCACATGAAAAGGCCCCCGCCTCTTGGCGGGGGCCTTTTTGCGTTCCCGGAGGAGGGCGTGTGAAAGGCGCCTTCCCCCGTGCGGGAAGGCGCCTTGGCGTCAGCGGTCGTCCGGTTCGCGGAGGCGCATCGCGAGGATGGCCATGTCGTCGGAGGCCGGGGCCTGGGCGAAGCGTTCGACCGCGCGCAGGACGCGGGCCGCGACCGCGCCGGCCGTCAGGCCCGTACAGGTCTTGAGGACGTCGGCGAGGCCGTCGTCGCCCAGCATGCGGGAGCCCTCGCGGCGCTCCGTGACGCCGTCCGTGACGCACAGGAGGACGTCGCCCGGGTCGAGCGTGACCGTCTCCTCGTAGAGCTCCAGCTCGTCCATGACGCCCAGGAGCGGCTGCGGTTCGGCCGCGGGGCGGACCGTGCCGTCCTGGCTGAGGCGCAGGGGCAGCGGGTGGCCGGCGCAGACGACCTTGAGGATCGCGGAGCCGTCCTCCTGCGGGCGCATCTCGCCGTACAGGAGGGTGAGGAAGCGGCTGCGGGCGCCCTCGTCGAGGATCGCCGCGTTCAGGCGCTCCAGGACCGCCGGGCCGCCCAGGCCCTCGCGGGCCAGGAGGCGCAGGGCGTGGCGGGCCAGGCCGGTGACGGCGGCCGCCTCCGGGCCCGTACCGCAGACGTCGCCGATGGCGAATCCGTACGCGCCGTCGCTGATCGGGAAGAGGTCGTAGAAGTCGCCGCCGACCTCGTTGCCCTCGCCGGCCGCGCGGTAGATGACGTCGACTTCGACGCCCGGGATCTCGGGGAGGCCGGGCGGCAGCAGGCTGCGCTGGAGGGACTGGCTGATGGCCACGCGCTCCGAGTAGAGGCGGGCGTTGTCCAGGGCCAGGGCGGCCCGGCGGGACAGGTCCTCGGCGAGCTCCAGGATCTCCTGGCGGAAGTGGTCCTCGGAGGGCCTGCCGAGCGTCAGCATGCCGATGACCCTGTTCCGGGCCACCAGGGGCAGGACGACCGTCTCGCCGGCGACCGTGCTCGCCGTGGCCAGCGTGGCGTCGATGCCCGGCGAGAGCGGGCTCGACGGGTGGTCGAGGGCGTGGACCGAGGCGGTGAGTGCGGCCCGGTGGGCGGCGTCGCCCGGCGCGGTCCAGACCCGGGCGCCGGGCGTCGGCACCGGGTCGGGCGGCGCGATCGAGGAGAGCAGCTCCTTGAGGCCGTCGATGCGGTCCTCGTCCTCGTGGAGCACGTACGAGAGGTACGGGTCTGAGGACTGGTCGGCGATCGTGTAGACCGCGCACCAGGTCGCGAGGGTGGGGACCGTCATCTGGGCCATCAGGGCCAGGGTCTGGTCGCGGTCGAGGGTGCCGGCCAGGAGGTCGGAGGCCTCGACGAGGAAGCTGAGGGAGCCGCGGCGCAGGCGCTCCAGCTCGCCGAGGCGGGCGGACTCCACGGCCAGGGCGATGCGGTCGGCGGCGAACTGGAGGCGGAGCGCCTCCTCGTTCGAGTAGCGGTTCGCGGCCTCGGCGGCCACGCCCAGGGAGCCGGTGAGGCGGCCCTCGACCTTGAGGGGGACGGTGACCACCGAGCGCATGCCGGTGTCCTCCAGGAGCGGGACGGCTCCGGGGACGGCGGCCAGGTCCTCGTGGACGGCGGGCATCCGGGCGGAGCCGTACCGGCTGGCGCCGGTCTCGACGGGCACGCGCGCGAAGCGCTGGCGGGCGGCCGGGAGGCCGGTGGTGGCCCGTACCTCCAGCTCCGTCTCGTCGTCCGTGGCGAGGAGGAGGAAGGCGGCGTCGCCGTCGAGCATGTCGCGGGCGCGCTCGACCGTGCGCTGGAGCAGGCCGTCGAGGTCGTCGGGGGCCGGGGAGCCGATGAAGACCTCGAAGGGGTCGGCGGAGCGGTTCTCGGCGCCGGGGTCGGCCGCGGGGCGCTGCGGGGTCTGCAGGACCGCCCGCTCGTGCTCGCGGACCAGGAGGCAGACCGTGGAGGGCTCGCCCTGGGAGTCGCGGACCCGCAGGTGCGAGGCGTAGACGGGGACGACCCGGCCGTCGGCGCAGCGGATGCCGTAGCTGCCCTCCCAGCGGGAGAGGCGCAGGGCCTCGGCGAGGCCGGTGCCGGTGCCGGGGGTGTGGGGCCAGGCGGCGAGGTCGCCCAGGGGCTTGCCGGTGACCTGCTCGGAGGCGTACCCGAAGAGTTCCCCGGCGTCCTCGTTCCAGGCGGTGATCGTGCCGCCGCGGTCGATCTGGACGACGGCGACGCGGACGCGGCTGTCGGCGACCGGGAGGAGGGCGTCGGGCAGGACGGGGCCGGCGGAGCGGGTGCCGACCGGGCGCTGCGGGAGGTCGAGGTGGAACCAGACGTGCTTGCGGGTGGGGGAGTAGTCGACGCCCCAGCGGTGGGCGAGGGCGGCGCAGAGCAGCAGGCCGCGGCCGTTCTCGCGGTCGGGCGACGCGAGGGTGCGGCCGCTCTGGACCGGGATCTCGCGCTCGGGGTAGCGGTCGGAGACCTCGACGCGGACGCTGTCGTCGGAGCGCAGGCAGAGCACGTCGGCGGCGGTGCCGGCGTGGATGACGGCATTGGTGACGAGCTCGCTGGTGAGGACGACGGCGTCGTCCACCAGTTCGGGGTGTCCCCAGCCCTGGAGGGTGTCCCGGACGAAGGCCCGTGCGGCCGCGACGGACCGCCCGACGGGCTCGAAGCTGGCAGTCGCCCGCGCGGTGATCACAGCACTCCTCGTACGCGTCTCGACGCCCGGCTCTGCCATGCTCGGTCTGTCCTTCCCGCTGCCCGGTGGTCGTGCGCGCACCACACCGTCCCCGCCGGGCGGACCGGGGCGGCTGGACAGCCGGATGCCAGGTTACTTACCTTCGCTGTCCGAGCGGATGCCGGTCACCGCTGATTCCGTCCCTCAGGGGTAGGGACGCCGTCGAAGCTGCCGAACTGTTATCGCCTGGTTCGGCCACGGTGAAACACTGGGCAGGCTACCGGCAGAGCCGGAGCGGTACGGTCGACCCCTTTCGGGAGGGACACGGTGGAGTCTGGCACGGCGGCGCGTCGCGGCGGAGGCAACGGTACGCGCGCGAGGGGCGGGCGTTCCCGTGGGGGGACGGTCCAGGTGGACGCCGCGGCGCTGGAGCGGTTGCTCTCCGCGCTGGTGTCGATGCGGGACGGGAACTTCCGCAGGCGGCTCACGGTGTCCGGCGACGGGGTCATGGCGGAGATCTCCGCCGTGTTCAACGAGGTCGCGGACCGGCAGATGCACGTGACGGGGGAGCTGTCGCGGGTACGGCGGGTGGTCGGGCGCGAGGGCAAGCTGTCCGAGCGCCTGGAGGCCGGGGCCAGCGAGGGGGCGTGGGCGGCGGCGATCGAGGCCGCGAACGCGCTCGTCGACGACCTGGCCCGGCCGGTGTCCGAGGTGGGACGGGTGCTCTCGGCGGTGGCCGAGGGCGACCTGGAGCAGCGGATGGACCTGCGGTCGGAGGGTTCCGACGGGACGGTCCGGCCGCTGCGGGGCGAGTTCCTGAAGGTCGCGCGTACCGTCAACAACCTCGTCGACCAGCTGTCGGTGTTCGCCTCCGAGGTGACCAGGGTCGCCGTCGAGGTGGGAACCGAGGGGAAGCTGGGCGGTCAGGCGCAGGTGCGCGGGGTGTCCGGCTCGTGGAAGGACCTCACGGACTCGGTCAACACCATGGCGAACCAGCTGACGGCCCAGGTGCGGGACATCGCGCTGGTGACGACGGCGGTCGCCAACGGCGATCTGTCGCAGAAGGTCACGGCGAACGTGGCCGGCGAGATGCTGGAGCTGAAGAACACCGTCAACCGGATGGTGGACCAGCTGTCGTCGTTCTCCTCCGAGGTGACCCGGGTCGCGCGCGAGGTGGGCACCGAGGGCGAGCTGGGCGGTCAGGCCGAGGTGGCCGGGGTCGCCGGGGTGTGGAAGGACCTCACCGACTCCGTCAACACGATGGCGGGCAACCTCACCAATCAGGTGAGGGGGATCGCCGAGGTGACGACCGCCGTCGCCAACGGCGACCTGTCGCAGAAGGTCCGGGTCTCGGCGCGCGGTGAGATCGCGCAGCTCGCGGACACGATCAACCAGATGACCGAGACGCTGCGGACCTTCGCGGACGAGGTGACCCGCGTCTCGGGCGAGGTGGGAGCGCAGGGTCTGCTCGGCGGGCAGGCGCAGGTGCCGGGCGCGGCGGGGACCTGGAAGGACCTCACGGACTCGGTCAACACGGTCTTCCGGAACATCACCACGCAGGTGCGTGACATCGCGCAGGTGACGACGGCGGTCGCCAACGGCGATCTGTCGCAGAAGGTCACGGTCGACGTGGCCGGGGAGATGCTGGAGCTGAAGAACACCGTCAACACGATGGTGGACCAGCTCTCCGCCTTCGGTTCCGAGGTGACCCGGGTGGCCCGGGAGGTCGGCGTCGAGGGCCTGCTCGGCGGCCAGGCCGAGGTGCCGGGCGCGGCGGGGACCTGGAAGGACCTCACGGACTCGGTCAACACGGCCTTCCGCAACCTGACCGGTCAGGTGCGTGACATCGCGCAGGTGACGACGGCGGTGGCCAACGGCGATCTGTCGCAGAAGGTCACGGTCGACGTGGCCGGGGAGATGCTGGAGCTGAAGAACACCGTCAACACGATGGTGTCGCAGCTGTCGTCCTTCGCGGACCAGGTGACCCGGATGGCCCGGGACGTGGGCACCGAGGGCCGGCTCGGCGGCCAGGCGCGCGTGGACGGCGTCTCCGGGCGCTGGCGGGAGCTCACCGACTCGGTGAACTTCATGGCAGGCAACCTGACCTCGCAGGTGCGGCAGATCGCGCAGGTGACGACGGCGGTGGCGCGCGGTGACCTGTCGCAGAAGATCGACGTGGACGCGCGCGGCGAGATCCTGGAGCTGAAGAACACCATCAACACGATGGTCGACCAGCTCTCCGCGTTCGCGGACCAGGTGACGCGGGTGGCCCGCGAGGTGGGCACCGACGGGCGCCTCGGGGGGCAGGCGCAGGTGCCCGGCGTGGCCGGTGTGTGGCGGGACCTGACCGACTCGGTGAACGGCATGGCCGGCAACCTCACCACCCAGGTCCGCAACATCGCCCAGGTCGCCACGGCGGTGGCGCGCGGTGACCTGTCGCAGAAGATCGACGTGGACGCGCGCGGCGAGATCCTGGAGCTGAAGAACACCCTCAACACGATGGTGGACCAGCTGTCGAACTTCGCGGAGCAGGTGACCCGGGTGGCCCGCGAGGTGGGCACCGAGGGCATCCTCGGCGGGCAGGCCGAGGTGCAGGGCGTCTCGGGCACCTGGAAGGACCTCACCCAGTCGGTGAACGGCATGGCGAACAACCTCACCATCCAGGTGCGGAACATCGCCGAGGTCACGACCGCGGTCGCCATGGGCGACCTGTCGAAGAAGATCACGGTCGACGCGCGGGGCGAGATCCTGGAGCTGGTGACGACCGTCAACACGATGGTCGACCAGCTGTCGAACTTCGCGGACGAGGTCACGCGCGTGGCCCGCGAGGTGGGCACGGAGGGCATCCTCGGCGGCCAGGCACGTGTGCGCGGGGTCACGGGCACCTGGAAGGACCTCAGCGACAACGTCAACCTGATGGCCAACAACCTGACCAGTCAGGTGCGGAACATCTCCCGGGTCTCGGCGGCCGTCGCCAACGGCGACCTGACCAAGAAGGTGACGGTCGAGGCGCGCGGCGAGGTCGCGGAGCTGGCCGAGACCGTCAACACGATGGTGACGACCCTGTCGTCCTTCGCGGACGAGGTCACGCGCGTGGCCCGCGAGGTGGGCACGGAGGGCGAGCTGGGCGGCCAGGCCCGGGTGCCGGGGGTCTCGGGCACCTGGAAGGACCTGACCGAGTCGGTGAACTCGATGGCCGACAACCTCACCGGCCAGGTGCGGCAGATCGCCGCCGTCACCACCGCCATCGCCAAGGGTGACCTCACCAAGAAGATCGACATCGACGCCCGCGGCGAGATCCAGGAGCTGAAGAACACCATCAACACGATGGTCGACCAGCTGTCGAACTTCGCCGAGGAGGTCACCCGGGTGGCCCGCGAGGTGGGCACCGACGGGCAGCTCGGCGGTCAGGCCCGGGTCCGGGACGTCGAGGGCACCTGGAGCGACCTCACCGAGTCCGTGAACGAGATGGCAGGGAACCTCACCCGGCAGGTGCGGGCGATCGCCGCCGTCGCCACCGCGGTGACCCGCGGCGACCTGAACGTCAAGATCGACGGCGTGGACGCGGCCGGCGAGATCCAGGCGCTCCAGGACAACATCAACACGATGATCGCCAACCTGCGGGACACCACCCTCGCCAACGACGAGCAGGACTGGCTCAAGAGCAACCTGGCCCGCATCTCCGGCCTCATGCAGGGCCGGCGGGACCTCGACGACGTCGCCTCGCTCATCATGAGCGAGCTGACCCCGGTCGTCTCGGCCCAGCACGGCGCCTTCTTCGTGGCGATGCCGACCGGCTCCGCCCACGGCGACGCCGAACTGGTCGGCGAGGGCGACGGCTCGTACGAGCTGCGGATGCGCGGGAGTTACGGGTACTCGCCCGGTTCCATGCCGACCTCGTTCCGGCCCGGCGAGACCCTCATCGGGACGGCGGCCGAGGAGAAGCGGACCATCCAGCTCAACGCGCCCCCCGGCTACCTGAAGATCTCCTCCGGGCTCGGTGAGGCCTCGCCCGCGCACGTGATCGTCCTTCCGGTCCTCTTCGAGGGGAAGGTCCTCGGCGTGATCGAGCTGGCCTCCTTCCAGCCGTTCACCCAGATCCAGCGGGACTTCCTCAACCAGATCGCCGAGCTGATCGCCACCACCGTCAACACCATCAGCGTCAACACCAAGACGGAGGTGCTGCTCAAGCAGTCGCAGGAGCTCACCGAGCAGCTCAAGGAGCGCTCGGCCGAGCTGGAGCACCGGCAGAAGGAGCTCCAGGGCTCCAACCTGGAGCTGGAGGAGAAGGCCGAGCTCCTCGCCCGGCAGAACCGCGACATCGAGGTGAAGAACACCGAGATCGAGGAGGCCCGGCAGGTCCTGGAGGAGCGGGCCGAACAGCTCGCCGTCTCCATGCGGTACAAGTCCGAGTTCCTGGCGAACATGTCGCACGAGCTGCGCACCCCGCTCAACTCGCTGCTCATCCTGGCCAAGCTGCTCGCGGACAACGCCGAGACGAACCTGACGCCGAAGCAGGTCGAGTTCGCGGAGACCATCCACGGGGCCGGTTCGGACCTGCTCCAGCTGATCAACGACATCCTGGACCTGTCCAAGGTCGAGGCGGGCAAGATGGACGTCTCGCCGACCCGGATCGCGCTCGTGCAGCTCGTGGACTACGTGGAGGCGACCTTCCGGCCACTGACGGCGGAGAAGGGGCTCGACTTCTCGGTGCGGGTCTCGCCGGAGCTGCCGGCCACGCTCCACACCGACGAGCAGCGCCTCCTCCAGGTGCTGCGCAACCTCCTGT
Source organism: Streptomyces bikiniensis (assembly GCA_000716465.1). Classification (GTDB taxonomy): domain Bacteria; phylum Actinomycetota; class Actinomycetes; order Streptomycetales; family Streptomycetaceae; genus Streptomyces; species Streptomyces bikiniensis. The sequence continues at coordinate 7,651 of JNWL01000049.1, forward strand.
CCAACGCGGTGAAGTTCACCGACACGGGCGCGGTGGAGCTGGTGATCAGGCCGGCCGGCGCGGACGTGCCGCAGTCGATCCGCGAGCAGCTCCTGGAGGCCGGTTCGCTGCGCGACCCGGAGGCCGACCTGATCGCGTTCTCGGTCACCGACACCGGGATCGGGATCGCGGCCGGCAAGATGCGGGTCATCTTCGAGGCCTTCAAGCAGGCCGACGGCACGACCAGCCGGAAGTACGGCGGTACGGGCCTGGGCCTGTCGATCAGCCGGGAGATCGCGCGGTTGCTCGGCGGCGAGATCTTCGCCGTGAGCGAGCCGGGCCGCGGCTCGACGTTCACCCTGTACCTGCCGCTGAACCCGACCGAGCTGCCCGCGCCGGGCCAGGGCCAGGGGGCGCAGGACGGCGAGGACCCGCAGCAGGGCGCCGAGGAGGGGGCGGCCGGGGCCGTCCAGCCGTTCCCGCACTTCCCGTCGGCGCCCGTGCGGACGGAGGCGCGCTCCGGGGCCGGGGCGCTGTTCCGGCACCGCCGGAAGGCGGCCGCGGAGGCGACCGGGGCGCGGGGCGAGGTGCCGGGTCAGTCCGGGCAGCAGCCCGTACCGGAGCGCGAGGAGGCGGAGGAGGCGGCGCCGCGGCGCACCTTCGGCTTCTCGGGCGAGAAGGTGCTCATCGTGGACGACGACATCCGCAACGTCTTCGCGCTCACCAGCGTCCTGGAACAGCACGGGCTCGCGGTGCTCTACGCGGAGAACGGGCGGGAGGGCATCGAGGTCCTGGAACAGCACGACGACGCGGCGGTCGTCCTGATGGACATCATGATGCCGGAGATGGACGGGTACGCGACGACGACCGCGATCCGGCGGATGCCGCAGTTCGCCGGCCTCCCGATCATCGCCCTGACGGCGAAGGCGATGAAGGGCGACAGGGAGAAGGCGATCGAGTCGGGTGCCTCGGACTACGTGACCAAGCCGGTCGATCCCGACCACCTGCTGTCCGTCATGGAGCAGTGGATGCGGCGGGAGTGACCCGGGCCGGGGCCGCGCGGCCCGGGTCCTTCCCGGGCGCGCCCCGGAAAGATCTCTGACGGGCTGTCGCCAAGGGCGTGTGAGATGCGGGAATACGGGGAACCTTCTGGTCTCCCACCGCGTTTTTCCTCCGTGCACAGTGACATCGCGGTGACAGGGTGTGGCGACGGGCGGGGTGCGGCTACGATGACCGGCACAAGGACGGACGGCGCTAGGGAGTCGTCTTCTGGGGCGGCGCCCGGTGCCTCCCCCGGTTCGGGGGACCGGGCAGAGCCGTTGCCGGGACGAGGAGGACGGGGCATGGTGCAGAAGGCCAAGATCCTCCTGGTCGATGACCGGCCGGAGAATCTGCTGGCGCTGGAGGCCATTCTCTCCGCGCTCGATCAGACGCTGGTGCGGGCATCGTCCGGGGAGGAAGCGCTCAAGGCGCTGTTGACGGACGACTTCGCGGTCATCCTGCTCGACGTCCAGATGCCGGGAATGGACGGTTTCGAGACCGCCGCCCACATCAAGCGGCGCGAGCGGACCCGGGACATCCCGATCATCTTCCTCACCGCCATCAACCACGGCCCCCACCACACCTTCCGGGGGTACGCGGCGGGCGCGGTCGACTACATCTCGAAGCCCTTCGACCCGTGGGTGCTGCGCGCCAAGGTCTCCGTCTTCGTCGAGCTCTACATGAAGAACTGCAAGCTGCGCGAGCAGGCCGCGCTGCTGCGGCTCCAGTTGGAGGGTGGCGGCGAGAGCGGCCACGGCAAGGAGTCCGCCGGTCTGCTCGCCGAGCTCTCCGCCCGCCTCGCGGCCGTCGAGGAGCAGGCGGAGGCCCTGTCGAAGCAGCTCGACGACGATTCGGCCGATGCGGCCGCCGTCGCCACCGCCGCGCACCTGGAGCGCAAGCTGACCGGTCTCCGGCGGGCCCTGGACGCCCTGGAGCCGGGCGCCGGCGCCGCGCCGTCCCTGCCCGGCCAGAGCTGACGAAACGTCACGAAGCGCCCCGGTCCGTCACGGTCCGGGGCGCTTCGTCATGATGCGGTGTCAGCATCGCGCCTCCGCGCGGACGACACGAACGGGTGAGGCGGACAGCCGGTTCCCACACGGGTAACCTCGGCATCATGGCTTCACGTACGTCCGGCAAGGCCCAGGGCACGGCGGGCGCCGCAAAGCCGCGCGCCGGCCGTACGACGGGCGCCGCGAAGAAGGCGGCACCCGCGAAGTCCCCCGCCAAACCGCCCGCCAAGAACCCTTCGGCGAAGGGCGCCGCGAAGAAGGCGCCGGCCCGGAAGGCCGCGCCCGGCAAGCGCCCGCCCGCGCGGAAGACCGCGGCGAAGAAGGTCCCGCCGCGTCCCGCGCCGTCCCCGACCGGAGGCGTCTACCGGCTCGTGCGCGGCGCCTGGCTCGGACTCGCCCACGCGGTGGGCGCGGTCTTCCGGGGCATAGGACGCGGCGCCAAGGGACTCGACCCGGTCCACCGCAAGGACGGCCTCGCGCTGCTCCTCCTCGGCCTCGCGCTGATCGTCGCCGTGGGCACCTGGTCCAATCTGCGCGGCCCGGTCGGCGACCTCGTCGAACTCCTCGTCACCGGGGCGTTCGGCCGGCTCGACCTGCTGGTGCCGCTGCTCGTCGGCGGGATCGGCGTGCGTCTGATGCTCTATCCGGAGCGGCCCGAGGCCAACGGCCGGATCGTCATCGGCCTCTCCGCCCTCGCCCTCGGTGTCCTGGGCCAGGTGCACATCGCGTGCGGCTCGCCCGGCCGCGGTGACGGCGCCGACGCCGTGCAGGACGCGGGCGGCCTGATCGGCTGGGCCGCGTCCCAGCCCCTCGTCTTCATGATGGGCGAGGTCCTCGCCGTACCGCTGCTGGTGCTGCTCACCGTCTTCGGCCTGCTCGTCGTCACCGCCACCCCGGTCAACGCGATCCCGCAGCGCCTGCGGGCCCTGGGCATCAGGCTCGGGATCGTGGAGGCGCCGTACGACCCGGCGGGGGCCGAGGAGTACGCGCGCGAGGAGTACGACGAGGACTGGCGGGACGCGGAGCCCGGGCCCGTGCGGCCCGCCCGCCGCCGCGCCCCCGGCCCCGTGGAGCCGTACGACGTGGACCGGGCCGAGGCGGAGGTCCTTGAGCGGCGCGGCCGCTCGGCGCGCCGCCCCTCCCGGCGGACCGGCTCCGAGGCGGGCCTCGACCCGGTGGACGTCGCCGCCGCGGCGGCCGCGGCGCTGGACGGCGCGGTCCTGAACGGCATGCCCCCGTCGCCGGTCGTGGCCGACCTGACCAAGGACGTCACCGCCGAGCGGAGCGCCGCCGTGGTCGGGGAGGTCGCGGAGAAGGCGACCGCGCCCGTGCCGCCCGCCCGGGGCGAGGACGCGCGCGGCGGCGGAGGCGTACCCGATCTGACCAAGCCCGCGCCCGAGCCGACGGATCTGCCGGCACGGGCCGAGCAGCTCCAGCTCTCCGGCGACATCACGTACGCGTTGCCGTCGATGGAGTTGCTGGAGCGCGGTGGGCCGGGCAAGACGCGCAGTGCGGCGAACGACGCCGTGGTGGCGTCGTTGTCGAACGTGTTCGCCGAGTTCAAGGTGGACGCGGCGGTCACCGGCTTCACGCGGGGGCCGACGGTCACGCGGTACGAGGTGGAGCTCGGGCCGGCGGTGAAGGTCGAGAAGATCACGGCCCTGGCCAAGAACATCGCCTACGCGGTCGCGTCCCCGGACGTGCGGATCATCTCGCCGATCCCGGGCAAGTCCGCGGTCGGCATCGAGATCCCCAACAGCGACCGGGAGATGGTCAACCTCGGGGACGTGCTGCGGCTCGCGGACGCGGCCGGGGACGACCACCCCATGCTGGTCGCGCTCGGCAAGGACGTCGAGGGCGGCTACGTGATGGCCAACCTGGCGAAGATGCCGCACGTCCTGGTCGCCGGCGCCACCGGCTCCGGCAAGTCCTCGTGCATCAACTGCCTGATCACCTCGGTGATGATAAGGGCGACCCCCGAGGACGTGCGGATGGTGCTCGTGGACCCCAAGCGGGTCGAGCTGACCGCCTACGAGGGCATCCCGCACCTGATCACCCCGATCATCACCAACCCCAAGAAGGCCGCCGAGGCCCTGCAGTGGGTGGTGCGCGAGATGGACCTGCGCTACGACGACCTGGCGGCCTTCGGCTTCCGGCACATCGACGACTTCAACGAGGCCATCCGGGCCGGCAAGGTCCAGCTCCCGCCGGGCAGCGAGCGCGAGCTCAGCCCCTATCCGTACCTCCTGGTGATCGTCGACGAGCTCGCCGACCTGATGATGGTCGCGCCCCGGGACGTCGAGGACGCGATCGTGCGCATCACCCAGTTGGCCCGTGCCGCCGGCATCCATCTGGTCCTGGCCACCCAGCGGCCGTCCGTGGACGTGGTCACCGGTCTGATCAAGGCGAACGTGCCCTCCCGGCTCGCCTTCGCGACCTCCTCGCTCGCCGACAGCCGGGTCATCCTCGACCAGCCCGGTGCCGAGAAGCTGATCGGCAAGGGCGACGGGCTGTTCCTGCCGATGGGCGCCAACAAGCCCGTCCGCATGCAGGGCGCCTTCGTCACCGAGCACGAGGTCGCCGCCGTCGTGCAGCACTGCAAGGACCAGATGACGCCGGTGTTCCGGGACGACGTCACCGTGGGCAGCAAGCAGAAGAAGGAGATCGACGAGGAGATCGGCGACGACCTCGACCTGCTGTGCCAGGCCGCCGAGCTGGTCGTCTCCACCCAGTTCGGCTCCACCTCCATGCTCCAGCGCAAACTGCGCGTCGGCTTCGCCAAGGCCGGCCGGCTGATGGACCTCATGGAGTCGCGGAACATCGTCGGACCCAGCGAGGGATCCAAGGCACGCGACGTACTCGTCAAGCCCGACGAGCTGGACGGGGTCCTCGCCGTGATCCGCGGCGAGTCGGGGGAGTAGGGGGCCGGTGCGAGGGCGGGGCGGGCTTCGGTACGGGGCCGGGTGTGGGTGACGGAAGGCGGGGTACCCGTTCGAGATCCGGCCGAGACTCACTCGTAAGAAACGGGTGAGCAACCGTTTCCCCTGGCCGTACGTCAAGTTGGACGGAGGGACAGAAGGATGTCCCAGCCTCATGGCGTACAAACAGCACCCGCCCGGTTGCCCCACCCTTTCGTACCACCCATAGACTGAACGTCCAGCAGGTGGCTACACGCTCGAAAGGCGCTCTCGTGTCCATCGGCAACTCCCCCGAAGACGACCGGACCTTCCCGGCAGGCGACCGGGAAGCGATCGGTCGTGCCCTCCAGCAGGCCCGTATCGCCGCCGGTCTCACCGTCGAAGAGGTCAGTGCCTCCACCCGTGTCCGGATCCCGATCGTGCACGCGATCGAGGAGGACGACTTCTCGCGCTGTGGCGGCGACGTCTACGCCCGCGGCCACATCCGTACCCTCGCGCGCGCCGTCGGCCTCGACCCGGCTCCGCTGATCGAGCAGTTCGACGCCGACCACGGCGGCCGTCCCGCACCCACCCCCGCCGCCCCGCTGTTCGAGGCGGAACGCATCCGTCCCGAGCCGCGCCGGCCCAACTGGACCGCCGCGATGGTCGCGGCCATCGTGGCCGTCGTCGGGTTCGTCGGCTTCACGATGTTCGACGAGAACGACGCCCCGAAGGGGACCACCGCGGCCGACGGCGGCCCGGCGCCCGCCCCCGAGCAGGCGACCTCCGCCGCCAAGCCGAAGCCGGTCAAGCCCGTCGCGCCCAAGCCCACCGAGAGCGCGATCGCCGCGGTCCCGCAGGACAAGGTCACGGTCAAGCTCTCCGCCACCGACGGCAAGAGCTGGATCTCGGCCAAGGCCCACGACGGCAAGCTGCTCTTCGACGGGCTGCTCCTGGAGGGCGAGTCCAAGACCTTCCAGGACGACGAGCGCGTCGACCTGGTCCTCGGCAACGCCGGCGCCATCGAGCTCTACGTCAACGGCAAGAAGGTCGCCGACACGTTCGAATCCGGCCAGGTCGAGCGGCTCACCTACACCAAGGGCGACCCCCAGGCCGGCTGAGCCGGTCCGGCGCCGCCGTGATGTGACCTCCGTCGCGCGGGTGAACCCTGCGCGACGGGGGAACGGCCGGGACGAAGTAGTCTTGAGCCCATGCCCGAACGCCGTACCGTCGCCCTTGTCACTCTTGGCTGCGCCCGTAACGAGGTGGACTCGGAGGAGCTCGCAGGCCGCTTGGCAGCGGACGGCTGGGAGCTCGTCGAGAACGCCGAGCAAGCCGATGTCGCCGTCGTCAACACCTGCGGATTCGTCGAGGCCGCCAAGAAGGACTCCGTCGACGCCCTGCTCGAAGCCAATGATCTGAAGGACCACGGCAGGACCCAGGCCGTCGTCGCCGTCGGCTGCATGGCCGAGCGGTACGGCAAGGAGCTCGCCGAAGCCCTCCCGGAGGCCGACGGCGTCCTCGGCTTCGACGACTACGCCGACATCTCCGACCGCCTCCAGACCATCCTCAGCGGTGGCAGCGTCGAGGCCCACACCCCGCGCGACCGGCGCAAGCTGCTGCCGCTCTCGCCCGTGGAGCGCCAGGAGGCCGCGGCCGCCGTGGCCCTGCCCGGGCACGGCGACGGCGCCGAGGCGCCCACCGACGCCCCGGCCGACCTGCCCGAGGGCCTCGCGCCCGCCTCCGGACCGCGCGCCCCGCTCCGCCGGCGCCTGGACGCCAGCCCCGTCGCCTCCGTGAAGCTGGCCTCCGGCTGCGACCGCCGCTGCACCTTCTGCGCCATCCCCTCCTTCCGCGGCTCCTTCGTCTCGCGCCGCCCCTCGGACGTGCTGAACGAGACGCGCTGGCTCGCCGAGCAGGGCGTGAAGGAGATCATGCTGGTCTCCGAGAACAACACCTCCTACGGCAAGGACCTCGGCGACATCCGCCTCCTGGAGGGCCTGCTGCCCGAGCTGGCGGCCGTGGACGGCATCGAGCGCGTCCGCGTCAGCTACCTCCAGCCCGCCGAGATGCGCCCCGGCCTGATCGACGTCCTCACCTCCACCGAGAAGGTCGCCCCGTACTTCGACCTCTCCTTCCAGCACAGCGCCCCCGACGTGCTGCGGTCCATGCGCCGCTTCGGCGACACCGACCGCTTCCTGGAGCTCCTGGAGACCATCCGCTCCAAGGCCCCCACGGCCGGTGCCCGCTCCAACTTCATCGTCGGCTTCCCCGGCGAGACCGAGGCGGACTTCGCCGAGCTGGAACGCTTCATCACCCACGCGCGCCTCGACGCCATCGGCGTCTTCGGCTACTCCGACGAGGACGGCACCGAGGCCGCCACGTACGAGCACAAGCTCGACCAGGACGTGGTCGACAAGCGGCTCGCCCACCTCTCCCGGCTCGCAGAGGAGCTCACCGCGCAGCGCGCGGAGGAGCGGATCGGGGAGACCCTGGAGGTACTGGTCGAGTCCCTGGACGAGGAGGACGGCTGGATCGGCCGCGCCGCCCACCAGGCCCCCGAGACCGACGGGCAGGTGGTCCTCGTCACGGCCGACGGCACGGACCCCGACCTGGCCCCGGGCCGTATGGTCAGGGCGAAGGTCGTCGGGACGGAGGGCGTCGACCTGGTGGCCGAGTGTCTTTTCGAGGAGGCGGGCAGATGACCGGAGTCCCGGCGTCCGCGACGGGCGGGACCGGTAGGCCGACGCCCCGCGGCAAGCTGGGCGCGGTGGCCGTCGACCAGGCCAGCCTGTGGAACATCGCGAACATCCTCACCATGGTCCGGCTGGTGCTCGTGCCGGCCTTCGTGGTGCTGCTGCTCCAGGACGGCGGGCACGACCCCGCGTGGCGGGCCTGGGCCTGGGCGGCGTTCGCGGTGGCGATGATCACGGACGTCTTCGACGGGCACCTCGCCCGTACGTACAACCTGGTCACCGATTTCGGGAAGATCGCCGATCCGATCGCGGACAAGGCGATCATGGCGGCCGGCCTGGTCTCCCTGTCCGCGCTCGGGGACCTCCCCTGGTGGGTGACCGCGGTCATCCTGGCCCGGGAGCTGGGGATCACCCTGATGCGGTTCTGGGTCATCCGGCACGGGGTCATCCCCGCCAGCCGCGGCGGCAAGATGAAGACCCTGGCCCAGGGCACGGCCGTCGGCATGTACGTGCTGATGCTCACCGGGCCGCTGGCCACCCTCCGCTTCTGGGTGATGACGGTGGCCGTCGTGCTGACGGTCCTCACCGGTCTCGACTACGTGCGCCAGGCCGTCGTGCTGCGGCGCCGGGGCCTCGCCGCCGAGCGGGCAGCCGCCGAGCGCTCGGAGGCGGCCGCACGATGACCGAGGCCGCCCGGGTGCTCGCGCTGCTCGCCGAACGCGGTCAGACGCTGGCCGTCGCGGAGTCGCTCACGGGCGGCCTGGTGGCCGCCGAGCTCACCGGTGTGCCGGGTGCCTCGGCGTCCTTCCGGGGGTCCGTCACCGCCTACGCCACCGCCCTCAAGCACGAGCTCCTCGGCGTCGACGGGACCCTGCTCGCGGAGCGCGGCGCGGTCGATCCCGAGGTCGCGTCGCAGATGGCGACCGGTGTACGGGTCCGGCTCGGCGCCGACTGGGGCATCGCGACGACCGGGGTCGCGGGGCCGGACCCGCAGGACGGGCAGCCCGTCGGGACCGTCTATGTGGCGGTCGCGGGCCCGGCCGGGGACGCGTCCCGTACGGGGGCGCCGGCGGGGCCCCCGGTGGGGAAAGTGGTGCCGTTGAGGTTGAACGGCGACCGCGGGGAAATCCGTAGGGAGAGCGTACGGATCGTGCTCGAGCTGCTCCACGAGGAACTCTCGGGAAATGTGCGGGCACAGGATACGGAACAGAACGGGGGGAATTGATGTTTGCAGCCCTGAGTGAACACGACATCGCTCCCCGCACGGCCGCGGCGCGAGGCGGTACGGTGGGGCGTGAAGGATGCGGCTACGCGGTCCGAGGAGGGAGCCACCGATGATTCTGCTCCGTCGCCTGCTGGGTGACGTGCTGCGTCGGCAGCGCCAGCGCCAGGGCCGTACTCTGCGCGAAGTCTCCTCGTCCGCCCGAGTCTCGCTCGGCTATCTCTCCGAGGTGGAGCGGGGGCAGAAGGAGGCTTCCTCCGAACTGCTCTCCGCGATCTGCGACGCGTTGGACGTACGGATGTCCGAGCTCATGCGCGAAGTGAGCGACGAACTGTCGCTGGCCGAACTGGCCGAGTCGGCAGCAGCGAGCGAACAGGTGCCGGCACCGGTTCGTCCGATGCTCAATTCGGTGTCGGTGACGTCGGTGGCGGGTGTGCCGACCGAGCGGGTGACCATCAAGGCACCCGCGGAAGCGGTCGACGTCGTCGCCGCCTGAACCGAAACGAGGGCGAAGCCCCGGTCCGTGTCCCGTGAGGGACGCCGACCGGGGCTTCGCCCTTTCCGGGATTTCTTTGGGACGGTTTGTTTGAGATGCCGGGTTCCGGTGAGGCGTGCCATGGTGGGGAAACGTTCGACTGGTTGGAGATTCCACATGTCTGTCGTGAAGAGCACGCTGTCCGAGACCGACCTCAAGACGGTCGGCGACGCGCTCCAGGGCGCCCTGGTCGACCTGGTCGACCTCTCCCTGGTGGCCAAGCAGGTGCACTGGAACGTCGTCGGACCGCGCTTCCGCTCCGTCCACCTCCAGCTGGACGAGGTGGTCACCACCGCCCGGACGCACTCCGACACCGTGGCCGAGCGGGCCTCCGCCCTGGGCGTCAACCCGGACGGGCGAGCCGCGACCGTGGCGTCGTCGAGCGCGATCGGAACGGTGCCGGAGGGCTGGATCAAGGACGTGGAGGCGGTGAAGATCCTCGTCGACGCCCTCGGGGCCGTCACCACCCGGATGCGGGAGCGGATCGACGCGACCGGCGACCCCGACCCGGTCACCCAGGACATCCTGATCGCCCTCACGGGTGAGCTGGAGAAGCACGCGTGGATGTTCCAGGCGGAGAGCGTCTGAGGCGGGCCGGGGCGTGCTGATACGTACGGTGCGCGCCGGGGCGGGCCCCGGTGCGCCCTCCCGCAGGGTGATCCTGCCGGTCTAGCGTCGACCGCGGGAGGCGGCCATGGTACGGCGACGGTTTCCGCCGGCAACGCTCGCGCTGGTCGCGGTCGGGCTGGCGGCCGGGGGGCTCTGGTGGTGGGCGGTGCTGCGCCTGCTGCTCGTCCCGGGCGAGACCGGGCCAGTCGAGGGCGTGATGGCCGCGGGCGGTTGGGGCCTGAGCCTGCTGCCCGTGCACGTGGCCGCCTCGTCGGGGCCGCCGGGCGCGCTCGTCCGGCGCCTCGGCAGGCTGCCGTGGCGCCGGTGGCGGGGCGCGGGGCCCGGGTCGGCGTGAGGGCCGTGTTCGGCGTGAGCGACGTGTTAGGTGTGGGGCGTGTTCAGTGTGAGAGGCATGTTCGGTGGGGGACTCGCTTGGTGTGAGGGGCGTGTTCCGTTCCAGGGTGTGACGAAGACGTGGGGCCGCCGCGGTTGTGGGGTCGTGGCGGACGGACGGTCACACTGACGGGCTCGTATCGGCTTCCTGCCGGTGCGGGCCCTTCTGGCATCCAGGGCACCAGTACGTGACCCGGTCCCCGAGCTCCGCCTTGCGGATGCGGGCGCCGCAGCGCAGACAGGGGCGGCCCGCGCGGCCGTAGACGTGGAGCAGGGTGCCGGGGCGGCGCACGGTGGTGACGCGCCGGTCCGGGTGGTCCTTGTTGAGGTCGAGCAGGCGGTGGGCGGTCGCCACCAGACGGGCGGGAACGCCGGGCTCCAGCTCGCCCACGGGGAGCCAGGGGGTGACGGCGGCGAGGAACGCCAGCTCCGACTTGTAGACGTTGCCGATACCGGCCAGGTTGCGCTGGTCGAGGAGGGCCTCCCCGAGCGTCCTCGCCGGATCGGCCGTCAGTCTGCGCACGGCCTCCTCCGGGTCCCAGTCGGGACCGAGCAGGTCCGGACCGAGATGGCCCACCACGTGCGACTCCTCGTCGGTGCGCAGGAGCTCCACGATCGGGAGCCGGTAGCCGTACGCGGTGGACTCCGCGTTCCCCAGGACGGCCCGGATCTGGTGGTCGGGGCCGCCGCGGGGCCGCTCCCCGGTGGCGTACACCCGCCAGGCGCCGTCCATCCGCAGATGGGAGTGGAGGGTGAGCCCGCCCTCGATCCGGGCGAGCAGGTGCTTGCCGCGCGGGGTGACGTCGAGGAGCGTGCGGCCGGTGAGGTCGGCGGTGGCGAAGCGGGGCACCCGCAGGTCCGAGCGGGTGAGTACCCGCCCGGCGAGTGCGGCGTGCAGGCGGTGGGCCACCTGCCAGACGGTGTCTCCTTCGGGCACGGTCCTCCTCGGGTCACGGTCTCTCGGGCACGGTCGCGGGAACGCCGGGGGCCGGCCTCCTTTCGGGCTTCTTCCCGGGGGCGCGTCGACAAGACACCCCCTAGGGCATGTGTCGAAAATCCCGCCTGCCCGGTGGCGTCCGGCACGCACTCGCCCGTAGTCCTTCGGGCACGGGGGTGCCCCCAGCCGCGTTGTCGGGATCGCCCCGATACATCAAGTATCGGGGCGACCCTCCGCCTTGCGATCGCACGCACCGGACGTCGCCGGGCCTGCCCTCCGGGCAGACGACGTTCCTTTCGACACACGCTCTAGGCGCGCAGGCGCAGGCCTCTGGGGGTGGCCAGGAAGCCCGCCGCCTCCAGGGGGCGGGCCAGCGGGGAGGTCAGGGCCGCGGCGCCGTTGAGCCGTTCCACCGTGACCGTGCCCAGGGTGCCCGCGCGGGCGGACGCGGCCAGGGCCTCTGCCGCCGCTGTGAGGGCCGGGTCGTCCGGGTCGGTCGGCCAGGACAGGAGCGTCTTGCCGCCGCGCTCCACGTAGAGCGTCAGCTCGCCGTCGACCAGGACCACCATCGCGCCCGCCTTGCGGCCCGGTTTGTGCCCGGCGCCGGTCGGCGGCTCGGGCCAGGACAGGGCGGCGCCGTACGCGTTCGCCGGATCGGCCGCCGCCAGGACCAGGGCTCGCGGACCGGCCGCCGCCTCGACGCCCCGGTCCCGCGCGGTCGCCGCGGCCCGCAGCCGGTCCACCGCGCCGTCCATCGCGAACTGGGCCGCGCCGAGCCCCTCCACGACATAGCCCCTGCGGGCCTGGCCGCTGTCCTCGAAGGCGGCCAGGATCCGGTACACGGCCGAGAAACCGCCCTCCACGCCCTCGGCGGCCACCGCGCCCCGGGTGACCACCCCGTGCCGGTCCAGGAGGGTGCGGGCCAGGGCGTGCGCCCGCTGGGTCGGCTCCGGTTCGCGCGACGGCAGCAGCGACCAGCGGCCCGAGACCGTGGGCGGGCCCGTGCGGGACACCGGCCGGGCCGACGCGGTCAGGGTGCCGTACCGGCCGCGGGGGACCGTGCGGCGCGCGCGGTGCGCGGTGGCGCCGGCCGTGCGGCCCGAGCCGAGCAGCGCCCGCAGCGGGGCGAGGGTGTCATTAGTGAGCCGGCCCGACCAGGCCAGGTCCCAGAGCGCGTCGGTCAGCTGCGGATCGGTGGCGTCCGGGTGGGTGGTCGCCCGGACCTGGTCGGCGATCTGGCGGAAGAACAGGCCGTACCCGCCGGAGAGGGCGGTGAGCACCGACTCGTGCAGCGCGGACAGCTCCAGCGGGTGCGGCGGGGGCAGGAGCAGCGGGGCCGCGTCCGCGAGGTACAGCGAGACCCAGCCGTCCTTGCCGGGCAGCGAGCCCGCGCCCGCCCACACCACCTCGCCGGTGGTCGTCAGCTCGTCCAGCATCGCCGGGGAGTAGTCCCGCACCCGGGACGGCAGGACCAGCTTCTCCAGGGCGGAGGCCGGGACGGGGGCGCCCTGGAGCTGCTCGACCGCCCGGACCAGGCCGTCGATCCCGTGCAGACGGTGGCTCCCCAGGTGCTGCCACTGGGGCAGGAAGGAGGCGAGGGCCGCCGGGGGCACCGGCTCCAGCTCGTGGCGCAGGGCCGCCAGGGAGCGCCGGCGCAGTCGGCGCAGGACGGTGGCGTCGCACCACTCCTGGCCGATGCCCGAGGGATGGAACTCGCCCTGGACGACCCGTCCGGACGCGGCGAGCCGCTGGAGGGCGCCGTCGGTGACGGCCGTGCCCAGGCCGAAGCGCTCACCGGCCAGGGAGGAGGTGAACGGGCCGTGCGTGCGCGCGTACCGGGCGAGGAGGTCGCCCAGCGGGTCCTTGACCGGCTCGGTGAAGGCCTCGGGGACGCCGACCGGCAGGGCCGTGCCCAGGGCGTCCCTGAGCCGGCCCGCGTCCTCGATCGCCGCCCAGTGCTCCCGGCCCCCGATCCGCACCCGGATCGCGCGCCGCGCCGCCTCCAGCTCGCCCGCCCAGTCCGGATCGGCGCCCCGCTCGGCCAGCTCGGCGCCGGTGAGCGGGCCCAGGACCCGCAGCAGGTCGGCGACGCCCTCCACGTCCTTGATCCGCCGGTCCTCCGTCAGCCACTGGAGCTCCCGCTCCAGCTCCGTCAGGACGTCCGCGTCGAGCAGCTCGCGCAGCTCCGCCTGGCCGAGCAGCTCGGCGAGCAGCCGGGAGTCCAGGGAGAGCGCGGCGGCCCGCCGCTCCGCGAGCGGCGAGTCGCCCTCGTACAGGAACTGCGCCACGTAGCCGAAGAGCAGCGAGCGGGCGAAGGGGGACGGCTCGGGGGTGGTGACCTCGACGAGGCGGACCCGGCGGGCCTCGATGTCGCCCATCAGCTCCGTCAGGCCCGGGAGGTCGAAGACGTCCTGGAGGCACTCGCGGACGGCTTCCAGGACGATCGGGAACGAGCCGAACTCGCTCGCCACCTGGAGGAGCTGGGCAGCGCGCTGCCGCTGCTGCCACAGCGGGGTGCGCTTGCCCGGGTTCCGCTTCGGCAGCAGCAGGGCGCGGGCGGCGCACTCGCGGAAGCGGGAGGCGAACAGCGCGGAACCGCCCACCTGTTCGGTGACGACCTGCCCGATCTCGCCCTTGTCGAAGAGGGCGTCGGCCGCGCCGACGGGCGCCTTGTCCGCGTCGTACGCCTTGTCCGCGTGGCGGCCCGGGTCGACCGGCTCGTGGTCGAGGAGGTCCAGGCCCATGTCCAGGCCCATCAGGTCGGCGTCCGGCAGACGCAGCACGATGCCGTCGTCCGCGTGCATCACCTGCGCGTCCATGCCGTACCGCTCGGCGAGCCGGGCGCCGAGGGCCAGCGCCCACGGGGCGTGCACCTGCGCCCCGAACGGGGAGTGGATGACGACCCGCCAGTCCCCGAGCTCGTCCCGGAAGCGCTCGACCAGGATCGTCCGGTCGTCCGGCACGTGGCCGCAGGCCTCGCGCTGCTCCTTGAGGTACGCCAGGACGTTCTCGGCGGCCCACGCGTCGAGCCCGGCGGCGAGCAGCCGCAGCCGCGCGTCCTCGTCCTCCAGGGCACCGATCTCGCGGAGGAACGCGCCCACCGCCCGGCCCAGTTCGAGCGGGCGGCCCAGCTGGTCGCCCTTCCAGAACGGCAGCCGGCCCGGCGCGCCGGGCGCGGGGGTGACCAGGACCCGGTCCCGGGTGATGTCCTCGATCCGCCACGAGGTGGTGCCGAGCGTGAACACGTCGCCCACCCGCGACTCGTACACCATCTCCTCGTCGAGCTCCCCGACCCGGCCCCCGCCCTTCTTGGGGTCGGAGCCCGCCAGGAAGACGCCGAACAGGCCCCGGTCGGGGATCGTGCCGCCCGAGGTGACGGCGAGCCGCTGTGCACCCGGCCGGCCCGTGACCGTCCCGGCCACCCGGTCCCAGACCACGCGCGGGCGCAGCTCGGCGAAGGCGTCCGAGGGATACCGCCCCGCCAGCATGTCGAGGACGCCCGTGAACGCGGACTCGGGCAGCGACGCGAACGGCGCCGCCCGGCGCACCACCGCGAGCAGGTCGTCCACCTGCCAGGTGTCGAGCGCGACCATCGCGACCAGCTGCTGCGCGAGCACGTCCAGCGGATTGGCGGGGATCCGCAGGGACTCGATGGCCCCCGTCCGCATCCGCTCGGTGACCACGGCCGCCTGCACCAGGTCCCCCCGGTACTTGGGGAAGACCACGCCCGTCGACACCGCGCCGACCTGGTGGCCCGCGCGGCCCACCCGCTGGAGCCCGGAGGCCACCGAGGGCGGCGACTCGACCTGCACGACCAGGTCCACCGCGCCCATGTCGATGCCCAGCTCCAGGCTGGAGGTGGCCACCACGGCGGGCAGCCGGCCCGCCTTCAGGTCCTCCTCGACCTGGGCGCGCTGCTCCTTGGACACCGAGCCGTGATGGGCCCGGGCGAGCAGCGGCGGGGCGCCGTGCGCCGCCCCCGACTGGGCCATGACCTCGGCCGGGGGAGCCCCCTCGGGCAGGGGCTCGCCGGTCGCCCGCTCGTACGCGATCTCGTTGAGCCGGTTGCACAGGCGCTCGGCCAGGCGCCGGGAGTTGGCGAAGACGATCGTGGAGCGGTGCGACTGCACCAGGTCGGCGATCCGTTCCTCCACGTGCGGCCAGATCGACGGCCTGTCCCCGCCTTCCTTGCCCTCGGAGGCCGGGGAGCCGCCCAGCTCGCCCATGTCCTCGACGGGGACGACGACGGAGAGGTCGAACTCCTTGCCCGACGGCGGCTGCACGATCTCCACGGCGCGCCCCGGCGACAGGTAGCGGGCCACCTCGTCGACCGGCCGGACCGTGGCCGACAGGCCGATCCGGCGCGCGGGCCTCGGCAACAGCTCGTCGAGCCGCTCCAGGGAGAGCGCCAGGTGCGCACCCCGCTTCGTGCCCGCGACCGCGTGGACCTCGTCCAGGATGACCGTCTCCACGCCCGCCAGGGCGTCGCGGGCGGCGGAGGTCAGCATCAGGAACAACGACTCGGGGGTGGTGATCAGGATGTCCGGCGGCTTGGTCGCGAGCGTCCGGCGCTCGGCGGCCGGGGTGTCGCCGGAGCGGATCCCGACCCGGACGTCCGGCTCGGGCAGTCCGAGCCGCACCGACTCCTGGCGGATGCCGGTCAGCGGAGAGCGCAGGTTCCGCTCGACGTCCACCGCGAGGGCCTTCAGCGGGGACACGTACAGCACGCGGCAGCGCTTCCTCGCCTCGGCGGGCGGGGGAGCGGACGCCAGCCGGTCCAGGGAGGCGAGGAAGGCCGCCAGCGTCTTGCCCGAGCCGGTCGGGGCGACGACCAGCACGTCGGAGCCCGCCCCGATGGCGTTCCAGGCGCCCTCCTGCGCCGCCGTGGGCGCGGTGAAGGCCCCGGTGAACCAACCACGGGTCGCGGGGGAGAACGAGTCGAGCGCGGACCTGACCATGCCCCCATCGTGCACCCGGGCACTGACAACCGCCGGGACCTGTGGAAAACCGCCCGGACGGCGCGGTGGCCCGTCACCCTCCGGTATGAGCGGACCGGAGCGGCGGGCCCGCACGCCCCTGGCGCAGAATGGAGGCATGGCGAGCGGGGAACGGGCACGGTACTGGCAGTACCCCGAGCTGCCCGGGGTCGACCTGCTGCACGCCCACTACGTCCGCAAGGCCTTCGCCCGCCACACCCACGAGACCTTCGTCTTCGCCGCGATCACCGAGGGCGTCGAGGCCTTCCACCACCACGACGAGCTGGTCCACGCCGGGCCCGGGCAGATCGCCCTGGTCAACCCCGGTACCCCGCACACCGGGCACGCGGGCGTCCCCGAGGGCTGGACCTACCGCACGATCTACCCCGACGCGGAGATCGTCCGGTCGATCGCCGCCGACACCCTCGCCCTGCGCGGCTCGGTCGGCTTCACCTCGCCCGTCATCGACGACCCTTACGCCGCGCGGCTCGTCGTCGGCGTCCACCGGGCCGCCGAGGAGGGCAACGCGCTCGCCGCCGACAGCCTGCTCCGGCTCGTCACCGCCCGGATGCTGCGCAGCCACGGCGGCCTGATCACCCCGCTCCCGCCCCGCTCGGCGGGCGCCCGGAACGCGGCACGCGCGCGTGAGGTCCTGGAGGGCCGGATGGCCGAGCCACCGACCCTGGAGCGCCTCGCCGCCGAGCTGGACACCAGCCCCTTCGCCCTGCTCCGGGCCTTCCGCGACACGTACGGGATGCCGCCGCACACCTGGCTCACCGACGCGCGCGTGCGCCGCGCCCGCCGGCTGCTCGACGCCGGCGTCCCCCCGGCGGAGGCGGCCGCCGCAGTCGGCTTCACCGACCAGTCGCACCTCAACCGGCACTTCACCCGCAGCGTCGGGGTGCCGCCGGGGGCTTATCAACGCGCGCGTGAGGCGGGAAGACCCGCGGGAACGGGTGGGGCCCGGGGGCTTCGCGGGATCGGTTGATCCGGCAGAACGGCCGGCCCGGCCGACCCGGCCGATTT
The DNA here is from genome assembly GCA_000716465.1 of Streptomyces bikiniensis. Lineage (GTDB taxonomy): Bacteria > Actinomycetota > Actinomycetes > Streptomycetales > Streptomycetaceae > Streptomyces > Streptomyces bikiniensis. The sequence continues at coordinate 24,972 of JNWL01000049.1, forward strand.
GGCCTGCCCTGTTGACCCGGTCGGCGCGCCTGTCCGTCAGGCCCTGTCGGCCCTGCCAGCCCTGTCGGCCCTGCCGGTCAGGTCGGCCCGGTGCAAGAACGTACAAGACCCGGCGGTCCCGGCGGCCGTAGCGTCCCCGACGTGGCAGAACAGACAGCATCCCCCGTGATACCCGACGACGCCCCGGCCAAGCCCGACGTCGCCGTCGTCCGCGACGCCCTCGGCGTCGGCGTCGCCGTCGGGCTCTCCGGCTTCGCCTTCGGCGTGACCTCGGCGGGCTCCGGACTCGGCCTCCTCCAGACCTGCGTCCTCAGCCTGCTCGTCTTCACCGGCGCCTCGCAGTTCGCCCTCGTCGGCGCGCTCGCCGCGGGCGGCAACCCCTTCACGGCCGCCGCCGGGGCGTTCTTCCTGGGCACCCGCAACGCCTTCTACGGGCTGCGGCTCTCCCAGCTCCTCGCCCTGCCGAAGGCCGTCAGGCCCCTCGCCGCGCACTGGGTGATCGACGAGACCACGGCGGTCGCGCTCGCCCAGCCGTCCCGCCGGGCCGCCCGCATCGGCTTCACCGTCACCGGTCTCACGCTGTACGTCCTGTGGAACGCCACCACGCTCCTCGGGGCGCTCGGCGCCGAGGCGATCGGTGACACCGCCGCCTGGGGGCTCGACGCGGCCGGACCCGCCGTCTTCCTGGCCCTGCTCGCCCCCATGCTCACGTCCGCGACCGAGCGGGCCACCGCCGGACTCGCCGTCCTGCTCGGCCTCGGCCTGCTCCCCGTGCTCCCCGCCGGGGTGCCGGTCCTCGCCGCCGCCCTCGCCGCGCCCGCGGTGCTCTGGGCGCAGGGCCGGCGCGCCGCGTCCACGACCGGCCCCACGGCCGGCTCCACGCCCCGACGAGAGAAGGACTCCCGATGAACGTCTGGATCGCGATCGCCCTCACCGTCGCCGGGTGCTACCTGGTCAAACTCGTCGGGCTGCTCGTCCCCGCCGGGGTGCTGGAACGCCCCCTCGTCCAGCGGCTTGCGGCGCTGCTCCCCGTCGCCCTGCTCGCCGCGCTCACCGCGCAGCAGACGTTCAGCACGGGCGGCGGCCTCGTCCTGGACGCCCGGGCCGCCGGACTCGCCGCGGCCGCCGTCGCGCTCGTCCTGCGGGCGCCGTTCCTGGTCGTCGTGGGCGCCGCCGTCGCCGTCACGGCGGGGGCACGAGCCCTGGGCTGGTGAGCTCGGCCCCGGGGCCGTACGGGATCGGGACGACCCCGACCTCCCCGCCCATCCGGCCCGTACACCTGACCCGTACACCCGGCACCCGCCCCGTCAGTGGACGGGGCGGCCGTGCGCGCGGAGGGTGCGCAGGGCCTCGACGGTGACGATCGGGCGCCACTCCAGGGCGGAGCCGGGGGCCCAGGCGCGCCAGCGGATCGGCCAGCCGCCGTCCTCCTCCTGGTCGGCCGCGAGCCGGTCGAGCGACCGGGCCATCTCCTCCTCCGTGAACCAGCGCGCGGCCAGCGAGTCCGGCACGCGCGCGTAGTCGTGCGGGAAGTGGTGCTCCCCGGGCGCGTACCCGTCCGCCACCGGCCAGTCCTCCGGACGGTCCGGGTCGAGCACGGCGAGCCCCTGCTCCCGGACGAGCCGGCCGAGGCGGTCGGCGGCCGCCTCCGCGCGCGGGCGGTCCGGAGCCCCGTCGAGGAAGGCGACGGCGGCCTGGACCTCGTACGGATGGGACTTCTCCAGGGACTCCACGGCCGACCAGCAGAACTCGGTGGCCCGGAACAGCCACGCGTGCCACACCTGGTTGCGGTGGAGGAGCCCGACCACCGGACCGGTCGAGAGCAGCGCGCTCGGCGGCCGGTCGACGACCGGCACGAAGGGGGCCGAGGGGTAGGGCCGCTGCGAGGGGTGGATCGCCGGGAGGGCGCCGTCGTGCGTGGACACCGCCGTGAGGTACCGGCAGATCCGTTCGATCCGCGGCCCGCCGCAGCGGCCGATGGAGTCCAGGACCCGCAGCGCGTGCGCGGTGTGCAGCGGCTGGCTGACGGGCCCGCGCAGATCCGGTTCGAGCGCGTGGCCGTACCCGCCGTCCTCGTTCAGGTACGCCGTGAGCGCCGTCTCGACCTGATCCGCGCCACCGCGCTGGAAGTGGTAGGCGAACCGGCGCTGTTCGAGGACGCGGGCCGTGAGCCAGACGAAACGCTCGGCGCGGGCCAAGGGGGTCGGGGACGCGGAGGGGAGGGGTTTTTCGGCCATGCTCCGACCGTAGGGCGGAAAGCCGTGCTGACAAGGCCCGCGGAGCGGGCTGCACTCTTGGGAGCGGGATACTGGGGGCATGCGGTTGACGATTTTCTGGGAACGGATGGCCGACCACTTCGGTGCGTCGTACGCCGAGTCCTTCGCGAGTGACCATGTGATGGCGGAGCTCGGGGGCCGGACCGTACGGGAGGCGCTGGACGCCGGCTGGGAGGCGAAGGACGTGTGGCGCGCCGTCTGCGCCGCCGTCGACGTGCCCGCCGACAAGCGCTGAGCGGTCCGTCCACCGGCCCGGTGGGCGGACCGGGGGACGGGACCGTCGTACGGTGACGGGCGGGGGCCCGGGAGGAATGTCCGCGCGGTGCGCGAGACTGGCGGGGTGGCCCCGACTGACGACAGCGACGACACCGACAAGACCCCCGGCTCCGAGGAGATCCACGGGAGCCGTGGCGCCGACGAGGCCCACGGCTCCGGCGGGATCACCGGCAGGCCCGGCGGCGCCGGCAGGACCGGTTCGACCGACGTGACGGCTTCCGCGCCTCCGGCTTCCGCCATCGGCACCGGCACGGGGGGAGGCGTCGCCGTGGGCACGCCTCCCGCCCCGGAGACCGTGTCCCCGGCGGGCGCCGCGCGGATGCCGCGCTGGCTGCCCCGCGCGCTCGTCCTGGCCTTCGCGCTCTACTCCTGTTTCCTGCTGGGCAGCTGGGCCTTCCACCAGCTCGTCGGCCTCCTCGTCAACATCCTCCTGGCCTTCTTCCTCGCCCTCGCCATCGAACCGGCGGTCGGGCGCATGGCGGCGCGCGGGATGCGCCGGGGCCTCGCCACCTTCCTCGTCTTCCTCGCCGTCCTCGTCTTCAGCGTCGGCTTCGTCGTCCTCCTGGGCTCGATGCTCGCCGGACAGATCGTCGACATGGTCGAGAACTTCCCCAAGTACCTCGACTCGCTGATCAAGTGGATCAACGACAGCTTCCACACGGACCTGTCGAGGGTCGAGGTCCAGGACAGCCTGCTCAAGTCCGACTGGCTGCAGAGGTACGTGCAGAACAGCGCTTCCGGCGTCCTCGACGTCTCCGCCACCGTCCTCGGCGGCCTGTTCCGGCTCCTCACGATCTTCCTGTTCTCGTTCTACTTCGCCGCCGACGGGCCCCGGCTGCGGCGCGCGCTCTGCTCCGTCCTGCCGCCCGCCCGGCAGGCCGAGGTGCTGCGGGCGTGGGAGATCGCGGTCGACAAGACCGGTGGCTATCTGTATTCGCGCGGCCTGATGGCCCTCATCTCGGGCGTCGCGCACTTCGTGCTCTTCGAGATCCTGGACGTGCCGTACGCCCCTGCGCTCGCCGTGTGGGTCGGTCTGGTCTCGCAGTTCATCCCGACCATCGGCACCTATCTGGCCGGCGCCCTGCCGATGCTGATCGCCTTCACCGTCAACCCCTGGTACGCGGTGTGGGTGCTCGGCTTCGTCGTGGTCTACCAGCAGTTCGAGAACTACGTCCTCCAGCCGAAGCTCACCTCGAAGACCGTGGACATCCACCCGGCGGTGGCCTTCGGTTCGGTCATCGCGGGGACGGCGCTGCTCGGTGCCGTCGGCGCGCTGATCGCGATCCCGGCCGTCGCCACCCTGCAGGCCTTCCTCGGCGCGTACGTGAAGCGGTACGACGTGACGGATGACCCGCGCGTCCACGGCCACCGCAGGTACGGCGAGGCGGTGGTCGCCCGGCTGCAGAAGGCCCTGCACCACAAGAAGGAGTCCGCGCCGGAGGAGTGAGGCGTTCCGGCCCGCGCCCGGGAACGCGGGGATCGAACGCGGGGCTCAGAGGTACGAGGGCCGGGTGACCCGGTGCCGGAAGGCGTACCAGGTCCAGGCCTGGACGGCCACGAGCAGCGGGGTGACGACGAGGAGGGCGGGCACCAGCAGGGCGAGCGTGGCGGGGTCCGCCGCCCGTCCGGCCAGCGGCAGCGCGGTCCCCGCCCAGAGCGGCAGCCCGGCGAGCAGGACGCCGGTGAGCGCGAAGGACTGCCACGGGTGCCCGGTCCGCCCGACGAGGCGGCGGGCCCGCTCGTACGGCGGTCCCGTGAGCCGCAGCACGGCGAAGCCGAGGCCGTGCGCGGCGAACAGGGCGGCCACGGCGAGGGCGGCGAGGACCGCCGTGGGGCCGGTCGCCGGGGCGTACGGACGCCCGGTGAGCAGGGCGGCGAGCAGCCACCCCCAGGAGAGCGCGACGGTCCAGCTCCCGCAGACCACGGCGGCGTCGCAGCCGGCCCGCCGCCGTGGTCCGGCGCCCCGGCCGCGCGACCAGAGGCCCGTGTCGCGCACGACCCAGCCGGTGAGGAGGGCCACGAAGACCGGGAACTGGCCGCTCAGGAGGTCTCCTTCGAGGGCGGGGAAGCAGCCGACGAACGCTCCGGCGGCGGCGACCAGCCAGACCTCGTTGCCGAGGAAGAAGGGGGCGAAGGAGGCGAGGACGAGCCGCCGCTCGCGGTCGTTCCGGCCGAGCCAGGGGACGAGCATGCCCGTGCCGACGTCCGCCCCGGCGAGGACGAACCAGCCTGCGGTGAAGAAGGCGAGCAGGGCGATGGCCAGGGTCTCCACGGGGAATTCCTCTTCTCGGGGCTTCTCGGGGCTTCTCGGGGCTTCTCGGGGCTTCCCGGAGGCTTCTCGGGGCTTCCCGGAGGCTTCTCGGGGGTTTCTCGGAAACGGGGCGTGCGGGGGCTCAGTAGCGCGGGGCGGGCAGTGCGTCGGCCGGGTCGGGCGCCCCGCCCGGCCCGTCGCCGGTGGCCGGGCGCTCGTCGTGGCCGAGGCCGGAGTCGACGGGACCGCGGCGGGCGTGCCGGGTCAGGAGCCGGGCGTTGAGGACGGCGAGCAGGACGAACAGCGTGGTGAAGACGGTGAGGGAGAGACGCATGGCGCCGGGGGAGAGGTCCGACACCGCGTCCTCCGTCTTGAGGAGCCCGTACACCACCCAGGGCTGCCGGCCCGCCTCCCGGAACACCCAGCCGCTGATCATCGCGAGGTACGGCAGCGGCACGGCCGCCATCAGGACGGCGTGCCAGAGCCGGAACCGGAAGACGGCCGTCTTGAAACAGGCCAGGATCACCCCGGCGAAGCACAGGTACATCATCAGGGCGAAGCAGATGAGCATCACCAGGCCGCCGCCTCGGGTCCACGCTTCCGAGGGCACGTAGTCACCCGGACCGAAACGTTCCGTCATCTCCGCCTGGAGGCGCGCGGTCTCGGCCGCCTTCCCGCTGAAGACGGCCGACTTCATCGGCTGGAAGGTGGCGAGGGCCCCGAGCTGGAGTCCGCCGAAGACGGCCGCCGCCATCAGCGCGGGCGCCGACAGGAACACCCCGATGCGCAGGCTGCGGCCGAAGAACTCCCACTCGGGGCTGCGGCGGAAGAGGTGGTACGCGCTCACCCCGGCCATGAAGAACCCGGCGGTGAGCAGCGCCCCCGCCAGGACGTGGCCGAAGGCGAGGAGGGCGGAGGGATTGGTGAGGACGGCGACCGGGTCGTCGAGCACGAGCCCGCCGTCCCCGGAGCGGTGCCCCACGGGGTGGTTGAGGAAGCCGTTGGAGACGAGGATCCAGTACGCCGACAGGTAGGCGGTCAGGACGACGATCCAGATCGCGGCCAGATGGGCCCAGCGGTTGAGCCGGTGCCAGCCGAAGATCCACAGGCCGAGGAAGGTCGACTCGACGAAGAACGCCACGACCGTCTCGACGGCGAGGGAGGCGCCCAGGACGTTGCCCGCCTCGTGCGTGAGCCCGCTCCAGGCCATGCCGAACTGGAACTCCATCACGAGGCCGGTGACGATCCCGACCGCGCAGTTGATCACGTACAGCTGGCCCCAGAAGCGCACCATGCGCGCGTGGAGCGGGTTCCGGCCGAGCGTCGCCCGCGTCTGGAGCACCGCCACGACCGTCGCGAGCCCGAGCGTGAGGGCGACGAAGAGGAAGTGGCCGCCGGCGGTGAGGGCGAACTGCAGCCGGGCGAGATCGAGTACGTCCTGGTTCACCCGTTCAGCGTCGGCGTACGGCACGGGGGCCGGCGTCGGTCCGGGGTGGACACCGGCCGTACCACGGTGGTCGCGCCGGTCCACGCGCGCGTACTCCGTGGGTTGTCCCTGTGGGGTCCCCTCCCTTAGGGGAGGCGTCAGGCCAGCCAGCCCGGGGTGATCATCCCGGACTCGTACGCCAGGATCACCAGCTGCGCCCGGTCCCGTACGGCCAGTTTGGTCATGATCCGGCTGACGTGGGTCTTGGCGGTGGCGGGGGAGAGGACCAGGCGGCCGGCGATCTCGTCGTTGGAGAGCCCCGCGCCGACCAGGCCGAGGACCTCGCGCTCCCGCTCGGTGAGGGCGTTCAGCCGGGGGCTCGGGTCCGGCTGCCGTTCGGCGCGCCCGGCGAACTCGGCGATCAGACGGCGGGTCACGGCCGGGGAGATCAGGGCGTCGCCGCGCGCCACGACCCGTACCGCGTGCAGCAGTTCCATCGGCTCGGTGTCCTTGACGAGGAAGCCCGAGGCGCCGGCGCGCAGCGCCCCGTACACGTGGTCGTCCGCGTCGAAGGTGGTCAGGATGACCACCCGGACCCCTTCGAGCCGCTGGTCGGCGGTGATGCGGCGGGTGGCTTCGAGCCCGTCGAGCACCGGCATCCGGATGTCCATCAGGACCACGTCCGGGCGCAGTTCGCGGGCGAGGCCGATCGCCCGCTCCCCGTCGCCGGCCTCTCCGACGACCTCGATGTCCTCCTCGTCGGAGAGGATCGACCGGAAACCGGCCCGGACCAGGGTCTGGTCGTCGGCCAGCACGACACGGATCATCGGGTGCCCTCCTGGGGGCTCTTCTCGGGGGTACGGGGGCCTTCCCCGAGTACGGAAGGTGCGGAAGAGGCGGAGGGCGCGGAAGGTGTGGCGTACGGCAGTCGGGCGTCCACCAGGAAGCCGCCGTCCTCCCCGTTTCCCGCGGTCAGTTCACCGCCGAGCGCGCGGGCCCGCTCGGCCATGCCCCGGATGCCGCTGCCCAGCGGGCGGTCCTCCGGGGCGCCCCCGCCGTCGTCCGCGATCCGCAGCCGCACCACGTCCGGGCCCCAGTCGAGGCCGACGTCCACGGTCCTCGCGCCCGCGTGCCGGGCGATGTTCGTCAGCGACTCCTGCACGATCCGGTACGCGGCGAGGTCGACGGGCGGCGGCAGCGGCACGGGGGTGCCCGTGACGCCCGTACGGACGTCGAGGCCGGCGCTCCGGGCCCGTTCGGCGAGGTCGCCGAGGAGCGCGAGGCCGGAGGAGGCGGGGGTCGTCGGGGTGGCCTCGTCGGCCCGGCGCAGCACCCCCAGGGTCGCCCGCAGCTCGCGCAGCGCGTCCTTGCTCGTGGCCCTCACCGCCTCCAGGGCTTCGGTCGCGGTGGCGAGCCCGGCCTCGGGGGCCGGCTTCTTGCCGAGCCGGTGCAGCGCGGCCCCGGACTGCACGTTGATCAGCGAGATGCTGTGGCCGAGGACGTCGTGGACCTCGCGGGCGATCCGCAGCCGCTCCTCGGTGGCGCTCTGCCGGGCCCGGGCCTCCTGCTCCCGCTCGGCGGCCAGCGCCCGTTGCTCCACCTCGTGGAGGTAGGCGGCCCGGGTGCGCTGGGCCCGGCCCACGGCGACCAGGCTGATCAGCCAGCCGGCCAGCATGGCGAGCGAGGTGTCGTCGATCTGCCGGTGCCCCGGCTGCTGCCGGACCTCGCCGGCGCCGACCGCGAGCAGGGTGACGGCGCCGAGCGCGACGGCGGCGGCGAAGCGTCCTTCGGCGGCGGTCGTGTAGAGGGCGAGCGCGAAGGCGATCATGAGCGGGCCGTCCTGGGCGGACAGCGGGTAGTAGACGGCGCAGGCGAGCAGCGTGGCGACGGCGACGGCGACCGGCTGCCGTCGCCGGAAGTACAGGGCCCCGCAGCCGGCCAGGACGAGCACCCAGCCGAGCACGGCGCGGAGCGGGGGCTCGCTCGCGCGGAGCCCCGCGACGAGCGTCCAGACCGCCACCACGAGCAGGACGGCGCCGGCCACGAGGGCGTCGGCGGCGCGCGGTGACGGACGGCCGCCGCCGGGGGAGCGGAGGGGGAGGGGCATGCGTCGAAGGATAGGTCGGAGAGCGGGTCCAGGAGCTACTCATACAGTTGGCTAGTCAATAAAGTGAGTATGGTGGGCGTGGGTGCGGCACGGCTCGTGGGTCTGGCCGCCCGTAGGGCCGGTCGGTGGGAGAGGGTGGAGGTCCGCGATGACGGATGGCACGTTTCTGCGGTACGTCGCGCTGGGGGACAGCCAGACGGAGGGCGTCGGCGACGGTGACGACACCGGCGGTCTGCGCGGCTGGGCGGACCGGCTCGCCGAACTGCTCGCCCGCGACAGTCCGGACATGCTCTACGCCAACCTGGCCGTACGGGGCCGCCTCGCCGGGCAGGTGCGTGCCGAACAGCTCGCCCCCGCCCTCGCGCTCGATCCGGATTTCGCCACGGTCGTCGCGGGCTTCAACGACCTGCTGAGGCCCGGGTTCGACGCGGACGCGACGGCCGGGCATCTGGAGGAGATGTTCGCCGCGCTGACCGGGCGGGGCGCGCGCGTAGCGACCCTGGCCTTCCCCGACGTGGGCCGGATCACCCCGCTGGCCCGGCCGCTCGTCCCGCGCGTCCGGGCCCTCAACGCGCGCGTCCGGGAGGCCGCGGGCCGGTACGGCGTCGTCGTCGTGGAGACCGGCCACCAGCCGGTCGTCACCGACCCGCGGCTGTGGAGCCCCGACCGGCTGCACGCCGGACCGCTGGGCCACGCGCGCATCGCAGCCGCCGTGGCCGAGGCCCTCGGCCTGCCCGGTGCCGACGACTCCTGGACCCGCCCGCTGCCGCCGCCGGACGTCCCCCTCCCCACGGGCCTCCGCGCCGAACTGCGCTGGGCCGGCGCCTTCCTGGGGCCTTGGCTCGGCCGGCGGCTGCGCGGCCGGTCGTCCGGCGACGGCCGCGGGGCCAAGCGGTCGGAGCTGCTGCCGGTGGTACGGGTCGAGGAGCCGGGCGTACGGTGACCGCCGTCCCGGCGGCGTGTACGAGGGGGGCGCCCGCGTGGCCACCGTTACCGGGTCGAGGAAGCGCCGGCGCGGGACGGGAGGTCCGGAGCCCGGGGGCGGGGATTCAGAGCGCGAGGACGGGGCGCACGGAGAGGTCGTCGACGAAGTCCTCGCCGTCCGGGCCGTACACGAACTCGGCCATGAAGGGATTGCGGTGGGCGGTGGCCAGGGGGAGCCACGCCAGCAGGGTGCCGTAGCCGCCGCACACCGACTCGCCGCCGTCCCCGCCGTACACCGTGGTGGGGTCGCTCGTCAGTTCCATGTCGTACGTGTCGTGGGCGATGCGCGGGCCGAAGGCGCTCGGCAGGCGGTGCGGGCCGGTGTCGTCCCCGTAGGGGACCCGGTCGAGGGGGCACTCGTCGCCCCACCGGAACAGGGTGTCGGCCCCGGCCCCGCAGGCGTGCTCCCACTCGTCCGGGCTCGGCATCCGCAGTCCGCGCGCCGCGAGCACGGCCGGCACGGCGGCGGGCGGCTCCGACAGGTGCTCGCTCTCCACGGCCATGAGCACCGTGGGCAGCGTGACGCGCCGCCAGGGGCTGAGCACGCGTGCGAGGTGGGTCTTCAGATCGGGGCCGAAACCGAAGCCCTGCTCCGCGCTCTCCGCGTAGTCGGCGACCTGCCCGGGCGTCGGCCGCCAGGCCTCGGCGTCGAACCCGAGGGTCACGGGGCCGCCGGGTATCAGGGCGAACTCCCGACCGTCCCGCTCCACGCGGGCGCGATGCAGCGGGGCGCCGAGGTGCTCGACCGTGTCGACAGCGGTCACGCGCCCGTCCACCCGGCGCGCGGCGTCCTGGGCGAAACGGTGTGCGGCGGACAGGTCGAAGGACCGCCACCGGGAGAGGGTGAGATCGGAGAGGGGCACGCCGCGCAGGATGGCACGGGGGTGTGACAGCGGTTGAGGGAGGGGCCGGTGCGGGCCGGCCGCCCCTCGACCGACCGACCGACCGACCGACTGATTGATCGCCCGATCGCCCGCCCGCCCGCCCGACCGGCCGACCATTCGCCCGCCCGCCCGACCGGCCGACCATTCGCCCGCCCGCCGCGAGCGGCGCGGTCGTTTCGGCGGGCGTGGAGCCTCAGCGCTGGACCAGGCCGCCGACCGGGACCGGAGCGACGTGGCCGGTCGGCGGCACGTGGCGGGTGAGCAGCACCCGTCCGTCCTCGACGCACACGGCGTACACCGCCAAACGGAAACTCGTCCCTCTGCCTCCGGGGGCTCGGTACGGCCGCCGTGGGGACCTCTCCGCACGGCGCTCCGGGTCCGCGTGGCGCGCTTGACACTAAAATCGAACATCCATTCTCATGGAGGTCCGGCCCTTGGAATCGCGGGGTTGTCGCGGGGTTTTCCACAGGGTGGGCGGGACGCCGGGGCCCATTGTCAGTGGCAGGGGTTAGCGTCTTTCACATGAAGCGATCGACTCAAGCAAACCGGGTGGAACCCATGGCAGGAACCGACCGCGAGAAGGCGCTCGACGCCGCACTCGCACAGATTGAACGCCAATTCGGCAAGGGCGCCGTGATGCGCATGGGCGACCGCACCCAGGAGCCGATCGAGGTGATCTCCACCGGCTCGACCGCCCTGGACGTCGCCCTTGGCGTCGGCGGACTGCCGCGCGGCCGCGTCGTCGAGATCTACGGACCGGAGTCCTCCGGCAAGACGACCCTGACCCTGCACGCCGTCGCCAACGCGCAGAAGGCCGGCGGCCAGGTCGCCTTCGTCGACGCCGAGCACGCCCTCGACCCCGAGTACGCCAAGAAGCTCGGCGTCGACATCGACAACCTCATCCTGTCCCAGCCGGACAACGGCGAGCAGGCCCTCGAGATCGTCGACATGCTGGTCCGCTCCGGCGCCCTCGACCTGATCGTCATCGACTCCGTCGCCGCGCTCGTCCCGCGCGCGGAGATCGAGGGCGAGATGGGCGACTCGCACGTGGGTCTCCAGGCCCGCCTGATGAGCCAGGCCCTCCGGAAGATCACCAGCGCGCTCAACCAGTCCAAGACCACCGCGATCTTCATCAACCAGCTCCGCGAGAAGATCGGCGTGATGTTCGGCTCGCCGGAGACCACGACCGGTGGCCGCGCCCTCAAGTTCTACGCCTCGGTGCGCCTCGACATCCGCCGCATCGAAACCCTCAAGGACGGCACGGACGCGGTCGGCAACCGCACCCGCGTCAAGGTCGTCAAGAACAAGGTCGCGCCCCCCTTCAAGCAGGCGGAGTTCGACATCCTCTACGGCCAGGGCATCAGCCGCGAGGGCGGCCTGATCGACATGGGCGTGGAGCACGGCTTCGTCCGCAAGGCCGGTGCCTGGTACACCTACGAGGGCGACCAGCTCGGCCAGGGCAAGGAGAACGCCCGCAACTTCCTGAAGGACAATCCCGACCTCGCCAACGAGATCGAGAAGAAGATCAAGGAGAAGCTGGGCGTCGGCGTCCGTCCCGAGGCCCTGTCGGCCGAGCCGGGCGCGGACGCGGCGGCCACGGACGCGGCCGGCGCGGACGACGCCGCCAAGAGCGTCCCGGCATCCGCGGCCAAGACCGCGAAGGCGACCAAGGCCACCGCGGTCAAGAGCTGAACCGGTGACCGGTCGTACCGAATGGCCGGGTGACGGCCCCGACTCGTCGAGGGCCGAGAAGGAGCCGTCACCCCAGGATCCGGCCGAGCGGGCGCGTGCGATCTGCCTGCGCCTGCTCACCGGGACCCCCCGCACGCGCAAGCAGCTGGCCGACGCGCTGCGCAAGCGGGAGATCCCCGACGAGGTCGCGGAAGAGGTCCTCTCCCGCTTCGAGGACGTCGGGCTCATCGACGACGCCGCCTTCGCGGGGGCCTGGGTGGAGTCCCGCCACCACGGCCGGGGCCTCGCCCGCCGCGCCCTCGCCCGGGAGCTGCGCACCAAGGGCGTCGAGCCCACCCTCATCCAGGAGGCGGTGGACCAGCTCGACTCCGAGCGGGAGGAGGCCACGGCCCGTGAGCTCGTGGCCCGCAAGCTGCGCGCCACCCGGGGCCTGGACCGCGACCGGCGGCTGCGGCGGCTCGCCGGCATGCTCGCCCGCAAGGGATACCCCGAGGGCATGGCCCTCCGCGTCGTCCGGCAGGCGCTGGAGGCGGAGGGTGAGGACACGGACGGGCTGGACGAGTCCTTCTGACACGGGGGCAGAGGGACTCGTCCGGTTCGACGGGCGGTGAGGGCCCGGTCAGTCTGGCGGGCGCGGGCGCGGGCTCGGGGTGCGGGCCTGCCAGGCCCGGCAGGCGGCGAGGAACCGGTCGGCCTGGTGGGCGGTGGGGATTCGTCCGGTCCGGCAGGCGGTGATGTCCGTCCGGTCCGGCAGGCGGTGAGCGGTCAGCCGGTCCGGCAGGCGGTGAGGGGTCAGCCGGTCCGGTGGGTGGTGAGGGCCCGTCCGGCCCGGTGGGCGGGGAAGATCCGGTCGGCCCGGCGGACGGGAGGGGCTTCCGGTGTCGGGCGGTCGTGTCAGCTTCTGCTTGCCGGGAGGAGCACTGGGAGGCCGGCGGCCTTCCAGGCCTGGAAGCCGCCGATGAGGTCGGTCGCCCGGTGCAGACCCAGGCGGCGGAGGGACTCGGCGGCGAGCGAGGAGGCGTAGCCCTCGTTGCAGAGGACCACCACCCGCAGGTCGTGGCTGTCGGCCTCCGTCGCGCGGTGGCTGCCCAGCGGATCGAGCCGCCACTCCAGCTCGTTGCGCTCCACGATCAGCGCGCCCGGGATTAGCCCATCCCGCTCCCGCAGGGCCGCGTAGCGCGTGTCCACCAGGAGCGCGTCACCCGCCTCGTACGCCTCGTAGGCGGCCCGGGGCTCGATCCGGTCCAGGCCCGATCTGACCCGTTCCAGAAGCTCGTCGATGCCCACCCTGGCTCCCCGCTCCACCCGCTCCGCCCCTTCCTTGCCTTTCTCCCGTCCCCCGCTCACTGCCAGTCCTCCGGGCGCTCGACCTGCTCAAGGCGGAGCACCGCGCCCGTCCGGCTGAAGCGCCGGATCAGCGGGAGCGGAGGGTAGTAGGCGTGCACCGACACGGCGTGGGTGTCCGGGGACTCGTTGAGCACCTCGTGCACGTGGTGGCGGCCGAAGGCCCGCCCCGCCCCCTCTCCCAGACGGCGGGAGCGGTCCACCCCGTCGGCCAGCTCCAGGGTCTTCCAGCCGCTCGCCGGCAGCCGGACCGCGAGCGCGTTCTCGGTCAGGGTCCCGCGCGCGGTCGCGAAGGCGCCCTGCGACTCGGCGTGGTCGTGCCAGCCGGTGCCCGTGCCGGGCGGCCAGCCGATGAGCCAGGCCTCGCTGCCGCCGGGGCCGTCGAGCCGTACCCAGGTGCGGCCCTCGGGGTCGAGCGGCAGGGAGGCGATCAGTTCCCGGTCGGCGGCCGTGCGCCGGACGAAGTCGAGCAGCTCGGTCGCCATCGGAGCCGACGGGGCGGAGCCGGGAACAGGAGCGGGGGCGATGGGTGGAAGTGGGGCGGTGTGCTGCGACACGGGTGACCGTCCTGGGGTTCGCGGAGGGCGCGCGACGGCACGTGGCACGCACGGACCCGCGTCGGCGGACGACGCAGAGGGGTGCGGCGGGAGTGCGGCGGGGCGCGCGGGAGAGGGGCGAGATCAGCAGGACGGGCGACACACGCAGCCCGCATAGCGGAGGAGGTCCATGTGGACCCTCCGCCACAGGCGCACGTCGGTGTCGGTCACGCTCCGGAGTACACCACGCGTCCCCGGCGGAATCAATGCATGTCCGCCGTGCGGTCACTCTCCACGGGCGCCCCCGAGGACGTCTCGGAGGACTTCTCCGGGGACACCCCGGCGGGCTCCCGGTCGGTCAGGGGGCCGCCGCGGACCGCGTCCGCCGCCGCGTGCAGCTCCTCGGGGCGCACCCCGGAGAAGGCGGCGACGAGATGCCCGTCGGGCCGTACGAGGAGGACGGCGTGGGCCGGAGCCCCCGGATAGGACTCCGACACCAGGACCTCGGCCCGTACCGGCAGGCCTCGTACGGCCTCTTCGAGGCGGGGCATCACACCGGCGGTCCGCCAGTGGCGCCGGTCCCACACCCCCGTACCGGGCGCGATCAGGAGGACCAGGAGGCGGCCCCGGCCGAGCCGGTCCCGGAGCCGTACGGTCGTGCCGTCGGGAGCGGTCACGCGGACGTCCTCGACGGGGGCGCCCGGCGGGGTGCCGACCGGGATCCGCCCGTCGGCGTACGGAGGCGCGAGGGGGGAGTGCGGGTACGCGGGGGGCGCGCCCAGCGGGCCGCGCCCCACGTGCCCGTCGGTCAGCAGGGCGTCGTGGCCGCGCGTGGCCCCGGGCAGGTACGTCCGCAGGCCCCCGCCGCCGCGCAGCACCGGCAGCGACTGGTCCGCCGCCCGAAGCCGGGTGGCCACGGCCGCCCGCCGCTCGCTCTGGTAGCTGTCGAGCAGCCGGTCCGAACCGCCGTGGTGCCAGGTGAGGGCGAGCTTCCAGGCGAGGTTGTCCACGTCCCGCAGGCCCTCGTCGAGCCCCTGGGTGCCGACCGCGCCGAGCAGGTGCGCCGCGTCCCCGGCGAGGAGGACCCGGTCGACCCGCCAGCGCCGGGCGAGCCGGTGGTGCAGCGTGTGCACCCCGGTGTCGATGAGTTCGTACGGGGGCGTCACCCCGTCGCACCAGCCGGCCAGGGTCTCGCGGATGCGGGCGATCAGCGCGTCCGGGGTGACCAGGTCGCCGCGCGGCGGCAGCAGCCAGTCGATCCGCCACACGCCGTCGGGCAGCGGGCGCGCGCCGATCTCCTCGGCGGCGCCGCGCCACGGCGGCTGACGGTGCAGCAGGGCCTCGCCGGGCCAGGGGAGTTCGGTGCGCAGGGCGGCGACCGCGTGCCGCTCCACCGCCGTGCGGCCGGGGAAGCGGATGCCGAGCAGCTTGCGCACCGTCGAACGGGCGCCGTCGCAGCCCACGAGGTGGCTGCCGCGCCACCAGGTGCCCGCCGGGCCCCGGGTGTGGGCGACGACCCCGTCCCGGTCCTGCTCGATGGTGTCGAGCCGGGCCTCGGGGACGAGTTCGACCAGCTTCTGCCGGGCGATGGCGTCGCGCAGTCCGCGCGCCAGGGCGTGCTGGGGGATGTGCAGCGGGGCGGCCGGGGCGGCGGGCGAGGCGGGGTCCTCGGACCACTCCTCCGTACCGCCGAGGCCCAGGTCGAGCTCCAGGTGGCGCACCACCTGGCGGCGGCGCATGCCGCGCCAGCCGACCCAGCGGACCCCTTCGTCGCGGAGGGTCGTGCAGCCGAGGCGTTCGACCATCGCGGCCATGTCGGCGCGCAGGACGACGCTCCGGGCCGGGCGGGGCTCCTCCTTGCCGGGGCCCTCGTCGAGGACGACGCTGGGCACGCCCTGCGCGGCGAGCGCGAGGGAGAGCGCGAGACCGACCGGTCCCGCACCCACGATGATCACCGGGTCCACGGCGCGGCTCCTGAAGGCCGGACGGTCATGAGGGCAGCACGGTCGAGTGTGGCACGGGCCCGGTGGTTGATCACAGACCGTATGCAACCCACTGGGGGTGCTTGCGTCAAGCGACGGGGTGGGCGCGGTGCGGCCGACCTCAAGTCGGTGCCGCGAACGGCGGGGCGGACGAGGTCAGCCGGGCTCGTGACGGGGGCGTACACGAGGGGCGGGGCGGGCTGCCGGGGCCCTCGGGACCGTGCCGTACGGGAGGGGTGGAGGCGGGCTGTCGGGACACGACGGGTGTCGTACGGGAGGGGTGGGGGCGGCCTGTCGGGACACGACGGGTGTCGTACGGGAGGGACGGGCGCGGGCTGCCGGAGCCCGACCGGTCTCGTACGCGAGGAGCCGGCGCGGGCTGCCGGCCCGGGCCCGGCCCCCTGCTTCCCGCCCCGCGACGCCGCCGTACGCGAAGGAGCGGGCGGGGCGGCCGACCTGGTGTCGGTACCGCCCCGCCCGCTCTTGCTTCGTTCCGGGTCCCTTGGGGCCTCGTCGTTCCAGGCCCCGCAGGGTCACGCGCCGCTGACGGCCTCCGCCGGGGCCTCGCCGGTCTTCGTGACCGCGCTCTCGGTGACGCCGGCCGTCTTCCGGCCCTGCCGCAGCCGCCGCTCCAGCCAGCCGGCCAGGGTGGTCAGGGCGAAGTTGACGGCGATGAAGATCAGCGCGATGACCGTGAAGGTGGCGATCGTGTTGGCGCCGTAGTTGGCCGTGATCTGCCGGTTCTGGCTGAGCAACTCGGGGAAGCCGAGCAGGGCGCCGCCGAGCGCGGTGTCCTTGACGATCACGACGAGCTGGCTGACCAGGGCCGGGAGCATGACGGTCACGGCCTGCGGCAGCAGCACGTACAGCATGGTCTGGCCCTTGCGCATGCCGAGCGCGACGGCCGCGTCGCCCTGGCCCCGGGGCAGCGAGAGCACGCCCGCCCGGACGACCTCGGCGATGACCGAGGCGTTGTAGAGCACAAGGCCGGTGACGACCGCGTACAGCGGGCGGAAGTCGGAGCTCACGGGCGTGAACTGTGCGTACACGGCGCTCGCGAACATCATCAGGAGCAGGACCGGGATGGCGCGGAAGAACTCCACGACCGTGCCGACGGGCACCCGCACCCAGCGGTGGTCGGAGAGCCGGCCGATGCCGAGGAGGGCGCCGAGCGGCAGTGCGATCAGGATGGAGAGCGCGGCGGCCTTGAGGGTCTCGACCAGACCCGGCAGCAGGTACGTCGTCCAGACCCGGACGTCGGTGACGAACGGGCTCCACTTGTCGGCGTCCAGCTGGCCCTTGTCGGCGAGGGCGGAGAGCACCCACCAGGCCAGCACGGCGAGGACCGCGAGGAAGCCGACCGTGTAGAGGACGTTGCGCCGCTTGGCGCGCGGGCCGGGATTGTCGTACAGGACGGAGCTCATCGCTTCACCGCCAGTCGCTTGGCCGCCCAGCCCAGGGCCAGGCCGGTGGGGAGGGTGAGGACGATGAAGCCGAACGCGAAGATCGCGAAGACCGTGAAGAGCGCCTGGGCCTCGTTCTCGATCATCTCCTTCATCAGGAACGCCGCCTCGGCGGCGCTGATGGCCGCCGCCACGGTGGTGTTCTTGGTGAGGGCGATGAGGACGTTGGCGAGCGGGGTCACCGCGGCGCGGAAGGCCTGCGGGAGCACCACCAGGGTGAGCACCTGGAAGAAGCTCAGACCGAGCGCGCGGGCGGCCTCGGCCTGGCCCGGCGGCACCGTGTTGATGCCGGAGCGCAGCGCCTCGCAGACGAACGTGCCGGTGTACGCGACCAGTCCGAGGATCGCGAGGCGGAAGCCGATCTCCTTGAAGTCGGAGCCGCCGAGTGTGACCCCGAGAGTCTGGTCGAGGACCAGGGAACAGGCCACGATGACCACGGTCAGCGGGGTGTTCCGGACGAAGTTGACGTACGCGGTGCCGAAGGACCGCATGAGCGGGACCGGGCTGACCCGCATGGCGGCCAGGGCCGTGCCCCAGATCAGCGAGCCGATCGCCGAGTAGAGGGCGAGTTGCGCCGTCACCCAGAAGGCGCCGAGCAGGTCGTACTGCCCGGAATCAAGAAAGTCGAACACGATGCCCCGCGCTCTCCCCTGGTGGTCGGTCGGTGTGGAGGCCGCCGGGGTGGCGGCGGCCGGTGCCGGAGTGACGACCGTCCCCGTGCGGGACGGCCGTCACTCCAGAGGCAGGGTGGATCAGCCCTGGACCTTCGGCGCGGACTCGTACTTGTAGCCGGACGGACCGAAGTGCTCCTTGACGAGCTTCTCCCAGGTGCCGTCGGAGACCATCTTCTCCAGCGCCTTGTTGATCTTGCCGCGCAGCTCGTCGTCGCCCTTCTTGAGGCCGATGCCGTAGTTCTCGTCACTCATGCGCAGGCCGGCGAGCTTGAACTTGCCCTGGTGCTCCTTCTGCGAGGCGTAGCCCGCGAGGATGGAGTCGTCGGTGGTGAGGGCGTCGACGCGCTTGTTCTGCAGGCCGGTCAGGCACTCGGAGTAGCCGCCGAGCTGCTGGAGGTCGGCCTTGGGGGCGAGCTTGTCGCGGACGTTCTGCGCGGAGGTCGAGCCGGTGACCGAGCAGAGCTTCTTGGAGTTCAGGTCCTCGACCTTGGTGATCGAGGTGTCGTCGGCGCGCACGAGCAGGTCTTGGTGGGCCAGGAAGTACGGGCCGGCGAAGTCGACCTCCTTCTTGCGCTTGTCGTTGATCGAGTAGCTGGCGACGATGAACTTCACGTCGCCGTTCTTGATCAGGTTCTCGCGCTCGGCGCTCGGCGCCTGCTTGAAGTTGATCTTGTCCTCGGCGTAGCCGAGCTCCTTGGCCACGTAACGGGCGACGTCGACGTCGAAGCCGACGTACTTGCCGTCCGGGGTCTTCAGGCCCAGGCCGGGCTGGTCGAACTTGATGCCGACGGTGATCTTGTCGCCGTTGCTCCCGGAGTCGGACCCGCCACCACAGGCCGTCGCGGTCAGCGCGAGCAGGGCGACGGCCGCGACGGCGGCGGAGGTGTTGCGAAGCTTCATCGAGGAAAGTCCCTTGGCTAGGCGTGAGTTGGGAAGAATAGGTCCGAACTCGCTCAGTGGTGAAGGATCTTGGAGAGGAAGTCCTTGGCGCGGTCGCTGCGCGGGTTGCTGAAGAACTCCTCCGGAGAGGCCTGTTCGACGATCTTCCCGTCCGCCATGAAGACGACCCGGTTGGCGGCGGAGCGCGCGAAGCCCATCTCGTGGGTCACGACCACCATCGTCATGCCGTCCCGGGCCAGCTGCTGCATGACCTCCAGGACCTCGTTGATCATCTCGGCCTTCTCCTCGGCGGCCTTCTTCTCCGTCTTCCGGACCTTGATCTGCCCCAGCATCACGTTCTCGAGCACCGTCTTGTGCGAGAACAGGTTGAACGACTGGAACACCATGCCGACGTCGGACCGCAGCCGGGCGAGCTCCTTGCCCTCCTGCGGCAGCGGCTTGCCGTCGATGGTGATGGTGCCGGAGTCGATGCTCTCCAGCCGGTTGATCGTGCGGCACAGCGTCGACTTGCCGGACCCCGAGGGCCCGATGACGACCACGACCTCGCCGCGGGTGATCGTCAGATCGATGTCCTGGAGGACATGCAGTGCGCCGAAGTGCTTGTTCACGCCGGACAGCACGACCAGGTCGTCCGCGGCGCGCGGGGTGTCCTGCGGACCCTTGGACAGGGCGTCCTTCGGATCCTTCGACACTGACTCTCCGCTCATCGGCCTCTTGCTCCGTCCTCCTCGGTTGGGGAGGACACTAGAGACCGGATGTGACGAGCGTCATCACATCTGAGCGGAAATTGAGGATAACGATCCGGCCGCAACCGGACACACTGCGTGAAGGCGACACCGGCCCCCGTACCAGGTGCATCACGGAAACGCCCGCGTAACGGAGGGACACTTGACTGTGACGCCGCCGTCCGGTGTTCATGCTCTGGTACCACCTGGTACACAGAGACCCGGCATCGGCACCCGGCACCCGGCGCGGGGCCCACGGGAACCACGTGCGAACGGCGCGAACGACACGGAAGATCACGGAGGAGGTACGCATGCGACTGCTGCTCGTGGAGGACGACGACCACGTCGCCGCCGCCCTCTCCGCGATCCTCGCGAAGCACGGCTTCGCCGTCACCCACGCCCGCAACGGCGAGGAGGCGCTCCAGGCCGTCCTGCCCACCGCGCACGGCGAGCGCCCCTCGTACGGGGTGATCCTGCTCGACCTCGGCCTGCCCGACCAGGACGGGTACCAGGTCTGCGGCCGCATCCGGAAGCTCACCACCACCCCGGTGATCATGGTGACCGCGCGCGGGGACGTGCGCTCCCGGATCCACGGCCTGAACCTCGGCGCCGACGACTACGTCGTCAAGCCCTACGACCCCGGCGAACTGCTCGCCCGCATCCACGCCGTCAGCCGGCGCAGCCCCGGCCCCGAGGAGACCGGCGGGGCCCGGGGACCAGCGACGCGACCCGGCTGCGGCTCGGCTCCGTCACCATCGAGCTGCCCACCCGCCGGGTCAGCGTGGAGGGCGAGAGCGTCCAGCTGACCCGCAAGGAGTTCGACCTCCTCGCCCTCCTCGCCCAGCGGCCCGGCGTCGTCTTCCGCCGCGAGCAGATCATCAGCGAGGTCTGGCACACCAGTTGGGAGGGGACCGGCCGCACCCTGGAGGTGCACGTCGCCTCCCTGCGCTCCAAGCTGCGGATGCCCGCCCTGATCGAGACCGTGCGGGGCGTCGGCTACCGCCTGGTCGCCCCCGCCGCGTAACCGCCCGGCGGTCCCTCCGTGCGCACCCGACTCCTCCCGCTGCTCATCGTCCTCATGGCCGGCGTGCTGCTCGCCCTGGGCTTCCCGCTCGCCGCCAGCCTCGCCGCCTCCGAACAGCAGCGGGTCATCGTCGACCGGCTCGACGACGCCGCGCGCTTCGCCGCCCTCGCCCAGTACGTCGACCCGCGCAGCTCCGGCACCGACGAACGGCTCGTCACGCTCGGCGGCGAACTCACCAGCTACCACGACGTGTACGGCATCCGCGCCGGGGTCTTCCACCGCGACAACCGGTCCATGGCCGCCGCCCCCGAGGAGTGGGTCGTCCCGTACGACGGGGAGGCCAGGCGCGCCTTCAGCGAGGCGCTGCTCGGGCGCCGCAGCCACGACCCGCCCCAGGTGTGGCCCTGGCAGCCCCACGCGCGGCTCGCCATCGCCTCCCCGGTCGTCCGGGACGGCGACGTCATCGCCGTCGTCGTCACCGACTCGCCCACCGGCCAGCTCCGCTCCCGCATCCTGCACGGCTGGCTGCTGATCTTCGCGGGCGAGGCCGCCGCGATGCTGCTCGCCGTCGGCGCGGCCTTCCGGCTCACCGGCTGGGTGCTGCGGCCGGTCCGCGTCCTCGACGCCGTCACCCACGACATCGCCACCGGCCGGATGAACTCCCGGGTCGCGGCCACCGGGGGCCCGCCCGAGCTGCGGCGCCTCGCGCGCTCCTTCAACGAGATGGCCGACAACGTGGAGGAGGCCCTCGAACAGCAGCGGGCCTTCGTCGCCGACGCCTCCCACCAGCTGCGCAACCCGCTGGCCGCACTGCTCCTGCGGATCGAGCTGCTCGCCCTGGAGCTGCCCGAGGGGAACGAGGAGATCGCCTCCGTACGGACCGAGGGCAAGCGGCTCGCCCAGGTCCTCGACGACCTCCTCGACCTGGCGCTCGCCGAGCACGCGGCGGCCGAGCTGCGGCTCACCGACGTCGGCGCGCTCACCGCCGAGCGGGTCGCGTCCTGGCGGCCGGTCGCCGAGGACAAGGGGGTCGTCCTGGCGGGGGAGTGCGGGGCGGTCACGGCCTGGGCGGACCCGGTGGCCCTCTCCAGCGCCCTCGACGCGGTGATCGACAACGCGCTGAAGTTCACCCCGGCCGGGGAGGAGGTCACGGTCACGGTCGTCCCGGACCGGACGAGCGTCGCCGTCGTCGTCGCCGACCACGGACCCGGCCTCACCGAGGAGGAGCTGGGCCGGGTCGGAGACCGCTTCTGGCGCTCGGGCCGGCACCAGAACGTCAAGGGCTCGGGCCTCGGCCTCTCCATCGCGCGCGTCCTGCTGACGGCGGGCGGGGGAGGGGTGGCCTTCGCGCCGAACGAACCGCACGGCCTGCGGGTGACGGTCACCGTCCCCCGGCACGCGCCCGCGGACGCGCGGGGGCAGGAGCAGGGCTTCACCGAGCGGTAGCGGCAGTGGTCCGAAGCGGTGCCGTCAGGGCTTCACCGAGCGGTAGTAGCGGCGGGCGCCCTCGTGGAGCTCCAGGGGATCCGTGTAGACGGCGGTGCGCAGGTCCACCAGCTGGGCCGGGTGGACCTGGCGGCCGATCCCGTCCCTGCTCCTGATCACTGTACGGGTGAAGCCCTCCACCAGGTCCGCGTCGGCCTCCTCCGTGGTGACCAGGAGGTTGGCCACGGCCAGGGTCTCGACCCGCTGCCCGTCCTGCGCCTTCGCGTACGCGTCGGCCGGTATCACCGCCGAACGGTAGTGGCGGGTCGACTCGCCGACGTCGTGCAGCTGGTCGACCAGCTTCGCGTCCAGCGGGATCAGCCGGACCGGGGTGCGCTCGGACAGCGACTGCACCGCGTGGGTGGGCAGGCCGCCCGACCAGAAGAAGGCGTCCAGCTCGCCGCGCTCCAGGAGCTCCGGCATGGTGTCGATGCCCGCCGGGACCGCCCGGACGTCCCGTACGGGGGCCAGGCCGGCCGCCGCGAGGACCCGGTCCGCGATCAGCCGCACGCCCGACCCGTCCTGGCCCACGCCGACCCGCAGGCCCTTCAGGTCCTCCACCTTCTGCAGCGGCGCCCCCTTGCGGACCACGAGCTGCACGTAGTCGTCGTACAACCGGGCGCAACCGCGCAGCCGCTCGAAACCGGGCCCGCGCTCGCGCTGGTACTGGGCCACCGCGTCGGCCGTGGCGATCGTGAAGTCCGCCGCGCCCGAAGCCACCCGGGCCAGGTTCTGCTGGGACCCCTCGCTGTCCTCCAGCCTTATCGACACCTCGGGCAGGTCCTGGGCGAGGGCGTGCTTGAGGAGGTTCCCGTACCGCTGGTACACGCCGCTGGGGACACCCGTGCTGAAGGTGATCGAGCCGCTGGGCGAGGGAGGACCGAAGGGGACCAGCCACCACACCAGCACCCCGCACAGCGCGAGCAGCGCGGCCGCGACCGCCAGGGCACGGCGGCGGGCGGCGCGGGAGAGGGAGGCGAACATGGGGCCGATCCTGCCAGCCCACCGCGGCTCCTGGCCAGGGACGGCCGCGCCGCTCGCGGTGTACGGGCCCGGAGTGCGCTCCGCCGAAGCGGTGAGCGGTCCCGGCGGCGCGGGCCGCGCCGTGTGTCCTGCCGGGGCGGTGGTGCCCCGGCGGTTAGCGTCGGAAGGCGTTCGGTGATCTTGAGGACAGTCCCCTGTCCGCCCCTGGCGTCCCCTCCGAACGCACCCTTCCGCCCGTCCCCCTCGGAGCGCCCCGCCCCGCCTCACCCCGCCGCAGCGGTGAGGCGGCGTACTTACCCACCCTGCTCCGGCCCGCCCTGCCCCGGCCCGGGAAACGCGGGGCTTCGGGATCCCGAACCCTCTTCCGTCCCGCGGGCCCCGGGAGGGGCGGCCGGTCGGTAGCGTCCCGAGGGCCTTCTCGTACGAGGACCGTCCCGTACGTCCATCGGGGCGCCCGCGCGGTCGCGGTCGGCTCCCGGGAAAGGACCGCCCCGTGAAGTTCGGCGTCGACCTGCCCGACTACGGGCCCGAGGCCACCCCCGACGCCCTCGCCGACCGGGCGCTGCGGGTGGAGGCCATGGGGTACGACTACGCGATGGTCTCCGACCACGTGGCGCTCACCCCGGACGTGCAGCACCTCTTCCCCGCCCCGTTCTACGACCCCTTCGCCACCCTCGCCTGGCTCGCCGGCATCACCAGGACCGTGGGCCTCGGGACCACGGTCGCGATCCTCCCGTACCGGCACCCCGTGCACACCGCCCGGGTCGCCGCCAACATCGACCGCTTCAGCGACGGGCGGCTCCTCGCCGACCTCGCCGAGGAGACCTGGATCTTCGCCACCACCGGCATGTGCCACGACATCGGCGTGGCCGCGTGCACGGAGGCCGGTTTCACCCCGCAGGCCTCCCACGCCATCGGCGACTGGGACGCCACCCTCGCGGCGGTACGGCTCGGCCTCGGGGTCGCGCTCGTCCCACGCCTGGCCGAACCGGCCCCGCGGCCCGAGGTGACGGTCCGCGCGTTCAGCGAGCGGGCCCCCTCCCGTACGGTCTTCGCGGCCGTACGGGAGGGCAGCCAGACCTCCCCGGAGATCGCCGCCGTCCTGGACGCGCTGCGCACGGTCGCCAGGGCGGCCGTCACCGCCTGACCGGCCGTACCGCCTGACGGCCGTCACCGCCTGACCGGCCGCCGTCGCCCCGGGGCGGTGCGCGACCGATCCTCCACGGTTCGTGGAAGGTACCGTCCAGCAGCCGTTGCTGGATCCGCCCGCCCGCCGGTGCGAGGCTCGTCGGCGTACCGCGGACCGTTCCGCGCACCCCCTTCCCCCACCCTTTCCTTCCCCCTTCCCCACCCCCTGCCGAGCCCTTCCGGAGAGCGGGAAACACCCATGTCCAAAGCCACCTGCGCGCGGCTGGCCGCGCTGAGCCTCGTCTGGGGCTCCGTCTTCCTGTGGATCAAGATCGCCGGGTACGGCTTCCCGCCCGCGCAGACGGTCCTGGTCCGGCTCGCGCTCGGCGCCGCCGTCCTCCTCGCCATCGGATACGTGAAAGGGCTCCGGCTGCCGAAGGAGAAGGCCGTCTGGGGCCATCTGACCGTGGCCGCCCTCCTCGGCAACGCGATCCCCTGGACCCTGTACGCCCAGGGGGAGATCGACGGCTCCAGCAGCGTCGCCGCCGTCGTCAACGGCAGCGCCCCGGTCTGGACCCTGGCGACCGCGCTGCTGCTCGGACAGGAGAAGCGGGTCTCCGGCGCGAGGGCGGGTGGGGTGCTGCTCGGCCTCGGCGGCACCGCGCTCATCGCCTCCCCGTGGAACTCGGCCTCGGCCGGGAGCGGTGGGAGCGTCCTCTGCTTCGTCCTCGGCTCGATCAGCTTCGGGGCCGGCTTCGCGTACATGGGCAGGTTCCTGACGGGCAGGGGCGTTCCGCCCCTGGTGCTCGCGGGCGGCCAGCTCGCCGCCGCCACCGTGCTGCTCCTGGTCGCCCTCCCCTTCCTGGGACTCCGGGACGTCACCTGGCGCGCCGACTCGGTGGTCTCGGTCCTCGTCCTCGGCGTGGTCTGCACCGGGTTCGCCGCGCTGCTCAACTTCGAGCTGGTCATCAAGGACGGGGCCGCGGTCGCCTCCACCGTCACCTACCTGATGACCGCCGTGGCCGTGCTTCTCGGTGCCGTGGTGCTGCGCGAACCGCTCGGCCCGACCGTGTGGCTGGGCGCGGCGGCGGTCCTCGCGGCCACCGTCCTGCTCCGGCGCGGACCGCGCCCGGCTGCGGAGGAGAAGGCGCCCGCGCCGGCCGCGCGGCCCTCCTCCGCGTGCGACGTGTGAAAGGGAGGGGCGTACGTGGCTTTCGTGGTCGAGCTCGTCTTCCGTGGCGAGGAGGCGGACCGGCCGGACCTCGGGGAGGCCCACCGGGCCTACTGGAAGAGGATGGCCGCACGCGGCCTCCTGATCGGGGGCGGACCCTGGAGGGGAGGTGCCGGGGAGCTCCTGGTCTGCGAGGTCCGGGATCGCCGGACGCTCTCACGGGTGCTCCGCGCCGACCCGTACGCGCGGGCACGGGTCATCGGGGAACCGAGGGTCCGGGAATGGAACGTGGTCATGGGGCACGCGGTGTTCACGGGCCCGGAGCCGGCCCCGTCGGCTGCCCCCTCAGCCGTCCCGTCGGTTGCCCCCTCAGCCGTCCCGTCGGCTTCCCCTTCAGCCGTCCTGCCCGCTGTCCCGCCTGCCGTACCCG
The DNA here is from genome assembly GCA_000716465.1 of Streptomyces bikiniensis. Taxonomy (GTDB): domain Bacteria; phylum Actinomycetota; class Actinomycetes; order Streptomycetales; family Streptomycetaceae; genus Streptomyces; species Streptomyces bikiniensis. The sequence goes on from JNWL01000049.1 coordinate 50,714, forward strand.
AGGGATCCGTCGTGGGCGAGGAGCTGACCGCCCACGAGCGGCGCGTCGCCGCGATGGTGCTCGACGGCCTGACCAACAAGCAGATCGCCGGGGCCTTCGCGGTGTCGACCCGGGCCGTGGAGCTGCACCTCACCCGGTTCTACCGCAAGCTGGGCATCCGCCGGCGCGCACGACTGGCCGCCGCCGTCGACCGGTCGAACGCCGCGCCGAGGCGGCCCCCCGCGCCCCCGGTCTACGACTCCAGGTAGCGGAGCACCGCCAGGATCCGCCGGCTGTAGCCGTTCGTGCGGTCGAGCTCCAGCTTGTCGAAGACGGAGTTGAGGTGCTTCTCCACCGAACTCAGCGAGAGGTGCAGCTTCTGCCCGATGGCCGTGTTCGTGTGGCCCTGCGCGAGCGCCTCCAGGACCGCCCGCTCCCGGGGCGTGAGCCGCGCCAGCGGATCGACGCGCGTGGTCCGTACGACCAGCCGCCGGACGACCTCCGGATCGATCGCCGCCCCGCCGGCGTGGATCCGGTCGAGCGCGTCGAGGAACTCCTCGACCTGCGCCACCCGGTCCTTCAGGAGGTAGCCGACCCGCTCGGCGCCCGTCGCGAGGAGTTCGGCCGTGTAGGCGCGCTCGACGTACTGCGAGAGGACGAGCACACCGGTCCCGGGCCACCGCTCCCGGATCTCGACGGCCGCCCGCAGCCCCTCGTCGGTGTGCGTCGGGGGCATCCGGACGTCCACGACGACGACGTCGGGCCGGCGCTCCCCGACCTCCTCGACCAGCGTCGTCGCGTCCCCGAACGCGGCGAGGACCTCGTGGCCCTCCTCGACGAGCAGGCGGACGAGACCCTCGCGCAGCAGGGTCGAGTCCTCGGCCAGGATCAGGCGCACGGCAGCTCCGCGGTGACGGTGGTGGGTCCCCCGAGGGGGCTGTGGACGTGCAGGACGCCGTCGAGCGCGGTGACCCGGCTGCGGAGCCCGGTGAGCCCGCCGCCGGCCGGGTCCGCGCCGCCCGTGCCGTCGTCCTCGATCCGTACGGTGAGCCGGGGCCCGTCGAGCGCCACCGTCACCGAGACCGAGACCGAGACCGCGGACGCCGAGGAGTGCTTGGCGGCGTTCGTCACGGCCTCCGAGACCACGAAGTAGGCGGCGGTCTCCACCGGCCGGGGCAGTGGGGCGCCGACCTCGAACCGGATCCGCAGCGGGAGGGGGCAACGCTCGGCGACCCCGCCGAGCGCCTCTTCGAGCCCGAGGCCGTCCAGCGCCGACGGATACACCCGCCAGGCCACCTCGCGCAGTTCGGCCAGGACCCCCTGGGACTCCTCGTGGGCCTGGCGCAGCAGTGCGTCGGCCCGCTCGGGGTCGCGGCCCCGGCGGGCCCGGCCGATCAGCACGGCGAGCGCCACCAGCCGCTGCTGGATCCCGTCGTGCAGGTCGCGCTCGATGCGCCGCCGCTCGGCGTCCACGGCCTCGACGACCGCGGCCCGGCTGGCGGCGAGCTCGTCGATCCGCCGCCGGAGCAGTTCCCCCTCGGAGGGGCCGAAGAACGCACGGGCGGTACGGGCGTCGAGCGCGGCCAGCGAGTGCAGGCCCTGGACGTCGAGGAAGAGCAGGACCCCGCCGAGCAGGGCCTGGACGAGCAGTTCGTCCCAGCCCAGGGTGCCCCGGACCGCTCCGGCGGCCAGGACCCCCGCCAGGACCGCGCCGAAGCCGAGCAGGCCGACGACCACCCCGCAGAGCAGCCCCGTGCCGACGCGGACCGCCAGATGGCGCAGGACCTTCCGGTCGGAGGCCGCGTCATGCTCCGGGAAGCGGTCGCCGAAGAAGACGGAGCGGCGGGTCCGTTCGAGGGCGGTCAACCGTCGGGCACCGGCCGCCAGGACCTTCAGGGCGCCGGGCCGGGTGCGCGGCCGGAGCAGGAGCGGGCCGAGGACCGCGCCGGTGACGAGGAAGTGGAGGGCACCGGCCAGGGCGGTCGCGCAGCCGAGGAGGGTTCCGAGGGCGCGGGAGGGGAAGGGCGTACGGACGGCGGTCCCGCCCCCACCGGCGTCCGCCGACGGCCGTCCGGACGCGACGCCTGCCAAGTCCCCCTGCACCGAACCCCCTTGCGTGCTGCCCGAGGCTAGTGGACCCGTACCGCCCGGACAAGATCGCCGGGACGGCGCGGGGAGCGGGGGCGTACAGGGGCCCGGTTTCACGAGGCGCGCCGGTGCCGGGCCCCGGCGCGACCGCGCAACCGGACCGCCAGGCAGGCCGCGACGGCGACCAGGACGAGGGCCAGGACGCCCTTCGACAGGACGCCGACGTACCCCTCCACGAGGTCCCACCGCTCGCCCAGCCAGTAACCGGCCATGACGAGGACGCCGTTCCAGACCAGGCTGCCGAGCGCGGTGAGCGCGACGAAACGGGCCGTCGGCATCCGTTCGACGCCCGCGGGCACCGAGATCAGGCTGCGGAAGATCGGCACCATCCTGCCGAAGAAGACCGCCTTGGTGCCGTGCCGGGCGAACCACTCCTCGGTGCGGACCAGGTCCGAGGCCTTCACCAGGGGCAGCCGGGCCCAGAGCGCGTGCATCCGCTCCCGGCCGAAGAGCGCCCCGATCCAGTAGAGCGCCACCGCCCCGGCGACCGAGCCGAGCGTCGTCCAGAACAGCGCCGACGCCAGGCTCAGTACACCCTGACCGGCGGCGAAACCGGTCAGGGGCAGGATGATCTCGCTGGGCAGCGGCGGGAAGAGGTTCTCCAGGGCGATGGCGAGGCCGGCGCCCGGGCCGCCCATCGCGTCGACGAGTCCGGCGGCCCAGCCGGCGACACCGCCCGCGGGCTCCCCGGTCAGGGCCAGGGGGGTGGAGTGGGCGAAGGAAGTGAAGGCGGCGAAGGCGGCGATCGGCACGGCGGGACTCCAGGGCGGGGGTCGGGGCTCCGGGGCCCGTCGCCCCGGTACTCCTCCACGCTAGGAATCCGGCCTCCGCGCCGGTACGGGGCTTCCCGTCCGGCCGCCCTGCGGAAAACCGCGGGGTGCGGGGAGGCGGGGTGCGGGAAGGCTGCCGGGGCCCGGCAAGAGGGGGTGCCGTTCGGTGTGCGCCGCACACGTGTCGGGGCCGGTCGCGGCCTCCTTACGATGCCGACGGAACGACGGAACGACGGAACGCGACCGGGGGGAGACCATGGAGGACGAGTACGACGCGGCCACCGCCCCCGCCACCCGGGTCGGCCCCTTCGCCCCGACGCCGGAGCCCACGTGGTACCCGCCCGCCTCGTACGTGGACGTACGGCCGTACGAGCCGCTCCCGCAGGACCCTTACGGGACCACCCCCGCCCCCTGAACCGTCCCCGGGACGGTGAAGAACTCGGCGATCTCGTCACGGCCGGAGCGGGCGCCGGTCCAGGGGACGTCGGGGGAGCCGGGGACGTCGAAGTCGACGGTGTCCGCGAACAGTCCGAGCAGGCCGGGCAGATCCTCGGCGCCGAAGCGCTCGAAGAAGGCGTCGACCGTGCGGAAGATCCCGGACGCCCCGGTGCTCTCGGCGGCCTTGCGGGTCTCGGCGGTCCCGGGGTGTCCGGAGGCGCTGGTCATGGCGGCGGATCCCTCGCTTCGCGGCGGTACCGGAGTCCGAGCCGGGCAGGATCGCGGCCGCCGTGCCGCTGACCGCCGAGCACGCCGCCGACCTGGGCGCGTACGCGGGCCGGGTCTTCGACCACCACCGCGCCCATCCGCACTTCGTGCGCCTGCCGGCCCGGGAGGGCCTCCGGGGCGGGGACCGGGTGGCGGCCGAGGACGAGCGCGCGGGCCACTACGACGAGAAGACCGCCGCCGTCGCCCGCGCCCAGCGGGACGGCGTCCTCACCGACGAGGCCGCCGCCGGGCAGCTGGTGCACGCGGTCATCGCCCTGACCGCCTCCTGGTCCGTGCTGCCGCAGCTGACCCGCATGCGCGTGCCCGCCCTCGTCGGGGCCGGCCCCGACGCCCAGCGCGAGGCCCTCGTCTCCCTGGTCCGCCGCCTCGCCGCCCGACCGCCCGGTGGGGACGCGGACGATCCGGCCGCCGGGACGGCGGCCGCCCCGGACCGCCTACCCTTGACGCATGACGAGCAGCAGCGACCGGAGCACCGCAGTGAGCGTTGACGGCACCAAGACCTACGAGATCCGCACCTACGGGTGCCAGATGAACGTCCACGACTCCGAGCGGCTCTCCGGTCTGCTGGAGGAGGCGGGTTACGTACGGGCCCCCAAGGGCGCCGACGGCGACGCCGACGTCGTCGTCTTCAACACGTGCGCGGTCCGCGAGAACGCCGACAACAAGCTGTACGGCAACCTCGGCCGGCTCGCCCCGATGAAGACCACCCGCCCGGGCATGCAGATCGCCGTCGGCGGCTGTCTCGCCCAGAAGGACCGCGACACCATCGTCAAGAAGGCCCCGTGGGTCGACGTGGTCTTCGGCACGCACAACATCGGCAAGCTGCCGGTCCTCCTGGAGCGCGCCCGCGTCCAGGAGGAGGCGCAGATCGAGATCGCCGAGTCCCTGGAGGCCTTCCCCTCCACGCTGCCGACCCGCCGCGAGTCCGCGTACGCCGCCTGGGTCTCGATCTCCGTCGGCTGCAACAACACCTGCACCTTCTGCATCGTCCCGGCCCTGCGCGGCAAGGAGGAGGACCGCCGGCCCGGCGACATCCTCGCCGAGATCGAGGCGCTGGTCGCCGAGGGCGTCTCCGAGATCACCCTGCTCGGCCAGAACGTCAACGCGTACGGCTCCGACCTCGGCGACCGCGAGGCGTTCTCCAAGCTGCTGCGCGCCTGCGGGCAGATCGAGGGCCTGGAGCGGGTCCGCTTCACCTCCCCGCACCCCCGCGACTTCACCGACGACGTGATCGCGGCGATGGCCGAGACCCCGAACGTCATGCCGCAGCTGCACATGCCGCTCCAGTCCGGCTCGGACACGATCCTCCGGGCGATGCGCCGCTCGTACCGGCAGGAGCGCTTCCTCGGCATCATCGAGAAGGTCCGCGCGGCCATCCCGCACGCGGCCATCTCCACCGACATCATCGTGGGCTTCCCCGGCGAGACCGAGGAGGACTTCCAGCAGACGATGCACACCGTCCGCGAGGCCCGCTTCGCGAACGCCTTCACCTTCCAGTACTCCAAGCGCCCCGGGACCCCGGCGGCCGAGATGGAGGGGCAGATCCCCAAGGAGGTCGTGCAGGACCGCTACATGCGGCTCGTCGCGCTCCAGGAGGAGATCTCCTGGGAGGAGAACAAGAAGCAGGTCGGCCGCACCCTGGAGGTCATGGTCGCCGAGGGCGAGGGCCGCAAGGACGGCGCCACCGACCGCCTCTCGGGCCGCGCCCCCGACAACCGGCTCGTCCACTTCACCAAGCCGGACGAGGAGGTGCGCCCCGGCGACGTCGTGACCGTCGAGATCACCTACGCCGCCCCGCACCACCTCCTCGCCGAGGGCCCGGTCGCGTCGGTGCGCCGCACCCGCGCGGGCGACGCCTGGGAGAAGCGCACCGCCGAGAAGCCGAACGGCGTCCTCCTGGGCCTTCCCGGGATCGGCGCCCCGGCCCCCCTCCCGGCGGCCGACGCCCCGGCTTGCGGGGCCCACTGAACCGGGACCGGGGCCGGGGCCCGCTGACCGGGGCCCGCTGAACCGGTCCCGCTGGCCGGGACCCACGAAACCGGGACCCCGCTGTCCCGGGCCCACTGGCAGGGGAGTCCCGACCTGAGCGGCCTGCTCGGCCCCCTCGGCCCGCTCGGCCTGAGGAGCGTGTTCGGCCCGAGGGGCCTGCCGCCCCGGGCAGGGCTCGTGGGACCGGGCTTCCGGGCCCGGCCCCGGGGCTCGCCCCGGTCGGCCGAAGGGAAGCACCTCCGGGGGGAGAGCACCTCCCGGGGAAAGCACTCCCGAGGGGAAGCGCTTCCGGGGCGACCCCGTCTCCCCGGCCGTCCCCGGACGGCACCGCCCCGGCGCAGTAAGGTGCGGATCATGCTTGTCGCCGCAGCCGTCTGTCCCTGTCCGCCGCTCCTCGTGCCCGAGGTCGCGACCGGCGCCGCCCCCGAGCTGGACGCCGTCCGGGCCGCCTGCGCGGACGCCGTCGGGCTGCTCGCCGCCGCCCGCCCGGACCGGCTGTACGTCGTCGGGCCCGCAGCCGCCGGCGCCGACGGCGTCTTCCCGGCCGGCACCACGGGTTCCTTCGCCGGATTCGGCGTCGACCTCTCCGTACGCCTCGGGGACGGCCCGGCCGGCGACCGAGCCCTCCCCGCCCCCCTCACCGTCGGGGCCTGGCTCCTCGTCCGGGCCCGCTGGTCCGGCGCACCCGTCGAGGGACTGGGCGTGGGGGAGGAGACCCCGGCCGAGGCCTGCGCCACGACCGGCCGCGAGCTCGCCGCCTCCGCCGAACGCGTCGCCCTGCTCGTGATGGGCGACGGCAGCGCCTGCCGGACGGTGAAGGCCCCCGGCTACCTCGACGAGCGGGCCGCCGGTTTCGACGCGGAGGCCGTCCGCGCGCTCGGCGGGGCCGACGCACCCGCGCTGCTCGCCCTCGACACGGGACTCGCGCGCGAACTGAAGGTCTCCGGCCGCGCCCCCTGGCAGGTCCTCGCGGGCGCCGCCCAGGGCGCCGGGCTCGACGGCCGGCTGCTCCACGAGGACGACCCCTACGGGGTGGAGTACGTCGTCGCGGCCTGGTCCTGATCCGCCCCGGGACCGCTCCCGGCACGACACGCGACACGGCGGACGGCCGCGGAGCACCTCGCTCCGCGGCCGTCCGCCGTCCTGCCGTACCGGGCGACCGTCAGGCGGCCGTCAGGCGGCCGGCGGCGGCGTCACACCGCCGCCCCCGGCTCCGGTACCGGTCCCGGGGGCACCACCGGTGCCGGGCGTGCCGCCGGTCCCGGGAGTTCCACCGGTGCCGGGCGTGCCATCGGCCCCCGGAGCGCCACCGTCCTTGTGGCCCATCCGGTCGATCGCCCCCTTCGCCTTGTCCGTACCGGAATGGATCTTGTCGCTGTACTTGCCCTTGGTCTTCTCGTCGACCACCCTCGCGGCCTTGTCCAGGCCCTGGTCGATCTTCTCCCCGTGCTGCTGCGCCAGGTCGGCGACCTTCTCCTTGGCCGGGCCGAGCTTGGCCTTCAGCGAATCCATGAGACCCATGGGGGCACCTTCCCTCCGCGGACCCTCGCGGGCCCGTCCTCGTGTTCTGCCCCCGGCGCCCGGGGGCCTGCCTACGCGCCTTCGGCCGCCTCGACGCCCTCCGTACGGACCACGTGCCCGTTCTTCGCCGGAGAACGCGCGACCACGTCCGCCTTCTCGCGCCACCCGGGGCGAGCACCTATGGCAAAAACTTGCCAAAACGCCCATATCCACTCCACAGCGTACTCGGAGGGGAGGGCCCCCGCGACGACCCGCGACCGGGTGCCGCGTACGGGGCAACGAGGCCGGGCGGGACCCGTCACGCGACTCGTTCGGGTACGGGTCCGGAGGTTTGCGAGACTGGGGCGGTGAGAAGCGCAGCTCCCGCCCCGCGGGTCATCGCCGTCGTCGGCCCCACGGCGGCCGGAAAGTCCGATCTGGGTGTCTTCCTGGCCCAGCAGCTCGGCGGCGAGGTCGTCAACGCCGACTCGATGCAGCTGTACCGGGGGATGGACATCGGGACCGCCAAACTGACCCCCGAGGAGCGCGGCGGCGTCCCGCACCGCCTCCTCGACGTCTGGGACGTCACCGAGGCCGCCAGCGTCGCCGAGTACCAGCGCCTCGCCCGCGCCGAGATCGACCGGCTGCTCGCCGCCGGCCGCACCCCGGTCCTCGTCGGCGGCTCCGGCCTCTACGTACGGGGGGCCGTCGACGCCCTGGAGTTCCCCGGCACCGACCCGGCCGTCCGGGCCCGTCTGGAGGCCGAGCTCGACGAGCGCGGCTCCGGCGTCCTGCACGCCCGGCTCGCCGCGGCCGACCCCGAGGCGGCCCGCGCGATCCTGCCCGGCAACGGGCGCCGCATCGTCCGGGCCCTCGAAGTGATCGAGATCACCGGCAAGCCCTTCACCGCCAACCTCCCCGGCCCCGACTCCGTCTACGACACCGTCCAGATCGGCGTCGACGTGGCCCGTCCCGAACTCGACGAACGCATCACCGCGCGCGTGGACCGGATGTGGGAGGCCGGCCTCGTCGACGAGGTGCGCGCCCTGGAGGCGCGGGGCCTGCGCGAGGGCCGCACCGCCGCCCGTGCCCTCGGCTACCAGCAGGTCCTCGCGGCGCTCGCGGGGGAGTGCACCGAGGACGAGGCGCGCGCCGAGACCGTGCGCGCCACCAAGCGCTTCGCCCGCCGCCAGGACTCCTGGTTCCGCCGCGACCCGCGCGTGCACTGGCTCAGCGGGGCCGCCGAGCACCGGAGGGAACTCCCGCGAGAGGCGCTGTCGTTGGTCGAACGAGCGGTTACAGCCTGATCACGTGATGGCATCGGGACGCCCTGCCCGTCATTCCGGCGGTCGGGAGCGTGCCATCATCGAGCATCGATCGACCAAGTGGAGTCCGAGTGGGGAGGGCGCGTGGCGATGGAGGCCGGCCCTCGCGACAGAGAACAGCACGACGCGGTCCTCGGCGACCCGGCGGCGGATCCTTCGGGCGACCTGCCGGGCGACCCGCCGGGTGGGACCCCGCACCGTCCGGCGGACGACGCCCCGGTCGGGACTCCGGGGCTGACCCCGGACGGACCCGACGACGCGGTCGGCACCGCCGTCGTGGTGGACGCCGACGAGGTCGAGGTCGAGCTGCGCCCCCAGCGGCGGCTGCGGATCTGGCAGCTGGCCCCGATCGTGGGCCTCGCCGCCGTCGGCTCGCTCATGTTCGCCTTCCCGCTCGCCTTCGGCTCCGGGGATGGCGGTGCCGTCGTCGCCATGCTCGGCCTGCTCATCAGCTCCTGCGCGGCGGGCTGGGGCGTGATGGCCGCCCGCAAGGTCGGCCACACCTGGCCCGGACTCCCGGCGCGCGGATCCGGCGAGCGCCCCGACTGGCGCGTCCTCACCCTGTACGTGGCGACCATCGGGGCCCTGGCGGTCCTCGCGGTCTGGCGCGTGGCCCGCCTGCGCTGACCCTCGCGCCGCAGGCCCGTGGACCACCGGCCCGCACCTCGACCCCGCGCCGTACAGTTGATCGCGTGACCAGCACGCAGACCTCCCCGCTCCGTTTCCTCAAGGGCCACGGCACCGAGAACGACTTCGTGATCGTCCCCGACGCGGAGAACGCCCTCGACCTGCCCCCCGCCGCCGTCGCCCGGCTCTGCGACCGGCGCGCCGGCATCGGGGGCGACGGGCTGCTGCACGTCGTGCGCAGCGCCGCCCATCCCGAGGCCCGGCACCTGGCCGACGAGGCCGAGTGGTTCATGGACTACCGCAACGCCGACGGCTCGGTCGCCGAGATGTGCGGGAACGGGGTCCGGGTCTTCGCCCGCTACCTGGAGCACGCCGGACACGTCACCGCCGGCGAGGTGCCCGTCGCCACCCGCGGCGGGGTCAAGCACGTGCACCTCGACAAGGACGGCTCCGTCACCGTGGCCATGGGCCGCGCGGTCCTCCCCGAGGCCGCCGCCACGATCACCGTCGACGGCCGCAGCTGGCCCTCCCGCAACGTCAACATGGGCAACCCCCACGCGGTCGCCTTCGTCGAGGACCTCGACCACGCGGGGACCCTGTCCACCGAGCCCGCCTACGCCCCCGCCTCGGTCTACCCGGACGGGGTGAACATCGAGTTCGTCGTCGACCGGGGCCCCCGCCACGTCGCCATGCGGGTCCACGAGCGCGGCGCCGCCGAGACCCGCTCCTGCGGCACGGGCGCGTGCGCCGTCGCCGTCGCCGCCGCCCGCCGCGACGGCGCCGATCCCGCCGAGAGCGGCACCCCCGTCACGTACATCGTCGACGTCCTCGGCGGGACCCTGGTCATCACCGAGCACCCCGACGGGCGGATCGACATGACCGGCCCGGCCGTCATCGTTGCCGAGGGCACCGTCGACCCCGCCTGGCTGGCCACGGGCCCCGGGAACGCCGCAGCCGCCGGAATCGAAACGGTCAACGACTGAATTATCGCTCGAATGGGTGATCCGTTTCACGCTGAGCGAGAGCGTGACTGCGCCGCGTGGTGGGGTCGGTAGCATCAAGCACCGGCCCCCGGGCACGCCTGGCCCGCCCACCGCCGGTCTGTCGCCGGAGGTGCCCCATGAGCGCAGAGGCCACCAACCCTGTGAGCGAGGCGGAGGACGCCGCCACCGACACGACCGTCCGCAGACGCGGACGCGCCCGCATCGACCTGCGCCGGCTCGGCCGCGCCGCCCTGCTCGGCGCCACCGCCGGACCGGCCCCCCGCGACCGGCTGCCCGACGCCATCGGCCACGTGGCCGAGGCGCACCGGGCCCACCATCCCGAGGCCGACCTGACGGTGCTGCGCCGGGCGTACGTCCTGGCCGAGTCCTCGCACCGGGGCCAGTTCCGCAAGAGCGGCGAGCCGTACATCACCCACCCGCTCGCGGTCACCCTCATCCTGGCCGAGCTCGGCGCCGAGACCACCACCCTGACCGCCTCCCTCCTCCACGACACCGTCGAGGACACCGATGTGACGCTCGATCAGGTGCGCCGGGAGTTCGGCCCCGAGGTCGCCTACCTCGTCGACGGCGTCACCAAGGTCGAGAAGATCGACTACGGCGCCGCCGCCGAACCCGAGACCTTCCGCAAGATGCTCGTCGCCACCGGCAACGACGTCCGGGTCATGTCGATCAAACTCGCCGACCGCCTCCACAACATGCGCACCCTCGGCGTGATGCGCCCCGAGAAACAGGCCCGGATCGCCAAGGTCACCCGGGACGTCCTCATCCCGCTCGCGGAACGGCTCGGCGTCCAGGCCCTCAAGACCGAGCTGGAGGACCTGGTCTTCGCCATCCTCCACCCCGAGGAGTACGAGGCCACGCGCGCGCTCATCGCCGGCAACCCGCACGCCCCCGACGCGCTCGGCGCCGTCGCGGAACAGGTCGACGCCGTCCTGCGCGAGGCCGGCATCGGCGCCGAAGTCCTCGTCAGGCCGCGGCACTTCGTCTCCGTCCACCGCGTCCGCCTCAAGCGCGGCGAGCTGCGCGGCTGCGACTTCGGCCGTCTCCTCGTGCTCGTCGCCGAGGACGCCGACTGCTACGCGGTCCTCGGTGAGCTGCACACCTGCTTCACCCCGGTGATCTCCGAGTTCAAGGACTTCATCGCAGCGCCCAAGTTCAACCTGTACCAGTCCCTGCACACCGCCGTGGCCGCCCCCGACGGGGCCATGGCCGAGGTCCTCATCCGGACGCACCGGATGCACAAGGTCGCGGAGGCGGGGGTCGTCGCCCTCGGCAACCCGCACGTGGGCCAGGAGGCCGCCGAGCAGCCGGAGGGCGCGGCGCTTCCGGCGTCCCCCGTGTCTCCCGCGCCCTCGGCGTCCCCCGCGTCCCCGGCGGCGTCCCCCGCGTCCCCGGCGGCGCCCCTCGCGTCCCCGGCGACCGAGGACGGCGAGCGCGTCGACCCCACCCGCCCCGGCTGGCTCTCCCGCCTCCTCGACTGGCAGCAGTCCGCCCCCGACCCGGACACCTTCTGGACCTCCCTGCGCGCCGACCTCGCCGAGGACGACGAGATCACCGTCTTCCGCGCCGACGGCAGCGCGCCCGGCACGATCAGCCTGCCCGCCGGCGCCAGCTGCATCGACGCCGCCTACGCCCAGCACGGCGAGGCCGCCCACGCCTGTCTCGGCGCCCGCGTCAACGGGCGCCTCGCACCCCTGAGCACCGTCCTGGGCGACGGCGACACCGTGCAGCTGCTGCTCGCGCAGGACCCCGTGTCCGGCCCGTCCCCGGAGTGGCTGGACCACGCCCGTACCCCCGCCGCCCGGATCGCCATCGCGGGGTGGCTGCGGGACCACCCGGAGAGCACCGAAACCACCACCCCCGGACCCGGTCCCCGCCCCACCGCCTTCCGCCCCGCCGATCTCCGGCCCGATGCCCGAGCCACCGATCCCCGCTCCACCGGCCCCCGGCCCGATGCCCGAGCCGCCGGCGCCGGGCCCCATGCCCCGACCGATCCCCGGCCCGGCGCCCGCTCCCGCTTCCACCCGGAGCCCAGGCCCGAGCCCCGCCCGGCCGCCGACCCCCGCTCCGGCACCGGGCTCCACGCCGAGCTCCACGCCGACCTGGACGGCGAGCAGCCCGCCGCCGTCCGGCCCGCCGGGTGCTGCACCCCCGTACCCCCCGACGAGATCACCGGCTTCCGGGTCCGCGGCGGATCGGTCACCGTCCACCGCTCCGGCTGCGCCTCCGCCGACGCCATGCGCCGGGTCGGCCGCGCGCCCGTCACCGTCCGCTGGGGCGACACCGCCCAGGGCAGGGTCACCCTCGTGGCCGAGTCCTTCGGCCGGCCCGGACTCCTCGCCGACCTCACCGAGGCCATCGCCACCGCCGGGGCCGCGGTCGTCTCCGCGACCGTCGAGCCGCCCAGCGAACAGCGGGTCCGCCACACGTACACCCTCCACCTCCCCGACGCGGCCGAGCTCCCCGCCCTCATGCGGGCCATGCGGGACGTGCCGGGGGTGTACGACGTGAGCCGCGCCCGCCATCGCGCGTCACCCCGCCCCCGCCCGCGCCGGAGCTGAGGGAACGGCGACCGTGACCGGGCGGAAGGAGCCCGTGACCGACCGGGACCGGCAGGTGCCGTCCGGGCGTGACCCCCTTCGGGTGGCGGGCGGGCGAGCCGCCCCGGCGCGCGGCGAAAGCCCTGGTAGCCGTAGGGCCAGTCCTCCGGAAAGGCCCTGGCCCATGCCGTTCGCCCGATCCCCCGTGCCGTTCAACCACGCCCCCCTGCCGTTCGACCGCGCGCCCCTGCCGCCCCGTGCCCGGTGGCTCCGCTCCGCCGCCCTGGTCGCCTCCTCGGCCGGGCTCGTCGCCGCCGGGCTGCCCGCCCCCGCGCCGCTCGGCATCGGCGACCCGCTCTTCCCGCACCTCGGCAACCCGGGCTACGACGTCCTCGCGTACACCCTCGACGTCGCGTACCCCGGCGCGAACACGAAGCCGCTCTCCGCCGTGACCCGGATCGACGCGCTCGTCACCGACGACCTGGAGCGGATCAACCTCGACTTCACCCACGGCGAGGTCTCCGCCGTCACCGTCGACGGCCGCCCCGCCGCGTACACCAGCAGCGGCGAGGACCTGGTGATCACCCCCGCCGCGCCCGTCGAAGCGGGCGAACCGGTCCGGATCACCGTCACCCACACCAGCGACCCCTCCGGCCCCGCCGACACCGGCGGCTGGGTCCGCACCGGCGACGGCCTCGCCATGGCCAACCAGGCCGACGCCGCCCACCGGGTCTTCCCGTCCAACGACCACCCGGCGGACAAGGCGTACTTCACCTTCCGGATCACCGTCCCCGACGGCCTCACCGCCGTCGCCAACGGCCTGCCCGCCGGTCGCGTCCGCCACGGCTCCACCACCACCTGGACCTACCGCACCCGCCACCCCATGGCCACCGAGCTGGCCCAGATCTCCATCGGCCGCTCCGCCGTCGTCCACCGCGCGGGACCCCACGGACTGCCCCTGCGGGACGTGGTGCCCACCGCCGACCGGGAGCTCCTGGAACCCTGGCTCCGCAGGACGCCGGCCCACATGGAGTGGATGGAGCGGCAGGTCGGCCCGTACCCCTTCGAGACGTACGGCGTGCTCGTCGCCGACGCCACCACCGGCTTCGAGCTGGAGACCCAGACCCTCTCGCTCTTCGAGCGCCGCCTCTTCGCGGACCGGACCCTCCCCGAGTGGTACGTCGACTCGATCATGGTCCACGAGCTGGCCCACCAGTGGTTCGGCAACAGCGTCTCGCCCCGCAGCTGGTCCGACCTGTGGCTCAACGAGGGGCACGCGAGCTGGTACGAGGCCCTGTACGCCGAGGAGACCGCCGGCCGGTCCCTGGAGCGGCGCATGAAGGCCGCCTACGCCGCCTCCGACGGGTGGCGGGCGGCCGGCGGACCCCCGGCCGCCCCCGAGCCCCCCTCGCCGGACCACAAGATCAGCCTCTTCCGGCCCGTCGTCTACGACGGCAGCTCCCTGGTCCTCTACGCGCTCCGCCAGGAGATCGGCACCGCCGCCTTCCAGCGCCTGGAGCGCGCCTGGGTCGCCCGGTACCGCAACGGGAACGCCGCCACCGCCGACTTCGTCGCCCTGGCCGGCCGGACCGCCGGACGCGACCTCACCGGCTTCTTCCAGGGCTGGCTGTACGGCGAGAAGACCCCGCCCATGCCCGGCCACCCGGACTGGCGCAGCAACCCGGCGGGCGGCGCGGGAGGCGCCCCGAAACCCGGATGACGGACCCCGGCGGGGCGTGTCACCATCGTCCGGTCGGCGAGGCGGCCGGGGCCCGGGAATCTTCCGGCGCCCGCGCGCGTTGTCACCGTCACACACCTGTTTCTCCTCAGACGTAAGGATCCAATGACCTCCTCTTCATCCCCTTCCCAGGACAACCAGAGCTTCGCGGAGACGAGCCGTACCGAGAGCCTTCGGGCCGATGCCCTGATGGAAGAGGACGTCGCCTGGAGCCACGAGATCGACGGAGAGCGGGACGGCGACCAGTTCGACCGCTCCGAGCGCGCGGCCCTGCGCCGTGTCGCCGGCCTCTCCACCGAGCTCGAGGACGTCACCGAGGTCGAGTACCGCCAGCTGCGCCTGGAGCGCGTCGTGCTGGTCGGCGTCTGGACCTCGGGGACCGTGCAGGACGCCGAGAACTCCCTCGCGGAGCTCGCGGCCCTCGCCGAGACGGCGGGCGCCCTCGTGCTCGACGGCGTGATCCAGCGCCGCGACAAGCCGGACCCGGCCACCTTCATCGGCTCGGGCAAGGCGCGCGAGCTGCGGGACATCGTGGTCGAGACCGGCGCCGACACCGTCGTCTGCGACGGCGAGCTCAGCCCCGGCCAGCTCATCGCCCTCGAAGACGTCGTCAAGGTGAAGGTGGTCGACCGGACCGCCCTCATCCTCGACATCTTCGCCCAGCACGCCAAGTCCCGAGAGGGCAAGGCGCAGGTCGCGCTCGCGCAGATGCAGTACATGCTGCCGCGGCTGCGCGGCTGGGGCCAGTCGCTCTCCCGGCAGATGGGCGGCGGCGGCGGTGGCGGCATGGCCACCCGCGGCCCCGGTGAGACCAAGATCGAGACCGACCGGCGCCGCATCCGCGAGAAGATGGCGAAGATGCGCCGGGAGATCGCCGAGA
Source organism: Streptomyces bikiniensis (assembly GCA_000716465.1). Taxonomy (GTDB): domain Bacteria; phylum Actinomycetota; class Actinomycetes; order Streptomycetales; family Streptomycetaceae; genus Streptomyces; species Streptomyces bikiniensis. Next base: position 65,940 of record JNWL01000049.1, read on the forward strand.
TGAAGACCGGCCGCGACATCAAGCGGCAGGAGCGGCGCAGGAACAACGTGCCGTCGGTCGCCATCGCGGGATACACCAACGCCGGCAAGTCCTCCCTGCTCAACCGGCTCACGGGCGCGGGCGTCCTCGTGGAGAACGCGCTGTTCGCCACGCTCGACCCGACCGTCCGCCGGGCCGAGACGCCCACCGGCCGGGTCTACACCCTGGCCGACACGGTCGGCTTCGTCCGGCACCTTCCGCACCACCTGGTCGAGGCGTTCCGCTCCACCATGGAGGAGGTCGGCGACTCCGACCTCATCCTGCACGTGGTGGACGGCTCGCACCCCGCCCCGGAGGAGCAGCTGGCCGCCGTGCGCGAGGTCTTCCGGGACGTCGGCGCGGTGAACGTGCCGGAGATCGTCGTCATCAACAAGGCGGACGCGGCGGACCCCCTGGTCCTCCAGCGCCTGCTGCGGGTGGAGAAGCACTCCATCGCGGTCTCGGCCCGCTCGGGCCGGGGCATCGAGGAACTGCTCGCGCTCATCGACGCCGAACTGCCGCGCCCGAAGGTCGAGATCGAGGCCCTCGTGCCGTACACGCAGGGCGGTCTGGTCTCGCGGGTCCACGCCGAGGGCGAGCTGGAGTCCGAGGAGCACACCCCCGAGGGCACCCTGCTCAAGGCCAGGGTGCACGAGGAACTGGCGGCGCTCCTGGCGCCGTTCGTGCCCGCCGCGCACTGACGGTCCCGCACCTCACGCGCCGAAGGCGCCGGCCTCCTCCCTTCCGGGAGGGGACCGGCGCCTTCGGCCGTTCCACGTGCCGCGGGATCTGTGTGCCGCGCGTCAGCGGGCGAACTTCTTGCTGACCATCTCGTGGGCCGCCTTGGCGCCGCTGCCGAGCTGCGGCCCGGCGAGCCAGCCGTTGCGGCCGGCCGGGCCGATCGAGGTGTTCGAGACCAGCGCCGTCTTCCCGTTCGGCAGCACCCGGAACCAGCCGCCGCCGGACGAGCCCGCCGTCATCGTGCAGCCGATCCGGTACATCACCGGGGTCGCGGGCGCCGTGGTGTACCGCGTCGCCCGGTCCAGGCACTTGTGCATGATCACACCGTCGTACGGGGCGGCCTGCGGGTATCCCCAGGCGCCGATCGTCCCGGCCCGCGCGGGCGCAGGGGCGGAGAAGTCGACCGGCAGGGCGGCGCCGACGGTCTCCTCCAGGGACTTGGTCCCCCGCTGCGGCTTCACGTGCAGCACGGCGTAGTCGTACGGCCAGGCCTGATCGGTGCCGCCGGACTTGATCCACTCGCCCGAGGTCACGGCCCAGTCGGCCCAGTACTGGCCGTACGGGTACACCTCGTGCGGCTTCGCGTTGCGCAGCGCGGCGGGGGACTTGCCCCGGTCGTTGTACGCGGGCACGAAGGTGATGTTGCGGTACCAGCCGCCCTTCCTGCCCGCGTGGACGCAGTGTCCGGCCGTCCAGACCAGGTTCGACTTCCCGGGCCGGCGGGGGTCCTTCACGATGGTGCCGGAGCAGACCATGTGGCCCTGCGGCGCGTCGAAGAAGATCTTGCCGACCGGGGCCGCGTTGCGGTGGTACGGCGTCTTCTCGCGCTGCGCCTGCACGGGCCGGGGCACCGGATCGCTGCCACTGGCACCGGCCTGGGTGGCGATCGTCTGCTCCGGGCTCTTGGCGGACTGCATGCGCGCCGGGTCCCAGAGCCCCTCGATCACCGGGTTGACGAAGTCCTCGGCCTCACGCAGCCAGGTCTCGCGGTCCCAGTTCTTCCACTCGCCGTTCTTCCAGCCGTCGAGGTCGACGCCGCGCTTCTTCAGCTTGTCGGCGAGGTCCTCGGTGAGGTCGGAGCCGCCGTCACCGGCGTCGGCAGCGGGCGCGGAACTGCTCGCCCCGCCGGCCGGCTTGTCGACGGCCGGGGTCTCGGTGGGCCCGCAGGCCGTGGCCGTCAGCGCGAGCGCCGCGGCCAGGCCGAGGGCCGCGGGTATGGGTCGTACGGAGCGCATGTGGTGATTTCCCCCTGAGGTGTCTACTGCTGGGATGCCCGGCCGGAACGGGCGCCCGTGTCGAGACGGGTCCCTGTGCCGAGACGGGTCCCTGTGCCGAGACGGGCGCGACATGGGTGGAGGCGGGACCCGGGGGCCCCGCCTCCGTGCCGGGCCTACTGGCCGGCGTACTTCTTGCTGACCTCGTCGAAGATGCCCTTGGCCTCCGGGCCCAGGCGCGGGCCCGCGAGCCAGCCCGCCGACGCCGGGCCGATCGAGGTGTTCGAGACCAGCGCCGGCTTGCCGTCGCCGCCCTTGCCCACCCAGCCGCCGCCGGACGAACCGCCGGTCATGGTGCAGCCGATGCGGTACATCGTCGGCTGGTTCGCCTTCAGGGACAGCCGGCCCGGCTTGTCCTGGCACTGGAACATCTTCTGGCCGTCGAACGGCGCCGCCGCCGGATAACCGGTCGCCGTCAGACTCGCGATCTTCGGCACGGCGGGCGCGTTGAACTCCACCGGAAGCGCCGAACCGACCGTCTCCTCCAGGGACTTGCCCGAGGAGCCCTTCTCCGGCGTCACCTTGATGACCGCGAAGTCGTAGGGAGCGCCCGCGCCGCCCGTGCTCGCGCCCTCGGCGATCCACTGGTCGGAGGTCTTGACCCACTCCGCCCACCACACGCCGTACGGGGCGATCTGCTCCCGCGTCGCCTTCTCCAGGGCGGAGGTCGCCAGCGCCGAGTCGTTGTACGAGGGCACGAAGGCGATGTTGCGGTACCAGCCGCCCTTCTTCCCCTTGTGCACGCAGTGCCCGGCCGTCCAGACCATGTTGGACTTGCCCGGGTGCGCCGGGTCCTTCACGACCGTGGCCGAGCAGACCATGGAGCCCTCGGGGCCGTCGAAGAAGACCTTTCCGGACTCGGGGGCGTTGTCGTGGTACTTCGCGTCCACGGCCTTCGCCCGCACCGGGTCCGGAGCCGGGTCGGTGACGCCCTTGTCGCCCGAGATGTCCTCCTCCTCGACCGGCTTGTCGGGGCGCTCGGCCTCCCGCATCCGGTCCGGGTTCCAGAGGTCCTCGATGATCGGGTTGACGAAGTCCTTGGCCTCACGCAGCCACTTGTCGCGGTCCCAGTTCTTCCACTCGCCGTTGCGCCACTTGTCGAGGTCGATCCCGTGTTCCTTCAGGCGGTCCTTCAGGTCCTCCGGAATCTTGATCTTCTCGGCCGGGTTCAGGCTCGCGGGGGCACTGGGCTTGTCCCCCGCGTTCTCCTCGCTCGGCCCGCAGGACGTAACGGTGAGCGTCAGCGCCGCGACGGCGGAAGCCGCCGTCAGCAGCGGACGAATCGATCGCATCTCGTGATCCCCCTGGGACTACGTCAACTTGTACGGCTTGCTCATGGGCTCGTTCACGGACCTGCCCGTGGACTCGCTCGTGCACTTGCTCATGGGCGAACAGTGGCCGAACCCGGGCGGATCACGGCCGACGGCCCCCACTATGCCGGTGCCGGAGGGGACGGTACGCGCCCCGCCGGTGGTTCCGGGCACCGTTCGGTCGTTGCCGTGCCGTGATCCGGGACACGCCAAGATCTTGCCTCCGGCCCGTGATCCCGGGGAGTTCCCGTCGTTGGTACGCACGGGGGACACAACGGAGGCGCCCGGGGCGGGCCTTGCGGCCGCTCCCCGACGCCCCGATGTGCAACGCAACTGTTACAGCGGGAGGACACCGAGCCGTGGCCGTGACCGAACCAGCTCCGGCCGTCCCGGCGGAGCCGCACGCCCCGGCGGACGCGCCGAACCGGGCGGGCGAAAGCCCCGAACCGCCCGAAAAGGCCGAAGGCCGACAAGCCTCCCCGTCGGGGCGGACGGTGCGGGGGACCGGGTACGAGAGCATCCTGCGCCGTCAGTCCCTGCGCGAGTCCGCCGCCCGCACCTATGCCCGCTCCCTGCCGATCGTCCCCGTGCGGGCCCGGGGGCTGACCATCGAGGGCGCCGACGGGCGCCGCTACCTGGACTGCCTCTCCGGCGCCGGGACCCTCGCGCTCGGCCACAACCATCCCGTGGTCCTCGAAGCGATCAAGAAGGTCCTCGACTCGGGCGCCCCGCTCCACGTCCTCGACCTCGCCACCCCCGTCAAGGACGCCTTCACCTCCGAACTGTTCGCCACCCTCCCCGGCGAACTCGCCGACGACGCCCGCATCCAGTTCTGCGGACCGGCCGGCACCGACGCCGTCGAGGCGGCCCTCAAGCTCGTCCGCACCGCCACCGGCCGCGACGGCCTCCTCGCCTTCACCGGCGCCTACCACGGCATGACCGCCGGAGCCCTCGCCGCCTCCGGCGGGGCCCACGACGTCCGCGTGACCCGGCTGCCCTACCCGCACGCGTACCGCTGTCCCTTCGGCACCGGCGGCGAACGCGGCGCGGAGCTCTCCGCCCGCTGGACCGAGAGCCTCCTGGACGACCCCAAGAGCGGTGTCACCACCCCCGCCGGAATGATCGTCGAGGCCGTCCAGGGCGAGGGCGGCGTCATTCCCGCCCCCGACGACTGGATGCGCCGGATGCGCCGGATCACCGCCGACCGCGCCATCCCCCTCGTCGTGGACGAGGTGCAGACCGGGGTCGGCCGCACCGGCGCCTTCTGGGCCGTCGAGCACAGCGGCGTCGTGCCCGACGTGATGGTCCTCTCCAAGGCCATCGGCGGCTCCCTCCCGCTCGCCGTCGTCGTCTACCGCTCCGCGCTCGACGCCTGGGAACCCGGCGCCCACGCCGGTACCTTCCGCGGCAACCAGCTCGCCATGGCCGCCGGCACGGCCACCCTCGCGTACGTCCGCGAGAACAAGCTGGCCGAACGGGCCGGCACCCTCGGCGCCCGCATCCTCGGGCAGCTCCAGGGCCTCGCCGCGGCCCACCCGTGCGTCGGCGACGTCCGCGGCCGGGGCCTGATGATCGGCGTCGAACTCGTCGACCCCGACGCGGCCGGGCCGGAGGACACCGTCCCGCCCGCCGCCCCCGCCCTGGCCCTGGCCGTCCAGCAGGAGTGCCTGGCCCGCGGCCTCATCGTCGAACTCGGCGGCCGCCATTCCGCGGTGGTCCGGCTCCTGCCGCCGCTCACCCTCACCGACGAGCAGGCCACCGCCGTACTGGACCGCTTCGCCGACGCCCTCGCCGCCGCCGAACGGGTCCACACCCCCCGACCGTCGCCCTCCCGTCGGGCCCCGGCCCCCGTGCCCGCCCCCGGGCCGTCCCACTG
>JNWL01000050.1 GCA_000716465.1 Streptomyces bikiniensis
GGGGAGGGGAGGGAGGGCGGGGCGCCGGGGCGGTGCCGGGCCGGTGGCACCGGCGGCGCCCCGCCCGGTCGGTGTCAGCCGGTGGCCGACGGGGCGCCCCCGGCGGGGGCGGGGACCGCGCCCACGGCCGGGGCGGGGGTGTCCTCGCCGGGCGGGCCGTCGTCCCCGGGCTCCTCCTCGCGGGGAAGGGTGGCCTTGCGCAGGCCGGGGACGGCGACGGCGACGACCACGGCGGCCGCGGCGCACACCACGCCGTTCACGACGGCGGCGCCGGCCGGGCTGAACCACTTGGCCACCAGGGCGACTTCGACGTCTCCGACGATGTCGCCGGTGGTGCCCTGGGAGGTGAGGACGCTGACCATGCGGCCGCGCAGCCGGTCCGGGGTGTTGTGCTGGACGAGGGCGTACTCGAGGATCTCGTACACCGTGCCGGCGGCGCCGCCCACGGCCAGCATCGCGAAGGCGACGGCGGCGCTGCCGCTGAGGCCGAAGCCGACGATGGCCAGGCCGCCGGTGAACGCGGCGACGAGCAGCAGGCGTCCGGGGCGGGCGGCGCGGGTGATCCAGCCGCTGGTGGCGGAGACGAGGATCGCGCCGACGGCCGGGGCGGTGTAGAGCAGGCCGAGCATGACGTCGCCGCCGCCGAACCGCTTGTCGACCATCTCGGGGAAGAGGACCATCGGCATGTTGAACAGCGCGTTGATCCCGCCGAGGGCGAGCAGGCCGCCGACGACGCGGTTGCGCACGGCGTACCGGAAGGCCGCGAGCGGCGATCCGGAGTCCTCGGCGCCGTCCTCGTCGTCCTCGTCCACGACCGGGGGCAGCGGCCGCAGCCGGAGCAGCAGCAGGGTCGTGAGGGCGGTGGTGGCGGCGGTGAAGGCGAAGACCGGCGCGGGGCCGGCCAGGGCGAGCAGCACGCCGCCGAGGAAGGGGGCGGCGACCGAGCCGATCTCACCGGTGAGGGAGATCAGGGCGCCGGCGGCGGGCAGCTGGTCGGGGCGGACCAGGGTGGGGGCGACGGCCATCAGGGCGGTGACGCTCACCCCGGTGGCGAGTCCGTCCCACGCGACGCACAGGTAGACCGCCCACAGCTGCGGGTCGGGCGTGAAGGCGTTGACCGCGAGGCCGGCGAAGGCGAGGGCGGCGGAGCCGCGGGCCCACAGGATCAGTTTCCGCCGGTCCATGCGGTCGGCCGCCCAGCCGCCCCAGAGGGAGCCCACCAGGACGGTGACGCTCATGATCATGCTGGAGACGGCGACCCCGAAGCTGGACCCCGTCAGCTCGTAGACCTGCTTGGACAGGGCCACCATGGCCATGCCGAGACCGAAGAGGGACACGATCCGGGCGATGAAGATCGCCCGGAAGTCCCGGCTGGTCCGCAGCGGGCCGATGTCGACCAGGAGGTCACCGGCTCGCACGGGACGCTCCCGCCGACTGCCCGAGGAGTACGGCCCACTCGCGGAGTGTGGGACGCTCGGCGAGTTCGACGAAGCCGACCTCGGCGCCGTCGGCGCGCCACGTCTCCACCAGGCTCATCAGCCGGATGGAGTCGAGGCCCTGGTCGAGCAGGCTCTCGTCCGGGTCGATCTCCTCGGCCTCGACGTAGAGCACGTCGGCGACGTCGCGCACGAGCCGCTCCAGGGCGAAGGTCTGCTGTCCGGCCGTGTCGGCCATGGGTGGGTCCTCTTCTTCCCGTCCGATGGATCACGATTGGTTAGGTAAGGCTTACCTAACTCACTATCGTGTAGTCAAACGGCCGCCGCGATGTCGCCGCGGACCGTCGAGCCGTCAGTCACCAGAGAGCGAGAAGACGTTGAGTGCTGCCCTTCCCTGCCCGGAGCTCCCGCCGGCCCCCGTCGCCGCCGTCCGGACCGCCGGGAGCGAGGACGTCGGCGCGGTCCACCGGCTGTCCCGGCCGTTCGTGCGCGAAGGGGCCCTGCGGGACCGGACGGTCGCCGAACTCGCCCGCCGCGCGACGGACTTCCTGGTCGTGGAGGCCGGTCACGGGGATCCGGCGGGGTGCGTGGGGCTCCGTACCCGTACCGACGCGCGGGGGCGTGTGGCGGTCGTGCTCTACAACTTCTGCGTCGCGTCCGGACACCAGGGACGGGGCATCGGCTCCGCCCTGCTCGACGCCGCCCTCGGCGAGGCCGGCGCGCGGGGTGCCGTCCGCGTCTTCACGGCGACCACCGGCAGCGGACTGCTGTTCCTGCGGTACGGGTTCGCCTTCGGCGGCGAGGAGGACGCGCCGCCCGCGTGGCGGGCCTCGCTCGACCCCGCGCGCGGCTCCCGGGTCCTGGTCCGCGCCCTCGGGTGACGCGGCGGACCGGGGTCGCTCCCGGCCGGGGCGCCGGCCGGGACGCGGCGACGTCAGGAACGGGCGACGAGGCTCGCCGGACGCAGGTCCGTCCAGTGCTCCTCGGTGTACGCGGCACAGCCCTGGCGGGAGTCCTCGCCGTGCACCACGGTCCAGCCGTCCGGCACCTCGGCGAAGGCCGGCCAGAGCGAGTGCTGGTTCTCGGCGTTGACGAGCACGTAGTAGCGGGCGTCGTCGTCCTCGAAGGGGTTGGTCGCGGTCATGGGTCTCTCCTCGCGCCGGTGCGGCCCCGCGCGCCGCGCCCGGTGGGGCGGGTGCGGAGGGGCCGGTGGTTCGGGTCGGTGGGGGCGCCCAGGAACTGGGCGTTTAGGTAAGGCTTACCTAAAATCGCCTAGGGGGCGGTGGGTGTCAAGTCACCCCCGGCGGGCGCCCGTCGGCCCGGAGCGCTGCCCGGATCCGGCCCGGCTCACTCCGCGGAGCGCTCCGCGCACTCCTTGGTCCAGGCCCCCGGAGTGCGCCCGAAGTGCCGCCGGAACGCCAGTATGTAGCCGTTCGTGCTCGTGAACCCGACCTTCGCGGCGACCGCGCCGACCTGATGCCCCTGGGTCAGCAGTTCCAGCGAGTGGTTGAGGCGCACCCGGGTCCGCCACTCGGAGAAGGCGATCCCGGTCTCGGTGCGGAAGGCCCGGCGCAGACTGGTCGAGCTGACGTAGAGGCTCTCGGCCCACTCCGTCGCGGTGCGCGGGTCGTCGGGTCGGCGGAGCAGGGTCCTGGCGACGGTGCGGGCCGCCTCGCTGGTCGGCCGGGGCAGCGGGAGCCGGGCGTCGCGGCGGGTCCGGGCGCAGGTCAGTGCGGCGAACATCGCCGCGTCGTCGGCCTCGGCGTCCGCCCCCCGGGTCCGGGCGAGCAGCTGCCGGCGGACGGTGTCGCCGAGGCGGATCGCGGTGGTCCGGGTGAACGGCAGGTGGTGCACGGCGGGGTCGAACGGCTCCGCCAGGACGAGGGATTCGGGGTCGAACCGGGCGCTGTGCGGAGTGCCCGCCGGAAGCCACAGGGCCAGGGGCGAGGCGAGTTCGTGCTCGCCGTCCGGCGTGGTGACGGTGATCCGCCCCAGAGGGGCGTACAGGAGCTGGTGGAAGTCGTGCGCGTGCGTCGGGTGCCCCGCTGCCGTGATGAGCTCCTCGCCCGCCGTCCTCGTTCCGCTGTCGGCCATGAGGCCACCCCCCGGGGGTCCCGGAGCCGGTCGGACTCCGGCCCCTCGCTGCGATCGGTCGACCTCCGGGTTGGATCCCCGAAGGTTAGGCAAGGGTAACCTAAGTCGCCGTACGAGCCGTGAGATCAAGGACAACAGATGACACAACCGCCCACGTCGGTGGTGAAAGCCCCGGTGCCGGAAGGGAGTCGGGGCGTTCCGCAGGTCCGCACCCGGGTCTCCCGGGGCACGGCCGTCGCCGTGTTCGCCGTCGTGGCGGTGCTCGTGACCCTCGTCGCGGGCATCGGGCTCGGATCCCGGGACATCTCGCCCCTGGAGGTCGTCCGCATCCTGCTCCACCCCGGGGAGCAGGCGTTCGACACCCACGTCCTGTGGACCGAGCGCACCCCCCGGACCTTCCTCGGCCTCGCGGTGGGCGCGGCGCTCGGCGCCTCCGGCCTCGTCATGCAGGCGCTCACCGCCAACCCCCTCGCGGACCCGGGCATCCTCGGCGTCGAGCAGGGCGCCTCGATGTTCGTCGTCTTCGGCATCCTGTTCCTCGGCGTCACCGAGGCCGGCGGCTACTTCTGGCTCGCGCTCCTCGGCTCGTCCGTGGCCGCCACCCTCGTCTACCTCATCGGGACCCGCACCGACGCCGGGAGTTCGGCCGTCGGCCTCGTCCTCGCCGGCGTCGCCATGGCCGCCGTGATGTCCTCCCTCATCACCCTCCTCGTCGTCCGCGACAAGGAGGCCTTCGCCCACCTCCGCTTCTGGTCGGTCGGCCAGCTCACCGGCCGCGCCGAGGTCCTGAGCCAGGTCATGCCCTTCGTGATCGCGGGCCTGCTCCTCGCCCTGCCGCTGGGCCGCACCCTCAACGTCCTCGGCCTCGGCGACGACACCGCCCGCGCCCTCGGCGTCCGGGTCGAACGCGCCCGCCTCACCGCCGCGGCCGTCGCCGTCCTGCTCTGCGCCGCCGCCACCGCCGCCGTCGGCCCCGTCGCCTTCGTCGGACTGGTCGCCGCGCACTGCGCCCGGCTCCTCGTCGGCCCCGACCACCGCTGGTCGCTGCCGATCTCCATGGCCGTCGGAGCCGTCCTGCTCACCGGCGCCGACACGGCCGGCCGTCTTGTCCTCGACCACGGCGAGGTCCAGGTGGGCCTCATGACCGCCATCGTCGGCACCCCCTTCTTCGTCTGGCTGGCCCGCCGGCGCGACCTGGTGCGGATGTGATGACCGCTCTCGACACCCGGCCCCCGCGGCCGGACACCCCGACCACGCCCGCCGTCGTCGCGCACCTGCGCGCCGACCGCCGCGCCCGCAACCGCCGCGCCGCCGTGACCGGCGCCGTGCTCACCGTCGCGCTCCTCGGCCTCACCGCCGCCTCCGTCCTGCTCGGCGGCATCGGCCGGCTCGACCCCGCCGACGTCCTGCCCGCCGCCTTCGGCCTGCGGGACGGCCTCGCCGACTACATGATCTTCCAGCTGCGGATGCCGAGGGCGCTCTCCGCGCTCCTCGCCGGAGCCCTCTTCGGTCTCGCCGGCTCGCTCTACCAGCGGCTGATCCGCAACCCGCTCGCCACCCCCGACATCGTCGGCATCTCCGCCGGTGCCGGCGCCGGAGCCGCGACCGCGCTGCTCTACGCGCCCGCCGCCTTCACCCTGGGCGTCCCGGTCGCCGCCGTCATCGGCTCGTTCGTCCTCGTCGCCGCCGTCCAGGCGCTCAGCTGGCGCGGCGGAGTCGACACGTACCGCCTCGTCCTCGTCGGCATCGGGCTCAGCGCGGTCTGCACCGCCTACACCAACTACCTGTTCACCGTGGCGGACCAGCAGACCATCGCCATCGCCATGCGCTGGACGGTCGGCAGCACCAACGCCGCCGACTGGGACGGCGTCACCACCCTCGCCGTCGGCTTCGGCGCCTGCGCGCTCGCCGCGCTCCTCCTCGCCCGGCCCCTCGCCACCCTGACCCTGGGCGACGACTTCGCCTCCGGCCTCGGCACCCGGGTGACCGCCTCCCGCGTCGGCGTCCTCCTCCTCGGGGCCGCCGCCGCGGCCCTCGCCACCAGCGTCGTCGGCCCCATCGGCTTCGTCTCCCTCATCAGCGGCCCCATCGCCGTACGCCTGGTGGGGACCGAGCGCTCCACCCTCCTCGCCCCGGCCGTCGGCGCCGTCATCGTCATGGGCGCCGACGTCCTCGCCCAGCACGCACCCCTGATCAGCCCGGTGCCCACCGGTGTCCTCACCGCCCTGCTCGGCGCCCCCTACTTCGTCTGGCTGATCCTTCGACGCAGGCAGGGAGCCTCGTGACACACACCGTGACCCCGCAGACCGAGAGCCCCGGGGCCACCGCGCCCCACCAGCTCGAAGCCCGCGGCATCAGCGCCGGGTACGGGAAGACCCCCGTCATCGAGGACCTGTCCCTGGAGATCGAGAAGGGCCGGATCACCGCCCTCGTCGGCCCCAACGCCTGCGGCAAGTCCACCCTCCTCAAGTCCATCGCCCGACTGCTGCCCCTGGCCGCCGGATCGGTCCTCCTCGAAGGGGCCGACATCCACCGCCTGCCCACCCGCGAGGTGGCGCGCAGGCTCGGCGTCCTGCCGCAGTCCCCGGTCGCCCCCGAGAGCATCACCGTCGGGGACCTGGTCTGGCGCGGGCGCCACCCGCACCGGCAGTTCGGCCGCCGCCGCGACGAGCACGAGGACGTGATCATCGCCGAGGCCCTCCGGGCCACCGGCACCGCCGAACTCGTCGACCGTCCCGTCGACCAGCTCTCCGGCGGCCAGCGCCAGCGCGTGTGGATCGCCCTCGCCCTCGCCCAGGACACCCCCACCCTGCTGCTCGACGAACCCACCACCTACCTGGACGTCGCGCACCAGATCGAGGTCATGGACCTCCTCGCGGACCTCAACGAACAGACGGGCAAGACCATCGTGCTCGTCTCCCACGACCTCAACCAGGCCGCCCTGTACGCCTCGACGATCGTCGCCATGCGCGACGGACGCGTCATCCGGCAGGGCCCGCCCGAAGAGGTCCTCGACGAACGGACCGTGGCCGAGGTCTTCGGCCTCACGTGCGTCGTCGTACCCCACCCCCACACCGCAAGGCCGCAGATCTTCCCCCTCGGCCGCCGTCACCACTCGCAGGAGAACTGACCATGAACCGCCTCGCCAGACCGCTCGCACGGCGCTCCACCGCCCGCACCCTGATCGCCGCCGTCGCGTGCGCCACCCTGCTCGCCGGCTGCGGCGGCAAGGACGACGAGGCCGGCGGCGAGAAGCCGTCGGGCGGTGTGAGCACCGGCGCCGCCGAGGCTGCCTTCCCGGTCACGCTCCCCAACGCCTGGGGCAAGACGGAGGTCGAGAAGAAGCCGCTCAAGGTCGCCACCGTCTCCGACGGCGACACCGACATCGCCCTCGCCCTCGGCATCGTCCCGGTCATCACCCCCGACGCCGAGGACGGCGGCCCCGTCCCCGAGTACAAGCAGCGCGCCCTCACCAAGCTCGGCGCCGGCAAGCTCAAGACGTACGACGACACCGACGGCACCGACTACGAGGCCATCGCCGCCGAGGCGCCGGACGTCATCCTCGGCATGAACACCTGGTCGATGGACACCGACTACGCCAAGCTCGCGCCGATCGCCCCGGTCGTCACCTTCACCGACAAGGCGCACTCCGACACCCTCACCTGGCAGGAGCGCCTGAAGACCGCCGCCAAGGCGCTCGGCCTGACCGCCGAGGCCGAGAAGGTCATCGCCGCCAACGAGAAGGCCACCGCCGACGCGGCCGCCGCGCACCCCGAATTCAAGGGCAAGACGTACACCTACGCGGTCGTCCACCCCGAGCAGATCACCTTCATGTCCTACGCCGACCAGGACCCGGGCGTCTTCGAGCAGCTCGGCTTCAAGAAGACGGACAAGGCCAAGAACTACAAGGCCGACAAGAACGCCGTCAGCCTGGAGAACCTGGACGAGCTGGAGGCCGACGTCCTCCTCATGACGTACCCCTTCGGCGACAACGGCCTGCTCAGCGCCAAGGAGCTGGAAACCAACAAGCTGTTCCAGTCCCTGAAGGTCGTCAAGGGCAAGCACTACGCGGTCATCCCCTCGGAGAACACCCTCTCCTCCGCCGTCGCCTACCCGGACGCCCTCAGCGCCCCCTGGATCGTCGAGAAGCTGACGCCGATCCTCGCCGGGGCCGTCGCCGGCAAGTGACCCCCGCTCCCCCCGGGGAGCACCTCACCACCCGCACGGGCCGGGTGGGCCGGGCGCACCGCGCCGCCGGCCCGCCCGGCCCACCGGTCCGTCCCGCGGCGCCCGCCCGGCACCGCGCACGAAGGAGCAGCACCCATGCCCACCCGCAGCCCCCGCTCGGTCGTCACCTTCCCCATCGTGCTGCGCGAGCTGACCGTGCTGCGCGCCGAGAACCTCACCCCCGGGATGCGCCGCCTCACCCTCGGCGGGCCCCAGCTCGACGCCTTCGTCAAGGACGGCCTGGAACTGCCCGCCCTGCGCACCGAGGGCTTCGACGACCACGTGAAGTTCTTCTTCGCCGACGAGACCGGCCGCCTCGTCCTGCCCCGGCAGCAGGTGAGCAGCCTCGACTGGTCCGACGGACGGCCCGTCGCCAAGGACTACACCCCGGTCAGCCACGACCCCGAGAAGGGCGAGATCGTCTTCGACTTCGTCCGCCACGAGGGCGGCGTCGCCTCCACCTGGGCCGAGAACGCCGCCCCGGGCGACAGCGCCTGGATCGCCGGACCGAAGATGTCCCACAGCCACCCCGAGGGCGCCGACTGGATCCTCGTCGTCGGCGACGAGACCGCCCTGCCGGCCATCGGCCGCTGGCTCGCCGAGATGCCCGAGGGCACCAAGGCCCGCGTCTTCATCGAGGTGGGGGAGGACAGCCACCGCCAGGAGCTGCCCACCAAGGCCGACGCCGAGATCGTCTGGCTCTCCCGGAACGGCGCCCCGGCCGGCACCACCGACCTCCTGGAGCAGGCCGTCCGCGCCGCCGAGTGGCTGCCCGGCACCGTCTTCGCCTGGGTCGCCGGCGAGGCCGTCACCCTCAAGGGCATCCGCCGCCACCTGGCGACCGAGCGAGGGGTACCGCGCGAGCAGACGCACATCACGGGGTACTGGCGCCGCACCGCGCCCGCCGCCCCCGCCGTCCCCGCTCCGGCCGGGGCGCTGCCCGACGCCCCCGTGGTGACGGAGGAGGACGAGGACGACGCGCACGAGCGACTCCACGAACTCACCGACCTGGCGCCCCCCTACGCCATCCGGACCGCCGTCACCCTCGGCGTCTTCGACCTGGTCGACCGGGGCGTGCGGAGCGCCGCGGAGATCGCCCGGAGCGCCGGGGCCCACCCGGCCACCCTCAAGGCACTCCTGGACTACCTGACGGGGATCGAACTGCTCGCCACCGACGGCGAGGGCAACTACAGCCTCACCCCGGTCAGCGAGGAGCTGGTCGAGGACGACCACTCGGCGGAGGAGTACCACCTGGAGGGTGCCGAGGCCGCGTTCGACGCCTCCCTCTCCGGTCTGCTGCACACCGTCCGCACCGGGAGGGCCGGCTACCGCACCCTCGCCGGGCGCACCCTGACCGAGGAGATGGCCCGGGAGTCCCGGATCGCCGACACCGCCCGCGCGGCCGTCGAGGACGAGGCCCGCTGGATCGCCCCCGGTGTGCTGCGCGCCCACGACTGGCCGTCCGTCACCGAGCTGACCGCCACCGGCCACGGCGTGGCGACCGTCGTCGAGACCCTGGTCAAGGAGTGCCCCGGGCTGCGCGCGCGGATCGTCGCGATGCCCTCGGTGCTCCGGGTGCTGCGCGAGGCGATCATCGACGAGGAGCTGCTGCCCCGGATCGACCTGGTCGCCGGCTCCGGCGCCGTACCGGCCGGCACCCGCACGCTGCTGATGTCGCGTCAGCTGGAGTGGCAGGACGACGAGGACGCGGTGCACACCCTCGCCGAGGCCGTCGCCTCGCTCGCGCCGGACGGCACCCTGCTCCTGGTCGAGCAGGTCGCGACCGGCGACCCCGAGGACGTGGAGGCGGTCCTGCACCACCTGCGCCTCAAGTGCGCCTTCGGCTCCGGGGTGCGCGACGCCGGGGAGATCGAGGCCCTCGCCGCGAGCGCGGGCCTGACCGTGCGCTCCCGCACCGACGTCGGCTGGGACCACCGTCTGTGGACCCTGGAGCGCGCCGCCTCCTGACGAAGTGGTTCTGCATGTCGTGGACGAGCAGGGCGGCGCGCTCCGGGGCGATGCGCCAGGGGGCGCTGGAGCGGGGGAGGGCCGACCGGTCGGGCAGGGCGTAGGAATCGATGGCCGGCAGTCCCATGGCTGTGTCCTCCCTGCCGCGACGGCCGGGGGCCGGGCGCGCGAAATCCAGTTACCTTGGCCTGACCTGACCAACCGTCTTTCGGGACGGGTGAAAAGGGCTCACCTTTCTTCCTACCCTCGCCTGTTACCCGTCGGTACGCGATGATGGCGCCCAACCGACCACACACGGGGACTTGGGGCAGCGGTGACGACTTTCGAGGAACGGACCACGGTGCACGCCTTCCGGGACGACGCCCTGGGGGAGCACGACGCGACAGGCCTCGCGGCGGCCATCCGGCGGGGCGAGGTGGGCGCCGCCGAGGCGGCCCGGGACGCGGCCGAGCGGGTACGGGCCGTGGAGGAGCGGCTCCACGCGGTCCAGGCGCACGCCGAACGCCCGGAGCCCGGACCGGTAACCGGCCTCCTCGCCGGGGTCCCGGCCTTCGTCAAGGACAACACCGACTACCGGGGGCTGCCCACCGGCCACGGCAGTGCCGCCTTCACCCCCCGGCCCGCCCGCCGCCACGCGGCCTTCACCCGCCAGTTCCTCAGCAGCGGCGTCACCGTCCTCGGCAAGACCAGGCTCCCGGAGTTCGGCTTCAGCCCCTCCACGGAGTACGAGGACGCCGAACCCGTCCGCAATCCCTGGAACACCGCGCACTCGGCGGGCGGCTCCTCGGGCGGCAGCGCGGCGCTCGTAGCCGCCGGAGCGGTGCCGATCGCGCACGCCAACGACGGCGGCGGCTCCATCCGGATCCCGGCCGCCTGCTGCGGACTGGTCGGGCTCAAACCGAGCCGGGGCCGGGTCGTGCCCAGCGCCCAGGGCCGCCAACTCCCGCTCGACATCGTCTCCGACGGGATCGTCAGCCGCTCCGTACGGGACTCCGCCGCCTTCCTCGCCGCCGCCGAGCGGCACTGGCGCAACCCGAAGATGCCGCCCCTCGGCCTGGTGGAGGGCCCCTCGGAGCGCCGGCTGCGCGTCGGCTTCCTCCTCGACTCGCCGACCGGCGTCACCTCCGACGCCGCGACCCGGGCCGCCGTCACGGAGACCGCGGCCCGGCTCGAACGGCTCGGCCACGCGGTGCAGCCGGTGGGGATCGCCGTCGACCCCCGCTTCACCGACGACTTCCTCACCTACTGGGGATTCCTCTCCTTCCTCCTCGGCACCACGGGCCGCACCCTCGGCGCCGACTTCGACCGCCACCGCATGGACGGCCTCAGCCGGGGCCTGCGCGCGACCTACCTGGAGAACTGGCGGAACACCCCCGGCGTCCTGCGGAGGCTGCGGCGCACCAAGGAGGCGTACGCGGCGGCCTTCCGCGGCCTCGACCTGATCCTCTCCCCGGTCCTCGCCCACCCCGCGCCCCGGCTCGGCCACCTCGCCCCGAGCGTGCCGTACCCGGCGCTGGTCGAACGGATCCTCGCGTACGTCGCGTTCACGCCGATCGACAACGTCGTGGGCACGCCCTCGCTCTCGCTGCCCGTGGGCGCGACGGAGGACGGACTGCCCGTCGGCGTCATGTTCGCGGGGCGCCCCGGCGCCGAACGGACCCTCCTGGAGCTCGCGTTCGAGCTGGAGGCGGACCGGCCCTTCCGGCGCGTCCAGGACCTCTGAGCCCGGGCCCCCGGAGCCCGGTCACTCCGCCACGCGGAGGCCGGCCGCGCGGGCGGCCTCCGCGAGGACCTCGCGGAACATCTCCCGGGTGAGCCGGCCGGTGAACACGTTCCGCTGGCTCACGTGGTAGCTGCCGAACACCGCGAGCGGCGGGTCCCCGGGGGAGGCCGGTGCCAGGACCGTCCGCACGCCGTGCCCGAACTTCGGGCGCGGCCGGGGCGCCAGCCACCCGGCCTCCGCCAGGGCGGGCAGCGCCGCCTGCCAGCCGAAGCCGCCCAGGACCACGACGGACCGCAGCGTCGGGCGCAGCAACCGCGCCTCGCGGACCAGCCAGGGGCGGCAGGTGTCCCGCTCGCCGGGCGTGGGCCGGTTGTCGGGCGGGGCGCAGTGCACCGGCGCCGTGACCCTGACCCCGTACAGTTCGAGCCCGTCGTCGCGGCCCGTGACCGTCTCCCGCGAGGCCAGGCCGAGTTCGTGCAGCGTCGCGTACAGCAGGTCGCCGGCCCGGTCCCCGGTGAACATCCGGCCGGTCCGGTTCCCGCCGTGCGCGGCGGGCGCCAGGCCGCTGATCAGCAGGGCGGCGTCCGGCGGCCCGAACCCGGGCACCGGTCGTCCCCAGTACTCCTGGCCCCGGAACGCGGCGCGCCCGACGCGGGCGGTCTCCTCGCGCCACGCCACCAGGCGCGGACAGGCCCGGCAGCGCACGAGCCGCGCGTCCAGGCCGGCGGTGGTGCGGGCCCGGGCGGCGGCCCGTGCGGGGTGGTCCTCGGCAGTGCACACGGTCGATCCGCTCCGTCCGGAAGGGGGAAGTCCTCTCCGGGACCCCCTACCCGCCCCGCGCTTCACGCTGCCGAATCGGCCGATTCTCGTCTTGCCCACGCGGGTGCGACCCCCCGTTTCGCCTAACACTTAGGTTAGGCTAACCTACGGCTGTGCGAGCTGGAGAAGAGAGATCCGCGGACGGTCGTCCCCGCGGCCACGAACTGGCGGCCACGGGAATCACCGTGGCCTACGAGGGCGTCGACGTCGTCCACGACGCGTCGCTGACCCTGCGGCCCGGCGAGGTCACCGTCCTCGTCGGCCCGAACGGCAGCGGGAAGTCGACGCTCCTGCGGACGATCTCGCGGCTCCAGAGTCCCCGGACCGCCACCCTCGTCATCGACGGCGCCACCGACGGCCTCGCCCTGTCCCCCCGCGACTTCTCGCGCCACGTCGCCCTGCTCACCCAGGGACGTCCCACGCCCGGCGGCCTGACCGTGCGGGACGTGGTCGAGTTCGGCCGCTACCCCTACCGGGGCCGCTGGGGCAAGGCCGACCCGGACGGCCGCGCCGCCGTGGACCGCGCCCTCGCCCTGACGGGCGTCGCCGAGTTCGCGGACCGGGGCGCCGAGCACCTCTCCGGCGGACAGCTCCAGCGCGTCTGGCTCGCGAGCTGCCTCGCCCAGGAGACCGGCGTCCTCCTCCTCGACGAGCCCACCACCTACCTCGACCTGCGCTACCAGGTCGAACTCCTGGACCTCGTCCGCGATCTGGCGGACGACCACGGCATCGCCGTCGGGGCCGTCCTGCACGACCTCGACCAGGCGGCCGCCGTCGCCGACCGGGTCGTGCTCCTCCACGCGGGACGGGTCGTCGCCGACGGCTCCCCGCAGGACGTCCTGACCGCGGAACGGCTGACCGACACGTACGGCATCCGCATCGAAGTCGACACCGACCCCCTGACCGGCCGGCTGCGCACCCGCGCCATCGGCCGGCACCACACGCGAAGCGAAAGGCTCACGACCCCGTCATGAGACGCCTCCTCCTCACCGCGGCCACCGCCACCGCCGCGGCCCTCGCCCTGACCGCCTGCGGCACCACCGAGCCCGCCGCCGACAAGAAGGCCGAGAAGACCGCCGAGAGCATCACCCTCACCGACTCCACCGGCACCAAGGTCGTCCTCGACGGGCCGGCCAAGAAGGTCGTCGGCACCGAGTGGAACGTCGTCGAGACCCTGATCTCCCTCGGCGTCGACCCCGCCGGCGTCGCCGACGTCAAGGGCTACAAGGCCTGGGACACCGCCGCCCCGCTCAAGAACGACGCCAAGGACATCGGCACCCGCGGCGAGCCGAGCGTGGAGACCGTCGCCGGTCTCGCGCCCGACCTCATCGTCGCCACCAACGACCTGAAGCCGGCCGTCGTGAAGCAGCTGCGCACGGTCGCGCCCGTCCTGGAGCTCAAGGCCGCCGACGGGGCCGACCCGATCGGGCAGATGACCAAGAACCTCGACCTCATCGCGCAGGCCACCGGCACCACCGCCAAGGCCGACCAGCTCAAGAAGGACTTCGAGGCGAAGATCGAGGACGGGAAGAAGAAGCTCGCCGCCGCCGGTCTCGCCGGCGCGAAGTACGCCTTCGCCGACGGCTACCTCAACGCCAACCAGGTCTCCCTGCGGGCGTACACCGGCGGCTCGCTCATCGGCGCCGTCAACGAGAAGCTCGGCCTGAAGAACGCCTGGACCGTCCAGGGCGACCCGGCGTACGGCCTCGGCGCCACCGACGTCGAGGGCCTCACCAAGATCGGCGACGTGCACTTCGCCTACATCGGCAACGACCAGGACCCCTCCAGCAACCCCTTCACCGGCGTCCTCACCAAGGACAAGGTCTGGACCTCCCTGCCGTTCGTCAAGAAGGGCAACGTCCACCGCCTGCCCGACGGCATCTGGATGTTCGGCGGACCCGCGTCGATGAACCGGTACGTCGACTCCGCCGTCACGGAGCTGACGAAGTAACACCATGGCCGTCACCGCAACCCCACCCTCCACCCGTCCGACGGCGGTCACGTCCCGGAGGGGCGCGGCCGCGGTGACGGCCGCACTGGTCCTCCTCGTCGCGGGCCTCGCCCTCGTCGACCTCACCCAGGGCACGGCCGACGTCGGCGCCGCCGAGATAGGGAAGGCGCTCACCGGCCGGGCCGACCCCGCCGACGCCTCCGTCATCGTCGCCTCCCGGCTGCCCAGGGCGGTCGCCGGACTGCTCGTCGGCGCCGTCCTCGGCATGGCCGGCTCCGCCCTCCAGGCCGTCAGCCGCAACGTCATCGCCTCGCCCGACACCCTCGCGGTCAACGCCGGCTCCTACCTGGCGCTCGGCCTCGCCGCCGTCACCGGCGTCTCGCTCCCGCTCTTCGCCACCTCCGGTGTCGCCTTCGCCGGCGGTCTGGCCGCGGCCGCCGTCGTCCTCGGCCTCTCCGGCCTCGGCGCCGGCACCGTCCGCCTCGTCCTCGCCGGAAGCGCCCTCACCCTCGGCCTCACCGCCGTCACCGAGGGCCTGCTCCTCCTCTACCCGAGGGAGACGGAGGGCCTCTACACGTGGAACCAGGGCAGCATCGCGCAGAGCGGCTTCGACGGCGTCCTGCAGATGGCGCCCATCGCGCTCGTCGCCCTCGCCGGACTGCTCCTCCTCGCCCGCCGGGTCGACGCCCTGGCCCTCGGCGACGACGCGGCCCGCGGCCTCGGCGTCCCCGTCCGCTCCACCCGGGTCACGGCCGTCGTCCTCGCCGCGCTCCTCTCGGCGGCCGCGGTCACGCTCGCCGGGCCGATCGGCTTCGTCGGCCTGTGCGCCCCCGCGCTCGTCCGCGCCCTCGCGCTCCGGGCCCGGCGGCTCCACCGCTCCCGTACGGGCCTGCCGGTCGCGGGCCTCACCGGCGCCGCCCTCGTCCTCGGCTCGGACGTGCTGCTGCGCGCCCTCGTCCCCGCGGACCTCGCCGTCGCCGTGCCCACCGGCGTCGTCACCAGCCTCGTCGGCGGCGCCTTCCTGATCGCCCTGGCCACCAGGGTCAAGGACACCGCCGGAGCCCCGCCGGTCGACCGGCTGCGCATCAGGAGCCGTACCGTCTTCCTCGTCACCACCGGCGCGCTCGTCGCCGTGGTCGTGGGAGTGGTCGTCGCCGGCGTGCTGCTCGGCGACTCCAAGCTGCTCCTGGGCGATGTCGTGAACTGGGCCCAGGGCCGGGCCGGGCGGACCGTCTCCTTCGTGCTCGACACCCGGGTGCCCCGGGTCGTCGCGGCGCTCCTCGCGGGCGCGGCCCTCGCCCTGTCCGGCACGCTCGTCCAGGCCGTCACCCGCAACCCGCTCGCCGAGCCCGGCATCCTCGGCGTCTCCCACAGCGCCGCGCTCGGCGCCGTCCTCTTCGTCACCACGGTGCCGTCGGCCGGTTCCTGGGGCATCGCCGGCGCCGCGTTCGCGGGCGCCGCCCTCGGCTCCGTCCTGGTCTTCGGCCTCGCCGCGCGCGGCGGGTTCCAGCAGAACCGGCTCGTCCTGGTCGGCTTCGGCGTCGCCACCGCGGGCGCCGCCCTGATCAGCCTGCTCATCGTCCTCACCGACCCGTTCAACGCGACGAAGGCGCTCACCTGGCTCTCCGGCTCCACCTACGGACGGACCCTGCCCGACGCGCTGCCCCTCGCCGCGGTCCTGGTGGTGGGTCTGGTCGTGGCCTTCCTGCGGCGCGCGGAGCTCGACCTCGTCTCGCTCGACGAGGACACCCCCCGGCTCCTCGGGCTCGACCTCGGCCGCGGACGCCTGGGCTTCCTCGCCCTGAGCGTCCTGCTCAGCGCCACCGCCGTGGCCGCCGCCGGCACGATCGGCTTCGTCGGACTCGTCGCCCCGCACGCCGCCCGCGCCCTGGTGGGCCGCCGGCACGCGCGCGTGGTGCCGGTGGCGGTGCTCCTCGGTGCGGCGCTCGTCTGCACCGCGGACCTGGTGGGCCGGACGGTGATCGCACCGGCCCAGCTCGGCGCCGGCATGATGACCGCCGTCATCGGCACGCCGTACTTCCTGTACCTGCTCGTCCGCAGCCGCCGCTGAGGACCCCCGGGGGTACGGGACGGCCGCGCGGCCCCGGTCAGGGGCGCGCGGCCGTCCTCGTTCCCGCCTCCAGATGGGTGTGCACCCGGCGCAGCAGCGAGGAGAGGAGCAGGCGCTCCTCCGCGTCGAGGGGGGCGAGGACCTCGTCGTCCGCCGAGGCGATGTCCGCGCCGAGTTCGGCCAGGGCGGAGCCGCCCTCGGGGGTCAGGCGCACCACGATCCGGCGCCGGTCCTCGGGGTCGCGGTCGCACTCCACGCACCCCGTCTTGACGAGGTCGTCGACGATCCGCACCAGGTCGCTGGCGTTCATGTCGAGCCGCGCGGCGAGGACGGTCTTCATCTGGGGGCCCAGATCGGAGAGGAGGGCGAGCACGGTGAGGTGCCAGAGCCTTAATCCCCGTGCGGTCAGCCGGTCCTGGAGCCTACGCCGCGCGGCCTTGCCGAGCGCGTACATCAGGTACGCGTTGAGGCCGAGCACGCTGGGCGGCGTCATGCTCAGGGAGGGCGGACCCGCGGCCGCCGGGCGGTCCGCGCCGGCCTCCGGGGCCGCGGCCCCGACGACGGCGCCGGCAGGGGCGGTGCCGGTGGCGGGCGGGGCGGTGAGGAGCGTCAGGTCGGCGCCCGTGAGGCCCTTGAGCACCTGCGCCCAGTCGGTCGGCATGTTCGATATGCCGACCACGGCGAACCGCGCGCCGTCCGGGCCGTGTGCGGTGCCGGAGTAGACCGGTTGCTCCATTGCTGTTCCTCGCTGTCCACGTGCGGTGGGGCGGCCCCCAACTACCCTGTTCTGGTTGGGGGTTGGGTGTCCTTAACCCAATGTCGTCCCACGGTACCGGCCCGCCCCGGGACCGTCCGGGGCGGGCCGGAGTTCCTGCTGACCGGCCGTCAGGGACGGGCGGTCAGATAGCCCCCCATGGAGGTGAAGTACTCCGTGGCGGGCAGTTCCCGGCCGTCCGCGGTCCGGACGCGGGTGATCGCGAGGCCGTGGTTGCGGCCGGTGCGGGCGTCGGCGCCGGCGACGATCACCACGCCCTCGCCCTCCCGGTAGAAGATCCGCCCCGGGGTGCCGCCGTAGCGCCCCTCGGAGACGGTGGCGGAGACGACTTCGAGCCGCTCGCCCCGGTGGAAGGTGAAGGCGCTGGGGTACGGCGCGGACTGGGCGCGGACCAGGCGCTCCAGGACCTCGGCGGGCCAGGTCCAGTCGATCCGGACGTCCTCCTCGGCCCGCTTGTGGAAGAAGGTGGCCTGCGACCGGTCCTGCGGGGTGAACTCCGCCCGCCCCGAGGCGATCAGGTCGAGCGCGCCGACGGTGACCGGGGCGATGAGGTCGACGGTCTTGTGGAAGAGGTCGGTGGCCGTGTCCTGCGGCCCGACCGCGACCGCCCGCTGGAGGACGATGTCGCCGGCGTCCAGCACCTCGTCCATCATGTGGGCGGTGACGCCGACTTCGGTCTCGCCGTTGATCAGGGCCCAGATGAGGGGGGAGAAACCGGCGTACTTCGGCAGGAGGGAGTCGTGGACGTTCAGGGTGCCGTACCGGGGCAGCGTGTAGACGCGCGGCGGGATCCAGGTGCGCCAGTTGTTGGCGACGATGATGTCCGGGTCGGCCTCCTTGAGCAGCCTGAACAGCTCCTCGTCGTCGGGCCGGTTGCGGATGACCACGGGGACGCCGTGCTCCTCGGCCAGGTCGGCGACGGAGTCGCTCCAGATCTTCTCGTAGGCGTGCTCGCTCTTCGGGTGGGTCACCACCGTCACGACGTCGTGCTCGGAGTCCAGGAGCGCCTGCAGGGTGCGATGGCCCCAGGTCTGATAGCCGAACATGACGACCCGCATGGGCACGTTCCTCCTAGGGGGAGCGGTGGACCGCCGAAGCGGTGGAGCACTCTAAAGTAAAGCAAGGCTAACCTAAGGATGCAACGAGGCCTATTTACCGGCCAGTTGACCGGTTCGGCATGGCTCATGTCCGATTCGTCCCATCGACAGCTCAGGCGGATCAGGTTAGCTTTACCTAAGTTCGGGTCGGTGATGCGATGTCGCCGGTGTGCCCGGACTCCGCCGTTCCCCACGCCTGACAGCACGCCTGACAGGCGGCTGTCCCGCACGATGGGAGTGACATGTCTCAGGCTCTTCCTGACGACGCACCGCTGATCCACGACCTCATAGGAATCGGCTTCGGGCCGTCCAACGTGGCCATGGCGATCGCGCTCAGCGAGCACAACGCGAGCGTCGGAAGAGAGGACACGGTCACCGCCCACTTCTTCGAGCGGCAGCCCCGCTTCGGCTGGCACCGGGGCATGCTCATCGACGACGCCACCATGCAGGTCTCCTTCCTCAAGGACCTGGTGACCCTGCGGAACCCGAGCAGCGAGTACACCTTCCTGCGCTACCTGCAGAGCAAGGGCCGGCTCATCGACTTCGTCAACCACAAGAACCTCTTCCCGCTGCGCGTCGAGTTCCACGACTACTTCGAGTGGGCGGCGGCCAAGGTCGACGACATGGTCTCCTACGGCCACGAGGTCGTCTCCGTGGACCCCGTCGTCCGCGACGGCGTGATCGAGTACCTGGACGTGACCGCCCGCTCCGGCGACGAGACCGTGGTCCACCGGGCCCGCAACCTCGTCGTCGGCACCGGCCTGCGCCCGCTCATGCCCGAGGGCGTCGAGCGCGGCGACCGCGTCTGGCACAACTCCGAACTGCTCGCCAGGGTCGACGGCCTGGAGGGCACCGACCCCGCCCGCTTCGTCGTCGTCGGCGCCGGCCAGAGCGCCGCCGAGAACGTCGCCTACCTCCACCGCCGCTTCCCGGACGCCGAGATCTGCGCCGTCTTCTCGCGCTACGGCTACAGCCCCGCCGACGACAGCGGTTTCGCCAACCGCATCTTCGACCCCGCGGCGGTCGACGAGTACTACACGGCGCCCGACGACATCAAGCGCAAGCTGATGGAGTACCACGGCAACACCAACTACTCCGTGGTGGACATCGACCTCATCGACGACCTCTACCGGCAGGCCTACCAGGAGAAGGTCCTCGGCACCGAGCGGCTGCGCTTCGTCAACGTGTCCCGCCTCACCGGGGTCGAGGAGCGCCCGGACGGCGTCCGCGCCACCGTCGCCAACCTCGTCACCGGCGAGGACACCGTCCTCGACGCCGACGTGGTGGTCTTCGCCACCGGCTACCGGCAGGCCGACGCCCTCGGCCTCCTCGGCGACGTCGCGGACCGCTGCCACCGCGACGGGTCCGGCCGCGTCCGCGTCGAGCGCGACTACCGCGTCACCACCGACCCCGAACTGCGCTGCGGCATCTACCTCCAGGGCGGCACCGAGCACACCCACGGCATCACGTCTTCCCTGCTCTCCAACACCGCGATCAGGGTCGGCGAGATCCTGGAGTCCATCCTCGAACGGGGACCGGGGGACTCCTCCGACCCGGTCCGCCCGATCGCCGGCGGCATCGGCACGAGCCGCTAGCCGCCGGCCGCGCCGGACCCGCTCCACCGGCCCACCGGACCGGCCGCACGGCCCCGGGCGCCCCTCGGTTCCACCCCCCCACACACCGCCGCGCACCACCGGCAGCGCCTCGGCCGGACGCGCGGCAGCACCGTGAAGTCCCCGTGAAAGGAACACACGTGTCCACTGGTACACGCCCCGCCCTGGCGCGGTTCGCCGGAAACATCCCCCGCGCGGCCGTCGCCGTCGCCGCCGCGCTCGCTCTGGCCGCCTGTGGGAGCGGCACGGAGAAGACCGAGGGGGCCGCCAAGCCGTCGGGCGGGCCGAGCGCGAGCACGTCGTCCGCCGGCGCCTTCCCGGTGACCGTCGAGCACAAGTACGGCAGCACGACCATCGACGCCGAGCCGAAGAAGGTCGTCACGCTCGGCCTCTCCGACCAGGACGCGGTGCTCGCCCTGGGCGTCAAGCCGGTCGGCTCGGTGGACTGGTTCAAGGAGAAGCCGTACGGCAAGTGGCCGTGGACCAGGGACAAGTGGGGCTCGACCCCGCCGCAGATCGTCGGCGAGCGCGACGAGTACAACATCGAGAAGATCGCGGCCCTCAAGCCGGACCTGATCGTCGCCCAGTACTCGGGCATGAAGAAGGAGCAGTACGACACCCTCTCCAAGATCGCCAAGGTCGTCGCCCAGCCCAAGGAGCACCCCGACTACGGCGCCCCCTGGCAGGTCATGACCCGCCAGATCGGCAAGGCGCTCGGCAAGACCCCCGAGACCGAGAAGCTGATCACCGACGTCGACGCCCGCTTCAAGGCCGTCCGGGACAAGCACCCCGAGTGGGCGGGCAAGACCCTGACCGTGGCCGACAGCTTCGAGGCCGGAAAGTACTCGGCCTTCACGAAGACCGACCCCAAGGCGATCTTCTTCTCCGAGCTCGGCTTCACGCTGAAGCCCGAGATCGACGCCCTCGCCAAGCCGGGCTGGAACGTCGCCGAGCTCAGCGCCGAGAAGCTGAACGTGCTGGAGGCCGACCGCCTCGTCTGGGTCACCTCCAGCACCGGGGCCAACGAGCGCATCAAGGCCGAGCCGCTCTACAGGAAGCTGAAGGTCAGCCAGGAGAAGCGCGACCTGTTCGTGCCCTACCAGGACCCGGACGTCGGCGCCGCCTTCTCCTTCAACACGGTCCTCTCGATCCCCTACGCGATCGACGAGATCGAGCCGCTCCTGACGGCCGTCAAGTAACCGCCGGCCCCCTCCGCACCCCTCCGCCCGTCCGTCGCCCGCCACCGGCCGGCGGACGGGCGGAGTGCGCACGGGCGGCCGCGCCCCGCTCCACCCCACCGACGCACCACCAGGGAAAGGCATCCTCGAACGATGTTTGACGCCGAGTCGGACCGGACGACCGCCGCCGGACTCCCCCTCGCGGGCGGACAGTCCGGAATCTGGCTGGCCCAGCAGATCGAGCCGGACGGCTCGGCCTATCACATCGCGTTCGTCCTGAGACTCCGCGGAGACATCGACCCCGACCGCCTCGCGACCGCCGTCCGGCGGGCCGTGGAGGAGGCGGAGAGCCTGCACGTCCGGATCATCGACGCCGACGGCACCCCGCGCCAGATCCCCACCCGCTTCCCCGTCGAGGTGGCCCACGTCGACCTGCGGGGCGAGACCGACCCGGAGGCGGCCGCCCACCGCTGGATGGAAGCCGACCGCGACCGCCCCGCCGGCCTCGCCCCCCTCGCCGGCCCCGGCCGCCCCACCGACCGCGACCGCCCCGCCGACCGCGACCGCTCTACCGGCCGTGACCCCCTCGCCGGCCCCGACCGCCCCGCCGACCCGGTCGGCGGCCCGCTGTTCGCCCAGGCCCTCCTCCGGCTCGCCGACGACCGGATCTGGTGGTACCAGCGCTACCACCACCTCCTGATCGACGGCGCCGGCGTCGCCCTGATCAGCCGCCGCGCCGGCGACCTGCACACCCTCGGCGACGCGGCCCCGGCCCCCGACTGGTCCCTGACCCGGCTCGTCGCCGCCGACACCGCGTACACCTCCTCCGAGCAGCACGCGGCGGACCGCGCGTACTGGCGGGAGCGGATGGCCGGCCGGCCCGAACCCGTCCGCCTCGTCCCGCGCACGACCGCCCCCATGCGCCGCCGCGTCCGCGACACCGCCGTCCTCGGCCCCGAGACCGTCGCCCGGCTGTGCGCCCGCGCGGACGAGGCCGGCGTGCCCCCGTCCCGCCTCCTGCTCACCGCCGCCGCCGTCCATCTGCACCGCGCCACCGGCGAACGGGACCTCGTGCTCGGCCTCCCCGTCACCGCCCGCCGGGACCCCGCGACCCGGGACGTTCCCGGCATGGTCTCCAACATCCTGCCGCTGCGCCTCGCCGTCCGCCCCGACACCACCGCCGCCCGGCTCCTGGACACCGTCGCCACGGCCGTCTCCGAACTCCTCGCCCACAGCCGCTACCGTGCCGAGGACCTCGCCAGGGACCTCGGCCTCACCGACGGCGTACGGGAACTCGTCGGCCCCACCGTCAACGTCCTGCCCCAGCCCGACGGCGTCCGCTTCGACGGCGCCGAGGCCGAGTTCGTCCCGCACTGGCTCGGCCCGGTCGGCGACCTGACCCTCACCTTCGGCGACCCCGGGGGCCCCGAAGGCCTCCGCGTCCACTTCGACGCGGACGCCGACGCCTGCGACGGGGCGGCCCTCGCCGGGCACCGGCGGCACTTCCTCGCCGTCCTGGACGCCCTCACCGAGGACCCCGACCGGCCCGTCGGACACATCGAACTGACCTCCCCGGAGGAACGCGCCCGGCTGCTCGGCGAGTTCGGCGCCTCGCCCCGGCCCGCCCCCGAGACGACCTGGCCCGCCGCCTTCGCCGAGCGGGTCCGCCTCGCCCCCGACGCCGTCGCCCTCGTCTGCGAGGACCAGGAGCTGACGTACGCCGAGCTGGACGCCGCCGCGAACCGCCTCGCCCGGCTCCTCGCCGCCCGGGGCGCCGGCCCCGAGGACGTCGTCGCCGTCGCCCTGCCCCGCTCCCCGGACCTGGTCGTCGCCCTCCTCGCCGTCATGAAGGCAGGCGCCGCCTACCTGCCGCTCGACGCCGACCACCCCCGGGACCGCATCGCCTACATGCTGGAGGACGCAGGCGCCCGCACGGTCGTCACCACCCGCGCACTGTCCGGCGCCCTGCCCGACGCGCCCGGCACCGCCCGCGTCCTGCTCGACGACCCGGCCACCGCCGCCGAACTCGCCGCCCTCGACCCGGCGGACCCCGCCGTCCCCGTGACGCTCGACCACGCCGCGTACGTCATCTACACCTCGGGCTCCACCGGCCGCCCCAAGGGCGTCGTCGTCTCCCACGACGGCGTCGGCAGCCTGATCGCCACCGCCACCGACCGCATCGGCGTCACCGCCGACAGCCGGATCGTGCAGTTCGCCTCCGCCGGCTTCGACGTCACCGTCTGGGACCTCGTCATGTCCCTGTGCGTCGGCGGCCGGGCGATCCTCGTCCCCACCGAGCGCCGCGTCGCCGGACCGGCCCTCACGGACTACATCGCCCGCCACCGCGCCACCCACATGATCCTGCCGCCCTCCCTCGTCTCCGCGCTGCCGCCGGAGTGCGACCTGCCCGACGGCTCCGTCCTCGTCGTCGGCACGGAGGCCGTCCCCGGCGAACTCGTCGCCCGCTGGGCCGGACGCGTCCGGGTCGTCGTCGCCTACGGCCTCACCGAGGCCACCGTCAACTCCACCCTCTGGCCCGCCGACGCCGACCGCCCCGGTCCCGCCCCCATCGGCCGCCCCGACCCCAACACCCGCGCCTACGTCCTCGACACGGCCCTGCGGCCCGTCCCCGCCGGCGCCGAGGGCGAGCTGTACGTCGGCGGGCGCGGCCTCGCCCGCGGCTACCTGGGCCGCCCCGGACTCACCGCGGAGCGCTTCGTCGCCGACCCGTACGCCGACGAGCCCGGCGCCCGCATGTACCGCACCGGCGACCGGGTCCGCTGGAGCCACGACGGCAACCTCGAATTCCTCGGCCGCGCCGACGGCCAGATCAAGATCCGCGGCCACCGCGTCGAACCCGGCGAGGTCGAGAGCGCCTTCATGGCCTGCCCCGGCATCGCCCAGGCCGCCGTCCTGGCCCGCGACGACCACCGGGGCGTCAAGCGGCTCGTCGGCTACCTCGTGGCCGCGGCCGGCACGGACGCGGAGGCGGCCGACGCCGCCGTCGCCGGGGCGCGCGCCCGGATCGCCGCGACCCTCCCCGCCCCCATGGTCCCCTCCGCCCTCGTCCGCCTCGACGGACCCCTGCCGCTCACCCCCAACGGCAAGCTCGACCGCCGCGCCCTGCCCGAGCCCCGGTGGACCGCCCTGGCCGGCGACGACGCCCCCACCACCCCCGCCGAGACCGCGCTCGCCGCCCTCTTCGCCGAGGTCCTGGGCCTGCCGTCGGTCGGCGTCCACGACAGCTTCTTCGAACTGGGCGGCGACAGCATCGTCGCGATCCAGCTCGTCAACCGCGCCCGCGCCACCGGCCTCGCGCTCACCCCGCGCGACGTCTTCCGGCTCCGCACGGTCGCCGCCCTCGCCGCGCACGCCGCCCCGGCCACCGGGGGGCCCGCGCCGCTCCCGGCCACCGCCCTCGACGAGGACGCCCTGCCCGTCGCACCGCTCCAGGAGGGCTTCTTCTTCCACGCGGTGTACGACGAGGACGCCGACGACCTGTACGTGGTCCAGGAACTCCTGGACCTCGCGGGACCCGTCGACCCGGACCGGCTGCGCGACGCCCTCCGACTGCTCCTCGACCGCCACCCGCTGCTGCGCGCCTCCTTCCGGCAGCTGCCCGGCGGCGAGGTCGTCCAGCGGCTCGCGGACCGCGCGGTCCTCCCCTGGTACGAGGCGGACACGGCCCGCACCGGCCTGGACGAGATCCTGCGACAGGACCGGGACCGGGGCTTCGACCTCGCCGAACCGCCGCTGCTGCGCGCCACCCTGGTCCGCGACGGACACCGCCACCGGCTCCTGCTCACCCTGCACCACATCGTCGCCGACGCCTGGTCCGTCACCGTCCTGCTGCGCGAACTGACCGCCGCGTACGCCGGGGAGACCCTGCCCGCGCCCGCCGACCCGCGCCCCTACCTGGCCTGGCTGGCCGCGCGCGACCGCGACGCCGCCCGCGCCGCCTGGCGCGAGGCGCTGACCGGCCTGGAGGAACCGACGCGGCTCCCCCTCCTCGCCGGGCCCCCCGCCGGGGGCGGCGCGGACACCCCCCGCACCCGGACCGAGCGCGTCGACGTGCGCCTGCCCGAAGCCCTCACCGCCGAACTGACCGCCCGCGCCCGCCGCGAGGGCCTCACCCTGAGCACCGTCCTGAACGGCGCCTGGGCCCTGCTCCTCGGCGGCCTGACCGGCTCACGGGACGTCGTCTTCGGCACCACCGTCTCCGGCCGCACCACCGAGGTCGAGGGCCTGGACGCGGCCGTGGGCCTCTTCGTCAACACCGTCCCCGTCCGTGTCCGGACGCGCCCCGACGAACCCCTCGCGGAGCTGCTGCGCCGCGTCCAGGACGACCACGCGGCCCTCCTCGACCACCACCACCTCGGCCTCGCCGACATCCAGCGCCTCGCGGGCGGCGGCGAACTCTTCGACACCCTCGTCGTCCTGGAGAACCACCCGGCCGGCGCCCCCGCCCGTGAACCGCTCGTCACCGGCACCGAAGTGCTCGACGCCGTCCACTACCCGCTCGCGCTCGTCGCCGAGCCCCGCGACGGGCACCTGTCGCTCCGCTTCACCCACGACCCGGCCCGCCTCGACCGGCTGACCGTCGCCGTCCTCGCGCGCCGCTTCGAGGCGCTGCTGCGCGCCTTCGCCGCCGACCCCGCCCGCCCGATCGCCCGCATCGGTCTCCTCTCGGACCGGGAGGCGGAACGGCTCGCCGCACTGAACGCCACGGACCGCCCGCTGCCCGCCCCGGACGCCACCCTCGCCTCGCTCTTCGCCGCGCAGGTGGCCCGGACCCCCGACGCGCCCGCCGTCGTGTACGAGGGCACCACCCTCACGTACGCGGAACTCGACCGCCGTGCCGAGGCCCTCGCCCGGCGGCTGCGGGCCCGGGGCGCGGGCCCCGAGGAGTTCGTCGCCGTCGCGGTGCCCCGCTCGGCGGAGCTGGTGGTCGCCCTCCTCGGCGTCCACAAGGCGGGCGCCGCCTACCTGCCCGTCGACCTCGACCACCCCGCCGACCGGATCGCGTTCGTGCTCGCGGACTCCGGCGCGCGCACGGTCGTCACCACCGCCGGGGCCGCCGACCGGCTCCCCGACGCCCCGGGTCCCGCCCCCGTCCTCGTGGACCGCGAGGAGGAGGCCCCGGACCTGCCCCGCACGGACGCGCCTCGCACGGATCTGCCCCACACGGACGCACCCCGCACGGACGCGGGCCCCGACCACCCCGCGTACCTCATCCACACCTCCGGCTCCACCGGCCGCCCCAAGGGCGTCGCCGTCACCCACCGGGCGATCGTCAACCGCCTCGCCTGGATGCAGGGGGAGTACGGGCTGACCGCCGACGACCGGGTCCTGCAGAAGACCCCGGCGAGCTTCGACGTGTCCGTGTGGGAGTTCTTCTGGGCCCTGACCGAGGGCGCCGCCGTCGTCCTCGCCCGCCCCGACGGCCACCGCGACCCCGGCTACCTGGCCGACCTGGTCCGCGCCGAGCGGATCACCACCCTGCACTTCGTCCCCTCGATGCTGGCCGCCTTCGTCCAGGCCCTGGAGGCCGCGCCCGGCGGCCCCGACTGGGCGGCGACCCTGCGCCGGGCCTTCTGCAGCGGCGAGGCGCTCACCGGCCCCGACGCCCGCCGCTGGGCGGAGCTGACCTCCCGCCCCGGCCGGGGACCCGTACCGCTGCACAACCTGTACGGACCCACCGAGGCCGCCGTCGACGTCACGCACTTCCCGTACGAGGGCGCCGACGAGCCCGCCGTCCCGATCGGCCGGCCCGTCTGGAACACGCGCCTGTACGTGCTCGACCCCTTCCTGCGGCCCGTCCCGGACGGCGTGCCCGGCGAGCTGTACCTCGCCGGGGTCCAGCTGGCGCGCGGCTACCACGGCCGGCACGCCCTGACCGCCGAGCGGTTCGTCGCCGACCCCTTCGGGGCGCCCGGCAGCCGCATGTACCGCACCGGCGACCTCGTCCGCCGCCGGGCCGACGGCGCCGTCGAATACCTCGGCCGCACCGACCGGCAGGTCAAGATCCGCGGCAACCGCGTCGAACCCGGCGAGATCGAGACCGCCCTCGCCGGCCTGCCCGGTGTCGCCCGCGCGGCCGTGATCGTCCGCGACGGCGCCCTCCTCGGCTACGCGGTGCCCGCCCCCGGCGCGCCCGCGCCGGACGCCGACGCCCTGCGCGACGCGCTCGCCGGCACCCTGCCCGCCCCGCTGGTGCCGAGCGCCGTCGTCGTCCTCGACGCGCTGCCCCTGACGCCCAGCGGCAAGCTCGACCAGAACGCCCTGCCCTCGCCCTCCGCCGCCCCCCGGGCGGGCGGACGCGCGCCCCGCGACGCCCGCGAACGCGCCCTGTGCGAGGTCTTCACCGCCGTCCTCGGCATCCCGGACATCGGCGCCGACGACGACTTCTTCGTCCTCGGCGGCGACAGCCTCACCTCGATCGCCGTCGCGACCGGGGCCCGCGAGAGGGGACTCACGATCAGCCCGCGCGACGTCTTCCGGCACCGCACGCCCGCCGCGCTCGCGGCGGCGGCACCGGCCGCACCCGAGCCGGTGGAAGGCCCCGAGCCCCCGGCCGTGACCGTCACCGCCACCGACGCCGGACAGGCCGCCGCCGCGCTCCAGGCCGTCCTCGCCCGGCAGAGCCTGGAGGGCGCGGCCGTCGACCCCGCTCTCCAGGCCCTCCTCGACCGGCTCACCGCCGCCGCGGGCACCCCCCAGGAGCCCCCGGCCCAGGCCGCCCCGCTCGGCGGCCTGGAGCTGACCGAGGAGGAGACCGCCCGCGTCGCCGAGATCGCGGCGGGACTGCCCGTCACCGACGTCTGGCCGCTCTCCCCGCTCCAGGAGGGCATGTACTTCCACGCCACCTACGACACCGGGGACGCCCTCGACGTCTACCTGTCGCAGGAGACCCTGGACCTCGACCACCGCCTCGACGCCGACCGGCTGCGCGCCGCCTGCCGGGCCCTCCTGGACCGCAACGAGGGCCTGCGCGCCGGATTCACCGGCGACGGCCTGCCCCGGCCCGTCCAGTTCGTCGTGGACGGCGCCGAGATCCCGCTGACCGAGACCGACCTGTCCGCGCTGCCCGCCGACGAGGGCCACGCGCGCGTGGAGGAACTCCTCGCGGCCGACCGGCGCCGGCGCTTCGACCTGGCGGCCCCGCCGCTCTGCCGCCTCCGCCTGATCCGCCTCCCCGGAGGACGTGACCGGCTCGTCGTCACCCACCACCTCATCCTGTGGGACGGCTGGTCCGCCTGGCTCTTCCTGGAGGAGCTGTTCACCCTGTACGAGAACGGCGGCGACCCCACCGGGCTGCCCGCCCCCGGCTCGTACCGCGACTACCTCGCCTGGCTGGACGGCCAGGACACCGCCGAAGCCGTCGACGCCTGGCGCGGCGCCCTCGCCGGCTTCGACGAACCGACCCTGGTCGCCCCGACCGGCCGCGACGCCGGCCCGGTCATCCCGGCCGACTTCGACGCCGTCCTCACGGAGGAGGCGACCGACCGGCTGCGCGCCGCCGCCCGCCGTCACGGCCTCACCCCGAACACGGTCCTCAACGCCGCCTGGGGCCTGGTCCTCTCCGCCGTCACCGGCCGCCCCGACGTCGCCTTCGGCACGGCCGTCGCCGGACGCCCCGCCGACCTGCCGAACGCCGCCGGCATCATCGGCATGTTCCTCAACACCGTCCCGGCCCGCACCGCGTTCGCCCCCGACGAGCCCCTGCTCGACCTGCTGCGCCGCCTCCAGGGCGAGCGGGCCGCCGTCATGCCGTACGAGTACGTCGGCCTCGGCACCCTCCAGCGGGAGACCGGCCACCGCCGCCTCTTCGACACCCTCTTCGTGCTGCGTTCCGCCGACGGCGAGGACCGGGCCGCCGAACTCCGGCGCCGCCACGGCATCACCGGCGTCTCCAACGTCGACGGCACCCACTTCCCGCTGACCCTGATCGTCACCCCCGGCACCCGGCTCCGGGTCACCCTGGCGGCCCGCCCCGACCTGTTCGACGCCGAGGCCGCCACCACCGTCCTCGACCGGTTCACGACCGTCCTGGAACGGCTCGCGGACCTCCTCGACGGACCGGACGCCGCCACCGTCCGCACCGCCGCCGTCGACCTGCTGCTCCCGGCCGAGCGCACCGCCCTGACGGCCGGACTCGCCGCCGGACGCGAGCCCGTGCCGAACGAGACCGTCGCCGACCTGCTCGCGGCCCAGGTCGCCCGCACCCCCGACGACACCGCCCTGGTCTCCGGCGAGGACTCCCTCACGTACGCCGCACTCGACGCGCGCGTCAACCGGATCGCCCGGCTGCTGCTCGCCCGGGGCGCCGGACCCGAGAAGGTCGTGGCCCTCGCGCTGCCCCGCTCCCTCGACATGGTCGCCGCCCTCTTCGCCGTCCTGCGCACCGGTGCCGCCTACC
Source organism: Streptomyces bikiniensis (assembly GCA_000716465.1). Taxonomy (GTDB): domain Bacteria; phylum Actinomycetota; class Actinomycetes; order Streptomycetales; family Streptomycetaceae; genus Streptomyces; species Streptomyces bikiniensis. The sequence goes on from JNWL01000050.1 coordinate 29,372, forward strand.
TGCCCCTCGACCTCGACCACCCGGCCGACCGGCTGCGCCTCATGGTCGAGGACACCGGCCCGCTCTGCCTGGTCTCCACCGCGTCCGTCGCCACCGCCCTCGCCGCGGACGCGCCCGGACTCCTCCTGGACGACCCGACCGTGGTGGCCGAGCTGGCCGCCCTGGACGGCGGCCCGCTCGCGGACGCCGAGCGGCCCGCGTTCGCGCACGACGTGCCGGACCGCCTGGAGCACCCGGCGTACGTCATCTACACCTCCGGTTCCACCGGCCGCCCCAAGGGCGTCGTCACCCCCTACCGGGGTCTGACGAACATGCAGCTCAACCACCAGGAGGAGGTCTTCGCCCCGGCCGTCGCCGCGGCCGGCGGACGGCGTCTGCGCATCGCGCACACCGTCTCCTTCGCCTTCGACATGTCCTGGGAGGAGCTGCTCTGGCTCGTGGAGGGCCACGAGGTGCACGTCTGCGACGAGGAGCTGCGCCGCGACGCCGAGGCCCTGGTCGCCTACTGCGACCGGCACCGGATCGACGTCGTCAACGTCACCCCCACCTACGCCCAGCTGCTCGTCGAGGAGGGCCTCCTCGACCACGACGAGGCCACGGGCCGGCACCGGCCCGCCCTGGTCCTGCTCGGCGGCGAGGCCGTCTCCGACACGGTGTGGAACCGGCTGCGGGACACCGACGGCTGCTACGGCTACAACCTGTACGGGCCGACCGAGTACACCATCAACACCCTCGGCGGCTCGACGGCCGACAGCGCGACCCCCACGGTCGGCCGGCCCATCCGCAACACCCGCGCCCACGTCCTGGACCCCATGCTGCGCCCGGTCCCGCCGGGCTGCCCCGGCGAGCTGTACATCGCGGGCACCGGTCTGGCCCGCGGCTACCACGACCGCCCCGGCCTCACCGCCGAACGCTTCGTCGCGGACCCCTTCGGGGCGCCCGGCGAGCGGATGTACCGCACCGGCGACCTCGTGCGGCAGCGGCCCGACGGCCTCCTCGACTTCCTCGGCCGCACCGACGACCAGGTCAAGATCCGCGGCTACCGCGTCGAACTCGGCGAGATCGCCACGGCCCTGTCGGCGCACCCCGGCGTCGCCCACGCGGCGGTCGTCGTCAACACCGGCACCGGCACCAAGCGCCTGGTCGGCTACTACGTACCGGAAGAACGGGACGAGCCCGACCCGCGGGCCCTCCGCGCCCACCTCAAGACCGCCCTGCCCGACTACATGGTCCCGGCCGCGCTCGTCGCCGTGGCCACCCTTCCGCTGACCGTCAACGGCAAGCTCGACGTCCGCGCCCTGCCCGCCCCCGGCCCCGCCCGTGCCGCGGGAGCCGGCCGCGCCCCGCGCACCCCGCGCGAGGAGACGCTGTGCGCCCTCTTCGCCGAGGTCCTGGGCCTGCCCGAAGGCACCGTCGGCATCGACGACGACTTCTTCGACCTCGGCGGGCACTCGCTCCTCGCCACCCGCCTCGTCAGCCGCGCCCGCACCGCGCTCGCCGCCGAACTCGCCATCCGCGACCTGTTCGAGGCCCCCACGCCCGCCGAGCTGATCGAGCGCGCCGACCGCGCCTCGGGCCCCGCCCGGCCCGCCCTCACCGCCGGCGAGCGCCCCGACGAGCTGCCGCTCTCCCACGCCCAGCAGCGCCTGTGGGTCGTCCAGCGGATCGAGGCCGCCTCCGCCGCCTACAACTTCCCCCTCGTCCTGCGGCTGCGCGGCCCCCTCGACGCCGACGCCTGGGAGGCCGCCCTGGCCGACGTCACGGCCCGGCACGAGGCCCTGCGCACGGTGTTCGCGGAGCGCGACGGCCGGGTGTTCCAGCGGGTGCTGCCCGCCGGGGAGGCGCGGCCCGCCGTCGAACGGCTCACCGCGACCGAGGACGAGCTGCCCGGCCTGGTCGACACGGCCGTCAACCGGCCCTTCGACCTCGCCGCCGAACTCCCGCTGCGCGCCGCGCTCGTGGAGCTCGGCCCCGGGGACCACGCCGCGATCCTGCTGCTCCACCACATCACCACCGACGAGTGGTCCGACCGCCCCTTCCTCCGCGACCTCGCCACCGCCTACGGGGCCCGGACCGCGGGCACGGCACCGGAGTGGGAGCCGCTGCCCGTCCAGTACGCCGACTACGCCCTGTGGCAGCAGCGCCTCCTCGGCGACCCCGCCGCACCGGACAGCCCGGCCGCCCGGCAGCTGGAGTACTGGCGCACGGCCCTGGACGGCGCCCCCGAGGAGCTGGAGCTGCCCGCGGACCGGCCGCGCCCGGCCCGCCCCGCCTTCACCGGCGCCGCACTCGACGTCGTCTTCGACCCCGACGTCCACGAGGGCCTCAAGCGGCTCGCCCGGGAGACCGGCGCCAGCATGTTCATGGTGGCGCACGCCGCCGTGGCCGCCCTCCTGCACCGCCTGGGCGCCGGCACCGACATCCCCCTCGGCGCGCCCATCGCGGGCCGGAGCGACGAGGCCCTGGACGACCTCGTCGGCTTCTTCGTCAACACCCTGGTGCTCCGCACCGACCTGAGCGGCGACCCGAGCTTCACCGCACTCCTCGCCCGGGTCAGGGAGACCGACCTCGCCGCGTTCTCGCACGCGGACGTGCCCTTCGAGGTGGTGGTGGAGAAGCTCAACCCGACCCGGTCGCTCTCCCGCAACCCGCTCTTCCAGGTGATGGTCGGATACCACGCCCGCACCGGCGACGCCCTCGAACTGCCCGGCCTGACCGCCGAACACCTCCCCTTCCGCATCCGCTCGGCCAAGTTCGACCTGGTCTTCTCCTTCACCGAGCACACCCCGGCCGACGGCGGCCCCGGCTCCCTCGGCTGCCGCCTGGAGTTCGCCACGGAACTCTTCGACCGGGAGACCGCCGAGCGGATCGGGGAACGCCTCCGGACCCTCGTCGCGGCCCTGGTCGCCGCCCCCGACCGGCCCGTCTCCCGGGCCGAGATCCTGGACGACGCCGAACGGCGGCTGGTCCTGGAGGAGTTCAACGCCACGGCCCGCACGGTCGACGAGGAGACCTTCCCGGCCCTCTTCGCCCGGCGGCGCGCCGAGCGCCCCGACGCGATCGCCGTCGTGGAACGCTCCCGCCCCGTGACGTACGCCGAACTCGACGCCCGCGCCGACCGCGTTGCCGCCCTCCTGGCCGCCCGGGGCGTCGGGCCCGAGAGCGTGGTCGGCGTGGCCGTGCCCCGCTCGGCCGACACGGTCGCCGCGGTCCTCGCCGCCATGAAGCTGGGCGCCGCGTTCCTCCCGCTCGACCTCGCCCACCCGGCCGACCGGCTCGCGTACATGATCGAGGACGCGCGCGCGGCCCTGGTCGTCGGCACCGAACCGGTCGCGGGCAAGATCCCCGCCGTGCCGGGCGTCCCGGTGCTGCTGCTCGACGCGCCGGAGACCGCCACCGCACTCCGCGACCTGCCGGACACCCCGTACGGCGGCGGACCCGCCGTCCTGGACTCGGCCGCGTACGTCATCTACACCTCCGGCTCCACCGGCCGCCCCAAGGGCGTCGTCGTCCCCCACGAGGGGATCGCCGGCCTGGTCGCCACCGCCGTCGACCGGATGGGCCTGGAACGCGACAGCCGGGTCCTGCAGTTCGCCTCCGTCGGCTTCGACGTCTTCGTCTTCGAACTGGCCATGGCCCTCTGCCACGGCGGCCGGCTCGTCCTCGTCACCGACGAGGCCCGGGTCGCGGGCCCCGCCCTCACCGACTTCCTCGCCGACCAGCGGATCACCCACATGATCCTGCCGCCGTCCCTCGTCTCCGCCCTGCCGCCCGGCTGCGCCCTGCCCGAGGGGTCGACGGTCCTCGTCGGCACCGAGACCGTGCCGCCGGACCTCTTCGAGCGCTTCGGCACCACCGCCCACCTGATCTGCGCGTACGGGCTGACCGAGGCGACCGTCAACTCCACCCTGTGGTCCGCCCGCGAGCACCCGGGCCGCCCGTCCGGCCGGGTCCCCATCGGCCGGCCCGACCCCAACACCCGCTGCTACGTCCTGGACGAGCGCCTCAGGCCGGTCCCGCCCGGCGTCGCGGGCGAGCTGTACGTCTCCGGGCGCGGCCTCGCGCGCGGCTACCTCGGCAAGCCGGGCCTGACCTCGGAGCGGTTCGTGGCCGACCCGTACGGCCCGCCCGGCAGCCGCATGTACCGCACCGGCGACCGCGCCCGCTGGCGCGCCGACGGCAACGTGGACTTCCTCGGCCGCGTCGACACCCAGGTGAAGGTACGGGGGTTCCGCATCGAACTCGGCGAGATCGAGGCGGCGCTCGCCTCCCACCCGTCGGTGGCCCAGGCCGCCGTGGTGGCCGACCGCGACGGCGACATCGTGCGCCTGGTCGGCTACGCGGTCCCGGAGGCGGGGGAGGGGGAGCCCGACCCGCAGGAGCTGCGCGCCCACGTGGCCGGCGTCCTGCCGGAGTACATGGTCCCGGCGCTCGTCGTCCCGCTCGGAGGACCGCTGCCCCTCACGCCCAACGGCAAGCTCGACCGGAAGGCGCTGCCTGCGCCGGACTGGGCCGCCATGACCGGCGACACCCGCCCGGCGAACGCGACGCAGGAGAAGCTCGCGGAGCTGTTCCGCGAGATCCTGCGGCTCGACCGGGTCGGGGTCCACGACAACTTCTTCGCGCTCGGCGGCCACTCCATGGCCTCGATGCGGCTCCTGGGCCGCATCCGCGCCGCGTTCGGGGTCGAGCTGAGCATCCGCGACGTCTTCGACGCCCTCACGGTCGCCGGCCTGGAGGCCAAGCTGAAGGGCGCCGCCGCGGCCCGCCCCGCGCTGCTGCCCGCCGGGGCCCCCGAGGGCCCCCGGCCCGCCGCGCCCGTCCAGCGCCTCCAGTGGGACGCGTACCGCCGCGCCCCCGCCTTCGACCACGCCCTGGTGCTCCGCTCGCCCGGGGGTCTGGACGCGGACGCCCTGGCGGCCGCGCTCGCCGACGTGGCGGCCCGCCACGAGCCGCTGCGCACCGCCTTCGCCGAACGCGACGGCGTCCTGCACCTCACCGACGCCGCGCCGCCGGTCCTCGTACGGGAGGAGAGCGCGGACCCGGAGGCCCGGCTGCGCGCACTGGCGGCGGGGGCCCCCGAGGCGGACCGCGAGGCCCCGCTGCGGGCCCACCTCCTGACCGGCCCCGACGGACGGCAGGCGCTGCTCCTGGCCCTGCACTACCTGGCCGTCGACGAATGGTCGGTCGTCCCCCTCTTCCGCGACCTGACCTCCGCGTACACGGCCCGTACGGAGGGCCGGGCGCCCGACTGGGAGCCGCTGCCCGTCGCGTACGCCGACTACGCCCGCTGGGCCCGCGAGGTCCTCGGCGACCCGGCCGACCCGGCCAGCAGGGCGGCCCGCCAGCTCGCGTACTGGCGGCGGACGCTCAAGGACGCGCCGGCCGGACCGGCGCTCCCGACCGACGCCCCGCACACGTCCGCGTCCGGCGCGGGCCGCGTCGGCTTCGTCCTGGACGAGGAGCTGCACGCGGCCGTGGACGAGCTGGCCCGGACGACCGGCACCAGCATGTTCATGGTCCTGCACTCCGCCCTGGCGGCCCTGCTCACCGCCCACGGCGCGGGCACGGACCTGCCGCTCGGCACGATGGTCGCGGGCCGTACGGACGACCGGCTCGCGGACCTGGTGGGCTGCTTCTTCAACACGCTCGTCCTGCGCACCGACACGGCCGGGGACCCCACCTTCGCCGAACTCCTCGCCCGGGTGCGGGAGACCACCCTGAGCGCCCTCGACCACCAGGAGGTCCCCTTCGAGGAGGTGGCCCGGGCGGCCGGACTGCCCCCGGAGGGCCCGCAGGTCATGGTGATCCACCACGAACAGGCGGACCTGGACCGCCTGGAGGGCGGCGTCGGCTCCCTGGACGCCGTGCCGACCGGCGCCGCCCGGGCCCGGTTGACGCTCGGCTTCTACGAGCCGCTGGGGGAGGGCCCGGTCCACTGCGTCCTCGTCCACGCGACCGACCTGCTCGGCGCCGCCGGGGCGCGCCGGTTCGCCGACGAGCTCCGGGCGCTGCTGCGCGCCGTGGTCGCCGACCCGGAGGAGCCGGTCTCGGAGCTGTTCACCGCCATGGGGACGAGGGGCGGCGACGCATGACCGCCGACCCGCGCCCGACGGTCCCGGCGGGCGGGCGGGGCTGAGCTCCGGAAACGGGTGTGGTCCCCCTCCTGGTGGGAGGGGGACCACACCCGTTCCGTCAGTCCCGTACGGCGGCCGGCTCGCGGCGGCTGTCGGACCAGGCCGACCACAGTCCGGCGTAGTGTCCGCCCGCCGCGACCAGTTCGTCGTGGGTGCCGGTCTCGACGACCCGGCCCCCGTCGAGGACGACGATCCGGTCCGCCGCGGCGGCCTGCGGGAGCCGGTGGGCCACCATCAGGCCCGTGCGGCCCTCCAGGGCGCGCAGCGCGGCGGCCTCCAGGACCCGGGCGCCCGCGCTGCCCGCGTCGGCGGTGGCCTCGTCGAGGAGGGCGACCGGCGCGTCCGTGAGGACGAGCCGGGCCAGGGCCAGGTGCTGGGCCTGCGTCACCGTGAGCCGGTGGCCGCCCTCGCCCACGACCGTCGCGAGTCCCTCGGGGAGCGCGTCGGCCCACTCCAGTGCGCCGACGTGGTCCAGGGCCGCGCGCAGCTCCTCGTCCGTGGCCTCCGGACGGGCCAGGCGCAGGTCTTCGGCGAGGGTGCCGGAGAAGACGTGCACCTCCTGGCTGATCAGGGTGACGGCCCGCCGCACTCCGGCGGGGCCCAGTTCGCGGCTGTCCACGCCGCCCAGGGCGATCGTGCCGGACGCCGGCTCGTGGACGCCCGCGATCAGCTTGGCGAGCGTGGTCTTGCCCGCGCCGCTGGCGCCGACCAGGGCGACGCGCTCGCCGCACCGCACGTCGAGGTCCACCCCGTGGAGCACCGGGTGGCCGTCCACGTAGGCGTGGCCGAGGCCCGTCACCTTGACCGAGCCGTCCACCGGCGCGGCGGGCCGCGCCTCGGGCTCCCGCTCGGCCGGCAGGCTCGACACGCCGACCAGGCGGGCCAGGCTCGCCCCGGCGGACTGGGCGTCGTCGATGAGGAAGAGCGCGGCGTTGATCGGGTTGAACAGGCCGTGGAAGTAGAGCGCCGCCGCCGTGGCCGTGCCGATGCTCACCGAACCGGCGTCGACGAGGAGGAAGCCGGTGACGAGGATCGAGGCCATGCCCAGGAACTCGGCGGCGTTCAGACGGGAGAAGAAGCCGGAGACCAGGCGCATGCCGCTCGCCGCCAGGTCGACGGCCGCCCCCGACCGCTTCTCCAGCAGGTCCGCGTGGCGGTCGGCCAGCCGGAACGCCCGTACGGTGCGGACGCCGCCGACGCTGTCGAGCAGCTGGTGCTGGAGGGCGCCGGTCGCCACCCGGTGCTCGGCGTAGATCCTCGCCGCGCGCGGGATGTACCAGCGGACGGTCAGGACGTGCACCGGGACGGCGACGAGGACGGCGAGCAGGAACCGCCAGTCCAGGACGGTCAGGCCCACCAGGGTGAGGACGATGGTGAGGAAGGCGTTCGCGAACTCGGGCAGCGCCTGCCGGACCGCCCGCGCGATCAGCGTCACGTCGCCCGTCACCCGGGCCGTCAGGTCGCCCGAGCCGGCCTTCTCGACCCGTTCGAGCGGCAGCCGCAGCGCCCGCGCGATGAACCGCTCCCGCAGGTCCGCGAGGACCGTCTCGCCGAGCCGGGCCACCAGCGACTTGCCGACGGCGGTCGCCACGCCCCGGGCCACGGCCACCGCGAGGAGCAGCGCCATCGGCACGGTCAGCGCGGCCGTGCCGACGCGGTCCACGACCAGGTCCACGATCCGGCCCAGCAGCGGGGCGGTCAGCAGCCCGATGCCGGTGCCGGCGACCAGGACGGTCAGCGAGGCCACGGCGAGCAGCCGGTGGCGGCGCAGCAGCCCGCGCACGACGGCGAGGGTCTGCGCGCCGGTCGCGGTGGGCAGGAGGGCCCGCTCGGGCGCGCTGCCGGTCGTGCCGGTCGCGGTGGGCAGGGGCGCCCGCTCGGGCGTGCCGGATCCGCTCATCGTCCGTCCTTCGTCCTCGTCCTTCGCGCCGGCGCCCGGGGCGGTCGCGTCGCGGCCGGCCGTCATGCCAGCACCGCCGAGCGGTACGTCGCGTGGGAGGCGACGAGTTCCGGGTGGCTGCCCTCGGCGGTCACCCTCCCCCCGTCGAGCACCACCACGACGTCGGTCCCGGCGAGCAGGGCCGGGCTGGTGGTGACCAGGACCGTGGTGCGGCCCCGGCGCAGCTCCCGCAGCCGGACGGCGATGCGGGCCTCGGTGACCGTGTCGACGGCCGTGGTCGGGTCGTGGACGACCAGGACCGGCGGGTCGGCGGCCAGGGCCCGGGCGAGCGCGACCCGCTGGCGCTGGCCGCCGGAGAGCGAACGGCCCCGCTCGGCCAGGACGGTGTCCACGCCGTCGGGCAGGGCCTCGGCGACGTCGTCGGCCGCCGCGGCGGCGAGCGCCGGGCCGACGTCCGGCGCGTCGCCGTCCGCCCCGGCCCGTACGTTGGCGAGGAGGCTGTCCTCGAACAGGTCGGCGTCGTGGTGGGCGACCAGGACCGCCCGGCGGGCCTCGCCGGGGTCGAGGTCGGCCAGCGGGACGCCGTCGAGCTCCACGGTCCCGGCGTCGGGCTCCCGTTCGCGGCCCAGGCAGAGCAGCAGGTCGTTCGCGGCGGCCGGGTCCCGGGCGACCACGCCGACGACGCTGCCGGGCGCGACGTCGAGGTCGAGGCCGCGCAGCGCGCCGTGGGTCAGGCCCCGCAGCCGCAGCCGCCCGGCGACGGGGGAGGGGAGCGGGATCGTCCCGGCGGCGACGGCCGGGGGAGAGGCGAGCACTTCTGCGATCCGGTCGGCCGAGGCGCGGGCCTGCGCGAACTCGCCGTTGACGTAGGTGAGGAGCTGGAAGGGACCCAGGAGGTACTGGGCGAGGCCGACGGCCGCCACCAGCTCGCCCACGCTGATCGTGCCGCGCATCGCCAGATGGGCGCCGAACAGGCCGATCACCGCGATGAAGACGCCCGTCAGGGCGAGGATGGCCCCGTCGTGCCAGGCCCGGCTGTTCGCCGCCCGCAGCGCCGAGGCCAGCGAGCTCCGGCTCGTCTCCCGGTACCGGGCCACCGCCGCGCCCTCGGCGCCGATGCCCTTCAGGACGCGCAGCCCCGCCACCAGGTCGGCGGCGACCCCCGACGCGTGGGCGGCGTGCTCCTGCTCGGCCTCGCTGCGCCGCTCCAGCGGCCGGCTGATGAGATGGCCGATCCACAGCAGGGGCGGCACGCCGAGGAGGACGAGCAGCCCGAGCGGGACGGAGGTGCGGAGCAGGGCCACCGCGCTGACGGCGAGTCCGGCGAGCGCGGACAGCGCGTACGGCAGGGCGGAGGCGACCGAGCCGACCCGGCGGGCGTCGCCGGTCGCGACGGCGGTCAGCGCGCCCGGGAGCCGGCCGGTGTCGGCGCCGCCCCTCGGGTCGAGGACCCGGGCGGCGAGGTCCTGCCGGATCCGGTGCGCGGCGCTCTCGCCCGCCCCCTCGGCGAACCGGGCGGAGATCCGGTAGCAGGTGGAGAGCACCAGGAAGAGCGCGGCGAGGACGAGCAGCCAGCGCAGCAGCGCTCCGGCGGACCCGGTCCCCACCGCCTCGTCGATGGTCAGGCCGATGACGACCGGCACGAGGGCCTCGCACGCCTGGTGGGCCATGGCGAGGAGCGACGCCCCGCCGACCCGGCGGCGCTGGTCGCCGAGCGCTCTCCGGAGGACGTGGCCCCCCGTTGGTCCTCCAGCGGGCATGCGGAGCCTCCACGAAGAGAGAAGATGGTTAGGTAAGGCTACCTTGACGAGGAGTGCTGCCAAGAGGTCGAACAGGACACCGCGGGGCGCCGGGGACGCGTGCGCGACCGGCGGCCCGGAGGCCGCGTTGACCCGCCGGGGCGATGCGGTTAGGCTCACCTAAGTCGACCTGCTCGGCACGTCAAGTCGCGTGCGGCGCAACCGCCTTGGGCCCCACGGCCGGGCGGGGGCGCGAACCGCCGTCAGGGGGAGTGGCCGTTGTCCGTCGAAATCCAGACGGCGCCCGGAGGAAGGACCGACGGCCCCGGCGGGCCCGCCGCGCCCCCCGTGCGCCCGGCCACCGCCGCCCTGCGCGGCCTGGGACTCCTCGTGACGCTCGGAGCGCTGCTCCTCGTCTCCCTGCTCAGCGTCTGGGTGGGCACCCGGGGCATCCCCTTCGCCTCCACCTGGGAACTGCTGTGGCACCCCGACGGCTCCGAGGCCTCCGTCATCGTCCACGACTACCGCGTCCCCCGCACCCTCCTCGGCCTCCTCGTCGGAGCGGCGCTCGGCCTGTCGGGCGCGCTGATGCAGGCCCTGACGCGCAATCCGCTCGCCGACCCCGGACTGCTCGGGGTGAACCTGGGCGCCTCCGCCGGCGTCGTCGTGGCCATCGCCTTCCTGGGCGTGGCCTCGCCCCTCGGCTACGTCTGGTTCGCCCTCGCCGGAGCCGCCGCCGCCTCGGTCGGCGTCCACCTGCTCGGCTCCTCCGGCCGCACGCTCGCCACCCCCGACCGGCTCGTCGTCGCCGGAGCGGCCGTCACCGCCGTCCTGTACGCCTTCAACTGGGGCGTGCTGCTCTTCGACCCGGAGGCCTTCGACCAGTTCCGCTTCTGGACGGTCGGCTCCCTCGCGGGCCGCTACCACGACATCGTCCTCCTGGTCCTGCCGTTCGTCGCCACCGGCCTGGTCGTCGCGCTCCTCCTCGCCCCCTCCCTCAACGCCCTCGCCATGGGCGACCAGGTGGGGCGCGCCCTCGGCGTGAACGTCGGCCGCACCCGGCTCCTCGCCGCCCTCGCCGTGATGCTGCTGTGCGGGGCCGCCACCGCCGCCGCCGGACCGATCGGCTTCGTCGGCCTGGCCGTCCCGCACATCGCCCGCTTCGTCGTCGGCCCCGACCAGCGCTGGGTCCTCACGTACTCGATGCTCCTCGCCCCCGTCCTGCTCATCGGCTCCGACGTCCTCGGCCGCGTCCTCGGCGCCCCCGGCGAGGTCCAGGTCGGCATCGTCACCGCCTTCATCGGCGCCCCCCTGTTCATCGCGCTCTGCCGCCGACGGAAGCTGGTGATGCTGTGAGCGTTCCCGTACGAGAGGCGAAGGCCGCCGCGCCCGGACCGGCCGGGGCCCCCGCGCCCCGCGTCGTCGGCGGCCGGGTCGTCCGCGCCGGCCGCGGCGCCGTCTCCCTGCGCGTGCGGGGCCGCACCGTCGCCGTCACCGCCCTGCTGCTCGCCGCCCTGGTCCTCGTCGTCGGCACCACCCTCACCACCGGGGACTTCCCGCTCACCGTCGGGGAGGTCCTCCGCGCCCTCACCGGCAACGACACCGGGGCCGCCGACTTCGTCGTCAACACCCTCCGGATGCCCCGCGTCCTGACCGCGGTGTTCGTCGGAGCGGCCCTCGCCGTGAGCGGGGCGATCCTGCAGAGCCTCACCCGCAACTCCCTGGGCAGCCCCGACATCATCGGCTTCACCAACGGCTCCGCCGTCGGCGCCCTCGTCGTCATCGTCCTCCTGCACGGCAGCATGACCCAGATCGCCCTCGGCGCCCTGGCCGGCGGTCTCGCCACCGCCCTCGCCGTCCACCTCCTCATGATCGGCCGCGGACTCCAGGGCTTCCGCCTCGTCGTCATCGGAGTCGGCGTCAGCGCCCTGCTCCTCGCCGTCAACTCGTACCTGATCACCCGGGCCACCTTCCAGGAGGCCCTGGAGGCCCAGTCCTGGCTGATCGGCAGCCTCGGCAACCGGACGTGGACGCACGCCAACGCGATCGGCCTCGCCCTCGCCGTCCTGCTGCCCCCGGCCCTCCTCCTCTCCCGCCGCCTCGCCCTGGTGGAGATGGGGGACCTCACCGCCACCGCGCTCGGTGTGAACGTCCACCGCACCCGGACGACGCTCCTCGTCATCGGCGTCGCCCTCGCCGCGTTCGCCACCGCCGTGACCGGCCCCATCTGGTTCGTCGCCCTGGCCGCCCCCCAGGTGGTCCGCCGGCTCACCGGATCGCCCGCGCCCGCGCTCCTCTCCTCCGCCCTCATGGGCGCCGTCCTGCTCGCCCTGAGCGACCTCGTCGTCCAGCGGGCCTTCGCGCCCGCGCTCCTCCCCGTCGGCACGGCGACCGGCGCCCTCGGCGGGATCTACCTCATCCGGCTGCTGATCACCGAGTCGCGAAAGAGCCGCGCATGACCGCGAAGAACCCCTCCGGCCCCCGGCTGCGCGCCGAGGACCTCACCCTCTCCTACGACCGGCGGACGGTGGCCACCTCCCTCAGCGTCGACATCCCCGACCGCTCCTTCACGGTCATCGTCGGGCCCAACGCCTGCGGCAAGTCCACCCTCCTCTCGGCGCTCGCCCGGATGCTCACCCCCAAGGCCGGACAGGTCTACCTCGACGGCGCCGCCATCTCCTCGTACCGCTCCCGCGAGGTCGCCCGCCGCCTCGGCCTGCTCCCGCAGTCCTCCAGCGCGCCCGGCGGCATCACCGTCGGCGACCTCGTCGCCCGCGGCCGCTACCCGCACCAGCGGCTCCTGAAGCAGTGGTCCGCCGAGGACGAGGCGGCCGTCACCGAGGCCATGCGCCAGACCGGCGTCCTCGACCTCGCCGACCGGCCCGTCGACGACCTCAGCGGCGGCCAGCGCCAGCGCGTCTGGCTCTCCATGGTCCTGGCGCAGCAGACCTCCGTCCTGCTCCTCGACGAGCCCACCACCTTCCTCGACATCGCCCACCAGGTCGAGGTCCTCGACCTGTGCGCCGAACTCCACGCCCGCAAGGGCCACACCGTCGTGGCCGTCCTGCACGACCTCAACCAGGCCTGCCGCTACGCCACCCACCTCATCGTGATGCGCCCCGGCGGCGTCGTCGCCGCCCAGGGCGACCCGGCCGCCGTCATGACCGCCGAACTGGTCGAGGACGTCTTCGGACTGCCCTGCCGGATCATCGACGACCCCGAGACCGGCACCCCGCTCATGGTGCCCGCCGCACCCCGGCGGTACGACGCGGAGGGCACCACCGGCGGCACGGTGCTCACCAGGACGCCCTGAGGCAGGACCCCCGGGACGAGACCTCTGAGGCAGGACGCCCCCGGGACGAGCCCCCTGAGGCAGAACGCCCCGGGGCGAGACCCCTGAGGCAGAACGCCCCGGGGCGAGACCCCTGAGGCAGAACGCCCCGGGGCGAGACCCCTGCCATGATGCTGTGCACCCGACTCACCAACGCGCGCTTCCTCACCATGGACCCCGACCACCCGATCGCCCACGACCTGGGCATCTGGCACGGCCGGATCGCCGGTCTCGACGAGGCCGTGAGCGGCCTGCCCGCGCGCGAGGTCGTCGACCTCCAGGGCGCCACCGTGCTCCCCGGCTTCATCGACAGCCACGTGCACCTGGCGTGGACGGGCCTGAAGGCGGCTTCCCCGAGCCTCGCCGGAGTCGAGCGGATCGAGGACGCCCTCGCCGTCGTCGCGGACGCGGTCGCCCGCAGGAACACGCCCGGCGCCTGGGTCCACGTCGGGGACTACGACCAGCGGGCCCTCGGCCGGCACCTGACCGCCGCCGACCTCGACCGGGTCGCCGCGGGCCACCGGATCTTCCTCATGCACACCTCCGGCCACGCCTGCGTCGTCAACGGCGCCGTCCTCGACCTGCTCCCCGCCGACGTCCCCCACGACGACGGGCTCCTCGTGGAGAGCGCGATGGGCGCCGTGCGCCGGCTCCGCCTCCCGTACGCGCAGGAGGAGCTGGCCGACGCCGTCGAGCACGCCGGGCGCGTCTGCCTCGCCGAGGGCGTCACCGCCTGCGCCGAGGCGGGCATCGGCGGCGGACTGCTCGGCCACAGCCCCGCCGAGCTCGGCGCCTACCAACTCCTGCGGGACCGGGGGCGGCTGCCCCTGCGCGTCCAGCTCATGCCGGGCGCCGACACCCTCAAGCCGCTCGGCGCCCACGAGCGGGACGGCATCCCCCGCGGCCTCGACCTCGGCCTGCGCACGGGCTTCGGGGACGACTGGCTCTCCGTCGGGGCCCTCAAGATCTACACCGACGGCGGCATGATGGCCCGTACGGCCGCGCTCACCGAGCCGTACGAGGGCACGGACGGCACCGGGCAGCTCCAGGCCGACCCCGAGCACCTCGCCTCCCTCATCGTGGACGGACACCTCGCCGGCTGGCAGCTCGCCGTCCACGCCATCGGGGACCGCGCCGCCGACCTCGCCCTGGACGCCCTGGAACGGGCCCAGGAGCTGCGGCCCCGCCCCGACGCCCGCCACCGGATCGAGCACGCCGGCCTGATCCGGCCCGACCAGCTCCCGCGCCTCGCCCGGCTCGGCCTCGGCGCCGTCGTCCAGCCCAACTTCCTGCGGTACTTCGGCGACGACTACGCCACGGTCATGGGCCCGCGCCGGGCCCCCTGGATGTACCGGGGACGCGGCTTCCTCGACCACGGCGTCACGCTCGTCGGCAGCTCCGACCGGCCCGTCGCCGACGGATCGCCGCTGCGGGCGATCCAGTTCATGGTCGAGCGGGCCTCCCTCTCCGGCCGCCCGATCGGCCCGGACGAGGCGATCACCGTCGACGAGGCCCTGCACGCCTACACGGTCGCCGGCGCCCACGCCTGCCGGTGGGACGACAGCGCGGGCAGCCTGACCCCGGGCAAGCGCGCGGACCTCGTCGTCCTCGGCGACGACCCGCACGCCGTCGACCCCTCCCGGATCGGGGACATCGAGGTCGTGGCGACCTTCGTGGACGGCCGGGAGGCGACGGAGGGGAAGAACCTGTGAGCGCCCCCCGGCCCCCGGGCCGACACCCGGCCCGGCCGCGGGCCCGGGCGCCGGGTCCGCCGCCGCCCGGTCAGCTCCGCCAGGCGGGTACGGCCGGCAGCGGGCCGGGCGGGTCGAGGGTGAGGCCGTGTCCGGCCGCGCGGCCGGTCAGCCAGCCCAGGAGGGCCGACGCCGGTCCCGACACCCGTGGCCCGCGCCCGTCGCCGACCGGGCGCAGCACCCGGTCCTCGTCGGCGATCAGCACCATGCCGGGCACGTCGTCGCGCTCCCGCAGCCCGGCCGCCGTGGTCGCGAGTTCACGGGCGACGAAGAACGGGGGCCAGTCCGCGGGCCGGTGACCGCACCCCAGGTCGGTGTGGTGCACCTCCACCTCGCGCAGCATGCTGCCGACCGCGCCCCGCACGGGGCGCGTCCTCCCGCCCAGCCGGCGCACCGGCACCTCCCACGCCGCCTCCGGGTGCTCGGCGGCGGCCGTCAGGAACCCGCCCAGCGCACCGCGCAGGTCCGCCGCCGGCGCGGCGGCCGACCGCCCGGCTCCCTCGTCGATCTCCCGCTCCCGCTGCGCCTCGTCGTCGTACTGCGCGAGGTCCGCGCCCGTACGGGCGGCGGTCAGCAGCCGGGTGCGCGAGTCGGCGCTGCGGGCGACGTGCGTGAGCACGTGCGCACGGGTCCAGCCGGGCAGCAGCGAGGGGGCCCGCACGTCGTCGTCCGTCAGGGCCGCCGCCGAGCCGTGCAACCGCTCCACGGACGTGCGCAGCAAGGGCAGCAGGGCGGCGGGCGCCGCACTCCCGTCGTACGTCATGGTCTGTCTCCGTCCGGTGTCCGCGCGTCCCCGCACCGGTTCCCCGGAAACCGGCCCGCACCCCGCCGTCCGGGCCCGATCCGGAAGGGACTCCCCGAGGGGGCGCCCGGTGGAAACGCCGGTGCGGCACGACGGAGGGCGGGCCCGGAGCGCCCGTACGGCTCCGGGCCCGCCCTCCGGCCGCGCTCAGGCGTCCAGCGCCTTCGCCAACGCCGCCACAAGCCCGTCGATCTGCTCGTCCGTCACCGTCAGGGCGGGAGCGAGCCGTACGGTGGCCGGGCCCGCCGCGTTGACCAGGAAGCCGGCGTCCTGGGCCGCCCGCCGGACCTGCGCGGCCCGCGGTTCGGTGAGGACGACGCCCAGGAGGAGGCCTGCGCCCCGCACCTCGGCGACGCCCGGATGCCCCAGCCCCTCGACGCCCCGGCGCAGCCGCTCGCCCGCCCGTACGGCACGGGCGAGCAGCCCCTCGGCCCCGACGGTCCGCAGGACGGCGAGCCCGGCCGCGCACGCGATCGGGTTGCCGCCGAACGTGGAGCCGTGCTGACCGGGCCGCAGGAGCCCGGCCGCCGACCCGAAGGCCACCGTCACGCCGATCGGGAGCCCGCCGCCCAGGCCCTTCGCGAGGGCGACCACGTCGGGGTCCACGTCCTGGTCCGCCTGGTGCGCGAACCAGTGGCCGGTCCGGCCGATCCCGGTCTGCACCTCGTCCAGGACGAGCAGCGTGCCGGTCGCCCGGGTGATCTCCCGCGCGGCCCGCAGGTACCCCCCGGGCGCGGGCACGACCCCGCCCTCGCCCTGGACCGGTTCGAGGACGACCGCCGCCGTCTCCTCCGTGACGGCCGCGCGCAGCGCCTCGACGTCCCCGAACGGGACGTGCGTCACCCCGCCGGGCAGCGGCAGGAACGGCTCGCGCTTCGCCGGCTGGCCGGTGAGGGCGAGCGCTCCCATGGTGCGCCCGTGGAACCCGCCCTCGGCGGCGACCACGTGCGGACGGCCCGTCCGGCGGGCGATCTTGAAGGCCGCTTCCAGCGCCTCCGCGCCCGAGTTCGCGAAGAAGACCCTGCCCCGCCGGCCGAAGAGCCGGAGCAGCTCCTCGGCCAGGGCGACGGGCGGCTCGGCGACGAACAGGTTCGACACGTGACCGAGCCGTCCGGCCTGCTCCCGGACGGCCGCGACGACGGCCGGATGGGCGTGGCCCAGGGTGTTGACCGCGATCCCGCCGGTGAAGTCGGTGTACGTACGGCCCGACTCGTCCTCGACGGTGCTGCCCTCGCCCCGGACCAGGGCCAGCGGGGGAGTGCCGTAGGTGTCCATCATGACCGCGCGCCAGCGGTCCGTGAGGGTCCTCGTGCTGTCGGCGGCGGTCACGCGTCGTCCTCCTCGGAAGGGGAAGCGGGTACGGGGGCGGAGGGACGCTCGGGGTCCGGGACCACGGTGGTGCCCGGCCCGTCCGCGGCGAAGACGCCGCCGAGGAGCGCGTGCGGCACCCGCCCGTCGACGACCCGGGCCGCGCGGACGCCCCCGCGGACCGCCCGCAGACAGCCCTCCATCTTCGGGAGCATGCCGCTCGCCAGGTCCGGGAGCAGCGCGTCCAGTTCACCGGCCGTCAGCCGGGCGACGACCTCGGTGCTGCGCGGCCAGTCCGCGTACAGGCCCTCGACGTCGGTCAGGACCACGAGCCGGTCCGCGCCGAGCGCCACGGCGAGCGCGGAGGCGGCGAGGTCGGCGTTGACGTTGTAGACCTCCCCGTCCTCGCCCCGCGCGACCGGGGAGACGACGGGGATGCGGCCCGCCTCCAGGAGGGCGCGCACGGCGGCGGTCTCCACGGCCACGACCTCGCCGACGAGACCGATGTCCACGGACCGGCCGTCCACCCGCGCGGGGCGCCGCACGGCGGTCATGGTGTGCGCGTCCTCGCCCGACAGGCCCACGGCGAAGGGACCGTGGGCGTTGAGGGCGCCGACCAGCTCCCGCTGCACCTGCCCGGTCAGCACCATGCGGACCACGTCCATGGTCTCGGGCGTGGTCACCCGCAGGCCCGCCTCGAAGCGGACCTCCAGGTCGAGCCGGTCGAGCATGGCGCTGATCTGCGGTCCGCCGCCGTGCACGACGACCGGCCGCAGGCCCGCGTGCCACAGCTCCACGACGTCCTGCGCGAAGGTCCGGTGCAGCGCCGGGTCCACCATGGCGTTGCCGCCGAACTTGACGACGACCGTCCGGCCCCTGAGCTCCTCGGCCCAGGGCAGGTCGGCGGCCGCGGTGACCGTTCCCGCGGCCGGAGTTCCGGCCGGGGCTCCGCCCGGCCGTGCGTGGGGGAGCGTCCCCGTCCGTGTCGTCCCGGGCCCGCTCATGAGCTGTACGCGCTGTTCTCGTGGACGTACTCGGCCGTCAGGTCGTTGGTCCAGACGACCGCCGACGCGTCGCCGGAGCGCAGGTCGGCGGTGATCGTGATCCGCCGGTCCGACAGGTCGACCTCGTCCCGGGGCTCGCCCGCCGCGCCGTCCCGGCACACCCACACCCCGTTGATCGCCACGTCGAGCCGGTCCGGGTCGAAGACGGCCGCCGTGGTGCCGATCGCGGAGAGCACCCGGCCCCAGTTGGGGTCCTCGCCGTGCAGGGCGCACTTGAGGAGGTTGTTGCGGGCGACGGAGCGGGCCACCTCGACGGCGTCCTCCTCGGAGACCGCGCCGACGACGTGCACCTCGATCTCCTTGGAGGCGCCCTCGGCGTCCGCCACCAGCTGCCCGGCCAGGTCCAGGCAGACCGCGTGCACGGCCTCGGTGAAGGCCTCCGGGCCGGGGGCGAGGCCGGAGGCGCCGGAGGCGAGGAGCAGGACGGTGTCGTTGGTGGACATGCAGCCGTCGGAGTCGACCCGGTCGAAGGTGGCGCGGGTGGCGTCCCGCAGGGCCTCGTCCAGGTTCTCGGCGTCCACGTCGGCGTCGGTGGTGAGGACGACGAGCATGGTGGCGAGGCCGGGGGCGAGCATGCCGGCGCCCTTGGCCATGCCGCCGACCGTCCAGCCTTCCACGCCCACCGCGTCCGCCGTCCGCTCGGCCGTCAGACGCGTGTCGACGGCGCCGGCCTGTCCCGTACAGGCGTTGGCGCCGCCGGAGTTGAGGACGACGGCCGATATCCGGCCGTCGGCCAGGACGCGCCGGGACCAGCGCACGGGCGCGGCCTGGACGCGGTTGGAGGTGAAGACGCCGGCGGCGGCGCGCGACGGCCCCCGGTTCACCACCAGGGCCAGATCGGGGTCACCGGACTCCTTGATGCCGGCGGCGATGCCGCAGGCGAGGAACCCCTGTGCAGCGGTCACACTCACGGTGCTTCTCCGTTCTCCCCCAGGGCCGGCGCCTGGGCGGTGCCCCCGTCTCCGCCCACACGGCGCGGAGGTGCGGGCTTCGTCGTCTTCTGCGGACCGGTGGCTGTGCGCGCGTCGCTCACGGAGCCGCTCCGTTCACGGGCAGGCCCAGCCGTTCCGGCAGGCCGAGGGCGACGTTCATGCTCTGCACCGCGCCGCCCGCGGTGCCCTTCGTCAGGTTGTCGACGGCGCTGACGCAGACCAGCCGGCCGGCGTCCGGGTCCACGGCGATCTGCACCTGGACCGTGTTGGAACCGAGGACGGCGGCGGTCGAGGGCCACTGCCCGGGCGGCAGCAGCCGGACGAACGGCTCGCCGGCGTAGGCGGATTCGTAGGCCTCGCGCACCGCGTCGGGGCCCGCCGCGAGCGCTTCGGGGCGGAGCCGCGCCGAACAGGTGGCGAGGATGCCCCGGGGCATGGGGGCGAGGGTCGGGGTGAAGGAGACGGTGACCCGCTCGCCGGCCACCAGGGAGAGGTTCTGGACGAGTTCGGGGGTGTGCCGGTGGCCGCCGCCGACCCCGTACGGGCTCATGGAGCCCATCACCTCGGCGCCGAGGAGGTGCGGCTTGAGGGCCCGTCCGGCGCCCGAGGTCCCGCTGGCCGCGACGACCACGACCTCCGGCTCCACGAGCCGCGCCGCGTGCGCGGGGAACAGCGCGAGCGTGACCGCCGTGGGATAGCAGCCGGGCACGGCGATGCGTGTGGAGCCCTTCAACTCCTCGCGAGCGCCCGGGAGTTCCGGGAGACCGTACGGCCAGGTCCCGGCGTGCTCGGAGCCGTAGAAGCGCTCCCAGGCGGCCGGGTCGCGCAGACGGAAGTCCGCCCCGCAGTCCACGATCAGCGTCTCGGGGCCCAACTCCCGCGCGTACGCGGCGGACTGCCCGTGCGGCAGGGCCAGGAAGACCACGTCGTGGCCGCGCAGCGCGGCCGCCGAGGTCTCGCCGAGGACCCGGTCCGCGAGCTCCGCCAGCTGCGGTTGTACGGAGCCGAGCGTCCGGCCCGCGCTGCTGTGCGCGGTCACCGCGCCGATCTCCACGCCGGGATGCGACAGCAGCAGGCGGAGTGTCTCCCCGCCCGCGTAGCCGCTCGCACCGGCCACCGCGACCCTTACGGTCATGTTCTTCCGTCTCTCTGCCGTACGTGTGGGGGGCGCCGCCCCGGGGAGGGGGCCGCGGAGTGCCGTTCCAGGGTGGGCGCGCGGGGTTGCCGGCGCGGGCCCCCGGCGGTGCGTCCCGGCGAACGCCTCGCGGCGTCCTGCCGGACGGGACCGCGCGCCCGGGGCCCGGCCCCGCGCGCCTCCGGCCCTCGCGGGCCGGGGAGCGCCGCGGACCGAACGCCGTTCGCGGCCCGGTTCGCGTCCCCGCCCGTCCTGCCGTTCGCGCCCTCGGTCGTGTCCTCGTCCGTGGAATCGTTCGCGTCCTTCGGGAAGAACGCGAAAAGCGGATGTGCCCGCACCCCCTCACCCTTCGATCGGGACTTAGCTGAGCCTAACCTAAGTTGAGCTTTCGTGGGGCTCGCAGGTCCGGTCCACCGATGGGCCGGTCCTGTCGAGCGCCCCGGACGGGCCCGGCGTAGGGTCCGGATATGGGAGAGCCCGCGGGCGCGGACGCCGAGGACGTCTTCGGCGCGGGATGGTTGGACGCCGTCCTCGCCGACGTGATGCGCGACACCGGCGCCTCGGTCGGTCTGGTGTACCTCCGGGTCCCGGGGGAGGGCATGCTGCGCCTGGCCCTGGTGTCGGGCGTCTCCCAGGAGATCGCGGCCCCCTGGGTCCGCATCCCGGCCGACGCGCCGATCCCGGTGGTCGACGCCATGCGCGACCGCGCGCTCGTCTGGCTGGGGGGACAGCAGGAGATCGCCCGCCGCTACCCGCGCCTGGGGATCGTGCTGCCGTACGACTTCCTCCTCGCCGCCGCCCCGATCGCCGACGACACCGCCGTGCGGGGCGGGATCGTCCTGCTCTGGCCGGTCTGGCACCCGCCCCACCTCGACGAGCACGAGCGCGCGGCGCTCGACGCCTGCGGCCGCCGGGCGGCCCGCCTGCTGCGCCGGGCGGCCGAACGGGGACCGGCCTCCTATCCGGCCGAACCGCGCGTCGTGCACCCGGCCGGGCTCCCGGAGGCCGACCCCGTCCTCGCCCGGTCCGCCCTCCGCTTCACCGAGCGGCTGCCCGTCGGGTGCTGCGCCCTGGACCTCGACGGACGCCTCACCTTCCTCAACACCGCCGCCGCCGAACTGCTCCAGGCGGGCGCGGCGGCGCTGCTCGGCAGGCGCCCGTGGGAGGTGCTGCTCTGGCTGAACGACCCCGTCTTCGAGGACCGCTACCGCGCGGCGGTGGTCACCCGCCAGCCGATGTCGTTCACCGTCGTGCGGCGGCCGGCGACCCGGCTGCTGTTCGAGCTGTACCCGGACGCCACCGGCATCAGCGTCCACGTCACCCGGGTGGCGGGGCCCTCCGTCGCGGACGAGGGGGAGGGGGCCGGCAGGGAGCCCGGGGCCGGCGCGGCGGCCCCGCCCGGCGCCCCGGCCGCGTCGTATTCGACCCCGAACCCGGCCCCGGCCCCGTTCGAGGGCTCCGGAGGGACCGCGGGCGGCGCGGCCCCGGCCTCCCGCCCCGCCGAGCCCGTGGGCGCCGGGGCCGTGTACCGCCTCATGCACCTGGCGGCGACCCTGGCGGAGGCGGCCGGCGTCCACGACGTCGTCGAGCTCGTCGCCGACCAGATCGTGCCCGCCTTCGGCCCGCAGGGCCTCGTCCTGATGAGCGCGGACGAGGGGCGGCTGCGGATCATCGGACACCGCGGCTACAGCCGGGAGTTCGTGGACCGGTACGACGGCACGCCGCTGACGGCCGAGGTCGCCGACGCCCAGGTCCTCGCCACCGGCGTCCCGCTCTTCTTCACCAGCCCCGAGGACCTGTACCGCGCCCACCCCCACGCCCCGCGCTACGAGGACCGCTCCGCCTGGGCGTTCCTGCCGCTGATCGCCTCCGGCCGCCCGGTGGGCTCCCTGATCCTCTCGTACGCCCGGCCGCGCCCCTTCCCGGCGGCCGAGCGGGCCATGCTCACCTCCCTGGCGGGCCTGATCGCCCAGGCCCTCGCCCGGGCCCGGCTCTACGACGCCAAGCACTCCCTCGCGCGCAGCCTCCAGACCAGCCTGCTCCCGCACGGCCTGGTCCCGCTCCCGGGCGTCGAGGTCGCCGCCCGCTATCTGCCGGCGGGTCACGGCATGGACGTCGGCGGCGACTTCTACGACCTCATCCGCGCCGCGCCCGACACCGTCATCGCCGTCATCGGCGACGTCCAGGGGCACGACCCGAACGCCGCCGCCCTCATGGGGCAGGTGCGCACCGCCGTCCACGCGCACGCGACGGCCGGCGCGTCCCCCGGCGACATCCTCGCCCGCACCAACCGGCTCCTGAACGACCTGGACCCGGACCGCTTCACCAGCTGCCTGATCGTCGAACTCGACCTGGCCCGCCACCGCCTCCGGCTCGCCACGGCGGGCCATCCGCCCCCGCTGCTGCGCGCGCCCGACGGCCGCACCCGCCTCCTGGAGGCCCCGCCGGGCCTCCTCCTCGGGATCGCCCCGGACGTCGAGTACGCCACCGCGGAGGTGCCCTGGGAGGCCGGTTCGGTCCTCGCCCTCTACACCGACGGCCTCGTGGAGGCGCCCGGGGTCGACATCGGCACGGCCACGGCGGAGCTGTCCGGCCGCCTCGCCCGGTCTCGGCCCGGGGACCTGGACTCCCTCGCGGCCGATCTGATCCGGCACGTGAAGGACCCCGCGCACCGCACCGACGACGTCGCGCTCCTGCTCGTCCGCCGCGAGTCCTGACCGCCGCCTTCCACGCCGCCCGGGCCCTCCCCCTTGCTGAACCTATCGAATATCGATAGCTTGTTATCGGTTTTCGATCGAAGGGGATGTCATGGGAAAGCTGACGGTGCTCGCGCTGCGCGCCGTGCTCGCGGGGCTGCTCGCGGGTTCGGTCTTCGTGGAGGCGGTGATGGTGCCGCTCCTGGCCGCCGACCTGAACGGGCTGAGGCCGGAGTACGCGTACCTCCGCACGCCGGTGCTCGTGCTCCTGGTCCTGGGCGCGCTGACGGCGCAGACCGTCCTGGTCTGCGTGTGGCGGCTCGTGACGATGGTGCGGCGCGGCACGGTGTTCTCGCACGCGGCCTTCCGGTACGTGGACGTCGTCACCGGCGCCTTCGCGGCGGGCGCCGCCCTGGTGTTCGCGTTCGCCGTGCTCCTGGCGCCCGGGGAGGCCGCCGCCCCGGGCGTCGTGCTCCTGATCTGCGGGGCGAGCCTGGCGGTCCTGGGCGTGGCCCTGATCGTGCTCGTGCTGCGGATGCTGCTCGCCCAGGCCGTCGAGCGCGAGGCCGAGGCGAAGCGGATGCGGGCCGAGCTCGCCGAGGTGATCTGATGCCGATCGTCGTGGACGTCGACGTGATGCTGGCCCGGCGCAAGATGTCCGTGGGCGAACTCGCGGAACGCGTGGGCATCACCCCGGCCAACCTCGCCGTGCTCAAGAACGGGCGCGCCAAGGCGGTGCGCTTCACCACCCTCGCCGCCCTCTGCGAGGTCCTCGACTGCCAGCCGGGCGACCTGCTCCGCTGGGAACCGGAGCCCGGGGCGGACGCGGAAGCCGCCGGGGACGCCGTGGCGGCGGTCGGGGAGAGCACCTGACGGCGGGTCGGCCCACCGCCTCCGGAGCCGTACGGCGAAAGCGGCGCCCCGGCCCGGGCCCTCGGCCGGCCGGGTCCCGGGCCGGATCCGGCGCCGGTTCGCCTCCCGGAAGGACCCCTGGGCCGGTTACGGCACCGTGGTCTCCGACGCCGCGGAGCCCGAGCGGGTCCGCGCACTGCGCGTCCCCGTCGTCGACACGCCTCCCGAGGACTTCCGCACCGCCGCCGACCCGGCCCACGACCCCCAGCGGTTCGTCCAGTGCCGGAACGACGGCCCGGAACCCGTGATCGAGGCCACCGGCCACCTGCACCACCCGGAACGGGCCGGCCCCGCCCGCCTGACGGAGAGCGGCCGGCGGTCCTCCCCCTCGCTCCGGCAGCGCCGCTTCCCCGGCGCCACGGGGGAGGCGGCGCTACGCGAGGACGGCCGCCCACACGCTCGTCGGAGAGCTTCAGGAGCCGGGCGTCGACCCGGCCGACCTCGTCCGCAGCGGGACCGTGACCGGCCGCGGCCACGGCTTCCCCATCGACCTGCCGGGGACGGGCGCCCGCCGCGACCCCCGCGCCTGGCCTACCGCACGCCCCGGGCGGGCTCCACGGGATCGAGCGGCGCCCGGAGCGCGCTCCGGTCCTCCGCCCAGGCCGCCAGCACCCGGTCCCCGAGCCGGTCCTCCAGGAGGACGGTGGCCGCGATGCCGAGGGCGACGTCGGACGCGAGGTCCGGCTCGTCCTCCAGGAGGCCGCCCACGGCCTCCCGGCGCACCAGCTGCTCGTGGACGGCGTCGGCCTCCACGTGCTCGTCGTAGTACCGCTCCGCCGCCGGCCCCGCGCCCGTCCGCCGCATCGCCTCGACGAGCCGGCCGGCGGCGGGCGGTGAGGTCACCTCGACCACGGCGAAGTGCCCCACCAGCGCGCCGCGCAGCCGCCGGTGCAGGGCGAGGAAGGTCGACAGGTTCACGGCCGCCAGCGTCTCGGCCCCCACCGCGTCCACGTACCGCCCGTACGCCGGGTCGAGCCCCAGGTCCACCATCAGCTCGGCGTAGAGCCGCTCGTGCATGCGGTCGGCGCGCCCGCAGCCGAACTCGTCGTACTCGATCGCCACCATCGCCGCCTTGGCCCGGCCGCGCAGCCGGGGGACCACCCAGAGGTACGGGTCGGCCTCCCGGAGCTGCGACACGGAGCGGAGCGCCGCGTACTCCCGCACCTGCCACCGCTCCCCCCGCGAGGCGAGGAACGCGGAGACGCCGGTGGCCTCGGCGGGCTCCACCAGAAGGGCGCCCAGCTCCTCGTCCACGTTCTCGCGGTGCCGGCAGTCGTGCCGCAGCGCGCTCTCGAAGCGGTGCTCCAGGAGGGCGCGGGTCCTGAGCAGGTGCGGATCCCATTCGAGGGTGTCGGGAACCCCGTCGTACCCCCGGTAGTGCAGGGCGTAGCAGAGGTGCAGGGCCAGCTGGAGGTCCTCGCCGTACGGATCGCAGCGCGCGATCTCCGGGCCGTCGGGCAGCGCCCCGGGGTCACCGAGCAGCCGCCGCCGGACCGCCCGCGACACCTCGCCGCGGGCCTCGGGGACTTCCGGCGCGCCGGAGGCCGTACGGACGGTCTGCGGGGCGGTGGTCATGGGGTCGGGTCCTCCGGGGAGTCGGCCGCCGGGCGGGAGCGCCGCTGCCGGTGGCGGTGGCTGGTGTCGCAGAACGGGGCCCGCTTGCTCCGCCGGCACGTGCACAGCGCGACCATCGGCCGCTCGCAGTGCCGCACCGATCCGTCGGGCATGACGACGTCCACCGGCCCCTCGACGAGCATCGGCCCGTCGTCCAGCGGGCGGACCAGGGTCGGCGCGCTCCGCGCCGGGCCTTCAGCCCGCTCCGGGGGCACGGCCCCGGGCCGTACGTCCGGGGAAGGGGACATGGCACACCACCCATCGGCTGTCTCGTTTCCTCTGCTGCGCGGCTGCCCCGCCGGACCGCGCCCATGCGCGGGCGGTGCGGCGGGGGAGGGGCCGGGGGTCACGCGCGGGACGCGCGGATCACGACCAGGTCCTCCGTGCGCGTCCCGGGCGGGACGAGCCCCCGGGCGGCGAACCAGTCCTCGCGGGAGGACATCACCGGGCCGAAGGGCTGGGCGCGGCGGTCGGCCACCCGGGCGCGCAGCCCGGCCCGGCGCAGACCGTCCAGGGTGGCAGTGACGCCGGAGAGCGACGACTGCACGACGAGCAGCGTCCCCGAGGAGGTGAGCAGCCGGGGCACCCGGGCGCAGACCCGGTCGAGGAGGAGCCGCCCGTCCGTCCCCGCGTCCCAGGCGCGGCGGGGGCCGCGCGCGGGCAGCGCGGGGTCCTCGCAGGGCACGTACGGCGGGTTCACGGTGATCAGGTCGAAGCGCTCGTGCGCCACCGGGGCATCCAGGTCGCCCCGGAACAGCCGCACCCGGCAGCGGTGCCGGAGCGCGTTGAGCCGGGCCGTGGTGACGGCGGCGCGCGAGATGTCCACGGCGGTGGCCCGCGTGCCCCGCAGCGCGGAGGCGACCGCGACGACACCGGTCCCGGTGCACAGGTCGAGCGACCGCGCGCCGGCCCGGAGCTCCTCGCGCGCCAGGTTCGCGAGCAGCAGCGCGGTGTCCCCCTGGGGGGCGTACACCCCGGGGAGCCGGTAGACGCGCGGCGGGTCCGCCGGCCCGTCTCCGGGCGGCGCGGCGAAGCCCTTGCCGACGGAAGGGGTCACCTGGGTCACAGCGGCCGCCCTCCCGCCCGGGACGGGGCGCCGGGCGCCGGCGGTACGCGGTCCGCCGGCGCGGGCGCCTCCGCGGAGTTCCTTATCGGGATCCTCATGGCCCGGGCCTCAGCGTTCCCGGTCCCGCTCGGACTGCTCCGGCGGCTGCCAGGACTCCCGCCTCGCCTCCGCCGCCGGGGGCTGGGCCACTCCGGCGGTCTGCTTCCGCCGGGCCACCCGCCGGGAGCCCCACCAGAACGCGCCGAGCAGCAGGGCCGCCACCAGCACTCCGACCGCGATCAGCAGGAGCGAGGAAGAACCTTCCGCCGCCAGGAGGGAAGGCGGTGCGGCGGTGGGGAGAGAGGAGAGAAGCATGATCGCCCTTCCTGTCGGAGACGGGGCAGTTCGTTCGGAACGGCGGCTACCCTCGCGGAGAAGATCCATTCGCTCACGGTCGGTGTCCCGCCTCCGCGTGTCCTCAGAGCTCGCGCAGGACCGGAAGCAGTTCCTTCTCCGCCCAGCGCAGGAACGGCTCCTGGTGCCCGCCGCCGATCTGGACGAGGGCCAGCTCGGTGAAGCCGGCCTCGGCGTACGGACGGGCGGCCTCCACGAACGCGTCGACGTCGTCGCCGCAGGGGATGTTCTCCGCCACGTCCTCGGGCCGCACGGTCTCGGTGGCCTGGGCGAACCCGGAGGGCAGCGGAAGCTCGGAGTTGACGCCCCAGCCGCCCAGTGACCAGCGGAACTGGTCGTGGGCGCGGGCCACCGCCGCCTCCCGGTCGGGGTCGTAGCAGACCGGCATCTGGCCGACGCGCGGCTTGCCCGCCCCGCCGTGCTCGTCGAAGGCGTCGAGCAGCTCCCCCTTCGGCTCCGTGGCGATCACCAGGTCCGCCCGCCGCCCGGCCACCTTGCAGGAGTGCGGGCCCGACACGGCGATCCCGATGGGCGGGGGCGCGTCCGGGACGTCCCACAGCTTGGCGTTCTCGACCTGGAAGTGGGTTCCGCGGTGGGTCACGTACTCGCCGGAGAACAGGTCGCGGATGATCCCGGCGGCCTCGTCCAGCATCTCCAGGCGGACGCCCGCCGAGGGCCAGCCCGCGCCGACGACGTGCTCGTTCAGGATCTCGCCCGACCCGAGGCCGAGCCGGAAGCGGCCCTCGGAGAGCAGCTGCACGGTCGCCGCCTTCTGCGCCACGACCGCCGGGTGGTAGCGGAAGGTCGGACAGGTCACGTACGTCATCAGGGGGATGCGGGAGGTCGCCTGCGCCGCCGCCCCCAGGACGCTCCACGCGTACGGGGCGTGGCCCTGGGAGTCCAGCCACGGGAAGGAGTGGTCCGAGATCACGGAGAAGTCGAACCCGACGCGCTCCGCCTCGACCACGTGCCCCACCAGCTCACGGGGCCCGGCCTGCTCGGTCATCATCGTGTACCCGATCTGCATCATGCCGGGCGACTTGCCGCGAACACGCCCCTTGAAACGGGCATGCCGGGCACTTCTCCCGACGGCGTCCGTAACGGTGTGCGACGGGCGAAAACAGGTGCAGGCCCCGATGCGGGCGGATGGTGCCCCGGGGGGGACGGTGGGGCGGAGGAGTACCCGGCGGCCCGGTCGCCGCGCCGGTGCGCGGGACGGGGCGCGCGGAGCGCCGGGCCGGCCGGTGACGCCGGTGTTCCGCGCCATGGGCACGAACGGAGTCCGCGCCCATGACACGCCCCTCCCGCAGACCACGGAGTCCCCTCGCCGCTCCGGACGCAGCGCCCGCGCCCGGCCGCCGCCACCGGGCGGGTCCGCCGTGAGCGTGACCACGTGGGCGACCGTCGCGGTGTTCGCGGCCGTCTGCGTACTGATCGCCACGGAGTGGGTCCACCGGGTCGCCGCGGCCCTCGGCGGCACGGTCGCCATGCTGCTCATCGGGGCGACCAGCCCGGAGGACGCCTTCTTCTCCGAGCACACGGGCGTCGACTGGAACGTCCTCACCACACCGTCGTGGTCGTCAGCGGCGGACTGCTCCTGGCGGCCGGCCTCGTCACGGCGGCCCTCGCGGTGAACCTCTTCGACCCCCGGGAGCAGCGGCTCCGGCGGCCGGCGGTCACCCCGGGCCGAACTCCCCCTCCCGGGGCGGGCGTCGACGCCGTCCCACTCCGTGGAACGCCGGCCGGCGCACCTTGACCCCGCCGGCGGGCACCTGCTTCGATCATGCACATGAAGAGCCGCCGGACGACCCTCACGCGACGACGCCACGTCGACCTCGCGCGCACGTCCTGCGCCCTCTGTAGCGTGCGCTGACCCCGGCCGCGGTCCTCCGCGACCGCGGGCACCGGCCGGGACCGCCGTCCCCGGGGCCCCTGTTCCCGGTCGCCGCCGGAGCGTTCCCGCCGGCCGTCCCCGCCGCCGGGCGCCCGTCCGGCCACCGCCCGCCGCCCCCGGCGCGTTTCCTCCGCCGGAGGCCGGCCCCGGCTGCGTGACGCCGGTCGGGCCGCAGAACCCGTCAACCTCACTGGCCCCATCAGTCCCACAGGCCCTACCGGCCCTACCAACCTCACCGGTCCCACCAACCCCGCCCGCCCCCGGCCCCGGCGATCCCGGGAGCGCCGGCCGTGGGCCCGCCCCGC
>JNWL01000051.1 GCA_000716465.1 Streptomyces bikiniensis
CGCTCCACCCGCCCCCTCCTCCTCGCCCTCGGCGGCTACGCCGCCACCCGCGTGATCGGTCTCGTCGTCCTCGCGACCGCCGCCGCCGCGACCGGCGAGGACGGGCTGCACCGGCTCAAGGGCCGCTGGGACTCCGTCTGGTACGTGCGGATCGCCGAGCACGGCTACGGGTACGAGACCGTCCTCCCTAACGGTGACGTCCACTCCGACCTGGCCTTCTTCCCGCTCCTCCCGCTCCTGGAGCGCGGCCTGTCCGCCCTACTGCCCCTCGACGCGGCCGGCGCCGGGCTCCTCGTCTCCTGGACCGCCGGTCTCGTCGCCGCCTGGGGGATCTTCACGTGCGGCGCCCACGCCTTCGGGCCGCGGACCGGCGTCCTGCTCGCCGTCCTGTGGGGCGTGTACCCGACCGCGTTCGTGCAGTCCATGGCGTACACGGAGACCCTCTTCACCGCCCTCGCCGCCTGGTCCCTGTACGCGGTCCTGCGCGACCGCTGGATTCTCGCCGGCCTCCTCTGCGCCGCCGCCGGGCTCACCCGCCCCACCGCCGCCGCCCTGATCGCCGCCCTCGGGACCGCCGCCCTCGCCGCCCTCGTACGGGACCGCCGGCTGCCCGCGCGGACGCTGGCCGGCGTGCTGCTCGCGCCCCTGGGCTGGCTCGGGTACATCGTGTACGTGGGGGTACGGGAGGACAGCCCCACCGCCTACTTCGAGGTCCAGGCCGCCTGGGGCAACTCCATCGACGGCGGCCTCGCGCTCGCCCGGTTCGTCGCGGGCCTGCCCTGGCCCGCCGCCCTCGGCCTGACCGCGGCCCTCGCCCTGCTCGGCGGGCTCGTCGCCCTCTGCGTACGGCAGCGGCAGCCCCTGCCCCTGCTCGTGTACACGATCGGCGTCGTCCTCGTCTCCCTCGTCGGCGCCGCCTACTTCGGCTCCCGGCCGCGCCTGATGATGCCCGCGTTCGGCCTGTTGCTCCCGCCCGCCGCGGCCCTCGCGCGCCTCCGGCCCCGCACCGCCGTCCCGGTCCTCGCCGGCCTCGCCCTCGCCTCCGCCGCGTACGGCGCCTTCACCCTCCTGGGGTCGGGGCCTCCGTAGGACCTCCCCGCCCCGGACCCTCCGTGAGGTCCACGCGCACGCGTACCCCCGCCCCCACCCCCCACCCCGCCAGCGCGCCCGCCTCCGCCTCCAGGACGTGCCGGGCGCGCGGCCGGACCATGCCCAGCCGGCCCGGCCGCATCGTGACCACGGACAGGACACGGAACGAGCGGTCCAGGTACGCCACGTCGATCGCGAACCGCATCCCGAAGGTGTGCACGCTGTTCGTCCGGACGATCAGCAGCGCCCCCGCCACCCCGTCACGGCCGAGCAGCCCCCGCCGCCGCGCCCGGTACGACGCCGCCACCTCCAGGGGAACCTCCGCTGGTCCCCCCGGCACCACCAGCGACCCCGCCCCGTCCGTCCATTTCCCCATGCGCCAGACCGTAGTCCCTTCCTCTCTCTAGGGTCTGCCCGTGGACGTCTCGCTGCTGATCGCCTTCGCCGCCCTGTGGGGCGCCGCCACCGGGCTGCTCGTCCCGCGGGCCGCCCACCGGCTCTCCGTGGAGCCGGAGGAGCCGTGGCGGGACCGCTGCCCCGCCGGGCACGTGTTCGCGGGCCCCGCGGGCGGCTGGCTCGGCGGGCCCGGCCGGGGGGAGTGCGCGACCGCCGCCCCGCTCGCGACCCCGCTGCTCACCGCCCTGGTCTGCGCCGCGCTCGCCGCCGCCACCGGCACGCCCCGGCCCGAACTGGCGGTCTGGCTGCTCGCCGCCCCCTTCGCCGTCCTCCTCGCCCGGGTCGACGCCCGCGTCCACCGGCTCCCGGACGGACTGACCCTGCCGCTCGCCGCCGCCCTGCCGCTGCTCCTCGGGGCCGCCGAGCTCCTCCCGCACGACGCCGGGTCCTGGCTCCACGCGCTGCTCGGCGCGCTCGCCCTCGGCGGCGGCTACCTGGTGCTCTTCCTGGTCAACCCGAGCGGCCTCGGCTTCGGGGACGTGAAGCTGGCGCTCCCGCTGGGCGCGGCCCTGGGCTGGTACGGCTGGGGGGTCCTCTTCGCCGGGGCGTTCGCCGGCTTCCTCGCCGGCGCGGTGTACGGCCTCGGTCTGGTCCTGCTCCGGCGGGCCGACCGCTCCTCCGCGATCCCCTTCGGCCCCTCCATGCTCGCGGGCGGACTGCTCGGCCTCCTCCTCGGCGCGTTCACCGCCGTCCCGTGAGGGACCGTCCCCGCGTCAACGTCGCGCCCCCGCCGCCCGGTCCCCCCTGGGAGGGACGGAACCCCGCCGCCACGCCGGGGCGTAAACCCGCCACGGAGCCCCACAGCCCTTGTCCCGCCCGGGATCCGGGGATGTGCGGGCGGGACTTCGGGCGCGCGTGGCGCGCGGGACGACTAATGAAGGGTTATGGTGGAAACCCCCCCTCGGGCCGGTCCGTATCCCCCCCACGGACCGGCCCGTTTTTCGTCTCCGGCCAGGTGACGTCTTTCGTCCCCGGCCAGGTGACGTCAGCCGGGGGACGTCAGCCGGGCGACGTCAGCCCCGGCCGGCCCAGATGTTCGTGCCCGCCGTGTCCACCGCGAACGAGTCGATCTCCGCCAGCTCCCCGTCCGTCAGGGGAGCGCCGCCGAGCGCGGCCACGTTCTCCTCCAGCTGGGCGACGCTGGACGCGCCGATCAGCGCCGAGGTCATCCGCGGGTCCCGCAGCACCCACGCCAGCGCCAGCTGCGCCAGGG
Organism: Streptomyces bikiniensis; assembly: GCA_000716465.1. GTDB lineage: Bacteria > Actinomycetota > Actinomycetes > Streptomycetales > Streptomycetaceae > Streptomyces > Streptomyces bikiniensis. Next base: position 2,759 of record JNWL01000051.1, read on the forward strand.
ACTGCCCGCGCCGCTCCGCGATGTCCGCGAGGCCGCGCAGGCGCCGCAGCACCTCGTCGGAGAGCAGGTTCGGGTCGAGGGACTTGCCCTGGGTGGCCCGCGAGCCCTCCGGGATGCCCTTCAGGTACTTGTTGGTGAGCAGGCCCTGCGCCAGCGGCACGAAGGAGATGCAGCCCATGCCGGCCGCCTCCAGGGTGTCGAGCAGCCCGTCCTCCTCGGTCCAGCGGTTGATCATCGAGTACGAGGGCTGGTGGATCAGGGCCGGGACGCCCATCTCCTTCAGGAGCCGCGCGGCCTCGGCGGTCTGCTCGCTGTTGTAGGAGGAGACGCCGACGTACAGCGCCTTGCCCTGCTGGACGGCGGAGGCCAGGGCCCCCATCGTCTCCTCCAGCGGGGTCTCCGGGTCGAAGCGGTGCGAGTAGAAGATGTCGACGTGGTCGAGGCCCATCCGGCTCAGGGAGGCGTCGAGCGAGGACAGCAGGTACTTGCGGGAACCCCACTCGCCGTACGGGCCGGGGTGCATCAGATAACCGGCCTTGGTCGAGATGACCAGCTCGTCCCGGTAGGGGGCGAAGTCCTGGGCGAAGAGCTTGCCGAAGTTCAGCTCGGCCGAGCCGGGCGGCGGCCCGTAGTTGTTCGCCAGGTCGAAGTGGGTGACGCCCAGGTCGAAGGCGCGGCGCAGGATCGCGCGCTGCGAGTCGAGCGCGCGGTCGTCGCCGAAGTTGTGCCAGAGGCCGAGGGAGACCGCCGGGAGCTTGAGTCCGCTGCGGCCCGTGCGGCGGTACTCCATGGTGTCGTAGCGGTCCGCGGAAGCGCGGTACGGGGAGGAATCAGTCACGTATCTCTGCTTATCACGGACTTGTGACCGTCCCGGACTGGGAGCCCGCAGCCCCCGCGCAGTAGTGTGGCCGCCTGCGGACCGCCGATGCCTGGGGTCCGTCGCTGCACAGAGGGGTAAAGAACGGTGAACCTGCGCGACCTGGTGTACGGGCTCTACGCACGCCGGGTGGAGGGCCGTCTCGACCACGCCCAGGTGCCCAAGCACATCGGGGTCATCCTCGACGGGAACCGGCGCTGGGCCAAGGCGTCCGGCGGGACCCCCGAGCAGGGACACAAGGCCGGCGCGGACAAGATCCAGGAGCTGCTCGGCTGGTGCGCCGAGACCGACGTCGAGGTCGTCACGCTCTGGATGCTCTCCACGGACAACCTGAACCGGCCCGAGGAGCAGCTCGTCCCGCTGCTCGGCATCATCGAGAACGCCGTGCGCGCGCTCGCCGCCGACGGCCGCTGGCGGGTCCACCACGTCGGCACGATGGACCTGCTGCCCGCCCGCACCCAGTCCGTCCTGAAGGAGGCCCAGGAGGCCACCCAGGAGAACACGGGGATACTCGTGAACGTCGCCGTCGGCTACGGCGGCCGCCAGGAGATCGCCGACGCGGTCCGCTCCCTGCTCCTGGAGCACGCCGAGCGGGGCACGAGCTTCGAGGAGCTCGCCGAGATCGTCGACGTCGAGCACATCTCCGAGCACCTCTACACGCGCGGCCAGCCCGACCCGGACCTGGTGATCCGCACCAGCGGCGAGCAGCGGCTCTCCGGTTTCATGCTCTGGCAGAGCGCCCACTCCGAGTACTACTTCTGCGAGGTCCACTGGCCGGCCTTCCGCAAGGTCGACTTCCTGCGGGCGCTGCGCGACTACGCCGCCCGGCACCGGCGCTACGGGACCTGACGCACTCCCGCCACCCCGGTCGGAACCGATCACCTCGTGTTCACGAACACGTCGTCATATGCCATGGCATGGCAGAGCTCGTTCGAGGGCATATCCCTGGTGAAGTGAGCGGCACGGAGACCGCCACCCGGGAGGCCCCTTGCACCAGGACGACCGTGCGGGACACGCACGGGAGACGTGGAGGGCCGTGGTTCGGCCCGCGCACCGTGGCCCGAACCCGGTCCCATCCCGCAGCGACACCGGTTCCGTCGCGCCCCGACCTCGCAAGGGTCTTCAGAGGGGGTCTGTCCTTCCGTGGTGACCAGCACGAAGCGCCGCCTTTCCGACCGGCGCACCTATGTTCTCGACACCAGCGTCCTGCTGGCCGACCCCAACGCCGTGTCCCGTTTCGAGGAGCACGAGGTGGTGCTCCCGATCGTCGTGGTCACGGAGCTGGAGGCCAAGCGGCACCATCCGGAGCTCGGCTACTTCGCCCGGCAGGCCCTGCGCCTGCTCGACGACTTCCGGGTCCGGTACGGACGCCTCGACGCCCCCCTCCCCATCGGGGACCTGGGCGGCACCCTGCGTGTCGAACTCAACCACTCCGACCCCGGCGTGCTGCCCGCCGGCTACCGGTTGGGGGACAACGACTCACGGATCCTCGCGGTCGCGCGGAACCTCCAGGCCGAGGGGTACGACGTCACGGTCGTCTCCAAGGACCTGCCGCTGCGCATCAAGGCCTCCTCGGTCGGGCTCCTCGCCGAGGAGTACCGGGCCGAGCTCGCCATCACGGACGCCAACGGCTGGACCGGCATGTCCGACCTCGCCCTCTCCGCCGACCAGGTGGACCTGCTCTACGACCAGGAGACGCTGTACGTGCCGGAGGCCGCCGAGCTCCCGGTCCACACCGGCCTGGTGCTCCAGTCCGAGCGCGGCAAGGCGCTCGGCCGGGTCACCGCCGAGGGGAACGTGCGGCTCGTCCGGGGCGACCGGGAGGCCTTCGGGCTGCGCGGCCGCAGCGCCGAGCAGCGGATCGCGCTCGACCTGCTCCTCGACCCGGACGTCGGCATCATCTCCATGGGCGGCCGGGCCGGCACCGGCAAGTCCGCGCTCGCGCTCTGCGCGGGCCTGGAGGCGGTCCTGGAGCGCCGGCAGCACCAGAAGGTGATGGTCTTCCGCCCGCTGTACGCGGTCGGCGGCCAGGAGCTGGGCTACCTGCCGGGCAGCGAGGCCGAGAAGATGAGCCCGTGGGCACAAGCCGTCTTCGACACGCTGTCCTCGGTCGCGAGCCGCGAGGTCGTCGAGGAGGTGCTCGGCCGGGGGATGCTGGAGGTCCTGCCGCTCACCCACATCCGGGGCCGCTCCCTCCACGACGCCTTCGTCATCGTGGACGAGGCCCAGTCCCTGGAGCGGAACGTCCTGTTGACCGTTCTGTCCCGGATCGGGGCGAATTCGCGGGTCGTGCTCACCCATGACGTCGCCCAGCGCGACAACCTCCGGGTGGGCCGGTACGACGGAGTCGTCGCCGTGGTCGAGAAACTGAAGGGGCATCCGCTCTTCGCCCACGTCACCCTCACCCGCTCCGAGCGCTCCCCGATCGCCGCGCTCGTGACGGAGATGCTGGAGGACGTTCAGATCTGACCGTTTCGTACCTTTGTGTACGCGTACGGCAGTTGGCGCCGCCCGGCAGAGCGCAGGAGCTTAGCCGGGCGGCGCCGCCGTGTCCGCCACATCCGCCAAAACACCTGCTCCATTCGCGATGTGAGCTTTCACACGCAACACAGAATTGCCTTGCGGCATCGCCGTCCGGCAAAGTCTTGCTTCCGTCAGGCCCCGCGTACGGCACCCGTGCACCCCCAGGGGAGCGCACCGCACAACTCAACAGACGCCGCCGTACGCCGCCCACAGCACCACGGGCCCGTGTCTCCTGTGACCCCGTACGTCGGAGACCAGTGCCAGGGGCAAGATTTCGCCCGTGTGGTCACCTGTGCGGGCGATGCTGGAAGGAAACCGTGTGAGCCGGATCTCGGTCCGGGGATTCGCGGTGGCTTCGGCCACTGCGGTCACCACCGTCGGCGCCGTCGTCGGCGTCGCCTCGGGCAACGCCGCGCAGCCCGCCGACGACAACTTCGAGGCCGCCGCCGCCGACACCACGCTGCTCGCGGACATCCCCGCGGGCGAGCAGGCGCAGGTGCAGGTCTCGTCCCTCGCGGAGCAGGCCTCCGTCCAGGCCGCCGCGGCCGACACGGCCGCGAAGAAGTCCGCGGAGGAAGCGGCCCGCATCCGCGCCGCCAAGGACGCCGAGGCCAAGAAGGAAGCGGCCGTCAAGGCCGAGGCGGAGGCCAAGGCCAAGGCCCAGGCCGAGAAGGAGCGCAAGGCGAAGGAGGAGGCCGAGCGCGCCAGCCGCTCCGCGACCCGCGACGTCTCGTCCTTCACCGCCCAGGCCTCCTACACCATCGCCGAGGTCAAGGCGATCGCCCGCCAGATGGTCCCGGCCTCCCAGTTCCAGTGCTTCAGCACCATCGTGGACCACGAGTCCAGCTGGAACTACCGCGCCACGAACCCCTCCTCCGGCGCCTACGGCCTCGTCCAGGCCCTGCCCGGCACCAAGATGAGCTCGGCCGGCGCCGACTGGCGGACCAACCCCGCCACCCAGATCAAGTGGGGCCTCAACTACATGAACGACCGCTACGGCAGCCCGTGCGACGCCTGGGCCTTCTGGGAGAACAACCACTGGTACTAGTACCGGTTCCCGACCCCGCGGAGCCCCTCGCCGTCCCACGGTGAGGGGCTCTTCGCGCGCGGGCGTGTAGGTTCGGGGATCCACGGGCACCCGGGGAGCTACCGGGAAGAGCGGGCGGGGGAAGAGGGAAGAACATGTCGAGAGTGCCAGGGTGGCTGAACCGGCTGGGCGAGGGCCTGAGCCGCGTCGGCCGACGACTCGACGAGCGCAGGGCCGAGGCGGAACGGGACGACGAACCCGACCAGCCGTACGGGAGAACCGGCGGGGCCGCCCCCGCACGGCCCGAGACCGCCCCGGACACCCTCGCACCCCTCCCTCCCGAGCCGCGGAACGCGCCCGCGGAACCCGGCCTCTCCGTCCCCGCGCCCCCCTCGTACGCGCCGGCCGTCGCCGCCCGCCCCGATCCCGCCGCCGCGATCCCCTGGGGCATGCGCGTGGCCGCCGAGGCGGGCTGGCGCCTGCTCGTCCTCGCCGGGACGGTCTGGGTCCTGATGAAGGTGATCAGCTCCGTACAGCTGGTCGTCCTCGCGTTCGTCGCCGCGCTCCTCGTCACCGCCCTGCTCCAGCCCACCGTGGCCATGCTGCGCCGCAAGGGCCTGCCCCGCGGCCTCGCCACCGCCGTCACCGCCGTCTCCGGCTTCGTCGTGATGGGCCTGGTCGGCTGGTTCGTGGTCTGGCAGGTCATGGACAACATCGACAACCTGTCCGACCAGGTCAAGGACGGCATCGAGGAGCTCAAGCGCTGGCTCCTCAACAGCCCCTTCCACGTGACCGAGCAGCAGATCAACGGCATCGCCAAGAACCTCAGCGACTCCGTCGGCGCCAACGCCGAGCAGATCACCCAGGTCGGCCTCCAGGGCGTCACGGTCGTCGTCGAGACGATGACCGGCATCCTCCTCGCCATGTTCTCGACGCTCTTCCTGCTGTACGACGGGAAGAAGGTCTGGGAGTGGACGCTCAGGCTGGTGCCCGCCCAGGCCCGGCCGGGCGTCGCGGGCGCCGGGCCGCGCGCCTGGCGCACCCTCACCGCCTACGTGCGGGGCACGGTCCTCGTCGCCCTCATCGACGCCGTCTTCATCGGCATCGGCCTCTACTTCCTCGACGTGCCGATGGCCGTGCCGCTCGCCGTCTTCATCTTCCTCTTCGCCTTCATCCCGCTGGTCGGCGCCGTGGTCTCCGGCGCCCTCGCCGTCGTCGTCGCCCTCGTCACCAACGGGGTGTTCACCGCCCTGATGGTGCTCGTCGTCGTCCTCGCCGTGCAGCAGATCGAGGGCCACGTCCTCCAGCCGTTCATCCTCGGCCGCGCGGTGCGGGTCCACCCGCTGGCCGTCGTCCTCGCGGTCGCCGCCGGCGGCCTGACCGCCGGCATCGGCGGCGCCGTCGTCGCCGTCCCGCTGGTCGCCGTCGCCAACACGGCGGTCGGCTACCTGCGCGCGTACAGCACCGAGCAGGCCCTGCGCAGCACGCCGGAGCCGCGCGGGGCGACCGCGTACGAAGTGGCCCCGACGCCGGCCCCGGGCGCGGCGCGGGGCGAGCGGGAGGACGCGTGATCTCGGAACCGGAGCTGGTGGGCGGCACGGGCTTCGAACCGCCCGAGGTGCTCACCGAGGCCCGGCCGCCCCGGGCCCGCCGGCCCTGGCCGTGGGCGCTCGGCGGCGCGGTGCTCGCCTCGGCGGTCTGGGGCGCCGGGCTCTACGCGTACGAGCGGGGGAAGCCGGCGGGGCCGGACCTCGCCGGGTACCGGCACGTGGAGGACCTCTGCGGGGCGGCGCGCCTCGCGGCGCTCGCCGGCGTCCTGGGCGAGCGGCGGGAGGACCGCACCCCGCCCGTGGTGAACGAACCGGCGATCAGCGAGACGGGGTGCGAGGCCGGCTTCGGTCCGCCGGAGGCCGAACAGACCGTCGGCATCACGTACACCCTGCACAAGGTGGTCGACCCGGGGCCGGAGTTCGAGGCGCGGGCGCGGCAGTCCGGCTTCCTCGCGGAGGTCGACGGCATCGGTGAGCAGGCCTTCTTCGACGACATGGAGGAGGAGGGCGGCCGGCTCCGGGTCCTCGACGGACAGGCCGAGTTCCAGATCGGCATCCACCGGCAGAGCCACGGGCCGAACGGGGAGCCGGTCCCGTCCGGACCGCTGATCGACCTCTCCGGGATCGAGGTCCCGATGACGCAGGACCTGCTCGCCCTGATGGCCGGGCTCAAGAAGTGACGGAAGGGCCCCGGGGCGGAAAGCCCCGGGGCCCTTCTCGTACGGTGCGCGGTCAGGCCTGCTCGGCGAGGACCGCTTCCGCGTCGAGGGTGACGCCGACCGCCTGGATCACGGCGGCGATCTTGACGGCCTCCTGGATGGTGGCGCGGTCGAGACCGGACTGGCGCAGGACCTGCTCGTGCGAGTCCAGGCACTGGCCGCAGCCGTTGATCGCGGAGACGGCCAGCGACCACAGCTCGAAGTCGACCTTCTCCACGCCCGGGTTGCCGATGACGTTCATCCGCAGACCGGCGCGCAGCGTCCCGTACTCGGGGTCCGACAGGAGGTGCCGGGTCCGGTAGAAGACGTTGTTCATCGCCATGATCGCGGCGGCGGACTTGGCGGCCTGGTACGCCTCGGGCTTCAGGTTCTCCCGGGCCTCCGGCTCCAGTTCCCTGAGCACCTTCGGCGAGCGCGAGGCGATCGCGCAGGCGAGGACGGTGCCCCACAGCTGCTGCTGCGGGAGGTCGCTGTTGCCGATGACCGAGCCCAGGTTGAGCTTCAGGTCCTTGGCGAAGTCCGGTATGGCGGCCTTGAGTTCATCGAGAGCCATGTCGGATCACTCGCCCGAGAGGAGCTTGACGGGGTCGAGCGTGGTCTCGCCCTTGTTCCAGTTGCACGGGCACAGCTCGTCGGTCTGCAGGGCGTCCAGGACCCGCAGGACCTCCTTGGGGTTACGGCCGACGGAGCCGGCGGTCACCATAGTGAACTGGATCTCGTTGTTCGGGTCCACGATGAAGACGGCGCGCTGGGCGAAGCCGTCCTCGCCCTCGACGCCGCAGTCCCGCATCAGCTCGTGCTTGGAGTCCGCGAGCATCGGGAAGGGCAGGTCGCGCAGGTCGTCGTGGTCCTTGCGCCAGGCGTGGTGCACGAACTCGGAGTCGCCGGAGACGCCGAGGATCTGGGCGTCGCGGTCCGCGAACTCGTCGTTCAGCTTGCCGAACGCGGCGATCTCGGTCGGACAGACGAAGGTGAAGTCCTTCGGCCAGAAGAACACCACGCGCCACTTGCCCTCGTAGGACTTGTGGTCGATCTGCTCGAACTCCTTGCCGCTCTCCAGCGACACGCAGGCGGTCAGGTCGTAGGTGGGGAACTGGTCACCGACAGTGAGCACGCGCTCTCCTTGCAGCAGGGAAACACCCTTTTTGAGGGGTTTCCATGAGGGTTGGACGGATCCACAGCATGGCACGGAGTGCATTGATCAGTGAAATAGCTAGAGTGGGTCGTGTTGATCGAAGGTGGTTATCAGTGGCATCCCCGTACAGCCCTCCGCACGTCCCGCACCGCACCAAGCAGCCCAGCCTCTCCCAGCTCAGAGCGTTCGCGGCGGTCGCCGAGCATCTGCACTTCCGTGACGCGGCGGCCGCCATCGGCATGAGCCAGCCCGCGCTCTCGGGCGCGGTTTCGGCACTCGAAGAGGCACTCGGTGTCCAGCTCCTGGAGCGTACGACGCGGAAGGTGCTGCTCTCGCCCGCCGGGGAGCGGCTCGCGGTGCGGGCGCGGACGGTCCTGGACGCGGTGGCCGGGCTGATGGAGGAGGCGGAGGCGGCCCGGGCCCCGTTCACCGGGGCGCTGCGGCTCGGGGTGATCCCGACCGTCGCCCCCTATCTGCTGCCGACCGTCCTGCGCCTGGTCCACCGGCGCTACCCGGAGCTCGACCTCCAGGTCCACGAGGAGCAGACCTCCTCGCTCCTGGAAGGGCTCGCCGCCGGACGGCTCGACCTGCTCCTGCTCGCCGTGCCGCTCGGGGTGCCCGGCGTCACCGAAGTGCCCCTCTTCGACGAGGACTTCGTCCTGGTCGCCCCGGCCGGGCACCCGCTGGCCGGACGGGACGACATCCCGCGCGAGGCCCTGAAGGAGCTGCGGCTGCTGCTCCTGGACGAGGGGCACTGCCTGCGCGACCAGGCCCTCGACATCTGCCGCGAGGCCGGGCGCGCGGACGGCGCCGAGGTCACCACCACCGCGGCCGGCCTCGCCACCCTGGTCCAGCTCGTCGCCGGCGGCCTCGGAGTGACCCTGCTGCCGCGCACCGCCGTCACGGTCGAGACCGTCCGCAACACCGCCCTGGGGACGGGCCGCTTCGCCGAACCGGCCCCCTCGCGCCGGATCGCCCTCGCGATGCGGACGGGCGCGGCCCGGCAGGCCGAGTTCGAGGAGCTGGCGCGGGCGCTGCGGGGAGCGATGGAGGAGCTGCCGGTACGCGTGGTGGGCGGCGGTTCCTGAGACCCCCCGGCATCAGGAACCGCCGCCCGTACCCGTACGCGCGACCGGCTTCGTACGTGCGGTCGACGGGTTACTCCGTGCGCAGCCCGTCCGCGCGCATCAGCCGCCACAGGGCCGGCAGGCTCAGCAGCGTCACCAGCGCGATCAGGGCGGCGCCGATGCCGACCACGGGCAGGAACACCCACCAGTCCTGGACCTGTTGCCCGCCCGCCTTCAGCAGGACGACCCCGAGGCCGAGCCCGCCCGCCACGGCGAGCGCGAGGCCGAGGGCGATCGGCACCGCCGTCTGCCACAGCACCGACCAGCTCAGGGTCGAGCGGCGGGTGCCGAAGGCGACGAGCGAGGAGAGCAGCCGCTTGCGGTCCCTGAGCTGTTCCAGGGTGGTGACCAGGAGCGAGGCCGCCACCAGGAGCATCGTCAGGGTGGAGCCGACGAGGATGCCGGTGCGGACGCTGGAGAAGGCCGCGTCGACCTCGGTGTCCTTCAGGTCCTTCACCCAGGCGGTCGGGTCGATCGCCGCCGCCGTGTTCCGCGCGCGGTCGGCGGCGTCGGGCACGGCCGGGTCGAGCCGGATCACGCTCTGCGCGTAGGACTCGCCGAGCAGGCCCGTGTCGACCGCCGACGGGGTGGCGAGGACGCCGTACTGGTACATGCCCGTCGGGTCGGGGCGGGAGTCCACGGTCTTCGTGCCGGCGGGGAGCTTCCACAGCGGCGGCGGGGCGTCCGCGGGCCGCCCCTCCGGCCCGTCCTCCGGCGGGTGCGGGTCGCGCAGGGCGACCGTGGCGCCCGCCCGGGCGACCGCGGTGATCCGCTCGTCGTCCGGGCCGCCCTGCGCGCCGTGCGCGAGGACGACGAAGACGTCGCCGTCCCGGCAGGCGGGCAGGGCGGCGAACTCCCGGAGGGAGGCGCAGTCGCCGACCCGGAGCGGCGTCGCCGGGGCGGAGTCCCTGCCCTTCTCCAGGGGACCGGGCCGCCAGGCGTGCGCCTCGACGACGGACATCGCCTCGGCGACGCCCTCGGTCCGCGCGAAGCGGGCGTTGATGGCGCGGGCCTCGTCGAAGGTCTTCCCGTGGACGCCGAAGGCGATCTGGGCGCGGGACGAATCCCCGCCGGTCGGCAGCGTGAAGTCCTTCTCCATCGCCTGGAAGAGCATCTGGAGCGCGATGGCGCCGGTGGCCGCGACGACGATGCCGCTGACCGCGCGGGCCGCCGTGCCGCTGCTCAGCTGGAGCCTGCGGACGGCCAGCTGCCAGGCCACCGGGCCCGTGTGCAGCCGTTTCACCCCGGCCTCGACCAGCCACGGGAGCAGCGTGGTCAGACCGATCAGGAAGAGGACGGTGCCGGTCACGACGGGCACGGTGTCGATGCTGGTCTCGGTCACCGAGACCCGGCCCATGAGCGGGACGAGCAGGGCGGCGCCGGCCGCCAGGAGCAGCAGCCGCCACCACAGCCGGCGGCGGCGCGGCGCGGAGGCCCGGACGACGCCGAGCGGTTCGATCGCCACCCCGCGCAGCGCGACGAGGGTGACCACGACCGAGGCGACCGGGACGGTCACGAGGGCGAGGGCGGCGAGGGCGGGCAGCGGTACGACGTCGGAGGGGAAGGCGTTGACGTCCCAGATGGTGAAGGAGCCGGCGAACTGCCGGGCCACCGCGAAGAGTCCGGCGCCGACCAGGAGGCCGAGGAGCGCGCCCGCCAGGGACTCGCCGGCCGCGATCCGCCGGGTCATGGGGGCGTCCGCGCCGACCAGCCGCAGCGCCGCGAGCCGCCGGTCGCGCTGCTCGCCGCCGAAGCGGACGGCGGTCGCGACGAAGACGAGCACGGGCAGGAGCAGGACGACGCAGGCGACGACCACGAGCAGGATCAGGAAGGCGTTCATCGGCTCCTCGGGCACCGACCAGCCGAAGCGCTCGCCGCGCCCGTCGGGGTTGCCGGTGTCGAGGAAGTCGACGTGGGCGACGTACCGCAGCTCGGCCGGGCCGATGAGCCCGTCCTTGCCGAGGGTTCCGGCCACCTCGTAGGGGAGCCGTTCCCTGAGCAGGGCGCCCTCGGGGGAGTCGAGCAGGTCGCGGAGCGCGGGGGAGAGCAGCATCTCGCCGGGCCGGGGGAACGCGGTCGCGCCCGGGGGGAGCGGGGGCGCGTCGCCGTCGGGCTGCAGCAGCAGCGCGGAGACGACGTTGTCCCGGTAGGTGGTGGCCCGGTCGAAGTAGCGAAAGGTGTCGGGCCGGGGGCCGGTGACCTCCCGGCTCGCGTCGACGGCGCGGACCGACTCCCGCACCTCCCGCTGAAAGAGCATGTGGGGCAGGGAGGCGGCGAGCAGCAGCAGCGCCACGCCGAAGCCGACCCCGGTCGCGGTCAGCAGGGTGCGCAGCAGGCCGGGGCGCCCTCCGGAGACGGCGAACCGGGCGCCGAGGGCCAGGTCGCGGGCCCAGACGCGGAGCTTCATGCCGCCCACTCCGCGTCCCGTACGCGCCCGTCGCGCACGACGATCTCGCGGTCCGAGTAGGCGGCGACCCTGGCCTCGTGGGTGACGAGGACGACGGCGGCGCCGGTGTCCCGGGAGGCCTCAGTGAGCAGGCTCATGACCCGCTCGCCGTTGAGGGAGTCGAGGGCGCCGGTCGGCTCGTCGGCGAAGATCACCCGCGGGGCGGTGACGAGCGCGCGGGCGACGGCGACGCGCTGGCCCTGGCCGCCGGAGATCTCCCCGGGGCGCTTGGCCGCGACGCCGTCGACCTCCAGGCGGGCGAGCCATGCGACGGCCCTGGCCTCGGCGGCCCTGCGCTTCTCGCCGTTGAGGCGCAGCGGGAGGGCCACGTTCTCCGCGCAGGTCAGCTCGGGGACGAGCTGGCCGAACTGGAAGACGAAGCCGAAGTCGGTGCGGCGCAGGGAGCTGCGCTCGCGGTCGGAGAGGGCGGTGAGGTCGCGCCCGTCGTAGGCGATGGTGCCGGCGTCGGGGCGGACGATCCCGGCCAGGCAGTGCAGCAGCGTGGACTTGCCGGAGCCGGAGGGGCCCATGACGGCGACGACCTCGCCGGCCCGCAGGGAGAAGTCGGCGCCCGCGAGCGCCGGGGTCGGCCCGTAGGCCTTGTCGAGGCCGGTGGCCCTCAGGAGCGGTGCGGAGGTCATCGGCGGGCCGTCCCTTCCGGGTGCCCCGGGGTGCGCGCGGTCACCGGCGGACCTCCTCGGCGAGCCGGTCGAGCCGGGCGGCGGTCAGTTCCAGCCAGCGCAGGTCCGCCTCCAGGTGGAAGAGGGCGTGGTCGCAGATGAGCTGGTCGGCGAGGTCGCCGTCCTTCTTGCGCCGGGTGAGCTCGCGCATCAGGCGCAGGTGCTCGGAGCGCTGGGCGTCGAGGATGCCGTCGGCCCCGCGTCCGGTCAGGAGCGCGAGGACGACCTTGGTGTAGAGGGTGGACTGGAGGTACGGCTCCGGCTTCTCGGGGGTGGCGAGCCACTGGGCGACATCGGTGATGCCGGCCTCGGTGATGGCGTACCGCTTCCGCTCGGGGCCGCCGCCCGCCTCGACGCCGTCGACGACCACGAGGCCGTTCCTCAGGAGCCGGGACATGGTCGAGTAGACCTGGCCGTAGTGGAGCGGCCGGTCGTGGCCGAATCTGTCGTCGAAGGCGCGCTTGAGGTCGTAGCCGTGGCGCGGACCGGACTCCAGGAGCCCGAGAAGGGTGTGACCGATGGACATGCCGGTCACTGTACATGGTGTGTATACCTGCGATGTATAGCGATCGGCCGGGCGGTCGCCGACAAGCGGAATGATCCCTTCGCGCAACCGTTCGCCGCGTACGGGCGTCGGTTCCTCTGGGCGTGGGTGCTGATTCTCACGTCCTGAAAAGACGTGATCGGTCTCCTATGTCCGTCCTGTCGGTGTTAGCTTGCTGAGCTGATCCGGCACGCACGGCACGCGCCGGAGCGCCGGGGGCCGGGACACACGACGAGCGGAGCGACGGGACACATGGGCGGACCTGACACGGGCAAGGCGAGGAAGAGCGGCATACGCCGCCTCTTCTCCTGGAAGAAGCTCCTGGGCACCTTCTTCGTGTGCTGCCTGCTCGGCATGGGCGCCCTGTACGTCGTCTACCTCATGGTCCCGGTGCCGACGGCCAACGCCGAGGCGACGATGCAGAGCAACATCTACAAGTACGCCAACGGCAAGATCCTCGCCCGCACCGGCGAGATCAACCGCGAGATCGTCGGCCTCGACAAGATCCCCGAGCAGGTCCAGAAGGCGTTCGTCGCCGCCGAGAACAAGACCTTCTACAAGGACAACGGCGTCGACATCAAGGGCACCACCCGCGCCGCCTGGTCCACCGTCACCGGCAAGGGCAAGCAGGGCGGCTCGACCATCACCCAGCAGTACGTCAAGAACTACTACCTGAGCCAGGACCAGACGGCGACCCGCAAGCTCAAGGAAATGGTCATCGCCCTCAAGGTCGACCAGAACATGAGCAAGAACGAGATCCTCGCCGGGTACATGAACACCAGCTACTACGGGCGCAGCGCCTACGGCGTCCAGGCCGCCGCCCGCTCGTACTACGGCGTCGACGCCTCCCGGCTCACCACCGCCCAGGGCGCCTACCTCGCCGCCCTGCTCCAGGCCCCCAACCAGTACGACTGGACCTCCGCGAACGACACCGGCCGCAAGCTCGTCGAGCAGCGCTGGAACTACGTCCTCGACAACATGGTCGAGGAGGGCTGGCTGCAGCCGTCCGAGCGCGCCGGCATGAAGTTCCCCGTGCCGCAGAAGCCCAAGCCGCTCCCCGGCATGGAGGGCCAGACCGGCTACCTCGTCGAGGCCGCCAACCAGGAGCTGATGCGCCGGGGCGTCAGCGAGGAGGACATCAAGGCCGGCGGCTGGACGGTCACCCTCAACATCGACGAGAAGAAGCAGAAGGCCCTCGTCAAGGCCGTCGACAGGAAGCTGGAGGCCAAGCTCGACCGCAAGGGCAACGAGAAGCACGCCGTCGTCCAGGCCGGCGCCACCTCCGTCGACCCGAAGACGGGCGCGGTCGTCGCCATGTACGGCGGCGTCGGCGCCACCGAGCACTGGATCTCCAACGCGACCCGCCGCGACTACCAGCCCGCCTCCACCTTCAAGCCGATCGTCCTCGCCTCCGCCCTGGAGAACCGCTCGGAGACCCAGGACGGACGCCGGATCGGCCTCGGCACGGTCTACGACGGCACCAGCAGGCGCCCCGTCGAGGGCAGCGACATCCCCTTCAAGCCGCAGAACGAGAACGACCGGAACTACGGTCCCATCACGGTCCAGAAGGCCACCAACAGCTCGGTCAACTCGGTCTACGCCCAGATGATCGTCGACGTCGGCCCCGCCAAGGTGAAGAAGACCGCCCTCGCCCTCGGCATGAAGGACGGCGAGGACTTCCCCGAGGCCCCCGCGATCTCCCTCGGCGTCATGAACGCCTCGACCCTGGACATGGCCGGCGTCTACGCCACCCTCGACAACCACGGCAAGCTGGTCACCCCGACCCTGGTGAAGTCCGCCGGGCACAAGGACCGCACGGTCCGCGGCGCGAACGCGATCGGCGGCCAGGTCGTCTCCCGCGAGAGCGCCGACACCGTCACCAAGGCCATGACCGGCGTCGTGCGCAGCGGCTCCGGCACCCGCGCCGCCGGCGACTACGCGGCCGCCGGCAAGACCGGCACCTCGGAGAACAACCGCTCCGCCTGGTTCGTCGGCTACACCCCCGAACTCGTCACCGCCGTCGGCCTCTTCGGCGAGGACACCAAGGGCAACCAGGTCACCCTGACCAACACCATCAACGAGGGGCGCGCCAACGGCGGCGGCGTCCCCGCCCAGATCTGGGGCGACTACACGACCCGCGCCCTGAACGGCGGCTCCGACGCCCGGTTCGACCTGGAGACCGACGGCGCGGACGCGGTCGAGCCGGACCCCAGCCGCACCACCGGGGCCCCCGAGGAGCCCACGGACGAGCCGACCACGGCCTCGCCGGGCACCACGACCCCGCCGGCGACCGAGCCCGCCACCACCCCGCCGACCCGGACGAGCGACCCGGCCACCACCCCGCCGACGCCCACCCAGGAGCCGACGACCGACGAGCCGTCCCCGCCGCCCTCCATCGAGCCGCCCGACGGCGGCGGCACCGACCCGGAGCCGAGCGGCGACGGAACCGGCAGGCCCGTCCGCCCGACGGCACCGCGCTAGCCGCACGGAGACATGTGGAAGGCCGGACCCCTCAGAGGGTCCGGCCTTCCGCGCGTCCGGGCACGTGCCCCGCTCAGGTGCGGGTCGCCAGCTCGAACCAGACCACCTTGCCGCCCGAGAGCCGGGTCGCCCCCCAGCGCCGGGCCAGCCGGTTCACCAGGAACAGGCCGCGTCCGCCCTCGTCCGTGTCCCGCGCCCGCCGCTGCCGGGGCAGCTGCGGCGAGTCGTCGCCGACCTCGCAGCGCAGCACGTCCGTACGGAGCAGCCGCAGCGTCACGGGCCGCTCCGCGTACCGCACGGCGTTCGTCACGACCTCGCTGATCAGCAGCTCCACCGAGTCCGTCAGCTCCTCCAGGTCCCAGCGGGCCAGCGCCCGCCGGGCGAGCCGCCGGGCACGGCCCGGAGCCGCGTCCTCCGGATCCAGGAACCAGTACGCCACGTCGCTCGGCGCGATCCCGTCGAACCGGGCCGCGAGCAGCGCGATGTCGTCGTCCCGGTCACCCGGACCCAGCATGTCCAGGACGTCGTCGCAGAGCGCCTCCAGCGGGGGCGAGTGGTCGGGCCCGGTCAGCTGCGCGGTCGCCGCCAGGCGCTCCCGCAACTGCTCGATCCCCGTCCACACGTCCCGCAGCCGCGACTCCACCAGACCGTCGGTGTACAGCAGCAGCGTGGCACCGGCCGGGGCGTCCAGCTCGACCGCCTCGAAGTCCACCCCGCCCACCCCGATCGGCGCGCCCGGCGGCACCCGCAGCACCTCCGCGCGCCCGCCCAGGTGGAGCAGTATCGGCGGCGGATGGCCGGCGTTCGCCACCGTGATCCGGTGCGAGACCGGGTCGTACACCGCGTACAGGCAGGTCGCCATCCGGTTCTCGCCGAGCCGCTGCGCCTGCTCGTCCAGGTGGTGCAGGACCTCCTGCGGCGGCAGGTCGAGCCCGGCCAGGGTCTGCGCGGTGGTGCGCAACTGGCCCATGATCGCCGCCGAGGTCATGGAGTGGCCCATGACGTCGCCCACGACCAGGGCGACCCGGCTGCCGGGCAGCGGGATCGCGTCGTACCAGTCGCCGCCCACCCGGGCCGTCTCGGCCGCCGGCAGGTAGCGCGAGGCGAGCCGCACCCCGGTCGGCTGCGGCAGCGAGTCCGGCAGCATCGTCCGCTGGAGCTCGTCCGCGATGTACGCCTCCCGGCCGTACAGGACGGCCTTGTCGATGCCGAGCGCCGTGTGCGTGGCCAGCTGCGCCGCCACGAGCAGGTCGTTCGGCTCGAACCCGGCCCGCTCCGGGCGGCGCAGGAACACGGCCGCGCCGATCACCCGGCGCCGGCCGCGCAGCGGAGCCAGTATCGCCCGCAGCCCGCCGGGCAGCGGACGGTCGGTGCCGAGCAGCTCGGTCAGCGCCTCCCGGGCGGCGGCGGAGTCGCCGAAGACCGGCCGCACCCCGCGCAGCACCTCGGCCAGCGCTCCTCCGGACCGCACCTCGCAGAGTTCGGCCGCGGGGGTCGGATCAGGCTCCGGTACGAG
The DNA here is from genome assembly GCA_000716465.1 of Streptomyces bikiniensis. Lineage (GTDB taxonomy): Bacteria > Actinomycetota > Actinomycetes > Streptomycetales > Streptomycetaceae > Streptomyces > Streptomyces bikiniensis. The sequence continues at coordinate 19,384 of JNWL01000051.1, forward strand.
CACCAGCTCCTCGGACTCCGGGTCCGTTAACCGCAGCCGGTCCGTCCGGCGCAGCCGCAGCACGAACGGCGCCACCGGGCGCTCGTCGCCCACCGGCAGCGGATCGCGCAGGTAGACCAGGATCTCGTCGGAGAAGGTCGGCACGGTCGCCCGGCACAGGCCGAGCACGATCTCGTCCAGGTCGATGCCGCGGGCGATGCGGCGGGTCGCCGCCCCGACGAACCGCAGCCGCTCGCCCTCCCGCCGCACCGAGGGGCCCCCGCCGCCGGACGGCTGCGGGGAGACGGCGACGGCCACGGCGCCGGAGGCGCCCGGGGCGCCGGCCCCGAGGGGCGCGGCGGGCGCCGGGGGCACGCCGGGAGCCGCCGGGGACTCCGTACCGGAGACCGCCGCTCCGCCCGGCTGGGCGGGCACGTCGGGCAGGCCGGCCGCCGCCGCCTGGCGGGGGCGCGCGCGTTCCTGCGGCCGGGCAGCCAGGGGCTGCCGGCCTTCGTGGGAGGTGGGATGCTCCGTCACGCGTGGGATTCCGTCCGTCCGGGCCGGTGGTGCGATGCACTCGCTCTTCTCGCCGATGCCGCGCCTTCGGCGGGGATAAACCCCTCGTATGCAGCGGATGCGGACGCTCCGCGAGTCGCGGCGACGACGGGGGTCGGAACACCCGGGCAGACGTCCGGCACTGCTCTCCCCCTCGTGGGTGACTGGCGGTCAGGTCCAGTGTGCTGTTCGGTCGCTGACGTACTGTTCGGTAGGTCCGACGTGCTGTCCGATCCGTCTCCGACGTGCGGAGGACGATCCTACGTTTGAACCCCGGGGGTGCATCAAGGGTCTCACGGACCGGTGTGCGCCGGGGTGCGATCCCAGTCCGCCGGCAGTTCCGGGACCCGCCAGGCCGGATCGGGCCGCCAGTGCTCCCAGCCGTCCGAGAACGGCGCCCCCCACTCCTGGATCCGCTCCACCGCGCGCCGCCCGGCCTCCCGCACCCCGGCCGCCTGCTCCGGGCCCATCAGGCCGGACCGCTGGGCCTGCGCGAACTCGTCCTCGTCCCGCCACAGCCAGCTGCGGTCCGGGTAGACGGAGATGTCGAGGAAGTGGTCCTCGGAGTCGACGCCGCCGGACCAGCGGGTCCGCGGCTCCTCCAGGTTCACGTACCAGCTGCGGAAGCGCCAGCCGCGCTCCCAGAACAGCCACACCGACCACGGCTCGCCGGGCCGCGCCAGCTTCAGCACCCCGCTGCCCGCCCAGCGGGCCCGCTCGGTGGTCCGGGGCGCGGTGTAGCGGGTGGCGAGCGGTTCGTCGTGGACGGAGGTGCCGTCGGCGAGCACGGGCCGGACGCACTCGGTGCCGGGCGCCATCCAGACCGCGAGCAGCTCGGGCGTGTCCTGGACGACCGTCACCGGCCGGCAGATGTGCACGGCCCCGGTGCCGTTGCCGCGGTAGCGCCAGAGGACGTGGTCCCCCGGCGCCCAGTGCTGAGAGGCGTCCGATCCTGTCATGCGCAGATCTTAGGGGCGCGCTCCCGCCATCGCTGCGACGCGGGTCACGGAACCGGACGGCCCCGCCTACGGGTGCGTCATCCGCAGCACGTCCAGGGCCTCGTCCAGCTGTTCCACCGTGAGGTCGCCCCGCTCGACGTAGCCGGACTCCAGGACCACCTCGCGGATGGTCTTCCGCTCCGCCAGGGACTTCTTGGCGACCTTCGCCGCCTCCTCGTAGCCGATGTACCTGTTCAGCGGGGTGACCACGGACGGCGAGGACTCGGCGTACTCGCGGGCCCGCTCGGCGTTGGCGGTGATCCCGTCCACCGTGCGGTCCGCCAGCAGCCGCGAGGCGTTGGCCAGAAGCCGTACGGATTCCAGCAGGTTCTTGGCCATCACCGGCAGCATCACGTTGAGCTCGAAGTTCCCGGCCGCGCCCGCCACCGCCACCGTGGTGTCGTTTCCGGTCACCTGCGCGGCGACCATCAGGACCGCCTCGGGGATCACCGGGTTCACCTTGCCCGGCATGATCGAGGAGCCGGGCTGGAGGTCGGGCAGGTTGATCTCGGCGAGGCCCGTGCGCGGCCCGCTGGCCATCCAGCGCAGATCGTTGGCGATCTTGGTGAGGGAGACGGCGATGGTCCTGAGCTGCCCGGACGTCTCCACCAGGCCGTCGCGGGCGCCCTGCGCCTCGAAGTGGTCGCGGGCCTCGGTCAGCGGCAGTCCGGTGGTCCGGGCGACCTCCTCGATGACGGCCGCCGAGAACCCGGCCGGGGTGTTGATCCCGGTGCCCACCGCCGTACCGCCGAGGGGGAGTTCGGCGAGCCGGGGGAGTGCGGCGCGCAGCCGCTCGATCCCGTACCGCACCTGGGCCGCGTAACCGCCGAACTCCTGGCCGAGGGTGACCGGGGTGGCGTCCATCAGGTGCGTGCGGCCGGACTTCACGACCTTCGCGAATTCGGCCGATTTTCGCTCCAGGGCGGCGGCCAGGTGCTCCAGGGCGGGGACCAGGTCGCGGGTGACGGCGCCGGTCGCCGCGATGTGGATGGAGGAGGGGAAGACGTCGTTGGACGACTGCGAGGCGTTCACGTGGTCGTTGGGGTGCACCTCCCGGCCCTCCGGCAGCCGCTCGGTGGCGAGGGTGGCGATCACCTCGTTGGTGTTCATGTTGGACGAGGTGCCCGAGCCGGTCTGGAAGACGTCCACGGGGAAGTGCGCGTCCCAGCGCCCCTCCGCGACCTCCTCCGCCGCCGAGACGATCGCCTCGGCGCGGTCCTCGTCGATCACCCCCAGCCCGGCGTTGACCTTGGCGGCGGCCGCCTTGATCCGGGCCAGGGCCTCGATGTGGGCGCGCTCCAGGCGCTGGCCCGAGACCGGGAAGTTCTCCACGGCCCGCTGGGTCTGGGCCCGCCACTTGGCGTGCGCGGGGACCCGCACCTCGCCCATGGAGTCGTGCTCGATCCGGAAGTCCCCGGCCCGCTCGCTGTCGTTCATCTTCTCCAACCTCCCGTAAAAGGTGAGCACTTGTCTTGTTCGATGTATTCCCAAGGCGCGTACCGGCCAGTAAAAACCGTGGGTAACCCCACTTCCAGGAGGCGCAATGACGCGCACCAGGTACAGGTTCCGCCGGTCCGCCGCCGCCGTCGCCACGGCCGCCGCGATCCTCGGAACGATGATCGCGGCCACCGCTCCCGCCGGTGCGGCCGACACGGCAGTGACGGCCACGGGTACGACGGCCGCCGCCACCGCTTCCGTACCCCTGCCCCCCGCCCTGGAGGCCATCCGGGCCGCCGAGGCGACCAGGATCTACGGAAGCCCCGAGGAGCGCCCGTTCGACCGGCGCAGGAGCGGCCTGATCTCGCTCGGCGACAGCGAGATCTCCGGCGAGGGCGTCGGCACCTACGAACCCCCCACCAACGGCCCCACCAACTGGTGCCACCGCTCGCCCGACGCCGCCGTGCACCGCACCGGCATCCCCGCGGACCTCACGTTCAACGTGTCCTGTTCCGGCGCGCACACCGGGAACATCAAGGTCGGCGGCTCCCGGCAGTACGCCGACGAACTCGTCCAGAGCGACAGCCTCGCCATCAAGGCCCGCAACACCCGCATCAAGATGGTCCTGCTCGTCGCCGGGGCCAACGACGACCTCCAGTTCGGCCCGGTCATGACCGACTGCGTCACCCGCTACCTGCTCAGCCAGGGCGCCTGCGAGCCCAAGTACGCCCCCGGCTGGCAGGCCCGCGTCGACGGACTCGTCCCCAAGGTCGAGCAGACCGTCCGCGACCTCAAGGGCGTCATGCGCGACGCCGGATACGCCGACGGCGACTACAAGCTCGTCCTCATGGGCTACCCGAGCCCGATCGGCCCCGACTTCCGCGACAACCCGAACTTCCCCGGCAAGCTGGTCTGCGGCGGCATGGGCTACGACTCCGACACCGTCTGGGGCCGCAACACCGCCGTCCCCGCCTTCGAGCGCGGCATGCGGAAGGCCGCCGTCTCCACCGGCGCCACCTACCTCGACAACTCCCGCCTCTTCCACGGCCACGAGGTCTGCACGGAGGACCCCTGGGCCCGGGGCCTCTACATCGACCTCTCCAAGCCCGGCCTCCCGGACGAGAACTCGGTCCGGCAGTCCTTCCACCCCAACGCGCGCGGGCACGCCGCCTTCGCCTCCTGCCTCACCCAGCTCTACGCCTCGGGCCTGCGCGAGGCGAGCTGCGCCGACGTGAACTCGACCGGGAAGCCCGTCCTCTTCCCGCTCGCCTGGGACGACGCCTACCGCCCGCTGAGGAACGGGGCGACCGGCGACTGCCTCGACGCCGACGCGGCCACCAGCGCCAACGGCACCCGGGTCCTCGGCTGGGACTGCCACGAGGGACGCAACCAGACCTGGTGGTACGACTCCGCCCGGCAGACCGTCCACACCGGCCTCACCCAGGACCGCTGCCTGGACGTGCCCGACCTCCAGTACCGCGCCGGCACGGGCCTGGTCCTCTGGGACTGCCACGGCGGCGCGAACCAGAAGTTCGTCCGGAACGGCGACACCCTCCGGCCCGCCGCCGCGACCGGCATGTGCCTCACCCAGGGCGCGGCGAAGGAGCAGATCAGGCTCCGGGCCTGCGACGGCTCCGCGAACCAGAAGTTCGCGTAGGGCCCGTCCGGCGGATCAGGGCCGGGCCGACAGGCCCCGGCCCGCGTCCGGCCGGGAACGCCGCGGCCCCGTCCGGCGAGGGACGGGGCCGCGGCCGTGCCTCAGAGCGCCTTCAGGGTCGTACGGGCCAGCTCGTACGCCGGGAGCATCTCGCGGTGCTCCGCGGTGTCCGTCCCGCCGAGGTGGACGACGACCGCGCCCTTCGGTGTGGAGACGGCGAAGGCGCGTTCCTCCTTCTCCTCGTCGAGGAGTTCGCTCCGTACCGTGTAGGTCACCTCGACGGCGGGCAGCGCGCCCGCCGTCGTCTCCCGGTACGAGGCGCCCGAAGCCTTCTCGTCCGCCGCCACGAACCCTTCGAGCGCCGCCCGCGCGGGCCCCTTCTCCGCCGTCCACACCCGTAGGAAGCCGACGTGGCCGGCGGGCTTGGCATCGACCTCGCAGCGGGCGAAGGCCGGCCCTTGGCGCGTGAGTGCCGCGAACTCCGGGTCCTCGGGGTTCTCGATCGCGTTCGGCTTCCAGTCCTTCGGGAGGGAGAAGGAGACCGGCAGCGGGCAGGCCGTCCCCCGTCCGCCGAGGGAGGCGGCGGCGACGGCGGGGCCCGACGGTCCGGCGCTCGAAGGGCGGGCCGTCGACGGCGCGAGGGCCGACGGCTGCGCGCTCGTCGGCCGCGGCGCCGGGGCGACCTCGGGGAGCGGCTCGGGGCCCCCGCAGCCGGTCAGCAGCGGCCCCGCCGCGAGGAGGACGGGGGCCAGCAGCCGTATCGGGAGTCTCATGACCGGCAGGGTAGCCGCCCCCGGCCCCCGCGAGGCCCCCGGGATCCTCAGGAGAGCTTGCCGCCGTAGTCCGGCAGCTTGAAGGTGCGCTCGGCGTGGCCGCCGACCAGGTCGGTGGTGTTGTTCCCGATGTTCGCGATGATCGTGTAGCCCTTGGCCTCGATCTCCGCGCGCTTCTCGGTCTTGTACGCGGAGACCTCGGCGAACAGGTCGGGCAGCGAGCGCACGTACAGGCCGTCGATCGGGTAGCCGGCCTTCTTCAGGTTCCAGTCGGTGAGCGAGTGGATGATCCCGGGCCGTGCGGTGACGAAGAAGACGTCCACCCCGCGCGCGTGGGCGTCCCGGACGAGGTCGCGGACCTCGGCGATGGCCGGCGTGGGCAGCTCCCAGAACGGGTGGAAGTCCGTCTCCAGGGAGCTGTTGTCGATGTCGAGGACCAGGGCCTGCTTCTCGCGCCCGGCGTCCTTCGCGCGCTCCTCGACGTACGGGCGCGCCTCGGCGACGACGGCCGCGACGTCCCGGCGCCAGGTGGCGTAGTCGATGCCGGCGAGGGCGGCGGTCGACACCAGGTGGTCGTCCGGGTCGGAGGCGGTGGCGGCGGACGCGGCGGGCGCGGGCCCGACGACGAGGAACGCGGAGAGCGCGAGCGCGGCGGCGGATCCGGCGGCGGCGCGCCCGCGGAGGGGGGTGGAGGGCATGGGGGCTCCCGAGAGGTCGACCAATGCGGACTGATCGGTGGGTGCTGCTCAGTGCTTGTCATGCTCGCGCCCCATACTGACGGGTGGGCGACGGGAGGGCTACCGGTCGGTAGCGACTTTCTGACCCGGCGGCACCGGGGCGCGCCCGCGTCCCCGGCCCGACGACACCGCGACGCGCCCGCGTCCCCGCACCGGGATGTGGGTGAACGTCGGCTCCGGGGCCGGGTTCTGGAAGAAGTCATTCGGCTTGTTCATTCAGCGTGAACCCTCATATGATCCTGCGCATGATCTCTAACCCCAGGGTCCTGGGCGCCGTCCGACTGTCGATCCTGAAGGACGACACGACCAGCCCTGAGAAGCAGCGTCACGCCGTCGAGCACTGGGCGACCGGGCCCGCCGTCGACGGGCGAGTAGTGGGGTGGGCCGAGGACCTGGACGTGTCCGGAGCGATGCACCCCTTCAAGCGCCCCGGCCTCGGTCCCTGGTTCAGCGAGCGTGCCGACGACTGGGACGTATTGGCCGTCTGGAAGCTCGACCGCCTCAGCAGGAAGGCGGGGCACTTCGCCGAGGTCTTCGAGTGGTGCCAGAAGAACGGCAAAGCCATCGTGTCCGTGACCGAGGGCATCGACATGTCCACCCCCATGGGGAAGATGTTCGCCCAGATCATCGCCGCTTTCGCGGAAGGCGAGTTGGACACCATCCGCGCCCGTGCGCTCTCCGGGTCGGCCGCACGTAAGGCGAAGGGCGTGTGGATCGGGGGAGTGGAGCCGTACGGATATCACTTCGACCGGCAGGAGGACGGCGGCAAGAAGCTCGTCCAGGACGAAACCTATGCCGAGTTGTTCCGGGAAATCACCACGCGACTGCGGGGGGACTGGACGGCCTACAAGATCGCGCATGATCTGAACAAGCGGGGCGTTCCGACGTGGCGGGATCATCTTCGGATCACGAAGGGGGAAGAGCCGAGGGGAATCTCTTGGACGGCGAACGCCATTCGGGCCATCATCATGAATCCCACGGTCGCCGGCATCTACACGCACAAGGGTGAAAACGTCGTCGACGAGAACGGCGAGAACGTGCGGATCACCGATGATCCCCTGATGGACTTCACGGAATGGTCCGAGCTTGTGGCCACCTTGAAGAGTGACCGTCAAGTGCGGCGGGCCACGCCGTCCCGGTCGATGCTGGGGGGCGTAGCGGTTTGCAAGAACTGCGGCGGCCGTATGTCCTCGAACAAGAAGATCAAGTCCAGTGGCCGAGTGCACCATTACTACAGTTGCAACAACGTGAATATGGGGACCTGCCCCTATCCCAGTCGTATCCGTCGAGAACACCTCGACCAGGCCGTTGACCAGTTCGTCAACGTGACTCTCGGGCCGCTGCCGGTTATGGAGCGGGTGAAGAACTCCATCAGTCAAGCCAAGATCGAGCTTTCCGAATCCGAGGCCACGCTGGACAGGCTGGAAACGGATTACCGGGCTGGACGGTACAAGAGTGACGTTCAGATCGAGCGGTACTGGACTCAGCACGAATCCCAGTCCGTCAAGGTGGAGCGCTTGAGGAACGAGATTAAGAGTGCCGAGGCTGCCCCTACGTGGAAGGAGACGGGGCGAACCTATACCGAGGAATGGGCCGCCAAGGATGATGAGCAGAAGCGCGTATTCTTGCAGCGTCACGGAATCACCGTGACTGTGGGAATTGCCGAAGACGAAAGCCGCCGCGTCACCTGCAAGATGCCTGAGCTTGCAGAGATTGCCGAGGAAACCGGACTTCAGATCCCGGAAGGGTACCTCTGGAAGGAACCCGTTTCTGAGTACTCCTTCCCCGCTCGGGTTGCCTCTGCGCGAAAGTAGCTCGAAAGTAGCGTCGGGCGTACTTATGAGAGCCCCACCGCGTGTCCACGCGGTGGGGCTCTTTTGTTTCTTCCGGCCATGCCGTTCGGGTGGCGTTTAAACGGTCTCCTTGAAACCGCCAGGGGATCACCGGTAGACCTTGCGTTCAAACGCTGGCTTCAGCCATGGCGTTTAAACGCTCATGTTGAAACCGTCAGGGACTCAGGCTTATACAGGCTTCCCCAGTGACGAACGAAGGAAATCGATTGATTGGCTTTGGACCTAACGCCCCTTGGGGGGCGGTCTCTCAACTCGACTGCCGGGCGAAAGCCCGCAACCCTCTGATGCGCCCCCTGGCACTCCGGGTCTACTTCGCCGCCCTCGGGTGGGGAAACCGCCTCGGGCACGCTGAGTTCGCCGAGGGGGCCCTAGCGTCCATCCTGGGCGCCGAGGGTGCTCCGCTGACCAAACAGGCCGTACAGAAGGGCGTCACGGCTGCCAAGGCCCTGGGGCTGGTCGCGGACGACTCCGGGGCCCGCTGCCTGGTCCTGCCACCGCAGCACTTCCAGAAGAACGGGGCAGGCTCCGCATCCTGTCGGGTGCACTCCCTTCGCACCGCCGCGTAACCCTGCCCGGGGCACCGCGTACCCCTGGCGGGATTACCGATCCTTCTCTGACCTGCGGATAGCTTCGCTGCCTCTCTATCTCTTTTAGTCATCCCCTGGCCGAACAACGGGAGGCCAGGCAGAGAGGTACCAACACCATGCCCTGGCGGTCGAGCCAGGGCTATTGATCTCAGTAGCAGAGCCTTGCCCGCTCCGGCCCTTACCGCCGGAGCGTTCTTAGTCATCCTTGGCCGAGGCTGAGAGCCGAGGAGAGAACGACTGACAGGAGGCACCCGAGTAAGGGTGCCTTGAGTGAACACAGCAGCCTAGGGCCGCTTCGGCGGCCCTTCTCCTCTCTACCTGATATCCGAGGCCGGCGACAGCCGACCCCGGATTTTCGAACCGCCAAGGCAACAGCACGGCCCCTCTGGGCCGCTATCAGCCCCTAGGGCCCCGAGGGCCCCGCATCTCCCGTTCGGCGCTCACGGCGCCGCACAGAGACTTTCGATCCGCCAAGGCATGCCCCGACCAGCGGGGAGGGGGGATCCGAAAGGATTCCGGGCGCCTTCTCCGCACCCGCCGTCTTCCCTCTACGCGAACGCGCGGGGGTTAGCCCAAAGCCGTGGGACCGTTATTCAGCCCAGGCCGATGCCGGATTGTGACGCGCATCTCACCGTTTCACGCCGATAAACCGCGCAATTAACAGGTCTATCTAGGGTGTAGAAAAGAAAGCTTCGGTTCCCTTCAGGTCGGGATCGGAGAGCGGCACGGGCGGTGTTGCTGAGGGTGGTAGCCCCTGTGGTTTGACTCCAAAGGCCACAGGGGCCCATCTCTCGCTTCAGGGCAACATCGGTCCTCTCTCCAGTGAGCGAAGGGAATGGGAAACATGAAGAACACTGTCACGCTTCGATGCTGGTCCTGTTCAAAGGAATTCAGCGTAAGCTATGGCCCGGGACGCCCTCGACGCTACTGTGATTCTCGATGTAAGTCTGTAGCGCGCATGGCTGCGCGTAAGGACCGTTACGTAGCCAGCATGGAAAGGCAGCGGCTCGACCGCGCCATCTGAGAAACAACCAAACACCGCCTAACTCCCAACCGTCCTGCCCTTCGGGCTTGGGCGGTTTTTTCATGACCGCTTCCGGTCCTAACGATGAGGAATGCATGACTGTCAGCATGTTTGAGCAGCAGGCAAAGGCTGCACTTGAAGACCGATCTAAGGTCATTGAGCCTCTTTCATCCTGTGCTGGAGGGTGAAATGGGCTGGTCGGCGGGTGTGGTGACGAGGCAGGGCCCCTGGTCGTTGGCGTGGTGATTCCACTCATCACACCGGCGACCGAAGGGGCCCTGTTGGTTCCGTATCCTGCCACGCTCAACGTCCCGCACGAGCTCGTCGAGCACGTGGCCTGGCTGCTGCACGAACACCGCCAAGCCCGCAACACCCGCTGGCGCAAGCTCGGCTGCTTCAAGCAGGCGCTGCTCACCCTCATCCACCTGCGGAAGAACGAGACGTTCTCGCGGCTCGGAGCCGGTTTCGGAATATCCCAGGCCACCGCCTGGCGCTACGTCGACGAGACCCTGGGCGTCCTGGCCGGCTGGGCGCCCGGCCTCCATGAAGCCCTCACCGGCCTCGGTGAAGGGGACCACGTCATCGTTGACGGAACCCTGATCCCCATCGACCGGATCGGTGCGGACGAGCCGTACTACTCGATGAAACACCGCAAGCACGGCATGAATGTCCAGGTCATCGCCCGCCCTGATGGCACACCGCTGTGGTTCTCCCGTGCGACACCCGGCCGCACCCACGACCTGACCGCGGCCCGCGCCCACGGCATCGTCCAGGCCTGCCTCACCCGGCAGATCCTCGTCCTCGCCGACCGCGCCTACCAGGGCGCCGGCGCCACCTTCCGCACCCCCTACTACCACCACCGCGAACAACCTGAGCACTACCAGCAGTTCAACCGCGACCACGCCCGGCTCAGAGCTCCCGGAGAACGTGCCTTCGCGCAGCTGAAGTCCTGGCGGATCCTCCGACGAGCCAGATGCTCCACCCGCCGCATCGGCACCATCGTCCAGGCCGTCCACACCCTGCTGACCTGCAGCTATTCAGGATGAAAGAGGCTCATTGAAGCGATGCGCTCGGTCGAACGTAACTATGCGATGAGTGAGACCGAGAAGCGGCAGCACATCGAAAAGCTCGACATTGAAGCTCGCGATCTGGAAGCCATGGCGCGCGATGCTCTTGAGCGCGGCGAGCGTGAGGCCGAGGTTCGTTCTCTCGCCGCTCGGAGCGGCGGGCTCTTTATGCCCTTCTCGGGTGCTCCGGATGAGGGGAATGCATGGGGTGCTCTTGTTCCCTCTAAGAGTGAGTACCGGGCTCTCTCGGTAGGTGTTCCGGCCGAGGGTGGTTTCACGGTGCCTGTTGAGGTTGCTGGTCGGTACATTGATGAGATGGCCGCTAAGTCTGCTCTTCTCCGAGGTCTCCCCGCCGAGAACATCATCCCCTTCACTTCGGAGAGTCTGTGCATTCCTCAGCTCATCGATTCTGGGGATGCTGGTCACGCCGCCGAGGGTGAGGCCATTCCTGAAGGCGACATGGTGTGGGGTCAGGTCAAGCTGCAGGCTAAGAAGATTGGCCGCATCCAGTGGGTCAGTTCCGAACTGCTCGAAGACAGCGCGATCATTCAGCGTGACACCGTGGGTCGAAATCTGATTCGGTCCGCCTCTCTCAAGTTCGATCAGGATGCTTTCACCGGTTCGGGCACGAACCCGATCAAGGGCATTCTCTCTCAGGGTGTTTCGACGACTCTTGGCGCCGGACAGACTTCCATTACGTATGACTCGATCGCGGACGCCGTTGCCCGGATCGAGTCGATCAACGGCACCCCGTCCGTGGTGTGGGCTTCGGTGGATGCCGCTGCCTCGCTTCGCAAGGAGAAGAGTTCCGGGTCCGGCACCTACCAGGGTGGAGCGCCTACGGATTCCGCCGCCTCGACGGCTTGGGGTCTGCCTATCCTGCCGAGTGCATTCCTCCCGCCGAATACTGCGATCGTTGCCGACGGTTCACGCGTCATGGTCGGTGTGCGCCGAAACCCCACTATTCGAATCAGCGAGGATGCTCGCTTCGAGAGCGACCAAGTCGGGTTTTGCTTGACCATTCGAATGGCCGGTGTGGCCATTGCTGAGCCTTCTTCCGTGCAGGTGATTCGCGCTGCGTCCAGCTAGGCCGGCTGCGCTTATGCCCCCGCTCCCGAAAGGGATGCGGGGGCCTTTTCGTATTTCCGGGTAGGACGCGAAGAAGCCCCGCCCATCTGCCACGGGGGAACGACAGACGGACGGGGCCGATTGGGGAGGTCCCGCGCTCAGTGCTGGCGCGGCCTGTGCGGCGTCCTGGTCGCCGCGTCACGCCACCACCACAGGCCCCGACAGTTCGGCTCGGTGAGGCCGGAGTGTGTCCCGCAGCGCGGGCACCAGGGCAACCCGCTTTCCGGGTCTGTGAGGCACTGGGCGGCGCACCTGGGGCAACTTGGCACGGGACCTTCTCTCAGACGCTCAGGTCGTACTCTCCGGCCTTCACGGCCGCCGTGAGCGCCAACCAGTCGGCGGCGGTCATGGTGACGATGGTCTCGGGGCGGTTGCTGTCGCGCAAGGCGACGATCCCCGGCACGTTCACGGCCACCTCGGGGCAGTTGTTCACGCGGGCGTCACGGCACGCGGCCGTCTTGACGAACTCGAATTCGGGGAGGCTCACGGTGTACTTCCCTTCTCGAAGATCGGGGATACGGTCCCCGCACCGGTGGTGCCCCGCCCCCTGCCTCACCGACGAACTCCCCATCGGCGCGAGGAGAGTTCAGGCAGGGGACGGGAGTCTCAAGGCCCCTCGGGCATCGGGGCGCCGTGGCGGCCGTAAAGGTCGCGTAGCCACTGGTCGGCCATCGCCTGTTCCGCGATCTTGCGGGGGTCAACGTAGGCCCACTCACACCGGCCCGGATGGTCCCGATAGATCGTGCAGGACGACCCCTTGGGCGTCCTGGTCTTCAGGCAGCATTCGACATCCATGAGCCACTGCCCTGGGAGTCCCAGCACAGGAACACGTCCGTGTTCGCGCCGGAGCCGGACCGCAGGAACGCCGCATGAAAGGCGTGTTCGACGTCCTCGACCAGGCACTGAAAGCCGCCGTTGGCTGCCCAGGTGGTGCCCGGGTAATAGTTCCGGACGGCCAGGGCGAGGAACATAACCGCCTGTGTCGGCTCTGTGGTCTCCGTGCATCGGTAGGTCACTCGACCAACCCCGAAATGCCGAGGGCGACCGCCAGGGCCCAGACGGCAAGGACGATGAAGACGAAGGTCCCGAGAGACCAGAAGGTTCGAGTCTTCCTTGTTTGCTTAAGGTCACCATTGGATGGGTTCCTTGTCTCCGCCCGCGCACTCCGGGCACGGAACCATGTACGTGAATCGGCACTCGGTACAGCCTCGAAAGCCGCAGCAGTCCGGGCAATAGATCTGACGCTGTCCGAAGCACACTCCGCAAACGGTTGAGATCGAGTTCAGAAACTCGATCATCGTCGGCGGCCCGTCATGGGTGTAACCGGTCCGTCCGGCCCTCTTCTTCGGACTCTGAGGGGCCCTTTTCACTTCTCCCCCCGGTGGGGGTGGGAGCGGACGCGGCGGGACGCTTCAAAGCGCCGTGAGGCGTCGCCGGCCTGCTTCGCCTGGCTCAACTCCCGCATGGCGGCGGCGCATTCACGGCACCCCGAAACGGGGTGCGCTTCGTACAGCCATCCGTCTATGGGCAGATCGATCGGCGGTTCCGGGAACGTCTGCTGACTCACCGGATCACCCCCCACACGGTGGCGAGGGGGAGCGCGCTTCCCGGCTTCACGGACTGGTGAGGGTGATTGCCGATCTCGCGGTTCGCGCCTGCCACGGCCTGGGACACGCGCGCTTCCCGGGCGAGTTCACGGGAGCGCGCAAGAGCGGCACACGTCATGCACCCCTCGACTGCAACCGGCTCCAATCCGCTGAGGGTGGCCAGTCCGTTTCCTGATTCAGCGTGCGGCTTGTGTTCAAGCATCGATCGCCCCTCGACTCCATGACTGTCGTGTCAGGGTGCCGAAGGGCGGCGGGAGAGCGCGAGGATTATTGGCGTGGTCGGGTAAACGCGGCCGACCACTCGGCGAGAAGGGCCCTGCAATCTTCTCCGAAGAGTGCGTATTCCTCGTACCGGCTGAAGTCATCCCGATACGCAGTCACGTCACGGTGATCCCGCAGGATCAACGCGCCCGTTCCCGTTTCCACCGTGGCGAGTCGTCTGTCATAGACAGTGAACGTATTGAGCGGTCGCTCTGGTATGTGGCCATCCAAGGGGATCACGCCGAGTCGGACATTCGGGAGTCGAGAGACGGAGATCAGTCGGTCCATCTGCATGGCCATAGCCATGGGTGGGAGCAGTGGCCACCTAGCCGCTTGCTCGGTAAGGATGAACGTGAACGACTTTGTAGAGTTGTAGAGAACCTGTTGGCGCTCTAGCTTTCTCGCAATAGTCTTCGACTGATCCCCGGGAACGTCGGCAATACTGGCGCGCACGTATTCGGGTGTGGCCAAGAGTCCGGTAATCATGGAGAGCAGGAAGAACCGAAACTCGGTCGAGGCAGCTTCAAGTCTCGCTAGCTCATTCTGCTTCTTGTCCAAGCCCTTGCGGCGGGAGGACCAATGGTCCTGCCACTCGGTATTTGCCGTACGGGCCAGTGAAAGGAGCTTTTCGGCCTCAGAACCTGTTGCTTCAAGGGCCTCCAGGATCAGCTCTATATCGACCATGGCAGGAGTGAGCTTGCCGCTTTCGATGTTGCTGACCTTGGTTTGTGACATGTTGCAGCGGTGGGCGAGCCAGGTTTGTGTCTTCCCGGCCCGCTTCCGCGCGCTGCGTAGTGCTTCTGCTAGGTCTGATCGGGACTGACCTAGTCTCTCGGGCTCAAACGTCAAGGCCCTTCACGTACTCCTCGAAGGGTACCGATTCCTCTACGGCGATCCGCTGGTACTCGATGAACGGGTAGATGTCCCCCTCGTATACCTCGCGGCTGATCTGTCGCCCATCCGTCTGGTAGTTCATGAGAACCACCTCGGTGCGGTCGAACATCCAGAAGTCTTGAACGCCCGCCAGCGGGTTCGTGCGCTCGGTCACGTCAAGGATTCGGATGCGTTCCCCAGCCAGCGAATGTGCCGCGTAGTACTGGTGGAACTCGAATCGCAGATACTCGGAGAGTGGCCGCGTGACGATGTGTACGCGGCCCTGCACCCGCCCCTCGGCCGCCTGCCGGCGAAGCCTCTCGGTGTATTCGTTCGACACCGTGTGAGGGTCCACACGGGCGCCGTTGCGCCACGCTTCGATTTCCTCGACCTCTTGCGGCATGAGGTATTGGGGGAGGGTTTCGAGGCGCCACGCTTCCCGCTGAAAGCCCTCGAATCGGGCTGCCCATGATTCACCAGCCAAGAGCACGAACGGCCTCCCTCAGAATGTGCTCGGGGATCTCAACAAGCCCTTCGCCGTCCGGCGGCGTGAAGGCATTGGATACGTCGCCCTGGACGACGAACGAACCGGATTCGGTCCGGTAGACGTTCGGGCAGTCATCCTTCCCGCAGTTGCCGTTTCCGTTGCCGGTGAGCCGGGTCAGTTCCTCGCGCGCCATGCTGAAACCCCCTTGTGCCTGGCCCCTGTTGGGGCCCTCGGGGATGACGGTACGGACGTGCGCGCCGAGGGTCTACGCGGTCACGCGAATATTCGCGTAGTCGGGTAGACCAGGGCCGTGGCTCCCGGTCGGCGGGGTCCTCGGCAGGGCCTGCCGGGCGTCGCGGGCGGTCGCGGGCAAGGGGAGAGCCCCCGGCGCGGGCCGGGGGCTCTGTGGGGCTCAGGGGGCGTCTCAGGCGAGGCCGGGACCCCGCACCGGGATGGTGGTGAAGGTCGGCTGAGCGGGTTCCTGTGAAGTGAAGAAGTCGTTGCCCTTGTCGTCCACGACGATGAACGCCGGGAAGTCCTCGACCTCGATCTTCCAGACCGCCTCCATGCCGAGCTCCTCGTACTCGACGACCTCGACCTTCTTGATGCAGTCCTGCGCCAGCCGCGCCGCCGGGCCGCCGATCGAGCCGAGGTAGAAGCCGCCGTGCGCGCCGCACGCGTCCGTCACCTGCTGGGAGCGGTTGCCCTTGGCCAGCATGACCTTCGAGCCGCCCGCCGCCTGGAACTGCGCCACGTACGAGTCCATGCGGCCGGCCGTCGTCGGGCCGAAGGAGCCGGAGGCGTACCCCTCGGGGGTCTTCGCCGGACCCGCGTAGTACACCGGGTGGTCCTTCAGGTACTGCGGCATCTCCTCGCCCGCGTCCAGGCGCTCCTTGATCTTGGCGTGCGCGATGTCGCGCGCCACGACCAGCGGACCGGTCAGCGAGAGGCGGGTCTTGACCGGGTGCCTGGTCAGCTCGGCGAGGATCTCGTCCATCGGCCGGTTGAGGTCGATCCGCACGACGTCGGAGGCCTCGTCGAGGTGCTCGTCGGTGGTGTCGGGCAGGAACCGCGCCGGGTCCGTCTCCAGCTGCTCCAGGAAGACGCCCTCGGCGGTGATCTTCGCGACGGCCTGGCGGTCGGCCGAGCAGGAGACGGCGATGGCGACGGGCAGCGAGGCGCCGTGGCGCGGCAGGCGCACCACGCGCACGTCGTGGCAGAAGTACTTGCCGCCGAACTGGGCGCCGATCCCGATCTTCTGCGTCAGCTCGAAGACCTTCTCCTCCAGCTCCTTGTCGCGGAAGCCGTGGCCGGTCTCGGCCGAGCCCTCGGTCGGCAGCTCGTCCAGGTAGTGCGCGGAGGCGTACTTCGCGGTCTTCAGGGCGAACTCGGCGCTGGTGCCGCCGACGACGATCGCCAGGTGGTACGGCGGGCAGGCGGCCGTGCCGAGCGAGCGGATCTTCTCCTCCAGGAACTTCATCATGGAGGCCTCGTTGAGGACCGCCTTGGTCTCCTGGTAGAGGAAGGACTTGTTGGCGGAGCCGCCGCCCTTGGCCATGAAGAGGAACTTGTACGCGCCGCCGTCGGTCGCGTACAGCTCGATCTGCGCGGGCAGGTTCGAGCCGGTGTTCTTCTCCTCCCACATGGTGACCGGGGCCATCTGCGAGTACCGCAGGTTGAGCTTGGTGTACGCGTCGTAGACGCCCTTCGACAGGGCCTCCTCGTCGCGGCCGGAGGTCAGCACGTTCTGGCCGCGCTTGCCCATGACGATCGCGGTGCCGGTGTCCTGGCACATCGGCAGGACGCCGGCGGCGGCGATGTTCGCGTTCTTGAGCAGGTCGAGCGCGACGAACTTGTCGTTGCCCGACGCCTCCGGGTCGTCGATGATCCGGCGCAGCTGGGCCAGGTGGGCCGGGCGCAGGAAGTGCTGGATGTCGTGGATCGCCTCGGCGGCCAGCCGCCGCAGCGCCTCGGGCTCGACCTTGAGGAACGTACGCCCGTCGGCCTCGAAGGTGGAGACGCCTTCGGCGGTCACCAGGCGGTAGGGCGTGGTGTCCTCTCCCAGGGGGAGCAGATCGGAGTACGAAAACTCTGGCATGACGGCGGTCATTCCTCACTCGGCGGGCGGCGGCGCCGCCTCCGTTGGCAACGCGCCCTCCAGCGTAGAACGCCCCCGTTCCGCCGATCCTGTGAGGTAGGGCTCACTTGGGCGCGGACCGATCCGGTCCGGCTCCGTCCACAGGACCCGGCCCCGCCCCCTGGTCGCGATCTATCGCGTTTCGCTAGGCTGGCTCCGTGGACCTCGAAAAGCAGCCCGAACCCGAGAAGCAGCCGCAGCCGCAGCGGTCGGCCGCCCCCGCCGAGCCCGCCCCCGCGGCGCCCGCCTTCGCCGATCCGCGGGGCGCGCTGCGGGCCTCGGACGCGGACCGGGACCGGATCGCCGACATCCTCAGGGACGCCCTGGCCGAGGGGCGGCTCGACGCCGAGGAGCACTCGGACCGGATCGACGCGGTCTACCGGGCCAAGACGGTCGGGGAGCTGGAGCCGATCGTCCGCGACCTGCCGGCCGCCCGGTCCTCCCGGCCGGAGCCCGAGCCGGCCTACTCGTACGGCCCCGACGACCAGGAGGGGACCCCGGACAACCTGGTGGCGGTCTTCTCCAGCACCACCCGCAAGGGCCGCTGGCGGGTCAGCCGCAGGACGAACGCCTTCGCGCTCTTCGGGAACATCGAGATCGACCTGACCGAGGCGATCTTCGCCCAGCGCCTGACCACGATCAACGCCACCTCCATCTTCGGCAACGTCGAGGTGCGGGTCCCGGAGAACATCAGCCTGCGCGGCAACGGCAGCGGCATCTTCGGCAACTTCGAGGTCGTGACCCTGGAGGGCGTCGACCCGCAGGCCCCGGTCGTCGTCATCAACGGCTACTCGGTCTTCGGCAACGTCGAGGCGCGGCCCAAGCGCGGCAAGTGGATCACGGACCTCCAGGACAAGATGCGCAAGCACCTCGGCCACTGACGACGCGCCGACGACGCGCCGGAGACACGCCGACGACGGGGGTCGGCGGGTGACCGGAATGCGTCGCGGGGCATCCGCAGTGCGGAACGGCGCGGCACCCAGTGCATAGGCGCGCGCACAGCGGGTAAGGCTCGTGGCATCGCCTCTCGCTCGCGAAGCCGTCGTCAGTCGTCAGGAGTAGACCGTGCTGCAACTGCCGCATCAGCCCCTCCAGGCCGTCGCCGTCCCTCCTTCCCGTACCCCGGCCCGCGAGGACGAGGGCGGTCCGTGGCACGCGGAAGCGGTGTGTCGCCGCGACGAGGCAGGACTCTTCTTCGCCCCCTCCAAGGAGCCGACGGCCGCGCGCCTCGCCCGCGAGGAGGCCGCCAAGCGGGTCTGCGCGCGCTGCCCCGTGATGGTCGAGTGCCGCGAGCACGCACTGCTCCAGCCCGAGCCGTACGGGGTGTGGGGCGGGCTCACGGCGGCGGAGCGCCGCGTGGTCCTCGCCCGGCGCCGGCGGCGCGAGGTGGAGCTGAGGAAGGCGGCCGCGGCGGACCGGATCGCCAAGGCGGGCTGACGCGGAGAGCGGAGCCGGGACGCCTGGGCCGGAAGGGTGCCGGGTCCGGGCGCGGAGACCTCCGCCGGCCCGTACGGGAAGGGGCGCCCCCACCGCACATGGGGGCGCCCCTCTTCGTACCGTCCGGCGGGCGGGCGCCCGCCCCGTCCTACTTGGCGCGGTCGAAGTCGATCTTGCTGTACGCGCGCAGCTTCGAGAGCCGGTGCGTGGAGTCGATCTGGCGGATCGTGCCGGACTTCGAGCGCATGACCAGGGACTGCGTGGTCGCCGTCTCGGCGCGGTAGCGCACCCCGCGCAGCAGCTCGCCGTCGGTGATGCCGGTCGCGACGAAGAAGACGTTGTCGCCGCTGACCAGGTCGTCCGTGGAGAGCACCCGGTCCAGGTCGTGGCCCGCGTCGATCGCCTTCTGCCGCTCGGCGTCGTCCTTCGGCCACAGCTTGCCCTGGATCACGCCGCCGAGGCACTTGATCGCACAGGCGGAGATGATGCCCTCGGGGGTGCCGCCGATGCCCATGAGCATGTCGACGCCGGTGCCCTCGCGGACGGCCATGATCGAACCGGCGACGTCGCCGTCCGAGATGAACTTGATCCGGGCCCCGGTCTCGCGGATCTCCTTGACGATGCCCTCGTGGCGGGGGCGGTCCAGGATGACGACCGTAATGTCCTCGGGCGAGGAGTTCTTCGCCTTGGCGACCCGGCGGATGTTGACCGAGACGGGGGCGTTGATGTCGACGAAGTCGGCGGCCTCGGGGCCGGTGACCAGCTTGTCCATGTAGAAGACCGCGGACGGGTCGAACATGGTGCCGCGGTCGGCGGCGGCCAGGACGGCGATCGCGTTCGGCATGCCCTTGGCGTTGAGCGTGGTGCCGTCGATCGGGTCGACCGCGATGTCGACCTCGGCGCCGGTCCCGTCGCCGACCCGCTCGCCGTTGAAGAGCATCGGCGCTTCGTCCTTCTCGCCCTCGCCGATGACGACGACGCCGTCCATCGAGACGGTGGAGATCAGGGTCCGCATGGCGTTGACCGCCGCGCGGTCCGCGCCGATCTTGTCGCCCCGGCCGACCCAGCGGCCCGCGGCCATGGCGGCCGCCTCGGTGACGCGCACCAGTTCGAGGGCGAGGTTGCGGTCGGGGGCCTCGGGAGAGACCTCCAGTTCGGGCGGGAGGGTGTGCTCGGTCATCGTTGCGCACCTTTCTGTACGGCGACGGCCGGAAATCTGTACGGCGACTGCCGGAGAATACGAGGGTGCTGCGACTCTATCGTCAGGTCGACAGATTGAGCAGGGGGGCCCACGTATGAGCGCGGGACCGTGATGCGACCATGGGGGGCGTGGCAGGTATGCGAGGCAGGCAGACGGTACGCGGGATGTTCCAGTCCCTCGGTGTGATCATGGTCGCCGCGGGCGTGATGTATCTCTTCATCCCGCACGACGAGCACGCGGACCCGGTGAAGGCGAAGGACTACCGGGTCGAGCTCCTGACGGCCCAGCGGGCGGCGCCGTACCCGGTGCTGGCCCCCCAGGACCTCGGCGAGGGCTGGAAGGCCACGGTCGTCTCGTACAAGCGCGAGAACGCCGACGCCTGGCAGCTCGGCTTCCTCTCCCCGGACACCCAGTACGTGGCGGTCCACCAGTCGACGGCGGAGCCCGGCAAGTTCGCCCCCAAGGTGTCCCAGGGCGCGAAGGCCACCGGGAAGACCCAGACGGTGGGCGGTCTGGTGTGGCAGCGCTGGGAGGGCCCGAAGTACGACGCGCTCGTCCGGACGGAGGGCGGCGCGACGACCGTGGTGACCGGTACGGCCTCCTTCGAGCGCCTTGCGGAGATGGCGGGCTCGCTGCGGTCGTCGCAGAAGGTCTGAGGGGTACGCGAGGGCGTACGGACGCGGGAAGGGCCCCGCACTCGTGGAGTGCGGGGCCCTTGCCGTGGTCGTGCGGACCGTGGTCACCGGCCCCGGGCGTCTCAGACGGTGGTGACGACCTCGTCGAAGGAGAGGCGCGGGGAGCGCGGGAACCAGGCCTCCTCGCCCGGCTTGCCGATGTTGACGACCATCAGCGGGGTGTGGTCGGCGTCGAGGAACTCCTTCTGCACGCCGGCGAAGTCCAGGCCGGTCATCGGGCCGGCGGCCAGGCCGGCGGCGCGGACGCCGACGATGAAGTAGGCGGCCTGGAGGGCGGCGTTCAGCAGGGCGGACTGCTCGCGGACCGGGCGCTCGGCGAAGAACATGTCCTTGGCCTGCGGGAAGTGCGGGAGCAGGGCCGGCAGCTCCTCGTGGAACTCGTTGTCCGCGGAGAGGATCGCGACGAGCGGGGCGGCGGCGGTCTTCGGCCGGTTGCCCTCGGCCATGTGCTTGACCAGGCGCTCGCGGGCCTCGGGGGAGCGGACCAGGGTGATGCGCAGCGGGGTCTGGTTGAAGGCGGTGGGGCCGTACTTCACCAGGTCGTAGATCGCCTGGACCTGCTCGTCGGTCACCGGCTCGTCGGTGAACGTGTTGGCGGTGCGGGCCTCGCGGAAGAGGAGGTCCTGGGCGGCGGGGTCAAGGGCGAGAGACATGCTGCGTACCTTCCGGACTGCACAAAACTGCACAAGGTGGGGTTGCTCGTACGACGTTCAAGCGATGTCCTCGACAGTACGCCCGTGATTGGTGAAACTTCAACTACCCTATCCGGATAGTGATCCGCTTCACTCGTGAGTCTACGCCAGGGCGGGAGTGCCCCGGGGCTCACTCCCCGTCGTGCCCGTCGCCACCTTCGTCCCCGCCCTCTCCGTCCGCGTCCGCCGCGAGCGCGGCGT
Source organism: Streptomyces bikiniensis (assembly GCA_000716465.1). Taxonomy (GTDB): domain Bacteria; phylum Actinomycetota; class Actinomycetes; order Streptomycetales; family Streptomycetaceae; genus Streptomyces; species Streptomyces bikiniensis. The sequence goes on from JNWL01000051.1 coordinate 40,770, forward strand.
CCAGGCGGGCCCGGGCGCCCTCCAGGCGGAGGCGGCAGACCTTCGCCAGCTCCTCGCCGCGCTCCCAGAGCGCGAGGGATTCCTCCAGGGTGGTCCCGCCCGCTTCGAGCCGCCGGACGACCTCGATCAGCTCGTCCCGCGCCTGCTCGTACCCGAGGGCCGCCTCGTCCGCGCCCGTACCCGTACCCGTACCCGCTGCCATTGTCCGTCCTTCCGTCGATGTGGTGATCTGCAGGGGCCCTCGGGGCCCCAAGTCCCCAAGCCCTCGGGCCTTCTGGTCTTCTGGTCTTCGGGCCTTTGGACCTTTGGGCCCTCGGGCCGCTCAGCCGGAGTCGGCCACGCGCCGCACCGCGAACTCGCCCTCCGCGACCCGGGCCCGCAGCTCCTCGTCCCCGGCGACCTCGCCGGGAGAGCGGACCACCGTGCCGTCGGCCCGCTGGAGCACCGCGTACCCGCGCTCCAGGGTCGCGGCGGGCGACAGCGCGCGGACCCGCGCCCGCGTGTGCGAGAGCTCCGAGTTGGCCCGGTCGAGCAGGTGGCCGAGGACCCGCCGGCTGCGGGCGAGCAGCGCGGACACCTCGTCCTCGCGCACCTCGACCATCCGCAGCGGCTGCTCCATGACGGGCCGCGCGAGCGCGTGCGCCAGGCCGCGTTCCTCCCGGTCCAGGAGCCCCTGCACGGTCCGCAGCGCCCGGTCGCGCAGGCCGCGCACCCGCTCCAGCTCCTCGCCGACGTCCGGGACGACCTTCTTGGCCGCGTCCGTCGGCGTCGAGGCGCGCAGGTCGGCCACCAGGTCGAGCAGGGGCGAGTCCGGCTCGTGCCCGATCGCGGAGACCACCGGCGTACGGCAGTCGGCCACGGCCCGGACGAGCTGCTCGTCCGAGAACGGCAGCAGGTCCTCGACGCTTCCGCCGCCCCGGGCCACGACGATCACGTCCACGTCCTCGTCCGCGTCCAGCTCCCGGACCGCCCGGACGACCTGCGGGACGGCCTTCACGCCCTGCACCGCGACGTTCCGCACCTCGAAGGCGACGGCGGGCCAGCGGCGGCGCGCGTTCTCCAGGACGTCCCGCTCGGCCGCCGACGCGCGGCCGCAGACGAGGCCGATCCGGCGCGGCAGGAACGGCAGCCGCTTCTTCCGCCCGGGCGCGAACAGCCCCTCGGCGGCCAGGGTCCGCTTCAGCTGTTCGAGCCGGGCGAGCAGCTCCCCGATCCCGACCGGCTTGATCTCGGCGGCCCTCAGCGACAGCTGCCCGCGCGGCGCGTACCACTCGGGCTTGGCGTGCACGACGACCCGGGCCCCCTCCGACACGAGGTCCGCGACCGCGTCGAAGACCTGCCGGTAGCAGGTGACGCCGATCGAGACGTCGTACGAGGGGTCCCGCAGCGTCAGGAAGACGACCCCGGCACCGGGGCGCCGCGACAGCTGCGTGATCTGCCCCTCAACCCAGACGGCCCCGAGCCGGTCGATCCAGCCCCCGATCATCCGGGAGACCTCGCCGACGGGAAGCGGCGTTTCGGCGGACGTAGTCAGAGCCATGGACCGAGCGTAACGGCGCGGTACGACAACGTCAGGACGGCGGACGGCGGACGGCGGACGGAGGACGGAGGCGGGAGCGGGGGCGGGGGCCGAGACGGGGACGGGTCCCGGGGAGGGGG
>JNWL01000052.1 GCA_000716465.1 Streptomyces bikiniensis
ACGGTGTGGACGTCGTGGTGTGGGACAGCGACCCGGCCGTTCCGGTGGTGCGCGGCGCGGATCCCGGCAGGGTGGGCCATCACGGCCTGGAGATCATCAAGAGGGTCGCCGAGAAGCTGTTCGTGGAGCGGGAGCCGGTCGGCAAGCGCGTCATCGCCCGCCTCGCCCTGTCCGAGGCGCCGAACCCGGCGTAAGGGCCAGGCCCGGCGCCCGCCCGCGTGTATGTTTCCGTCCCAGCCCCCCCCGAAGCCCTGGTCGGGCCCATGCGAGGCACTGTCCTCCGCGATCCGGGTGTGGCCCCCGGCGACACCCTCTGAACCGTTCCTCCCGCAAGCGGGTGGAGACGGACGGGGTGGTGAGTACGGTACTGAAACAGCCGCTGGAGGGGAGCTTGTACGGCACGAGGCGGCCGTCCGGGTTCTCCCCGGGGCGACCGCCCCGTCGTGCTCTTCGCCGTGTGGCCTGCGTCAGCTCTTCAGCGCGTCCTCAAGGGTGGCGTGGCAGTCGATGACGGTGTCGGTTCCGGTCAGGACCAGGACGCGCCGGACGGCGTCCGTGGGAGTGGCGATGGACAGTCGGCTGTGTGCCCGGGCCATCTGCTGACTCGTCCTGAGCAGGACGTTGATGCCGCTGGAGTCGATGAAGGTCACGCTACTCATGTCGGCCACGACCGGCAGTGCCGACGCACCTTCGGGCAGCAGGGCCTCGCGCAGGACATCCTGCTCGTCGTAATCGATCTCCCCGCGCAGAGTGGTGATGCGGACACCGTCGACCACGCGGTGCTCCGCGGACAGCCGGGCGATCCGCTCCGCTTCGTCGTTGCTGGTCATGGTCTCCTCAACAGCGCATAAGCTGCTTTCCGACAAGGGCATGCGCGAACGATTCTGCCCCGCCTGATCGGGCCGGTTCCACCCGGACGGCGGTGTGGGAAGGCTTGCGGCACATGCGGATCGGGCTGGGCGGTAAACAGCCGCCGTGTGGGCGGGAACGAGGACGAAGCCGGTGGAACCCCGTGGCGACAGTGATAGCGGCGCGCAGCCCTTTTCGGACGGGTATCTGATGCGCGCCGGCTATGCGCTCGACGGCGACGGCACCCGCATCGCCGACGCCCGCCACCACGCCACCGCCTTCCTGGACAAGGCCCGCGCCGCGCACGACCTGACCCTCTCGGAACGCGCACGCGACCTGACCGTCCTGGTGGTCAGCGAACTGGTCACCAACGCCTGCAAGTACGCCCCCGGCCCCGTCCTGATGGAACTGCGCATCAGCACGGAGAGCGTGGAGGTCGTGGTGTGGGACAGCGACCCGGTCGTCCCCGCGGTTCTGTCCGCGGACCCGAGCCGGGTCGGCCGGCACGGCATGGAGATCGTCAAAGCCGTCACCACGGACCTGCTCATCGAGCAGGAGCCGGTCGGCAAGCGCATCACCGCCCGCATCGTCCTGAGTGACGACCCCAGCCCGGCGTAGAAGACACCGCACACCCGGCACCCGGCAAGACGGCCACCCGGACCTTGCCGGGAAGCCGCCCTTCGTGCTCCGCAGGCAGTCCTGCGATCCGCTCCGTCTTCGGACGTGGAGGGAGAGCGGTGAGCGCCGGTCCTTCCCGACCCGGCGGAGTTCCTCCTCTCCTGCCCCGGGATGCGCGGCGGCCCGGCCGGGGCTGGGCGGAATTTCCTCGGCGACTGACCAGGAGGGCGCAGCGTGCCCTCTGGGATGAGGTCGTCGTTTCACCGGGCGTCGGACACAGATGCGGTACGAAGGAGGAGCGGTGATCCCGGAGGAGCTGCGGTACACCGAGAAGCACGCGTGGGTGCTGAGGACCGGCGAGGAGAGGGTGCGGGTCGGGATCACCGACGACGCCCAGGAGCGACTCGGGGCTATCGTCTCCGTCCAGCTCCCCCGGGTGGGAGACGTGCTCACCGCGGGTCAGCGCATGGGGCAGGTGAAGTCCACGCAGGCAGCCTTCGACGTCTACGCCCCGCTCGCCGGGAAGGTCGTCGCGGTCAACGACGAACTCGCGGCGACCCCTGGGGAGATCAACGAAGACCCCTACGGCCTGGGCTGGCTCGTGGAGATCGACCTGACCGACGTCGGCGAGCTGGACAACCTCCTCGACCCGGCGGCGTACCAGGAACTCGCCAGCCAGGGCTGAACAGCCCTCCGCCACGGCGCCCCGCACCAGCCTGGAACAGCGAGGGTCGGCCACCCGGGAATCCCGGACGGCCGACTCTTTTCGCCTGCCCGGCCCCTACCCCGAGGCCGGTGTTCCAGCGCCGGAAGGAGATACGGGTGTAGCCGCTGCGGTCCTCCTCGGCGACGGGGAGCCGGCCGACGGCGTCCTCCAGCGGCAGCACCTCCGGAACAGGCACCGCCGCCGTGGTCGCGATTGCGGCCGCGGCGGCGGTGGGGGAGGAGAGGATGAGCGGGGTCACGGCGAGGCAGAACGCGGCAGCGCCGCGCAGCAGGTTGGTGATCACGCCCGTAGGCATGGCGGACCCAGGCCCGCGAACACGCCGGGCCCGGGGTGCTCATCGACCGCGCAGAGCGCCGGAGTCCGGCGGAGAAACGCTCCGCCTTGCCGTACTCGGGTTCACCCACGAGGACGAGACCGTGCGAGGCCGCTCTTCACCGGCAGGTGAGGAGCGCGTACGGCAAGAGGCTGACGTGGAGGCCTTCTCGGTCACGCCGAGGGTCTCGGAGATCGCGGGCATCGACTCGTCCTGCTTACGGGCAAGTGCCCGAACGGCCTTTGGACCGTGACGGTCGCTTCGAGCTCGCCACGGGCTCTTCGCATCGCCGCGAACATGTGCGCCAGATCTTCCCGAGGCCATGACCGGTCGACTCCGGTGGCAGGAGTGTGGTTCCGGTCGGCTGTTGTCGGCCTGCGCCTGTGATGGACCGGATACGGCAGGGCCAGGTTTGTGCGCGGAGAGAACAGTGCGGGTGCGCTGTGAGGCGAGTGTTGCTCCTGTGGATCTGTAGCTTCTGCAGACAGGGGAGCTTGTCGGTGATGACTGGCTCCGCACACCATTCTGAGGGAGCGAATCATGGGTTCTCCGGCGCAGGCATTCGGTTTCGGCATGCCGTGGGAGTCGTTGTACGGGTACAGCCAGGCCATCCGGGCCGGTGACACCGTTTACATCTCCGGGCAGCTGTCCCACGACTCCCACGGCGACTTCGTGGGCGCGGACGACTTCGAGCTTCAGGTCAGCACCACGCTGGGAAACCTGGACCGGGTACTGAAGCAGTTCGGGGCCGAGCGGAGCCAGGTCGTGGAGACCACGGTGCTGGTGAGGAACCTGCGGGAGAACTTCGATACGACAGCACGCCTTCACGCCGAGTACTTCGGGCGACACCGGCCCACCAGCACGGTCATGGGCGTCTCCGATCTGGCCCTGCCGGACCAGCTCGTGGAGATCGGCGCGCTCGTGCGTCTCGATGTGAAGCCGTAGGGGGAGTCCGGCTGGATTACTTCCCGGCTTCACCGGACCCCCATGCTCGTTCCGCTCGCTCCGGCACGTTCCGCCTGGTTTCCGTAAGGTCGAAGGGGCCGGGGCAGCGTACGCAGAACCCCTCGGAACACCGAGCTGAGACAGGACAGGCACCAGGCCGTTCTTCCACCGCCGGCCCGTCCGGCCGGTCAGCGCCAGGTGAGGTGTTCGTAGTGCAGGAGGCGGGCGCGGGCGGCCTTCTCCGTCGTGCCGAGGGCTTCGGCGACCGCGTCCATATCCGGAAAAGCGGCGTCGCAAAGCCGACGTGTTGCTGGTGACACAGCCGTGCCCATCATCCTGCCGACCCCTATCGCGTTCGACAACGGCCAGGATCGGGCGGAGGTTGAACGACAAGCTCAGATGGTGTGCCGTAGCGCGGCTTCGACGGCGTCGGTCAGTGGATCTCCAGCGGATCGTGGGTGGCGTGCGAGGCCGAGTTCGACGTCCGGCAGGCCGGGCAGGGCGGCCGTGTCGTGGCATGCCATGGCCTGTTCGAGGTTGGTGGGCATGAGGGCCGCCACACCGAGTCCGGCCCGGATGGCGGCGAGTACGCCGACCAGGCTGTTGCTTTCGAACGCCACCCGCCAGGGTCGGTCGGCGCGTTCCAGGGACTGCAGTACGGACGTGCGCCAGAAGCACGGGTGGGAGAACAGCACCACCGGCAGTGGATCAGCGGCCACGTCCACGCCGGGGCCGATCGCCCAGACCAGCGGACGCCGTACGGTCCAGCGCGGCGGTCCGGGGAGGGCCGGCACCTCATCGAGCACAAGCTGGATGCGGTCCGTGTCGAAGGCCTCCCTCGTCGCGGTGTCGGACATGCTGAGCACCTCCAGGGTGGCGCCGGGGTGCAGCCGGGCGAGGTCGGCGAGGGCTTGCGGCAGATGGGATGCAGCGAGGTCTTCGAGGAGCCCTACGCCGCAGCGACCGGTGAGCGTGCGGCCGGTTGCGGTGAGTGCCTGCGCCGAGAGCGACAGAATTCGTTCGGCGTACGGCAGGAGCTCCTCGCCTGCCCGGGTCGGCGAAACGCCGGAAGGGGACCGGTGCAGCACCGGGCGGCCGACGGCCCTCTCAAGCTTGCGTATCTGCTGGCTGATTGCGGGCTGGGAATGCCCGAGCAGGGTTGCGGCGCGACTGATGCTCCCCGCCTGCACGACCGTGACGAAGGCCCGCAGCAGGGTGGTCTCAAGATCTCTCGCTATAACAACTCATTATGTCCAGCAGAGCAGATGAGCCTCTACCTGTGGGCCGGTGGTGGGTCTAGCGTCCCGCAGGTGATCCGATACCGACAGATTCTCGTCGTGCCAGGAATGGCAGCGCTGTTGGGCGTCTCCTTTGTCGCCCGTACCGCCGTCACGGCGACCGTGATGGCACTCACGATGTACGTCGTGCTGGGCCTGCACATGAGCTATACGGCGGCCGGCGGCGTATCGGCGGCTCTGACCATCGGGCTGGCGCTGAGCGGACCGCTGCTCGGTCGCCTGATCGACCGACGGGGTCTGCGCCGCGTGCTGGGGGTGACCGTTGCCGTGCAGGCCGGGGTCTGGCTGAGCGTGCCGTTCCTGCCGTACACAGCCCTGCTGGGTGCCGCCTTCGTGGCGGGACTGCTGATGGTGCCGGCCCAGCAGGTGGCCAGACAGGCGATCGCCGCGAGCACGACGCCGGCACAACGCCGGGCCGCGTTCGCGCTGGAGTCGGTACAGGGCGAGCTGTCGTACCTCGTGGGCCCGGCGGCCGTGATCCTGTGCGCCACGAAGGCGAGCCCCGGCGCGGTGGCGTGGGGACTGGGGACCCTGATCGTGGTCGGCGGGACCGGGATGGCCCTGCTGAACCCGCCACTGCGGGCAGAGGACGAGGCGGAGGCCGAACGGCCCCCGCGACGGGAGTGGCTGGACGTCGGCATGGTTGCCGTGCTGACGATGGCGTTCGGTACGACGATGCTGCTCAGCGGCGTCGACATAGCCGTCATCGCCACGCTCGAGGAAGCGGGACAGGCCCCCTGGGCCGCCGTGGTCATTGCCGTGCTCGGTGCGGGCTCCGTGACCGGCGGGCTCGTCTACGGTGCGTTGTCACGGCCTCTGCCCACCTGGTTCCTGCTCGGCTTGCTCGGGCTCGTGACGCTTCCCATCGGGCTCGTCCGCGAATGGCCGTGGTTGTGTGTGGCGGTCCTCGGCACAGGGCTTCTTGCCGCCCCCGCCCTTTCCGCGCTGGCCGACACGGTGACCCGACTGGCCCCGGCCGGTGTGCGAGGTGAGGCAACAGGTCTGCAATCCTCCGCTCAGAGTGCGGGTTTCGCCCTCGGGTCCCCGATCGCCGGAGTGGCGGTCGACGTGTCCGTTCCGGCGAGCGGCTTCGCCGTGGCCGGGCTCATCGGCCTGGCCACCGCGATGACCGGATACCTCCTGTGCCGCCGCAGGCCGTCGCCGTGGGCACCCGCTTCGATCCGCCACGATCCGACGAAGACGACAGATGCCGGCGTCCTGTGATCGGTGAGCCAGGTGCGTAACGGCCGCGGCACGTCAGCACATCGAAGTCCGTGCAAGGGGCGACATGGGCTGGACAGCCCGGCCGGCTACTCCCGCTTACTGATCGTTTCAGAATGAGGTGCGCAGGCGGCGGAGGCACGTAAGGCTGCAGACCGGTTCAAGCAGGCCCTGATGAAGATCGGCGCGTCGCTCGTAGCGGATGCGGAGCCGTTTGAACCGGTGCAGCCAGGTGAAGGCGCGCTCGACCACCCGGCGCACCTTGCCGAGACCGGAACCGTGGGCGACGCCGCGTCGGGCGATCAGCGGTTCGATGCCGCGCTTCCACAGTAGTCGGCGGTACTTGTCGAAGTCGTAGCCCCGGCCGGCATACAAACGGCGCGGCTTGCGGCGCGGGCGTCCCCGAATCGACGGGACGGCGTCCAGCAGCGGCAGCAGTTGGACGACGTCGTGTCGGTTGCCGCCGGTGAGCGTGACGGCGAGAGCGGTTCCATGTCGGTCGACGATCAGGTGGTGCTTGGAGCCGGGCCGGGCGCGGTCGACGGGTGAGGGCCGACGTGATCCCCCTTTTCAGGGCCCGGACGTGCGATCCGCCCACGGAACAGTCGTCCAGGTCCAGCAGGCCGGCGCGGCGAAGTTCGGTCAGCAGGGCGGCATGCAGGCGTGGCCGGACTCCAACCTCGGTCCGGTTCCGCATCCGGCGCCAGGCCGTCACCCCGGAGCAGCCCACCGTCTCCGTGTGGACATCACGCCGTGCAACGCCGGTCCGCAGCACATACATGATGCCGGCGAGTGCCACCCGGTCGGGAACCCCAAGCCGCCCGGGGGGGCGACGTCTCCGTTCGGGAGTGGGCGGCAGAGTGGGGTCACCCGTTCCCACAGGTCGTCAGGAACAAGCTCAGCACGCACTCCGGCCACCCTGCCGACCGGGATCGTCGAGCACAGGACTCGCAGCTCAACTCATTCGCAAGCGATCAGTTGGTGCGGTGTCCGGGGCAGCCGCACCGCTACAGTGCGCCGAATCGCGCCTGAGCTTGCCGTTCGTAACAGAGCGGGACATTGGCCGAACGACGAACTCGTCCAACGCACCTTGGGTCAACGGAGCGCTGCGTCAGCTTCCCGGGGCAGGGAGCCGTGCTGGTGAGAATCCGCGCGTGACGCACGGTGGAGCGGGCGGTCATACTGACCCGCGGAATTCCAACGGGGAAGTGCGGCACAGGGGGTGGAGCGTGGACGGCGTGGACCTGCCGGAGCGCATCGGCGACTACACCGTGGAGCGTGAGCTGGGGTCGGGCGGCATGGGGACGGTGTACCTGGCACGGTCCCGGGGCGGACGTACCGTGGCCGTCAAGGTGGCCCGACCCGAGCTGGCCGCCGATCCGCACTTCCGCGCCCGGTTCCGTGCTGAGGTCGACGCCGCACGCAGGGTCGGCGGGTTCCATACGGCGCAGGTCGTCGACGCTGATCCAGACGCACCGGCTCCCTGGCTGGCGACCGCCTACGTCGCGGGGCCGACGCTGTCGGGGCTGCTCGCCGAACGGGGGCCAATGGACGAGGCCGGACTGCGGTTGCTCGGCGCGGCGTTGTCGGAGGCGCTGAAGGCCATCCATGACTGCGGCCTTGTCCACCGTGACCTCAAGCCGGGCAACATCATCATGGCCGACGACGGTCCGCGCGTGCTCGATTTCGGTATCGCACGGGCCCTGGAGTCGACCCGGCTGACCTCGACCGGCGCGGCCTTCGGCACACCCGGCTTCCTGGCTCCCGAGCAGGCTCAGGGTCTCGACGTCGGCGGCGCCGCCGACGTGTTCTCGCTGGGCGCGGTGCTGGTCGCGGCGGCTGGTGGGCAGGCGTTCGGGGAGGGCACCCCGATGATGCTGATGTACCGGGCCGTGCATGAGCCGGCGGACTTGTCCGCCCTGCCCGAGGGCCTCCGCCCGCTGGTTGCCTGCTGTCTGGCCAAGGACCCGGCGCAAAGACCGACTGCCAAAAGACTGCTGGACCTCCTTGCCCCTCCCACCGCCGGGGCGCGGGCGGCTGACGAGCCTGCCTACCCGCCGACGCTGGTGCCCCCGGCCGCTCCGCCCACGCCGACAGCCGCGTCGGCCGCGGCACCGACCGCCAGCAGCATCGCCGACGCTCCCACGGCTACTGCGGCCCCGCACGCCGAGCCCCGAGGCGCTGAGCCCCCGCCGGGGTTCCCGCAGCAATCGGACCTGACCCCGGAGGCGAAGAACGCACCGGCGGGGGGAAACCCCACCGGACGGGCCGCCGCCGTTGTGACCGTAGCCCTGCTCGTGCTCGGCGGCGTCGGCTACGGCATCTACGCGGCTGCAGGGCCGGGCTCGGATGCCTCCTTCCCGAAGGCCACGCACGAACTCGTCATTCCCGAGTCGATGGTGGACGGCGCGTACTCGCGCGACATCGAGGGCCGCCTCCCCGCGGACCCGCAGCCGGACAGCAAAGACCGTAAGAGATCGACGCACTACATCGCCGACTACACCCGCACCAGTGCCGGCAGCGGGAAGGGGGGCGCCTTCCGCACGGTGCATGTGTACGGCTCGTCCGGACGGTACAAGGACCCGGAGGGAGATCGGGACGGCCTGATAGGAGCCATGACCGTCACGGGTAGCGAGACCGTCAGCGATCCGCCTAGAACGATCCGCGTTCCTGGCTCGGACGTCGATTTCCGCTGCACGACGGTGGACAATAAAACCGTATGTGGCTGGGGCGACGACAACACCACCGTCGCGATCGCGTTCACTCCGACCGGCTCACTTGAAGCGGCCGCAGCGGAGACTCGCAAGATACGCGACAACATACGTAAGCCGATTACTCAACAGCCCTGACTGATCGCCTGCAGCATCATCTGCCTCCGGCGCCCTCGTGGATCATTTTGAAACGATCAGTCAGGAGCCGACCGAGGTCACTCTGCGAACTCATCGGACACCGTCTAGGACTTGCCTGATCCTGGTCCGTCGATCGGACTTCGGGAATCGCGACCGATTGGGTTCGGCCGCAAGGATCCGGCGATGTCGGCCGCCGCGTGGGCGTAGGTGCGGACCAGGGGCCGCGTGTCGTCCGCGCGCCAGGCGAGGGCAAGGCGGCTGGGGGTGAGGCCGTCGACGGGCCGGGTCACGACGCCGTCCCGGGCGAGGAGTGGGGCGTTGCCGGACGCGACCAAGCAGATGCCGAGGCCGCCGACGAGCGCCTCGTACGTCTCGTCGGTGCCGGCGATCACCCCGCCGATGACCGGTGGGCAGCCGTTTCGGCAGTCCAGGGCCAGCCAGTGGTCGCGTAGTTCGGGCCCGGAGTCCGGCAGGGCGAGGAAGGGCTCGTCAAGCAGGTCTGCGAAGTCCAGGCGCGTGCGGGCGGCCAGTGGGTGCGTCTCCGGAAGAGCGACGAGCCGGGGTTCGGTGGCCACGACGACCCGGTGGAAGCGCTCCGCGTCGGCCAGCGGCAGCCAGACGAACGCCACGTCGCTGGAGCCGTCGGCGAGTCCGGCTGTCGGGTCCTCCCAGCCGACCTGTCGCAGTTTGAGGACGGCCTCCGGGTGGGTGGCCGTGAAGCGGGAGCGGATCGCGGGCAGCAGTCCGCCGCGCCCGGGACTGGTGCTCATGCCGACGACGAGGGTGCCGTCCGCGGCCTCACGCGCCCGCTGCACCGCCTCGTGGCCGGCTTCCCAGGCGGCGAGCACTGCGCGGGCGTGCGGCAGCAGGGCCGTACCGACAGCGGTGAGGGACACGCCCTGCGGGTCGCGGTCGAAGAGGGGCGCGCCGAGCTGACGTTCCAGGGCCCGTATTTGCTTGCTGAGCGCTGGCTGCGAGACGTACAGCCGTTCGGCGGCCCGGGTGAAGTGGAGCTCCTCCGCAACGGTGAGGAAGGAACGCAGTTCGCGCCCGTGGACATCTGTGATCGTCATGCCCATGGGTTATCACGAGAGGTCTTGGACGTCCAAAGCCCTTGTGCGGCAGCCTTGTTGTGTCGTTGGAAAAGACACGAAGAGGGAGTACGGGTATGAGCAGGGTCTGGCTGGTCACGGGCGCCAACAGCGGTTTCGGCCGCGCCTTCACCGAGGCGGCGGTCGCCGTCGGGGACGTCGTGGTCGCCACGGCCCGCCGCGTCGAGTCGCTGGCGGACCTGGTCGCCGCCCACCCCGACCAGGTGGACCCGGTCGCCCTGGACGTGACCGACACCGCCGCGATCGACCGGGTCGTCGCGGAGGTCGCCGCAAGGCACGGCCGCATCGACGTCCTGGTCAACAACGCGGGCCGCACACACGTCGGTTCGGTCGAGGAGACGGCCGACGCCGAACTACGCGCTCTTTTCGACGTGCACGTCTTCGGCCCTGCCGCCCTCGTCCGGGCCGTACTGCCGCACATGCGGGCTCGGCGCTCGGGCGCAATCGTGCAGCTCAGCAGCGTCGGCGGACAGATGTCGATGGCTGGCTTCGGCGCGTACAGCGCGACCAAGTTCGCCTTGGAGGGGATGTCCGAGGCGCTCGCTGCCGAGGTACGTCCGCTGGGCATCGACGTCCTGATCGTGGAACCCGGTGCCTTTCGCACGAGCCTTTTCGGCAACCACAGCCTGAGCGCGGAGGGGATCGCGGACTACGCGGACACGGTCGGTGCAACCCGCGCGCACGTGGAGGGCGGGGGCGGCACCCAGGCGGGTGATCCGGCGAAGGCCGCCGCGGCGGTCCTGGCGGCGCTCGACGCGAAGGAGACCCCACTGCGGCTCGCGCTGGGGGATGATGCGATCGACACCATCCGGGGCCACCTGGAGCAGGTGCGGGGGGACCTCGCGGCCTGGGAAGAGGTCGGCCGGGACACCAAACTGTCCTGACCGGTCGGCCTCTCCGTACTCTTCTGCAGGGAACGCGCCGGAGGTACGTGCGGATCGCGCGGGGAGGGTACGCGTGGTTGGTCAGGACAGCATCGGGCTCGGCAGACGGGCTCGGCAGACGGTCGATCCCCTCGATACGGCCCGGCCAATGCCGTCAGCGCCGTCGGCCGCCGCCAGGGGCACCGAGGGGATCCGTTCCAGGTGCTGTTCACGGACCGGACCGGACCGGTCGACCGGACCGGACCGGTCGGTAACGGCGGCCTGGTCCGGTCCCATGCCGCATCAGTGGGCCTTTTCCAACCTGTCGGCGGTGGCCGCGTGTTGTGACCGGGCACTTCGTTGCCGACTGCGTCCGGACGAAGCCAGCCACGTTGGAATCAACTGGGTGATCGATCCCGATCATGACAGGATGACGGTTCAGGGCAGGGGAGGCGGGACGTCATGGGGCTGGACTACAGCTATGAGATCTTCATGCCCTCTCGGAACGTTGCGAGAGCGCTGACCCGGCTGGCCGAGCTCACCCCCAGGGCCGCGAGACGCTGCCGCTTCCGGTGACCCTGCCGGGCGGGGAGCAGGTGATCGTGCCGTTCACCTCGAAGTTCAAGAGCGAACCGGTCGACTGTTCGGCAGGCGGTTCGCTCGAACTGGACACCTCGATCGCCGTCGGCGTCGACGACGCGGTGCGCGAGTTCCTCCCCATCCGGGCGCCCTTCCGCGGCCGTCGCCTCAAGCGGTGGCAGCGCCGCCACAACAGCACACACGCCGAGATCCGCTGCCTCGGCGAGCAGGCCATGGCCACCCCGAAGGGCTGGCGTCTCCTGCGGAAGCTCCGCTGCGGCACCCACCGCATCACAGCGACTGTCCAGGCCGTCCTCGTCGTTCACCACGCGTCAGCGTGAGGTTGGAAAAGGCTCAGTATCCTCCCTCAGTGCCCTGGGTGCGGCGCCCGTCGCCGCCTCTCGACACCCGCACCATCGGAGCAGTCTGGTGTCGGGCCTGGAGCCGGCCTGGTCGGCGAGACGTCGCTAGACGCCGGACGGGCCGCTCTCGAGGGCCGCCGGGAGCACGACCCGGATGCCGAACTCGTAGGTGCCCGTCGCCCCGGCGATGGCGATGAAGAGGTCGGCGAAGAGTTCCTGGCCCCGGGCCGTGCTGATGCCGCCGAGGTCGAGGACCGCTTCCTCGGACCAGCCCAGATCGGCGAGCAGGCCCCGCACCGCCTTCTTCGCGTCCGCGTCCTCACCGGAGAGGAACACGTTGCTCGGCCCGTCGAGGGAGTCCGGCCCGACCATCACACCCCGGTCGACGGTCGAGAACGTCTTCACCACGCGCGTGTCCGGGAACGCGCGCTGGATCTCCTCGCCGAGACTGACGACCGGGTGGGACGGCGCCCCGTCCTCCCGGAAGCCGACGGCGACGTCCAGCAGGACCTTTCCGGCGAGTGCGGGAGCGCCGATGCTGTCGAGCAGGGCCATCGAGGCCGTGCCCGGGGTGGCGTTCACCAGCACGTCGGCGTGCTCGGCCGCCGCCGACGGGTCCTCGACCCGTACGCCCTCCGCGACGACCTCGTCCAGCTCCGCGAGGAGTGCCGGGTCCCGCGGCCGTCGTGAACCGAGGACCACGTCATGGCCGGCCCGCGACCACGCCGACGCAAGTGTCCTGCCCACATGTCCTGTACCGAGGATTCCTATACGCATGCGGATCATCCTGCCGCCGCAGGCCCGTCCGCACCTCGGCCCGAAGCCCCCACCGCCCTCGTTCTCCCGTCCTAGGCCGGACGCCTCGTCCGTGCCGGAGAGGGGGTCGGTGGTACGGGGGTGCGCGGGGCCGGAACGAGGTCAGACCCTCCTCAGGCGGTGGCCGATGCGGTGGTGATCCGGTCCGCGTACACCCGGTACGCCTTCCGCCCGGCCGGGGCGGCTCCCTCGGCGGCGAGACCGGCGCACAGGTCGAGTGCGGCCTGGTGAACGGAGAGCGGCGCCATGACCCGTACCGAGTAGCCCTGGCCCCGCCGGACCGTCCGCCCGGCGGCGAAAGTCTCGCGCACCGTCTGGTCCTCGGTGTCCGCAGCTGCTCGGCGGTGAGGCCGGGCACGTCCAGTGCGAGGCTCGCGTCGGCGGCCACGGCCTGCTCCTCGCCCACGTCGGCAAGACCGGTGTCGGCGAGCAGTGCGGACAGGTCCTCGGGGACCTTGCGGGCGCCGGCGCCATCGAGGGCGCGGCGGGCCGCGTCCGCGAGGCGCACGACGTCCCCGACCGCGGCCTCGTCCAGGAGCCGGATGAAGCCGGGGCGCTTGAGCGGGTGCAGGCGGCTGGAGGTCGCCGGGTCCTCGTAGGCGGGAGCGTCGGCGGCGAGGTACTCGGCGAGGTGGTGCTTCTGGCGGAGGTCGGTCTGCTTGTCCGCCGAGTGCTCAGGTAGAGCCGGGCGGTCACGAGGGTCGTCCTCTCGCAGAGCCGGGCCGCGACGGCTGCGGCGTTCAACGGTGCCCTAAGGGCCGTCCCGTAACTCAGGGCGTAGGCCGGCGCGCCACCACAGGCAGATCCGTTTGTCCGGTTGCACCCCGACTCGCGGCCTCATGCCGAGGCAGCGGGTCCTGGTGTGGGTGGTGCTGTGGCGGCGCTTCCACCGCTTGGGGCGCCGGCCTCGAAACGGTACGCGGACGGGGTTGCCGGCGCCTTGGTACGCCTTGTCCGCCCAGCACCTGAGGCCTGCTTCGGCGAGGACTTCGGCGATCCCGTGGTGTCGCGCGGCGGTCAGGTCTTCGAGGGCTCCCGTCCTCGCGGTAGCGGCGAGCGCGACGGGCTGGGGGCCGGGCACGGTGACTCGCTCGCCTGCCCGGGCCACTGGGATCCGGTCCCGGTGCATACGCTCCGCGGCGACCTCGTTCGCCGTGTCCCAGCCGTCCTCCTGGTCGAGGACCTCGATCCCGTACTCGTTCAGAGTCCGTTCGTCGAGCTGCGCCACCACCTCGTCCCAGAGCGCAAGGAAGTCCGCGAACGCTTCCTGCCGCTGTCCGCGAAGTCATCGCTCGTGCTCGACCTTCGCCTGGTCGCGCACCTGTCGGCGTCCGGCCCACACACCGATGAAGCTGCTGGCCACAGCCACGGTCCCTGCCGCTCCGGCCGCTACGACAGCCGCCACCCCCTGGTCCATGAGGTCATCCTGCCCGGCTCCTGCGACAGGCGGTCTCCGGCTACGCCGTCTCACTGAGGAGTTCCCGTGCCATGACGATCCCGGTAGCGGACCTGGGGCTGCAGGGCAGTCCCCGTGACTTTTCCGGAAGGCCGGCGGCGCCGGGCGGGGTTGGGCAGGACGGGTCTCCCGCCCGCTGGACGTCGATGACGACCGCACGCCGCCGTCCAGCCGCACAACGCTCCAGATCCCCAGGAATCGTAGGTCCCTTTCGGCACCACCAAACCCGAACGTACCCATCGCAGCCATCCTGAATTTCTCAAACAATCAACACCGGACCAAAACGTCTCAACCTTCCTACGTCGCCGCCCTTTCCGAGCTGAGCTTCCCTCAGAGTGCTTGTCTCGAAGGGGTAACGAGAAGGGGGGCAGTGTGTGGGGGTCGTGAGGGCATGGTGTGAGGTTTCCCAGGTCAGCACCCTTCGCATAGAGGATCGCGCACCACGTGAACCACTCCATATCCCGGTCCGGCGGCGCCTCGGCGCCGTCGGACCGGCGCTCGGGCGGACGGCTCCGCGCCGTCGCCGCCCTGGCCGTCGCCGCTCTCGCGGCTCAGACGGCCGTGGCCGCTCAGCGGCCGCCGTCCCCGAGAGCACCCCCGCCGCCGTCATGCCGGCCTTCGGTGCCGCCGAGGCCCAGGAGTCTTCCACCGCGCACCTGTTGGCGCGGCTCCAGAAGCGCGAGATCGAGATCCTCGACGAGCGCACCGACTCCACCAGCTCGTACGCGCTGCCGGACGGCAGCACGTCGGTGCGCTCGTACACCGGTCCCATCCGGGTCAAGGACGCGGCCGGCCGCTGGCAGCCCATCGACACCTCGCTCGTGGACACGGGCACGGCCGTCAGGCCC
This sequence comes from Streptomyces bikiniensis, assembly GCA_000716465.1. Lineage (GTDB taxonomy): Bacteria > Actinomycetota > Actinomycetes > Streptomycetales > Streptomycetaceae > Streptomyces > Streptomyces bikiniensis. Next base: position 14,857 of record JNWL01000052.1, read on the forward strand.
AAGCGGGCCGCGGCCGACGTGACGCTTTCCGACGGCGGCTCCGGCGAGCCCCTGGTCGAGGTGGCCCGCGGCACGCAGTCGCTCGGCATCGGCTGGGCGGGCGAGCTGCCCGCGCCCGAACTGAGCGGCTCGACCGCCACGTACAAGGGTGCCGTCCAGGGCGGCGACCTCGTCGTCACCGCCCTCAAGGAGGGCTTCTCCCACTCCGTCGTCCTCCACGAGAAGCCCAAGGGCCCGGTGGAATACCGGATTCCGGTCGAGGCGAGCGGCCTGACCCTGAAGGAGACCGCCGACAAGCGGCTGCGCTGGGACGACGCCCGGAACAAGGCGAAGGCCACCGCCCCCGCCCCGGTCATGTGGGACTCCTCCTATGACCGTGCCTCCGGCGACGCCCGGCACATCGCCGCCGTCGACGTACAGGTCGAGAAGGGCAAGGACGGCGAGGGCCAGGTCCTGGTCCTCAAGCCGGACACGAAGTTCCTCGCGGACCCGAACCTCGTCTACCCGGTGACGATCGACCCGACCGACTCGCTGATGGGTCCGGTCACCGACACCTGGATCCAGTACGACGACTACCTGACCTCCCAGCGCGGCTCGACCGAACTCAAGGCGGGTACGTACAACGGCGCCGAGAAGGCCCGTTCCTTCCTGCAGTTCAACGCGGACAAGTACAAGGGCAAGGTGATCACGGACACCGATCTGCGCCTGTACTCGTCCTACTCGTCCACCTGCACCACCACGAACTCGGGCAACGAGGTCCGCCGGATTACCGGCGCCTGGGACCCCTCGGCGATCTCCTGGTCCAACCAGCCGGCCACCACCACCGCGGGCGCCGTGGTGAACAAGGCCGCCAAGGGCTACAGCACGAGCTGCCCGGCCGGTCACGTGTCGTGGGACATCGACGCCATCGTCCAGGCCTGGGCCGACGGGCAGCCGAACCACGGCGTGCGGCTCGCCGCCGTGGACGAGACCGACGTGCTGACCTGGCGCCGTTACCACTCGGCCAACCAGACCGACGGCTCCCACAACGCCGCGTACGAGCCGTCCCTCACCGTCACGTACAACACCAAGCCGGGCGCCGCGACGCCGCTCTCCCCGCTGTCGGGCACGTCGACCAACGACACCACGCCGACTCTGACGGGCAAGGCCACCGACGCCGACGGCAACACCGTCCAGCTCACGTACGAGATCTGGACCCCGACCGGCACCGCCGCCGTGCAGACGGGCAAGTCGGCCTTCGTCGCCTCCGGCGCCAACGCGCCGTGGACGGCCGCGACCGCGCTGGCGCCCGGCAGCTACAAGTGGCGCGCCGCGGTCCACGACGGCACCAGCTGGAACGGCACCTGGTCCGCCTGGCAGACCTTCACGGTCGACACCGCCAAGCCGGCCGTCACCGCCGTTTCCTCGGCCGACTTCCCGGCCGGGCAGTGGTCCGGCACGCCGAACGCCGACGGCGACTTCACCGGCTCCTTCAGCTTCACCCCGCCCGCCGCCGACGTGAAGGACGTCCAGTACCGGCTCGACTCCGGAGCCTGGATCACCGCCGCCACCACGGGCGCGGCGGTCTCCAGGTCCCTCGTGTTCAAGGCGGGCGCGCACACCCTGACCGCGCACACCCGTGACGCGGCGGGCAACGTGTCGGCCGACACCGTGTACTCCTTCTCCGCAGGCAAGGGCGCGGCCCTGGTCTCCCCGGCCGAGGGCGACCGCCCGGCCCGCCGGGTGACGCTGGCGTCCGAGGGCCGCACCACCTACACGGGCGTGCGCTACCAGTACCGGCACGGCGAGGCCGACGCCTGGAAGGACGTGCCCGTCGCCGACGTGCGCCGTTCCCTCGACGGCGCCACGGTCGGCGCCTGGCCGCTCGCCGTGACCGGCGGGAAGCCGGCGTCCCTGTACTGGAACATCACCGCCACCCTGGCCAACGACGGCCCCGTGGACATCCGCGCGGTGTTCGGCGGAGGCACCACCACCGACGCCTCCCCCGAGGCCGAGGTCGTCGTCGACCGCAACGCGGGCGAGGCGCCGACCGCACAGGTCGGCCCCGGTTCGGTGAACCTGCTGACCGGTGACTACAAGCTGAGCGCCAAGGACGTCCAGGCGTTCGACGTGGCGGTCAACCGCGCCGCCTCCTCGCGCGCCAACCCCGACGACTCGGAGGGGCAGTCGGCCATCTTCGGTCCCGGTTGGGTCTCCTCCGTCAGCGCCGAGACCTCTGGCAGCGGCTACACGCAGCTGCGGAAGACGTCGGCGACCTCCGTGGAGATCCTCGACGCCGACGGCGGTTCCACCGCCTTCACCGCCAAGGCGGGCGGCGGCTGGGAACCCGAGGCGGGGGCCGGCACGCTGACCCTGACCGGCTCGCTCACCGGTGACACCTTCACCCTGAAGGACACCGACGCGACGGTCACCGTCTTCGCGAAGGCGGGTACGGGCGCCACCACCTGGACGCTCGCGACCTCCGCCGCCGCCGTGGACGACTCGACGGTCGCCGTCGTCTCCGAGACCGTCACCCAGAACTCCGCGACGGTCGTCCGTCCGAGGTACCTCATCTCCCCCACCGAGGCCGTCCCGGCCGCGACCTGCCAGGCCGCGCCGTCCACCAAGGGCTGCCGGGTCGTCGAGTTCGTCTACGCGACGGCCACCACGGCCACCGGCTGGTCGACGGCCGCCGACTTCGGTGACATCGCGGGCCAGGTCAAGGAGATCAAGCTGTGGGCCACCGACCCCGGTGCCGCCTCCGCCCGGGACGAAGTCCTCTCCCGCTACCGCTACGACAAGTCCGGGCGGCTGCGCCAGCAGTGGAACCCGCACTACTCGCAGGCCACGCAGGTCCAGTACTCGTACGACGCGGCCGGCCGTGTCTTCTGGATGATGCCGGGCACCGAGCAGCCGTGGAACTTCCACTACGGCAAGGCCGGTTCGTCCCTCACCACCGGTGAGGGCATGCTCCTCAAGGTGACCCGCCCGACCCTGAAGCAGGGCACGGTCGGCACCGCGGAGTCCACCGCGACCAGCACCGTCGTCTACGACGTCCCGCTGACCGGCGCAGCCGCGCCGCGCACGATGGACCGGGCCACGGTCGGCGCCTGGGCGCAGAACGAGGTCCCCACCGACGCGACGGCCGTCTTCCCCGCCGACTCCGTTCCGGCCTCCTCCACCGGAGCCGACCTCGCCGCAGGCGGTTACGGCCGCGCCTCGGTCACCTACATCGACGCCAACGGGCGCGAGACGAACACGGCCACACCCGGCGGCGGTCTGACCACCACCGAGTACGACGCCTTCGGCAACGAGGTGTCCTCGCTGTCCGCCGCCAACCGCGACCTCGCCCTCGGCACCGGTCCGGACGCGGCCGACCGGCTCTCCGCCCTCGGCATCGCGGGCCTGAGCACCGCCGAGCGGGCCGAGCGGCTCTCCGCCTCCACGGTGTACTCCACCGACGGCCAGCGGGTGCTGCACTCCTACGGCCCCCTCCACCTGGTCTCCCTCGCGGGACCGGTCGCGGCCTCCGGCGCCAACCCGGGCCTGCCGGCCGGCGCGCTCGTCCCCGCCCGCGAGCACATGGCCAACAAGCACGACGAGGGCCGTCCGGCCGACGCCGCCGTGTCCGGTCTGCCCACCTCCTCGGTCACGGGCGCCTCGATCGAGGGCTACCCCCAGGACGCCGACACCCGGACCACGGTCACCACCTACAACTGGACCACCGGCGAGGACCTGCTCACCCGGGACGCCGATGGCAACCAGCTGAGCAACACCCGTTCCACGTACCGCGCGGACGGCAAGCTGGCCACCACCAGTCTCCCCGCCTCGAACGGCACCGACGCCGGCACCCTGACCTATACGTACTGGACCGCCGGCGGCACCGGAGCGTGCGCCGGACGCCCGGAATGGGCCGGCCTGCTGTGCCGGACCGAGCCCGCGGGCAAGGTCACGGGCGGCACGCCCGCCGACGCGCCCACCACCGCGTACACGTACAACCGCTGGGGCGGCGTGGCCACCACCACCCGCACCGCCAACGGCGCCACGCTGACCAGCACCGTCGTCTACGACGACGCCGGCCGGCGCGCCCGGACGAGCTCGACCGGCGGTCCGGGCACGCCCGTGCCGGAGACCGTGTTCACCTACGACCCGGAGACCGGGAAGACGACGGGCCAGACGTCCGGCGGGAAAACGATCTCCTACCGGTACGACACCCTCGGCCGTCTCGTCTCGTACCAGGACGGGGCGGGGAATACCGCCACCACCGAGTACGACCTGCTGGACCGGCCGGTGAAGTCGGCCGACTCCACCGGGGCCGGCACCACCTACGGATACGACGCCGCAGGCCGGCTGGCCACGCTCACCGACTCCGCAGCGGGCACCTTCACGGCCGGCTACGACGCCGACGGCCGGCTGGTCACCCAGGCGATGCCGGGCGGCTACCGGCTGAAGGTGACCACCGACCCGGCCGACCGGACGACGGCCCGCGAGTACACCGACGCCGCCGGCACCACCGTCCTCGCCGACATCGCCGAGCACCGCGTCAACGGCCGCATGGCCGGCCACAGCCAGACCGACGGCACCGGCGTCTCCACCGACCTCGTCTACGACGCGGCCGGACGGCTGACCGGCGCCACCGACACCTCCGCGGCAGGGTGCGCGGCCCGCGCCTACGGCTTCGACGCCAACAGCAACCGGACGTCGAAGTCCACGACCCGGGACGACTGCGACGCGGCCACCGCGGACGCGGCCGTCACCACCGAGTCGTACACGTACGACAGCGCGGACCGGCTGACCGGCTCCGGCCGGACGTACGACGCCTTCGGCCGTGCCACCACCGACGGCACCGCCACGCTGGAGTACTTCACCGGTGACCTGCTGCGGTCGGAGACCGTCGGCACGCAGCGCCGCGTCTGGGACCTCGACGCCGCGAGCCGGCCCGCCGTGGCCACGACCTGGACCCAGGGGCAGGACGGCGTGTGGAACGCCGTCGGAACCGTCACCCAGCACTTCGGCGACGACTCCTCGAACCCCGACTGGGCGGCGCACTCCGACGGCACGGTCACCCGTTTCGTCAACGACCTCGCCGGCGGACTCGGCGCGATCACCGGCCCCGGCGGCGGCGTCGTGCTCCAGCTGGCCAACCTGCACGGGGACATCGCGGTCCAGCTCGACCTGACCACCCCCGCCGGCACGTCGGTCCAGCACTACGACGAGTACGGGCTCCCGACCGAGGACACCCGCGCGGCCGGCTACGGCTGGCTCGGCTCCACCCAGGTCTCCAGCGAGACCCTCAGCGGCCGGGTCCTGACCGGCGCACGCGTCTACGACCCCGCCACCGGCCGCTTCCTCCAGGCCGACCCGAAATACGCGGGCGGCAAGAACGCCTACGTCTACTGCGGCGGCGACCCGGTCGGCTGCAGCGACACCAGCGGCCTTGCCGACTATTACCGCTACTACGACCTGGGCAAGACCGGCGCGTCGGACAAGTCCGTCTTCAATTACTGGAAGAGCCACTTCAAGGACGTCTTCCCGATCCCCGGCCGCCCGAACAAGATCACCCGGGAAGGACAGGACTTCACCCTCCGGCCCGTCGTGCTCAGCTACTCGTGGTACTTCCCCGTGAACGTCAACAGCATCGGCAAGAGCTACCTCCAGCTCGGCGCCCGCTTCGGGCACCCCGACTGGCCCGGCGGCTGGGTCGGCTTCGACCTCTACAAGAAGAAGGGCCGGATGAAACTGGAGATCCGCGGTCACCTCGGCGGTGGCGCGGCAGTCCTCGGCCGGAGTTTCAACGAGGCGATGGCGAAGAAGTACTGGGACAAGCTGGGCGGCAACCTGCGGAAGGTCGTCCGCGACAGGTTCTGACCCGGACCGGCCCGGAGAAGCCCCCACGGGGCACCCGGGCCGACTCCGCGGGGCAGATCCCCGCGCGGCTCGTCCACGGGCGAGACGCGCGGGGATCGCCCCGCGGGTGAGGCCCGCGGGTGAGCCCCCGGGTCGACATATCGATTGAACATGTTCAATAATGATGGCCGGTGGGTCCGCGTCCTGAACACGGGGCGCGGGCCCACCGTGCATCCGGCACCCGCGAGGAGGACCCATGAACTCCGGCCCCACCCCATCCACCGGCCGCAAGCGCCGCACCGGATGCGTCCTCGCGATCGGTTACACCGGCCTCGTCGCGGTCGCCGGACTCGTCCGCGCCTTCACCGGAGCCCGGCCCGACGGCTTCCTCGACCTCCTGCACCTGTCGACCTTCCCCGGCTCGGTCCTGGTCACCGTCGGGCTCCTGTACCCGCTCGCGCTCCTCGACACGGAGACCGACCCGGACCCGGACGCCACCGGCAATCCCTTCGCCTCCGCCGCCCTCGTCACCGCCGGCGCGGCCGTCAACGTCCTTCTGGTGTACGGCGCGGTCCGCCTGACCCGAACCCTGCGCCGCGCCCACCGCTGACCACCCCGGCCGACCCTCGGGCAGACGCGCCGGCCGAACGCCGCGGGGACGCGCGCCCTGCGTCCTGACAGCCAGCCCGGCCCTCTCAGCCCTCTCCGTCCATGCTGCGGCGGATGCGTCCCGCGCCCGATCGGCGACGGCCGCCACGGAACCGAGGGTCAGGTCGGCGGTCGCGCTCTCGACCCCGGGATGAGGGTGAGTGGGCGCCGCGGCCTCCGCCGCCCGAACCGCCCTGGCCATCACGGCCAGCCGGGCGGCCGAGGGTGTGGCGCAGAAGGGCGAAATCGTAGCGCTCTTCCGAACGCGCGTGGACGAGGACGGCGTTGCGCGGAGAGAGCAGGGCGGGCACGAAGCCGTGGCCGGAGGTCTCCGTGCCCTCCAGCGCGGCCGGCTTCTCCTTCGCCGCCTTCTCCTCGGCCAGGCGTTCCTCGACCACGTCCTCCCCGACCGCCGGGTCGCCGGCCCGGGCGTGCTCGTCCGTGGTGGTGTCCTTCGCCCGGGACATCACGCGCGCTCCTCTTCGACCGGGTGCGGTCCCTCGGTCTCCAGGCGGTAGTCCCGGCCGAACATCTCGCGGTGCTGGTCGATGACGCGGTCGCTGGGCGGCTTCTCGCCGTCGTGCAGGCTCTGTCGCATCCGCCCCTTGCCCCCCCGCCTCGGCGGAAGTGGGCGCCGGCCGCTCGCGTCACCGGGACCCGCTCGTGGCGCCCGGACCCCGTCGGCCATGCCAGGGTCCTGCCCCCACTTCCTATCGGTCTTCTTTACCGGAACGCCCTTCCTCGCCGCGTCGGGATGGTGCCGTTCGCCGTCTGATGCGGTTGTCGTACGCCAGCGGCCAGCACGCCACCGCGAACAGCGCGAGCACCAGCCCCTCCGGGTACCAGCCGTCGGCGAAGACGGCCAGCAACACCGGTACCACCACCATGGGTCCTCCCACGGCCGCCACCCAGAGTCTTCCCCGCCCGGCCGCTGCCCCGGCGATCAGGCCCACCGCGAGGAACACGGCGACGCTGCCGCACAACAGGCGGTGGGTCCCCGGCGGCAGTGGGCCCTCGGCGTGTTTCATGGCCCCGCCGAGCGAAGCCGCGAGCGCCGCCAGGGACCCCGTCGCCACGCAGTGCAGCGGCAGGGCGAATCGCGGTGCCGGCACCCCGGAGCCCAGGAGCGGCACCCCGCAGGAGCGACGCACCGACAGCGACCACAGAACGAGCAGCAGCAGGAACGAGCCGACGGCGAGCACGGCCAGGCGCCGGTCCCACTCCGCCTCTGACGCCGCCTCGACTCCCTGGGCGACGCCCTCGCCCAGGACGATCAGGGTGAAGAGCCCCAGGCGTTCGTCCAGATGGCGCGGATCGAAGCGCGCCGCCACCGGTGCTGTCCCGTCCCGCCGCTTCTGCTCTTCGCGGTGCTCCCCCCATTCCTTCCGGGCGTGGGCCAGCATCCGGTTGCGTGAAACCGCGAACGTGAGGCCGAGGTCGACGGCGAGCCCGGCCGCCCAGAGCCAGTAGCGGCCGGTCCCCTCGACCCGTAGCGACACCAGCCAGGGCAGGACGCCGACGGTCAGCTGGGCCGCCGGCCAGTCCGCCAGGACCTCACCGCGCCCCCGCCACACCCGCGAGGCGACGACCCGTACCAGCACGTAGGCGAGGGCGAAGGTCCGAGCGTGTTCCCCGCGCACCTCCGGCACCGCCGCCGCCATCACGGCGAGCCCGAACATGCCCATGAGGACGGTCCTGGTGTGGACCGTGCCGGCCGCGACGTTCCCGTACGTCGTGAAGCACATCCACGCCGTCCAGAAGGCCAGGTACAGCACGCAGTACAGGGCGAGGTCACCGGCCGGGGGCGCGTCGTGCAGCAGGTGCGCCAGCTGGGCCACACCCGCCACCGCGACCAGGTCGAAGAACAGCTCCAGCCAGGAGGCGTGTCGCGCGGACTCCATGGAAGTCCCCGCGCCGGGCCTGATGGGGCCCGCGGGCGGGACGGGTACGTTCTCGGAACTCATACTCGCGAACATCGGCCGGAAGGCGCCTCGACTTCACCCCGGCCGTCCCGGATGCCACCCTGACAGGGGCCGGGTCCTGGAACGCCCCGGCCCGCGACAGGCCGGCCCGCGACGCTTGTTCCGGGCCGGACCAGGAACCGGCGGTTCCGTGAACCGCACCCCGCTCAGTGAGATGGCCGGTGCATCAGCGGGCGCTGATCAGAGTCTGTGCCGATCCGTCGGAGTGCAGGGCGGCGCTGATCGTGCCGGCAGGGAACGCCGGCCGCCCGCCGGGGCCGACCGGCACGGGCCGGAAGGGCTCCCAGGTCCCGTTCGCGCGGCGCAGGGAGTGGTAGACGTTGCCGTCGGCGCCGATCGCGAGAATCCGGCTCTCTCCGCTCGCCGTGCCCGCGACGGCGGCGGCTCGGGCTGCCATCGCCGGTGTGCCGTCGCCTGGCGGGGTGCGCCAGCCCTGGAGGCCGCCGTCGGCACGTACGACGTTGTGCCAGATGTTGCCGTCGAGACCGACGGCGACGATCTGGGCCTCCCGGCCCGCCGCGGTGATCGCCAGGTCGTGGCCTGCGAACTCGGGTGCGCCGACGCCCGGGACCTTGGTCCACGGTTTCCAGGAGCCGTCCGCCGCGCGGGTGGTCAGGCGCATCGCCCCGTCGGCGCCGAAGGCGACCACGCGGGTGGAGCCGTCGGGCATGCCGCTCGCCGCGGCCCGGCTCGCCCGGACGAGTCCGTTGTCGGGCCCGGGCATGGCGGCCCAGCCCTGCCACCCTCCGTCGGCGTGGCGGATGTTGTGGTGGGCCAGGCCGTCACGGCCGACCGCGACGAGCTGGGTGTCACCACCGGGCATCGCGGTGATCGAGACGTCCGTGGCCTTGAAGCCGGGGGTCTTGTTGTCGGCGGCCGGCAGGACGTTCCACCGCTGCCAGGAGCCGTCGCGGTACCGGACGGTGTGCCAGACGTTGCCGTCCAGGCCGATGCCCAGGACCTGAAGGTCTCCGTCGGGCGTGGGGGCGATGGACTGCCGGCCGCCGGAGAAGCGGAAGGAGTCGCCCGCTCCGCCGAGCGCGGTCGCGGGCGCCCAGGCGCCACTGGACGACAGACCGGTGTGGTAGTAGGTGTTCGGGGTGGTCTTGACCGGGAGGTTCCTGGAGACGATCTCCCGCTGGAGTTCTCCGGCACCGGCTCCGTCACCGTTCTGGTTGACGTCGTCGGTCATGACGATGTTCATGTTCTCGGCGACGTCGGAGTGGTTCCAGTCCTGGCGCAGCTTTCCGAGCAGCTGGCCGTTGAGCTCCCGCGACAGGGTCAGCAGGTGGTTGTCGGCGGCGGGGGAGAGGAGCCGCAGGGCGCCGAGCGCTTGGACGACCGCCGCGTCCGGTATGGAGCGGGTGGGGTCGATGATGCTCTGCAGGACGAAGAGCCTGTCGGCATCGGCCCCCGGGGCCCGGCCGAGGACCTCGTCGCCGCGGCGCTTGACCGCGTCGTAGTTGCGCTGGCGGGTGCCGGGCAGGAAGACCTCTTCGAGGATGTCCTGCCAGTCCTTGTCGACCTCGACGTAGCTTCCCCGGTAGGAGAGGGCGGACTGCCGCCAGGTCCAGCGGTAGCCGGAGTCCCCGCGCGCGTCGATGAGGACGGCGTGCTTGCCGGCCGCCATGAACTGGTCGTAGGTCGAGGTCGGCGTCAGCGTGTCGTCGGCCAGCGCGGGGTGGCCCGCACCACCGCCCAGGGCGTCGGCCAGGAGGGTCAGGGCCTCCTGGTTGTCGGCGCGCGCGGTCTCGGGGGGTGCGGCGGTGATGAGCTTGACGGTGACGAGTTCGCGCGGATGGCGGGCGACCCAGGCGGCTATCTCACCGGCCTCGCCGCGCGTGACCGTGCCGTCCGGTGCGGTCCGGTCGAAGAAGAGCCCCCCTCGCGGTCCGCCGTGGTACGTGTACCAGGCACCGTCGACCTTGCACAGCCGAAGATCGAAGTAGCGTGCTCCCGCTTCGAGCTGACGGGTGAGCGAGCCGCTCTGGGTGCGGGACATGCTGGCGGCGAGGGCGGGCCACTTGCGGGCGACGTCGGCGCTCTCACCGTACGGGCACGTGCCGCTGTTCTTGGTGATGCTCCACGATCCGGAGTCGTGGCTGCCGGGCATGACGATGCGGTTGAACGGACGGTCGCCGACGGAACCGCGCAGCTGCTCCATCCATGAATCCAGCGTGATCTCGGTGGTGCGGGCCGGAGGTGCGGCGGGGGTGACTGCGGCTGCTGGAGTGGTGGGGGTCGTGGCTCGGGCGGTTACGGCGTCCGCCACGGGAGCGAGCAGAGCGACGAAGGCCGCGGCAGTGACCAGGGATCCTCCGGCGCGCACAGCGCGCCGAGTTCGGTGGGAGCGCCGGTGCGGGGGGCGGGCGGACGTGAGCAAGCCACTGTTCCTTTCGGCCGGAGACCGGGAAAAGGCGAGTTAACGCTCTCTAACGTCTGCGCATTCTGAGCAGGGAAGTGACGGGCCGTCAACGGTAGGTGCGAGGTGCACGTGATGAAGAGGCGGCGAATCCCGTCAGGAGGGTCCGTCCGGTCCGTCCCAGGTGCGGTGGTAGTCGGCCCAGTCGGGGCGTGGTCCCGGCAGCCCGGTGTGAGGAGCGCGCAGGCCGTCGAGGGTCAGGGCCAGCATCCTGCGGCGCGCGTGGTCGTCCTCCTCGGTGCGGCGGGGATACCGGCTGAACATCTCGATGACGTGCGTGATGTCGAGCGTCGTGACGTCCTCGCGGACGGTCCCGTCGTCATGGCCCCGGCGCAGCACCCGTTCCGCCAGCGCCTTGGCCTGTTCGTTGGCGGCCGTGACCTCCTCCGGGAGACTGAACGTTCCGGCCAGGGCGGCGAAGGCGCCCGCCCGTGCGTCGACCGCCGCGGTCATGTAGTCCGCGAGCACCTCCCAGCCGGTGCCCTCGGCCTTCAGCGCGGCGCCCAGTTCGGCGATCGTCCGGGCGATGCCGATGGAGCACAGGCGCTGGAGGAGCTGCTCCTTGCTGCCGTAGCGGCGGTAGAGGGTGCCGATGCCCACGCCCGCCCGGGCGGCGATGGCGGACACGGGGGCGTCGGCGCCCTGTTCCGCGAAGACGGCGCGAGCCGCGTACAGCACCCGGACGTCGTTGCGTTCGGCCTCGGCCTGGCGTCCGAACCGGCTGCCCGCCCGGATGCCCGCGGTTTCTGGGTTCTTCATGGCGTCCAAGGTATTGCCTGTCGGAGCAATCCGCTCCGATACTCCTGTCGGAGCGAATCGCTCCGATAGGAGGTTCCGATGGAGAACACGTCCCTGCTGGCCCTGTCCGCACCCCTCTTCGTGCTCCTGGTCGCCGTCGAGATGATCTACTACCGGCTCCACCCGGACGAGAACGCCAGTGGCTACGGGGTGCGCGACACCGCCGCCAGCTTCGCCGTGGGCGCGGGCGCCGCCGTCGTCGACATCCTCTACAAGACGGTCGCGGTCGCCGTCTTCGTCGCCCTGTACGAACTCACCCCGCTGCGGGTCGAGGTCACCTGGGTGACCTTCCCGCTGATCCTGCTGGCCCAGGACTTCTGCTACTACTGGATGCACCGTGAACACCACCTGGTGCGCGTGCTGTGGGCGAGCCACGTGGTGCACCACTCCAGCCGCAGGTACAACTTCTCCACCTCGGTCCGCCAGCCCTGGACCGGCCTCACCTCGCAGATCTTCTACATCCCGCTGGCCCTGGCCGGCGTCCCGCCCTGGGCGATCCTGCTGTGCGGCGCGATCAACATGCTGACCCAGTTCTGGCTCCACACCGACCGCATCGGCAGGCTCCCCCGCATCATCGAGCGCACCATCAACACACCCTTCAGCCACCGGGTCCACCACGCCTCCCAAGGCGGCTACCTCGACCGGAACTTCGGCGGCATCCTGATGATCTGGGACCGGATGTTCGGCACCTGGGCCGAGGAGACCGAACGCCCCCGCTACGGGCTCACCAAGAACATCGACACCCACAACCCCCTGCGCATCGTCTCGCACGAGTACGCCGCCATCGGACGCGACCTGGCACGCGCCACGCGGTGGCGGGACCGGGCGCACCATCTGCTGGGCAGGCCCGGCTGGCAACCCCTGCCGGCAGAAGGGGCGGAGGCTCCCCTCGTAGACCGGACCACCACGGAACCACAGGGAACGGGGTCCGTCGGCTGCTGTCCTGATCAGACCCCCGCCACCCGTGCACCTGCGAGGCCGTCGCTACGGACACGAGACGTCGAACAGCACTCCGAACGGAACACGACAGGACGGTCACCAGGAAGGATCACCTCATGAACGGTCAAGGCCGCATACACGCCCGAACACGGGAACTGCACGAGTCTGTCGTCATCGCGGCACCACCCGAGGAGGTGTTCGCCGTACTCAGCGATGTACGCAGGATGCCCGAGTGGAGCCCTGAGTGCGTCGGTGTCCGGATCCTCTTCGCGCGTGGGAACCCCGGCCCCGTCTTCCTCGGATTCAACCGCAACGGCCACCGCCGCTGGTTCACCTTCTGCCGCGTGACCCGCTCCGTCGCCCCCGAGGAGTTCGTCTTCCGCGTCTCGATCGCCGGACTTCCCCTGGCCTCTTGGGGGTTCCTGCTCCGCCCCGCGGACGACGGCGGCACCACCGCAGGTTCCGGATCCACACACATCACCCAGTATTGGCACGACCTGCGCCGGGGCGGCCGGGGTCGCGTCGCAGACCTCCTCGGCCGGGCCGCGGCGGGCACGTCACCAGCGGCCCGAGTCCGCACCAACCGCTTCGGCATGGTCACGACACTACGTCGGCTGAAGCAGGCCGTGGAGGCCGCGTCAGGACGATAGGAGCCCGCTACGGCGGATCCGGCCGGGTCCACCATCATCCGACCGGCTCCGGAACTCGCCCACTCGCCGGCCGCGTACCTGCGCCCCTGCTGGAGCCGAACGCCGCACTCCCGTGCCCAGCGCCTTCGAGTTGCCGACGTACCCGAGCCTTGCCATGGTTTTCATGGGTGCCGCATTGTCGACTCGGGGCACGGGAGCCGGTCCGATGAGCAGTGGTCACGAGGACGAAGCCCGCTACGACAAGCCGTGGAGCAGGCCGGGGCGAGTCGGGTACGCCTTCACGCGGCTTTCGGGGATGCTGCGTCCTGACATCTCGGTCTACCGTCCGGAACCGGGGAAGGTGCATGTCGAGAACGACTGCCCGGTCGTCACCCGGGACGGCACCGTCCTGCGCGTCAATGTCTACCGGCCGCCGGGCGACACTCCCGTACCGGTGATCCTCTTCGCCCACCCGTACGGGAAGGACGACCTGCCCGAGTTCACCGCCTCGGGCCGCCCCAGGCTGTCGTTCCGCTACCGGATCATGCGCCAGACCGGACCCTTGGTCTTCTCCTCGCTCACGACCTGGGAGGGACCCGACCCGGTGTGGTGGGTCGGGCAGGGCTACGCGGTGGTGAACTGCGACCTGCGGGGAGCGGGCACGTCGGACGGCGTCGGAGCACTGCTGTCGGCCCAGGAGGGCGAGGACGTCCACGACCTGATCGAGTGGGCCGGTGCGCAGCCGTGGAGCAGCGGGGCCGTCGGCATGCTCGGGGTCTCCTACCTGGCGCTCACGCAGTGGCGGGCGGCGTCCACCCGGCCGCCCTCGCTGAAGGCGATCGCACCGTGGGAAGGGTTCACCAACGCCTACCGAGGACTGGCACGCCCCGGCGGCGTGGAGGAGAACGGCTTCCTCAGACTCTGGGACCTCGGCCTGAAGAAGGTCCGGCAGGCCTACTCCTTCCGGCGGGAGAGCGCCCGCCGACCGGTGATCGACGACTGGTACCGGTCTCTGGACCCCGACCTGTCCGCGATCGAAGTGCCCGCACTGGTCTGCGGCAGTTTCTCCGACAACAACCTCCACAGCCGCGGTTCGTTCGCCGGATTCGAGCGGATCGGCTCCGCGGAGCGGCACCTGTACACCCACCGCGGCGGCAAGTGGGCCGTCTTCTACGACCAGGAGGCCCGCGCGGCCCAACTGCGCTTCTTCGAGCGCCACCTCAAGGGACGGGACGTGCCACCACTGCCCCGGGTCCGGCTGGAGGTCCGCGACCGCGCCGACCACGTCGTGGAGGTACGGGACGAGGAGACCTGGCCACTGGAACGCACCCGGTGGACCCCCGCGTACCTCACGGTCCGGGGTCTTGCTGCCGACCCGCCGACCGCTCCGGGAGGGCTCTCCTTCGACATCCGCCGGGCAGGGGCCCGGTTCGGCTGGACGGTCACAGAAGACACCGAACTCACCGGACCCATGGCGCTACGCCTGTACGTCGAACTGCACGACGCCGACGACATGGACCTCGTCGTGGGCGTCGAGAAATGGAGCGCAGGCAGGTTCGTCCCCTTCGAAGGCTCCTACGGATACGGCCGCGACCGCGTCGCCACCGGATGGCAGAACCTCGCCCTGCGGACACTCGACACCGACCGATCGCGCCCCTTCGAACCCGTGCCGGCCTGCCTGGCGCGCGAACCCGTCCCGGCGGGGAAGGTCGTCCCCGTCGACATCGCACTCGGCGCCTCCTCCACTCTCTTCCGTGCCGGAGAACAGCTCCGGCTGGTGGTCGCCGGCCGATGGCTGTCCCCGCGCAACCCGCTGACCGGACAGTTCCCCGCCTCCTACCGAACCCGCACCCGGGGACACTGCACCCTGCACTGGGGACCAGACCGGCCCGCCCACCTCCTGCTGCCCGTCATCCCCGCGACGACATAGGACCGCCCGGACCTCTCCCGAAAACGCTCCGCACGGCGAGCGCGCTGCCCCGGCCCGTAGCAGCGCGGCAATTTTCTCCAAGCGCTCGCTGTGCTGTTCGGCGAACTCCTGAAGCCGCTGGGTATACCTGATCGCCCGCATCACCTGACCGACCGCCAAGGAGAGCCACCCATGAACGCCCCGCCCACCCCCGCCGCCGACATCCGCGACCAGCAGATCGCCGACCCGCGCGCCGCGCTCCAGCGCGCCGTCCCGCTGCTCGCCTTTGCCGCCGGACGCGAGGCGGATACCGACCCGCGCCAGTTGGCACTGCTGTCCGCGGCCGCCGACGACCTGACGGACATCCTCGACCGCACCACCCCCTGAACCACGTTCTCCCCGAAGGCAGGCCTGCCGCCCGCCCCCGCCGGCATCCGTAGCCGGCACCCCGTCGCCCCGTCCGTTGCCGCGGGCGGGGTTTCGGCGCAGAAGGGTGGAGCAGGCGGCCCGGACCACACCTGTTCCCGGCCGCGCCACGGCACCCGGCTTGTCTCGCCGCGCAGACTCCGGCCGGAAAACGATCTCCGGACCCGCCCTACGGCTTCGCCTGTGTGCGGGTCTCTTCGCATTTCTTATGCGGAATCAGTATTGTTAATACTGGGGTGGTATTCATGATGAGTTCGGAAGAGGTGCTGCGGCTCACGGTCGCGGCGTTGATGTCGCGGAGTGGTGAGCGGCAGGGCGATCTGGCTGCCGGGATCGGCCAGTCCCAGGCGCAGGTGTCGCGCAAACAGTCCGGCCGTCAGCATTGGTCGCTGGATGATGTCGACTTGTTGGCCGCGCACTATCGTCTGCATGCTCTGGATGTGCTGGCCGGGCCCACTCATGCGGTCGGTGTTCTGCATGGCGTGCTGCCCAGTCTCCAGGCGGCGGCGGGCGGTTCGCTGTTTTCCGCCCGGGTCGGCGCTCCGGGTCCGGCGCTCGCTCCGGTCCTGGAGGAGCCCGCCGTGCAGGAGTCCGCGGACTGCGACCCGTCCGGCCCGGCTGCCCAGACCGCCCGCGCTGCCTGTCATCCGGCCCCCCGCCCCGTCTCCGCCCCCGTGCCCCTGGCCGCCCCGGTCGTGTCTTCGGGGCCGCCGTGTGTGCTGTGCGGGCAGCCTGCCACGGACGAAGTGGACGGCTTCCCGCAGCACTTGGCGGCCGAGGACTGCGCGGCGGCCGTCGCCGCCGCGAGTACGCCCGCAGCACCCGCGATCGCCGTCCCAGCGTCGCCGCAGGGCTCGCCCCCGACTCCTCCGGTAACTCCAGCCCTGCCCCCTGTGGCTCCGGCCCCGCCGCCGGTCGCCGGGCCTGCGCATGCCGCAGTCCCGTCCGTTCCCGCCGTCGCGCCCGCGCTGGCCGGTGTGGCCCCCGGTCCTGCCGAGTCGAATTCGGTCGGGTCCGCTCCCGTGCCCCTCGCCCCGGCCGCCCCGGCACCCGCCGCGCCGGCGGCCCTGCGGCGTAAGGGCGCACCCGGGTACGCCTCGAGCACCCTCGTGGACCAGATCACCGGACGGGTCCACGACGTCCTTCAGGAGGCTGGCGGGGATCTGGCGGCGGCCGAGGCGGCGCTGATCAAGCTCGCGATTCCCGACGTGATGGCACTGCTCAAGCTTTCCCGGGTGGGCGGCCGGTACGAGCATTCCGAATTCCCGCCGACCCACGACATTCTCAGCAAGAAATCACAGAAGGGCTCGGACGATATTTGGGAGGGGCGTCCGAAGTGGCGTAACGCGAACCTGCTTGCGGCTGCCAGGAACGGTGCACAGGTCCAGGTGACCGCACTCGACATGAACGCCGCCTACCTGTCGGCGTTCAAGGCGTGGCTGCCGATCGGGAAGCTCGTGGAGGACACTAGCGGCGTCCACGACCCGAAGAAGGCCGGCGTCCACCTGATCACCCCGGCCGCCTGGGACCACACCGACCTCCCCAACCCGCTCGGCAACCGCATGGAGCCGGGGGAGCTGTGGGTCGGCGAGTCCACGCTGCGCCTGCTCCTCGACTGCGCCCGCAAGGGCCTGGCAGACCCTCCGGTCATCCACCGCTCCCTCGTCTCCGGGGCCACGGAATCCCTGCTGGAAAAGCTCCGCCGGGCCCTAGCGGAAACCCGCCGGACCGCCCTCGCGGAAAACGACGAACTGACCATCGCTTACATCAAGGCCATGTATTCTAAATTCGTGTCCACCATCGGAGAATCCGCCGCGAACCGCGAACTGCGCCGACCGGACTGGATGCACATCATCCGTGCCAAGGCATTCGCCAACCTGTGGCTGAAGGCCTACAGAGCACACCAGGCCGGCCTTGAGGTCGTCGCCATCTCCGGTACCGACGAACTCCACGTCGCGGGCGACTGGCGTTCGGTCTTCCCGGAAGGCCGTGACCTGAACGAGGTCAAGGAGAAGGACACCTACATCCTCGGAGGCAAACGCTGATGGCCGGATCACCCGATCTGTGGTCGCGCTGGGGCCAGTTCGAGAAGCACGACACCCGCGGAATGAAGGGCGGCGAAGCCCTCGTCCTGGAGCTGAACCGGATCGTCTACTCCTCGGGCATCTCCTCCCCGGTCACCTCCCGCCGCGGCCTCGCCGCCCGCCTGCGCTACCTCGACAGCAAAGCCGGCCGCGAAGCACTGCGCGAGCAGGGCGTGAGCCCCCGCACGATCCGCGCATGGATGAAGGACAAAGGCAAGATCGCCCTCACCCCCGCGAGCCGCGAGAAGCTGGACTCCGCCTACTGGCACCGCCGCCGCGAAAACCTGATCCGCTCCGGCTGGCTCACCCGCCACCTCGACAACGACGGCCAGGGCCGGCGGATGGAGATCTACCCCGTCGACCAGCACGGCGTGGCCCCCGAGTTCCGCCGCGACCTCTCCCAGCGCACCGTCACCGTCCGCTACGTCTGGGACGACCTCGTCAAGGCATGGGCCGACAAGGACCAGAACGGCGTGGACGAGATCTGGGACGACGTCCTCTCGGACCTCGACTCCGACTACAACGCCTACGCCTACGTATCCTCAGTCGGCATCAACGCCTGACCACACAACCCGTCCCTCCCCGCTGGCGTTGCAGCCTCCAGGGTGGCTTTGTTCACGAGTTACGACAGCAGCTGTTCATGACTTCGGGAGACATGAGGAATCGAACGGTGCAGGGAGCGGACGGGTACCGAAATCGGGGCAGCCTTCGGCGCCAGGGGCTCGAAGCCTGTTCGTCCTCATCCCATCGGGTTGAGGACGAGACTCCAGGTCTGGCCGACGAGGTCGTGACCGAATGCCCGGTGAGGCCTCTCGTCGGTGAGGATGAACCCGCAGTGCTGGTAGATCCTGCGCGCGGACGCGAGGTTGTCGGTGGTCCACAGCGTCACACGCCGGTAGCCGGCCGCGCGGGCGAAAGCGAGGGCTTCTTCGGCCAGGTGACTGCCCACGCCGAGGCCGCGGGCGTTCGGGCTGACGAGGAGGACGCGCAGCTTGGCTGTTCCCGGCTGGTCCCCGGCCGTAAGCATGACGCAGCCCGCCCGGTCGCCGTCGACCTCGGCGATCCAGGCCGCCTGCGCCGCTGGAGCGTGTCCCGTCGCGTAGTCGGCGACGATTCGGGCCACCAGGGCTTCGAACTCCGTGTTCCAGCCGAACTGCTGGTCGTACAGCTCGCCGTGGGCCATCACTATCCAGCCCAGATCGCCTGGGTGGTCGGCGCGGCGAACCGCGATCTCCTGTCGGGCCCCGTCCTGCATGCGCACTCTCCGTAATGATTGAATCCGAATAGTTACTGAAACGACTGTGTCAGTGGCTCTACGCTAGGCCCATGTCCTCGACAACCGCAAACCCTTCCGCACGCCGGACCGAGCTTCTCGAAGCCGCTTACCAGTACGTGCTTCGCCACGGTCTGGCCGGACTGTCGCTGCGCCCACTCGCAGAAGCGATCGGCTCCAGCACGCGCGTGCTGATGTTCCTGTTCGGGAACAAAGACGGGCTCGTGCGGGCGTTGCTGGAACGAGCCCGCACGGAAGAGCTGGCACTCATGGCGGGACTCCGTCGGCCCGAGCGGCCCGTCGATCTCGCCACCGCGGCGCAGGAGGTGTGGACATGGCTCGCCGCTGACGCACACCGTCCGCTGCTGCGCCTGTGGGCCGAGGCATACGCCCGCTCCCTCGTCGATCCCGACGGCCCCTGGGCCGGGTTCGCCAGGAGCACCGTGGAGGACTGGCTCGACGTACTCGCCGGCTGCCAGCCGCAGGCCGAGCGGGACACCGAGGAGATCGTCGCGCGCCGCACACTGACGCTGGCCGTACTGCGCGGCGCGCTGCTCGACCTGCTGGCCACCGGCGACGAGAGCAGGGTCACCGGCGCCGTCCACCAGCAACTGGCTCTTCTGCGCGGCGCTGAAGGCACCGGTGATTGACCGCCGGCTACGGAAGTCGCCTGGGAATTTGCTCTTTGTGGATCCGGCTACTGCTGCTCGACGCGGGGGGAATCGAACAAGACATGAGGCCGCGCCTCCCGAAGTCGTGAACAACTGCTGTCGCATCTCGTGGACAGAGCCACCCGGGTGTCCTCTGACAAGCGATCCTGACCGGTTGCCAAGCGACATCGACCGGCGCGATCGAACCGCCCGTCGGTACGGTCAGCCCATGGAAGACCTACCCGAGAGCGTGGACCGCCACATCCTGGACCACCGGATCGTCCTGGCACTCAAGGCGATCATGGACGCGTCCGGCCGCACGCTCCATGAAGCGATCGACATCTTCGGGGTCCGATACGAGGAGCTCCGCCGCGACCGGCCGGATGACTTCCAGGTGAGCCGCGAGGAGTACAGGCGGGGCGTCTGCACCTGACCTGCGGTCTTCCCACCGGTCAAACTCACCTGGTAACCAGTCGAGATCACCTGTCAGAGGGCACCGGGGGCGGACAAGGTCCCGTTCAGCCCGTGCCGATATGGCGTGCGCGGGTGAGGTCCGGCGCCCAGACGCGCTCTGGGACGCAGTACCGCCGGGCCGCCCCACCCTCCCCTGCTCTCTGCCGCGCACGGCCAGGAGCACGCCCGCGCCATGCGTCCCGGCGCCCCTTGCTGCCGTGTCCGGCCCCGTCCAAGTCGACGGATCTTCGGGTCGGACTTCCTGTAGAGCTCCAAGTGGGTCCTGTGAGGAAGTGGTCGGCGGCGCCGGCCTCCTCCTCGCACCCCTTGACATGCGGTTCACAGCCTTGCGCAGGCACCCGGTGCGGGAACCTGGGGGCAACTTGAAAGGCAACCCGCCCGCGCCCTGGTCTCGCCCTCGCTGCATGACGTGGGTCACTTCGAGTAATAAACGGCTGCTACCCCCCAAACAACTAAAGGAGCAAGGCCGTCTGGCTGGGCTCTTAGCAGTACCTCAGGCCGCATTCAATATGCCGACCGCCCGGGAAAGTCCCAGGTCAGGTATTGAATGCGGCCTTCGTCATACCCATCGTGATCAGGAGTTGCAGGCCTTGGTGTGCGGCGTCGCAAGGTGTCCTCACCAACTCGGCGGACCGTGCTCACGGTGCCCGTCAAGCGTTCGCGAACCCCCTCCGTTCCAGGGCCCGCAGGGCGGACAGGCGGATTCTCGCGAGAACTCGATCCACCGCCCGCCACGCCGGACTGTTGCCCTCAGCGCTCACCCGGAGCGCCCCCAAGCGCCCGAAAAAACCACCGTGTCCACGCTCGCCCTGCTCGTCGTCCTGCTCCTGGTCGTCACCGGCGTCCTGTTCCTCGGCACCATCGGTTACCTGACTGACCGCCACCCACGCCTGGCCGAGCCACTGGGTGCCTGCGCCGCCTGGGCCGCCGTCTTCGTCGCTCTCGTCGCCCTCGTCGTGGCGCTTCGGTGACCCGTCGAACCGGCCCCGCCGCCAGTCACACACGGAGTCACACGACCTGTTGGTCACACGGGCTGACCTCGGCCGATACCCCGAAACCTCCGCCCGGCGCCGCATGTGACTGCGCCTTATGTGACAGCTCCGCCCGGCGGCGGCTGGCCCGCTCGGAATCGAAGGCGCGCACCCCCTTGACCACTTTGCAGTTGGAGGCGGGCCCCCTTTGACTACCCGCTGGTCAAAGGGGGCACGGACTCGCTGGCATTGTCTGGTCGGCGCGGGTGGTTGCCGGTTACAGGTCGGGGGAGTGCCGGTCCGGGCTGCTCAGGATGGCGCGGGCGTTTGCTGCCAGGTCGGCAACCGGTAACTGGTAGCTGTTTCTTCGTGTGCCAGGTCCGGGCTTCCTCTTGATGGTGCTGGGCCTGCCTGCCGGTTCCGAGCGCGCGTCGTTCGGCGGGCTTGCTCGCGGGCTGGGTGCCGAGGACGCCTCGGGCGCGTAGCTCGTCGAAGTCGGGTAGGTGGACGTTGGACAGAGTGGCGAGGAGGTCGACCTCGTGGCCCTGGGCCTGCGGGCCTTTTCCGAGGTCACGGCAGGAAGTCACACGATCATCGTACGGACAGCAGGGTGGCCGGCCGGTCAGGCGTCTCGCGTGCCCGGTCGGGGCCAGCCCCTTTGACCCACCGCGCTGGGCCGTGCCCTCTGGCCTGGCCGCGTGCTCCGGACGGACACCTACCTCCTCTTCATCACGACATGGAGCCTCGGCCCCGCCGCCCTCCCCCGTCCCCGCAAGCACCGCCCCTCACTGAGCTTGCCCGTGAGCTGTAGAAGTCGTATGCGGGCCCGGTCCCCGACTCTGTACGAGTGCGGCTTTCTCCGCATGCCGTAAGGAGTCCCGGAACCGACAGGGTTCCGGGACTCCTCGGGATGGGGCCCGGGCGGTCAGCCGGACAGCGGCCGGCGGGGTGGTGGTACGGCCCGCAGCAGTTCCCACAGGGGCTTGGAGCCGCCGGCCCAGGTGCCGAGCAGGGTGCGGTCGACCAGGTGCAGCCGTTGGGAGTGGGCGAAGTCGAGGGCGGGTTTGGAGAATCTGCCGTTGGTGACGAGGACGACGATGTCGCCTCCGTGTACGGGGCGGCCGGTGCCGTTGAGTACCTGCAGGTCCGGGCTGCCCACGGCTGCTCCGGACAGGCCGTTCTTCCTGTGCTTGCACTGGATCACCCAGCGCCGCCCGTAGGGGTCGGTGGCCTTCACGTCCGCGCCGTTGTCCCCGGCACCGCCGACCTGCACCGCGTCCACGCACCCGTCGCGCTGCATCAGATCCCGTACCGCGTGCTCGAACTGCCGGTGGTGCAGCGCGTCCAGCTGCGCCAGCGCATACCGCAGTCCCTGCAGGCGCACCCGCTCCCACCGCGCGGCCCGCTGCCTGCCGACCACCCAGAGGGCCACCGCCCCGCCGACGCCGAGCACCAGGACGACGGGGATCCAGGGGTGCGCGCGTACGAAGTCCACGATCGCCGCGATCACAGATCCCGCGATGATCAGAGCACCGAGGGCCAGCAGGAGCTGCTCGCTGCCGTCGGCCTTCCTGGAGCGTCGCCGTCTCACCGCTCGCCTCCGCTGCGGTCCCACTTGATCGGGTAGGACACCGTCGGCACCGGACGCGGTGCGGTCTGCTTCCACCCGGGCCACCGGATCGGATACGACACGGTCGGCGTCGGCACCGGAGCCTTACGGGGCGCGGGCTTCTCCCGGCCCGGCCATTTGATCGGATACGTCACGCCAGACGAGGACCACGGCGCCGGTAACCGTTCCCCGCCGCCCGGTGTGCTGCCTGTCGTCGTGCCGGAGCTGCCGAAGACGAACACGGCTGCCACGATCCCGATGGCCAGCACGGTCTGCTTGTGCGTTCCGGCCGGCGCTCTCCAGTGCGCCCGCACCGGTGTTCCGTCCTGCTTGGTGTATCCCCTGATAAACGGCAAGGCCGAAGCCCCCTCCCCTGATCGGTCGCGCGCCTCCCACGCGACCGATCAATATAGGGCCCGGCACTGACAGGGGGTCACACACAAGCCACTCCTCGTGATCTTGGAGTGCCCCGGCCAGGCCCCCGAGCAGGAGGAGCTGCGCTTCTGCTCCCGGCATGGCGGGGCCGGGCAGAACACGGAAACCGGCTCCGCCAAGTCCGGCGACCTGCTGGAGTGGTGGTTCATCAGAGCTGCAGCGTCTGTCGACACCGTCGGGACTGCTGCCACACCCACGCAGGCGTACAACTGGGAAAGAGCAACCGCTTATAAGGCGAGGGGCCCGGCCAATGGCCGGGCCCCTCGTTCTTGTGCTGCTGGCTACCGGGGTAACCCGGGCGCCACGCTGGCCGGAGCCGGTGGAGTCGGCGCCTGCGTCGCACCGCCGCCTCCGCTGCCGAGCGCCGCCAGGATCAGCAAGAGCAACAGCAGCCCGCCTCCGCCGGCCGCCGCGGCGGCCGGGGCCCCGATCTGCCGGTGGTGCGCCCGTACGTAGGAGCCGTCCGCCCGGTAGTGCCCCCGCACCCTGATGGTGCGGACGGTCTCCGGCAGGGCCTGCGCCTCCGGTGCTCTGCGAGGGGAGGGGATACGGCCCGACGCCGGACGGGACCGTCGCGTATGGGGCCGGACGTAGGAGCCGTCCTTGCGGTAGTGACCTAGAACGTGATGAGCCATGGGGACCGTCCTTCGATCAGTCGAAGAGGTACGCGATGACGGCTCTGAGCCGCATCTCTCACGGTAAGACCCACCACTGACAACCATGCCAAGCCCCCGCTCACGAGCCCGGACCCGGGCCGAGGGGTGCACCGAAAGGGGGCTGCAGAGTTGCTCCAGGAGTTGCCCTAAGAGCTCGTAACGCGATCATGATCGAGCCTTCTTGAGTCTTCTCCAGCAGATGAGACTGCAGGCGAGGGAGACGAAGGTGTCGTGGAGTTCGGTGCGGCGTTCCCAGCGGACGGCGAGGCGTTTGAACTGGTGGAGCAGGGCGAAGGTCTGCTCGACAACATAGCGGAGCTTGCCCAGGCCCTCGATGTTCTGGGCGCCTCTGCGGGAGATGACCGGGAGGATCCGGCGCTTGCGGAGTTCGCGCCGGTTGGGGTGGGAGTCGTAGCCCTTGTCGCCGAGGAGGGACTGAGGGCGTCGGCGGGGCCGCCCTGGGCGGCCGGCGACGGGAGGGATGCCGTCGATCAGGGCGAGGGTCTGGGTGACGTCGTTGACGTTGGCGGCGGCGGTGATGACCGTCAGCGGGGTGCCGCGTCCGTCGCAGATCAGGTGGTGCTTGCTGCCCGTCTTCAGCCGGTCGACCGGCGACGGACCGGTGTCAGCTCCCCTTTTTCGCGCGGACGTGGGAGCCGTCGACGCACGCTCTGGACCAGTCCAACTCGCCGGCCGCGTCTATTTCGGCGAGCAGGACCCGGTGCAGCCGGTCGAAGACCCCGGCCTTCTGCCACCGCCCCAGGCGCTGCCAGCAGGTCTGCCCGGAGCCGAACCCCAGTTCCAGGGGCAGCAGTTGCCAGGCTACGTCGTTGTGCAGCACGTACAGGATGCCCTGCAGGCGCATCCGGTCCGGCACCGGCCGGGGGCCGGGAGCCTTCTCGGGCCAGGGCGGCAGCAGCGGCTCGATCAGCGCCCACAGGTCATCGTCCACGATCCACGGCCGGGTACTCGCACCATCCCGAACGGCCGAATCATCACACCGGTCACGGCCGACCACGGACGTTCAACAAGATCGTGTTACGAGCTCTACGAACCTCATTCTGAAACGATCAGTGAGCCTCTTTCATCCTGTGCTGGAGGGTGAAATGGGCTGGTCAGCAGGTGTGGTGACGAGGCAGGGCCCCTCGTCGTTGGCGTGGTGATCTCACTCAACACGCTGGCGACCGAAGGGGCCCTGGTGGTTCCGTATCCTGCCATGCTCGACGTCCCGCACGAGCTGGTCGAGCACGTTGCCCGGCTGCTCCACGAGCATCGCCAAGCCCGCAACACCCGCTGGCGCAAGCTCGGATGCTTCAAACAGGCTCTGCTCACGCTGGTCCATCTGCGGAAGAACGAGACGTTCTCCCAGCTCGGAGCCAGTTTCGGGATATCGCAGGCCACCGCCTGGTGGTACGTCGACGAGACTCTGGACGTCCTGGCCGGCTGGGCTCCCGGCCTCCACGAAGCGCTCACCGGCCTTGGTGAAGGCGACTACGTCATCGTTGACGGCACGCTGATCCCCATCGACCGCATCCGTGCGGACGAGCCGTATTACTCGATGAAGCACCGCCGGCACGGCATGAACGTGCAGGTCATCGCCCATCCTGACGGCACACCTCTGTGGTTCTCGCGTGCGACACCGGGCCGCACCCATGATCTGGCCGCAGCCCGGGCCCACGGGATCGTGCAGGCCTGTCTGACGCGGCAGATCCTTGTCCTGGCGGACCGCGCCTACCAGGGCGCCGGCGCCACCGTCCGCACCTCGTACAAAAACCACCGCGAACAGCCCGATCACTACCAGCAGTTCAACCGCGACCACGCCCGACTCAGAGCTCCCGGCGAACGCGCCTTCGCACAGCTCAAATCCTGGCGGATCCTCCGCCGGGCCCGATGCTCCACCCGCCGCATCAGCACCATCGTCCAAGCCATCCACACCCTGATGACCTGCAACTATTCAGGATGAAAGAGGCTCAATGATTGACGTGTGTGAGGGGTCGGGGGCTTGGTCGGGTTGCCGGTCGGCCGCGGGTGAGTCGGTGGACCATGATGCCGATCACGGCCCAGCGG
>JNWL01000053.1 GCA_000716465.1 Streptomyces bikiniensis
GCTTTTCCCTTCGGTCTTGCGTCTCCGACTCTATCAGATCTTTCCGACCCGATTTCCTCGGTGCTTTCCGGTCCCTTTCGCTTTCACTCCGGGGGCCTTTCGGCGTTTCCGACTTTATCAGATTCATTCCGGCCGGCCTAATCGGTGGCTTTCGTGATTCGGATAAGAATCGAAATGACTCCGGGGAATCGAAATTCCCGACCGGAGCGAGATGAGACTTTACTTGGTCGCTGCCGAGCTGTCCAGCTCCAGGCAACTGTTCAAATCTACCTCCCCGCAATCGCCGTGTCAACAGCTTTTGCGGGCACCGGAGGAGACTAGCAGCTCAGCAGGGCCGTACGCACATCAGGCCGCGGTGGGGAGCGTGGCGCTGCGGTCGGGTTCTTCCAGGTCGCCCCGGTCGCCGGCGCGGGAGGCGCGGCCGCCGAGGACGTAGACGTACGCGAGGAATGCCAGTTCGGCGGTGATGCCGATGGTGATGCGGGCCCAGGTGGGCAGGCCGGAGGGGGTGACGAAGCCTTCGATCAGACCCGAGACGAAGAGGACCAGGGCGAGCCCGATGGCCATGCCCACGGCTGCGCGGCCCCGTTCCGCGAGGGCCGCGCGGCGGGTGGTGGGGCCCGGTTCGATGACGGTCCAGCCGAGGCGGAGGCCGGTGCCCGCGGCCACGAAGACGGCGGTCAGTTCGAGCAGGCCGTGCGGAAGGACCAGGCCCAGGAAGACGTCGAGGCGGCCCGCGGAGGACATCAGGCCGATGCCGACGCCGAGGTTCAGCATGTTCAGGAAGAGGATCCAGAGGACCGGGATCCCCAGGAAGGCGCCCAGGACCAGGCACATGGCGGCGGCCTGGGCGTTGTTCGTCCAGACCTGGGCGGCGAAGGAGGCCGCCGGGTGGCTGGAGTAGTACGTCTCGTACTGGCCGCCGGGGCGGGTCATCTCGCGGAGCTCGGCGGGGGCGCCGATCGAGGCCTGGACCTCGGGGTGCGTACCGATCCACCAGCCGATGAGGGCCGCGAGCAGGGTGGAGAGGACGGCGGTGGGGATCCACCAGTGGCGGGAGCGGTAGACCGCCGCCGGGAAACCTGCCGTGAAGAAGCGGGCCGCGTCGCGCCACGAGGAGCGGCGGGTGCCGGTCACGGTGGCGCGGGCGCGGGCCACGAGCTGGGTGAGCCGGGCCGTGAGCATGGGGTCCGGGGTGCTGGACTGCACGATCGAGAGATGGGTGGCCGCGCGCTGGTACAGGGCCACGAGTTCGTCCGCCTCGGCGCCCGTGAGCTTCCCGCCCCGGCCCAGGAGCTGGTCGAGGCGTTCCCACTCCGCGCGGTGGGCGGTGACGTAGACGTCGAGGTCCATGATCGGCTGCTGCTCCAGGACTGGCTTCGGACGGGTCCGTACTACTGCGGCGCGCTGGGGATCAGCTTGGCAGACTGGCGTTCGGACGGGTCGGGAAGGCCGGAGAAGGGTGGGTGGGTGCCGTGAGTGGCGTGGTGACGGGCGATGCCGTCGTCCTGGGACTGCAGCCCGCGCGGCTGCCGAGTCGGGCACTCGCGGTGCTCATCGACCTGGTCGTGGTGTGGGCCGCGTACGTGCTGGTCATGATCGGGCTCGTGCTCGCCACGGCCTCGCTGGACGAGGCGGCGGTGGCGGCCGTGTCCGTCGCGGCCTTCCTGTTGGTCCTCGTGGGGGCTCCGATCGCGGTGGAGACGCTGTCCCACGGGCGGTCGCTGGGGAAGATGGCCTGCGGGCTGCGGGTCGTACGGGACGACGGCGGGCCGATCCGGTTCCGGCACGCGCTGGTCCGGGGGGCCATGGGGGTCGTGGAGATCCTGATGACCTTCGGCGTCGTCGCTTGTATCGCGTCCCTGGTGTCCGAGCGCGGGCGGCGGCTCGGGGACGTGTTCGCGGGGACGCTGGTCGTACGGGAGCGGATGCCCGCGGCGCGGGTCCTGCCCGTGCCTCCGCCGCCGCCGTGGCTGGTGGGGCGGTTCGCCGGGCTCGACCTCTCGGCGGTGCCGGAGGGGTTGTGGCTGGAGATACGCCAGTACCTCACGCGGGCGCGTGAACTCGATCCGGGCGTGGGGCGGCAGCTCGCCGAGCGTCTGGCCGGCCAGTTGGTGGGCCGGACGGGGACGCCTCCGCCCGCGGGGGTGCCCGCGGAGGCGTATCTGGCGGGTGTGGTGGCCGAGCGGCAGGCGCGGGAAGCGCGGCAGGCGTTCGCGGAGGCCGGAACCGGAGCCGGAGCCGGAGCGGGGGCAGGGGCTGGGGCAGGGGCTGGGGCGGGAGCGGGGGGCGGGTTCGGAGCCGGTGGGATCGTCGGCGTTCCGGCTGGAGCCGTTCTTCCTCCAGCTCTCCCTCCGGCTCTTCCTCCGGTCGTCACTCCGGCTGCTTCTTCGGCCGTTCCTCCGGCCGTCCCTCCGGCCGTTTCTCCAGGGGCTGCTTCCCCCGTGGCTCCCCCGCCGGTCGCTCCTCCGGGTTCCGAGGCCTCCCGTGAGGACGGGCCGCCCGCCACCGGGTTCGCCCCTCCCGCCTGACGTACGGCGGGCCCTCGGGTCAGGGGAAGACCGAGGGCGGGGTGTCGAGGTCTTCGAGTTCGACGCCGGGAGCCGCGAGGACCACGTCCCCGGCGATGTGGACGGTGTGGCGCTCGCCCGTGTCCAGGGCGCTGACCTGGTACTCGTCCACCGTCAGGGGGCCGTTGTCAGTGGGGTGCGCTTCACTTCTCAGCAGGGCCCAGGACTGGTCGACCGTGAGGGGGGCGAGCACCGGGTCCGTGAAGGCGACGAGCCTGACACGGGTCTCGGGGGAATCGGGGGTGAGACGCAGGAGTCGCGTGAGGGCGACGAGGAACGCCGGGGAGCTGCCGGTGAAGGCGTGGGCGCGCACATTGCCTTCGGTGGCATCGGCTCCGGTGGGGTCCGTGCGGACCCAGGTGACGCCGTCGAGGGCCGCGCCGCGGACCTGCCAGCCGGCGGCGTGCAGTTCGAGGCGGATGGGGCGTCCCAGTTCGTCGATGGCCAGGTCGACGGAGCCCCGGTGATCACCGGAGGGGGTGGTGGTCTGCGCGACGTAGCGCCAGCCGGAGGGGCCCGGCGCGCAGTGGAAGTGTTCTTCGCCGAGGGGAGTGTGGTCGTGCGGGTCATGGAGCGAATAACGGCCGCGGGGCATGGGTCCTCGGGTGGCTTCCAGGAGCTGTAGCGGGGGGGCAGGACGGGGCAGGCCCCCCGACACGGGGGTGCGGGGGGCCTGCCTGGTTCCGCTGCGGACGTCTTCCGCGGATCTTCTCCGCTCTTCTCCGCGGGCCGCCGTCAGTAGCGGTAGTGGTCCGACTTGTACGGGCCCTCGACCTGGACGCCGATGTAGGCGGCCTGCTCCGGGCGGAGGGTCGTCAGCTTCACGCCGAGCGCGTCGAGGTGGAGGCGGGCGACCTTCTCGTCCAGGTGCTTGGGCAGCGTGTAGACGTCGGTCGGGTACTGCTCCGGCTTGGTGAACAGCTCGATCTGGGCCAGGGTCTGGTCCGCGAAGGAGTTGGACATCACGAAGGAGGGGTGGCCGGTCGCGTTGCCGAGGTTCAGCAGACGACCCTCGGACAGGACGATGAGGACCTTGCCGTCGGGGAACGTCCAGGTGTGGACCTGCGGCTTGACCTCGTCCTTGACGATGCCGGGGATCTGCGCCAGGCCCGCCATGTCGATCTCGTTGTCGAAGTGGCCGATGTTGCCCACGATGGCCTGGTGCTTCATCTTGGCCATGTCGGCGGCCATGATGATGTCCTTGTTGCCGGTCGTGGTGATGAAGATGTCGGCCGTCTCGACGACCTCGTCCAGGGTCGTGACCTGGTAGCCGTCCATCGCCGCCTGGAGCGCGCAGATCGGGTCGATCTCGGTGACGATGACGCGGGCGCCCTGGCCGCGCAGGGACTCGGCGCAGCCCTTGCCGACGTCGCCGTAGCCGCAGACGACGGCGGTCTTGCCGCCGATCAGGACGTCGGTGGCGCGGTTGATGCCGTCGATCAGGGAGTGGCGGCAGCCGTACTTGTTGTCGAACTTCGACTTGGTGACGGCGTCGTTCACGTTGATCGCCGGGAACAGCAGCGTGCCGTCGCGGTGCATCTCGTACAGGCGGTGGACGCCGGTCGTGGTCTCCTCGGTGACGCCGCGGATCTCGGACGCCAGCTGGGTCCACTTCTGCGGGTTCTCGCCGAGGGTGCGGTTGAGGAGGCGCAGGATGTGTGCGTACTCCTCGCTGTCCGCGGTGGACGGGTCCGGGGCGGAGCCGGCCTTCTCGAACTCGACGCCCTTGTGGACGAGGAGGGTGGCGTCACCGCCGTCGTCCAGGATCATGTTCGGGCCGCCGGTGGGCGAGTCCGGCCAGGTGAGGGCCTGCTCGGTGCACCACCAGTACTCCTCCAGGGTCTCGCCCTTCCAGGCGAAGACCGGGACGCCCTGGGGGTTCTCCGGGGTGCCGTTCGGGCCGACGGCGATGGCCGCGGCGGCGTGGTCCTGGGTGGAGAAGATGTTGCAGGAGGCCCAGCGGACCTCGGCGCCGAGGGCGACCAGGGTCTCGATGAGGACGGCGGTCTGCACGGTCATGTGCAGGGAGCCGGTGACGCGGGCGCCGGCGAGCGGCTGCTGCTCGGCGTACTCGCGGCGGATCGACATCAGGCCGGGCATCTCGTGCTCGGCGAGGGTGATCTCCTTGCGGCCGAAGGCGGCCAGGGAGAGGTCGGCGACCTTGAAGTCCTGGTGGGCTGCGGTCGTCATGACGGGGCTGCTCCTCATGGGTCGGGTACGAGGGTCGTTCGGGCGCAGGGCACCACGGTGGTGGTCCTGGGCACACGAATGCCCGGACTTCCATGGTGCCGTCGTCGGAGGCCCTCTCTCCCTCGGCCGGTCCTCGGGACCGCCCGACCGCCATCAGCAGCGACGTCTGGCTGGTCACGAATCTACACCGATCGGCACGGCGGGCCACAGTCCGCATTGAGCCCCGACCCGCCTCCGACCCGCCTCCGACCCGCCCGCGGCCCGCCTCCGGCCCGTTTCCGGCCCTTGTCCGGCCCGTGTCCAGTCGCTCTGCGGCGCGTCCACCGGGATGGCCCGGGGTGATCCGGGGCGATCCGGGGGCCGGGCCCGGACGTGCCGGGGCCCCCGGTCCGTACGTACGGGGTGGTGTACGTGGTCCGGGGGCCCGGCGGGGTGGCCTCGGTGGCTGGATCCAGCCGTTGCCGACCGTCGGTCGAAGGTCGGTCGGGGGCGGGTCAGTGGTGGCCCGGGCCGCCCGGGGTCGCGGCCGGGTCGGGGCCCGCCGCGGCCTCCTTCTCGCTGTAGATGTCGGGCTCCAGGTAGATGACCCGGGCGATCGGGACGGCGGCGCGGATGCGCTCCTCGGCGGCGTTGATGGCCTCGGCGACCTCGGTGGCGGTGTCGTCGTGCGCGACGGCGATCTTGGCGGCGACGAGGAGTTCCTCGGGGCCGAGGTGGAGCGTGCGCATGTGGATGAGGCGGGTGACCGTCGTGCCGTCGACGACGGCGGCCTCGATCTTCGCGACCTCGTCGGTTCCGGCGGCCTCGCCCAGGAGCAGCGACTTGGTCTCGGCGGCGAGGACGATCGCGATCACGATGAGCAGGACGCCGATGCAGAGGGTGCCGATGCCGTCCCAGACGCCGTTGCCGGTGAGGAGGGCGAGGCCGACGCCGCCGAGGGCCAGGATGAGGCCGACGAGGGCGCCGAGGTCCTCCAGGAGGACGACGGGGAGCTCGGGGGCCTTGGCGCGGCGGACGAACTCCTTCCAGGAGAGGTTGCCGCGGACCGTGTTCGACTCCTTGATGGCGGTGCGGAAGGAGAAGGTCTCGGCGATGATCGCGAAGACGAGGACGCCGACCGGCCAGTACCAGGCCTCGATCGCGTGCGGGTGCTTGATCTTCTCGTAGCCCTCGTAGATGGCGAACATGCCGCCGACGGAGAAGAGCACGATGGAGACGAGGAAGGCGTAGATGTAGCGCTCGCGGCCGTAGCCGAAGGGGTGCTGCGGGGTGGCCTCGCGCCGGGCCTTCTTGCCGCCGAGGAGCAGCAGGCCCTGGTTGCCGGAGTCGGCGAGCGAGTGGACGCTCTCCGCGAGCATCGAGGACGAACCACTGAAGAGGAACGCCACGAACTTGGCTGCGGCGATCGCCAGATTCGCGGCGAGTGCCGCCACGATCGCCTTGGTTCCGCCTGACGCGCTCATGGGTGTACGGGGTCCCTTCGTCGGTGCTCCGGCTCGATCGCCGCGGTTCGGCCGGTCATTGTCGCATCAGGCCGCCACGGTGGCGCGGAAGACCGTACCCGCTCCGGTCAGTTGGATGCGCTCGCCCGCCGGTACGAAGACGGATTCGCCGGGCACGAGGGGGAGGTCGCCCGCCGTCGGGCGGCCGGCGACGGCCAGCAGGATCTGGGGGGTGGGTGCGGTGAGGTCGTTGGGGGCGGCGCCCTCGGCCCGTACGAAACGGGAGAGGCGGAACTCGTCGGTCGGGGTCTCGTAGACCTCCTCGCCCGACGGGGAGGCCTCGGGGCGCAGGACGGCCGGGTCGGCGGGGTCGAAGCGGACGATCCGGAGGAGTTCGGGGACGTCGACGTGCTTGGGGGTGAGGCCGCAGCGCAGCACGTTGTCGGAGTTGGCCATGATCTCGACGCCGAGGCCGTCGAGGTAGGCGTGGGGGACGCCGGCACCGAGGTAGAGGGCCTCGCCGGGCTGAAGCCGTACGTGGTGCAGGAGCATGGCGGCGACGACGCCGGGGTCGCTCGGGTAGTGGTGGGCGAGGCGCGCGTACGGGGCGTGGGCGCCGCCGAGGCGGTCGGCGGCGGCGGTGGCCTCGGCGACGGTGTGCGCCATCTCCACCGGGTCGGCGGTGAGGAGGGCCGTCAGGACCTCGCGGAGCGCGGCGTCCTCGGGGTGGGCGTGCAGCAGGTCCACGTACGGCTTGAGGGAGTCGACGCCGAGCGCGGCGATCAGGTCGGCGGCGTCGGCGGGGGTGCGGAAGCCGCAGAACCCCTCGAAGGAGGTGAGGGCGCAGATCAGCTCGGGCTTGTGGTTGGCGTCCTTGTAGGTGCGGTGCGGGGCGTCGACCGGGATGCCCGCGGCCTCCTCGGCGGCGAATCCGGAGCGCGCCTGGTCGAGGTCGGGGTGGACCTGGAGGGAGAGCGGGGCGCCGGCGGCGAGGATCTTGAAGAGGAAGGGGAGGTGCGGGCCGAACCTCTCGACGGTCCGCCCGCCCAGTTCGCGTACGGGGTCGGCGTCGATGAGCTCGTTCAGCGGGCCGCGCTCGGTGCGGGAGGGGGCACCGGGGTGGGCGCCCATCCACATCTCGGCCTGCGGCTCGCCGGTGGGGGCGGTGCCCAGGAGTTCCGGGATGGCCGTCGTGGATCCCCAGGCGTAGGGGCGGACGGTGTTGACGAGGCGGTCCATGGTGCCTGCCAGCTCCTCGGGTGGGTGGTGGGTGTGCGGGTGTCGGGGGGACACGGGAGACAGATGACAGGGGGTGGGTGACGGGTGGGTGACGGGGTGGTGGACGGTACGGGGCCGGGGCCGGGGCCTGCGGTACGGGCGGGGCGCGGGGGGTGCGGTGCGGTTCCCGGCCCTTGGCCGGCGGCCCGTGGCCGGCGGTGCGTGGCCGGCGGGGCGGCGGGCCGGGGCCGGTGGTCCGAGGGCTCCGGGGCGGGGCCGGAACCCATGGTCCGGGGCCGTTGTCCGGGTCCGGGGCCACGGCTCGGGGCGGTACGCGCCGCGCGTTCTACGGGGTCGGGGTGCCCCGGGTGGCCAGGGCCAGGTAGACGGCCGCGAAGTCGGTCACGGCGAGGAGTTCCGCGAGGGTCTCCAGGTCGCCGCCCTCCTCCGGTTCCAGCTCGCTGACGGCGGTCTCGTGGCCGAGGGCCAGTTCCCGGGCGGCGGGGGCCGCGCTGAGGCCGCCGGCCGGCCGGTCGCGGAGCAGGACCACCCGGGCGCGCAGGGCCTGCGGTTCGTCGACCCGGTCGCGGAAGAAGTCGTCGGGGTCGGCGCCCGCCGCGTAGTCGCCGGCGAGCAGGACGCCGTGCGCGGGCAGGGCCTCGGGGAGTTCGGCGGCGAGGGCGGGCAGTCCGGCGAGCTCCGCCAGTACGGCGGCGAAGCGGCGGCCCGCCGGGCCCGCGGCGCTGCCCTCGGTCCAGATCAGCGGGAGCGAGTCCGCCAGCTCGGCGGCGAGGGTCTTCGCCGGGTTGCCGTACGTGGCGATGGCCGGGCCGCAGCGTTCGGCCGTCCGGTCCAGGCGATCGGCGACCTTCTCCAGGGCCTCGGGCGGCGCCTCCAGGAGGCCGACGCGGTCGAGGAGGGCGAGCAGCGGGGTGAACAGGGCCCAGAGGGCGCCGGGACTGGCCGCGATGTTCTCGGCGTACTCGTCGGGGGCCTCGTTCGGGGCGACGGCCATCGGTACGAACAGTCCGCGCGAGCCGCTGACCGCCTCCGTGAGCGGGGAGCCCTGGGGGGCGACGGCGACGACCGTGACGCCGCGGCGGTACGCCTGCTCGGCGAGGAGCGCGAGGCCCGGTTCGGAGCCGTCGGTGGTGGGGAGCAGCAGCAGGTCCACCGAGCCGGCCCAGCCGGGCAGCGCCCAGCGCAGGGCACCGGCCGCGGGGGCCACGCCGGTGGGGCGGAGGCGTACGACGGGGGCGGAGGCTCCGGCCAGGGCGCCGATCAGGTCGGCGACGCCGGTGGCGGCGGTGCCGGGGCCCGCGACGAGGACCGTGCGGGGGCGGCCCTCGGGGCGCAGGTCCGCGATGCCGGCGTCGGCGGCGTGGCGGGTGGCGGTCCGCACCCGCGCGCCGGCTTCGGCGGCGCCGCGCAGGAGGCCGCGGCGGTCGGCCAGGGCGAGGCCGTCCGGGGAGTCGAGGAGGGTCTCGTCGAGCATCTGGTGCCTCCCGGGGTGAGCGGGGTCGGTGGGCCCTTCGGGCGGGGGTGCGGAACGGGACGGGGCGGTGGGTGCCGGTGCGGGTGGCCCGTGCGGGACCGGGGGCCCGTACGGGAGTCGGGTGGCCCGTACGGGAGTCGGATGGCCCGTACGGGAGTCGGATGGCCCGTACGGAACCGGGTAGCCCGTACGGGAGTCGGATGGCCCGTACGGAACCGGGTGGCCCGTACGGGAGTCGGACGGCCCGTACGGAGCCGGGTAGCCCGTACGGGAGTCGGACGGCCCGTACGGAGCCGGGTTCCGGGGTGCGTCCGGTCTCCACCGGGACCTTCGGTCTCCCTCGGCACCGCCCGCGCCGTCCGTACCGCCGCGTGCGGGGGCGTGCGGGCCTTCCCGTAAGTGGTACCCGTCGTCGGGGTCCGCCGCTCGTGGTGGCCGCGGCTGCGTGCGGTGGCCGTGTCGGCGGTCGGCGTCCTCGGGGGTGTCCGACGGACGGGCGCGGGAGGAGGAACGGCGTCCGGTGCGTGCGATCGCAGGGCGCCGGATCGTCCTCGTGGCGGAGCCCCGTGGACGGTTCGGCAACGCGGCGGGCGTGCGTGCCGGGCGCCGCGACGCCGCGGGCACGTGTCGGACACCCCTGGGGGCCGGTTACGCCGGGCGGCGGGCCTCGTCCGTGAGGAGGACCGGAATGCCGTCGCGGACCGGGTAGGCGAGGCCGCAGTCGGTGCCCGTGCAGACCAGCTCGGGGGTCTCGTCCGCCGTGCGGTCGTTCAGCGGGGCGTGGCACGCGGGGCAGGCCAGGATCTCCAGGAGGCCGGCTTCGAGCGGCATGGGGTGGTCCCTTCGGACGAACTGCGGGCGAACGGTGACGGTGCTGCCCTCGGGACCGGGCCTTCGGATCGGCCTTCGGGCCAGGTCAGCCTACCGCCGGGGAACGGAGGACGCCCCGTTCCCCGGCGGTGGGCGCGGGGTCAGTCCGTCGCCCGGACCAGGGCGAGGACCTCGTCGCGGACGCGGGCGACGGTGGCCTCGTCACGGGCCTCGACGTTGAGGCGGAGCAGCGGCTCGGTGTTGGAGGCGCGGAGGTTGAACCACCAGTCGGCGGCGGTGACGGTGAGGCCGTCGAGCTCGTCGAGGGTGATCCCGTCCCCGCCCTCGTACGCCGCCCTGACCCGGGCCGTGCTGGCGGCCTGGTCGGTGACGGTGGAGTTGATCTCGCCGGAGGAGGCGTAGCGGTCGTAGGCGGCGACCAGCTCCGAGAGGGTGCCCTCCTGGCCGCCGAGGGCCGCGAGGACGTGGAGCGCGGCGAGCATGCCGGTGTCCGCGTTCCAGAAGTCCCGGAAGTAGTAGTGGGCCGAGTGCTCGCCGCCGAAGATCGCGCCCGTCTTCGCCATCTCCTCCTTGATGAAGGAGTGGCCGACGCGGGTGCGGACGGCCTCGCCGCCCTGCTCGCGGACGACCTCGGGCACGGACCAGGAGGTGATCAGGTTGTGGATGATCGTTCCGCCGGGGTGCTTGGCGAGCTCGCGGGCGGCGACGAGGGCCGTGATCGCGGACGGGGAGACCGGCTCGCCGCGCTCGTCCACGACGAAGCAGCGGTCGGCGTCGCCGTCGAAGGCGAGGCCGATGTCGGCGCCCTCCTCGCGGACGCGGGCCTGGAGGTCCACGATGTTCTTCGGGTCGAGCGGGTTGGCCTCGTGGTTCGGGAAGGTGCCGTCGAGCTCGAAGTACATCGGGACGGTGTCGAGCGGGAGGCCCGCGAAGACGGTGGGGACGGTGTGCCCGCCCATGCCGTTCCCGGCGTCCACGACGACCTTGAGCGGGCGGATGCCGGTGAGGTCGACGAGGCCCTTGAGGTGGGCGGCGTAGTCCTGGAGGGTGTCCCGCTCGGTGACGGTGCCGGGGGTGGCGGCGGCCTCGGGGGCGCCCTTCTCCGACCACTCCTCGGCGAGGGCGCGGATGTCGGCGAGGCCGGTGTCCTGGCCGACGGGGGCGGCTCCGGCCCGGCACATCTTGATGCCGTTGTACTGGGCCGGGTTGTGCGAGGCGGTGAACATCGCGCCGGGCAGGCCGAGGCTGCCGGAGGCGAAGTACAGCTGGTCGGTGGAGCAGAGCCCGATGAGGGTGACGTCGGCGCCGAGGCGGGCCGCGCCGCGCGCGAAGGCGCCCGCGAGGCCGGGCGACGAGGGGCGCATGTCGTGGCCGACGACGATCGCGTCCGCGTCCGTCACCCGGACGAAGGCGGCGCCGAAGAGCTCGGCGAGCGTCTCGTCCCACTGGTCGGGTACCACTCCGCGGATGTCGTACGCCTTCACGATCTGCGACAGATCGGCAGTCACGGATCCACCCTCCTGAGTTCTGGGCACGCGTGTGCGGCGCGTGTACGGAACGCCAAAACTACCCGGAGTGGGGCGGGGGGATGCGGACGGTGGCCGGTTGCGTCCGCTTGTCGGCCCGGACCTCGCCCGGTCGCCGGTTCAGTTGTCGGGGGAACGGAGCACCCGGAGGTGTCCGCGGCGCCCGACCTCCATGGGGTCGCCGCCACGTCCCCCGCCGCCCTTGCCGCCGGCTCCGGCCGCGCGCTCCTGGGGGCGGGCCGCCTCCCGTACCGCGTTGGCCAGGGCTTCGAGGTCGTCGCCGCTGGGGCGGGAGGGGGCGGATCCGTCGGAGAGCCGCACGACCTCCCAGCCGCGCGGGGCGGTGAGGCGCTCGCTGTGCTCGGCGCACAGGTCGTAGCAGTGGGGCTCGGCGTAGGTGGCGAGCGGGCCGAGGACCGCAGTCGAGTCGGCATAGACGTACGTCAGTGTCGCGACGGCAGGGCGGCCGCACGCGGTGCGCGAACAGCGACGTACAGGGCTCACGACGTTGGACGGTACCGCACTCTTGAGCGGGCCGCGACGACTCTCCCTCAGGTCACTCCACCGTGTCGCGGTGTGAACTCCGCCATACCCCTGTGCGAGGCGCCCGTTCCGACCTGCGGGGAAGGTGTCGCACGGCCGCCGGGGCAGGTGGAGATTCGGACAGTCTGGGATACGAATCCGGTCAATCAGGGCCAGATGGCCGATCGTGGCGGACCACCGAATCGGGCACTCGAACGGCCGGAATGTTCAGGTTTCGACAGGAGGGGCGGGGAGGGGGCGTGAGCGGTCCGGGAGCGGGCCCGGCGCGCCGGGGAAGGTGGCGAGGACGCGCCACGGTACGGAGGGCCGATGAGGGTTACGCTGCGTCAGTGATGGACAGTCCTGTGCCGCCGAGCCCCCAGCACCGTCCCGCGGAGCCCCCGGCGGAGCCGCGGGTCCGCCGCCGCGACCGGCACGGCCGCGGGATGCGGGGTCCCGTCGCGCCGCCGCAGGTGCCGCTCTCCGCGAGCCGGGCCGACACCTTCCGCGATCTGGTCCTCGACTCGGTGGAGCGCCTCGAACGGCACTGGCCGCAGCTGGCCGACGTCGAGTTCATGGTCCTGGAGGTGCCGCCGTCCGTGCCGGGCGAGACGGTGCCGCTGGGCGGTTCGCTCCCGGCGGAGAAGGGCGAGCCCGCCCGGGTGGTCGTCTACCGGCGGCCGGTCGAGATCCGCTCGAAGAACCGGGACGAGCGGGCGCTCCTGGTCCACGAGGTGGTCGTGGAGCAGGTCGCCGAGCTCCTCGGACTCTCCCCCGAGTCGGTCGACCCCCGGTACGGGCAGGACTGAGCCGGCCGCCCTCGGTACGGGCAGGACTGGCCGGACCGGACGGGACTGGACCGGGTGGGGCGGGGTCGGGTGGGCCAGGGCCAGGGCGGGTCCGTGGTCGTACGGCTCCGCCCCCTCCGGTCTCGCCCGTAGGGGGCGGCGTCCCACCCGTGGAGGGCCCCTGGTCTCAGTCCAGTACCCCCAGGTCCTGGTGGGCCGACGGGACCTCGACCGTGCCCCGGTCGTCGGCGAGGGTCTGGACGGTGAACATCGGGACGCCGTCCTGCGGCACCGCGAGCGTCCGCGCCGCGTACACCTTGCCGCCGGAGACCGGTTCGACGGTCAGCGCGTAGGCGCCCTTGAGGCCCTGGGGGGCGAGGTCGGCGAGGGGCGTCGTCGTGCGCGCCTTGACCGTGACCGTCTTCGAGACCGGCGTGCCCGCCCCGGAGCCGGCCGAGGCGGTGACCTTGACCTGCGCGTCGGCCTCGGGGGCGGTCAGGGTGAGCGTCGAGGACTTGGCGCGGTTGTCGGCGACCGTCGCGCGGGCGGAGATCGCCCCCGCCGCCGGGATGAAGGCGATCTCGCTCTTGTCGCCCTTGCCCCGGACCACCTGGAGGGCGGCCACGACCGGGACGGGCCGCTTCGGGTCCTCGGGGCCGAGGAACAGCGAGGCCGCCGAGCCCCGGGTGAGGTCCGGCAGGTCGATGGAGGCCGTCATCCCGGACTTCACGTGCAGGGTGTCGGCGCCCGCCGGGACGATCGCGCCGTTCGCGGTGGACAGCTGGACCTTCAGGTCGGCGTCGTCCTCGCCGGGGGCGAAGACCACGAGCCGCACCGAGGAGGCGTCGGCCGGGATGCCGGGGAGCACGACGCTGCCCGACGGGTCGGCCGAGGCGGAGAGCCAGTCGCTGCCGAGCTTGTCGTCGGCGACGCCGACGGCCGCGCCGACGCGCCCGCTGCGGGTGGTGACGTGGACGGTGACGTCCCGCTGGGCGGGCTCGGCGGTGAGGGTGGAGAGCAGGACCGGGACCGTGGAGTGGGCGGGGACCGGGATGCCCTCGGTGAACTGGGACTTGAGGACGCCCTCGGGGCCGTACAGCGTGATGTCGGCGACGGCGGCCGTGTCGTCCGGGTTGGTGAGGTGGACGTAGTCGTGGCGCGCCTGGGCGGTGGAGGCCGCCGGGAACCAGAAGTCGGTGTCGGGGGCGCCGCAGGTGAGGCCGAGGAGGCCGCGCGAGCCGCCCGCCGGGACGACGGTGGTCTGCTGGACGGTCCAGCCGGGGGCGAGGGCGCCGGTGGCCGAGCCGGTGAGGGCGGGCACGGCCGCGCCGTTCGCCTCGGCGGTGACGGGCTTGCCGGGGGCCGTGACGGTGGCGGGGGCCTTGGGCGCGGCGGGCTTCTTGCCGTCCTTGCCGGTGCCGCCGTCGGCGGTCGCGCCCGCGGCGGGCCGCAGGAGGGCCGTGGGCCGCCCGGCCCCGTCCCCGCCGGTGTCCGGGGCCTTGCCGGCCTCCGTTCCCGGCGGGGTGTACGAGGTGTAGACGGTCTCGGCCACCTCGGAGGAGCTCGGGGCCGGGCAGGCCAGGCCGACGCGCTCGACCGGCAGCCGGGTGGTGGTCTTCGCCGCCTCGGGGGCCGCGGTGCCCTCGGGGGCGGTGAGGGCGGCGAAGCCGGTGACGGCGGCGAGGGCCGTGGCGCCCGCGATCAGGGAGAGGGTCGTGCGCTTCACTGGTTGCTGCTCCCGTCGGGACGCTGCTCGTTCTCGTGGCCCTGGGCGGGTCCGTAGCCGTAGCCGTACGGGTCGTACTGCTGCGGGTCGTAGCCCTGCTGCTGCGGGTCGTAGCCCTGTCCGCCGTACTGCTGCTGCCCGTACCCCTGCGGGTCGTACCGCTGCTCGTACGGCTGCTGCTCGTAGCCCTGCCGGGGGTACGCGTACGGCTGCTGCTGGTACGGGTCGGCCGCGTACTCCTGGTAGGAGCCCTGCTCGGCGTAGGGCTGGTCCTGGGCATGGTCCCCGGCCGGGGCGTGGGCGTGGGCGGGGTCGTACGCGCCGTCCCATTCCCCCTCCCGGTCCCCGGGCCCGTGGGTCTGCTGCTCCGGGATCGGGAGCGGCTCGCGCTCCGGCGCGTCGGCGGGCGCCTGTCCCGCGGCCTCCGCCTCGGCGGCGGCGCGCAGGCGGCGGGCGCGGCGGCCGTCGCCCTCGGCGGCCCGGGCGGGGATCGCGAGCTCCTCGTCGGGCAGGTCGTCGTCGATCTCGCGGCGGCGGCCGGGCAGGGCGAGGACGAGCAGGAAGACGCCGAGGGCGACCTGGGTCCAGATCCACGCGGTGTGGGCGAGCGGCTCCTCGTACGTGACGTCGAGGCGGCCGCCCTGGGCGGGGAGTTCGAAGCCCTGGGCCCAGCCGTCGACGGTGGTCCGCTTCAGCTCCTTGCCGTCGAGGGTGGCGGTCCAGCCCTCCGCGGCGCGGTCGGCGAGGCGCAGGACGCGGCCGGCGGGGCCCTCGGGGATCTCGGTGTGCACCTCGACGGGTCCGGCGGCGACGGCCACGGCCTCGGCGGTCTCCTCGGCGGCCCCTTCGGCGGCCGGGGCCCCGTCCTCGGCGGCGGGCGGGACGATCATGACGCGGGCGATCCCGCGGTCCACGCGCCAGAGCGCGCTGCCGTCGATCTGGCTGAGGCGGCTGAGGCCGGGGGTGGCGTCGAGGACGCGGCTCATCTGGCGCGGGGCCCCGTCCCGTACGAGGACGTAGCGGATCGCGTAGCCGCTGAGCTGCTCGGTCTGGTCGGCGCCGGAGCCGGCGACGAGGAGGGCGACGGTCCGGTCGAGGTGCGGGTCTCCCTCGGCGGTGGCGGTGAGCTCGGCGTCGCCGAGGCGGGCGCCGGAGCCGCGGACGAGGGTGTAGGCGACCCGGCCGGGGGCGGAGCCGCCGAGGACGAGGGTGCGGGGCTGGTCGCGGGTGGTGCTCTCCTCGGCCACGAAGGCCGGGACCTGGACCGGGTCGCGGCGGGTCAGCGGGCCGTCGGCGCCGCCGATCATCCAGCCGGCGGCGGCGACGGCGGGGCCGGCGGCGCAGGCGAGGGCGATCAGGGCGGCGACGGGCTGGCGCCAGCCGAAGCCGTGGGCGGCGACGCGGGTGCGTCCGCCCTCGGCGCCGATCATGCCGGCGGCGATGAGGGCGGCGCCGTAGACGAGGGTGGCGGGGCCGGCCCAGCCGGTGCCGCCCGCGCCGTTGGTGAGGGCGGCGAGGAGGAGGGCGGCGAGGGCGGCGGCCCAGGCGGCGTGGACGGCGAGCCGGCGCTCCTCGCGGAGCAGCCCGGCGAGGCCGGCGAGGACGAGGCCGATCAGGAGGAGGCCGCCGGTGGTGCCGGGGCCGCCGGGACTGGCGCCGAGCAGGTCGAGCGCGCCGGCGGTGCCGGTGCGGATGTCGACGCCGGCCTCGCGCAGGAAGGCGGAGGGGTCGGTCAGGAGGGTGAGCGACCAGGGGGCGAGGACGAGCAGGGGGGTGCCGGTGGCGGCGAGGAAGCGCAGCCCGTACGCGGTGAGGTCGGAGCGGCGGACGGCGAGGACGCCGAGGCCGAGGAGGACGGCGAGGGGCCAGACGACCGGGGTGAACGCGGTCGTGAGGGTGAGCAGCAGGGCGTACGCCCAGGTGGCGCGCCAGCTGCCCCGGTCGGGCCGGTTGAAGCCGTGGGCGGCGACGGCGGCGCGGCCGATCAGCGGGAGCAGGATCGCGAGGACGGCGGTGCCGAGCCGGCCGGTGGCGAGGGCGCCGGTGACGGCGGGCAGGAAGGCGTACGCGACGGCGCCCCAGGCGCGAAGCAGCCGGGACTCGACGATGCCCCGGGAGGCGAAGTACGCGGTGAAGCCGGCGAGCGGGACCGAGCAGACGAGCAGCACGGTCAGCGCGGTGGAGGTGGAGCCGAGGAACAGCGCGGAGAGCGCGGCCAGGACGGCGAGGTAGGGCGGGGCGGACTGGGTGCCGCCGGTGCCGAGGGGGTGCCAGGTGTCGGCGTACCGGGACCAGAGTCCGGAGACGGTGTCGGGGGCGGGCAGCAGGGCGCCGCCGGCCAGGGAGCCGCCGGAGAGGAGGTTGCGGCAGGCGACGACGGAGACGACGAGGAGGAGGGCGAAGAGGACCGGGCCGGGTCGGTGGGCGATCTTCTTGAGCCGGGCGAACTGCTCGATCTCCAGGTAGTCGGCGTCGTCGCCGCCGGGGCCGGATTCCACGACGCCGTGGCGGGAGCCGCCGGAGTCGGCCTCGTTGCCGCCGAAGTTGGCGGTGAGCTGTTCGGCGGCGGCGCGGACGGTGGCGCCGGGCGGCGGGAACAGCGGGCGGAGTTCGCCCGCGGCGACGGCGGGGTTCTTGCGCCGTTTGCGGGCGGCGAGGATCTTCTCGGGGCGCAGCAGGGTGGCGAGGAGGCCCATGACCTCGTCGACGGCCTGTCCGGGGACCTTGCCGACGAGGTAGGCGAGGGTGCGGAGCAGGGTGCTGAGGACGAGCCGCAGGAAGACGTACGGGAGGGCGGCGCCGCGGGTGTTGGCGAGGAGCGTGTAGACGGCTCCGGCCTTGTCGACGCGGTGCGGGTTGGCGGCCGTTCGGCCGGCGCAGTCGACGGTGCGGCGCTCGCGGGCGGCGGCCTCGGCGTGCCGCAGGACGGCGTCGGGGGCGATGAGGACGCGGTGGCCGGCGGCGTGGGCGCGCCAGCACAGGTCGACGTCGTCGCGCATGAGGGGCAGGCGCCGGTCGAAGCCGCCCAGTTCCTCGAAGACGTCGCGGCGGATCAGCATGCCGGCGGTGGAGACGGAGAGGACGGAGCGGACCTGGTCGTGCTGGCCCTGGTCCTGTTCGCGCCGGTCGAGGCCGGTCCAGCGGCGGCCGCTGCGGGCGATGGAGACGCCGGTCTCCAGGAGCTGCTTGCGGTCGTACCAGCCGCGCAGTTTGGGGCCGACGACGGCGGCGTACGCGTCGGAGTCGGCGACGCGCAGGAGTTCGGCGAGGGCGTCGGGCTCGGGCGCGCAGTCGTCGTGCAGGAGCCAGAGCCACTGGACCGGTTCGCCGTGCGGGAGTTCGGGGAGGTCGTAGGCCTCGTCGTTCCAGGTGCGGCTGACGGGGTCCCAGCCGCTGGGGCGCTTCAGGTAGGGCAGGTCCTCGGGTCCGAGCACGGGCGCGGTGCGGGCGGCCTCCTCGACGGCGGCGCCGAAGCCGGTGCGGCGCGCGAGGTGCAGGACGCGGTCGGCGCCGACGGCGTCGGCGACGAGCTGTGCGGAGTCGTCGGCGCTGCCGGTGTCGGCCGCGACCACGTTCTGCACGGGGCGTTCCTGGGCGAGCAGGCCGGCCAGGGCGTCGGGCAGCCAGCGGGCGCCGTCGTGGGTGACGAGCACGGCGGTGACGACGTGTCGCGGGAACTCAGGAGTTGAGGACATCGAGCTACGGGCCCTCCGGCCGGGGGTCGCCCGCGGGGGGCGTGGGGAGCGTCTCGGACGGAGGCCCACACTAACGGCTGTGCGCGGAGCGGTCCGCCGCCCTGTGGACGGAGCTCCCGGGCCCCTGTGGACAGAGGGGACGGAACGGTCGCGGGGCGGAGGCCGGGGGCTCGGACGGCGCGGGCGGCCGGGAGGCCGGCCGGGGCTCCCCGGACACGCGGAACGGTCCGCCGCCCGTGGGGAGGCACAGGGGGCGGACCGTTCGGGGCGTCCTGGTGCGCGCGTCTCGGCGCGGTCCCGGTGGACGCGTCCCGGCTCGGGGTCCGGACGCGGTCGGGGGCCGGCGCTCGGGGCGGCGACGCAGGGGGTTTTTCGGACAGCGGCGGTTCAGACGGCGGCCTTCTTCAGGCGGCGTCGCTCCCGCTCGGAGAGGCCGCCCCAGATGCCGAAGCGCTCGTCGTTCTGCAAGGCGTATTCGAGGCATTCGGAACGGACCTCGCAGGCGAGGCAGACCTTTTTGGCCTCGCGGGTCGAGCCGCCCTTCTCGGGGAAGAAGGACTCGGGATCGGTCTGGGCGCACAGCGCGCGCTCCTGCCAGCCGAGTTCCTCGTCCGCGTCCTCGACCAGCAGTTCCTGGAACAACTCGGTCATGTGCGCCCCTCGTCTGTTCTGTGCGTCCCCGTGGAGTTGCCGTGCGAACA
This sequence comes from Streptomyces bikiniensis, assembly GCA_000716465.1. Taxonomy (GTDB): domain Bacteria; phylum Actinomycetota; class Actinomycetes; order Streptomycetales; family Streptomycetaceae; genus Streptomyces; species Streptomyces bikiniensis. The sequence goes on from JNWL01000053.1 coordinate 18,705, forward strand.
CGGCCGAACGACACGAGTGAAATTACAAGTTCGTGCTCTGTGCGAGTCAAGCTGAGATCTGCTATCGGGCCCCGTATTCACTCTGCGGAACCAAGCGTATGCGGTAAGTGCTCAAATCACCAAAAACCGTGACACAGGGTACCGATGCGACCGTGCGGCACGGCCTCCACGAAGAAGGACGACCGAGGCGTGGATCTTGTTGCGATCCAGCCACGGAAGCGATCCGGATCACAGTCGGGTCACGAGCCGCCCCCTGTCCGGACCGACACGCGCGCACCACCGCGTTCGCGGGCACGGTCGAAGCGCCATCTCTCCTGGTCCGCGCATGAGCAAACCTTTCTCCAGAGAGGGCAACCGGATGAGGTGAAACATTACCGCCAAATCGGGCATTGAGTTGACAGTCGGGTACCCCTCCGGCCACCTTTGGTGGCATGCCAGCGACCGCAGCGCCCTCCGCGACCCACAGCCGTGGGTTCCGCCGCGCTGTCCAGGCGCGCTGTTGCTGTTGCTGTCCCAGCTGTTGATGCCGCAGAGCTCCAGCTTCTTCCTCCCTGCGTCACCCCGTGCGACCCGGCACCACCCGTGTCACCGCTCCCCCCGTGACCCCCCACCGCTTCTGTTTCTGCTGAGGAACCACCCCACCCCATGAACATGGACAGCGACCTCCAGATCGCCGGCGACATCATGGAGGTCCCCCACCTCCTCCAGCCCGAGCGCGTCCACCCCGTGACCGTGGCCGACTTCGCCGGCCTCGCGCGCTCCATCGCCGGGGACCGCTCCCAGTGGGCCCCGCACGTCGAGTACGACGCCACCACCCGCTGGTACCACCGCCTGCGCACCGGGCCGGGCTACGAGGTCTGGCTGCTCTCCTGGGTGCCCGGACAGGGCAGCGGGCTCCACGACCACGGCGTCTCCTCCGGCGTCCTCACCGTCCTGGAGGGCGAGCTGACGGAGCGTACGGACCGGGGCGTGCGGACGCTCGCCGGCGGCGCGCAGCGCGTGTTCGCGCCCGGGTACGTCCACGAGGTCGTCAACGACTCCCTGGAGCCGGCCGTCAGCCTGCACGTCTACTTCCCGGGCCTGACCGAGATGCCCATGCACGAGTCGCTCCGCGCGCAGTGCGCCCCCGCCCCGGAGGCGCCCGGAGTGATCGTCGCCTGACACACTGCCGTACATGCGCATTGTGGTTCTGGCAGGCGGCATCGGTGGTGCCCGGTTCCTTCGCGGCCTCAAGCAGGCCGCCCCGGACGCGGAGATCACGGTCGTCGGCAACACCGGTGACGACATCCATCTCTTCGGGCTGAAGGTCTGCCCCGACCTGGACACGGTGATGTACACCCTCGGCGGGGGCATCAACGAGGAGCAGGGCTGGGGACGTACGGACGAGTCCTTCACCGTCAAGGAGGAGCTCGCGGCGTACGGCGTCGGACCCGAGTGGTTCGGCCTCGGCGACCGGGACTTCGCGACCCACATCGTCCGCACCCAGATGCTCGCCGCGGGCTACCCGCTGAGCGCCGTCACCGAGGCGCTGTGCGCCCGCTGGCAGCCGGGCGTCCGCCTGCTCCCCATGTCCGACGACCGCGTCGAGACCCACGTGGCCATCGAGGTCGACGGCGAGCGGCGGGCGGTGCACTTCCAGGAGTACTGGGTGAAGCTGCGCGCCTCCGTCGACGCGAAGGCCGTCGTGCCGGTCGGCGCGGAGGCCGCGAAGCCGGCGCCGGGCGTCCTGGAGGCCGTCGCGGAGGCGGACGTCATCCTCTTCCCGCCGTCCAACCCGGTCGTCTCCGTCGGCACGATCCTGGCCGTGCCCGGCATCCGCGAGGCGGTCGCCGCGGCCGGGGCGCCGGTCGTGGGCCTCTCCCCCATCGTCGGGGACGCGCCCGTGCGCGGCATGGCCGACAAGGTCCTCGCGGCGGTGGGCGTGGAGTCCACGGCGGCGGCGGTGGCCCTGCACTACGGCACCGGGCTGCTTGACGGCTGGCTCGTGGACACCGTGGACGCGGGCGCGGTCGCGGACGTCGAGGCGGCGGGCATCCCCTGCCGGGCGGTGCCGCTGATGATGACGGACGCGGACGCGACGGCCGCGATGGCGCGCGCGGCGCTCGCCCTCGCCGAGGAGGTGCGCGGATGACCGCCGCCCCCTCCGCGCCCTCGTACCGGGTGTGGGCGCTGCCCGGGCTTCCCGAGGTGGCGGCCGGGGACGACCTGGCCGAGCTGATCGCCTCCGCCTCCCCGGGACTGGCCGACGGGGACGTGCTGCTCGTCACCTCCAAGATCGTGAGCAAGGCGGAGGGGCGGGTGGTCGCCGCCGCCGACCGCGAGGAGGCCATCGACGCCGAGACGGTACGGGTGGTGGCGCGGCGCGGCACCCTGCGGATCGTCGAGAACCGGCAGGGGCTCGTCATGGCCGCCGCCGGGGTCGACGCCTCCAACACCCCCGCCGGGACGGTCCTCCTGCTCCCCGAGGACCCGGACGCCTCGGCCCGCCGGATCCGCGGGGGGCTGCGCGAGGCGCTCGGCGTGGACGTGGGCGTCGTCGTCACGGACACCTTCGGGCGCCCCTGGCGCGGGGGACTCACGGACGTGGCGATCGGGGCGGCCGGGGTGCGGGTCCTGGACGACCTGCGCGGCGGGACCGACGCGCACGGCAACCCGCTGAGCGCGACCGTGGTCGCCACCGCCGACGAACTCGCCGCCGCCGGGGACCTGGTGAAGGGCAAGGCGGCCGGGCTTCCGGTGGCCGTCGTCCGGGGCCTGCCGCACGTGGTGGGCGGGGACGGGGAGCCGGGCGCACGCGCGCTCGTGCGGAGCGCCGCCGACGACATGTTCCGGCTGGGCACCTCCGAGGCCGTACGGGAGGCGGTGACGCTGCGGCGGACCGTACGGGAGTTCACGGCCGATCCGGTCGACCCGGGGGCGGTGCGGCGCGCGGTCGCCGCGGCCGTGACGGCGCCGGCCCCGCACCACACGACGCCGTGGCGGTTCGTGCTCCTGGAGTCGGCGGAGTCACGGACGCGGCTGCTCGACGCGATGCGGGAGGCGTGGATCGCGGACCTGCGCCGGGACGGCAGGTCCGAGGAGTCGATCGCGAAGCGGGTGCGGCGCGGGGACGTCCTGCGCGACGCGCCCCACCTGGCCGTCCCCTGCCTGGTCATGGACGGCTCCCACCACTACGGCGACCCGCGCCGGGACACCGCCGAGCGCGAGATGTTCCTGGTCGCGGCGGGCGCGGGCGTGCAGAACTTCCTGGTGGCGCTCGCGGGCGAACGGCTCGGCTCGGCATGGGTGTCCTCGACGATGTTCTGCCGGGACGTCGTACGGGAGGTCCTCGACCTGCCCGACGACTGGGACCCGCTCGGCGCGGTGGCGATCGGACACCCGGCGGCCCCGCCCCGGGAGCGGGCGGCGCGGACGGCGGCGGAGTTCGTCGAGGTGCGCTGACCCCGCCGGACGGGCCCCGCGCGGCCGGAGGGCGGTCAGAGGGCCGCGATGTTCCCCGGGGTCATCCGGGGTGCCCTGCGGGGCGGGATGCGGCCGCTGAGGAGGATCAGGCGGGCGGCCCGGTGGCGCTGGCCCCCGTAGGGGGCCAGGAGGTCGAGCATGGCCGCGTCGTCGGCCGTGCGGTCGCCCGCGAGGGCCCAGCCGACGATGCCGGGCAGGTGGTAGTCGCCGGTGGTGACCTCGTCGGGGGCGCCGTGGGTGCGCTGGACCACCTCGGCGCTCGTCCAGGGGCCGACGCCCGGGATCAGCTCCAGGCGTTTCCGGGCCTCGGCCGGGGTCATGTCCGCGGCCTCCTCCATGCGACGGGCCACCCGGCACGCGCGCAGGATCGTCGCGGCCCGCTTGTCGTCCACGCCCGCGCGGTGCCACTCCCAGGACGGAATCAGGCTCCACGCGCGCGCGTCCGGCATGACGTGCATGCCGTCGGGGGCCGGACCCGGCGCCGGCTCCCCGTACTTCCGTACGAGCAGCCGCCAGGCCCGGTACGCCTCGTCCGTCGTGACCTTCTGCTCCAGGACCGACGGGATCAGCGCCTCCAGGACCAGGCCGGTGCGGAGGAGGCGGAGGCCGGGGCGGCGGCGGTGGACCGCGGCGAGCAGCTTGTGGCGGGGCGTGAAGGCGGCCGGGTCGTCCTCGGCTCCGAGCAGCGCCGGGAGGCGGTCCAGGAGCCAGGCGGCGCCCTCGCCCCACGCGTGGGCCTCCGCGGTGCCGTCCCGGGCGGTGACGCGGAGGGTCCCCGGGCCCTCGGGGGTCCGGCTGGCCCGCCAGAACGAGCCGTCCCGGGCCGCCCGGTAGGCGGGGTCCGCGGGGCCCCGGCGGAGGGGGCCGAGGGTGAGGGCGAGGTCCGTTCCCGGGGGGAGGGGGTGGGAGCGGGTGAGCGGTGCGGGGGTGCGGCCGGTCACCCGTACGGGTGCGGTGGTGGGTCTCTGGGGGAAGCGGCCGGCCATGGGACGAGCGTAGTCGGGCGGGGGACCTCCGGTGCCCCCGCCGTCCTCCCCCGGTCCTACTGGTCCGACGAGAAGCGCACCGTGCCCGCCGGGAGGGTGGCGTCGCACCAGACGCGGATGCCGTCGCGGAGTTCGTTGTCGGCGCCGATCCGGGCGCCGTCGCCGATGACCGCCCCGCTGAGGACCGTACGCGCGCCTATGCGGGCACCCGCGCCGATCAGGGAGTCGGTGATCACCGCGCCCGGTTCGACGACCGCGCCCGCGAGGAGCGTGGAGCCCGTGATGCGGGCGCCCTCGCCGACCACCGCGCCCGCGCCGACGACCGTGCCGGCGGTCAGCTTGGCGTCCGGGGCGACGCGCGCCGACGGCAGCACCAGGCGGTCGCCGCAGCGGCCCGGGACGGCCGGGGACGGCGCGCGGCCGAGGACCAGGTCGGCGGAGCCGCGCACGAAGGCCTGCGGGGTGCCGAGGTCCAGCCAGTACGTGGAGTCGACCATGCCCTGGAGGTGGGCGCCGGAGGCCAGGAGTTCCGGGAAGGTCTCACGCTCGACCGAGACCGGGCGCCCGGTGGGGATGGTGTCGATGACCGAGCGGCGGAAGACGTACGCGCCCGCGTTGATCTGGTCGGTGACGATCTCCTCGGGCGTCTGCGGCTTCTCCAGGAAGGCCGTGACGCGGCCGGTGGGGTCCGTGGGGACCAGGCCGAAGGCCCGCGGGTCGTCCACCCGAGTGAGGTGGAGCGAGACGTCCGCGCCGGAGGAGGAGTGGGTGTCGACCAGGGCCCCGATGTCGAGGCCCGTGAGGATGTCCCCGTTGAAGATGAGGACCGGGTCGTCGGGCCCCGAGCGCAGGCGCGAGGCCACGTTGCGTATCGCGCCGCCGGTGCCCAGGGGCTCCTCCTCGGTGACGTACTCCAGGCTCAGGCCGAGCTCGGAGCCGTCGCCGAAGTGCGGCTCGAAGACCTCGGCCAGGTAGGAGGTGGCGAGCACGATGTGCTCGACGCCGGCGGCGCGGGCGCGGGCCAGCTGGTGCGTCAGGAAGGGGACGCCCGCCGCGGGGACCATGGGCTTGGGCGTGTTGACCGTGAGGGGCCGCAGCCGTGTCCCCTTGCCACCGACCAGGAGGATCGCTTCTGTCACCTTGTCGTCTCTGCTTCCTGTCCGGGGCCGTCGGCACGTCCGTTTTCGGTCGTCCCTGCGATATGACCGGTCAGTTTATGCAGAGGGTTGCCCCGGTGGTCCCCCTCTACCTCCCCTGGTACGACGCCGCGCTCGTCCGGGCCGTGCCGAGCTTGCCGTACAGAAGCGATCCGGGACAGTCCGTGGCGAATCCGTCACGGTGTCCGGCGATGGCGTGGAACGTGACCTTCTTGCCCTTCGCGTACAGGTTCCCGCCGCCCGAGGTCAGGGTCACCGTCCCCTTGGGGTTGATCCCGTGGAGTCCGAGTTTCCAGGCCGTCAGGCGGGCCACGGCGGTCACGGAGGCGGCCGGCGGGGCGGTCGTGCTGAAGGTGCCGAGGACGGCGATGCCCATGGTGCTGGTGTTGAACCCGAGGGTGTGCGCGCCGAGCACCGGCTTGTCCACGCCGCCCGCCCGGCCCTCGTAGATGTTGCCGCACTTGTCGATGGCGAAGTTGTAGCCGAAGTCCCGCCATCCGCTGCTCAGGACGTGGTAGCGGTAGATGCTGCGCAGGACGGAGGGGGCCTGGGCGCAGGTGTAGTTGTTGCCGGTGGCGCTGTGGTGGACGAAGGCCGCCTTGATCGTGTTCGTGTAGACGAAGGTCTTCTCGCGGATCGACTCGTCCGCGCCCCAGCCCTTGCGGGTGACGATCGCGGGACGGGGGCCGATGTACGGCGCGGCCGCGGTCTGGGCCGGGGTCTTGGCCGGTTCCTGCGCCTCGGCGCCGGACGCCGGTGTGCGGGGCAGGAACGGGGGCAGGTACGCGGCCGCGGCCTCGACCGCCTCCTTCGACGCGGCCGGGAGCCAGGGCGCGGCGTACGAGGTGAGCTGCGAGTTGATCGCGCCCAGGCCCGCGAGGAGCCCGGAGAGGGACGGGGCGGCCGGGGGAGCGGTCGGGGGGACGGCCGAGGGGGCGGCCAGGGCGGTCGGGAGCGCGACGGCCGCCGGGATGGTGACGGCCGGGGCCGGGACCTGGGTGGGTGCCGGGGTCGGGACCTGGGCGGGTGCCGGGGCCGGCGCCGGGGGCAGCGGGGCCTCCGGAACCGCGGCCGTGCGGGGCTGCGGCGGGGCGGCCTCCGTGGCCGGCTCCGCGGACCCGGCCGCGACCTGCTCGACCTCCGTACCCGTACCCGTACCCGTACCCGGCTCCGTCTCCAGGACCGGTTCCGTGTCCGTCGGCGCCTCCGGGCCCTCGCCCGGGTCCACGAGTTCCAGGCGCAGGCCGGCCGGGAGCGGCGGCGCGCCGCCCGTTCCGCCCGCCTCCGCCCGTACGCGGATCTCGACGCCGTCCGAGTCGCCCACCCACAGCGGGGCCGTGGAGCCGCGGAGCGCCCGTGAGGTGCCCTCCGCGCTGTCCGGGTCGGCGCCGTGCTCGTCGTTGTGGGTCTCCACGTCCTGCCACTCCGACCAGGTGTCCGTGCCGGTGGCCCGGGTGCGGACCTGCACGGTGCCGTGCAGCGGGACCCGTGGGTCGTCCCAGACCACGCCCACGAGCGAGAAGGGTTCGACGTCGCGCCGGGTCAGGCCCTGCTCCCCCGGGCCGCCGGCCCGCGAGGAGGGGCCCAGCGGGCCGAGCGGCAGGGACTGGGTGGAGCCCGACAGGTCGGGCGCGGGGGGCAGCGCGGAGGCCGCCGGTGGCTGCACGAGCACCTCGGCCGCCGCGGGCGCGGCGGAGGAGACCGGCAGGGCGAGTACCGCCGCGCAGGTGACGGCGATCGAGGAGGCGAGTGAGGCACGCATGGGCCGATCGTGCGTACCGCCGGGCCGTTCCGCGCGGCGGAACACCGCCCGGAAAGCGGCGGCCGGTCGGTCCGACCGGTGGACGGCGTCACCGGTACGGCGGACCCCGGCGGGCCCTCCCGCGTACGCTGTCCGGCGTGAACGCCAGCGACCGCACCCCCGCCGACCTGCTGCGATCCGCGCTCGCCGCGGACGCCGCCCGCCCCTTGGTCACCTTCTACGACGACGCCACCGGTGAACGGGTGGAATTGTCCGTCGCCACCTTCGCCAATTGGGTGGCCAAGACGGCGAACCTGATCCAGGGCGAGCTGTCCGCCGGACCCGGCGACCGGGTCGCGCTGCTGCTGCCCGCGCACTGGCAGACCGCCGTCTGGCTGCTCGCCTGCTCCTCGGTGGGCGTGACCGCCGAGCTCGGCGGCGACCCGGCCGGCGCGGACGTCGTGGTCGCGGGCCCGGAGACCCTGGAGGCGGGCCTCGCCTGCTCCGGGGAGCGGATCGCGCTCTCCCTGGCGCCGCTGGGCCGCCGCTTCCCCACCGCGCCCGCCGGTTACGCGGACTACGCGGTCGAGGTCCCGAGCCAGGGCGACCGGTTCGCCCCGTTCGTGCCGGTGGACGCGGACGCCCCCGCCCTGGTCGTCGGCGGTGTGGAACGCAGTGGCGTCGAACTCGTCGCGCAGGCCCGCGTGGACGCGGCGGCGCTCGGCCTCGGCCCCGGCTCGCGGCTGCTCTCCGGGCTCGGCTACGGGGACTGGACCGGCGTCTCGACCGGTCTGTACGCGCCGCTCGCCGCCGGCGGTTCGGTGGTCCTGTGCCGGAACCTGGACCGGCTCGCGCCCGAGGCGTTCGAGAAGCGGGTGGAGAGCGAGCGGGTGACGGACACCGCCGTGTGACACCCCGGCCGCCTTCCGGCCCGCCCCTGCCCGTCACCGGGCCGAACCGCACCCGTTCGGCCCAGTGACGGGCCGGGTCCCCGGGTTCGCGCGCCCGGTCCGGTGGATGATCGGTGGGGGGAGTCGTCTCCTTCCGCACCACCACGCGTCGGGCCCGGCCGGCCCCTTCCCCGGCCGGCGGCCGTCCGGCGCGCCGCCGACGCCACGAAGGACGGACGCAGACGTGACGGACCGCGCAGGCACGCCCGCCGAACCGGACCCCCCGGCGCCCGAGGACGGGGCCACCGGGGGAACGGCGGCGGAGGACGCGGCCGGCGCCCCGGAGGGGCCGGGGGCCGGCGGCCCCGGGAAGCGGCGCCGCCACTGGCTGCGCTGGACGGCCCTCGGCGTCTCCGTCGCCCTGCTCGGCGCGGCCGGGGCCGGCTGGTGGTTCTACCGGAAGCTCGACGGCAACATCACCACGGACACCACCGCCGCCGACGAGCTGCGCAGGTACGAGAAGGAGCGGCCGCCCGCCAACTCCTCGGCCGCCCGGAACATCCTGCTCATCGGTTCGGACACGCGGTCCGGCGAGGGGAACGAGCGGTACGGCAGGGACAGGGGCACCCAGCGCTCGGACACCGTGATCCTGCTGCACCTCGCGGCGGGGAAGCGGAGCGCGACCGCCGTCTCCCTGCCCCGCGACCTGATGGTGACGGTCCCGAGCTGCCGCAAGCCGGACGGGTCCCGCACCCGGGAGCAGTTCGCGCAGTTCAACTGGGCCTTCGAGATCGGCGGTACGGCGTGCACGATCCGTACCGTGGAGAAGCTGACCGGGACGCGGGTCGACCACCACATGGTGATCGACTTCCAGGGCTTCAAGAAGATGGTGGACGCCGTGGACGGGGTGGAGGTCTGCCTCAAGGAGCCCGTGGACGACTCCGACGCGCACCTGAAGCTGCCGGCGGGGCGCCAGACGCTCCACGGGGAGCAGGCCCTCGGTTTCGTACGGGCCCGGAAGTCGCTCGGCAACGGCAGCGACACCGAACGCATGGACCGCCAGCAGCAGTTCCTCGGCGCCCTCGTCAACAAGGTGCAGAGCAACGGCGTCCTGCTGAACCCGACCAAGCTCTATCCGGTCCTGGACGCGGCCACGAAGTCGATCACGACCGACGCGGGGCTCGACTCGCTGCGGGACCTGTACGACCTGGCGCGCTCGATGCGGGCGATCCCGACCGAGCGGGTGCAGTTCCTCACGGTCCCCCGGCGTCCGTACACGTATAACGCGAACCGGGACGAACTGGTGCAGCCCGCCGCGAGTCAACTCTTCGAACAGCTGCGGGAGGACCGGCCCGTGGCGGTGACGCCCGGCGAGAAGGACGGGGAGCGGCGGCCCGACGCGGAGGCGTCGCCGAGTCCGGCCCCGACGCCGACGTTCACCGGGCGGAACGCGGCGGAGGGGGTGTGCTCCTGACCGGGGCGCGCGGCGGGACGGCAGGGGGCCGTGGGGAGGAGGCTGCGGGGAGGGGCCGTGGGGAGGGCGGGTAAAAGGTGGGCCAAGGGGAGGGGCGAGAGGGATGCGGTTTGGGCGGATTGCCCGGTTGTAAGGCGCGTGGAATTTGTCACGGACGTCGCCCCGCGCTGAACTGGGCGGATAGTGTGACCCGATCCGGTGTACCCCGACCACGTGGTCGTCACACTCACCAGGGATCGAACGACCGAGAAAGCGGCGCCCGGGGGGAGGGCGCCTCGCGTGGCACCGACGGAGGACTCGAGTAACCGTGGACGCGCACAGCCGTGGACGGGCGGACGAGATCGACCCCGCCGACCAGTGGGTACTCAACCCGCGAACGGGCAACTACGAACTGCGACTGGACCACTCCGCTGGGCAGCCGGCACCCCCGTCCCGGTCCCACGGCCCCTCCGCCCCCGCCGCGGCCGAGGCGTCCGAGGCGTCCGAGGGGGGCACCGCCACCGCCACCGCCACCGAGGCCCCCGTCCCCGGCCAGCGCCGGCGCCGGGTCCCCGAGCAGACCCGGGGCGGCCGGCAGGCGCCCCCGAGCCGCCGCAGGCCCAAACAGGGCGCCTCGCGCAAGAAGAAGGTCCTGATGTGGACCGGCGGCGCGATGGCCTTCGTCCTCGTGGGCGGCGCCACCGGGGCGTACCTGATCTACAACAAGCTCAACGGCAACATCGGCACGGTGGACGTCGGCGACGCGGCGATCGACGCGCCCGGCATGGAGGGCCCGCTCAACATCCTGATCATCGGCAACGACGTGCGCACCGGTGAGGGCAACGAGAGCTACGGGAACAAGAGCAACGTCACCGGTCACGCCGACACCACGTTCCTCATCCACATCGCCGAGGACCGGACCAACGCGACGGCGCTGAGCATCCCCCGGGACCTCAAGACCGAGATCCCGGACTGCCCCACGAAACAGCCCGACGGTTCGACCAAGGTCATCCCCGGCTCGGTCGGGAAGACCAAGTTCAACGAGTCGTTCGGCGTGAACGGCCGCGACCCGGGCTGCACGATGCGCACCGTCACGCAGATGACCGGGGTGGGGATCAACCACTTCATGATGGTCGACTTCAACGCCGTCAAGACGCTGTCGACGGCCGTCGGCGGTGTGGAGGTCTGTCTGACCAAGCCCATCCAGGACAAGAACTACTCCAAGCTCAGCCTCCCCGCGGGCGAGCACCGGATCCAGGGCGAGCAGGCGCTCGCGTTCCTGCGCAACCGCCACGGCCTCGGCAACGAGAGCGACCTGGACCGCATCAAGATGCAGCAGCAGTTCCTCGCCTCGATGCTGCGCCAGTTGAAGGAAGACACCCTGAGCAGCCCGACGCAGCTGCTCTCGGTCGCGAACGCGGCGACCGAGGCGCTCACGGTGGACAAGGGGATAGGGAGCGCGCTGAAGCTGACCTCCCTGGCCAAGGAGATCGGGAAGGTCGACCTGAAGAACATCAGCTTCATGACCGTCCCGGTGGTCGACAACCCGGACGAGCCGCCCAACAAGCGGGCGACCGTCGTCCTCGACTCCACCAAGGCTCCGCAGGTGTTCGAGATGATCCGGGGCGACGTCTCCTTCACCGAGGTGAAGAAGAAGGAGCAGGACGCCAAGAACGCCCAGGCGCAGGCCCAGGCGAAGCTCCTCCAGGGCGCGCGGGCCACCGCCGCCGACGTGCGCGTCGACGTCTACAACGGCAGCGGCGTCCGGGGAGCGGCCCAGTCGACCCTGAGCTGGCTCCAGAACGAGCAGGGCGTGCTCCGCTCGACCAACAAGAGCAACGCCCCCGAGAAGGCGGCGAAGACCACGCTCACCTACGCACCGAACCAGGCCGATCAGGCCCGCGCGCTCGCGGACATGATGGGCCTGCCCGCCACGGCGCTCAAGCCGGGCACGCAGGACGCCGGGGAGTTCGAGCCCATGACGCTCGTCCTCGGCGCCGACTTCAAGGGCGCGGGGGTGCCCGTCAACGGCCCGGCAAAGGCGCCGGACGTCGAGAAGGTAGAAGCCGACAAGCAGGTGTGCGCCAAGTGACCCGGAAACACCGGGACTCGGCGCGCGCCTGATTCACGAGGGGACCTGGGGTGGGACAGAACAGCGTGCGCGGGGAGGGAACGCGGGGCAGCGTGCCGCGCGCCCGTGAACTGAGCTGGGACGACGACCTGCACGGGGCCGGCGAGGCGACCGGGGCCGATCCTTCCGACGGGCCGGAGGCCTCCGGCGGGTCCTCCGGCGGCTCCTCCGACGGGGCCACCCGCGCGGAGCGGCGGCGGGGCGCGGCGGGCGGTGACGCGCGTAGCGGCCACCGCCGCGGCGGCTCCCGGCGGCGCCCCAGGAAAGATGCCGGCAAGAAGACCGGCAAGCGCAGGGCGCTGCGCTGGGTGGCGATCACCCTGGCGGTGCTGATACTCGGGACGGCCGGCGCCGGATACCTGTACTACGAGTACCTGAACGGCAACATCCGCGGCGGCAGCCGCGCGGGCGGCAACAGCGGCGTCAAGAAGGCCGCGCCGAACGCGCTGGGCGACACCCCGCTGAACATCCTGATGATCGGCTCGGACGACCGGAGCGACGAGAAGAACGTCGCCCTGGGCGGCGGCAAGAACGACCGGGACCGCAAGCCACTGGCCGACGTGCAGATGCTGCTGCACATCTCGGCGGACCGGGAGAACGCCTCGATCGTCTCCATCCCCCGCGACACGGTCGTCCCGATCCCCGAGTGCAAGGACGAGAACGGCACGTCCTACCCGGCCACGACCAACCGGCCGATCAACGAGAGCCTGCAGCGCGGCGGCCCCGGCTGCACCCTCACCACCTGGGAGAACCTCACCGGGGTCTACATCGACCACTGGATGATGGTCGACTTCGCCGGTGTCGTGGCGATGGCCGACGAGGTCGGCGGCGTCCCGGTCTGCGTGAAGACCGGCGTCCACGACAAGTCGACCCGGGACGTGAAGGGCGGCTCCGGCCTGAAGCTGAAGCAGGGCACCACCGAGGTCCAGGGCGAACAGGCCCTCCAGTGGCTGCGCACCCGGCACGCGTTCGGCAGCGACCAGAACCGCGCCAAGGCCCAGCACATGTACATGAACGGCATGATGAAGAAGCTCCAGAGCCAGAACGCCTGGAGCGACACCGGCCGGCTGATGGGCCTGGCCGACACCGCCACGCGGGCCCTCCGGGTCTCCGACGAGATCAAGAGCGTGAAGAAGCTCTTCGACCTGTCGATGCAGCTCAAGAACGTCAAGATCGACCGTCTGACGACGGCTACGGTCCCGACGAGGCCCTATCCCGCCAACCCCAACGCGTGGCTGGAGATGGTCCCGGCGTCCGCCGAGAAGATGTGGACGATGCTCCGTGACGACGTCGCCTACGACAAGAACGGCGGCAAGCCGAAGCCGACGGCCTCCGCGAAGCCGAAGGTGCCCGCCGACGCCCCCGGTTCCTACGGCGTGACGATCGTCAACGGCACCGACGGCGACAACGAGGCGGCCGTCCAGGGCCGTGCCCGCACGCTGGCCGAGACGCTCCGGGGCAAGGGCTTCGCCCGGGCCGAGGCCTCCTCGGAGGGCGGCCCCCGCAAGGACACCGTGATCGTCTACCCCAAGGACGCCGGCGACAAGGGCAAGGCGAACGCCCAGGCGGTGGCCGTGGCCCTCGGGCTGCCCGAGTCCGCCGTCCGGATCGACGCGAAGGCCGAGGGCATCAAGCTCATCGTCGGCGCCGACTGGCGCGAGGGCCCGGTCTACAAGAGGCCGACGCACACCGCGGGCGACCTGCCCGAGGGCGCCGACGACAAGGCGGACTGCATGGACGTCTACTCGGTCTACCAGTGGGACGGGAAGAGCTGACTCCCTGCTCCCTCCCCGCGCACACGGCGACGGCCGGACCCCGGAAGGGGGTCCGGCCGTCGCCGTGTTCGGGCGCGTACGCGGGCACGGCCCTCAGACCGTCTCCGCCTCCCCCGCCGTCACCGCCGGGCGGCGGCTCGCGATGACCTTCTTCGCGAGGGAGCGGGGGCTGGTGAGGAATCCGTAGCCCCAGGACATGTGCATGGTGGCGAGGGCGACCGGGATCCGGAGCCGGGTCTTGAGGGGGAGCCCCTTGCCCGCCGGGACCGAGCCGGCGGTGATCGCGGCGAGGTAGCCGGCCGGGACCACGAAGCCGAGCGGGGTGACGAGGGCGCCCACGACCACTCCGGCGGCGATGGCGCAGACGGCGGTCGGCGGGGCCAGGTAGCGGAGGTTGATGGAGCCCTGGTGGTAGCGGGCCACCACGTGGCGCCAACGCCCGTAGTCCTTGTACTGCTTGGCGAGCGCCTTCACCGAGGGCCGGGGGCGGTACTGGACGCGCAGCTCCGGCGAGAACCAGATCAGGCCGCCCGCCTCGCGGATGCGGAAGTTCAGCTCCCAGTCCTGGGCGCGGATGAACTCCACGTTGTAGCCGCCCTGTTGTTCCAGGGCCTCGCGGCGGAAGACGCCCAGGTACACGGTTTCGGCGGGGCCCGCCTCGCCGCCCGTGTGGAAGGCGGCGTTGCCGACGCCGATCTTCGAGGTCATCGCGGCGGCGACCGCGTCCTCCCAGGCGTTCTCGCCCTCGGCGTGCATGATGCCGCCGACGTTCTGCGCGCCGGTCTCCTCCAGGAGCCGCACGGCGGTGGCGATGTAGTTCGGGGAGAGCATCCCGTGGCCGTCGACGCGCACCACGATCGGGTGGCGGGAGGCCGCGATCGCCGCGTTGAGGGCGGCGGGCGTACGGCCCGTGGGGTTGGGCACGGTGTGGACGCGGGGGTCCTCCCGGACGAGTTCGGCGGCGATCTCGTCGGTGCGGTCCGTGGACGGGCCGAGCGCGATCACCACCTCCATCTCGCCGTCGTACTCCTGCTCCAGGATGTGGCGGACGGAGTTGCGCAGGTGCCGCTCCTCGTTGAGGACCGGCATGATCACGGAGACGGGGGGCAGCATGGTTCCTCGGCGGTGCGGGGGGCGTCCCCCGCGAGACGGAGACGGTGTTTTCGCCCGCCACGTTACCGCGAACGGGGGACACGGGTGCGCGCCGCACGGGTGGCGCTCCCTTGCGCTGATCGTATGGGACTACGGTGCTCACGGCCCCCTTGTCCCACCCGCGGAGGTGTCCGTCCGTGCCCACACCGCCCCGCACGCCCCGTCCCCGGCCCGCCGCCCGCCGCGCACCGGCGCGGCGGCCGCGGCGGCGGTCCCGGTGGGGGATGCGGATGGCGACGGCGCTCTCCGTGACGGTCCTCGCGGCGGGCGGGATCGGGCACGCCCTGGTGACCGGCCTGGACACCGGGCTCACCCGGGTGGACCCCTTCAAGGACATGAAGAACCGGCCGCGGGCCGGGCACGGGATGAACGTCCTGGTCGTCGGCACGGACGGCCGGGACCGGATCACCCCGGAGGAGCGGGCGAAGTACCGGCTCGGCGGCGCGCCCTGCAACTGCACCGACACGGTGATGCTGGTGCACATCTCGGAGGACCGGGACCGGGCGAGCGTGGTGAGCCTGCCCCGCGACTCGTACGCCGAGATGCCCGAGCACACCGACCTCACCAGCGGCGAGCAGCACCAGGCGCACCCGGTGAAGCTGAACGCGGCCTACGCGGAGGGCGGGCCCGCGCTGACCGTGCGGACCGTCGAGTCGATGACCGGCGTCAAGATCGACCACTATCTGGAGGTCGACTTCACCAGCTTCATGCGGACCGTGGACGCGGTCGGCGGGGTGCGGATCTGTACGACGAAGCCGCTGAAGGACGCGTACACCGGACTCGACCTGGCCCCCGGGACCCATGAGCTGGACGGCGGGCGGGCCCTCCAGTACGTGCGCTCCCGGCACGTCGACGGGGCCGCCGACATCGGGCGGATGCAGCGGCAGCAG
This sequence comes from Streptomyces bikiniensis, assembly GCA_000716465.1. Taxonomy (GTDB): domain Bacteria; phylum Actinomycetota; class Actinomycetes; order Streptomycetales; family Streptomycetaceae; genus Streptomyces; species Streptomyces bikiniensis. Next base: position 34,342 of record JNWL01000053.1, read on the forward strand.
AAGTTCCTGGCGGCGCTGGTGGAGCGGGTGACGAGCGGCGGGGTGCTGTTCAACCCGGTGCGGTTCCGGGCGGTGGCCACGAGCATGCTCGGCTCCGTACGGGCCGACGAGGGCTTCGGCACGGACCAGATGCTGTCGCTCTCCAAGGCGATGCGGGGCTTCACGCCCACGTCGTCGGAGTTCGTGTCCGTACCGGTCGGGGACATGAGCTTCCCCGTGAAGGGCATCGGCTCGACGGTGAAGTGGGACGCGGCGAAGGCCCAGCAGCTCTTCCAGGCGCTGCGGGAGGACCGGCCGATCGCGCGGCAGAAGGCGGCGGTGTCGGCGAAGGCGCCGAAGGACGTCGTGGTGGACGTGGCGCCGGACACGGTCCGGGTGCAGGTCTACAACGGGACCCGGACGGCCGGCCTCGGCCGGAAGGCCGACAATGCGCTGCGCGCGACCGGCTTCGCGACCACCGGGACCCCCAGGACGGCGGAGGGGGCGGAGCGGAAGCGCACGGTCGTGGAGTACGACCCGCGCTGGGACCGCTCGGCGAAGTCCCTGGCGGCGGCCCTTCCGGGCGCGGAGCTGAGGGCGGTGGCGGGCAGGGGCGGGACGCTGCGGGTGGTCGTGGGGGCGGACTACGAGGGGGTGCGGACGGTACGGACGGAGGAGCCGGAGAAGCCGTTCGAGGCGGTGACCGGGGACCAGGTGGTGTGCCCGTAGCTCCTCGGCCCCGCGCAGCTCCCCGGCCCCGCGGTTTCGTGGGCCGGGGCGGGCCGCGCCGCGGGTACGGGGGCGGGCCCCGGCTCCGTACCCCTCAGTCCTCGTACCCCTCCGCCGCCCGGCGTTCCCGGAGCTCCTTGATCGCCTGGCGGCGGGCCAGGCGGTGGGTGCGGCGGATCTGGGCCTCCTGGTTGCGGCGCTTGTCCTTCTCCGTCTCCGGAACGACCTGCGGGACCGGGCGGGGCTTGCCCTCCGCGTCGACGGCCGCGAAGACCAGGTAGGCGGAGCCGACCTGGGTGGCGGGCGTGGACTCGTTCCAGCGCTCGGCCATGACCCGCACGCCGACCTCCATGGAGGACCGGCCCGTCCAGTTGACCTGGGCCTTCACGTGCACGAGGTCGCCGACCCTGACCGGCTCCAGGAAGACCATCTCGTCCATGGAGGCGGTCACGGCGGGACCGCCCGAGTGCCGGCCCGCGACGGCGCCCGCCGCGTCGTCCACCAGCTTCATGATCACGCCGCCGTGCACCGTGCCCAGGAGGTTGGTGTCGTGGCTGGTCATGATGTGGCTGAGGGTGGTGCGGGAGGCCGAGGTGGGCTTGCCCGGGATATCGCCCTGATCTGTCATGCCCTCCACCTTATGCCGGGTCTCCGCGACGCCCCCGTTCGGTCCGCTTTGCATCAGCTTGGCAACAGCCCCGCCCCGATCCTCCACCCGGTCTGTCGCCCGGAAACCCCCGCCCGGCACACTGGTCCGCATGAATGACTGGCCCGATGACGGCGGACACGGCCGCGGCCCCGCGAACCCCCAGCCCGAGGGTCCCCGCAGGATGAGCCATGTGCAGCGCCCGCAGGTTCCGCAGCAGCCGCCCCGTTACGACCAGGGCTACAACCCGAGCTTCACGCAGGCGCAGGGCACCGGCTACGACTCCGGCTACAACACGGGCCAGGTCTACGGAGGCGCCCAGGGCGGCGGTGGCAACCGGGGCGGCATCCCCCCGCAGTACACGCCCCGGGGCCCCGGCGGCTCCGGCACCGGTCCCGCCCCGGACTGGCGCAAGCGGATCAAGGTCGGCTCGATCGTCCTGGTCGTCGGCGTCCTCGCCTGGGGCATCGGCACGTACGCCTGGGCGAGCTCGCAGATGCGCAACGAGGTGGACCTCTCCAAGGTCATCGAGCGCCCGTCCGAGGGCGACTGCACCACGTACCTGATCGTCGGCTCCGACAGCCGCGAGGGCATGTCGGCCGAGGAGAAGAAGAAGCTCCACACCGGCTCCGCCGAGGGCAAGCGGACCGACTCGATGATGATCCTCGCGGCCTGCTCCAGCGGGAACACGATGGTCTCGCTGCCCCGCGACTCCTGGGTGACGATCCCGAACTTCGTGGGCTCGGAGTCGGGCAAGGCCCGCAAGTCGCCGGGCGCCTCCAAGCTGAACGCGGCCTACGCGATGGACGGCCCCGAGCTGCTGGTGCGGACCGTGGAGTACAACACGGGGCTGCGCATCGACCACTACGCGGAGATCGGTTTCGCCGGCTTCGCGAACATCGTGGACGCGCTCGGCGGCGTCGAGCTGAACATCGAGAAGGGCTTCAAGGACAAGAAGTCCGGCGCCGACTTCCAGGCCGGCACGCAGACCCTCAACGGCGAGCAGGCCCTGGCCTTCGTCCGCACCCGGTACGCGTTCGCCGAGTCGGACCTGGCGCGGACGAAGAACCAGCAGAAGTTCCTCTCGGCCCTGGCCAACCAGGCGGCGACGCCGGGCACGATCCTCAACCCGTTCGCGCTGTACCCGACGCTGGGCGCCGGTCTGGACACGCTGATCGTGGACAAGGACATGTCGCTGTACGACCTCGGCAAGATGTTCTTCGCGATGAAGGGCATCAGCGGCGGCGACGGCAGGTCCATGAACATGCCGATCGCGGGCGCCGCGCCGCAGGGGTCCCTGAAGTGGGACATGCCGAAGGTGAAGCAGCTGGTCGAGCAGATCAGGAACGACGAGAAGGTCACGGTCGAGTCGAACCGCTGACGTCCGGCCCGGCCGGCGCCCGCCCCGGGCGCCGGCCGTCCGCGTTCTCCGGCGGACGGCGCGTGCCGGGCGCACGACCCGGGCCTTCCGGTGCCGGGCCCGCCGACGCGGGGCCTGCCGAAGGCGGCCCGCGGGCGTCGGAGATGATGAGGGCCTGCCCCGGGCGAGGGCGCGGGGCGTGACATGCATGGGGAAACGGGGAGGTTCCACCAGTGCCGTGGGACGAATGGGAACACATCAAGAGCGAGGTGGCGGGGCGCGAGCCGACGTCGATGCGGTTGAACCAGGTCGCGCCCGAACCGGGCGGCGGCGGGTACTCCGAGGACCTGAAGACGGACAAGAAGGCGTGGGCGAAGGCCGGGGAGGAGGTCATCGGCCTGAAGGAGGGCATCACCACCTCCCTCACGAAGCTGGACTCCGGACAGGCGGGTCTCGGTGACACCGGCGAGATCCAGAGCGCGGCGGCGCAGAAGGAGCTGTACGACTCCTGGAAGAAGTACGTCGGTGACGTGAGCGGCCGCTGCGACGCGCTGGGCGGGCTCCTCCAACTGGCCGGGCACGACCTGGCGAAGACCGACGAGACGGTCAAGCAGGACCTGGACGCGCTCGCGGTGCGGTACGGGGACACCGAGGCCGTTGGCGGCCGGGCCGGGGAGAGGTGACCCCGCCCATGGACCTCAAGACCCTGAAGGCGTTCGAGCAGGCCGAGTACGAGGAGGCCGCGGACGGCTACCGGGCCGTCGGCGACATGGCGAGCGCAGCCAAGGACGCCGTGGACGGCCGGATCTCCACGGGCATCCGTGCCCGGCTGCGGGGCGCGGCGGCGGACGCCGCCCTGGCCGAGCTGAAAAACCTGTCGGGCAACTTCCACTACGCGCAGACCGAGTGCGGTCTGGTGAGCACGGCGCTGAAAGGATTCGCCTTCGACATCGGGGCGGCCAAGCGGAAGCTCGACGCGGCGCTCGCCGACGCCCACGCCGCCGGCTGCACGGTGAACCCGGACGGTTCGGTCACCTTCCCGGCGGGCGCGAAGCCCGGCGCGGAGAAGACCGCCGAGGGCGGCACGGTGTCCGGCAGCGCCGGAGGCACCGACACGTCGGACGCCATCGAGCGCCAGGCGGTCAGCATCCACCCGAACCCGAACTACGGCAAGGCGCTGGGGTTCGCGAACCGCATCTCCGACGCGCTGAAGGAGGCGACGGACGCGGACGCGAAGTGGGCGCCGAAGCTGCGGGCACTGAAGGCCGACGACGACCTGAAGGTGTCGGACCGGGACTGGGCCGACGTGCAGTCGGACGCGGGCGGGGTCGACGAGGCGGGCACGCGCTACCTCGCGTCGTTGCCACAGCCGCCCGAGAACGGCAGCCCGAAGGACAACGCCGCCTGGTGGAAGGGGCTCGCCCCGGAGGAGCAGGAGGCCTGGCTGTCCCTCCGGCCCGCGGCCGTGGGAGCGCTCGACGGCCTGCCGTCGCCGGTGCGGGACGAGGCGAACCGGGTGGTCCTGGCGGAGAAGCACGGCCAGTACCGGATGGAGCTGAACTCCCTACCGAAGCCACCGGCCAACGAGTGGACGTGGATCACGGCGGGCATGTACCCGGCCAAGGTGCACACCGACGAGTGGATGGACTGGCACCGGCAGTACGGGGCCCGGTACGAGCAGCTGACCGGGTCCCTGAAGGGGATGGACGCGATTCAGGCGCGCTTCGACCGGACGGGCCGGAACGGTCTGCCCGAGGCGTACCTGCTCGGTTTCGACGCCGAGAAGAACGGCCGGGCGATCGTCGCGAACGGCAACCCCGACACGGCGGACCACCAGGCGGTCTACGTGCCGGGCACCACGGCCAGTCTGAGCGCCGTCGACGGTGACATCAAACGGATGGAACGGGTCTGGGCCACGGCCACCGCCGCCGACAACGGCTCGGTGTCCACGATCACCTGGCTCGGCTACGACGCCCCGCAGAACATCGTCAAGGACTCGCCCTTCAGCCACTACGCGAACGACGGCGCTCCGGCGTACAACCGTTTCATGGACGGTCTGGACGCTTCCCGTTCCGTCGACACCGACCCGCACCGGACGGCGATCGGCCACTCGTACGGCACGACCCTCATCGGCTCCGCCGCCCGGCAGGGGGAGCTGAACGCGGACGACGTGATCCTCGCCGGCAGCCCCGGCGTGCAGGTGGCCAAGGCCAAGGACCTGGACGTCCCCGAGGGCCACGTATGGAACCAGGAGGCGGACGGGGACCCCGTCCCGGACATCGGCCGGTTCGGTCACGGCGGGACGGACTGGGACGGCCCGTGGACCATTCCGAGTGACGAACGCTTCGGCGCCCACCAGATGGCCACGGACGGGTCGGGCCACAGTGACTACTGGAACGAGAACTCGAAGAGCCTGAAGAACCAGGCACTGGTCGTCGCGGGCAAACCGGGCGACGTGGAACTGAAGCCGCCGCCGAACCCCACGCCAGGAATGCGCTGATCAGATGAAGATCAAGGTGAGCGCTCCCGCGCTCCTCCTGTCCCTCGCCCTCACGACCCTCACTGGATGCAGCATGAGCGATGCCAAGGATTCCGACAGCCCTCCGTTCGCGGGCGTCAGCACCACGTCCCGGGCGACGGACACGACACAGAAGGTGTCGAGCGAGCTCTACGACCTGATGGGCCTCAAGGGGAAGGCCACCCAGCCCGGCCCCGGCGTCATGGAGTGTTCGGGCAAGGACCCGGAGAAGTACTTCACCACTTTCCACTCCTGGACCTTCACCCCGGCGTCGCCCGGGGAGCTCGACGGGGTGATGGAGCGGCTGAGGAAGGAACTGCCCGGTCACGGCTGGAAGGTCGTCGGGTTCGAGCCCGACAGCAGCCGGAACAAGAACCTCACCCTGACGGCCGACAACGACGCCGAGAAGCACAGCGTCAAGATCACCCACTGGGCCAAGGACCAGCCGCCGAAGCTGAACTTCTTCGTCGTCTCCGGCTGCTACCGGGTGCCGGACGGCGAGAAGGTCGACTAGGGCCCGTCCGGCGGATCAGGCCCTGGCGGGCCGGCCTTCTCCGGGACCGTGGCCCTTCGACGCCGACGGCTCCCGGCGCCTTCGTGCCGGGAGCCGTGTGCGCGGATGCGCGGATGCGCGGATGCGCGGATGCGCGGATGCGCGGGTTACGGGAGGTTGCGGGCCATGACGATGCGCTGGACCTGGTTGGTGCCTTCGTAGATCTGGGTGATCTTGGCGTCGCGCATCATGCGTTCGACGGGG
>JNWL01000054.1 GCA_000716465.1 Streptomyces bikiniensis
ATCCGCGCCGCGCACCACCGGAACGGCCGGGTCGCTGTCCCACACCACGACGTCCACACCGTCGGCGCCGACGCGCAACTGCATCAGGACGGGCCCCAGGGCGTACTTGTGGGCGTTGGTGACCAGTTCGCTGACGACCAGCTCGATCGACTCGCGCACCCGCTGCGACACCTGCAGGCCGCACTCGGTGCGCATCCGGTCCACAAAAGCCACGGCGTGACGCCTGGCGACCCCGATACGGCCACCACCGCCCTCCAACGTGTAATCGGCGCGCGCCAGATGCCCTTCCGAAAAGGGCTGGGCACCGCTGTCATAACCGGCATCGAGTTCCACTGGATCCGTCCTCCCTCACGTTCACGCAGCGCGGCTACCCGGCCGGATGATCCTTAAATCGACGCAGATCGATCATGCCGCCGTCCGGGTGTATCCGGTGTTGACCCGTGAGGCAGAATCGTCCGCATGGACCGGGCCCGGACAAGCCTGAGTGGAGTTGATGAGACCATGGTCGGCAACGAGAGAACGGACCACGCCGAAAGGCTGTCCGTAGCACACCGCATGGTCGACGGCATCCGTGTCGTGACCCTGCGAGGGGAGATCGACCACACCGCCAAAGGCATCCTGGCCGATGTCCTGGTTCCTGAGGGCGATGCGGCGCTGCCGCCCAGGGTGGTGGCGGATCTGGAGGGCGTGACCTTCATGGACTCCAGCGGCATCAACTCCTTCATCCTCGCCCACCAGCACCTGACCGCCGCACATGGCTGGCTGCGCATCGCCGGCGCCCAGGAAGCCGTCCGGCGCGTCCTGGGCCTGATCGGTGTCGACACCGTCATCAACTGCCGTCCCACCGTCGAACAAGCCCTGAACGGCTGATCCGCAGCACACCGTGACATGCCAGGCAGGGGCAGCCACCCGGGACATACGGGCGACCGCCCCTCTTGGGTACGCCGGGTGGCGGAGATCGGCGCCGCCGTGCCGGACGCGCTGACCGGGGCGCACGCGGCGCAGATCGTCCACCGCGACATCAAGCCGGGCAACGTGCCCCTGGCCAAGGGCCGGGTCGTCCTGGCCGACTTCGGCATCGCCCACCTCGCCGACGCCACGACCGAGCTGAGCCGCAGCGGGATCGTCATCGGCACCCCCGCAGTACAAGCCGCCGGAGCAGTTCGACGGCAAGCGCCCGACTCCCGCCGACGGCCTCGGGGCACTCGGCACCGCCCGGTGCCACGCCGTCGAGGGGCGCCTCCCGTTCGAGGCGGAGGGTCTCCACGCCCTCGCCGTGGCCGTGTTCACCCGTCCGCACCGGCCGCCGGTCCACGCGGGCCCGCTCGCCCCGCTGCTGGACACGCTGCTCGCCAAGGACCCGGCCGAGCGCGCGGGCGCCGCGGAGGCGACCGGGGTGCTCCAGGCCGTACGAGGGGCTCCGTCCCCTCCTCCACCGGCCCGGACCGCGGCCCCGGTTCCGCGCGGGAAGCCGAACCGGGCAGTGGACCGGAACCCGCTCCCGGCCCGAAGGCGACTCCGACGCCGGACACACCGGTGGCACCCTCCTCCGCCCCGACGATGCCCGGGCGGGCCCCTCATCGGCACCGTCCGCACCGACCCCTATCGTTCCCGGCTCCTCTGGGGGCGGCGCGAGCCCCGCGCGTCACCGCGTGCCCGGCCGGCCGGGCACGCCGCCGGTCGTCGCGGCCCCGCACGAGCGGCCGCCCACACTCGACGCGACGGCTCCGCCGGAGCGGGCCGACCGGACGTCCGGGGGCCCCGGGCCCTCACCCGGCACTCCGCAGTCCTGGGGACGGCACTCGCCGTGCTCGCCACGGGCTCGCTCCTGACCTGGTCCCTCACCCGTGACGCCGACCCGCGGGGCGGCGGGTCGGCGGCCTCCTCCCTCACGGTGCGGATAGGGGTGGGCGCGCCTCTCAGCGACGGACTCTCCTCGATGGGCGTCGGCATACGGGCGTCGGTGTCAGGAACTCCGCCGCGATCCGGAGATTCAGCCACACGTCCCGCTCGCCTTCACCGTGGCGCAGGTGAACGTGGTGTCCTGTAGCAGCGCGGGGGTGAGGGCGGCGCCGGTCAGGTGCTCGGCCAGAGCGAACGCCGCGGGTGAGGACAGATCCTTCTCCGGATCGTCATCGTCGAAGTGGAAACCGATCCGGCGCATGACGTCGAGGAGTCCGTCGGGCTCTGTGCCCCAGCGGTCCTCGGGGAACATGGGGTCGAAGCACAGGCGCAGGACCTGGTCCTCCGCCCAGAGGAACGTGCCGACACCGTTGATATTGACGAAGTGCGAGACCCAGTTCGCCCCGGCGGAGGCCGGCAGTGCCTGTTCTTCGGTGACCCCGAGGTAGCCGTTGGGCTCGATCAGCAGGGTCCAGTCGTCCACCGTCGTCATGGCGACCAGCTGCCGGTCCTCCCCCGGGTCGTACTGGACGAAGGCGGCGTCGACGACTGCGGCGATGCCCTGCAGGGGTGCCTCCGGCCGTCCTTCGAGCCGGGACATCAGTTCAGCGGGCGACAGCCCCCGTACCAGGGTGAAGCAGTACGCCTCGGCGATGTCTGGAAAGTCGTCCTCGAACCACGCGTAGTCCGCTCCCGTCTTCGTCATACCGCCCATCCTCGCCCCTACGTCTGACAGCGGACGACGACCGGGCGTCGGCGAGGTGGGAAACGGTCTCCGCCGGCTTGGGAAGCGATCTTCGTACGCCTCTGGAGCGCCTGGTCGGACGTACTCGTGAGCACCCCGCCCGCACCAGCCCCCTGCACTACGAGCACCTCAGTCGCTGCCCGGTTGGCCGGACCGGTCAGTGTGGGACGGCCTCGTACGGTCTCGTCCTCGCGGGTGAACCCGAAGCCCCGAGGCGGAGCGTTTCTTCAGCGAATCCCCGCGCCACGCCCAGTCGATGAGCGTCCCGGCCCAGGCGTGTCCGGGGGCCGGATCCGCTATGCCTACGGTCGTGATCACGAACATGCTGCGCGGCGCCGCCGCGTTCTGCCTCGCCCTGACCTCGCTCACCCTCCCCTCCCCCACCGCGACCGCGACCGCGACGAGGGTGCCTACTCCGGAGGTGCTCCCGCTGGAGGACGCCGTCGGCCGGCTTCCCGTCGCCGAGGAGGACCGCACCGGCTACACGCGCGACTCCTTCCAGTACTGGAACACCGGTCTCGACGCGGCCGACGGGTGCAACACCCGCGACGAGGTCCTCCTCGCCGAAGCCGTCCAGGAACCGACCGTGACGGCCGGCTGCAAGCTGTCCGGCGGGAAGTGGGGCTCCTACTACGACGGCGTCGAGGTGGGCGGGGCGGACAAGCTCGCCATCGACCACATGGTCCCCCTCGCCGAGGCCTGGGAATCCGGCGCCGGCGCCTGGGACGCCAGGCGCCGCGAGGCCTACGCCAACGACCAGGGCGCCGCCGCCTCGCTCGTCGCGGTCACCGCGCGCACCGTCCGTTCCAAAGCCGACCAGGACCCCGCCGCCTGGGTGCCGCCCCTGCCCGAAGCCCACTGCCGCTACACCGGTGAATGGACGGCCACGAAACTGCGCTGGGGCCTGGCCGCCGACCAGTCCGAGGCCGAGGCGCTGAAGGTGTACGCCGAGGCCTGCGAAACCACCATCGTCCACTACAACCCCGCACCGTAACCCGGACGCGTGGTCGCGTCGTGCCCCGTGCCGGGGTACCGGGTACGGGGCACGACGCGGACCGTGAACGGGGTGGCGTGCCGCAGCGCAGCCGAAACCGGAGTCGACGAGGTCCGGCGTCCACGCGCGGACGCGGACCGCCTTCACGGGCAACACCTTGACGTCGCACACCGGTTCGCCTCCTCCCTCTGGACGGGCGAGCCACTTCTGTGGAGGATGCGTCGGCGATGCCAAGGTGCCGGCATGACGACCTCCAGCAACCCACGTCCGGCCCCGTCAGCAGGATCGGCGGAGGGCGTGCCGGTGCACGGAAAGGGGGCGTCCCCGCCTCGTGCGAGTGGGGGCCCGTCTTCCGCACCGGATCACGCGGCTCCCACCGCAGCCGCCGGCTCGCGCTTCATCCGCCGCCCCCGCGCGAACACGGTGGCTCCCGGGTTGGCCACGGACCAGGCCGCTGCCTTGCAAACCAGTTCCTTGTAGTACGCCGCCGTCCGGCCGGTCAGGACCCAGTCCTTCGCGGTGTCGTCGGCGTCGACGAACTGGATCAGCCCCTCCTTGCGGCCCAGTGAGATGCACTGGTTGAAGTAACGCAGTGGCACCTTCGGCTGCTTCAGGCCCGTCAGCTCTGCCGCGATGGCGTCCACTGCCTGCCAGGCCATCGGGGTGCCCGTGGCGCAGCTCATGCGCAGCGGCTTGCCGGCGCTGCCCATCGCGTAGCCCGCGTCGCCGCCCACGTAGACCTCGGGGTGCGAGACCGAGCGCATCATGCCGTCGACCACGATCTGCCCGTTCTCGGTCACCCGCAGGCCGCCGGCCTCGGCGATCGGGTGGGTCGCGAAGCCCGTGGTCCACACGGTCGCATCGGTCGCGATGGCCTTGCCGTCCGCGGTCTTCACCCGGTCCGCTTCGACGGCGGTGACCGTGGTGTGCTCGTACGTCGTGATGCCGAGCGCGCCGAAGACCTTGCGCACGTGTGCTGCGCCCTTCCGGCTCAACCAGTCACCGAGCCCGCCGCGTGCGACAAGGGCGACATCGAGGTCCGGACGGGATTCGGCGATCTCGGTGACGGCCTCGACGCCAGTGAGTCCGCCGCCGACGACCAAGACCCTTCCGCCGGGGCCAAGGGACTCCAGACGCGAGCGAAGCCGCAGCGCACCGGCCCGGCTCGAGATCTCGTGGGCGTACTCGACGGCCCCCTGGACCCCGTGGTCCTGCCAGCGGCTTCCGAGAGCGTAGAGGAGGGTGTCGTACACGAGCTCCTCCTCGCCCGCGGCGCTCTCGACCCGTACGGACCTGCGGTCCGCTTCGACGGCGGTCACCTTCGCGAACTTCAGCCGTACACCGCTGCCCTTGAACATCGCGTCGAAGGGCCGGTGCCTGAGTTCCCGGCCGACGGCCAGCTGGTGGTTGCGGACCCGCTCGACGAAGTCCTCTTCGGCGTCGACGAGTGTGATCTCGACGTCGTCGCGGTGCAGTCGCTTGGCGAGACGGCCCGCTGCGGAGGCTCCGGCGTAGCCGGCGCCGAGGACGAGGATGCGGTGCTTGCGGATGGTTCCAGCAGTCATGGTCCTGCTCCTGTTCTCACGCGGCCCGGCCGCTTTCAGGCTCCGCTCTTTCACGGTCACGCCCCTTGAACCGGGCAGCCTTCGGATTCCTGACGAGAGCCGGATGTGACCCGCACCACACGTGCCGCTGTGCGCCTACCAGCCGGTCAGCGCCAGCGGCTCTCCCCGCCCGGCCGATGCCCAGACCTCGGTGGCCCGGTGCAGCTTGTCGGGGTTGACCTGGCTGCGGACCGCGACGATGCCCTTCTCGCTGCGCTCCAGGCACATGATCCCGAAGACCCGTCCCCCGACCACGACGACGAGGGCCGGGGAGCCGTTGGCCGTCGTCGCGTAGACCTCCGGGGCGGCGCCGCCGAGCATGCGGCGCTTGCTCTCGGCCGGCTTGAACAGTCCGCGCATGAACTTCGCCACCGCGAGGGCCCCCTCGAACGGCGTGGCCTTCGCCGGGACCTTTCCGCCGCCGTCACCGACCGCGATGGCGTCGGAGGTCAGCAGCTTGACCAACGGCTCGATCCGTCCGCTGGTCGCCGCGGCCAGGAACTCCTCGACGATCCGCTTCGTCGCGGCCTGGTCGACCTCGGTGTGCGCCCTGCCCCCGGCGAGGTGCTTCTTGGCCCGTGAGAGGATCTGCTGGCTCGCGGCCTCGCTGATGTCGAGGATCTCGGCGATCTCGCGGTGTCCGTACGCGAAGGCCTCCTTCAAGACGTACACCGCACGCTCGTTGGGCGTCAGCCGTTCCATCAGTGTCAGTACGGCGTACGAGACCGATTCGCGCTGCTCGGCCGTGTCGGCCGGGCCGAGCATCGGGTCGCCTTCGAGCAGGGGCTCGGGCAGCCACTGGCCGATGTAGGTCTCGCGGCGGACGCGGGCCGAAGCGAGCTGGTTGAGGCAGAGGTTGGTGAGCACCTTGGTCAGCCAGGCGTCGGGGACCTCGATCCGCCCGACGTCGGCTGCCTGCCAGCGCAGATACGTCTCCTGCACGAGGTCCTCGGCTTCGGCCGACGAGCCCAGCATTCGATAGGCGATGGCCTCCAGGCGGGGGCGGGCGGCCTCGAAGCGCTCCACATCGGTCATCGTCAGCGGCATACGACCGATCGTAACTTGATCTTCGGCCTGCGCGGCGGGGTCGTGAGGTGGTCGGTCGCCTGTCCCGGAGGCGTGGTGGCGCCTGTCCTGCGGGGGGCGAGTGGATTTCGGTGCCCTGGCCGGGCGGGGTGTCGGCCCCTGCCTTGTTCGGCACGACGGTGGCAGGCGGCGTCGGACCGGACGGTGGCCGCTTCGGCGTTCGGCGTTCGGCGTTCGGCGTTCGGCACGACGGTGGCAGGCGGCGTCGGACCGGACAGTGGCCACCTCGGCACGGGCGGCGGCAAGCTGCGCGGCGAAAACCCTCGGGGCGCCACAGGCGGTGGCGTTCTCGGACGGTGCGGTCGCGTGATCGGCCGGACAAGTTCTGACGGGCCGCGTCCGACAAGGGGTCGTGGCCCGGGCAGGGCGGGCGCAGGGACGGCGCCGGGACCCGGTGGTGGACGCGGTCGCACGGCCGACCCGTCCACGGCTCCTCCGGAGAGGCGCGCCTGACGAGCAGATGGCGGCTGCTCCCCGGGAGGGCCCCTAAAGGTGGGCCAGGGCGAACGCCGACAGGAAGCCGATCACGGTGACCGGTCCCGTCAGCAGGTGCACCCTGCCGTACGCCTCGGGGATCATCGTGTCCGCGATCATCGCCAGTATCGCTCCTCCCGCCACCGCCGTGATCGTCGCCATCACCGCCGCGGACGCACCGCCCAGGAGGGCGTAGCCGGCCAGCGCGGCCAGACCGCTGACCACGGCGATGCCTCCCCACAGGGCGAACACGTATCCGCGACCACGCCCGGCGGCACGCATCCCGGCGGCGCTCGCGAGCCCCTCGGGCAGGTTGCTGATGAACACCGCCCCCACCGTCGCCACTCCCAGATGCCCACCTCCCAGCAGGCTGGTACCGATGACGACGGATTCCGGGACGCCGTCCAGCAGTGCCCCCAGGGCTATGGCGTTGCCCGATCCCGGCGCCTCTTCCTCGGAGGGCTGCTGCTCCCCGGAGCGCTTCCTGTGCCGCGCGCCGCGCCGCGCCAGGAGGGCGTTGGCACCCGAGTACACGACGGCACCGCCGACAGCGCCCGTGACCACGGGCACCATGCCGGAGCGCTCGTACGCCTCGGCGATGAGCTCGAACGACACCGCGGCCATCAGGACACCGCTGCCGAAGGCCATGACCAGAGCGATCAGCCGGAGCGGCACCCGCACCAGCGTGCCGACGGCCGCCCCCACCAGCAGGGCCGCCCCCGCGAACAGGCCCCATCCGCCCGCAACCAACGCTCCCGCCACAACCGGCCCCTCTCGCCATCGTCCACAGACGCGGCCCTCCTACCCGCCGGACAGCAGAGCAACGGACCAGAAGGACGGCTGACGCCGACACGATCCCTTCCGGCACCCGGCAGGTATGGGCGGGGCGCGGCCGGGCATCCGGGCAAGGAGCCGGCCGCACTCCCGGGCCGCCCGTCGACGTCGAGGAACTCCGAGGAGCGAGAAGGTGAAAGGATTCCGCAGTTTCATCCTGCGCGGGAACGTGGTCGACCTGGCCGTGGGCATCGTCATCGGGGCGGCGTTCACCGCGGTCGTCAACGGCTTCGTGAGCGCCTTCCTGACACCCCTGGTCGGGCTGGCCGCCGGCGCCACCGGCGACATGAGCCGCAAGACCTTCACCGTGGGCGCCACCCAGTTCCCCTACGGCGCCTTCATCAACGCGACGATCAGTTTCGTGCTCCTCGCCAGCGCCCTGTACTTCCTCGTGGTGCTGCCGATCAACAAGCTGCACGAGCGTCTCGCACCGCACCAGGACGTCCAGGCGCCCAAGCGGGACTGTCCCGAATGCCTCAGCCCGGTCCCGGCCCGGGCCCGCCGCTGCGCGGCGTGCACCGCTCCCCTGCCCGCGGTGCCCGTCCAGCCGGGAGACACGACCCGGCGCATCGAGTAGTCGGCGGCCGGGGTCGCGCCCAGGTCGGGGCGGACCCGGTGAGGTGGAGGGGGTACGGCAGGTCAGAGGCCGAAATCCGCAGCCGTCAGGCCGAGCGCGGCACACGCCTCGCGGATGATCTGCTCCTCGGCAGGATCGATGAAGCCGTCCGCACCCGCGATCACGAGGCCGGTCTGGATGACGGCCCGCGCCTCGGTGGGCTTCTTCGCCACCTTGACGACCTCTTGGAGCACTGCCGCCTTGCCCATGACGAAACCGGCCGAAAGCTGGTCGACGTGCTTGTTGAAACGCTGGCGGAGCTGGTCGGCGGGGAAGTTCTGAAGCACGTCATTGGTGAGGATGAGCGATTCGACGTGCCGGCGCTCGGCCGGATCGACCCGTCCGTCGGCGGCGGCCACCAGCGCGCACATGGCCATGGCGGCGTCCCGGAAGCCGCCGCTCCTCAACTCCGTCTTCAACGACGTGAGCTGCGACTTCAACGCGTTCACGAGCTCCGCCCTGGAACCACCCGCGGACCGTGCGCCGGACGGTCCGGGGCCGCCGGAGCCGCCGCGCACCCCTTGGGCCTGCTGCAGCCCCCTGGCCGCCTGGTCCTTGATCCGATCCCACATCGCCACTCGTGCCACCTCGACCTCTGTTGCATCTTCCCTCGCCGGGCACGCATCATCACGCGCCACCCCGCCAACGCCTCCACGCACCGCGAAGTTCCACACCGCGGGACCGGCCACGGGCAGGGGGGTGCCGTCAGGCGCCGCATTCGCCCGCGCCCACGCCGGGTCCAGCCTCCGGTTCGGGCCGGGTTCGGGGAACGGCACCGGGGTCTTTGTCCGCGAATCGGAGGAGGCGGTGGCCGACACCCCCGTGGTCCGTCTTCACCCGCGGCGGTCGGATCTGCCTGTTCTCCATCACCCGGGTGCCGGCCCTGGTCCCATGGCGCCGGACGGCGGACGGCGACGTCGGCGTCGAGGCGAGTCCCTTCGTCCGGGTCTCCTCAGGGATCGGTGTGCCCGCCGCCGGGGCGTCCCGGCGGTCGCGATCGCCGCGCGTCCACCCTGGGCATCGCGGCCGCGGTCCTGCTCGCCTTCTACGACGTCAGCGGCCTCTTCGGCATCATGATGCCGATCGTGAGCTCCGCCGTGGTGCCGGTGCGGCTGCTGATCCTGGCCTCGTACGTCGCCTTCCGGCACCACCGCGCCGCGTACCCCGGGGAGTTCACCGGTTTCTCCGTCCGGGGCGGCGACAAGCCGGCGGTCGTCGCGGGGCTCGGTGTCCTCGCGGTCGCGGTGACAGCGGTAAAGGCGCCCGGCATGCGGCAGGCGGCCGTCATCGGCATCGTCATCGGCATCGTCTTCACCCTCGCCCTCCTCACCTGTTACGCCCTGACGGCACGGCGGCGGCGACCCTGGTCTTCCGCGGGCCGGAAGTGCCGTTCGGACACGAGGCGAGGCGTTCAAGGATCCCGTCTGCGGCCCTGGTCCGGACGGAGGGCCCCGGGTCGGTGTTCCTGGCGGCGATCCGGGTCCGGATGCCGTTCTTCAGGGCTCGGACGGTCTCGTGGACGCCTCGTCGTGTCTGCTGTGTTCGTCGCCCCGGCGAACAACCGCTCGACCGGGTTGAGCCAGGACGATCGCAGGTGGAGCCGGCGACGTGCCGGCAGCCAGGTCCTTGCTGCCGGGGGCTCGTGGATGGCGCAGGCGTCCAGCACCAGGTGGACCGCCGGAACCCCGCGCCCGGATCAGCTGCGACCTGCGACGTGGGGCCAGTCCCCCTCCCGGTTCCCGCCCCGGACTGTTTCCCGGCCCCGCGCCGATGCCACGTGTCCGGCAGCTGCCACCACTGCCTCGACGAGCGGTTCCGTGCGGTTCTCCCTCAGCCAGGCGAGGCCGGCCGTCGACGGGGGCAGGTCCGTGACCTCCACGTAGCGGACGCCGGGGCGCGGGAAGAGGGCGCGCGCGGCGGCCGGCAGGAAGCACATGCCCCTGCCCTGGGCCACGAGGTGCAGCAGGCCCTCCAGGTCCGAGGCGACGGGTCCGTAGCGGACCGGGGTGCCGTCGGGTCGCGGGTCGACTGCCCAGAAGTCCCACCAAAGCCGTGGCACCTGCGGCGGGACGTCGATCACCGGGTGGCGCGCCAGCTCGGCGAGGGCGATCCGGTCGCGGTCCACGAGCGGGTCGCCCGCGGAGAGGCAGGCCAGCCGCGGCTCCGTGGCCAGGTGTTGCACCTCGACGCCGGGCGGGACCGGTGGACGGAGGAAGGCGACGTCGACGTCATGGCGGAACAGGGCGTCGAAGTGGTCGGCGAAGTGGAGGCAGCGCACGTCGACCTGGACCAACGGGTGCCGTTCGTGGAGCAGACGCAGGACGGCGTGCGTGTAGGGCATCGCCGCTTCCGCGCCGATGGTGCCGACGACGAGCCGTCCGGAGAGCCTGCGCGCCTGGGTCGAAGCGCTGCGGCTCAGCCGGTCCATGGCCACCACCACACCGCGCGCGTCCGCCAACAGCACCCGGCCCTGCGGGGTGAGCGTGACGGCCCGGCTCGAACGGTCGAACAGCCGCACCCCGAGGCGTCTTTCCAGGTCTCTGATCTGCTGGCTCAGCCCTGACTGCGTGATGAACAGCCGGGCGGCGGCGCGCGAGAAGTGGAGTTCCTCCGCGAGGACGACGAACAGCCGGAGTTGATGGGCGCTCGGCGTCCGCGGGTCGGGACCCGTCGGCGCGGTGCCTTCGGCGGCCGTTTCGCCAGTAACCATGATGAATCCCTTATCGATCGTCTTTCATGTCGCATGGCCACAAGTGATGACATGAACAGAGTGCGAGTGGAAGGCTCGGCTCTCAAGCGACGCCCCGTGACAGCTCCTCGGTTCCGCAGGGGCGTCCGGCCATTGCCTTCTCGACGACGGGGGCCGAAACATGTCCGTGAGACGAGCGGTGGCGATGTTCGCCGCCCTCCTGGCCGTGCTGTTCGGCGCCGGCGCCGTTCAGGCGTCGCCGCCGCAGGCCGGCGCGCCCGTCCGCGCGGTGCGGAGCGCGCCGCCTGCGGCCGAGGCCGCGAGGGAACCGACGGGCGGCCCCGTGCCGGTCACGCCCGCGGGCCCCCGGGTGCCGGCGGGGGTCACGGCGGGAGTGGCCGTGTTCGACCGGCAGACCGGAACGTTCACCGAACAGCTCGACCCGGCCGCCACGTTCCGGTCGGCGTCGGTCGTCAAGCTCCTGATCGCCCTCGACTTCCTGTGGAGCCGCAATCCCGACACCGTCCCGGTCGCCGACCGCACGCGGCTGGATGTCATGCTCCGCAGCAGTCAGGACGCGGCGGCCAACCACTACTGGTCGGCCTACGGCGGGCCGGCGATCGTCGAGCGCATGGTCACGCGGCTCGGGCTCGCCGACACCGCTCCCCCACCGGCAGGCCACGAGGGGTACTGGGGCTACACGGCCATGTCGGCCCGCGACACCGTGAAGACCTACCAGCACATCCTGGAATCCGCTCCCGCGCCGGTTCGTGACTTCGTCATGGAGCGTCTGCGCCGGTCGACCCGGTGCGCGTCGGACTCCTTCGACCAGCATTTCGGCATCGCCGCCGCGTTCGACCGCCCGTGGGCCGTGAAACAGGGCTGGTCGGGGAGGTACGCGAAGGGGAACTGCGGCCCCGTGAGCACCACCGCGGCCGACGGCACCGACGCCTCGGCCCCCGCGTCCGCCGGCGCGGGTGACGCCGGCGTCGACCTGAGCCGGCCGGCGCTGCACACGACCGGCACCGTCGGAGCCGGTGACCGTTCGATCGTGGCCGTCCTCACTCTGCACCAGGACGGCACGTCGTACGGAAAGGCGTACACCGACCTCGGCCGGCTGACCCGTTCCCTGAACGTTCCCGGGGAAACTACGCCGAAGGGGAAGTGGTACGGGACGTGGGGTCAGGACGTCGCCGTCCGGAAGGACCCGGTCGTCGGGGACAACCTGCTGACCCGGCTCCCGGCCGGCGTGGAGGTGCTGGTGGGCTGCCAGAAGAAGGGGCAGCTCGTCTCCGTCCCGCCGTACACCAACGACTGGTGGGCGTATCTGCCGCAGTACGGGGGCTACGTCACCAACATCTACATCAGCCACCCGGACGACCGGCTGCCGGACGTACCGCTGTGCACGAGTCAGAAGTGAACCCGGGAATTCCCGGAGAAGGAGTGACGATGTCGCGTACCTGGCGTTCCACCCTCGGTGTGGTCGGTGCCCTCCTGTGGTTGCTGGTGTCCGCCTTCGCGGCGGGCCCGGCCCAGGCGACGGCCCCGGACGGGCCTCGCGGGGACGGCGGCCGCACCATGGTCATGCCGCCCGCGCCCCGGGGCGAGGGGCCGTCCCCGCGTGCCGTGGCGGCCGTGTCACCGACCGTCTCGCCCTGGGCGGACTACGTGCACACGACGTCGGGCAGCCCCGTCACGTGCGCGTCGGGGAATCTCTGCACCGGGGTCTGGGACCCGGTGGTGGGCAAGTACAAGGTCTTCTTCCTCTACCGCTGCCACCAGTACTCCCTGTCCCACTGGAACGGCGTGGGACAGGTGGTGAACAACCAGGTCGGCGCCGCCGCGTTCTTCTACGGCCGGAACGGCCAGGTGCTGGACGTCGTCCTGCCGGAACCCACGCCCTTCACGTACGACTGGACGCCCGTGTGGTCCATCCGGAACTGCTGAACGGCGCGCGTCGACACCGTCCGGCGGTCGCGGTCGCCTTCGGCGGCCCCGGTCACCGGGCGGCCTGCGTGACCACCCGGGACAAACCGGCCGGGGCCGCGGAAGCTTCCTCGACGAAGGTGGCCGGCTCCGCGACGGCGATCGCGCCGCCGCTCACGACCGCCGGCCCTCAGCTGCCGGCCCCGCTCCGGGCGCGACTGAGGACCCAGACGCCGTAGGCCTCGTTCGCGGGGTGCAGCTGGTAGGTGCCTGCCCGCAGATCGACGCGGAGCCCGGCGGCCGTGAGGTCTGCTTCGAACCCGGCCGGGGTATAGGCGTGAGCGTGCGGGGGCCGGTCCTGAAGGTGAAAGCCGATCAGGATGCGGCCGTTTTCGCCGAGAACGGCGCTCATCGCACGCAGGGCCGCGCGTTCGGTGCCCTCGGCCAGGTAGACCATGACGTTGCCCACGCAGACGACCAGGTCGAACGGGCCGTCCTCGGGGCCCAGGTCGAGGATGTCGCGTTCCTGGATCGGCAGCCCGGGGTAGGTCTCCCGCGCCTGCCGTACCAGTGCCTCGTCGGGCTCGATCGCGACCACGTCGTGCCCGCGGCGCAGGAGCGCTGCGGTGACCCGGCCCATGCCGGCACCGGCGTCGAGCACTCGGGCGCCGCGTGGCAGGAGCGTGTCGGCGAGCCGGGCCTCACCGTCGACGTCCTCGCCGGCGGAGACGAGTTCGGCGAACCGCTTGCCGTAGTTTCCGCTGCTGCCCGCCTCCTGCCAGCGGGTCCGCCGCGTCGTCATCGGCATGGTCCCGCGTGTGCCGGAGTGGTCCTGTTCATGCTCCACATCCTAGGACCGGCGGCGTACACGGGAACGTGGCCGACAGGAACTCTGCGGCCGAAGATCCTCTTGACGACACGATCGGCCGATCCGTGCGGCGCTACGGTGGCGGATCAGCGGGACACGGGTGCGGTCGGGTGCCCGTCATCCGGTCGCCGCTTGAGTCCGGGGCGCCCGTGCGGTTGATCGGGGAACCGCGGCGTCGGGCGTGGAACGGGTACTGCGCAGGTCGCGGGACCAGCGGTCGGATCGGGGGGCGTGGACGTGTCGCCCGACGCCGGGCGCCTCCCCCCGCCGGAGCGGATCACCGCGAACGCCCGCGCCTACGTCGAGGGCGCCGCCGGCGAGCTCCTGCGGATCGTCTCCCGCAGATACGGACTCGACGCCGGAGCGTGAACCGGGGGGATCGGACCGGATGATCGGGTTCCGACCGGTCGCGTCCCTACGGCTCACGCGACCGGCACGTCTTCTCCCGGACACCGATCGGCGGCCCGGGGGCTCGACGGACCGCGTCCGTCCAGTCGGTCTCCTTTCGCGCGGCGGGAGCACGCGGGAGGACTCCGTCCCGGGCGGGGCGGGCGCGGGTCCGCTCCCGGAGGATTCGCTTGCGCCGTGCGGGGCGGGGCGCAAGCGGAACGTCAGCGGGACGATAGCGGCGGAGGACAGCCTGGGCCGTACACCGTTTCGCATTCGGACAGGAGTCCCATGTCTCTGACCGCCCGCCGCACCGTCGGCACCGAACCCCGTCGGCGCGCTTGATGACGGTCTGCGTCGCGCTGGGTGCGGCACTGCTGACCCCCACCCCCGCCGGGGCGGCCGGGTCGACCAACGGGGACGCCCACAAGAACCTCGGGCAGGCGGACCGGGCCGAATGGATGTGGGGCGTCGCGAGCGACACCAAGCTGTCGGCGATGTCCATCCCCGGCACCCACGACACGCTCGCCATCCACGGCGGTGCGGCCGTGGAGACGCAGGAGGACTACGGCGACAGCGCGCAGACGCTGACGGCGCAGCTGGAACGCGGAATCCGCGCCATCGACATCCGGGTCCGCGCCATCGGGGGGAAGTTCACGGTCCACCACAGCGCGTACTACCAGAAGGCCAACTTCGACGACGTCCTGCAGAAGGCGCAGGACTTCCTCGAAGCGCATCCGCACGAGACGATCGTGATGCGGCTGAGGGCCGAGTGCGCGTACGAGAATCCCGGCGTCGCCAACTGCACGAACGACCCGAAGACGGTGAAGCCGGCGGACGTCAGGAACATCTTCGCCGGTTACGTGAAGGACGCGCGGTACCGGAACCTCTTCTACACCGACTCGGTGACGGGCGCCGGTCGGATCGCCGCCCCCACTCTGGGACAGGTCCGCGGCAAGCTGGTCCTGGGCAGCTTCGACAACGTCGACAGCGACGGCTACGGGATCAAGACCTTCAACGACTACAAGGAGGACACCTACAACGCCTCCTCCATCCCGGAGAAGTGGAACCTCGTCAAGGCCAACGTCGACAGGGCGATGGCCAGTGCCTCCCCCAACGACCTGTTCCTGACGTACTCGTCCGCCAACAAGGCCCCCGGCGGGGGGTCGCCGCTCTACTACGCCGGCGGTTACACGAAGGTCCAGAACGGGGTCAGCACCGAGGTCCCGGGGGTGAACTACCACCTGATGAAGCACCTCGACAACACCAGGGACCGCGTCGGCATCATCATGACGGACTTCCCCGGCTGGGGTCTGGTGAACGCGATCATCGACCACAACGCCCCCTTCGCCGTCGAGGGCGGCAACCGGATGATCTGGACGGTCAACGACGACAAGACCTACGTCAACAGCCTGAACAACCGCTGCATGGTGCGGGGCCCGGAGCTCGACAGTTCCAAGACCGGCGGCCTGGTCACCCAGCGCGCGTGCCAGTCGACCCCGCCCAGCAGCCACCAGTGGGGGGCCGAGAAGCCGTCGTACGACGGCAAGGGCCATTACTGGATCAAGGCGAGCAACGGCAAGTGCCTGACCGTCCCCTACAACGACGGCACCCCGCCCGGCTCCGGCACCCAGATGTTCTGGTGGGACTGCGAGACCCGCTGGTTCTCCGGCAGCCAGCTGTGGAACATCGTCCCGGTCAAGCTCGCCACCCCGACCGGGTCCCGGCCGGCCTACACGTTCATCAACAACTGGACGGGCAAGTGCCTGTCGATAGACCCGGACACCACCACCGAGCCGACCGGCAAGGTCGTCCAGGAGACCTGCCCCAAGTAAGCCCCACCAGCAGCACGCATGTCTGCGGGCCGTTCCTCCTCCTCCGGGAGGGACGGCCCGTTCCCGTCCCTCCCGCACCTGCCGAGCCGGCGGTCGGACCCGGCCGCCGGGAGCGAGCCCCCGTCGGGGACCTCTGCGCCAAGACCTCGCATCCAGAACGCGTGTGCGCCAACTTCACGGCATCCGGTTCCCCCTTCTCGGTACGTACTGGATCACCGCCGGGAACGAGGGGGGCGGGGACGCCGAGCGGCTCGTCCTGACCGACCCCCTGCCCTCGGGGACGACGTACGCCCGGTTCGTTGCGGATCGTCGACGGCTCGAACGCGGGCGCGAAGACCGGCCGGGCTGACGACGACCAGGCCACGTACGACGCCGGGACCGACACGGTGGTCTTCCGGCTCGGCGCCGGCGCCTCGGCGTCACAGGGCGGCAGTCCGGCCGGTACCGACGTCCTGCCGAGCGGCACGACCGTCGAGTACCGGGTCGGGCTCGGGCGGGAAACGGCGGGCACCCTCGTCACCGACACCGCTGCGGCGACCTACGAGAACTGGCTCGGTCCGACTCCGGAGCCGCCGGCGTCCACGTCGGACGAGGCCGTGCCCGAGGTCGGGCCGGCGGCCGATCCGACCGTGGTGAAGGCGGCCGACGCGACCACCGACACCGTCGGGCAGACGGTGACCTACCGCTTGGGCGTCCACAACGCCGGACCCGGTCCGGCGACCGGGGTCACGGTCACCGACCTGCTCCCGAACGGGCTCGTGTTCCTGTCCGCCGACACCGCCTCAGAGACCTACCTTCCGGAGACCGGAGAGTCGTCGATCGGTGAGGTGGCCTCGGGCGCCCGCGCGGTCCTCACCCTGCGGGCAAGGCCATCGGGCCCGAGCGCGTCACCAACACCGCCGTCGTCAGGGCCGCCGAGAAGGATCCCGATCCGGCGAACAACACCGACTCCGTCACCGTCTGCGTCGAGCCCGCGTCGGCCCGTTGCACCCCCTGCGTATCGCGCGACTCGCCCCGTGCGGAATCACATCCGGCCCCGGGGGCCGGTGGCCTCCCGGGGCTCGGGGCCCGCCGGTCCGGGTGCGCTCCGAGTGGCGGCGGAGCCGGGAGCCCGGGACACGGGGACGGCGCGGGGTCGGGCGGTCAGGGGCGTCCCGGAGCCGCTTCGGGCCCGCGATCCTCCTCCGACGGCGCGGGCCGCTGCCACGACCGGAGCATGCCTTCCGCTTCCCTGCTCATCGCCCGGGCGGCCCTCCGCGCGTACGCGCAGCGGCACTTCCCGGGGCAGGTCGTCGACGGGCTGCCCGGCATCGACGGCCCCGTTGACGAGCGGGTTCCAGGTGTTCCGGATCAATCCCCGTGAGCCCGGCGGGCGGCGGCTGTATGTGACGTCCGGCTGCCGGGCCGCGCCCAGGGAGGTTCGAGCACCGCACCGGCACGCCACGGGGGCCTCCGGAAGCGCTGGCTCGGGTTCACAGCAGGCCGCCGAGCGCGGGTGGATCGTTGATGAACCGCTGGGGCTCTTCGTCCCGTTCCGCGGTGTGGGGCGCGGCAGGTTGCGACGAAGCCCGTGGAGGCTCGGCGAACGGGTGCCCGTGAGGCAGTGCGCTCAAGCCCCCCAGCGCAACGGCGAGGAGCGCTCGGGCGTCCTCGGAGACGGGTGCCGCCGCGCGGGCGGTCCGCGCTGCGGCCTTGCCCGCCTCGGTGACCGTCGCCCTCTGCGCCTGGACGGCGGGCCTGCTGAGTACGGGCAGGACCGCGAGAGCGACGATGCAGAGCGCGAGCAGCAACCAGAGCTCGGACAGCTGAGCCGTGACGGCTCCTGCGACCAGGGCTCCGGTCAGCAGGCGGGACCTCAGGCGGTAGGCCCTTGCGCGCGTCTCCTTCCAGGCGGTCGCCCGCGGTGAGCCGGCGGTGATGCCCCCGGGCAGGCCCCGTTCACGCAGCAGGCCGTCCGTGACCAGACGCTCGTGCAGTGCCCGCCACGGCGGGGCGGACAGGTCGTAGGGGCCGAAGGAGGTGGAGAGCCGTCCGCGTCCCTCGGCCAGCAGGTCGAGCAGTACGGCTTCCACCTCGTCACGCGGCTCGGGGTCCTCCACCCGGAACCCGTACCCGTCGTATCCCCTGCCCAGCAGCGTCAGCCGCTGCTCGGCGTGCATCCGCACCAGAGCCACCCCCAGGATGTTCCCGGGGCCGAAACGGTTCTCGATACAGGCCAGCTCGTACAGGGACAGCCGCTGTGCCGACGGCCGGCCCGGGCCCGCGCCAGCGGCCAGCGCACGCCACGCGCGCTCCTCGGCCGACCGGAAACAGACCATCACGACCGCCGAGAACACCGCCACGTAGATCCCGGCGACCACGCCGACCCACACATCGACCACGACCACCCCGGCCCTCCCCCGACTCGCTCCCCGGACGAAACCCTCGTCCGGGGGCCAGGTGTGAACTGCCCGCTTCCGGCGCTCCTCACGCGTCGTCCGTCCGGCCCCGTCACGTGCGCGACGGCGATCCGGGCGGAAGGGCGCACAGGGCCCGCCGGTCCGCGCACGGACGCGCGACGGGCAGCAGGCAGGGTCGCCGCTCGGTCGGTCACCGTGCGCGGGCGGGACCTCCACGTGGGCGTCGTCCTTCTACCGTGGTAGACACGGATCCCGGTCACAGCGGTCCGGATCGTACGACGGAGGCGAACGTGTTGATCACCATTGCGGACGTGGAAGCCGCGGCCGAGCAGATCGCCGGACACGTCCTACGGACTCCGACGGTGTCGAGCCCGGGGCTTTCCGCGCTCCTGGGCGTGGACGTCACCGCGAAACTGGAACTGCTGCAGCGCACCGGCTCCTTCAAGGCACGCGGTGCGACGGCGAAGCTGCTCACGCTCAGCGAGGCCGAACGGGCCGCCGGAGTCGTGGCGGTGAGCGGCGGCAACCACGGCATCGGGGTCGCCGTCATGGCCGGCGAGCTGGGTGTCGAAGCCACCGTCGTCATGCCGCGGTCCGCCCCCGGCCGTGCGGTGGACATCGCCGAGGCGTCCGGGGCGAACGTCACCCTCGTCGACACCATGGACGGTGCGTTCGCCCTCGTGGAGGAGCTCCGGACCAAGGGGCTCACCCTGGTCCACCCCTTCGACGATCCCGTCGTCATCGCGGCTCAGGGCACGGTGGGTCTGGAACTCGCGGAGGACGCCGGGGACCTCACCGACGTGCTCGTCAGCATCGGCGGTGGAGGACTGATCGCCGGGGTCGCCACCGCGCTGCACGCGCGCCGCCCCGGCGTACGGATCTGGGGCGTGGAGACCGAAGGGGCGCGAGCCATGTCGGTGGCCCTGGCCTCCGGTGGGCCGGTGCCGGTCGAACTGTCCTCGATCGTCTCGACACTGAGCGCCCCCAGCGTCTCCCGGCACACCTACGAGCACGTCTCGGCCCTGGTCACCGATGTCGTCACGGTGACCGACGCCGAGGCCGTGCAGGGCGTCCTCGACCTGGCCGACCACGCGAAGATCTGGGCCGAACCCGCCGCCGGCTGTCTGCTGCCCGCGGCGCGCCGGGTGCTGGAGCGCGTCGGCGAAGGCGTCAAGCTCGGCCTGGTGGTCTGCGGCGGCAACGCGACGACCACCGATGTGGCCGCCTGGGCCGGGCGCTTCGGGCTTCGCTGATCCCCGGTGCGGAACATCGGGGTTGCCGCCGCTGCCCCGTCATCCGCCGGCGGCGTCTGCGCACCGCGCTTCGCCGGGAGCGGAAGTGGGCGGTCGCCGGAGGGGCCGGCCCGTCCGACGCGTCGGAGCGCCTGCACGGCGGTCGTGGCCGCACGGCCTCACATCCGGGATCTCAGCACGTCGACCTCGCAGCCCGGCGCGAAGGGGTCGAAGCCGTGCTCGATCAGCCAGCGAACCGCCAGCAGGCTTCGCAACGACCACCACGCGTGGATCACGTCGAGGTCGACGTCGGTGCCGTAGCCGGTGAGGACGTCGTCGAGGTGCTCCTCGTGTCCGAGCGTGAAGGCGGCCAGGTCGTACAGGGCGTCGCCCCGGCCCGCCTCGGACCAGTCGATGATGCCGGTGACCTCGTCGCCGTCGACGAAGACGTGCGCGATCTGCAGGTCGCCGTGCGTGAACGCCGGAGTCCACGGCCGGAGTGCGGCCCGGGCGACCCGGCGGTTACGGGTGACCAGGTCGGCGGGCAGGAGGCCGTTCGCCACGAGCGACTCGCACTCGTCGTCGAGTTCCGCCGCCAGCGCGACGGTGCTCCGGCCGGCCCGGCCGGAGCGGGGCGGCAGCGGTGCGTCGTGCAGCGTGCGGATGGCGGCGCCCGCCGCGGCCCAGGCCGCCGGCGACCCTGTCGACGGCCCGCCGAGGCGCCCGAGGGTCGTCCCCGGGAGCGCGGCGATCGCGAGCACGTGCGGCTTGCGCCACAGGACCTCCGGAGTCGGGACCGGTGCCAGGAACATCGCCTCGACCTCGGCGTCGAGGCGCGCCTGATCGGCGTCCACCTTCAGGAACACGCCACCGACGCGCAGGGTCGCGCGCTCGGAATGGGCAACCACGACTTCGACGTCGTCCATGGGCGACCAGCATTCCAGAGGTGATCGTCGACGTCACCGGATCCGTCACGTGCGGCGACGCAGCCGTGGGATGAGGATCCTACGGGAGGGGCCGCCCGTGTCCTGCGGATGGACTGCCGCAACGCCCGGTCCACCGCCGAGCCGGACGAGGGTTCACGGGACGCGTGGTCCGGTGTCAGCGCACGCGCACGCCGAGGAGGGCGAAGTCGTCGGCGGGGGCTCGGGGACCGTACGCGGCGATCTCCTCGGCCAAGAGGCGCACGGTCGCTTCGGCCGAGGCCCCGGGGGTGCGCGCGAGAACCGCGTGCACGCCCGCCTCGCCGAGCATGACGTCGTTCGAACGGTGCTCGGTGACGCCGTCGGTGTAGAAGAGCAGCAGATCGCCGGGTTCCAGCTCGTGGTGGACGGTGAGCAGACGGGGCTCGTTCACCACTCCGAGGAGGGTTCCCGGGCGGCCGACGGGGACGACGGTCCCGTCGCTCCGGCGCAGCAGCGGGTGCGGGTGGCCTCCCAGGGCCAGGGTGAGGCGCATCCCGGAACCGTGCGGGCGCAGGGTCGCGCAGGCCGTGGTGCAGAAGCGGCGAGTGGACGGCGGCTCGTCGAGGAGGGCGGTGTTGACGGCGTGCAGGAGGGCGGCGGGCTCGGTGGTGCTCCGTCCCGTCGCACGGACGGTGTGGCGGACGAGACCCGTGAGCGCAGCGGCCTGTGGGCCCTTGCCCGCGACATCGCCGACGGTGACGGTCCAGCTCCGGGGTCCGCTGGGGAACACGTCGTAGAAGTCCCCGCCCATCAGGGTGCCCTTCTGGCCGGGATGGTGGAGGGCGGACAGTTCGAGGCCCGGCACGTCGGGCAGGGCGCGGGGCAGCAGGCTCTCCTGGAGCCTGCGTGCCACCTCCGCCTGCTCCGTGTGGTGCCGGGCGTTCTCGATCGCCGGGGTGGCACGGCAGGAGAGCTCCCGGGCGAGACGGACGTCCTCCTCGGTGAAGGGGGAACGCCCGGGGGCGGACCTCACCAGGACCACGGCTCCGACCACGGTGCCCGACCGGGCCACGGGGACGGTGAGCCACGGGTCCGCGGGGGAGGGACGGCGCTGGGTGCGGCGGCCCTCACCGGGACGCGGGGAGGGGACCAGAGCGCGGGTGACGTCCGTGCCCCGTTCGTGGCGTCCGGTGCGGATGACGGCGCCGACCCCGCCCTGTGCGTCCGGGTGCGGGAGGAACGCCTCGGTCAGGTCGCGCAGCTCCCGCCGCCGGCACGGGTCGCGATGGGCCAGGGCGGCCAGTACCGGATGGCCGGTGTCGTCGGTGAGGTAGAGGAGGCAGCCGTCGGCAAGGCTCGGTACGACGGAGCCCGTGACGGCGTCGAAGGTGGCCTCACGGTCGAGCGAGGCCCCCAGCAGGGCACCCGCGTCCGCCAGGATGCGCAGCCGCTCCCGGACGTTCCCGTCGTCGCTCCCACCTTCGCCGTCGGGCCGTGGCCTCGTACGTTCCGGGGCCTGTGCGTACCGGTCGGTGCGCAGCACCAGCATCAGGCGGTCGTTCCGCAGCCGGAAGACCCGGTACTCGTGGCCCGTCGTGCGGTGGACGCCCTTCCGGACCGGGGTGAACGCGCCGTGTTCCGGCAGGCCGGTGTTCAGCACGTCCAGGCAGGTCGCGAAGACCCCGTCGCCGGCCGTCCGCGTCCGGGACCACAGGGTGCCGCACGGACCTCCGGCGGGCGCCGCGCCGGGCACGTGGCCGGTCCGAGCGGTCGCGTTCGCGTACTCCAGACGCAGGTCGACGGCCCGGCCGCCGGCGTCCCGTACCGCCACCGAGATCGAGACGGCGTCCGGCAGCAACTCGAACGCCTCGGCCAGGAGCGTGTCGACGGGCCTGTCCTCAGGGGCGTCCGCGTGACCGTCTTCGGCTCCGGGCGCTGCCGTCGTCACGCTTTCGCCCCCCTTTTCCCGCCGGTGGACCACCAGGCAATAGTTGTCGTGCGGCAAGTATTTCATGGACGGGACGGAGCGAGGCGGGAAGTCGGGATGTTCATCCGCTCCCCCGGGTCCCCCTCGACGTGACCGGCGCCGACGGCACGGGGCCGTGACGAATGCCGGGATCGGTCAGGATGCCCGCCGGCAGGCATGGAGGGTGCCGTACGGGGCAGGCGGAGGGGAACCGCCCTCGATCCCGCACCCTCCTATGAACGACGACCCGGACCAGACCTCCGGCCCCTCGGCCGACGCGGAGGCGACCGCCGCGATGCTGGAATGGTGGGAGGACCTCGAACTACGGCGGGAACCCACAGGCCTCGCCCACCGGATCCTGGTCCTGCTGGAGCACTTCGGCCGATTGTCACCGGGGGGGCTGGCACGGCTCCTCCACATACCGACCACCTCGTTGAGCCGCATGACCGCCCAGCTCGCGCGAGCCGGACTGGTGACCAGCGCTCCGGCGCCGGGCGACGGGCGGGGCAGGATCGTCACCGCCACGCCTGCCGGCCTGCAGCTGCTCGCCGAGTTGCGAGCCGAGCGGCTGGCCGAGCCGTCCCCCCTCCTGCCGGAGCACGCCGAGAACGAGGCCGTACGGGCCGGACTCGCCGGCCTGCTCGCCGCTCTGCACAAGTCACTGCGCGACCACGACGGGGACCGCTGACCTCCAGGGGCCCGGCTCCGCCCCGCAGCGGCCTCTCACCGCGTACCCGCCTGCCCGTCACCGGTCACAGGGCCGCAATACTTGTCATTTGACAAGTATCTGTGCGAGGAACGAATCTGTCGCATCATCACGAGGCATACAGACGGCCTCCACATCTCCTCGAAGGGAGGAACCGTGCATCGATCGGCACAGCCGTCGACTTCAGGCCGACTCCGTGACGCCGGCGCCCGTCTCCTCACCGGGGGACCCGGCACCGGCGGCGGTGCGGATCCCGGACAGTCCCCGCACCAGCAGGGCCTGCTCGGTCGGGGTCATCTTCCCCAACAACCCACGCAGGACCTCCTCACGACGGGAGCGGAACGCCCTGAGGTAGCCCGCGCCCCTGCGTGACAGACGCAGCTCCAGCTCGCGGCGATCACAGGGGTTGTGGCCACGATCGATGAATCCCACCGCCTGAAGGCGGTCGCACATACGGCTGACCGACGACGGCATGGAGTCCAGTTTCTCGGCCAGGGTGCGCAGATTCACCACCCCCTCGCGTTCCAGTACGTACAGCACGCGCACCTGGGAAGAGGACAGCGGAGCCGTCGACACCGTCTCCCCCTGGGACCACAGCACTTCGAGCAGTTCCAGGACCTCGAGCGCCACGCCGGCGGCCGAGTCCTCCGCACCGTCGCGCCGCGATGCCTCCTCCGGTCGCCAGGACATGAGAGAACCCCCCTTTTTCGCACCCGTTCCGAGATCAGGCGGTAACCGGACAATGGACAGATTCATCGCGGTCGAGCGCGCCCTGCGGACCGCCACGCCAGACGCCCTCCTCCCGTCCCTGGAGGAGGAACTGATCACGCAATACGGTGCCGCGGACGTCACCCTGCTCATGGCCGACTACGCGACGACCATACTGCAACCGGTCACGGCTCTCCCCTATACGAAGGAACCCGTCCCCGTCCACGGCAGCGCCCCGGGCCGGGCCTTCAACTGGCAGTCGCCCCAGGTCGAGGGCGCCGACGGGAACGACCCGGTCACCGTGCACCTGCCGGTGAGCGTGCGGGGGGACCGCATCGGAGTCCTGAGCCTGCGCCTTCCCGACTGGCAGGAAGGCTCCGACACCGCTCAGGAGCTGACGCAGATCGTCGAGGTGCTCGGACACGAGATCGTCGTCGGCGAACGCGACACCGACCTCTACCTCCAGGCCCGACGGGCCGACCGCCTCACGCTCGCCGCCGAGATGCAGTGGCAGCTCCTTCCCGGACGTTCGTGCACCCGCCCGGAGTACGACATCGGCGCACAGCTCGAACCCGCCTACGCGATCTACGGCGACAACTTCGACTGGTCGACGTCGGCCCACGACCTCACCCTGACCGTGACCAACGGAATGGGCGAGGGCATCGACGCGGCCCTGCTGACCAACCTCGCGGTCAACGCCCTCCGCAACGCCCGGCGGGCAGGTCTCTCCCTGGCCGACCAGGCCTACCTGGCCGACCAGGCGCTCTACGGCCAGTACCGGGGGACCCAATACCTGGCGGCCCTGCTGTTGCGGTTCGACCTGACTACCGGGGCGACGGAGATCGTGGACGCCGGATCGCCGAAGATGTGGCTCGTACGGCGCGGCAAGGTCAGACAGATCGAGCTGAGCGCGCAGCTGCCCCTCGGCATGTTCGAGGACACCGTCTACATGGCCGAGCACTTCCGAACCGAGCCGGGCGACCGCCTCGTCTTCGTCAGCGACGGCGTCTACGACGTCACCTCCCCGTCGGGAGAGCGGTACAGCGAACGGGCCCTGGCCCGGGCCCTGACCAGCACCCGGCTCCTGCCCGCCTCCCAGGTCCCCCGCGCCGTCCTCCAGGAACTCGCCGGTCACCGCGGCGTGATCGACGCCGACGACGACGCCATGGTCGTCTGCCTCGACTGGCGCGGACGGCCGTCGGGCTGAGGGCCGTGGGACGGCGGGGCCCGAAGACACCGAGTACGGTCCCGTCCCGGCGGCCCTGGGCCTGCGCGAGTACGCGGCGGACGGCCCCCGGACCGTCCGCGGCGGGCATCCGGATGTCCATCGGCACGATGCCGGGTCGCAGTTCCCGCACGATGGCCACGGCTTCGGCTCCGTCGCCGTGTTCGAGGGCATGGGTCAGGAGCCGGGAGGCGGGGTGGGGCAGATCGGTCGAGGACGGGTGGACAAGCGTGCGAAGCTCCCGGCGGACACGGGTGATCCCCGTCGAGAACCCGTCCACCAGGAGCTTCGTCGCTTCGCGGGCACGTCCGGCTCGCTCATGGCACGACCTGCCCACAGCGCCGGCGAAAGCCGGGCGGCCGCAACGGACGGCGGCGCACGACAGCGGGCCGCTTCCGGATCCCTGTCGGTCAGATGCGCCAGGTGCGCACGAGGTCGGCGGCCCGGTAGACGTCGGCCTTGCCGGCCTGGATGTCGCGCACGAGGTCGACCATGGCGCCGTACGGGGGGTCGATGCCTTCGCCGGAGGCGTGCATGTAGGCGGCGGTGACCTGACAGGCGTACAGGCTGTTGCGGTGCGGCAGCGGCTGCAGTCGGACCAGGGTGTGCAGGAGGGCGGCAGCGCGCCAGGCCGGGTCGGGCTCGGAGGTGGCGGGGCGCGGGATGCGGGTCTTGTGGCGGGCCACGGCGGCGACCAGGGCCGAGTAGTCGGCAACGCTGACGTCTTCGGGGACGGCCTGCTCCTGGACATCCAGGAGCCAGGGAACGTCGACGTGGAGGATCATCAGGCGGCGTCCGCCCCGCGTTCCCGGCCGGCGGGCGGGACCTCGTCGGGGAAGGCGTCGTCGAACTCGCTTCGGTGCGCTTCGCCCCAGGAGGCCGCATAGCGGACGAACTGGCGGCGCCGGCGCTCGCGCAGGGGCAGATCGTGGACGTACTGCTTGAGGGATTTGCCTTCGGCGGCCGCGGCCGCGCGGACCTCCTCGAGCTCCTCGTCCGTGAAGGTGACGTTCAGAGACGGCATACCCCGATGGTACCTACTTGGTACCTGAAGGGCTACGGGTCAGGGAAAGCGGTACCGCCTCAGCTGCGACCCCGTGCATCCGTGACGATGCGCCCCATCCGTGAAACCGGCACCGACCCGTGCCGACGCACAAGTCCTCACGGTCTCGCCCCACTGTCACGGGGCCGAGGGAACGCGCCGGGGCGCAGCTGCCGCCCGAACGGCGGCAACGGCTGACCGCCCCCGGCACCCGGCCCCCGTGGAGGGCGGTGGAGAGCCTGTCCGGCGGGACCGAGGAGGAGGCGTGACGACGACGACCCCGGCGGACCGGCCCGCCGGGGTCGTCCGGGCGGGCAACAGCCGCCGGGGGTGGATCCGCGTCTCGCCCGACCGCCACGAGGCCGCGTCGGAGGAGCCTCACCGGGGTCGCAACGGCGGAGGACGGCCAATCGCATGGGTGGGGGCCGCGCGCCCCGGCCACCGGTGGGTCCACCGGGTCGCTCCGCCCCCGGGCGGGAAGACCCAAGACGTGTCACGGGTGCGGGGCGGACGGGAGGCCGTCGGGTCCGGGGAGCGGTGGACCGCTCCGGCTCACTCCCGCCCGTGCTCCAGGTACGCGGTCACGCCGTCCTTCCGGGCCCGCACGCAGGCCCGTACGCGGCGTGCCGCCCTCGGCAGGAGCAGTTCCCCGGCCAGGTCTGCCTCGACGAACCTGAACTCCCGCAGTTCCTCCTTCTGAAGCCGGATCGCCGTCACCTGCTCCGGCGCGAGCCGACCGCCGTCGAAGACGAACGCCACGCTCTCGCTGCGTCCCTGTCCGGGCCCCGTCCAGTCGACGCCCAGCAGCGCCCCGGGCGGCAGATCCAGACCCAGCTCCTCCAGGACCTCGCGACGCGCCCCGGCCCTCGGTGACTCGTCCGCCTCGACCGCCCCGCCGGGGATCTCCCACGGTTCCTTGTAGACCGGGTCGACGAGCAACACCCTGCCCGCGTCGTCGAAGAACAGCACGCCCGCCGCCACCCGTTTGCGCGCCAGCTGTCGGTCGTACTCCGTCAGGGAAGCGCTCGCGTCCACCATGACCACAAGCCTATGGCGTGGACCGGCTGACCACGCCGAGGAAGGACGGAATGCGGACCACAGCAGGATCGCGGTCCGCCGAGTCCCGGCCCCTCGTCGATCGTGAACGACCGTCCCTGCCCGGAGGCGGAACCCGCGCCGAACGAGGACCGGCCCGTCCGGGACGGGTACAGCGCCACCGGGGCCGGCCGGGAACGCGACCGCTCGTCGAGGTCGAGGCCTGGCACCGGCGCGGGCCGTGAGAGGCCCCGCCTCGGCTGCGGGTGAGGAACCCCGCCTCCCGCGGTTCCTGTCGCATCACGCGTACCTCGTCCAGCAGCGCCCCACGGTCCTGCAGCTCAGGACGCCCAAAGTGCTCTCACGGCCGGACGGCGGCCGGAGCAGCCGTCCGGAACCGGTCGCGGCCCTCCGCTGTCACCTCGGACCCGACCCGTGACCGTCCCGCGCCGGTCGGCTCCAGGGCGTTCGTCGGGAACAGGACCGCCACGACGGTGGCGGCGAGATGCTCGGGGTGCTGTTCGTCCGCGCTCAGTCCGCGGCTTCACAGGATGACGGACCGTGGGCCGGGTGACGAGCCGGGGGATGGCCGAGGCCGGCCCTTCAGCCGGATGACGGTGGACGGCGCCGGACGGCGTGTGCGGATCGCCGGTGACCGGGTCTGTCCGGACGGGCCGTGGGACGGTGAGCCGGCCGGCGTGCTCCACAGGGGTGCCGGACCTGCCGTCCGGGTTCTTGTACCCCCCTCGGCTCGTTTCCGCCGCCGGCCGACGGCCGACCGGCGCCCCCGACCTCGGCGCCGGACCGGAGCGCGGCGACGGCCCGGCCTCGGCCGACGCCTCGGCCGACAGTCCCACCACTTCCGTAAGCGCGTCGAGCGAAACGTCACTCCGCGTCCTCCTGGTACGTACTCGTTTCACCCCCTGACTCGGGGGCATCCGGCCGTCATGGACACTTCAGCGAACACCGAAGAGGCGGTCGAGACACAGGGTGATGAGCACCATGTCGTCCTCAGCGCGGACACCAACGGCGACGGCAAGCCCGATGTGTGGATGACCGACACCACCGGCGACGGAAAGGCCGACCTCTACCAGTTCGACACCACCGGCGACGGGCGGATCGACGTCACCATCGTCGAACGCGCCGAACAGCCCGGTGCCGACCGCCTGGTCGTCGAAGGCGATGCCGGCCATCCCCAGCAGACCTGAATCCACCCCCTCATACCGCTCCCACGCGTGACGAGGCAGCGCTGGACACGTGAACAGCACCCTCCCGAAAGGAACCCGCACATGCTCGGCATGGCCGCCGCCGTACTGTTCTTCATCGCTTTCCTGATCAACGCAGCCGACATCGGCACCAACGATGTCTTCTCCTCCACGAACGTGATGCTTCTCGGGCTCACCGCCCTGGCCCTGCACCTCGCCGGCATCGGAGCCCACCGCACCGGCCACACCGCCGGACGCCGCCCCTGGTCCCGCTCCTGATCCCTGTGGCCGACCCGCCCACGAAGCGGGCCTCAGGGGGTGTTGCAGAGGGTTGTGACGCGGAGCCCCTTTATGCGTGGGGTGTTGAGGGATGAGCCGTTGTGGACGGAGACGTTCTCAGGGCCGGCGACGGGGCAGTTCGAGCCGCTGCTGAAGGCGGGTCCGCGAGCGGGGCGGGAACGGCTCTGGCGGTGGCCGGCCGTGGTGCCTGCCGCAGGTCGCCCGGTCTGTGAGCGGAAGACCGGTGCGCCATGGCGCAGCCACCGGCCCTCAGTGAACGTGCAGACATCATCCACACCGACACCGGACCAAGGCCTGGCCCGTCGAACACAACCACCCGCAAGGCGCTTCAGGCATCCATCAGCGCGAGCTTCTCCAGGGCGTCCCGGACGCGGGGGCCGAAGTCGACGTGCTCGGCCTCGTGGTGGGCGGCGGCGAAAGTACGGGCACGGGGCTTGCTGCCCCAGCGGTAGGTCGAGCGGTCGGCACGGCGGACGTACACCATGGCGCCGACGGCGTTCTGGTGGAGGACGACCTCCAGCTCGGCGAAACGGTCCACGCCGAGGGTGGGGTCGGTGAGGGTGAAGACCTGGTGGAGACCCTTGTGGTACTCGGTGTCGGGGACGCTGCCCCTGACCAGGTGCGAGCCTTCGACCCGGTATCCCTCACCGGCGAACGCGCCGAGCACCGCCTCGTACAGCGGCGGCGCCGTGACGTGCAGGAAGTCGAGGTCGAGCACCGGCGCCCCACTCTCCCAGTCGAACTGCGTGGTCAGCGACACGTCCACGCCCAGCGCCTGGCCGGCGAGTTCGGTGACCGGGGTCTCCCAGGGCAGCCGCCCCTTGCAGGTGACCCGCTCCTCGGCGCCCGGCTCCAGGCCGAGCCTGTGCCGGGAGCAGTCCAGCCGGTCGATCTGGTACCCCTCCTTCTCCAGTTCGCCGTCGGTGCCGTGACACCGGGCGAATACGCGGACGTTGAGGTGGTCGACGGTCAGCGGCCGGCTCCCGGCCCGGATCACCACGTCCGCCGTGACCGGCCCGCCCGGGAGGCAGGCGAACGACGTGATCTGCGTATCGATCTCCGCGGGCTCCCGGCCCTCTCCGCCGCCGTCGCCCATTCCGAACAACCTGCGCAGCCCCATGCCGTGCTCCCTCCCCCGTTGCGGATGCCGAGCAGCATATGGCGACGGCCTCACGACTTCCATCTAGGGCCTGTCCGCCGGACAGGCCCTAGCCGTCGAGCAGGGCCAGCTTCCGCAGGGCGTCGCGGACGCGGGGGCCGAAGTCGGCGTGGCCGGCCTCGTGGTGGGCGGCGGCGAAGGTACGGGCCGGCGGCTTGTCCTCCCACTCGAAGGTCGACCGGTCGGCGCGGCGGACGTACACCACGGCGCCGACGGCGTTCTGGTGGAGGACGACCTCCAACTCGGCGAAGCGGTCCGCGCCGCGGGTGGGAGCGGTGAGGAAGAGGCTCTGGTAGCGACCGGACTGGGATTCCGCGTCGGGAATGTAGCTGTCCCTCACCTGGGAACCGTCGACGCGGTAGCCCTCTTCGGCGAAGGCTCCGAGCACCGCCTCGTACAGCGGCGGCGCGGTGACGTGCAGCAGATCGGTGTCCGCGACCGGCGCCTCGCTGTCCCAGGACAGCTTCGTGACGACGGAGACGACGGCACCGACCGCCTGGCCGCCGATTTCGGTGACCGGGGTCTCCCAGGGCAACCGCCCCCGGAAGGCGAGGCGCTTCTCCGAACCGGCGGCGACGCGTTCGGCCCAACTGCTCGTGCTGAGGTCGCAGACGGACTCCTCGCTGGGCGAGCCGTCCCAGTGGAGCGCCTGCACCACGACCTCCAGGGCGAGTTCGTCGATGGCGAGCCCTCGGGCGCCGCCCCTGATCACCACCTCCGCGTCGACCGGCCGCCCGGGCATGCACACCGGCGACGTGATCCGCGTGTCGACCTCCGCGGCCCCCCGGCCGTCCTCGTCGCCGCCCCTGCCGAACAGCCTGCGCAGACCCATGCCGTGCACCCCTCCCGTTGGTTTCGGGCAGCATAGTCCCCGGTCGGGGGCATGCGCGGATGGCGTCTCCTCCACAGGGGGGCCTTCCGACGGAACCTCGTGTTCCGCGCCTGTGCACTCGCACTCGCAGCAGCCGTCGGCCCTTGAGCGCGGCCGCGGCCCGTCCGCCGACGCGGCGGATCCTGGCGTGGGTGCGGTGCCGATGCCGTCACCGCTCGAGCCGACGTCCGCGGAGCGGCACCCGAACCGGGCGACCGACACCTTGACGGGTCCGGTCCGCCCGGCGCTTCGGGTCGGCCACGGCACGTGTGACGGCCATGACTTCGACGGCTTCGCGGGCGCACCGGCACACGGCCGCGATCCCGATGCGGGGTCCGGTTGCGAGGCGGGCGTGGGTGTCATCGCATCGCAGGTGCGCCGGGACGAGCAGGGTCTGTCGTCCCGGCGCCGGGCATCACCGGCGCGGGCCGGTCTTCCGGCGGTGGGTCGTCCCCGGGGGACCGCACGGGGATCGGCGGGAGGGTCGGGCCCGGCCCCGTCCACCCGGGTCGGCTGCGATCCACCGGTCGGAACGCGGACGGACGAATGCAGGTGACGGCAGGCCGCCCGGCCCGCCCCGCGGGCAGCAGTGCGGCAAGCGGACCGCCGACCTGGTGCCGATCCGTCCGAAAACCGGGCTGCCCCACCCCGCGTCGGTGACACCGCCGTGCATGACCACCGGCGCGGGGTGGGGCGAAGAGGGGCCTCTACGGGCCCGGGAGGCTCAGCCGCGGACGATGTTCTCGGCCTGGGGGCCCTTCTGGCCCTGCGTCACGTCGAAGGTGACGGTCTCCCCCTCGACCAGCTCGCGATAGCCGTTGCCGGAGATGTTGGAGTAGTGGGCGAAGACGTCCGGACCGCCGTCCTGGGCGATGAAACCGAAGCCCTTCTCGGCGTTGAACCACTTCACGGTGCCGCTGGCCATGCTGCTGTCCTTCGATCGAGCCGGGAGTCCGGCCGGGTTGAGAAGAGTGCCTTCCCCCAGCGGGAAGGCACCCGGGACCCGTCCCGCCCGCGCGTGGTTCGGTGGACCGACAGCACGGCACGTGACCGGGACGGGTGGTGTGGGGAGCGGGTGCTACCTGCCCTTGGCGGCTTCCTTGAGCTTCGAGCCCGCGGAGACCTTCACGCTGTGGCCGGCCGGGATGTCGATCGGGTCGCCGGTCTGCGGGTTACGAGCGGTGCGAGCGGCACGGTGGGTGCGCTCGAAGGTCAGGAAGCCGGGGATGGTGACCTTCTCGTCGCCCTTGGCGACGACCTCGCCGACGGTCTCGGCGAGAGCGGCCAGCACGGCGTCGGCGTCCTTGCGGGTCACCTCGGCACGGTCGGCCAGGGCGACGATCAGCTCGCTGCGGTTCATGGGTGAAGCACTCCGTATCTGTGGGCCGTCCCGGCCGTCTACTGCGTCGGGACGTCTCCCCACTACCCTGCCACCGGCCCTTGACACACCCAACCATCAACGCCCGATATTACCCATATGAGGCATCCAAGGGGCCCGAAGGGTGCTCAGCGGCCTTGCACACGACACCCCTCCCCCTCACAGGGAGACCTTGTTCACGTCGATGCCTTCGCAACCGAGACCGCGTCGCCACATCGTACGGGCGGTGGGTTCGACGCGGTGTGCCCGACCGCCCTTCGGGTGCGGCGCGAACGGGCCCTTGGCGCAAGGCGTCCGCCCTGCCCGCCCGCTGGTCCCGTCGGTTCACCGGAGGGCGTTTTCCGGTTGTGGCGATGGAATTTGGCCAGTGGCAAGTACCATCCGGCACCAATGCCCATCGTTTAAGGAGCGTGGACTGTAGTGCCGAACGAGCTGGACAGCACCTCGATTCACACCAGGTACACAGAGCGGCTCACCGACGATCTCGAGGCCAATCGTGCCGAGCAGGCGTCCATGGCCGCCCGTCTGGAGCAGTTGCGGACGGAGGAGAAGTGGCTGATCACCATGCTGGACTCCATGCCGCCTTCCGCACCGGCCGGCAGTGTGGTGGCCGGCTCGGACGAGGCCGTACGAGAAGCGGCCGCGCTCCGGCCGCGAGGGACCCGGGAGGCGGCCCGGGGCCGGAAGGCGACGGCCGGGAAGACCCCGCCGGCGAAGAAGGCGCCGACCAAGAAGGCCCCGGCGGCGAAGAAGGCCGCGGCAAAGAGGGCGAAGGCGCCGGCCAGGAGGACAACGCCGGAGAAGGCCACCCCGAAGAAGGCCGCCGGCGGCACTTCGGGGGCGCAGCCGACGCCGACGCTCGGCGCGCTCATCGACAGCCTGCTGGCGGACAGGTTCCTCGGCGAGCCGCTGAAGGTCAGTGAGGTCCACGCGGAACTCGCCGCGGCACACGCCGAGCGTTCGACCTCGGTCCAGGTCGTCCGCAACGCCCTGGAAGGCCTGGTGAAGAAGAACAGGATCGAGAAGGACACCCGCCAAGGCGTCGCCCTCTACACCAAGCCCAGGACCGCGGACACCGCCGGTGCCGGGGCTTCCCTGCCGGCCGGTGAACCCGCCGAGGCGGTCGCGGCCGGAGCCTGAGCGGTCCGACGGCCGGGCTCGTCCGCCTCGGCGGGCGGCGGGGCGCCGAGCGCTTTGCGGGGCCCGGCCGTCACGGGCCGCCGTTCTGTGGAGGCAGCGTGCCTCCCCGCTCCGACCGGTTGCGGGTCAAGAGCGTGCGGACGGCCTGAACGGTGGCGCCGTTGCGGTGGTCCGCGGCGACATCCCGTCCGACACGGCCGCGCGATCGAGCGGTTCGGGGTCTTCGTGGCCCTGGGCGACGGGCCCGCGCGTCCCGCTCCGCCCGGTGTGGGTTCGCCGTCGTCCCCGAACCGTCCTGGCGGCACGTCGACGCCCCCACCGATGTCGTTCAGGTGGGCCGGCGCGTCTCGTGCGGGGTCGTCGGCCGTCGAGGAACCCGGCACACCGGTACGGCCCGGGAGGCCTCCGGCCGGTGCAGGGTGACCTCCACGCCATCGGTTCCGACCTCCGGATCGGGTACGGACCGGGCGCGGTCCGGCGTCCGCACCAGCTGCCCCGTTCCCTGATCGCGGCCGTCGCAGCGCAGGGATCCTCCAGACGCACCGTGACCCCGGCGCCCCGGCCGATCACCGCGCAGCCGCCCGACTGGGCAGATCGAGGAGATCTCGTCGCGGCCCGGGCCGTCGACCGGCTCGGCATCACCCGCACCGGCGAGACGACCGTGATGAACGACACCCGCGTCGTCATCGGCGTCCTGGAGCCGCCGGAACCGGTCCCGAACCCCGACCGGGTGGCGATGGCCGGGTTCCCCGCCGCCGAGCGCCACTTCGGCTTCGACGGCCGCCCGACCACGGTCTCCGAGCGTTCCACGGACGCCGCGGTGGAGGACGTACGAGCGATCCCGGCCTGCACGACAGCCAGCCCCCGATACCGCTCGTGAAGGGCATCCCCCGATCCGCTCGCGCCGTGGTCGGCGACGGCGCAAGCCCGGCAAACTCCACGCCGACAAGGGTTACGACTGAGCCCACCTGCGGCGATGGTTACGCGAGCGTGGCATCACCCACGGCATCGCCCGCAAGGGAGTCGAGTCCCCGCAGCGACTGGGCCGCCACCGCTGGACCGCGGAACGCACCATGGCCCGGCTCGCCGGCTGCCGCCGGCTCCACCGACGCCACGAACGCAAGGCCGACCACTTCCTCGCCTTCACCGGCATCGCCTGCACCCTCATCCGCCACCGCAGACCCACCGAATGAGATGACCTCTAGGCAGAGGGCCTTGCGAGTCCGGTGCGCCATGCCCAGGCCGCGATCTCGACGCGGTTGCGTGCGGTGAGCTTGGCCTGAACGTTGGTCAGGTGGGTCTTCACGGTCCCGACCGTGATGCCGAGGGCCGCGGCGATCTCGCTGTTGGTCATGCCCCGGGCCAGAAGCAGGACGACTTCCTCCTCGCGGGGGGACAGCCCGGTCGCGGGCGCAGACCCGGGGGAAGTCCGCAACCGCCGCAGGAGGCGGACGGTGATCGGAGGACTGACCATGGCGTCGCCGACCGCGGCCGCGCGGATCGCTTCGGCGAGCAGGCGGGGTCCGGAGTCCTTGAGGATGAAGCCGCAGGCGCCCGCTTCCACGGCGCGCGCCAGGTATTCCTCGTCGTCGAAGGTCGTCACCATGACGACCTGCGGACGGTGCTCGGCGTAGGGGCGGGTGAGCCGGCGCAGAGCGTCCAGGCCGTTCAGGCGTGGCATGCGGATGTCCATGAGGACCACGTCCGGGCGGTGCAGGGCGTTCATCTCCAGGGCCTGCAGTCCGTCCTGGGCCTGGGCGACGACCTCGATGTCGTCCTCGACGGAGAGGATCATGGCCATGCCGGTGCGGACGATCTGCTGGTCGTCGGCGAGGAGTACGCGGATCACGGGCGCGCCCTCCAGGTGCCGGCGGAAGGGACGCGTGCGCTGACCCGCCATAGTCCCTGGTCGTCGAGGCCGGCCCGGAAGGTGCCGCCTTCGGCCTTCACGCGTTCTTCGAGGCCGATGAGACCGTAGCCCGCGGTGTTGCGCCGTGGGGCGGGCCGGTCGTTCACGACGTCGAGTTCGGCGGTTCCGGCGTGGACGCGGAGCGCCACGGAGATCTCGCGGGAGGTCGACGCGTGTTTGCGTATGTTGGTCAGTGACTCCATGACGACGCGGTGGAGGACCTGCGCGGCCGATGCGGACAGGCCGCCCGTCCGCCCTTCCTGGACGAAGCGGGCCCGTCCGCCGGTGGGCAGGGCGAAATCGGCCACGAGGGAGCGCATCTGCTCCAGGTCTCCCGGCCGAACGAACTCGGGCGCGGTCTCGGTGCGCAGGCCGCTCACCATGTGCCGCAGGGCTTTGAGGGCGTCGGCGGCGGTCCGCTCGATCTGCTCCAGGGCGGACGCACTCGCCTGCGGTCGGGACGCCGCGACCGCCTGGGCTCCTTGGGCCTGTACGACGATGCCCGTGACGTGGTGGGCGACGAAATCGTGCAGGTCCCGGGCGAAGGCCAGACGCTGCTCCAGTCGCACCTTCTCGGTGTGCCGTCGACGTTCGGCGGTCACCAGCCGGGCCACCAGTGCGCCGGCCAGGGCCGCGCAGACGGCGAACGTGGAGAACAGTGCCACGAGGAGGCTGTTCTCACTCGCCTCCACCGCCACGGGCCGGAGAGCGACCGCAGCGCACAGAGTGACGGCTGCCGCCGCGGCGGGCCAGGGCGAGCCGCGCAGGACGGTGACGATCAGCAGGACGACGAGCGCGCTGATCTCGAACAGGGTGTAGGCGTCCGCCCGTGCGGCGGACGAGCCCGGCTGTCCCGCTGCGACGTGCATCCAGGCGCTGCATCCGAGGGACACGGCGCCCGCTGCGCAGCCCGCCGTCGCCAGCGCCCACGGCCCGACGCGCGAGCGGCGCAGCAGCCAGGCCGGCAGCAGCAGGAACACGCCCGTGGCCGACAGGCGGGCCTGGTTCGCGAGGGGGGAGCCGTAGACGCCGCTGCGGTGGTCGACGAAGAGCGCCGTTGCCATGACCACGCTCACGAGAGTGGCACCGAGGCAGAACAGGAGGCCGCGACACCAGGAGGGGAGGCGGCCGAAGAGCGTGGCATGCATGTCCGCACCCTACAAAGCGGGACGTCCCGGGCGCCTCTGCCGAAAGTCGTAGCGGGCCTGCCGGGTTTCCGGCTTTCGGCAGATCCGGTGCGGTGCCCCGTTCGGACACGATCGCTCCCAGTCGTCCATGCAAGTCCGTCGCAGGAGCACGTCGTGAACTTCCAGACCCAGATCCCCACAGCCGCCGTCCTCGGCCCGGCGCTGGCCGCCTTCGCCGTCATCGCCGCCGTGCGGCGGCGCGGCGACGCACCCGGGTGGCGTGGGGGACCGCTGGCACTCCGGGTCCTCGCGGCCGTCTACGCGGCGGCGGTCTCCTCCCTCACGCTCTTCCCCCTGTGGATCTACGGCGGTGACTACCGCAACGCGGCGCCCTGGATCAGCCAGATCCAGCCGATCCCGCTCCTCATGGCCGACGTGACCATGATCCCCAACGTCATCATGTTCGTCCCCCTCG
The DNA here is from genome assembly GCA_000716465.1 of Streptomyces bikiniensis. Taxonomy (GTDB): domain Bacteria; phylum Actinomycetota; class Actinomycetes; order Streptomycetales; family Streptomycetaceae; genus Streptomyces; species Streptomyces bikiniensis. Next base: position 36,743 of record JNWL01000054.1, read on the forward strand.
GCTTCCTCCTCCCCCTGCTCTCCCCCGGCCTCACACGAGGCCGCACCACCGCGCTCTGCGCCCTGGCCAGCCTCGCAATCGAGATCACCCAGCTCCTGCAGTACATCGCCCTGGGCAACGGACGTTCCGTCGACGTGAACGACCTCGTCGCCAACACTCTCGGCGGCCTCCTCGGGTACGCCGTCCTGCGCGCCGCTCGACGCACCACCGCGGCCCGCGCCGTACTCGACCGGCTGTCCGCCGCGCACGGCGGAGCGTGAGGGAACCGCTCCGCAGAGGTCGATGCCGGACGCCCCCCGGAACGGGCGGTCCGCGCGACTTGGCACGTACGAAACACGGGGGGTTTGAAAGTTGCCCAAGCGCGCATACGCCGTATTGACGCAGAACTTATATCAGCAGGCAGGAGACACATCATGGGCATCATCGCGTGGATTCTCATCGGCCTGATCGCCGGTTTCATCGCCAAGGCGATCATGCCGGGCAAGGACCCGGGTGGCGTCATCATCACCATTCTGATCGGCATCGCGGGCGGCCTGCTGGGCGGCTTCCTGGGCAAGGTCATATTCGGCGTCGATTCCATCGACGGCTTCTTCGAACTCTCCACCTGGATCGCGGCCATCGTCGGCTCCGTGATCCTTCTCGCCCTCTACCGCCTCGTCACCGGCAACCGACGACACGCCTGAGGCGGTCCCCCGGAACCGCACCGGCGGTGAAACGGCTCCTTCCCTTCTTCCAAGGGACGGAGCCGTTCGCCGTGCCCGGAGGCCCTCCCCGGGACACGGAGACGGCCCGGACGCCCAGGAGGCGGGCGGCGCGGTGGGGCGAAGGTCGGTGGTCGTCATCGACGAGGCACGTGATTCGCCGTACGTGCTCGTACGGCGGCCTTCCGTCACGAGAACCGCTGCCGCCTCCTTTCACGACAAGTGCTGCCCGCCTGCTGGACGCCGGTGATCATTCCACTGTCAACAGGAAGACCGCGGAGCCCAGGATGAGGAAGAGCGAGCACAGGGTGAGCGCGATGAGGAGCGTGACGCCGATACGCGCGCTCAGCACGCCCCAGAACTCCGCTCGCCGACCGTCCGGAGTGTCGGTGCGCCAGTCCGACGGGATGTCGACGGTTCCCTCGGCGATGGCCGGCGCGGCCCTGCGCACGTCACCCGGGTGGAAGTAGTGGAAGGTCGGTTCCGCCCCCCACGTGCCCCGGCTTTCCCCACCGACCCTGCGGACGCGCACGTCCGCACGACAGGCGACGCCCGGCAGCCAGTCCTTGCGTATCGGCCACAGCTTCGCGACCTCGTCACTGTTGAGCCAGGGCTCTTCCTCGTGCGCTGACTCCGGTGTTCCCGGATCCGGTGTGTGCGGCACGTCTCCCCCTCGATGCGGCAGCTTCCAGTACACCTCCACTGCCCCGCACGCCGATAGGGTGCCCGCGGTACGGAACGGGTCCGACCGGTTCTTCCGGACCCTCGGGCACCCGCGTGACGCCGGTGCCGCCGGCGAGGGGTCCGGACCTGCCTTCGGGCCGGGCCCCTCGATCAGTGCGGCCCACTCCTCGCGGCCCCGGCCATGATCGGCCGGACAGGTCCTAGTGTCCCGAGTCGGAGATTCTTGGGTAGTTCTCCCAGCCTCCGGACCCTGGACCGATGGTTCCAAGTGGAGCCCCAACCTGGTTGGAAGCGGGCGCGACCACTGTCGGTCGAAGCAGAGATCTACCGAAGAACTTCCGACTCAGGACACTAGGCCGCTCGGCCCGCCGGGTGGAAGTTGACGCGTTCACGGATGACGGGGAAGCCCGCCTTGGCGAAGTTCGCGGCCATGGGGAAGTTTCCGCGGTCCGTGGCTCCGCCGATGAACTCCGCGCCCTGCTCGGCGAGGAAGTGGGTGCACTCCGCGAGGAGGTCGTAGGCGTAGCCGCGACCGCGCTGTTCCGGGACGACTCCGATGAAGCCGACGGTCGGACCGGAGGGGTTGTGGGCCGGGATGTGGATGCCGGCCAGGTCGTCCTCCGGCGTGCGCGCGACCTGCCACCACTCCCGCGGGGAGGGGCACCACCGGAAGAAGTCGAGTTCCTCCTGGGCGGCCCGGTCGAGGCCGCCCTCCTCGATGGCCCTGAGCGCGTGGGCGTCCAGGGTGGCGGAGTGGATGCGGCGCAGCGCGTCGAAGAACACGGCGTCATCGGATTCGGCGCTGAAGCGCAGCCGTCCGGGCCGCTCGGGCAGGCCCTGCTCCGGGGTCCAGCGGTACAGGAAGCGTTCCACCAGGAGTTCGTACCCCGCGGCCCGTGCGGCGGCGAAGCGCGTCTCGGCGGCGGCGCGCAGGTCGGTCGTCTCCCGCCAGTCGCCGGGCAGGTTGATCTCGAGTTCGACCTGCCAGGGAGCGGAGCGCAGAAGTTCCGCCCCTGCCTCCTCCTCCCCCTCGGCCACGTCGAACCAGTTGATGTTGACCGGCTCCGAGTCGCCGGGGCCGCCCCACCACGCGCCGCGTGCGACGACCTCGCCGTCGCGCAGGGCGACGCGCTTCCAGTCGGGGCGGAACCGGGTACGCCGGTGGGCTTCACGGGCGCCCAAGGGGTCGGGGAGCGCGTCGAAGAGATGAGCATCGCGCGCGGAGAGCGCGCGGATGACCAGATCGGTCATGGATTCCTCCGGGATGCGGGCTGCTTGGAGCGCTCCCGGTCAGAACTGGCGAGCCACACCGGGACAGCGGAAAAGGGAGCGCTGGAAAGTCGTGAACTGCACGGCACTCGCCTCCTTCCGTCTCAGGGCGTGGAGCCACACATTAAGCGATCTGCCGCGGGCCCGTCCACGGATTTCCTCGTGCCCCGGCCGGCGGTCGATGTGGTTGGGCGTTCCCGTGGCGGTCGGGTTCGGGCGCCGTGCCCCGCGCCAGATTTCCCCGGGACGTGTACGGCCCGGGGAAATCCGGCGGCGCTCGTCGGCCCGGCGGATCCGTCGGCCTCCGGCCGAGCCGGCCCGCGCACCGTGGAACTCGGCCGTCCGGGTTCAGCGGTGGGAGCCGGACACAGGTGGCCAGGGCGTCGAACCGCATCGTGCCCCGGTGCGGGCCGGCGGCAACGAGGCCACCGGTGGTCGTCGGTGCGCGAAGGCGGGAGACCGGTCGACGGCCACGGGCCACGGAATGGATCGACGGACCGTCGGCGTCGGCGTGCGCCGGTTCGCTCCACGGCCGGGCCACCTCGTTCGCGTCCCGTCCGGGGCGGACCCCCACTCGGCAAGCCGCGGACGGGGGCCGGCATCTGCGCCTCCGGGAGGGCGGTGACCTCGGTCCCGGCTTCGCCCCTCGTCCACCGGCACCGGCCCGAGTTCGACGAGGGTGGAGAACGAAGCGGACGGCTGCACGCCCTCCCGAGGACCTCCATGTGTCGAAGCAGATTTCGGGGGTAAGCGCTTTTCGGCCGTTTGGGATCTGGAAGTCGTCGAGAACGGGGATGCCGTGGAGCGGATCGTGGATTGTGCAGACCGGCGAGCGGGCCGGGAGGCGGCCCTTTCGGTGTCCGGGGTCTTCCAGGGCAGCCTGGACATCGCAGCCGCCCGCGACCTCGCCCACCGCTTCAGACTCGCCCAGGGCTTCACCGTCCACCGCACGCCCCTCGGCAAGAGGATCACCGCCACCATCGCCCTGACCGACGACCCCCTGACCGGTGG
>JNWL01000055.1 GCA_000716465.1 Streptomyces bikiniensis
GTGGTGGGCGCCGGGGACGGGGACGGGGACGGGGACGTGGTGGCCGGGGCGGGGGTGGTCGGGGGCGCGGCGACGGGCTTCCCGGGCCGCACGCGCGCCTCCGGTTCGGAGGGTACGAGGAGGAAGACGGCGCCGAGCACGGCGACGGCGGCGACCCCGGCGAGGACCGCCCCGCGCCCCGGAGCCCACCGCCCGGCGCCCCCTCCCCCGCCACCGGGGCCGGCGGCGGATCCGTCCACGTGACCGGCGGGTCCTCCGGCAGGGCCGCTCCCGTACCCGGCGGCGACCCCGTCCGGACCGCTGCCGTACACACCGGTCGTCCCCTCCGGGCCGTTCCCCGGCACGGCAGGTCCCGTGTCCGGGAACGGCCCGGAGGCGGCGGGCTCCCCGTACGCCGCGAGTTCCGGGGCCGGGCCGTCCGTCGTCAGGGCGGCGAGGCCGAGTGGCGGGACGAGGCCGATCCCGACCAGCAGGCCCTCGACGGGGACGAGGCCGCTGCGGCCCGTCGCCCGGGACGCGCAGGCGTCGCAGGCGCGCAGGTGGCGGGCGATCCGCTTGCGCCAGAGCGGGGACGGCCGGCCGTCCCAGGAGGTGAGGACCTCCGCCAGTTCCGGGCACGGCGGCAGGGCGTCCAGGGCGCGGACCACCGCCCGGCCGGTCTCCAGGCGCTCCTTCATGCGCTGGACCCGCACGGCGGCGTGCTGCGGGGGGACGCCGAGGCCCTCGGCGAGTTCGGCGCGGGTCAGCTCGCCGGCGGCCTCCAGCCACCACAGGGCGAGGAGTTCGCGGTCGTCCCCGTCGAGCCAGCGGGTGGCGCGGGCGACGTCGCGGCGCTGCCCGGAGAGGCCGAGGCGGAGGACGGTGAGCTCGGTGAAGTCGCCGGCCGGGTCGGCGAGGTCGGCCGCCTGGTCGAGACCGGCCACGGGCGCCTGCCGGCGCTCGTGCCAGCGGCGCCGTATCCCGTTCATCGCGATGGCGACGAGCCAGGACCGGAACCTGGCGGGGTCCCGGAGGCCGCTCAGGCCGTCGAGGGCGCGGACCATCGTCTCCTGGACGATGTCGTCCGTGTCGGCGTGGCCGTCGAGGGCGCGGCCCACGACGTTGTGGACGAGCGGCAGGTAGGCGCGGACCAGCTCGTCCCTGGCGTGCGGGTCACCGGCCCTGGCCGCCTCCACCAGGGCGGTGGTGCGGCGCTCGTCGCTGTGCATGGATCTGCTCCCTCGTCCCTGGTCCGTGTCCCCCGTCTTCCGGAGACCCGTGGGCGCGGGAGGGATAACACTTCTCGTGGTACCGGATACGTGTCGTACTCGGGTGTTCGTGGTGGTCGGTCGCTCGTGGTGACCGGTCACCCGCGGTGTCCGGGTGTTCCCGGCACCGGGGCGCCGGTCCTACACCAGGGGCCCGGGGAGCGTCGGGACCGTGGCCCCGTTCCCCTCCCGGACGGCCTCCACGACGGCGTCGTGGAGTTCGCGGCTCTCCTCCTCCGATGCGCAGGGGACGGGACTGCCCGACATGGTGAACCAGTCGGACGCGCCGCTGTACTGCACGGCCACACGTGCTTCGCGCTCGGTCCAGGTGGTGTGCACGGTCAGATCGCCCGTGACGGTCCCGGCCTCGTCGGTCAGCACCCCACCTCGCCCGGTGTAGACACCGGTGGTCGTCCAAGATGCCCAACTCATCCATCCAGGTTCACACCCGGATGCCACATGCGCCACCGACGGGACCGCCCCGGCCGGAGGAGTTTCCGGCCGGGGCGGTACGGGGCCGCGCGCCGGATCAGGCGAGGGACGCGAGGGCCTCGTTGAGGGTGGCGGACGGGCGCATCACGGCCGCGGCCTTGGCCGGGTCGGGCTGGTAGTAGCCGCCGATCTCGGCCGGGGAGCCCTGGACGGCGATCAGCTCGTCGACGATCTTCTGCTCGTTGGCCGCGAGGTTCTCGGCGAACGGGGCGAAGGCCTTGGCGAGGTCGGCGTCCTCGGTCTGGGCGGCCAGTTCCTGGGCCCAGTACAGGGCCAGGTAGAAGTGGCTGCCGCGGTTGTCGATGCCGCCGAGGCGACGGGTCGGCGACTTGTCCTCGTTGAGGAAGGTGCCGGTGGCGCGGTCGAGGGTGTCGGCGAGGACCTGGGCGCGGGTGTTGCCCGTGGTGGTCGCCAGGTGCTCGAAGGAGGCGGCCAGGGCGAAGAACTCGCCGAGGCTGTCCCAGCGGAGGTAGTTCTCCTTGACGAGCTGCTGGACGTGCTTCGGGGCGGAGCCGCCGGCGCCGGTCTCGAAGAGGCCGCCGCCCGCCATCAGCGGGACGATCGACAGCATCTTGGCGCTGGTGCCCAGCTCCAGGATGGGGAAGAGGTCGGTCAGGTAGTCGCGCAGGACGTTGCCGGTGACCGAGATGGTGTTCTCGCCGCGGCGGATGCGCTCCAGGGAGAACTTCGTGGCCTCGACCGGGGACAGGACGCGGATGTCCAGGCCCTCGGTGTCGTGCTGCGGCAGGTACTGCTCGACCTTGGCGATGAGCTGCGCGTCGTGGGCGCGCTCGGCGTCCAGCCAGAAGACGGCCGGGTCGCCGGTGGCGCGGGCGCGGGTGACGGCGAGCTTGACCCAGTCCTGGATGGGCAGGTCCTTGGTCTGGCAGGCGCGGAAGATGTCGCCCTCGGCGACCTCCTGCTCCAGGACCACGTCGCCCGCGGAGTTCACCAGGCGGACGGTGCCGGCCCGGGCGATCTCGAAGGTCTTGTCGTGGGAGCCGTACTCCTCGGCCTTCTGCGCCATGAGGCCGACGTTGGGTACGGAGCCCATGGTCGACGGGTCGAAGGCGCCGTGGGCGCGGCAGTCCTCGATGACGGCCTGGTAGACGCCGGAGTAGCTGTGGTCCGGCAGGACGGCGAGGGTGTCGGCCTCCTGGCCGTCCGGGCCCCACATGTGGCCGGAGGTGCGGATCATGGCCGGCATCGAGGCGTCGACGATGACGTCGGACGGCACGTGCAGGTTGGTGATGCCCTTGTCGGAGTCGACCATCGCGAGGGCGGGGCCCTCGGCGAGCTCGGCCTCGAAGGAGGCCTTGATCTCGGCGCCCAGCTCCGGGAGGCCGTCCAGGCCGTTGAGGATCGAGCCGAGGCCGTCGTTCGGGGAGAGGCCGGCGGCGGCGAGGGCCTCGCCGTACTTGGCGAAGGTGGCCGGGAAGAAGGCGCGCACGACGTGGCCGAAGACGATGGGGTCGGAGACCTTCATCATGGTGGCCTTGAGGTGCACGGAGAAGAGCACGCCCTCGGCCTTGGCGCGGGCGACCTGCTCGCCGAGGAAGGCGCGCAGGGCGGCGGCGCGCATGACGGCGGCGTCGACGACCTCGCCGGCGACGACCTTCAGCGGCTCGCGGAGCTCGCTGACGGTGCCGTCGGCGGCGGTGAACTCGAAGCGGAGGGTGTCGTCCGCGGCGATGACGACGGACTTCTCCGTGGAGGCGAAGTCGTTCTCGCCCATGGTGGCGACGTTGGTCTTGGACTCGGGGGTCCAGGCGCCCATGCGGTGCGGGTGGGCCTTGGCGTAGTTCTTCACCGAGGCGGGGGCGCGGCGGTCGGAGTTGCCCTCGCGCAGGACCGGGTTGACGGCCGAGCCCTTGATCTTGTCGTAGCGGGCGCGGATCTCACGCTCCTCGTCGGTCTTCGGGTCGTCCGGGTAGGCCGGGAGGGCGTAGCCCTGGGCCTGGAGCTCGGCGATGGCGGCCTTGAGCTGCGGGATGGACGCCGAGACGTTCGGCAGCTTGATGATGTTGGCCTGGGGGGTCTTGGCCAGCTCGCCGAGCTCGGAGAGGGCGTCGGCGATGCGCTGGCCCTCCTCCAGGTACTCGGGGAAGACGGCGATGATGCGGCCCGCGAGGGAGATGTCCCGCGTCTCGACCGTGACTCCGGCCTGCGAGGCGTACGCCTGGATCACGGGCAGGAACGAGTAGGTCGCCAGGGCAGGCGCCTCGTCGGTGTGGGTGTAGATGATGGTCGAGTCAGTCACCAGGGTGCTCCGCTCCACGTCTGCGTATGCGAGATTGCTCGACATCAAGATATCTCGTGATCGTGGTCCTCGGTAAAGGGCCCCACGAGCTCCTCGTCCTCCGGGGCCCCGGCGGCCTCGGCGAAGGGGCCGCCGAGCCGGTACGGGGGCGGGGGGCCGTCCACGTCGACGTGGCGGAGCAGGAGGAGCAGGACGGTTCCCGCGGCGGCGGTGACGCCGGCGGCGAGGGCCTGGCCGCAGCGGTGGGCGAGGCGGAGCTCGGCCGGGTCGTAGGGGGCGGTGGCGGGCAGGGCGAGGGTGTCGCCGAGCAGCCAGATCCCGGCGCCGAGGCCGCCGGCCGCGACGAGGACCAGTGGGAGGAGCACCAGGAGGGCGGCCGGGGCGGGCGGGCGCCGGGGGGCGGGGCGCACCTCGCCCTTGCGGGCGCGGAGGGCGAGGATGCCGCAGAAGACGGCGAGGACGAGGAGGGCGGCGGCGATGACGTCGCCGGGCCGGTGCCGGCCGTCGGCGATGGTGTGCGCGCCGACCGCGGCGGCCCAGAGGGTGGCGGCGCCGACGGCGGGGGCGCGCAGCCGGTGGGGGACGACGAGGGCCAGGCCGAGGGCGACGCCCAGGGCGAGGGCGGTCGGGGCGCTGGGGAAGCCGCTGGGCAGGAGGGCGGCGCCGGTGCCGGTGAGGCGGGGGCGCGGGGCGTACAGCCGGAGCAGTCCGGTGAGGGCGAGGGCGGTGACGACTCCGCCGGCGGCGAGGCCGGTGAGGACGTACCGCCTGCCGATGAGGCCGACGGCGAGGAGGAGGACGCAGCCGAGGACCAGGGAGAGGGTGGTGAGCCCGGCGAGGGAGGGGTGGTCGCGGAGCAGGGCGGCGGCGGCGGCGTCGGCGCGCCGGCCGGTCGTGGCGGCGTCGCCCCAGCGGCGGCCGGTCGCGGTGAGGACGAGTCCCGCGTAGACGACCGTGAGCAGGAGGACGGCCCCGAGGCAGCCGCGCCGGGCGCGGGTGCGGACGCGGGTGGTGAACGAGCCGGCGGCCTCGCCCGCCACGGCGGCGTACCACCAGGTGTCACCGGCCCTCAGCGGCCTCGGGGAGCCGCCGGTGCGGGGCCTGTCGTTGGAAGCCATGCCCCGATTCGACCCCAGCCCCGGCCGCCCCGCCCGCTGGGCTCGTCCGAACGACACGCCGGGATCCGGATCTCGCGGGGAACCGGCCGGGCGGTCCGCGCGTCTGCCCCGGAGACCGTACGCACGCTCCGGGGGGAGACGCTTCACATGTCGATGCCGCGCAAGATCGGAATCGGTCTGCTGGTCCTGATCGCGTTCGGGTTCCTGGCGCCGAACGGCTGGTACGTCCTGGGCGCGATCGTGGTCGCCCTGGTGATCGCGGCGTTCGTGGCCTTCGAGGCGATGAGCGAGTCGCACCGCTCCCACCGCCCCGACGGACGCCGGTTCCGCCCGGGCCGGGGCGGGGACGGCCGCTGGATCGTCCACGACGAGGACCGGGGTCCCCGCGCCTGACGGGAGCCGGTCAGGAGGAGGCGCGGACCACCAGGTCGGTGGGGAGCACGCGGCGGGGCTGGTCGTCGGGGGCGCTGGGGGAGGCGATCTCCTGGAGGAGCAGGCGGGCCATGGCGCGGCCCATCTCCTCGATGGGCTGGCGGACGCTGGTGAGCGGCGGGTCCATGTGCCGGGCGACGGCCGAGTCGTCGACGCCGACGAGGGCGACGTCCTCGGAGACCCGGCGGCCCGCCTCGCGCAGGACGGCCCGAGCGCCCGCCGCCATCACGTCGGAGGCGGCGAAGACGGCGTCCAGGCCGGGCCGGCGGTCCAGGAGTTCCCGCATGGCCCGGCGGCCGCCCTCCTCGGTGAAGTCGCCGTTCGCGACGAGTGCTTCGTCGGCCGGGAGCCCCGCCTCGGCGAGGCCCTCGCGGTAGCCGTCGAGGCGGCAGCGGGCGACGTACATGTCGAGCGGTCCGGTGATGGTGGCGACGGCGCGCCGGCCGCGGGCGGCGAGGTGGGCGACGGCGGTCCGGCCGGCGCCGGTGTTGTCGGAGTCGACGAAGGCGACGCTCTCGTCCCGCGAGCGGCGGCCGTTGAGGACGGCGGGCAGGCCGAGGGCGCGGACCTGGTCGGGCAGCGGGTCGTCGCCGTGCACGGAGACGAGCAGGACGCCGTCGACGCGCTGGGCGGCGAGGTACTGCTCGAAGCGCTGCCGCTCCTGTTCGCTGCGGATCAGGGTGAGAAGCAACTGCTTGTCGGCGTCGGCGAGTTCGCCGCTGACGCCGCGGATGATGTCGAGGAAGTACGGCTCGGAGAAGAGTCGCGCCTCGGTCTCGGGGACGACCAGGGCGACGGCGTCGGTGCGGCTGCCGGCGAGGGCGCGGGCGGCCCGGTTGGGGACGTAGCCGAGTTCGGCGACGGCCCGTTCGACGGCAGCCTTGGCCTGCTCGCTCACCTTCGGGGAGCCGTTGATGACCCGGGAGACCGTGCCGCGGCCGACTCCGGCCCGCACGGCGACCTCCTCCAGGGTGGGCCTGCCGGTCTGCCGCCCGCTCGCCGCCGCCATGTGCCGCTCCTCCCCCTCGGGCCGTCGCCCCGCCTGCGTCGCCCGCGAACCTATCAGGCGGGACGGGGTGCTCTCCGGGGCCGGCGGGAGGGCCTTGAGGCCCGGCCCGGACCCCCGTTCCAGCCCCTCCCGAACCCCGGTCCGGGCCTCCGTTCCAGCCCCGTCCCTGCACCGCCCGACCCCCGGCCCGGGCCCGGCTCGCATCGCGGCCCGGCGCCGGCCCGGAACCCGCTCCGGGCCTCGCCCCGGAGCGGGCCGCCGGGGTCGCCGGGAGGTCCGGGGGCCACTTTCCGTACCCCTTCCGCCGCCCTCCGCATTGCCGCAGGTCAAACCGGCCTTATGTGCATAAGACACTCTTTCGGCGTACCGTCGTGGGGTTCCCTTCCCCATCGACGCCCCGGGAGAGCGTGTGCCCCGCTCCACGACCGACCACGACCCGACGCCCCGCGAGGGGCGCCGTCCGCGTCTCCGGACGGCCGCGATCGCGACAGGTGTGGTCGCGGTGGCCGCCGGCGGCCTGTACGGTGCGGGCCTGCTCGCCACCGGGGACGACATATCCGCCGGCACCCGGGTCGCCGGCATAGACATCGGCGGCATGAGCCGCTCCCAGGCCGAGGCGAGACTCGCCGCCGAGGCCCCGGCCGAGTGGAAGGCGCCGATCCCCGTGCGGCTCGGCGACGAGGCCTCGACCGTGGACCCGGCCGCCGCCGGGCTGAGCGTGGACGTGGCCAGGACCGCCGCGCTGGCGGCCGACCCCTCCCGCGATCCCGTCACCGTCGTCCGGCGCCTCTTCTCCTCCGGCGAGCGCGAGATCCGGCCGGTCTTCGCGTACGACGAGGCCAAGGCGAAGGCCACCGTGGCCGACCTGGCGAAGCGGAACGACCGCGCGGTCCGCGAGGGCTCCGTCGTCTTCCGCGACGGCAAGGCCGTCGCGACCCAGCCGGTCACGGGCCGGAAGCTGGACACCGGCCGGGCCGTGGAGTCCCTGCGCGCGGCCTACCCGGCCGCCACGGGCGCGGCGCCGGTCGCCCTCCCCGTCGCCCTGACCCGGCCGAAGCTGCCCGCCGCCGAGGTGAACCGCTTCCTCGACACGTACGCGAAGCCCGCCCTCTCCGGTCCCGTGACGCTCACGGCGGGGGGCCAGCGCCTGCGGATCTCCCCGGCCACGCTGAGCGACCACCTCACCGTGAAGAACGACGACGGGCACCTCAGCGGGAACCTCGACGCGGACGCGCTGCTGCGCGACCCGGACGTGGCGCGGCCGCTCGCCTCCCTGACGAACGCGCCGACGCAGTCGACCCTCGGCGTGCGGAACGGCAAGGTCGTCGTGGAGTCGGAGGGCCGGCCCGGCCACGAGGTGACCGCGAAGGCCCTCGGCGACGCCGTCCGCCCGCTGCTCACGAAGACCGGCGACGCGGCCCGTACGGCCACGGTGGCCACCAAGGTCACGCAGCCCGACCTGACCTCCGACTCGCTGGCCCGCATGGGCATCACCGAGCAGATGTCGTCGTTCACGGTGAACTTCCCCTCCGCCCCGTACCGGACGACGAACATCGGCCGGGCCGCCGAGCTGATCAACGGCTCGCTCGTGCAGCCCGGCGCGGTGTGGAGCTTCAACAGGACGGTCGGCGAGCGCACCCCGGACAACGGCTTCGTGGACGGCACGATGATCCTCGACGGCCAGTACCGGTCCGCGCCCGGCGGCGGCGTGTCCGCCATGGCCACCACCGTCTTCAACGCCATGTTCTTCGCCGGGGTGAAGCCCGTCGAGTACGGCGCCCACTCCTTCTACATCGAGCGCTACCCGGCCGGCCGCGAGGCGACCGTCGCCTGGGGCAGCCTGGACCTGAAGTTCCTCAACGACACGGGCAAGCCGATCTACATCAAGGCGAGCGCGACGGACTCCTCGGTCACCGTGAGCTTCCTCGGGACGAAGAAGTACGACTCGGTGGAGGCCGTCTCCGGTCCGCGCACCAACCTCACGCAGCCGGCGAAGCGCGAGGGCACCGGCAAGGCCTGTGTGCCGCAGCCCCCGCTGGAGGGCTTCGACGTCTCGGTGGACCGGGTGTTCAAGAAGGGCGGCGCCGAGGTCAAGCGGGAGACCTTCAAGACCCACTACACCCCGCGCGACGAGGTGACCTGCACGGTGGACGGCGGGGAGAGCGCGGAGAAGGTCCCGGCGAAGACCCCGCAGCAGATCGCCGAGGGGCGCTGACGCGCGCGGCCGGAAGGGTGTCTTCCCCTCCGGTCCGGGCATGACTTCGGAGCGCGGCCCGCAGGGGTCCGCCGGGAACGCCCCCGGACGACGCGAGCCGGGCGCGGCCTTCCGGACGGGCCCCGGACCCCCCGGCGGGCCGGCCGATCCGTCGGAGGCCCGCCTTGGCACAGCGCACCGACCCCTGCGAGCGGCTGCTCGGCGACGCCGTGCGCACGGGCGTCGTCCCCGGCGCCGCGTGGGCCGCGGGCGACGCCCGCACCACCCTGTCGGCCGGGGCCGTCGGCGTCCTCGACCCGGCGGACCCCACCGCCCCGACCCGCCCCGACACCCTCTTCGACGTCGCGAGCCTCACCAAGGTCCTCGCCGTCTGGGCCGTGACCGGCACCCTGGTCGACGCCGGGAAGCTCGACCCGTCCGCCCCGCTCGGCTCGTACTGGCCGGAGGCGGCCGGCCGGCCGCTCGCCGGGGTGACGGCCCACCACCTCCTCACCCACACGGCGGGCCTGCCGCTCCGCGCCAACCTGCGGCACCTGTACGGCTCCGATCCGCAGGACGTACGGGACGGGGTCCTGTCCGAGCCGCTGCGGCACCGGCCCGGGGAGGCCGTCGCGTACACCGACCGGGCGGCCCTGGTCCTCGGCTACCTCGCCGAGCACCTCACCCGGCAGCCCCTCCCCCGGCTCGCCGGGGACCGGGTCTGGACGCCCCTCGACATGGCGGAGACCCGGTACGGGCCGCTGCCCGCCGCCCTGAGGGAGCGGTGCGCGCCGACGGAGTACGACGAGGAGAGCGGCGTCCGGCTCAGGGGCACCGTCCACGACTTCTCGACGCGGCTCCTCGGCGGCGCCTGCGGCATCGCGGGCGTCTTCACCACCGCCGCCGACACCGGCCGCTTCCTGCGCCACCTCCTCGATCCGGTGCCCGGCACCTTCTCCGCCGAATGGACCGCCGCCTCGCTGCGCGTGCGCACCGGCCGCCTCGAACCGCGGCGCGGGCTCTTCTGGCACCCGGCGCCGGGCACGGGCCCGGCGGACGACGTCTGGGCGCACTTCGGCTTCACCGGCACGGGCCTGTGGGTCTCGCCCGCGCGGGGCCGCTGGGCCGTCCTGCTGACCAACCGGCTCTACCTCACCCGCGATCCCGGTCCGCTGGCCCGGGTGAGGGACGCCTTCCGGGCCCTGGCCTTCTCCTGACGGACCGTCCCTCCCCCGCCCGGCCGCGAGACGGAATCCTCCCCGGGCGCAAGGGGGCCGCAAGGGGCCCTCGTCACATCCCGGCCCCCTTGATCGATCGAACGGGCCCGGGGTTACCATATGAGCGCCGCCTAGCTCGAAAGATAAACTTGTGACTGTCAATGACGACTCGTTCACCAGCTGGAAGAACCGCGAGGAGATCGCGGAGTCGATGATCCCGATCATCGGGAAGCTGCACCGGGAGCAGGACGTCACCGTCCTCCTCCACAGCCGCTCCCTGGTGAACAAGTCGGTGGTCAGCATCCTCAAGACCCACCGCTTCGCCCGGCAGATAGCCGGCGAGGAGCTGTCGGTCACGGAGACGCTCCCCTTCCTCCAGACGCTCACCACCCTCGACCTCGGCCCGTCCCAGATCGACATCGGCATGCTGGCCGCCGACTACAAGTCCGACGACCGCGGCCTCTCGGTGGCGGAGTTCACCGCCGAGGCCGTCGCCGGCGCCACCGGCGAGAACAAGATCGAGCGCCGCGACGGACGCGACGTCGTCCTCTACGGCTTCGGCCGCATCGGCCGCCTCGTCGCCCGCCTCCTCATCGAGAAGGCGGGTTCCGGCAACGGCCTGCGGCTGCGCGCGATCGTCGTGCGCGGCGGTGGCGAGCGGGCCGCCGAGGACATCGTGAAGCGCGCCTCGCTGCTGCGCCGCGACTCCATCCACGGCCAGTTCCAGGGCACGATCACGGTCGACGAGGACAACAGCTCCATCGTCGCCAACGGCAACACCATCAAGGTGATCTACGCCAACGACCCCTCCGAGGTCGACTACACGGCGTACGGCATCGAGAACGCCATCCTGATCGACAACACCGGCAAGTGGCGCGACCGCGCGGGCCTCTCCAAGCACCTGCGCCCCGGCATCGACAAGGTCGTCCTGACCGCGCCCGGCAAGGGCGACGTGCCGAACATCGTGCACGGCGTCAACCACGACACGGTCAAGCCGGACGAGCGGATCCTGTCCTGCGCCTCCTGCACCACCAACGCGATCGTCCCGCCGCTGAAGGCGATGGACGACGAGTACGGCGTGCTGCGCGGCCACGTGGAGACGGTCCACTCGTTCACCAACGACCAGAACCTCCTGGACAACTACCACAAGGCCGACCGTCGCGGCCGTTCCGCGCCGCTCAACATGGTGATCACCGAGACCGGTGCGGCCTCGGCCGTCGCCAAGGCGCTGCCGGACCTGAAGGCCCCGATCACCGGCAGCTCGATCCGCGTCCCCGTCCCGGACGTCTCGATCGCGATCCTGAGCCTGCGCCTGGGCCGCGAGACCACCCGCGACGAGGTCCTGGAGTACCTGCGCGACGTCTCGCTGCACTCGCCGCTGAAGCGCCAGATCGACTTCACCACGGCCCCCGACGCCGTCTCGATGGACTTCGTGGGCTCGCGCCACGCGTCGATCGTGGACGCCGGCGCGACCAAGGTCGACGGCGACAACGCGATCCTGTACCTGTGGTACGACAACGAATTCGGCTACTCGTGCCAGGTCATCCGGGTCGTCCAGCACGTCTCCGGCGTGGAGTACCCGACCTTCCCGTCACCGGCGGTCTGATCCGCACGGCGCCACGACGACGCGCCGCACCCCCGGGCGGGGGTGCGGCGCGTCGTCGTTCACGGGGCGGCGAACCGGACGCGCGGTCGCCGGCGTCCCTCCCGACATGAGGACGCTCGTCCACGGGACACGCCAACTGCTGCGCTTCGCGGTCCTCGAAGTGCGCTGCTGCGCCTTCGCCGTCGCGCTCGTCGGCGGGATCGCCGCCTCGACACTCCTGTCCGATCCGCCGATCGCCCGCTACGACCTGCTCCTCCTGTACGGCATCGGGCTCACGCTCCTCGCGTGGCGGATCGGCTGGGACACCGGCCGGGACGTCGCCGTGATCGCCGCCTGTCACGCCACGGGACTGCTCTTCGAGCTGGTCAAGGTGCGGATGGGCTCGTGGAGCTACCCGGAGGAGGCGCTGACGAAGTTCGGCGGCGTCCCCCTGTACGGCGGCTTCCTGTACGCGGCCGTGGGCAGTTACGTGTGTCGGGCCTGGCGCCTGTTCGACCTGCGGCTCACGGGCTACCGGCCCCGGGCGACGGCGGTCCTCGCCGGCGCCGTGTACGTGAACTTCTTCAGCCACCACTGGCTGCCCGACGTCCGCTGGGCGCTGGCGGCCCTGCTGCTCCTCGCCACGGCGGGCACGTGGGTGAGGTTCCGGGTCGGGGCCCGGGACCACCGGATGCCGCTGGCCCTGTCGTTCGCCCTGATCGGCTTCTTCCTGTGGGTGGCGGAGAACGCGGCCACGTACGTCGGGGCCTGGAGCTACCCGCACCAGCTGGGCGGCTGGCAGCCCGTGCCCCTCGCCAAGTTCGGGGCGTGGGCGCTGCTGATCAGCGTCACCTTCGTGCTGGTGGCGGGCAGCGGGCGGAGCGGTGGCCGGGACAGCGGCCGGGGCGGTGGCCGGAAATTTGTTCTCGACGCGCCCGGGTGAGAGATTTGCGGATTTCCCGCACCGGAGCCGTCGACGTGCTACAGTCGATGTCAGTTGCAGTTGTGGTTCCCAAATACTTACAAGTGCCTTCGACGGTTCGACGTCGTCAGGCACTTGATGTGTTTTCGGTGCAGTTTCCGGACGGGGCAATCATCACGGCGACTCCGGGCTCCGCACAGTGCGGTCCCCAGGGCTACGCCCCGAAGGAGATATTGACATGGCCAATGGCACCGTGAAGTGGTTCAACTCGGAAAAGGGCTTCGGCTTCATCGAGCAGGAGGGTGGCGGCCCGGACGTGTTCGCCCACTACTCCAACATCGCCACCTCCGGCTTCCGTGAGCTCCAGGAAGGCCAGAAGGTGACCTTCGACGTCACGCAGGGCCAGAAGGGCCCGCAGGCGGAGAACATCCTCCCCGCCTGACGTTGACACGTCCGACGCGGCCGGTGTCCTCACCCGTGTGGTGAGGGCGCCGGCCCGTCGCGTTTTCCGGATTTCTTACGGACCGGAGGCCGTTCGCCGCTCCCGCGGCGCGCCCGGATCCGTACGCATACGCCATTCGGTACGTCGCGGTAATTCACGGGTCCACGACCCGTCGTGAATTCCTCGGAGCGGACCGTTTCGAGGAAGGCCACATGAACAGCACACCCCGTACGGACGACGCCCGGAAGGACGAATTCGCCGCGTCCCCGATACCGGCCACCGGCTTCGCCGGGCTCGGTCTGCCGGCCGAGGTGCTCCGGGTGCTCGGCCGTCTGGGTGTCGAGGAGCCGTTCCCGATCCAGGCCGCCACCCTGCCCGACGCGCTCGCGGGCCGCGACGTCCTCGGGCGCGGGCGGACCGGGTCCGGCAAGACGCTCGCCTTCGGCCTTCCGCTGCTCGTGCGGACCGCCGGGCGCCGCGCCGAGGCGCGCAGGCCCCTCGCCCTGGTCCTGGTGCCCACGCGGGAACTGGCCCAGCAGGTCACCGACGCGCTCGACCCGTTCGCCGCCGCACTGGGACTGCGCCTGGCGACCGTGGTCGGCGGCATGTCGATCGGCCGGCAGGCGGGGGCCCTGCGCGACGGGGCCGAGGTCCTGGTCGCGACGCCGGGCCGCCTCATGGACCTGGTGGAGCGCAAGGACTGCCGGCTCGAACGGGTGGCGGTCACCGTCCTCGACGAGGCCGACCAGATGGCCGACCTGGGCTTCATGCCGCAGGTCACCGAGCTCCTGGACCAGGTGCGCGCCGAAGGGCAGCGGATGCTGTTCTCCGCCACGCTCGACCGGAACGTCGACCTGCTCGTCGAGCGCTACCTCAGCGATCCGGTCGTGCACTCGGTCGACCCGTCGGCCGCCGCCGTCTCCACCATGGAGCACCACGTGCTCCACGTGCACGGCCCCGACAAGTTCGCCACGGCCACGGAGATCGCCGCCCGCGACGGGCGGGTGATCATGTTCCTGGACACCAAGCACGCCGTGGACCGCTTCACCAAGCACCTCCTCGGCAGCGGCGTCCGCGCGGCGGCGCTGCACGGCGGCAAGTCCCAGCCGCTGCGGACCCGCACCCTGGACCGCTTCAGGACGGGCGAGGTGACGGTCCTGGTCGCCACCAACGTGGCGGCGCGCGGCATCCACGTCGACGCGCTCGACCTCGTCGTCAACGTCGACCCGCCGGCCGACGGCAAGGACTACCTGCACCGCGGCGGGCGGACCGCGCGGGCCGGCGAGTCCGGCGTCGTCGTCACCCTGGTCACCCCCGAGGAACGCCGGGACGTGGCCCGGGTCATGGCGGACGCGGGCATCCGCCCCCACGTCACCCGGGTCCGCTCCGGCGAGGCCGAACTGACCCGCATCACCGGCGCCCGGAAGCCCTCGGGCGTCCCGGTCGACGGCAGCGCTCCCACCCAGGAGGGCGCCAAGCGCGGCGGCGCGGCCTTCCGCGGCATCGGCACGGTCCCGGGCCGCCCGGGCCGCGCGAAGAACGAGTCCCGCCGCGCCGCCGAGGCCCGCAAGACGGCCGAGGCCCGCCGGGCGGCGAAGGTCCGCGGGGGCGGCTGACCGAGCCGGACGCCCTCCCCCGGGCAGCAGCTCTCCGGGCAGACGTCCCCCGGGCAGTCGTCTCGGGCGATCGCCTCCGGCCCGCCGTCTTCGGGCGGTCGTCTTGGCCCTGTTCTCGTATGGCTACGGTCAGGTGGCGCGTAGCCCTGTGTGACGACCAGGGTGTGGCATTGACGGGCCTTCAGCGTTGGGGTCCGGGCTCCAGGGCGCTGACGCGGCTCTTGTACTCGCGGCGGGCCTTGCGCCGGGCCGGGACCGAGGGAGGCCCTGGCCGCCGTCGAGCGGTTGGCAGCGGTCGAGGAGCCGGCGGTGCACGGTGGGGACGGCGGTGACGCGCAGGGTGCAGCCCTGGCCGCGCCGTACGGTGACTCCCTGGTCGAGCGCGGCGCGCTCGGCGGGCTCCGGCTCGGTGGTGCGCAGTCCGTCGTAGGCCGGCTCGCACTGGAGTTCGCCGGCGGTGGCGAGGGTCTGCACCGTGAACTTCACGGTGGACAGCAGCTCGCCGGTGCGGGGGCGGCGGGCGGTGAGGGCCGTGTTCGCCCACTGCGGACCCCCGGATCGCGCGGTTCATCGGACACGGCTGCCCCCTGTCGTCAAACGATCCTTCACCGACAGCCGGGCGCTCCGGCCGCCACGGCCTCTTGAGGTCTACGCGGGGCCCGGGGGGAGGTGGACGGTCATGATCAGGCGGCAGGTCTGGGTGCCGGTGCCGCGGTAGGTGTGGGTGGTGTCGGCGTCGAAGGTGGCGGTCTGTCCGGCGGTGACGGGGTATTCGGTGCCGTCGACGACGAGGACCATCTCGCCGGTGGTGACGCTGACGGTCTCGGTGACGCCGGCCTGGTGGGGGTGGCTGGGGTACTCCTCGCCGGGTTCCAGGGTCCAGAGCCAGACCTCGGTGGCCGCCGGGCCGCCGGTGGTCAGCATGAGCCGGGCCTCGCTGCCCCGTTCGCCCTTCCACAGGGGCATGACGGCGTCGGCGCTCACCACCCGCACGCGTTGTTCGGGGCTGCCCTCCATCAGTGCGGAGACGGAGACGCCGAGGGTGTCGGCGAGGCGGACCAGGGTGGCGAAGTTGGGGTTGCCCTGCGCTTTCTCCAGTCCGACCAGGGCGCCCTTGCTGACCTTGGCGCGGCGGCCCAGTTCGTCCAGGGACAGTCCTGCGCGGGTGCGGGCCGTGCGGACGTTGTGCGCGAGCGTCCGCAGTGCGGCCTCGGTCTCGGCCATCGGTTTCGTCCCTCCAGCAACAGGTCGGTGTGATGCACCATGCGGTCGTTCGGTTGACGACCTGCGGTCGGTGTGATGTACGGTGCAGTCGTTCCATTGATAGTAAGGGATGTACGTACCGTGATCGCTCTCCTGCTGGCCCTGGGCAGCTCCCTGGCCTACGGGTGCGCCGACTTCCTCGGCGGCCTGGGCGCCCGCAAGGCCCACGTCCTGCGGACCGTGATGATCGCCGCGCCGGCCTCGCTCACCGTCGAGCTGCTGCTGTGGCCCTTCCTCGGCGCCTCCTTCGCCCCGGCCACCCTCGCCTGGGGCGCGGCCTCCGGCGTCGCGTCGGCCGCCGCCTTCGCCCTGCTCTACAAGACGCTGGCGATCGGCCCGATGAACGTGCTGTCGCCGATCACCGCGCTGGTCTCGGCGATGCTGCCGGTGGGCGTCGGTCTGCTGCAGGGCGAACATCTGGGCCCGGCGGGGCTGATCGGCCTGCCGCTGGCGCTGGCCGCCGTGGTGCTGGTCAGCGCCGGGCACGGCGCGCAGTCGGCGCGGCCCTCGCGCACCGCGCTGCTGCCGGCCTTCGGCGCGGGTGCCGCGATCGCCCTGCAGTTGGTCTTCCTGCACCAGGCGCCCTCCGACAGCGGTGTCGGTCCGCTGATCGTCGGCCGCGCCGTCTCCTCCGCCGTCACCCTCGCCGCGGCCGGAGTGATGTTCCGGCGCCTGGGCCCGGAGAAGCCCGCGTACGCGATCTCGGCGACGGCCGGCGTGCTTGATTCGGTGGCCAACCTGCTGTTCCTGCTCGCCGCCCGCAGCGGCGACCTGGCTGTCGTCGCCGTGATCACCGCCCTGTACCCGGCCGGCACCGTCCTGCTCGCCCGCGGTGTCCTGGCCGAGCGCATCCACCGCGGCCAGCTGATCGGTCTGGGCACCGCCGCCGTCGCCGTCAGCCTCCTCGCCCTCACCTGACCGCACACCACCCCCGGAACGGACCCTTTGATGACCACTGCCTTTCGCCTCGCCCCCGATGCCGCCGACGCCTTCCCCGACACCTTCATCGCCGTCGTCACCGCCACCGGCCTGCGCGGCCGCGAACCGTGGCCGGCCACGACCGCCGCGCTGGAGGAACTGGAGGCCCGGCTCGCCGACGGCTCCTGGTCCCCGGCCGACGAGAACGACCCGCGCATCGAGGCATGGCATGCCGTCTACCGTGCCTTCGGCACCAATCCCCGCCGCGTCCGGCCCAGTGTCGACGCCCTGGGCCGCCGCCTGGCGAAGAAGGGCTCCCTGCCCCGGATCAACCCGGCCGTCGACTCCTACAATGCGGTCTCCGTCCGCCACGGCCTGCCCGCCGGCGCTTTCGACCTCGACCAGGTCACCGGCGACGTCGAGATCCGCTACGCCGACGGCAGCGAGAGCTTCACCCCGCTCGGGGAGCCCGGCGCCGTCGAGACGCCCAGGCCCGGCGAGGTCATCTACACCGACACCACCGACGTGCTCACCCGGCACTGGAACCACCGCGACGCCCACCGCACCCGCGTCACCGAGGACTCCACCCGCGTCGCCTTCGTCCTGGAGACCGTCGCCGCCGCCCGCGACGAGCGGCTGCTCAAGACCGCGGCCGACGACCTGCAGGCCCTTCTGCAGCCGCACTGCGACAGCAGCACCGTGCACCACCTCAGCCCGGCCCACCCTCACGCCACCGCCTGACCACCCCGGCTCGCCCAGCCCGGCGGCGGGGCCGCACCCGCCACCCTGCTCTCCTCCGCCGAACGCCACCACCGCTTTCCCGACCCGTCCCCCACTCGGACCCCGAAGCCCCCCACCGCCCCGCTGCGGGACGAACCCGAAGGCATTGCCCAACCGCCGAACGGCACGTCCTCACATCTCGTCTTCGCCGCCCCCGACGGCGTCAGGATCCCGGAAGGGACGCAGGCCCTGTGCGCCAGGGCCGCCTCGGAGCGGTCCAGCGACGTGCGGAGCCCGCTCTGGAGCGCGGTGATGAACTCGCCGGCGTCCCGCGGCCGGCCCAGGGCGGCGCAGTGGACGTCCCGGTTGTCCTCGAAGTCCGCGGGCAGGTCGTCCTCCGGGCAGTTCCCTTACGGCTCCCGGTCCTCCGGCCGGCCGGGGGCCGCCGCGCCCCAGTCCCACAGCGCCTGCAGCACCGGGCCCAGTTCCCGGCCGTGCGGGGTGAGCCGGTAGCCGACGGTGGGCGGCCACCCCGCCGTGCGGTCCTTCGCGACCACGCCCGCCGCGACGAGCCGGGCGAGCCGGTCGCTGAGCACCTTGTCGGAGAGGGCGGGGAGGCGGGCGGCCAGCTCGCTGTAGGACAGGGACTCCCCGCGCAGCAACTCGCGTACCACGAGGGTGGTCCAGCGCCCCCGGAGCGCGGCGAGGGCGATCTCCACGGGGCAGTCCGGGCGGGGCGCGGCGACCCGCGCGTGCCGGTCGTCGGGCAGGCCCGGGAGCGCGGCCGGTGCGTCTCCTACCGTTCGGTGAGTCACGAGGGCGTCTCCTACTGTCGCCGTGTGCCGGGCGCCCGTCCGGCGGACACCGAACAGGAGACGCCACCATGACACATCCCGGATCCGGGTCCGCCCGTACGCTTCCGACCCGGGCGCAGGACGTTCCCGCCGCGTTCGCGGAGCGCTTCAACAGCGGTGACGCCCGCGCGGTACGGGAGCTGTACGAGGAGGGGGCCGTCTTCGTGCCGGAGTCCGGGGCGGCCGTGCACGGCGCGGACGCCGTCGCCCGCGAGAACGCCGGGTTCCTCGGCCTCGGGCTGCCGATCGCGGTGCGCCCCCGGCACGTCCGTCTCGCGGGTGACATCGCGCTGCTGACCGTGGACTGGGAGATCGGGGGGAGGGCGTCGGGGACGGCCACGGACGTGGTCCGGCGCGGGGAGGACGGTCACTGGCGCTATGTGATCGACAGTCCCTTCGGCGGGGCCTGAGACGGCACCGGTCCCGGCGCGGCCGGACGTCCCCGACCGGACGCGCCCGGGGCCGGCGCGCGGAAGAAACCTCCGGAGCGTGGTGTTCTCGCTCACCGACGAGGGGTCCGCGGCGCTCACCGCAGCCGCTCCCACCGCGCTCACGAAGGACGTGTCATGAAGATCGGCATCATCGGCGCCGGCAACATCGGCGGCAACCTCACCCGTCGGCTCACGGCCCTCGGCCACGACGTGTCCGTGGCCAATTCCCGTGGTCCCGAGACGCTCAGCGCCCTCGCCGAGGAGACCGGGGCCACTCCGGTCCCGGTCTCCGAGGCCGCCCGCGACGCCGAACTGGTCGTCGTGACCATCCCCCTGAAG
Organism: Streptomyces bikiniensis; assembly: GCA_000716465.1. Classification (GTDB taxonomy): domain Bacteria; phylum Actinomycetota; class Actinomycetes; order Streptomycetales; family Streptomycetaceae; genus Streptomyces; species Streptomyces bikiniensis. The sequence continues at coordinate 19,060 of JNWL01000055.1, forward strand.
AACGTCCCCGACCTGCCCGACGACGTCCTCGCCGGGGCCGCCGAGGGCTTCGTCGTCCTCGACACCGGCAACTACTACCCCCGGGAGCGCGACGGGCGGATCTCCGCCATCGAGGACGAGGGCCTGACCGAGAGCCGCTGGACGGAGAGGCAGCTGGGCCATCCGGTCGTCAAGGCGTTCAACGGCACCTACGCCCAGGACATCCTGGACCGGCCGCGCCCGGCCGGCGACCCCGAGCGGATCGCCCTGCCGATCGCCGGTGACGACGAGGCCGCCAAGAACACCGTCCGCGCCCTCGTCGACGAGCTCGGCTTCGACACGGTCGACGCCGGCGGCATCGACGACTCCTGGCGGCAGCAGCCCGACACCCCCGTGTACGGGCTCCGCGCGGGGGTCGACGCCGTGACGAAGGCCCTCGCCGAGGCCTCCCCCGAGCGCCCCGCCGCCTTCCGGGGCTGAGCCCGCTCCACCCCGCCGCCTTCCGGGGCCGAGCCCGCGTCACCCCGCCCGGCCCGGACGGATTTTCCGCCCCGGGCCGGGCCGTCATCACATCGGCCCGGTCCTCCGAAGGCCACGGGGCGGCAGCCGACACTGCCGCCCCGCCCTGCGCGTCGTCACCCGGCACCTCCGCCCCCCGTCGATGCGCGGGTGCCCGACACCACTCGGCCCACCCTGGCGCACCGCGTTGCAGGGACGATGAAATCCTGTTGAAGCAAGGGCCTTGAAGAATCGCGCGGGCACGCGGCGCACGGGGAACACGGGGACGGCGAAGTGGACGAGCGGGCAACGGGGCCGGACGGGACACCGGCCGGTGCGGAGGGACGCCTGCGGATCGACCTGCTCGGATCCGTCCGGGCCCGGCGCGGCGGTACGCCGATCCCCCTCGGCCCGGTGCGCAGGCAGGCGGTCCTCGCCGCCCTGGTCCTGCGGGCGCCGGCCTTCGTGACGTACGAACGGCTCCTCGACGACGTCTGGGGCGCGGAGCCCCCGGGGACCGGCCACCGGGTCCTGCCGAGCTACGTCTACGCGCTGCGCAAGGCGCTCGACGCGCCGGACGCCGGGCCCGGCGGGTCGGTGATCCTCGGCGGGCGCGGCGGCTACCGCTTCGCGCCCGAGGGGGCCGGGACCGATCTCGCCGAGCTCGCCGAACGGACCGCCGACGCCCGGCGGGCGAAGGCCGCCGGCGACCTCGGCGCGGCGCTCGACCACGGCGGCCGGGCCCTGGAGCTGCTCCACGGCGAACCCCTGCCGGGGCTGCCGGGCCCCCTCGCCGTGAGCGAGCGCCGGCGTCTCGCCCGGCAGCGGCGCGCGCTGCTCCAGGACCGGGCGGAGTGCCTCGTCCTGCTCGGGCGCCACGCGGAGGCCCTGGACGGCCTGATGGCGCCGCCGGCCCCGCCGCACGACGAACCGCTCGCCGCCCTGCGGATGCGCGCGCTGTACGGCAGCGGCCGGCAGGCCGAGGCCCTGGCCGTCTACGGGGAGACCCGCCGGCTGCTCCTCGACGAGCTGGGCGTGGAGCCCGGCGAGGAGCTGCGCCGGGTGCACCGGGCCGTCCTGCGGCGGGACGACCGGTTCCTGCTCGGCCGGGCGGCGGTCGACGGGGCCGACGGGGACGGGCGCCCGCCGGAGCGGCACCGCCGGGCCGATGCCGGCTCCGTACGCCGGTCCGCCGCCGGGGACGGCGGCGGGCCCGGTGCCGCGGACGCCGCCGACGTCGAACACCGCCCCGCCGACGCGTCCGCGCCTTCCGGCCTTCCCCGCCCCCGGCACGAGGAGGGCCCCGAGGACTCCGAACGGTCCGATCCGGCCGACCGGCCCCGCCTCCTCCGCCGGAACCGCAACGAACTCCCGGGCGACACCGCCTGCCTGACCGGGCGTGAGGCGGAACTCGCCCTCCTCACCGCCCCGGTGTCCCCGGACGCGGTGACCGTGATGACCGTCGACGGCACGGCGGGGGTCGGCAAGACGGCCCTGGTGGTGCGCGCCGCCTGGACACTGGCCGACGCCCACCCCGACGGCTGCCTGTTCGTGGACCTGCACGCGCACGGCGCCGTCCACGAGGCCGTCGACCCCCGGCGGGCCCTGCGCCGGCTGCTGCGCGCGGTCCGCGACCGGGGCCACGGGGTCCCCGACGAACCGCACGGCGCCGGGGACGGGGACGGCCGGGACGACCTGACGGAGCTGGTCGCGGCCTGGCGGGCGGCCACCAGCGGGCTGCGGCTGCTGCTCGTCGTGGACGACGCCCGCAGCGCCGAGCAGGTGCGCCCGCTGTTGCCCGCCGGGCCCGGGAGCCGGGTCCTCGTCGCGGGCCGGCAGCGGCTGCCCGGTCTCGACGCCGACGTGCGCCTCACCGTGGAGCCCCTGGACACGGGGGTCGCGGTCGGGCTGCTCCGTGAACTCCTCGGCACCGAACGGGCGGACCGCGAGCCCGAGGCGGCCCGCGAACTCGCCCGCCGCTGCGGCGGGCTGCCCCTGGCGCTGCGCATCGCGAGCGCCCGACTGCAGAACCGTCCGTCGTGGACCCTGGCCTTCCTGGCCGGGCGGATGTCCGACGACGCGCGCGGCCTGGGCGAGCTGCGGGCCGAGGACCGCAGCGTGGAGGCCGCGTTCCGGATGTCGTACGACCAGCTCGCGCCCGGGCTGCGGCGCGGCTTCCGGGCAGTGGGCCTGGCCCCGACGGCCCGCTTCGACGCCCTCGTGCCCGCCGTCGTCCTCGGCCGCTCCCGGGAGTACGCCGAGGGGGTCCTGGAGGACCTGGTCGACGCGAGCCTGGTGCAGCAGCCGCACCCCGGCCGCTACCGGCTGCACGATCTCGTACGGGCGCACGCGCGGCAGCTCGCCGAGGAGGCGCCCGAGCAGGCCGCGGCGGACCGGGACGCGGTGCTGCGGCTCTACTCGGCCGCCGGGCGGCTGGCCGCCGACTGGGGCCCGGACGCGTTCCCCACCGGGCCGGAGGGCTCGGGCGACGCTCCGTTCGCCGACTGGCGGGAGGCGTCCGCGTGGCTGGGCGCGGCGGGCGGGGAGCTGGTCGACGTGGTGGCGTACGCGGTCGCCGCCGGGGAGTACGACCACGCCTGCTGGATCGCCGAGGCCCTGGCGGACCATCTGCTCGGGCAGGGGCACCACCACGAGTGCCGGAGCGCCCTGGAGCTCGCCCTGTCCTGCGCGGACCGGGCCTCCGACCGGCGGATGCCCGCCGCGCTGCGCAACTGCATGGGGTTCCTCGACGTGCACCGGGGGCGGTTCCGGCAGGCGTACTCCTGGTTCGAGGAGGCGCTGCGCCACGGCTCCGGCCACGGCGATCCCCGGGACCGCGTGCGGGCGGCCGCCGGCATGGGGGTCGCGGAGTGGACGCTGGGCCACGCCGAGGAGGGCACCGCCCGGCTGGAGGAGGCGGCGGAGCGGGCGGCCGGGCTCGGCGACGACTGGCTGACCGGGATCGTGCACTGCAACCTCGGCGCGATCCGCCACCGGCAGGGGCGTCACGAGGAGGCCCTGGGCTTCTACGCCACCGCCCTGGCGCTCGCCGAGAAGAACGGGCGGCCCCGGACGATCGCCGGCAGCCTGTGCTTCGTCGCCGAGGCGCAGCTGGACCTCGGCCGGACCGCGGAGGCCGTCGGGCTGCTGCGGCGGGCGGCCGACCTGGCCCGCGAGGTCGAGGACCCGCCGCTGCGGGCGGCGACCCTCTCCCGGCTCGCCGCCGCCGAGCACGCCCGGGGCCGTCTGGGCCCGGCCGTCGACGCCCACCACGAGGCGCTGTCGGCGCTGACCCGGCACACCAGCACGTGGCTGGAGATGCAGGTCCGGACCCGGCTCGGCGACACCTACGCGGCCGCGGGCCGGCACGCCGAGGCGCGCCGGGAGTACGAGGCCGTCCTCGCCCTGCCCGGGGCGGAGCAGCACCCCCACGAGTACGGTCTGGCCCGCGCCGGCCTGACCGGCGCGGAGCCGCCGCCCCCGGGGGAGCGCTTCTGACGGCACGGCGACCCGGGCCGTACGGGTCCCCGCGTACCGAACACCGCGAACGGCACGCAGGGCTCACCCGACCGGCCGGGTCCGGGGCGGCGAGAGCCGCTCCTCCGCCCCGGGGCCGACGCGAGTCGGTCAAGCAGGCTCCGACCCGTCGGGACGATTGGACCGGGACACGGAAAACGGCCCTTCGGCGGGGCGTCGGTCCGGTGGATCATCCAAGAGGCCGAAGCCTTGAGAAGGGCCATATCTACGAGGTTCGTACCGGAATCTCTTTCGCAGGTGCGGCTACGGGCTGGGCGGCACCCTCCAGTGTGGTGGTCCCCGCGGCCTTCGACACCGGGGCCGTCAGAGGGTGACGATCGTGGTCTCGGTCGCCTTGATTCCGGTCCAGACGGATACGCCGTCGGCGAGGCCGAGTTCGGCGGCGGCCTGGGGGGTGATCTCGGCGACGAGGTCGGGCGCCCGGTCGGAGGTGACGAGGACGCGGAGCCGGCTGCCGCTGGTGGTGATCTCGCGCACGGTGCCGGGCCAGACGTTGCGGGGGCTCCCGGCGGGCCTCTCGCGGTGCAGGGACACCGCCTCGGGCGCGACGATCGCGAGCGCCGGGGTGCCGGGCGGCGGGGGCTCGGCGGCGACCAGGGTGCCGCCGCCGTCGAGGGCGAGGCCGTCGGGGACGGCGGTGCCGGTCCAGGCGTTGCGGCCGAGCATGCGGGCCACCCAGGGGGACCGCGGGTGGCGGGTGACCTCGGCGGGGGTGTCGTCCTGGAGGGCGCGGCCGTCCTGGAGGACGAGGACGCGGTCGGCGAGGGAGACGGCCTCGACGGGGTCGTGGGTGACGACGAGGCAGACGCCGCCGAAGCCCGCTAGGTGGGTGCGCAGGGTGTGCCGGACGTGGGCGCGGGTGGTCTGGTCGAGGGCGGCGAGGGGTTCGTCGAGGACCAGGAGCCGGGGGCGGGCGGCGAGCGCCCGGGCGAGGGCGACCCGCTGGGCCTGGCCGCCGGAGAGCTGCGCCGGCTTCCGGTGCCCCAGGTGGCCGACGCCGAGGCGGTCGAGCCAGGCCTGTGCCTCGTGGCGGGCCTCGGTGCGGGCGACGCCCTGGGCGCGCAGGCCGTAGGCGGTGTTCGCGAGGGCCGACAGGTGCGGGAAGAGCGCGCCGTCCTGCGGCACCCAGGCGACGTGGCGGCGGTGCGGGGGCAGGGCGGTGACGTCCTCGTCGCCGAGCCGGAGCTCCGCGCGGGCGCGCGGGGTGAGGCCGAGGAGCGCGCGGAGCAGGGTGGTCTTGCCCGCACCGTTCGGGCCGACGACGGCGATGGTGGTGCCGGGCCCTGCGTCCAGCGCGAGCCGGGTGAAACCGGTGACGTCGGCGCGCAGCGCCCAGCGGTCGGCGGGTGGGGTGGTGGCGCGCGGCGCCTCGCGGTCCACAGGTGGGGTAACGGCGGCGCGCGGCGCCTTGCGGTCGTCGGGTGGGGAGGGGGGCGCGGTGGCATGGGGCGGGTGGTGGCCGGCGGGCGCGGTGGTGGCGGCGCGCGGCGCCCGGTGGCCGCCGGGTGGGGCGGTGGACGGGGTGGCGTCGGGCGGGTGGTGGCCGGCGGCCGGGACGGTCGTGGGCGGGCCTCCCGCGGCCCGCTCCCCCGTCGTCGGTTCCTCCGTGGGAGCCGGGTGGTGTGCTCGGTCCGTCGGGGTGCCCGTCCAGCGGCCGCGCAGGGCGACGAGGACGCCCATGGCGATGGCGAGGAGCAGGAGGGAGACGGAGGTGGCGGCCTCGGGCTCCTCCTGGAGCAGGAGGTAGACCTGGAGGGGGAGGGTCTGGGTGGTGCCCGGCAGGTTTCCGGCGAAGGTGATCGTGGCGCCGAACTCGCCCAGAGCCCGCGCCCAGGTGAGCGCCGCCCCCGCGAGGACCCCGGGCGCCACCATCGGGAGCGTGACGGTGAAGAAGACGCGGACCGGGGAAGCGCCGAGCGAGGCGGCCGTCTCCTCGTACCGGGGCCGCAGGCCGCCGAGCGCACCCTCCAGGCTGATGACCAGGAACGGCATGGCGACGAAGGTCGCCGCGATCACGGCGCCGGAGGTGTGGAACGGCAGGGTGATGCCGAAGGTCTCCTCCAGCCGGGGGCCGAGGAGACCGCGGCGGCCGAAGGCCAGGAGCAGCGCGACGCCGCCGACGGTCGGCGGCAGCACCATCGGCAGCAGCACGAGCGAACGGACGACCGCCTTGCCGGGGAAGGGGACCCGTGCGAGGAGCCAGGCCAGGGGGACGCCGAGGAGCAGCGAGAGGCCGAGCGCCCAGAAGGAGACGAGGAGGGACAGCTTCAGCGCCTCGACGGTCCCGGGCGAGGTCAGGTGTCCGGCGAGTCCGCTCCATTCGGTCCGTACGAGGATGCCGACCAGCGGCAGCGCCAGGAAGGCCACGGCCGCCAGCGCGGGCAGCACGAGGGCGAGGGGCGGCCGGGCGGCCCCCGGACGGCGCGCGGAGGCGCCGCGCGTGCCTGCTCGTTTCATCGGTGGTCCCGGAGGGGTGAGGGCGTGGAGCGGAGGGGCCGTCCGGTCCCCCGGTGCGGACGGCCCCTCCCGATCATGGTCGATCCCGTGCGTCACGGCTTCTGGAAGCCGGCGTCCTGGAGGATCTTCTGTGCCTCGGGCGAGGACAGCCAGGCGACGAACGCGGCGGCGGCTCCGGCGTTCCCGGAGTCCTTCAGGGTGGCCGCGGGGTACTGCGCGACGGCGTTCTGGTCGTCGGGGATGTCGACGGCGTCGACCTTGTCCTTCGCGCTCTCGGCGTCGGTCCTGTAGACGAGGCCCGCGTCGGCCTCGCCCAGCTCGACCTTGCTGAGCACGGCGCGCACGTTGGGCTCCTGGGAGACCGGCTTCACCGTGATCTTCTGCTTGTCGAGGATCTGCTTGCTGTACTTGCCGGCCGGGACCTCGGGGGCCGCGAGGACGACCTTGAGCCCGGTGTCCGCGAGGTCCTTCAGGTCGTCGACCTTGTGCGGGTTGCCCTCGCCGGTGGCGATGACGAGCCGGTTCCTGGCGATGACCGCCGGGGTGCCGGTGTCGGCCTTCACCTTGTCCATGCTCTTGGTGTCCGCGGTGACCAGGACGTCGGCGGGCGAGCCCTGGGAGACCTGGGCGACGAGCTCCTGCGACCCCGCGAAGGAGAACGTCAGCTTCGTGCCCGGGTGGGACTTCTCGTACGCGGCCCCGGCCGTCTTGAACACGTCGGTGAGCGAGGCGGCGGCGAGGACCGTCAGGTTCGCCCGCGGCGCGGTGCTCGCGGACCCGGAGGGGGTGGAGCCGGCGGTGCCCTTCTCCGTGTCGCCGCCGGACGAGCAGGCGGCGAGCGGAACGAGCAGGGCGGCGGCGAGAACGGTGGCGGCGGCACGGCGTCCGGCGGGGGTGAGGGTGGGGGACATGAGGGTCTGGACTCCTTGGAGAAGGTTCGGAAGTGCGGAAAAGAGGCCGGCCGCGCCGACGGCCGAGGTGTTCCGGTACTGCGTGAGGGGTGGTCAGGTGCGGTCGATGTGCACGCTGGTCGACTTCACGCGGGCGGTGGCCTGCATGCCGACTTCGAGTCCCAGTTCCTCCACGGCCTCCCGGGTGAGGAGCGAGACGAGCCGGTGCGGACCGGCCTGGATCTCGACCTGGGCCGCGACGTCACCGAGCTTGATCGCCGTGACGATGCCCGGGAAGGCGTTGCGCGCGGACGTGTACGACGCGTCCTCGTCGTCGCCCTGCGCGATCTCCGCGGAGAACGCCGCGAGCGACTTCCCGTCGATGACGCGCCGCCCGCTCTCGTCGCGGTGGGTGGCGACCCTCCCCGCGTCCGCCCAGCGCCGCGCGGTGTCCGGGCTGACGCCCAGCAGACGCGCGGCCTGCCCGATGGTGTAGGACTGCATATGCGACACCGTAGGCCGTGATCTCTCTCATCTGCAACAAAGTGGTGGGACTCTCCATCGCGGATGAGAGGCCGGTGGTAGGAAGTGACGAGAGGGGGCGTCCCCGGTCTCACGCCTCGGCCGGGAGGGTTTCCGCGAGCCGAGGGGGGCCGATCCAGATGCCCGTGACGGCGCTGACGTAGCGGGCTCCGCAGCGGTCGGACGGGACGACGAGCTGCGGACCGGCCCCGTCGAGGTCCCGGCCGTCCGTCCGGGTCGCGAGGAGGACGGGGGCGTCGCCGAAGTCGGCGTCGATCTCCGCCCACGACAGAAGAGCGTGGTGTCCGTCGCCGCCGTTCACGGCGAGCAGGAAACGGGCGCGCTCCTTGCGGCACGCGGGGTCGAAGCGGGGCAGGGCAGCGGCGACGACCTCCCGCAGGAGCGGGCCGGCGAAGGTGTGGTGCTGGGGTCCCGCGGTGGCGCAGTCGAAGACGACCTCGGCCCGGTGCTGCTCCCAGCCCCGGCGCAGGTCGGCGACGGTGAGCACGGCGGGGCGGGCCACGTCCCCCCGGAGCGTGAAGGATCCGGCGGGGGTGGGGGCGGGAGCGGGCCTGGATACGGATACGGATACCGGTGCGGGTGCGGGTGTGGCCGGTGCGGGTGCGGGTGCAGATGTGGATACGGGTGCGGGTGCGGGTGTGGCGGTGGGTGTCGGGTGGGGTGCGGCGTTCGGTCGGCTCATCGTCGGTCCCCTCGCTGCGGTCGGTGCGGCGGCTGCGCGCAGTGATACCCGACCGAGGGAGCGGAGAACCGCGATTGCCACCCGAATCTGGCTGGTGGGGCCGCATCTGTGAGCTTTCTACGAGACCGTCCTTCACCTCTGCACGTCCTTTCGGACGGCGTTGCGCGCCTGCCGGTCGAGGGCGAGCCAGACGCGGTCACGGGTCACCGGCAGTTCGGTGAAGCGGATGCCCGTGGCGTCCCGCAGGGCGTTGGCGAAGGCGGGGGCGACCGGGTTGAAGGGGCTCTCGCTCATCGACTTGGCGCCGAGGGGGCCGATCGCGTCGGACGTCTCCGTGAAGTGGACCTCCGTGCGCGGGACGTCCGCGTACTGGGGAAGCCGGTAGCGGCGGAACGCGGCCGTGGTGACCTCGCCGCGCTCGTCGACGCGCACGGTCTCGAAGAGCGTGGCGCCGAGGGCCTGGGCGACCCCGCCCTCGACCTGGCCCCGGCACTGCATCGGGTTCATGACCTTGCCGGCGTCGGCCGCGTGGACGCTGCGCAGGATGCGGATCTCCCCGGAACCGGGGTCGACGGCGATCCGGAACCACTGCGCGTTGAAGGCGACCGAGCGCGGCGAGCCGCCCCAGTGCCCGTCCGCCGCCAGCTCCTCCGCGGCGCCGAGCGCGTGCCCCGCCTCGTACAGCTCCTTCAGCGTCACCGTACGGCCCGCGCAGTCGACGGACTCGGCGCCGAGCACGCACAGGTGGCGGGCGACGCCGGTGTGCCGGGCGGCGAGGGTGCGGAGGCGTTCGGCGAGGGAGGTCGCCGCGAGGAGGACGGCCTTGCCGGCGACGACGGTGCCGGCGGAGCCGAAGGCGCCGGTGTCGTGGCGCACGACGTCGGTGTCGGACTGGCGGACGGTGAGCCGGTCCCCGGTGGTGTTGAGGGCGCCGGCGGTGATCTGCTGGTGGACGGTGGTGGTGCCGTTGCCGAACTCGGCCGTGCCGACCGCGATGTCGTACGTCCCGTCCTCCAGGAGCGAGACCCGGGCGTCGGCGTAGTGGCCGCCGGGCGGCCCGGTGGCGATCATCGCCAGGCCCGCGCCCTGCCCGACGAGCCAGCCCTCGGGGGCCTCTTCGGCGCTGGTGTCCTCGGCGAGGGCCTTCCGTACGACGGAGAGGCACTGGTCGAGTCCGTACGAGGCGATGTGGAGGTCCTCCTCCTCGCCGATCGGGCTGTGCATGCCCTCCCCCGGGCCGATGACGTTCTTCTCCCGGAAGACGAGCGGGTCCATGCCGAGGCGGCGGGCGAGTTCGTCCATGGCGGACTCGACGGCGAAGGTGACCTGGCCGAGGCCGTAGCCGCGGAAGGCGCCGGCGGGGACGGTGTTGGTGTAGACGGAGTAGGCGTCGACCTTCTTGTGCGGGGCGCGGTAGACGGCGAAGGACTCGCCGACGCTGTGGAACATGACCGCCGGGCCGTGGTTGCCGTAGGCGCCGGTGTTCGACACCACGCGCATCCGTACGGCGGTGAGGGTGCCGTCCTTCCGGGCCCCGACCTTGATGCCGATGGTGAAGGGGTGACGGGTGGTGGCGCCGTGGAACTGCTCGGCGCGGGTGTACTCCAGTTTCACGGGTCGCCGCAGCTTCAGGGCGGCCAGGGTGACGATGTCCTCGGTGAGCATCTCCTGCTTTCCGCCGAAGCCGCCGCCGACGCGGCCCGCGACCACCCGCACCCCGTCCTCCGGCAGGCCGTACAGCGCGCACAGGGCGCGACGGGTCAGGAACGGGGTCTGGGTGGAGGAGCGGACGGTGAGCCGCTCCCCCGTGCCGTCCTCCTTCGGCTCGAAGTAGGCGACGCAGCCGTGGGTCTCCAGGCTGGCGTGCTGGACCCGCTGGGTGCGGAAGGTCTCCTCGTGGACGACGTCCGCCTCCGCGAAGCCGTCCTCGACGGAGCCGATCTCGCCGTGGACCTCGCCCGCGACGTTGTTCCCGACCCGGGCGATGCGCTCCTCCGGCCCCTTGCCCGCGTGGAGGACGGGGGCGCCGGAGCCCATGGCCTCCTCCGGGTCGGTCACGTACGGCAGTTCCTCGTACGTGACCCCGATCCGGCGGCAGCCCTCCTCGGCGGCCCGCTCGCTGTCGGCGACGACGGCGGCGACCCGCTGGCCGACGTACCGGACGACGTCGTCCAGGACGCGGGTGTCCTCGGGGTCCTCGGTGGGATGCTCGTGGCGGGCGGAGGAGTAGAGCGTCTTCGGCGCGTCCTCGTGGGTGAGGACGGCGTGCACGCCGGGGACGCGGAGCGCGGCGGAGGTGTCGATCGCGACGATCCGGGCGTGCGGGTGCGGGGAGCGCAGCAGCTTCATGTGGAGCAGGCCCGGCACCTCGACGTCGAAGGTGTAGCGGGCGGTGCCGGTGACGACCCGGGGCCCGGCGGGGGCGCCGACGTTGCGGCCCACCGCTCCTCCCGCGCAGGGGCGTTCGGTGTGCTTCACGCCCCGTACGGCGTCCTCGATCGCCCGGTAGCCCGTGCAGCGGCAGAGGTTGCCCTTGAAGGCGCGGGGCAGGTCGTCGAGCTTGCCGTCGTCGTGCGGGGTGTCCCGCTCGGCCTCCAGGGCGGCGGCGGTCATGAGGAAGCCGGCGGTGCAGAAGCCGCACTGGTAGCCCTGTGCGTCGAGGAACCGCCGCTGTACGGGGTGGAGTTCGCCGTCCGGGGAGGCGAGTCCTTCGACGGTCGTGACGGCGCGGCCCTCCGCCCGTACCGCCGGGTAGAGGCAGCTGTGGACCGGCCGGCCGTCGACGTGGACCGTGCAGGCCCCGCAGTCGCCCGCGTCGCACCCCTTCTTCACCCCGAACCAGCCGCGCTCGCGGAGGTAGGTCCGCAGGCACTGGCCGGCGTGCGGCTCGATGTCGAACGGCCTTCCGTTGACGTGCACTTCGAAACTCATCGGGCGTCCTCCTCCGGTGCGGTCAGCTCGCGGCGGACCTCCTCGGCGAGGCGCAGGCCCATGTGCCGGCGCCACTCGGGCAGTCCGTGGATGTCGTCGAACCAGTCCTCGTCCCGTACGGCGGCGTCGATCGCGGTCCGGAGCGCCTCGCGGGTGGGCGGGAGCGGGAACCAGAAGCGGAACGGGCGGACGGTGGCGGCGGTCACCGTGACCGCCAGCGAGCCGTCCACCGGATCGAGCGTCCCGATCACCAGGGCGCCTGACCTGCCGAGCCCGTACAGGGAGGCCTGCCGGAAGGCGGTACGGCACTCCAGCGCCCGTCCGGGCAGGGTCACCGAGCGCAGCAGTTCGCCCTCCGCGAGGTCCTTGACGCCCGCGCCCCGAATGAATTCGGCCACCTTCACCTCGCGCGTGGAGCCGTCCTGCGCCTGGAGGAGGCAGCTTCCGCCGAGGGCGGCGGCGAGCGAGATCATCGGCCCGGCCGGGAGGCCGTTGCACAGGTTCCCGCCGACGGTCGCCTCGTTCCAGATCTTGAACGAGGCGAGGAAGGCCCGGCAGCACTGCTCGAAGAGCGGGGCGGCGGGCGCGTCGAGGAAGCGTCGTCCGAAACGGGACAGCTGAGTGATCGTGCAGGTCGCCGCGATCTCCAGCGAACCGTCCGCGTGGCGCGTGAGCGGTTCCCAGCCCATCCGGCTCAGGTCGATCAGCCGGCGCAGGTGCGGCTGGGGCTCGGAGAAGAGATAGGTCCCGCCTCCCAGCCACGCGTCCCCGGGCCGCCAGGGTTCGCGCCGGCGCGCGTCCCGCACGTCCGTGATCGTGTTGAGGTCCATTCCGCCCCCCGCCTTCCGACCGGCGTCCTGCGACCGGTTCCTTCAGGCCAGTGAAGCCCGGCGGGGGCGTGCGGCACGACTGGACGCGCACCCGGAAATCGCCCCTCTCCCGGCCCTCGGCCCTGGAGGATCACCCAGGGGCTGTTTCCCCCCGAGAGCCGGGCATCTACGATGCAGCGACCCGCATTCGCCTCGTGAATGTGAGGGCGGGCCCGTCCCGCGACCGCCCAAGGAGCCCCGTATGCACGTCGACCACCTCCTCCGGCTCGACCGGCTGGACCTCTCGCTCGTCTGGGGCGACGAGGCACTGCTCGGCCGGGAGATCGCCGGGGTGACCGCGACCGACCTGGAGGACCCGGAGCGCTTCCTCCAGCCGGGCGAGGTGGTGCTGAGCGGGCTCGTGTGGTGGAGCCGGGACGGCGCCCCGGCCAAGACCGACCGCTTCGTGTCGGCCCTGAGCCGGGCGGGGGCCGTGGCGCTGCTCGCCGGGGAGGAGACCCACGGGCATGTGCCGCGCGAACTGGTCGACGCGTGCCGCAGGCACCGCGTCGCCCTCGTCGCCGTGCCCCCGCACACCAGCTTCCGGGCCGTCACCGAAGCCGTGTACCTGCGCCGGTGGGGCGAGCTCCACCGGCACCCCGCCGACGACCACCACGCCCTGCCGGAGAACGTCCGGCTGGATCTCGACCGCGCCCTGGAGGGCGGCGCGACGACCGGCGAACTGCTCGACCGGGCCTTCGCCCACCTCGGCACGCCCGCCTGCCACCTGCTCACCCCCACCGGCCGGACCGTCGCCCGCACCGGCGGTACGGCGGAACTGCCCGCCCGGGAGGCCGTGGCGGTCCTGCGCGGCGGGCGGGGCACGACGCTGCGCGTCGAGGCCGAGGGCACGGACTTCGACACCTGGTACCTGCACCTGCCGGAGGAGGGGCGGGTGCCCCCGAGGGTCCTCCAGGAGATGTCCGAACTCCTCGGCCGGCACCGGCGGCGCCGGGACCGGCGGCGGGCGGCGCACGACGCCGCCTCCGTGCGGCTGGTGGAGGCCATCGGCGCCCCGCACGCCGGCACCGACCGCCTGCGGGGCGCGCTGGCCTCCTGCGGTCTGGCGGACCGGGCCGCGTACACGGTGGCCGTCGCGGCCCTGGAGCCGGACGGGAACGGCGGTGCGGACGGCGTCGCCGCGCTCGCCGAGGCGCTCGGCCACCTGCCGTCCGTCGCGTCCGCCGTCGCCCGGGGCGCGGGCGGCGGGACGGTGGCCGTCCTCGCCCACGAGGGGGACGCGGCGGACGGGGTGAGGGAACGGCTGCGCGAGGTGTGGCCGCTGATCCGGGACCGCCGGCCGGAAGGCACCTGGCGGGTCGGCCTGAGCATGCCCGTCACCGCGCCCGCCGCGCTGAACGGCGCGCTCGCGCAGGCCCGTCACGCCCTCGCGGCGGCCCCCGCCCTGGCCCCGCCGTCCCCGCAGGTCGCCGGGGTCCGCGACCTCGGCGGACTGGCCCTGCTGCTCGCCGGCGTCCCCGCCGACGTGCGGGACGTCTACCGCGAGACCGTCCTGGGCCCCCTGACCAGAGCCGGGCGGGGGTCGGGCGCCATGCTCCTGGAGACCCTGGAGGTCTTCCTGGCGCACGACTGCTCCTGGACGAGGACCGCCGAGGCCCTCCACATCCACGTCAACACGGTCCACTACCGGGTCGAGCGCATCGAGGTCCTCACCGGCCGGGACCTGTCCCGCCTGGACGACCGGGTGGACCTGCGCGCCGCCCTGCTCTGCCGCTGACCCGGCCGGGACGGTCCCGTACGGTTCAGGCCGGGTCGACGTGCACGTCGGTCGACTTCACCCGGGCGGTGACCGTGACCCCGACGTCGAGCCCCAGCTCCTCGACGGCCTCGCGGGTCACCAGGGACACCAGCCGGTGCGGCCCCGACTGCACCTCCACCTGGGCGGCCACGTCGTCGGTCCGCACCCCGGTCACGATTCCCACGAAGGAGTTGCGCACCGAGGTCGGCACGTCGTCCTCCGGGACGGCGTGCGCCCCGGCGCCCCGCTCCCGGGCGAAGGCGGCCAGGGCCGCCCCCTCGACCACCCGCCGGCCGGCCCCGTCGCGCGCCACGGCCAGCCTGCCCCCGTCCGCCCACCGACGGACGGTCTCCGAACTCACTCCGAGCAGCCGCGCGGCCTGCCCCATGCTGTACGACGGCATCCCCGCACTCTAGGGGGTGCCCGGCGGGCCGGGGGCGTGCGGAGTGTCCTCCGCGACCGGGAAGAACGGCGTGCCGGCGCGGTGCTCACGGCGCTCCGCCCCCTCGTCGTGCGTCCGGTGTAACGCCCCGTGCGCGAGGGGCGTGATCGTCCGGAAACCGGGTCTTCCTACGGTCGGTGGGCGTGGGAGACCTCCCACCCGGGAGGACGACGGAGAGGGGTGCCGATGGGGCCGGAGGGCGGGACGACGCGGACGGTCTGCTCGTACTGCGGGGTCGGCTGCGGCATCGTCCTCGACGTGGCGCGCGACCCGGCGACCGGGCTGCGGCGGGTCGTGCGGGCGTCCGGCGACAAGGCGCACCCGGCCAACTCCGGCCGGCTGTGCACCAAGGGGGCCACGAGCGCCGACATGACGGCGGCTCCCGGGCGGCTCGGGAGGGCGCTGGTGCGGGCGGAGCGCGGGGGCGAGCCGGTCGAGGCGGACGTGGACGCCGCCGTCGCCGAGGTCGCGGGGCGGCTGCGCGCGATCCTGGACGAGCACGGGCCCGACGCGCTGGCCCTCTACGTCTCCGGGCAGATGTCCCTGGAGGCGCAGTACCTGGCGAACAAGCTGGCCAAGGGCTTCGTCCGGACGAGCCGCATCGAGTCGAACTCCCGGCTGTGCATGGCGTCGGCCGGTTCCGGCTACAAGCTGTCGCTGGGCGCGGACGGGCCGCCCGGCTCGTACCGGGACCTCGACCACGCGGACGTGTTCCTCGTGATCGGCTCCAACATGGCGGACTGCCATCCGATCCTCTTCCTGCGGATGATGGACCGGGTGAAGTCGGCCGGGGCGAAGCTGATCGTCGTGGATCCCCGGCGCAACGCCACCGCCGACAGGGCGGACCTCTTCCTGCCGATCCGGCCGGGCACCGACCTCGCCCTGCTCAACGGGCTGCTGCACCTGCTCGTGGAGAACGGGCACGTCGACGAGGAGTTCGTCGCGGAGTTCACGGAGGGCTGGGAGGACATGCCCGCCTTCCTCGCCGACTACCCGCCCGCGAAGGTCGCCGGGATCACCGGCCTCCCCGAGGCCGACATCCGGGAGGCGGCGCGGTGGATCGGCGAGGCCGGGGCCTGGACGAGCTGCTGGACCATGGGGCTCAACCAGTCCACGCACGGCACCTGGAACACCAACGCGCTCGTCAACCTGCACCTCGCGACCGGGGCGATCTGCCGGCCGGGCGCCGGGCCGCTCTCGCTGACCGGCCAGCCCAACGCCATGGGCGGCCGGGAGATGGGCTACATGGGGCCGGGGCTGCCCGGCCAGCGGTCGGTGCTCGTGGACGCCGACCGCGCCTTCGTGGAGGAGCTGTGGAACGTGCCCGAGGGGACGCTGCGGACGGAGGCGGGGCGCGGCACGGTGGAGATGTTCGAGCGGATGGCGGCCGGGGAGG
The DNA here is from genome assembly GCA_000716465.1 of Streptomyces bikiniensis. Classification (GTDB taxonomy): domain Bacteria; phylum Actinomycetota; class Actinomycetes; order Streptomycetales; family Streptomycetaceae; genus Streptomyces; species Streptomyces bikiniensis. The sequence continues at coordinate 35,043 of JNWL01000055.1, forward strand.
TCAGGGCCTGCTGGATCATCTGCACCAACCCGGTCGCCTCGGTCGCCAACCGCAGGACCGTCATCGACGCCCTGGAGGCCGCCGAACTCGTCGTCACCCAGGACGTGTTCGCCGAGACCGAGACCAACGCGTACGCGGACGTGGTGCTGCCGGCCGCGCTGTGGGCGGAGTCCGACGGCGTCATGGTCAACTCCGAGCGGAACCTCACCCTCGTCCAGGGGGTGGTCGACCCGCCCGGACAGGCCCTGCCCGACTGGCTGCTGATCGCCCGCGTCGCCTGCGCGATGGGCTTCGCCGAGGGCTTCACGTACGCCTCCGCCGAGGAGGTCTTCGAGGAGCTGAAGCGGGCGTGGAACCCGGGGACCGGCTGGGACCTGCGCGGCGTGACGTACGAGAGGCTGCGCGCCGCTCCCGTCCAGTGGCCGGCCGCGGCCGTCGACGGCCCCGACCGCAACCCGGTCCGGTACCTGAACGACGGCGTCAGCCAGACGCTCCTGGAGCGCGAGAACGGCACCCGGCCCCGGCTGGCCTTCCCGACGGAGAGCGGACGGGCCCGGTTCTTCGCGCGCCCGCACCTTCCGGCGGCCGAACTGCCCGACGACGCCTATCCTTTCGTCCTCAACACCGGGCGCCTCCAGCACCAGTGGCACACGCTGACCAAGACCGGCAAGGTGGCCAGGCTCACGAAGCTGAACCCCGGGCCCTTCGTCGAGATCCACCCCGAGGACGCGGCGGCGCTCGGCGTCGCCGAGGGCGACGGCGTGGAGATCGCCTCGCGGCGCGGGCGCGCCGTCCTGCCCGCCGTGGTCACCGACCGGGTCCGGCCCGGGGACTGCTTCGCCCCGTTCCACTGGAACGACCTGTTCGGCGAGTACCTGAGCGTCAACGCCGTCACCAGCGACGCCGTCGATCCGATCTCCTTCCAGCCCGAGTTCAAGGTGTGCGCGGTGACCCTCGCGAAGACGACCGCCGCCGTCTCCGCCCCCGTCTCCGTGCCCGTGTCCGCACCCGTGACCCCGCCCGTCACCGGGCCGGGGCCGGAAGGAGGTCCCGTGCCCGCGCTCGCCGCCCTGTTCGGCGTCGCGGACCTCACCCCTCCCCCGTTCACCGAGCCGGAGCGCCGCTACCTCGCGGGCTTCCTCTCCGGGCTCGCCGGAGCACCCGCCGACGGCCGCGTGCCGGTCCTCCCGGCGTCCGCGCCCTTCGCGCCGGAGCGCGGCCTCTGGGTGGACGGGGTCCTGGCCGGAACGTTCTCGCGGGCCGGAGGACCGGCGCCGCTCCCGCCCGGCGCGCCGGAGCGGGACGGGGCGGCGGGGGCCGTTCCCGCGCGCCGTCTGCTGCTCCTGTGGGCCTCCCAGACCGGTACGGCCGAGGAGTTCGCCGCCGGTGCCGCCGGGCTGCTGGCCGAGGCCGGGCACGCCCCGGCCCTCCTGCCGATGGAGAGCGCCGACCTCGGGGAGATCGGTCCCGACGCGGACCTGCTGGTGGTGACCAGTACGTTCGGGGACGGCGACGCCCCGGACAACGGGGCGTCCTTCTGGCGGACGCTGGCCTCCCCCGAGGCGCCCCGGCTCGACGGGGTCCGCTTCGCCGTCCTGGCCTTCGGCGACTCCGGCTACGCCGACTTCTGCGGCCACGGCCGGCGGGTCGACGAGCGCCTCGCGGAACTCGGCGCCACCCGCCTCCACCCCCGCACCGACTGCGAACCCGACCACGAGGAGAGCTCGGCGGCCTGGCTGGCGGCGCTCCTGCCGCTGCTGGCGGCCCCGGCTCCGGCCCCCGCCCCACCCGGGCGGGTCGCCGCTTCCGGTGCGGCGCGGCCCGGGGAGTACACGAAGGCCTCTCCGTTCGCCACGCTCCTCGTCGGCAACCGGCTGCTCGGCCTGCCCGGTTCCCGGAAGGAGGTGCGGCAGTTCGCCTTCGACACCCGCGGCGGCGAGCTCGCGTACGAGGCGGGCGACGCGCTCGGGGTGTGGCCGGTGAACGGCGGCGAGCTGGTCGCCGAGTGGCTGGCGCTGACGGGGCTCGACCCCGGCGAGCCGGTCGACGCGGGCGGCGCCGGGCCCCTGCCCCTCGCCGAGGCCCTGCGGACCCGGCTCGACATCGCGCGCGTCACCCCGGAGCTGCTGAGGTTCGTGGCCGAGCGCTCCGGGAGCCACGACCTCAAGCGGCTGCTGCGCCCCGGCAACAAGGACGAGCTGGCCAAGTGGGGGTGGGGGCTCCAGATGGCCGACGTGATCGGCGGCCTCCCCGTCCGCGCCTCCGCCGCCGAGTGGACCGGGGTGCTCAAGCGCCTCCAGCCGCGCCTGTACTCGATCTCCTCCAGCCCGCTGGCCCACCCGGGCGAGGTCCGGCTCACCGTCTCCGTCGTGCGCTACACCAACGGCCGCGGCCGGAACCGCACCGGCGTGTGCTCGGCCTACCTCGCCGACCACGCCGACGACGGCCCCGTCCAGGTCTTCGTGCGGCGCTCCCCGCACTTCCGGCCGCCGGCCGACCCCGCCGCGCCCCTGATCATGGTCGGTCCGGGGACGGGCGTGGCGCCCTTCGTCGGCTTCCTGGAGGACCGCCTGGCCCGGGGCCACACCGGCCGCAACTGGCTGTTCTTCGGCGAGCAGCGCGAGGCCACCGACTTCTACCACCGGGAGGAGCTGGAGGCCCATCTGGCCTCCGGGCACCTCGACCGGCTCGACACCGCCTTCTCCCGCGACCGGCGGAACAAGGTCTACGTCCAGGACCGGATGCGCGAGCACGGCTCCGTCCTCTGGTCCTGGCTGCGGGACGGAGCGCACTTCCACGTCTGCGGCGACGCCGCCCGCATGGCCGCGGACGTCGACCGGACCCTGCGCGAACTCGTCGCCCGCCACGGCGGGATGGGCGACGAGGAGGCGGCGGCCTACGTGGAGCGGATGGCCGCGGACCGGCGGTACGTCCGCGACGTGTACTGACGCGGGGCGGGGTTCAGCCCGCGGTGATGCGCAGGACCCCGGTCACCGTGCCCTGGAGGTAGGAGCCGTCCGGGGCGACGGTTCCGGCCATCTGGAGCGTGTCGTACAGGGCGCCGACGCCGACCTGCCGGGAGCGGGTGACGCGGCCGGTCTCCGGGTCGATCTGGACGTAGCGGTACGGGTCGAGGACACCCGTCCCCCCGGTGCCGGGGACGAGCGGGTCGCGGACGACGGTGTGCAGGGTGTTCGTGGCGGTGGACAGCTTCGGGACGGCCGCCGAGCGCAGGGTGTTGTCCCAGACCGTGGCGCAGCCGGTGCCGTCGGAGCGGATGTCGACCCGGGTCAGGCCGCCGGCGAAGTCGGCGGAGGAGGGCACGGACGGGCCCGCGCCGTCCGGGAGGGCCGGGTACGGGTAGCCGTAGGTGCCGGCGACGAAGACGCTGTCGCCCGCGCCGATCGGCGAGTTCTCGCTGCCGGGGCCGCCGGCGGCCTGGAGGACGGGGATCGAGCAGATCTCGGCGCCGCCGTCGGTGCGGTAGACCTTGAGGCGGACGGTGGTGTCGGCGTTGTCGACGATCGCGACGTAGTCGGTGCCGGTCTTGGGGCCGAGGAAGGTCGGGGTGGAGCCGCTGCCCCAGCTCAGCAGGCCGGGCTTGCGGGCCCGGCCCCGGTCGTACGCCTGCCGCCAGGCGATCGCCGGGGTGCCGTCGGCGTCCGCGGTGAGCAGGTAGGTGGCGTGGGTGCTGGTGACGGCGGTGCCCTCGGGGGCGGTGGAGATGCTGTTGGCGATCCGTTCGCCTGCGGGCAGGCGCAGGGTGGAGACCCGTCCGGTCCGGTCGTCGGCGAGGCCGACCACGCCGTTGCCGGTGGCGAACCAGACGCGTCCGCGCCAGTCCGGGGAGAGGCCGGTGACCGCATCGTCGGCGGGGACGGCGGAGGCGAGGGAGAGGCTGTGGTCGACGGAGAGGCGCCACTTGCCGGAGGCGTCCTTGCGGTGGGCGACGCGCAGGAGGCTGCGGCTGCCGTCCACGACGACGAGCCGGTCCTCGTGGTCGAGGTAGGCGTAGACGCCGCCGAGGAGCGAGCCCTTGGTGAGCCGGAGGCTGGTGAGGGAGGAGCCGTCGGCCGGGTCGAGGAGGTGGACGGTCGGGACCTGGCCGAGGATCGGGGTGCACAGGACGACCGGGTATCCGTCGGAGCCGACGAGGACGGTGGGGCAGGCGGAGGCGAGCGCCACCCGCTTCGAGGACAGGTTCCCCGCGCCGGGGCCCGCCAGCGGGGTGGTGTCCGAGGAGCCGGTGTCCCCGTGCATGGTGGCGGTGCCGTCGGGGCCCGCGTACGGGTTGTGCGGCGGTACGGGGGCGAAGCCGGCCGTGGGCGCGGCTCCGGCGGGGACGGCGGTGGCCGTGAGGGCGAGGGCGGAGAGCAGCGCGGCGACCAGGGGCCCGCGGCGGGCGCGGGGGCGTGCGGACGGGGCGGTCATGACGAGGACGGGTTCCTTCCGGAAGGAGGGGCGGGGACGGGGGCGGGACGCGTGCGTGCCGGGCGGGGATGGCCGCGTACGGGCGTGGAGGAGGCTCGTACGGGCGGAGTGGTGCGTACGGGCGGGGCGGCGGGCACGGCGG
>JNWL01000056.1 GCA_000716465.1 Streptomyces bikiniensis
GGGGGCGGTGGCGGTGGCGCGGTGGTGCACTGATGCTCCTTCCGGCCGTGCGGGGGTGAAGGAAACTTCCAAGGGGACACGGATAGCCGGAAAGTAACTGCCAGGTCAAGGACCCGCGCGGGAATCGCCTGGCGGCGGGCCTGGGTGGAGGGGGTGCGGGGCGCCCGGCGGCGGGCCTGAGCGGAGGGGGTGCGGGTCGCCCGGCGGCGGGCCTGAGCGGAGGGGGTGCGGGTCGCCCGGCGGCGCGGACTTGAGCGGAGAGGGTACGGGGCGCCTGGCGGCGGGCTCGTGGAGCGGCCGTTCGGTGGGGGTCCGTGAAGGGTGTGCGGTGGTTCGTCGGGGTGCCGCCCGGGGCGGGCCCCGTCAGGCCGGTGTCGCTATGGACGGCCAGAGTTCCTGGAGGGTGGCGACCGTTTCGCGGATCGCCGGGCGGCGGGCCGCGCCCGTGCGCCACATCGCGTGCAGGCGGCGCTTCGGCATCGGGTCCAGGCGGATCGGCGTCACCTCCGGCGGCAGTGCCCCGCGCCCCAGGCGGGGGACCAGGGCGACGCCCAGACCGGCCGCCACCAGGGCCACCTGCGTGTGGTTCTCGCCCGCCTGATGGGCGATCAGCGGCTCGTACCCGGTCGCCCGCAGCGTCCGGACGAGCCAGTCGTGGCAGACCGACCCCGGCGGCTGCGAGATCCACCGCTCGCCCGCCAGCTCCTCCCGCCGCACCGAGTCCCGGGCCGCCAGCGGGTGGTCCCGGGGGACCAGGATGTCGCACAGGTCGTCGCCGACGACCGCCTGATCGACCCCCGGCGGGGCCGGCAGCGGTGCGATGTCCCAGTCGTGCGCCACGGCCAGGTCGATCACGCCCCGCGCCACCAGGTCCACCGACAGGTGCGTGTCCACCTCCGAGAGCCGGACGTCCAGGTCGGGGTGGCGCCGGGTCAGCTCCGCGAGCGCCCGGGGCATCAGACCGCGCGCCGCGCTCGGGAAGCAGCCGATCGCGAGCCGTCCGGAGGGCTTCCCGCGCCGCTCTTCGAGCCGTACCTCCGCCTCCTCCATCAGGGCGAGGAGCCGGCTCGTCGTGGCGGCCAACTGGTGGGCCTCGTCGGTGAGCCGGATGCCCCGGCCCTGCCGTTCGAGCAGGGTGGTGCCGGTCTCCCGCTCCAGCTTGGTGATCTGCTGGGAGATCGCGGACGGGGTGTAGCCCAGGGCCTCGGCGGCGGCGCCCACCGTCTTGTGGACGGAGACGGCGTGCAGGGCCCGCAGACGGCCGATGTCCAGCACGGTGACCACCTCGGGGGCCTCGGAGGAGCGTGGGGTGAAGCGCGGGATGAAGCGTTGCTACATCCCATCATGTAGCGATCCGTGCTGGTGCTACACGGTCGCCGAGGGGATCCTCGGACCATGCGCCCCGCACACATCGCCCTGGCAGCGCTGGTCGCCGCCGTCTGGGGAGTCAACTTCGTCGTCATCGAGATCGGTCTCGGCCACTTCCCGCCGCTGCTCTTCTCGGCCCTCCGGTTCCTCGCGGCGGCCCTGCCCGCCGTCTTCCTCGTCGGCCGCCCCAAGGTGGCCTGGAAGTGGATCCTGGGCGTCGGCCTCGTCCTGGGCGTGGCCAAGTTCGGCCTGCTCTTCATCGGCATGGACCTGGGGGCCCCGGCCGGGCTCTCCTCGCTGGTCCTCCAGGTCCAGGCCGTCTTCACGGCCCTGTTCGCCTTCGCCCTCCTCGGGGAGCGGCCGGGCGGCGTCAGGGCGGCCGGCATGGCGATCGCCCTCGCGGGCATCGCGGTCGCGGCGGTCGACGAGGGCACCTCGGGCCCCCTGGCCGGCTTCCTCCTGGTGATCGGCGCGGCGGTCTGCTGGGGCGTCTCCAACGTCCTGACCCGCAAGGCCTCACCGCCCGACGCGCTCAACTTCATGGTCTGGGTCAGCGCCGTGCCGGTCCTGCCGCTGCTCGCCCTCTCGCTCCTCGTGGAGGGCCCCGAGCGGGACCTCGCCGCGCTGCGCGGGCTCGACTGGGCGGGCCTCGGCGTCATCGCCTACGTCGCCTGGGCCGTCACCGTCTTCGGCTTCGGCGCGTGGGGCTGGCTGCTGCGCCGCTACCCCGCCTCCTCCGTGGCGCCGTTCTCGCTCCTCGTCCCGGTCTTCGGCATGTCGGCGGCGGCGCTGTTCCTGGGGGAGGGGATCAGCGGACCGCGCTGGTGCGCGGCGGCGCTGCTCGTCGGCGGCGTAGCGCTGACCTCGCTGTGGCGGGGCTCGCCGTCCCCCGTCCCGCCGGCGGCGACGCCCGCGGAACGGGAGGCGGTCCCCCCGGACCCGCTGCCCGGCGACGGCCCGTCCGCAGGCCTGTCGGACGGCCCGTCCGGCAGGCCGTCCGGCGCCCGGTCCGGCGCTCCGTCCGGCGGCCCGGCTAGTGGCCGCTGAACGGCTCCTTGCTGAGCAGGTAGCCGGCGTGCAGACGGTTGCGGGCCCCGATGCTTTTCATGATGTGGGAGATATGTCGCTGGCAGTTCCGTAGGGAAATTCCGACGACCTGGGCTATTCGTTTGTCCGATTCCCCCTGGGTGAGAAGCGAGATAATGGCGAGCTGAATTTCGGACGTGGCCGCGACCCGGTCGGACCTGCGCTCCTCCGGCGAGAGGTCGGAAGCGGTCGTCCAGACCCGGTCGAAGGCTTCCGCCACGAAAGCGACGACCTGCGGATCCCGTACGACGACGGCGCCTCTCGAGTCGTCGACGAGCGGCAGGATGCCGACCTTGCGGTCGAATATGATGCAGCGCGGAAAACCTCCGGCGAGGGTGCGGAACTGGGCGCCGAGAGGGGTCACCAGGTCCACGTACGAGAGGGTCGCGGGGCTGAAGCGGGCGGTGTGCTGGTAGAGCGTCCGCATCCTGACCCCCCGGCCGAGCAACCGGGTCGTGCGGTCCATACTGTCGGCGAGCACCTCCTCCACGCGGGCGCCGCCCGGCTGCGAGGAGAGCGCCTCTTCGCAGCACTCGTCGGCGAAGCCGGTGATCAGCCGGCGCACGTCGGACAGCTCGTGGACGATCTCCAGCGAGCAGTGGGCGTGCTGGGAGCGCGGAGTGCACAGCTCCAGCTCGTCCAGGCCGCTCCGCAGCTCGTCGACGAGCGCCTGGGTGCGGTTCAGCTCCCGCTGGAGCGGGTTGAGCACCTTCACGCGGGCGAAGTCCACGGGGTGCGGGACCAGGGGCTCCGGGCCGGCGCCGCCGGTGCCCCCGGTGCTCAGGAGCCCCAGTTCGCGCAGGTCCCGGACGGCCTCGTCGGTCTCGTGCGCCGTCAGGCCGAGGGCTTCCGCGGCGGCCCCGGCCGTGCATCCGGGCGATTCCGAGACGAACCGGTACAGACGATCCGCCGATTCGCGCAGCGGTGGAGGGTTAATCGCACCGCTTCTTCCGGTTTCATTCAATGTATCCCCCTGTCATGTTTCCGCCAGGAGCAACATGATCCCAGAGGGGACTGGTCTAGAAACGGCTTTCCGCCCGAGGATGAGCGAAGCGCTGACGACCTCAACGCTCATCCGAAAGGTAGGGGTTTTCCATGGCACGTGCAGCGAGAAACATTCTCGCCATCACGGCTTCCGCGACTCTGTCCTTCCTTCTCGTCCAGGGGACCGGTGCCCAGGAAGAGCGCGCATTCCTCGCCGGATCCGGCCAGAGCAAAGTGATCAACGACCTCGGGTGGGGATGACCATGCCTCGTAGCAAGTCGTACAACACGTACTCCAGCCTCCAGCGTCCCGAGTTCCGCAAGCGCGTGGACGAGCTCCTCCTGAAGTTCGAGCGTGACTTCTACGAGAGGAGCAAGGGCGCGGAGGGCATGCTCGACGCGAACAAGTTCGACATGGACCTCTACAAGCGCCACAACGTGGAGACCATGATCCGGATCGGCCTCAAGCGCGCCGTGGACCCGCTGGTCGCCAACTACTGGGCCACCCGCGACCCGCAGCTCTCCAAGGAGTGGGGCCTGTACGGCGCCGAGGAGGGCCGCCACGACCGCATGTTCGCCGGCGACCTGCACAAGGTGGGCATGACGGACGAGGAGATCTACGCGATCCGTCCGACCTTCGCCACCGAGCTGCTGAACGGCTACTTCTACTACACGCTCGCCACCGAGGGCCCGCTCGCCTCGATGATCAGCGGCTTCTACCTCGAGTACATCGCGGGCAAGACCCAGCCCGACTGGCTCGACATCATGGAGCAGCACGTCGGCGCCAACAACACCAAGGGCGCCCGCGCGCACCTCGCGCTCGACGAGGACGACGACCACGTCGACATGGTCTGGAACATGATCATGCGCGTGATCAAGACCGAGGAGGACGAGGAGCGCTTCGTGGAGCACCTCACGAAGATCAACTCCCTCTTCGTCTCGTACTTCGTGGAGGTCTACGCCGCCACGGTCCTGGGCCTCGGTTCCGACCCGTCGCAGCTGACGCAGGCCGCTCCCGCCGCCGCGGTGCAGACCAACCTGCAGGCCCGGGCCGCCGCGGTCTGACGTTCCGGGTCCGCGGCCCCGGGGGCGGCGACGCCCCGGGACGCGCCGCGGACCCCTCCGGCACCCGAACACCCCCCTGGCGGCACCGGACACCGCGTACCCACGACTCCCGCCCCACGCCGCCCGCCGCGGCGCCGGGCGGCGCGGGCGGCGGTGTCCGGTGTCCCTGCGGGCTGCCCACCGTCCGGCAAACCCACGGGAAGACGCATGCGATACGAATGGCCGCGCGAACTGTCCGAGAAGGACATGCGCGAGATGATCGAGCTGATGGACGCCGTCGCGGTCAAGGAGCAGACCCTCGGCTTCTACGAGCCCGTCGGCCAGGAGAAGGGCCTGCCGCTGATGCGGGCCTTCGACGCCGACCTGCGCAAGGGCGCGATCGACGTCCTCGCGGTCCGTGACGAGGAGGACGACCGGATCGTCGGCATGGTCACCCTCGCCCGGGCCCCGCTGCCGGCCCGCCGGCACATCGTCGACATGCGCCGATGTGTCATCGCCCCCGACCGCAGGGGCCAGTTCCTCCTGGAGGGCTGGGCCGAGGCCCTGCACAAGGCGCGCTCCATGGGCTGCGAGGTCATCACCCTCGAAGTCCGCAGCGACGGCCCCGTCGGCCTCTGGGAGCGGCTCGGCTTCCGCGAGTACGGGCGGCTGCCCGACTACGCCCGCCTCGACGGGCGCGAGGCCGTCACCGGCCACTACCTGTACGCGCGGATCGCCGACGTCCTGGCCCACTTCGAGGCCACCGGCACCTGGCTGCACGAGCCGCGGCAGGAGAGCGCCGCCCTCACGGGCTGACGCCCCTCCCCGTACGACCGTACGAGTCCGCACGGCCCCGTACCAGCGCACGGTCCCGTACGGCTCCGCACGATCCCGTACGACCGCACACCCCCGTACGGGCGCCCCGTGCCCGCCCCGCATCCCCGGGCGCGTACGGCCTCACCCCCTCCCGGACCCGCCCGCGTCCCGCGGGCCGGCGCGCCGCCGCACGTCCCGGAGCACCCCGCCGGCGCGCCCTTCCGCGCGCCCGGCGCCCACACACCCGCACGGCCACACCGAAGGGCACACCCATGTCCAAGATCGCCGTCCTCACCAACGACCTCCAGTACGAGCTCGTGGAGAAGAACCCCGAGCGCGTCGCGGCCGTCGCCGCCGCCACCCCGCACTTCACCGCCTTCCTGGACGAGATCCGCCGCCGCGGCCACCACGTCTTCCACCTCCAGCTCGTCAACGACCCCGACGACCCGAACGCCGAGCGCTACGACGGGCACCTCCCGGTCCAGCGCGGCACCCGCGGCGCCGAGATCATCGAGGACTTCCTCGCCCCCGAGGACGTCGTCATGGAGAAGAGCAAGGACTCCGGCTTCTACGAGACGGACCTGCACGAGCGCCTCCAGGCCCTCGGCGTCGACACCGTCCTCATCACCGGCATGCAGACCCAGATCTGCGTCCAGACCACCGCCGCCGACGCCTTCTTCCGCGGCTACAACATCTGGGTCCCCTCCGACTGCGTCGTCTCCGCACGCCAGGAGGACAAGGACCGCGCCCTGGAGTGGCTGGACGGCTACTGCGCCACCGTCTCCGACTCCGCCGAGGTCATCAGCGTCCTCGACGCCGAGGGCACGCTGCCCCGCAAGAACATCAAGACCCCGTGACCGCGACCCTCCCCGACCCAGGAGCAGCCATGACCGCGAGCACGGCCGGCAGCAGTGACGAGATCCTCCTCGACCACGGCACCGGGGCGAAGCTGAGCCAGGAACTGGTCCAGCTCATCGCCGACACCCTCGGCGACGTCTACGTCGGCATCATGGAGGACAGCGCGATCCTCCCGGTCGAGACCGGACGCATCGCCATGACGACGGACTCCTTCGTCGTGGACCCGCCGTTCTTCGGCAACGGCGACATCGGCAAGATCGCCGTCTGCGGCACGGTCAACGACCTCGCCGTGGCCGGCTCCCGCCCCAAGTACCTCACCCTGGGCCTGATCCTGGAGACCGGCCTGCCGATCGACCGCCTCAAGCAGGTCCTCGTGTCGATCCGCGAGACGGCCCGCGAGGCCGGCGTGCAGATCGTCGGCGGCGACACCAAGGTGGTCCGCAAGGGCGAGGCCGACCAGCTCTACCTCAACACCGCGGGCGTCGGCGTCTTCGAGCGCGAACCGCTCTCCATGACCGACGTGCGCCCCGGCGACAAGGTCGTCCTCAGCGGCCCCATCGGCAACCACACCGTCCACCTGCTCTCCATCCGCGAAGGCCTCGGCTTCGAACAGCGCGTGGACAGCGACTGCGCCCCGCTGAACAACCTCATCGACGGGGTCCTCGACCGGGTGCCGGCCGGCGCCGTCCGCTCCATGCGCGACGTCACCCGCGGCGGACTGACCGCCGTCCTCCACGAGTACGCCGGGAAGCTCGGCCGCACCATCCGGGTCGACACCCCCAGCCTGCCGATCCAGCACGAGACCGCCATGGCGGCCGACATGCTCGGCATCAACCCGCTGCACTGCGCCAACGAGGGCTGCCTCGCCGTCTTCGTGGACCCCGCCGCCGAGGCGGACGTCCTGGCGGCCCTGCGCTCCCTGCCGTACGGCGAGCACGCCGTGACCATCGGCGAGGTCTCCGAGGACACCGAGGTCCTGGTGCTGCTGCGGGACGCCGACGGCCGGGAGACGCAGCTGGAAGAACTCCTCGGGGCCGAACTGCCCCGGCTCTGCTGAGGACCCGACCAGGAAGCGAGGGGATCACCATGAGCACCGTGACGTCTCCGCCGGATACCGCGACCTCCCCGCCGGGCACCGAGGAGTGGCGGCTGCGGGTCACCGGGGTGGTGCAGGGCGTCGGCTACCGGCCGTTCGTCTACAAGCTGGCCCGCGAACTGGGCCTCTCCGGCTGGGTCCGCAACGACCCCGAGGGCGTCCTCGTGGAGGCGTCCGGACCGGACGCCGCCCTGGCCGCCTTCGCCGCGGGGCTGAAGGACCGCGCGCCCGAGCTCGCGCGCGTCGACGGTGTCGTGGTGACCCGGGGGCTCCCCGCGGGCAGCGTGCCCGCGGGCCCCTTCACCATCGTCCACAGCGAACACTCCGGCGCCCGCACCGCCCTGCTCCCCGCCGACACCCACGTCTGCGGCGACTGCCAGGGCGAACTGCGGGACCCGGGCGACCGGCGCCACCGCTACCCGTTCATCAACTGCACCAACTGCGGGCCGCGCTACTCCATCATCCGGGACCTGCCCTACGACCGGCCGGCCACCACCATGGCGTCCTTCACCATGTGCGCGGCCTGCAAGGCCGAGTACGAGGACCCGCTCGACCGGCGCTACCACGCCCAGCCCAACGCCTGCCCCGACTGCGGGCCCCGGCTGCTGCTCACCGACCGGGAGGGCCGCACCACCGAGGGCGACACCGCCCTGCGCGGCGCCGCGCAGGTCCTCGCCGACGGAGGGATCGTCGCCGTCAAGAGCGTCGGCGGCTTCCACCTCGCCGTGGACGCCACCCAGCCCGAGGCCGTCGCCCTGCTGCGCCGCCGCAAGCGCCGCGACTCCAAGCCCTTCGCGGTGATGGTCCGCGACCTGGCCACCGCCCAGCGCCTCGCCGTCCTCTCCGAGGACGAGATCGACGTCCTGCGCTCCCCGGCCCGGCCCATCCTCCTCGCCCGCAAGCAGCCCGACGCCCTGCCCGAGTCGGTCGCGCCCCGCAACCCCAACCTCGGGATCATGCTGCCCTCGGCGCCCCACCACCACCTGCTCCTGGACGAACCCGGCCTGGAAGCACTAGTGATGACCAGCGGCAACATCTCCGGCTACCCCATCGCGTACCGCAACGAAGAGGCCCTGGAACAGCTCTTCGAGATCGCGGACACCATCCTCTACCACGACCGCGACATCGAGATCCGCGTGGACGACTCGGTCGTCCGGCTCTCCGTCCACGACGAACTGGACGCGCCCCTGCTCCAGTTCATCAGGCGGGCCCGCGGCTACGCCCCGTACCCCGTGGACGTCGGCCGCGAGGTGGCGCCCGCCGTCGCCCTCGGCGCCGAGCTGAAGACCACGGTCGCCCTGTCGCACGGCAGCAAGGTCTTCCTCAGCCAGCACATCGGCGACCTCAAGAACGACGAGACCTTCGCCTCCCACCGGCGCACCGCCCGCCACCTCGCCCGGCTCTACGCCCTGGAGCCGCGCCTGACCGCGCACGACCTGCACCCGCAGTTCCGTTCCACCCGGGCGGCGCTCGACGGAGACGGAGAGGGGGCCGGGGCCGGGCGGACCGTGGTCGAGGTGCAGCACCACCACGCCCACATGGCCTCCTGCATGGCCGAGAACCACGTCACCGGCACCACCCTCGGCGTGATCTTCGACGGCTTCGGCTACGGCGAGGACGGCACCGTCTGGGGCGGTGAGTTCCTGCTCGGCGACTACGCCGCCTACCGGCGCGTCGGACGCCTGCGCCGACTTCCCCTGATCGGCGGCGACCAGGCCGTACGCGAACCCGTCCGCACCGGCTACGCCCTCGCCCTCGACGCCTTCGACGGCGACCGGGAGCGGGCCGTCGCCGCCTTCCCCGCCCTCGCGGAACTCGACGGGCAGCAGCGGCACGTGTACGCCACCATGGCCGCCCGGGGGATCAACTCCCCGGCCACCTCCAGCATGGGCCGCCTCTTCGACGGCGCCGCCGCGCTCGCCGGGATCTGCTCCCGCGCCGAGTACGAGGCCCAGGGGCCGATCGAGCTGGAGGGCCTGCTCGCCCGCGACCCCGCCCCGGAGGCGGCGTACCGCTTCGCCGCCCGTACGCCCGAGGGGGAGCCGGGCGGCCCCGTCGAGGTCGACCCCCGGCCCGTGATCCGGGCCATGGCCGACGACCTCGCGGCCGGACTGCCCGCCGACCGGATCAGCCGCCGCTTCCACACCGCCGTCGTGGAGATGGTCCGCGACCGCTGCCGGGCCTTCCGCGAGGAGACCGGCGTGCGGCAGGTCGTCCTCTCCGGCGGCGTGTTCCTCAACGAGTTCCTGCTGCTCAACTGTCTGACCGGGCTGACCGCCGACGGTTTCGACACCTACGTCCACCGGCAGGTCCCGACCAACGACGGCGGCATCGCCCTCGGCCAGGTCATGGTCGCGGACGCCCGTACATCCCCTGGGAAGTGATGACGTGACCACCCGCACGACCGCCCCCGCACCGGACGCCGTCCCCACACCGGACGCCGCGTCCACCCCGGACACCGTCCCCGCACCGGACGCCGCACCGGCCCCGGACGCCGGCCCCACCCCGGACGAGATCTACGCCTACGTCCGGGCCCGCGAATCAGGCGCCCGCACCTATGCGACCGCTTTCGGCCAGGTCCTCCAGGGCGGGCACGGCGCCCGCGTCCGCGACGGACACGGCACCGAGTACCTCGACTGCCTGGCCGCCGCCGGGACCCTCGCCCTCGGCCACAACCACCCGAAGGTCCTGGACCGGGTGCGCGCGTACCTGGAATCCGGCCAGGTGCAGCAGGCCCTCGACCTGACCACCCCCGCCAAGTACGCCTTCCTGTCGGCGCTCTACGAGAAGCTCCCCGGCACCATGGCGGACACCTTCCGCACCCAGTTCTGCGGGCCCGCGGGGGCCGACGCCACCGAGGCCGCGATCAAGCTCTTCAAGACCGCCACCGGCCGCCGCACGGTCCTCGCCTTCCACGGCGCCTACCACGGCATGACCACCGGCTCGCTGGCCCTCACCGGCAACCTGGACGCCAAGGAGCCGGTGGCCTCGCTCATGCCGGACGTGCACCACCTGCCGTACCCCTACGACTACCGCTGCCCCTTCGGCCTCGGCGGCGACCAGGGCGTCCGGGTCGGCCTCACCTACATCGAGCGGCTGCTCACCGACCCCGAGAGCGGGATCACCAAGCCCGCCGCCGTCTTCGTGGAGGCCGTGCAGGGCGAGGGCGGCGTGATTCCCGCGCCCCCCGAGTGGCTGCGCGGACTGCGCGAGATCACCGCCCGGCTCGACATCCCGCTCGTCCTGGACGAGATCCAGGCCGGCTGGGGCCGCACCGGCACCATGTGGGCCTTCGAGGAGGCCGGCATCGAACCCGACGCCGTCCTCGTCTCCAAGGCGGTCGGCGGCGGCTTCCCGCTCGCCCTGCTGCTCTACCGCGACACGTACGACGCCTGGCGGCCCGGCGCCCACGCGGGCACCTTCCGCGGCAACCAGATCGCCCTGGTGGCGGGCGCCGCGGCCCTGGAGGTCTTGGCCGAAGAAGGACTCGTGGAGAAGGCCGCCGTCAAGGGAGAGTTGCTCGGCGGCCTGCTGCGGCGCCTCGCCCTGACCCGTCCGGAGATCGGCGACATCCGCGGCAGGGGCCTGATGTGGGGCATCGAGCTCGTCGACCCGGACGGCGAGGCCGACGCCCTGGGCGCCCGGCCCGCCGACGGCGACCGCGCCCGCCGCGTCAAGAAGGCCTGCCTGGAACACGGACTGCTCCTGGAGAGCGGCGGTCGGCACGGCGCCGTGCTCCGGCTCCTTCCGCCCCTCACCATCACGGAGGAAGAGATCCACGCGGTGGTCGGCGC
This sequence comes from Streptomyces bikiniensis, assembly GCA_000716465.1. GTDB lineage: Bacteria > Actinomycetota > Actinomycetes > Streptomycetales > Streptomycetaceae > Streptomyces > Streptomyces bikiniensis. Next base: position 11,046 of record JNWL01000056.1, read on the forward strand.
CCTGGAGAAGGCCCTCGTCGACTGCGCCTGAGGGCGCGTCCGGGGGCCCGCTCCCGGGCGCGGGGCACCACGTGAACAACGCGACGACGTGAAGGAACGAAGCACATGACGACGGCAACCGGTGCCGGGCAGTGGCGGGTCGACTTCGACGCCGAGGTGGTCTTCAGCAACGGCGGCTCCCTGCGGACCGAGGGCTTCCGGCTCGACATCCCCGGTGACGACATCGAGGACGACGAGCTGGGCGAACTCCTCGTGCGCCACCTGGGGCTGCTGATGGTCGGCGGTACGACCATCACCCGCAAGGAGCTGATCCGGGAGCCGCACAAGGGCTCCCGGAACACCGCGGCGGAGGGTGGCGCGCCCGTCCGCCGCACGGTCGACCTGACCGGGCCGGGCACCCGCCTGGACCGGCCCGCCGGGGCGCCGGGGGGCATCGAGGGCCTGGTCGACCTGCCCGTGGCCCTGGTCCGGCTCGTGGGCGCGGACGAACCGGTCGCGGACCGGCTCGCGCTCGCGCCCTTCGCACCGGCCGGGCACGCCGTCGTCGTCCACACCGGCCGCCCGGACGGCCCCTGGCTCACCCCGGACGCCGCCGCGCTCCTCGCCGAGCGCGGCGCCGCCCTGGTCGCCACGGACGGCACCGACCGCGACGGCCCGGCGGCCAAGGCCCTCGCCGAGGCCGGCATCCCGGTCCTCACGGGCCTGACCGGCCTGACGGACCTCCCGGCAGTCGGCACCCGCCTGCACGCGGTCCCGCATCCGGCGGGACACGGAGACGGGGGCGGGGCACGGGTGTACGGGGTGGCCGAATGAGCACCTCGGAGATAGGCACGGGGGCGGTGCCTCCGGCCGGGACGAGGGTTCCGGAGGCACCGTCCCCGGCCGGCGAGGCCCCCGCCCCCGCACGCAAGCCCCGCCGCGAACTCCTCGCCGCCAGTGTCGGGTCCGTCGTGGAGGCGTACGACTGGACGATCTACGGTGTGCTCGCGCCGTACTTCGCCGAGCAGTTGTTCCCCGGGTCCTCGCCCACCGCCCGGCTGATCGCCGCCTACCTCGGCTTCGCGCTCGGCTTCCTGGTGCGGCCGCTCGGCAGCGTCGTCATCGGGCGGCTCACCGACACCCGGGGGCGCCGCTTCGGGCTCACCCTCACCGTCGGCCTGATCGCGGCCGGTTCGCTGCTCCTGGCGGTGGTCCCCGGCCACGCCTCGATCGGGATCGCGGCCCCGCTCCTCGTGGTCGCCGCCCGGCTTGTGCAGGGCCTGTCCGTCGGGGCCGAGAACCCGAGCGCCGCCGCGTACGTCACCGAGACGGCCCCCGGCCGCAGCCGGTACTTCTACAGCGCCGTCTCCTACGGCGGCGTGGTCCTCGGCAGCGCCCTGTCGTTCGTCGTGCTCGCCGTCCTGCTCGGGGTGTTCGGGGAGGCGGGCGTCGAGGACGGCGCCTGGCGCCTCGCCTTCGTCTTCGGCGCCCTGCTCGGCCTGACGGCCCTGTGGATCCGGCGCGGCGCGGCCGAGAGCGAGGTCTTCGCCGAAGAGTCGGGGAAGCGCGGCGGGGCGAGCCCCTGGCCCGTCCTGCGGGCCCACCTCGGCCCGCTCTCCGTCGTGTTCGCGATCACCTCCGGCGCCACCACCGTCTTCTACTTCCTCACGGTCGACTTCCCCGCGTACGCCGCCGACGCGGGCGCCGCCACCAAGGAGGAGGCCTCCGGGGCCCTGCTCCTCGGCATGGTGGCCCTCCTCGGCGGCATGCTCGCGGCGGGGAGGGCGGCCGACCGGTTCGGGGCCCTGCCCGTCCTGCGCACCGGCTTCGCGGGGCTCGCGCTCGGCTCCGTACCGCTGCTCGCCGGCATGGTCGCGGGCCGCGTGCCCGTCCCGGTCGTCACGGTGGTGCTGCTGTTCCTGCTCGCCCTGCCCCTCGCCGTCAGCAACGTCTTCGCGGGGCAGCTCTTCCCGCCCGCCGTCCGGGCGGTCGCCGTCGGCCTGCCCGCCGCCCTCGCGATCAGCCTCTTCGGCGGCACCTTCCCGGCCCTCGCCGAGTGGCTGCGCTCCACCGGCCACGGCGGCTGGGTGCCGTGGTGGCCGGCGATCACCTGCGCGGCGGCGCTGCTCGCCTCCTGGGGCGTGCGCGAGCACCCCCGTCCCGACACCCCCGTCTCCGAGTGAGGACGCCATGGACTCCCTGACCGCAGTGCTCGACGCGCTGGAACCGCTGTTCCCCGCCCTGGAGGCCGACTACAAGGACCTGCACGCCCACCCCGAGCTCGCCTTCCAGGAGAAGCGCACGGCGGCCCTGGTCGCGGAACGGCTCGCGGCGCAGGGCGGCTGGGAGGTCACCACGGGCGTGGGCCGCACCGGCGTGGTCGCCGTCCTGCGCAACGGCGGGGGCCCGACGGTCATGCTCCGCGCCGACATGGACGCCCTGCCGGTGAAGGAGGCCACGGGCCTGCCGTACGCGAGCACGGTGACCGCCACCGACGACTCCGGCACCGAGGTCCCGGTGATGCACGCCTGCGGCCACGACCTGCACGTGGCCGCCCTGCTCGGGGCGTGCGCGCTGCTCTCCTCCCGCACGGACCACTGGAAGGGCACGGTCGTGGCCGTCTTCCAGCCCGGCGAGGAGAGCGGCTACGGCGCCCGCGCGATGGTCGACGACGGCCTCTTCGAGCGCTTCCCGAAGCCGGACGTCATCCTCGGGCAGCACGTCGGGCCCGGCCCGGTCGGCCTCGTCGCCACCTGCCCCGGCACCGTCATGGGCGCCACGGACTCCCTCACGGTCAAGCTCTTCGGCCGCGGCGGCCACGGCTCCAAGCCGGAGTCGGCCGTGGACCCGGTCCTCATGGCCGCCTCCCTGGTCCTGCGGCTCCAGACCATCGTGTCCCGCGAGACCGCCGCCCAGGAGCCGGTGGTGGTCACCGTCGGCAAGCTGCACGCGGGCACCACGGCCGCCGTCATCCCGGACACGGCCGAGCTCGGCATCAACGTCCGCACCAGCTCGGCCCCCGTCCGCGACAAGGTCCTCGCCTCCATCGAGCGCCTGGCGAGGGCGGAGTCCGACGCGGCCGGAGCGACCGCCGAGCCGGAGATCACCTCCGTCTACCACCTGCCGATGACGGTCAACGACACGGCCGCCGCCGAGCGGGTCGCCGACGCGCACCGGAAGGCCTTCGGTGACGCGGCCGTGATGACGATGGGCCCGACCACGGCCAGCGAGGACTTCGGCATCCTGGCGACGGCGGCGCAGGTGCCGTCCGTGTACTGGTTCTGGGGCGGCCTCGACCCTGAGGTGTTCACGGCCGCGTTCGCCGCCGGGCGCCTGGACGAGGACATCCCGCAGAACCACGCCCCCACCTTCGCCCCGCAGTCGGGCCCCGCCCTGGTCGTCGGCGTCCGCTCGATGGTGGCGGCGGCCCTGTCCTGGCTGGCGGACGAGGCCGGCGAGTCCGGGGAGAGGGGCGCGGAGGAGACGGGCGCGGCGGGGGCGGAGGCATGACCACGACCCGCCCGCACGTGACGGTCCTGCACCGCTGGCGGGACACCCACGCGCTGTACGCCGACTACGTCGACCACGCCACCCACCGGGTCACGTACATCAGCACCGAACTCGGCCGGGCCTCCGTACCCGGGGACGCCGAGGCCGTCGTCACCGTCGGCCTCACCGACGACCTGCCCGCCGTACGGGCGGCCCTCGCCGGGCTGGTCGGGCGGTACGGCCCGCCGGAGGCGCTGGTCGCCCTCAACGAGGGCGACCTCGACACGGCGGCCCTGGTCCGCGAGGAGTTCGGGATCGCCGGGCAGACCCCGGAGGAGCTGGCGGTCTTCCGCGACAAGCTCCTGATGTGCACGACGGTGGCCGCCGCCGGCCTCCCGGTGCCGACGCTCGCCCACGTCCCCGACACCGACGCCGTACGGGAGTTCGGGCGTACGCACGGCTGGCCGCTGGTCTGCAAGCCGCACCGGGGCACCGCCAGCAGGGGAGTGGTCCGGCTCGACTCCGAGGCCGACCTGGACGCGCACCCGGACCTGGCCGCGGACCTCGCGGCCGAACCGTTCCTCGCCCAGACGTACGTGGACGCCCCGATCCTGCACATCGACGGCCTGTGGGAGGGCGACCGGCTCGGCGGCTGGACCGCCTCCCGCTACGTGGGCGGCACCTGCGCCGACTTCACCCAGGGCAACTGGCTGGGCTCGGTCGAGGAGGACGACCCGGTGCTGCTCGCCGCCGTGGAGCCGTTCGCCGCCGCCGTCGGGGCCGCCCTCGGCGGGGGCCGGCCGTGGGTCTTCCACCTGGAGGCGTTCGTCACCCGGGGCGCGGACGGCGGCCCCGCCCCGGTCTTCCTGGAGTGCGGGGCCCGGGTCGGCGGCGGCGAGATCCCCTTCACCTGGCGGGACGTCCACGGCGCCGACCTGATGGCCGCGGCGGCCGACATCCAGCTCGGCCGGGTGCCGGTCCTGCCGGTCCCGAAGACCGGCGAGGTCGGCGGCTACCTGCTCCTGCCGCTGCCCGTCCCCGCGCCCTGCCTGGTCGAGCGCGCCGACTGGACCGCGCCGCCGGCCGGGGACCGCATGCCGTACGCGGTGCTGCACGTGCCCGTCGGCCAACGGGTCCCGCCGATCAGCGGATACGAGCACGTCGGCACCCGCTTCCGCTTCCGCGGCCCGTCCACCGCCGCCGTGGAGGAGGCCATCGAGGCCTCCGCGCACGGCTTCCGGCTCACCTGCACGCCCCTGGACACGTAACCGGTCCGAGCCCCGGGCCGCACCCGCACCACCCGCACCACCGGGCCCCGCACCACCCGTACCGCCTGCCGCACCCCGGCCCCACGCACCGCCCCGCATCGGAAAGGAACACACACCGTGTCCGTCATGACCACCGAACGCCCGCGCGTCATCCTGGTCGGCAGCCGCATCCGCCAGTACCGGGAGTACGCGCTCGCCTCCCTCGCCGCGCGGTACGAGGTCACCCTGATCGCCCCCGAGGCGCCCGGCTGGCAGGCGAAGTACGTCGACACCCACCGGATCGCCGACACGACGGACGCGCACAAGCTCTTCCCCTCCGTCGCCGACCTGCGCGGCGAGGTCGCCGAGGCCGCCATCGTCACCTGGGACGAGTGGTCGCTGGCCGCCGTCTCCTCGGTGGCCGCCCGCCTCGGCCTGCGGGCCATGGACCCGGCCGCCGCCAAGATCTGCCGCGACAAGTACGCCACCCGGCAGGCCCTGGAGGCCGCCGGGATGGCGGCCGTCCGCCACGCCCCGGCCGCGAGCGAGGACGAGGCGGTCGCCGCCGCCGAGGCCATCGGCTTCCCCGTCGTCGTCAAGCCCCGCACCCTCGGCGGCAGCTTCGGCGTCATGGTGGCCCGCGACGCCGACGGCCTGCGCCAGGCCTACCGGCTCGCCGCCGCCAGCCGCCTCCAGGGCGCCGGCACCGCCGACACCGTCCTGGTCGAGGAGTACGTCGAGGGCCCCGAGCTGAGCGTGGACAGCACCGTCGTGGACGGCGTCGTCACCCCCGTCTGCGTCGCCCGCAAGCGCCTCGGCCCCCAGCCGTACTTCGAGGAGGTCGGCCACCTGGTCACCGGCTGGAAGGACGAGCCCTGGGCCGAGGCCGTCGTGCAGCTGGTCAGGGACTCCCACCGGGCCGTCGGCGTCGACTACGGCGTCACCCACACCGAGCTGCGCGTCAGCGCCGACGGGCCCCGCCTGATCGAGCTGAACGGGCGCCTCGGCGGCGACCTCATCCCGCACGTCCACCAGCTCGCCACCGGCATCGACCTGGCGGTCGCCGCCGCCGAGATCGCCTTCGAGCGCGTCCCCGACCTCACCCCCACCCGCGCGCTCAGCGGCGAGATCCGCTTCCTCTACCCCTCGTACGACGGCACCATCGACCGGGTCGTCCTGCCCGACCCGTCCGAGGTGGACGGCCTGGTGGAGGCCGTGGCCCTCGTGGAGCCCGGCGACGAGCTCCAGCTCCCGCCGCGCGGCCTCACCCCGCGCTCGGCCGCCCTCATCGCCGTCGGCGAGGACCCGGTCGAGACCCGCCGCGCCCTGGACCGGGCCGAAGGGCTCTCCCGCACCGAGGTGACCGGCGCGAGCACCCACAAGCTCGGCGCCCGCGTCGAGAACGCCGTCACCCGCCGCTTCTTCGACCACGAGCGCACCGCCGCCCGCATGACGGTCTCCGGCGTCCGGGGCGTCGAGTGGTTCCGCTACGGCGCCGGCGGCGGCGAGGGCCTCAACCGGCCCGTCTTCCTCAGCGCCGAGGACGTCGCCGGCCTCGAACGCGACCTGAACGGCCTCTTCGAGCTCCTGAAGTCCGTCCCCGGGCGCCTCTTCGGCGGCGACCTGCGCGCCTTCGCCAAGGCCGTCGGCATGAGCGACACCCAGGCCGACCTGGTCCTGCGCGGCGCGGTCGAGGAGATCCCGCCGCTGTCCCGCGCCGACCTCTACCGCGAGACCGGCGGCTTCCGCCTCATGGAGCTGAACACCGGCACCTCGCTCGGCGGCTGGCAGATGGGCGAGTTCGCCCGCGCCCTGATCAAGGACGAGGAGTTCGCCGCCTTCGCCGCCGCCGAGGACCTGGTCTACCCCGACCCGCTGGCCCGCATCACCGACGTGCTGCGCCGCCAGGCCCCCTCCCTCGCCGGCGTCGAGCGCCCGCTGCTCGCCATCACCGACTGGCCCGACGGCTTCGAGAAGTCCAGGTGCTGGATGGAGTTCGTCGTCCCCGCCTTCAAGGACCTCGGCTTCGACCCGGTCGTCTGCCACCTCGGGGACTTCACCTACGAGGACGGCGGGGTCGTGTACGACGGGCGGCGCGTCGACGTCGTCTACCGGCTGTTCCTGCCCGGCGAGATGCCGGACGAGCCCCGCACGTACGAGCTCGTCAACCCGCTCCTGGACGCCGCCGAGGCCGGACAGGTCGAACTGTTCGCCTCGCTGGACTGCGAGCTGTACGGCAACAAGGGCAGCCTCGCCATGCTCAGCGACGAGCGGAACCGGGCCGCCCTCACCGAGGAGGAGCGTGACCTGGTCGACCGGATCCTGCCCTGGACCCGCTTCGTGCGCGACGAGAAGGTCACCTTCGAGGGCGAGAAGATCGACCTCCTGCCGTACGCCGTCGCCAACAAGGACCTCCTGGTCCTCAAGCCGACGCTGCTCTACGGCGGCGTCGGCGTCACGCCCGGCTGGACCACCGACCAGAAGGAGTGGGTGGAGAAGCTGCACCAGGCCGTCGGCGGGCCCTTCGTCCTCCAGCGCCGGCTGCTGCCGACCACCGAGCGGTTCCTCTCCGAGGACGGCGTCACCACCGAGGACATGGCCGTCGCCTACGGCACCCTCATGGTCGACGGGAAGTACGCCGGCACCCTGGCCCGGGGCGTCACCGACCCGGCCGTCGGCATCGTCAGCATGCTGCGCGGCGCCCAGATCGGCTGCGCCTTCCACGTGGCCGACCCGGCCTCCCGCGAGGAGGAAGCGTGACCGGGTCGCAGGACTCGCACGGCCCGCACGACCCGCACGACGCGAACGGATCGGACAGCTTGAACGGCTCCAACGGCTCGAAGAGCCTGAACGGCTCCAACGGCTCGGACAGTTCCAGCGGCTCGACGGAACCGGCCGACCCCACCGGGTCGGCCGGTCCGGCGGCCCCCGGCGACGGCGCACCCGCCGCCGCCGGGGGGCGCGAGCGCGGGGCGCTCTGGCGCGACGCAGAGTTCATGAAGTTCTGGACGGGCGAGGGCATCTCCCAGATCGGCGCCCAGGTCACCACCCTGGCGCTGCCCCTGACGGCGGTGCTCACCCTGGACGCGTCCTCCTCCCAGGTCGGCCTGGTGAACGCCGCCTCCTACGCCCCGTTCCTGCTCGTCACCCTGCTCGTCGGGGTCTGGGTCGACCGCGTCCGCCGCCGCCCGCTGATGATCACGGCGAACGTGGGACGCGCGCTGCTCGTCACGGCGGTGCCCCTGCTCGCCGTGGCGGACCTGCTGCGCATCGAGTTCGTGTACGTGGCGGCGCTCCTCATCGGGGCGCTCACCGTCGTCTTCGACGTCGCCTACCAGTCGTACCTGCCGACCCTCATCGGCAAGGAGCACCTGGTGGAGGGCAACAGCAAGCTCCAGGGCACCAGTTCCCTCGCGCAGATCGGCGGCCCCGGCCTCGCCGGTCTGCTCATCGGCTGGGTCACGGCGCCGTACGCCCTGCTCATCAACGGCGCCTCGTACCTGGTCTCGGTGGCCACGCTGCTCGCGGTCCGCAGGCCCGAGCCGCCGCCGGTCGTGCCCGAGCGGCGCACCGGCCTGTGGAAGAGCGTCGGCGACGGCATCCGCATCATCCGGGACAGCGCCCACCTGCGGGCCTGCGCCCTGCAGTCCGGCCTGTACAACTTCTGCTGGATGTCGCTCCAGACCGTCTTCGTGCTGTACGCGGCCCGGCGCCTGGACCTCTCCCCGGGGACGATCGGCCTGCTGCTCGGCACCGGCGCGGTCGGCTCGCTCGGCGGCTCCCTGGTGGCCCGGAGCCTCAAGCGGGCGATGGGCCTCGGGCCCGCGATCCTGGGGGCGCTCGTGCTGTGCTGCGCGGCCCCCGTGATCATCCCGCTGGCCCCCGCGAACGACGGGATCCTCACCCTCGTGCTGTTCGTCGCCGCGTTCGCGCTGATCGGCGCGGGCGGCACGATGGCCAACATCCACATCATCAGCCTGCGCCAGTCGATCACCCCGGACGAACTGCTCGGCCGGATGAACGCCGGCTACCGCTTCGTGTCCTGGGGGATGCTCCCGCTCGGCGCGCTCGTCGGCGGCTGGCTCGGTGACCTGATCGGCCTGCGCGAGACGCTGTTCGTGACCGCCGGGGCCTTCCTCTCGGCGGTCCTCGTGGTGCTGCTCTCCCCGGTCTGGCGGCTGAAGGACTTCCCGCCGCAGATCGGCGCGGAGCCGGAGGCGCCGGAAGGATCGGAGAAGACGGCGGTGGGGTCATGACGGGTGACGGCGACGGGACCGTGACGCGCGACGGCGGCGAGGGCGCGGCGGAGGGGGACTTCACGCGCCTCCTCGCCCGCCGCACCTCCTGGGGTCGCTCCGACGCCATCGACCGCATCCTGTCGGCCGCGAACGCGCCGGGCGTCCTGTCGATGGCCGGCGGCATCCCGGCCCCCGACAGCTTCCCGGTGGCCCGCCTCGCGGAGGTGACGGACCGGGTCCTCTCCCGGTCGGCCGCCTCCGCCCTCCAGTACGCCCCGACGGCCGGTACGGCGGCGATGCGGGAGGCGGTGGCCCGGCGCGCGGGCGAGACCGGCGCTCCGGTCGGCCCGGAGCGGGCGATGGTCACCGGCGGCAGTCAGCAGGGCCTGGACCTGGTGGCCAGGACCCTCCTGGACGAGGGCGACCTGGTGGCCCTGGACGACCCCAGCTACCTGGGCGCCGTCCAGTCCTTCCGGGGCGCCGGGGCCCGGCTCCTGCCGCTGCCCACGGACCGCGACGGCATGCGGACCGACGTCCTCGCGGAACGGCTCGCGGCCGGCGCCCGGCCCAAACTGGTCTACGTCGTGCCGCACTTCCACAACCCCACCGGCGGCGTCCTCACCACGGAGCGCCGCCGGGAGCTCGCGGCCCTGGCCGACCGGTACGGCTTCCTGATCGTCGAGGACGACCCGTACGGCGACCTGGCGTTCGAGGGGGAGCGGCTGCCGTCCACGGACGTGCACGGCGACCGGGTGGTCCGGCTGCTGAGCCTGTCGAAGACGCTCTGCCCAGGGTTCCGGGTGGCCGGACTCACCGCCCCGGCGGGCCTGCTGGGCGAACTGGTGGCGGTCAAGCAGAGCAGCGACCTCCAGACGAACACCTTCGGGCAGTACGTCCTCGCCGAACTCCTCGGCGACCCGGCGTTCCTGCCCGCCCACCTCGCCCGGCTGCGCACCCTGTACGGGGGCAAGGCGCGGGCGACGGCGGCGCTGCTGCGCGAGCGGCTGCCGTGGCTGGGCTTCGAGGACCCGCGCGGCGGCCTGTTCTTCTGGTGCTCCGTGGACGACCCCCGGGTCACCTCGGACCTGCTGTACGAGCACGCCCTGGCCCAGGGGCTCGCGCTCGTGCCCGGGGCGCCGTTCTGCATCGAGCAGGACGGCTCCCGGCTGCTGCGGCTCTCCTTCGCGACCCTCGACGAGGAGCAGCGGCGGGAGGGCGTCTCCCGCCTGGCGACGGCCTTCGACAAGGCGCGGGCCGACGCGTACTGAACCATCCCTTCCCGAGGACCGCACACGCCCCACCGGTGCGCGCCGAACCACCCTCCCGGCGCGCACCGCCCCGCACCGCCCCGCCCTTCCGACGACACGCAACGAAGGAGCACGGTCATGACGGCACGCACACACCCCTCGGTGACCGCCGACTCGCTGGTGGCCCGGCTGTTCCAGGTGGTCGACTCCCGCTCGTGGGACGCGCTCGGCGAGGTCTTCGCCGACGACGCGGTCTACGAGCGCCCCGGCTACCCGGCCCTGGAGGGCCTGGCCCGCATCCGCCACTTCTACGAGCACGAGCGGATCATCGCCTCGGGTGCCCACGAGGTCGACCAGGTCACCGGCGGCCTCGCCGCGGCGGCCTGCTGGGGCCGCTTCCGGGGCGCGAGCCGCGACGGCACGGCCCTGGACGAGGGCTTCGCCGACACGTACCTGGTCCGGGACGGCAAGATCGCGTACCGGAGGACGTACTTCTACCGCGCGGCGATCTGACGCGGGACCCGGGCCAGGCCGGTCCGCCCCGCTCACCGGCAGGCCCCGGTCACCGCCCGCCGGGGAGCCGACTCGGTTTGCAGCTCCCGGGCATGACAGGGATACGGGGAGGGGGCGGGGGCGGGCCAGGGAGCCTGCGCCGCGCGGGGCCCCGCCGGGGCGGCCCCCGCGGGAGCCGGTGACCTTGCCGGGGCGGGCGGCTCTCCCGGGACTCGCATCCCCCCGGGACCCGCGCCCCCGGGACTCGCATCCCCCCGGGACCCGCGCCCCCCGGGACCCGCGCCCCTCCCGGAACCGGCGGCCCCGTCGGAGCCCTCTACCCCCGTACCGCCCCCGTCGTCCCCCGTACCACCAGCTCCGCCGGGATCGTCTCGCGGCCGTCCGGCGGGAGTTCCGCCGCGTCCGTCGCCAGGTGGCCCGCCCGGGTCCCCGCCTCGTGCAGCGGGAGGTGGACGGTCGTCAGGGGCGGGACCGCGTCCAGGGCGCACGGCAGGTCGTCGAAGCCCGCCACGGACACGTCGCCGGGGACGTCCAGGCCCCGTTCCCTCAGGGCCGCGCAGACGCCGAGGGCCACCGTGTCGTTGGAGGCGACGATCGCCGTCAGGTCCGGTTCGCGGGCGAGGAGTTCGGCCGCCGCCGCGTGGCCGGAGGCCCGCTCGTACGGGCCGTGGACCGTCGGTCCCTCCGGGACGCCCGCCGCCGCGAGCGCCTCCCGGTGCCCCTCCATGCGGTGCCGGGTCGTCGTCCGGTCGGCCGGCCCCGCCACGTAACCGATCCTCCGGTGGCCGAGGGCGAGCAGGTGCTCGGTGAGCCGGCGCGCGCCGGTCCGGTGGTCGAAGACGAGGGCCGCCGCGTGCGCGTCGCCCTCCACCGGCGGGCGCCCGCAGAGCACGACCCGGGTCCCCGCGTCCGCCAGCCTGGACAGCTTGGCGGCCGTCGCCGCCAGCCGCTCCGGGTCCTCCAGGGAGCCGCCCATGAGGATCACGGCGGCGGCCCGCTGCCGCTGGAGCAGCGTGAGATAGGTCAGCTCGCGCTCGGGGGAACCGCCGGTGTTGCAGACGACGGCGAGCTTCTCGCCCCCGCCCCGCCCGGACGAACCCGCTCCGATCGCGGTCTGCGCCGCGCTCGCCATGATCCCGAAGAAGGGGTCCGCGATGTCGTTGACCAGCACGCCGACCAGGTCGGACGTGGCGGCGGCGAGGGAGCTCGCGGGGCCGTTGAGGACGTAGTCGAGGTCGGCCACGGCCTGCAGCACCCGCTCGCGGGTGGACTCGGCGACCGGGTAGTTGCCGTTGAGGACGCGGGAGACGGTGGCGGGGGAGACCCGAGCGCGGGCGGCCACGTCCGCCAGGGTGACGGTCATCGCGTGCGTACCTCCGGGGCCTTGTGGGGGGCGTTGTCCGCAGGCTAGCGTTCCCGCCTGTAGAAAGCGCTTTCTATCGCACGTGGAGCACCGGACGCCCGCGCACGGGGCACCCGCACGCCCGCGCGTGGGACATCCGGGCGACCGGCACGGAACAGCCGCACGCCCGCGCGTGGGAGACCCGCACGCCCGCGCGCGGCACACCCGCACGACCGCGCGTGGGACCCCCGGGCGCCCGCATGCAGGACACCCGTACGACCGCGCGCGGGACCACTCGGGGATCGCGTACAGGGCACCAAGGAAGAGGAACCCTCCATGACACGCAGGACCGTCCGCATCGCCATGAACGGCGTCACCGGCCGCATGGGCCACCGCCAGCACCTCGTCCGCTCGATCCTCGCCCTGCGCGAGCAGGGCGGCCTCGACCTCGGGAATGGCGAGACGCTGTGGCCCGAACCCGTCCTCGTCGGCCGCCGCGAGCCCGCCCTGCGCGCCCTCGCCGGGCGCCACGGCCTCACCGAGTGGTCCACCGACCTCGACGCGGTCCTCGCGGACGACACGGTCGACGTCTACTTCGACGCCCAGGTCACCTCCGCCCGCGCCGACGCGATCCGCCGCGCCGTAGCCGCCGGCAAGCACGTCTACACCGAGAAGCCGACCGCCGGGGACCTCGCCGAAGCCCTCGACCTCGCCCGGCTCGCGACCGAGAGGGGGATCAAGCACGGCGTGGTCCAGGACAAGCTGTTCCTGCCGGGCCTGCGCAAGCTCAAGCGCCTGGTCGACGGCGGCTTCTTCGGCGAGATCCTGTCCGTACGGGGGGAGTTCGGCTACTGGGTCTTCGAGGGCGACTGGCAGGAGGCCCAGCGCCCCAGCTGGAACTACCGCGCGGAGGACGGCGGCGGGATCGTCGTCGACATGTTCCCGCACTGGGAGTACGTGCTCCACGAGCTCTTCGGCCGGGTCACCTCCGTCAGCGCCCACGTCGCCACCCACGTCCCGCGCCGCTGGGACGAGCACGGCAAGCCCTACGAGGCCACCGCCGAGGACGCGGCGTACGGGATCTTCGAGCTGGAGGGCGGGGCCGTCGCCCAGATCAACTCCTCCTGGACGGTCCGCGTCCACCGCGACGAACTGGTCGAGTTCCAGGTCGACGGCACCCACGGCTCCGCCGTCGCCGGGCTGCGCGGCTGCCGCGTCCAGCACCGCTCGGCCACCCCGAAGCCGGTCTGGAACCCGGACGTCCCGGTGACCGAACCCTTCCGCGACCAGTGGCAGGAGGTCCCGGACAACGCCGACTTCGACAACGGCTTCAAGGCCCAGTGGGAGCTGTTCCTGCGCCACGTCGTCCTGGACGAGCCCTACCACTGGGACCTCCTCGCGGGCGCCCGCGGCGTCCAGCTCGCGGAACTGGGCCTGCGCTCGGCGACGGAGGGCCGCCGACTGGAGGTCCCGGAGGTGACGCGGTGACGCCGGCGCCGGGCCCGAAGGACCACCGCACCGACACCACGGAAGTGACCCGATGACGATCCGCCTCCCCGCCCCCGACGGCGGTCTCCGGACCTACGAGCCCCGCACCGACCCCCTGGCGCCCGTTCCGGCCGGCCCGCCGGTCTCCCGTACGGTCTTCTCCGCCGCGCACGTCGTCGCCGACCCGTACGCCGACACCACCCCCGACGGCCCCGCCGCCGTCGACTGGGACGCCACCCTCGCCTTCCGCCGCCACCTCTGGTCCCACGGCCTCGGCGTCGCGGAGGCGATGGACACGGCCCAGCGCGGCATGGGCCTCGACTGGGCGGGCGCGGCCGAACTGATCCGGCGCTCGGCCGCCGAGGCGAGGGCCGTCGGCGGCCGGATCGCCTGCGGCGCGGGCACCGACCAGCTGCCCCACGGCACCCTGCCGCAGATCCGCGCCGCGTACGAGGAACAGCTCGCGGTCGTGGAGGAGTCGGGCGCGCAGACGATCCTGATGGCCTCCCGCGCCCTCGCGGCCACCGCCACCGGCCCCGACGACTACCTCGACGTCTACGGCCACCTCCTGCGCCAGGCGAGCGAGCCGGTGATCCTGCACTGGCTGGGCCCGATGTTCGACCCGGCGCTCGACGGGTACTGGGGCTCGACCGACCTCGACGCGGCGACGGAGACCTTCCTCGGCGTGATCGCGGCCCACCCGGACAAGGTCGACGGCGTCAAGGTCTCCCTCCTGGACGCCCGGCGCGAGGTCGAGCTGCGCCGCCGCCTCCCCGACGGCGTCCGCTGCTACACGGGCGACGACTTCCACTACCCGGAGCTGATCGAGGGCGACGCACAGGGTTTCAGCCACGCCCTGCTCGGCGTCTTCGACCCGCTGGGCCCGCTGGCGGCGCGGGCGGTCCGCACCCTCGACACGGGCGACACGAAGGGCTTCCGCGCACTCCTGGACCCCACGGTGGCCCTGTCCCGCCACCTCTTCCAGCCCCCCACCCGCTACTACAAGACGGGCGTCGTCCTCCTGGCCTGGCTGGCCGGCCACCAGGACCACTTCACGATGGTCGGCGGCCTCCAGTCCGCCCGCTCGCTCCCCCACCTCGCGCGCGCGTACGAACTGGCCGACGGGCTCGGCCTGTTCCCCGACCCGGCCCTGGCGGAGTCCCGCATGAAGTCCCTCCTCACGGTCCACGGAGTCCCGCGATGAACCCCGACCGCTTCTCGGTCAACCAGATGACGGTCAGACAGCTCCCCCTCCCCGACCTCGTCTCCCACTGCGTCCGCCTGGGCATCCGCGGCGTGGGCCTGTGGCGCGAACCCGTCCGGCAGTACGGCGTGGAGGCGGCGGCCCGGCTCGTACGGGAGGCGGGCCTCGAGGTCACCACCCTCTGCCGGGGCGGCTTCTTCACCTCGGACGACTGGCTCGCCTCCAACCGCGCGGCGGTCGACGAGGCGGCGGCCCTCGGCACCGACACCCTGGTCCTGGTCTCCGGCGGCCTCACCCCGGCCTTCCCGGACCTGCCCGCCGCCCGGGCCCGCATCACGGAGGCGATCGGCGAACTGGCCCCGTACGCCGCGGAACACGGCGTCCGCCTCGCCGTCGAACCCCTCCACCCGATGTACGCCTCCGACCGCTGCGCCGTCTCCACCCTGGACCAGGCCCTGGAGATCGCCGAGCGCTTCCCGTCCTCGCAGGTGGGCGTGGTGGTCGACACGTACCACCTCTGGTGGGACGACCGGGCCCCGGCGGCGGTGGAACGCGCGGCCGCGACCGGCCGCGTCCACTCCTTCCAGCTCGCCGACTGGACCACCCCCCTCCCGGCCGGCGTCCTCAACGGCCGCGGCCAACTGGGCACGGGCGCGATCGACCTCCGCGCCTGGACCGCCCTCCTGGAGAAGACCGGCTACACGGGCCCGGTGGAGGTGGAACTCTTCAACGACACCCTGTGGGCGAGGGACGGGGCCGAGGTCCTGGAGGAGACGCTGGAACGCTTCCTGGCGATCTGAGGCCCCGCTACCTCGGGCCGCCCAGCAGGTCCCCGAGCCCGCCGCCCGCGCCGCCCTTCTTCGCGGCGCGCTTGGTGAGGACCGCGACGACGACGGGGACGAGGAGTTCGACCGCGCGGTTCGCGGTGGCCGGCGGGATGCCGGTGCGCTTCGCGACCGCATGGGCCGCCGGCTTCGCCAGCTTGGCGAGCACCCCGGCCATCAGACCGCCGCTCATCAGACCGCCGAGGGTCGCGACGCCCTGGAGCGGCGGTTCGGGGGAGGCGACCTCGTCCACGGCGGCGCGCACCTCGTCCGCGCTGCCGGGCTCGGCGGCGGCCTGCCGCAGTTCGCCGGAGAGCTCCGCCACCGAGCTGCCCACGACCTCCCGGGCCCCGGCCGCGTCCGTACCGAGGAGCCCGGCGATCTCGTGCAGCCGGTCGGCGCCCAGCTCGTCCAGGACGTCGTCCTGGAAGGAAGGATCCTGGAAGGAAGGTTCACTCATGCCGGAAACGCTACGTTTCATCCGTGCCCCCGGCATCCGGAACCGCGGGTTCTCCACAGCCCCGCCCGCCCTGTCCGACCCCTTCGCTACGGTCGACACATGTCCAACGAGGGTCGCGGTCCGGCAGTGGTCGAAGGGGTCCTGGAGCGGATCACCTATGCCAACGAGGAGACGGGGTACACGGTCGCCCGGGTCGACACCGGGCGGGGCGCCGGTGACCTCCTCACGGTCGTCGGCGCGCTGCTCGGCGCCCAGCCGGGGGAGTCGCTGCGGATGGAGGGCCGCTGGGGGTCCCACCCGCAGTACGGGAAGCAGTTCACCGTCGAGAACTACACGACCGTCCTGCCCGCCACCATCCAGGGCATCCGCCGCTACCTCGGCTCCGGTCTGGTCAAGGGCATCGGGCCCGTCTTCGCCGACCGCATCACGCAGCACTTCGGGCTCGACACCCTCGACGTCCTCGAAGAGTCCCCGGGGCGGCTCATCGAGGTCCCGGGGCTCGGACCCAAGCGGACCAGGAACATCACCGCCGCCTGGGAGGAGCAGAAGGCGATCAAGGAGGTGATGGTCTTCCTCCAGGAGGTCGGCGTCTCCACCTCCATCGCGGTGCGGATCTACAAGCAGTACGGGGACGCCTCCATCTCCGTCGTGCGGAACCAGCCGTACCGGCTCGCCGCCGACGTGTGGGGCATCGGCTTCCTCACCGCCGACCGGATCGCCCAGTCCGTCGGCATCCCGCACGACAGCCCCGACCGGGTGAAGGCCGGCCTCCAGTACGCCCTGTCGCAGTCCGGCGACCAGGGGCACTGCTTCCTGCCCGAGGAGCGGCTGATCGCGGACTCGGTGAAGCTGCTCCAGGTGGACACCGGGCTCGTCATCGAGTGCCTGGGCGAGCTGGCCGAGGACCCCGAGGGGGTCGTGCGGGAGACCGTGCCGGGGCCCGAGGGGACACCGGTCACCGCCGTGTACCTGATCCCGTTCCACCGGGCCGAGCTGTCCCTCGCCGGGCAGCTCCGGCGGCTGCTGCGGGCCGAGGAGGACCGGATGCCGGCCTTCCGGGACGCGCCCTGGGACAAGGCCCTGGCCTGGCTCGCGACCCGCACCGGCGCCTCCCTCGCGCCCGAGCAGGAGGAGGCCGTGCGGCTCGCCCTCACCCGCAAGGTCGCGGTCCTCACCGGCGGCCCCGGCTGCGGCAAGTCGTTCACGGTCCGCTCCATCGTGGAGCTGGCCCGCGCCAAGAAGGCCAAGGTGGTGCTCGCCGCCCCCACCGGCCGGGCCGCCAAGCGCCTCGCGGAGCTGACCGGCGCCGAGGCCTCCACCGTCCACCGGCTCCTGGAGCTCAAGCCCGGCGGGGACGCCGCCTACGACCGGGACCGCCCCCTGGACGCGGACCTGGTCGTCGTGGACGAGGCCTCCATGCTGGACCTGCTCCTGGCGAACAAGCTGGTGAAGGCGGTGGCCCCGGGCGCCCACCTGCTGCTCGTGGGGGACGTGGACCAGCTCCCCTCGGTCGGCGCGGGCGAGGTCCTCGGCGACCTGCTCGCCCCCGGCAGCCCCGTCCCGGCGGTCCGGCTGACCCGGATCTTCCGGCAGGCCCAGCAGTCCGGCGTGGTCGTCAACGCGCACCGGATCAACGCCGGCACGCCCCCGCGCACCGAGGGCCTGCCGGACTTCTTCCTCTTCGCCGAGGAGGAGACCGAGGACGCCGCCCGGGTCGCCGTGGAGGTCGCGGCCCGCCGCATTCCGGCCAAGTTCGGCCTCGATCCGCGCCGGGACGTCCAGGTCCTGGCCCCGATGCACCGGGGCCCGGCGGGCGCGGGCGCGCTCAACGGGCTGCTCCAGCAGGCCATCACCCCGGCCCGCCCCGACCTCCCGGAGAAGCGGTTCGGCGGGCGCGTCTTCCGCGTGGGCGACAAGGTCACCCAGATCCGCAACAACTACGACAAGGGGGAGAACGGCGTCTTCAACGGCACCGTCGGCGTCGTCACCGCCCTGGACCTCGTCGAGCAGCGCCTGACCGTGCGGACGGACGAGGACGAGGAGGTGCCGTACGACTTCGACGAGCTGGACGAACTCGCCCACGCGTACGCGGTCACCATCCACCGCTCGCAGGGCAGCGAGTACCCGGCGGTGGTGATCCCGGTCACCATGAGCGCCTGGATGATGCTCCAGCGGAACCTGCTCTACACGGCCGTGACCCGGGCCCGGAAGCTGGTCGTCCTGGTCGGCTCCCGCCGGGCGATCGCCCAGGCGGTGCGCACGGTCTCGGCGGGCCGCCGCTTTACCGCACTCGCCCACCGGCTCACAGGGGCGGCCCTCGTGTGAAAGATCACGGAGGGGTACCGGAACCGGGGCGAAGGGGGCAGGATATGAAGGTTGGCGGCACTCAGTGCCGCCAATTGGCCCAATGGTCGACCCCGAGTGCACTCTCCTGAGCCAAATGGGGGATGGTAGAGACAGTCAGGGCACCTCGAAGAAGAGGCACTACGTCGGTGAGGGATGACGTGAGCGACAACTCTGTAGTACTGCGGTACGCGGACGGTGAATACACCTACCCGGTGGTCGAGAGCACCGTCGGTGACAAGGGCTTCGACATCGGGAAACTCCGAGCCCAGACCGGTCTGGTCACCCTGGACAGCGGATACGGCAACACCGCCGCCTACAAATCCGCCATCACCTACCTCGACGGTGAGCAGGGCATTCTGCGGTACCGCGGCTACCCCATCGAGCAGCTGGCCGAGCGCTCCTCCTTCCTCGAGGTGGCGTACCTGCTGATCAACGGCGAGCTGCCCAAGGTCGACGAGCTGGCGACCTTCAAGAACGAGATCACGCAGCACACGCTGGTCCACGAGGACGTCAAGAACTTCTTCCGCGGCTTCCCGCGGGACGCCCACCCGATGGCGATGCTGTCCTCGGTGGTCTCCGCGCTGTCCACCTTCTACCAGGACAGCCACAACCCGTTCGACGAGGAGCAGCGCCACCTCTCCACGATCCGGCTGCTCGCCAAGCTGCCGACGATCGCGGCGTACGCGTACAAGAAGTCGATCGGCCACCCGTTCGTCTACCCGCGCAACGACCTCGGGTACGTCGAGAACTTCCTGCGCATGACCTTCTCGGTCCCGGCGCAGGAGTACGAGCTCGACCCGGTCGTCGTCTCGGCGCTCGACAAGCTGCTCATCCTGCACGCGGACCACGAGCAGAACTGTTCGACCTCCACCGTGCGCCTGGTCGGCTCCTCGCAGGCGAACATGTTCGCCTCGATCTCCGCCGGCATCTCGGCCCTCTGGGGCCCCCTGCACGGCGGCGCCAACCAGTCGGTCCTGGAGATGCTGGAGGGCATCCAGGCCAACGGCGGCGACGTCGACTCCTTCATCCGCAAGGTGAAGAACAAGGAGGACGGCGTCCGCCTGATGGGCTTCGGCCACCGGGTGTACAAGTCCTTCGACCCCCGCGCCAAGATCATCAAGGCGGCGGCGCACGACGTCCTCTCGGCGCTCGGCAAGTCCGACGAGCTCCTGGACATCGCGCTCAAGCTGGAGGAGCACGCGCTCTCCGACGACTACTTCGTCTCGCGCAACCTCTACCCGAACGTGGACTTCTACACGGGTCTGATCTACCGCGCCATGGGCTTCCCGACCGAGATGTTCACCGTGCTCTTCGCGCTCGGCCGCCTCCCCGGCTGGATCGCCCAGTGGCACGAGATGATCAAGGAGCCGGGTTCCCGCATCGGCCGC
The DNA here is from genome assembly GCA_000716465.1 of Streptomyces bikiniensis. Lineage (GTDB taxonomy): Bacteria > Actinomycetota > Actinomycetes > Streptomycetales > Streptomycetaceae > Streptomyces > Streptomyces bikiniensis. The sequence continues at coordinate 30,811 of JNWL01000056.1, forward strand.
CCGCGCCAGATCTACACGGGCGAGGTCCTGCGCGACTTCGTCCCGGTCGAGGCCCGCTGAGCCGTACCGGTCGAGCCCCGCCGGCCCTTCGCGGCGCCCCGGCACCGAAAGGCCCGGTACCGAAAAGCGAGAAGCGCCCCGCTCCCCGATCCCCCCACGGGTCGGCGAGCGGGGCGCTTCCCATATCCCCGGTGCGGATTCCCCCCACGGGATCCGGGCCGGGCGTCTGCCGGCGCCAGCCGGTGGCTGCGCGGATCGGGCGCGACGCGGTATGCCGGGGTACGCGTACGGGAGGGCCGCTCAAAGCTCCCCGGTGCACGTGCCCCGGCCAACGCTTGCCTGGAACGTCCCCCAAGACATCCCATGAACGTCCCCCAAGACGTTCTCGGCATCGCCCACTTAGACCCACGAACAGCCCAGATGGTTACCCCACAATATCTGTGATCTAGGTCTCGGTGTGAAGGTCCTGTGCGTCACGTGTAAGTGAACTCACGTGAACCTCCGGAGCCGCAGGCTGTTGGACACGACGAACACGGACGAAAAGGCCATCGCGAGCCCCGCGATCATCGGATTGAGCAGTCCGGCCGCCGCGAGCGGCAGCGCGGCCACGTTGTAGCCGAAGGCCCAGCCGAGGTTCCCCCTGATCGTGGCCAGGGTCCGCCGGGAGAGCCGTACGGCGTCCGCCGCGACCCGCAGGTCGCCCCGGACCAGGGTCAGGTCGCCCGCCTCGATGGCCGCGTCCGTGCCCGTCCCCATGGCCAGGCCCAGATCGGCGGTGGCGAGCGCGGCGGCGTCGTTCACCCCGTCCCCGACCATGGCGACGGTCCGCCCCTCGCCCTGGAGCCGCCGGATCACCTCGGCCTTCCCCTCGGGCAGCACCTCGGCGAACACCTCGTCGATGCCGACCTCGTCCGCCACGGCCTCCGCGACCGCCCGGTGGTCCCCGGTGAGCAGCACCGGCCGCAGCCCCAGGGCGCGCAGCCGGGCGACCGCCTCGGCGCTGGTGTCCTTGACGGTGTCGGCGACGGTCAGGGTGCCCCGGGCCACCCCGTCCCAGGCGACGTGGACGGCGCCGGGCTCGGAGGCGGCTGGCGCCTCGATCCCCTCCGCCGCGAGCAGGGCGGCGCGTCCGACGACGACGAGCCGGCCGTCGACCGAGCCGCGCACCCCGAGCCCGGGGACGTTCTCGAAGGCCTTCGGCACGGGCAGCGGGCCGCACCGCCCGGCGGCGGCCTCCGCGACCGCGCGGGCCACCGGGTGCTCGGAGGAGTGCTCCAGGGCGCCCGCGAGCCGCAGCAGCTCGTCCTCGTCGGCGCCCTCGGTGCCGTACGTCCCGCCGTACACCCGGACTCCGGTGAGGCGCATGCGGCCGGTGGTGACCGTGCCCGTCTTGTCGAGGACGACCGTGTCGATCCGGCGGGTGGACTCCAGGACCTCGGGGCCCCTGATCAGGATGCCGAGCTGGGCGCCCCGGCCGGTGCCGACCAGGAGCGCGGTCGGGGTCGCGAGGCCCAGGGCGCAGGGGCAGGCGATGATCAGGACGGCGACGGCGGCCGTGAACGCGGCCGTCGGGTCGTCCGTGGCGAGCAGCCACCCGACGAGGGTGCCGAGCGCGACCAGGAGCACCACGGGCACGAAGACGGCCGAGACGCGGTCGGCGAGCCGCTGCACGGCCGCCTTGCCGCTCTGCGCCTCCTCCACGAGCCGCGCCATCCGGGCGAGCTGCGTGTCGGCGCCGACCCGGGTGGCCTCCACGACCAGCCGGCCGGAGACGTTGACGCAGCCGCCGGTCACGGAGGAGCCGGGGGCGACGTCGAGGGGCAGCGACTCGCCGGTGAGCAGGGAGGCGTCGACCGCCGACGCGCCCTCGGTCACGGTGCCGTCGGTGGCGATCTTCTCCCCGGGGCGTACGACGAGGAGGTCGCCGGCCCGCAGCGCGGCGACGGGGACGCGCACCTCCGTACCGTCCCTGAGGACGGCCGCGTCCTTGGCGCCGAGCTCCATCAGGGCCCGCAGCGCGGCGCCCGCCTTCCGCTTGGCACGGGCCTCCAGGTACCGCCCGAGCAGGATGAAGGTGACGACCCCGGCCGCGACCTCCAGGTAGATCGCGGAGGAGCCGTCGGAGCGGTCCGCGGTGAGGTCGAAGCCGTGCCGCATGCCGGGCATGCCCGCGTCGCCGAGGAAGAGGGCCCACAGGGACCAGCCGAAGGCGGCGAGGGTCCCGACCGAGACGAGGGTGTCCATGGTGGCGGCGCCGTGCCGGAGGTTGGTCCAGGCGGCCCGGTGGAAGGGCAGTCCGCCCCAGACGACGACGGGGGCGGCGAGGGTGAGCGAGAGCCACTGCCAGTGGTCGAACTGGAGCGGGGGGACCATGGCGAGCAGGACGACGGGCGCGGAGAGGACGGCGGAGACGGTCAGCCGCCGGCGGAGGGGGACGGGCCCGGGATCTTCCGGGTTCTCCTCCGGGGCCCTTCCCGGGGTTTCCTCCGGGGCCTCCCGCTCCGGGATTTCCTGTACGGGTACGGGCTCGGGGGCCGGTGGCGGGGGCTCCTCGGCGGTGTAGCCGGTCTTCACGACGGTGGCGATCAGCTCGCCGGCCGGGAGGTCCGAGGGGTGCTCGACCCGCGCCTTCCCGGTGGCGTAGTTGACCGTGGCGGTCACCCCGTCCATCCGGTTGAGCTTCCGCTCGACGCGGGCGGCGCAGGAGGCACAGGTCATGCCACCGATCGTCAGCTCGGTGATCGTGGACGTCATCAGCGGTTCCAAACGGGAGCGGGGTCGTACCGGGCAACGGTACGACCCCGCGGGACGCCGGCGGTCCGGCGGTCGGACCGGCCCGTGGCCGGCCTCCGGTCAGACCAGCTCGTAGCCGGCCTCGTCGACGGCGGCGCGCACGGCCTCGCGGTCGAGCGGGGCCGCGGAGACGACGGTGACCTCGCCGGTCTTGGCGACGGCCGTGACGGAGGTGACGCCGGGGAGTCCGGAGATCTCGCCGGAGACGGCGCCCTCGCAGTGCCCGCAGGTCATGCCCTTGACCTGGTAGACGGTGGTGAGTTCGGTCTGCGTCTCTGCGGCCATGGCGTTCTCCTCGTAGGGTTCGGAGCCTTACGGAACCGAGCTTATACCCCTAGGGGGTATGAATTCCACTCGTGCGGGGTCGTGTCGCGCCGGGGTCCGCCGCGTCGGCCGGCACCCTGACCGACCCTTCGGCCGACTCCCCGACCAGGGGGGAGAGGTAGCGCAGGAGGAGCGTCTTCAGCTCGGTGACCGTGGCGTCCCGCTCGGGCCCCTCGGGCGCGGCGAGGACGAGGTCCAGGCCCCCCTTGAAGGCGGCGAAGGTCATCCCCGCGATCCGGCCCCGCTCGGCGGCGGAGAGGGTGGGCGCGTAGTGGCCGATCACCTCCCGCACCCGGGCGAGCAGGGTCCTGTGCAGCTCGTCGTGCTCCTCGGCGATCCGGCCGGGGACCTCGGAGCCGTGCATCAGGGCGAGGAAGGCGGGATTGGCGCAGTTGAACTCGATCAGCGGGTCCACGACCGCGTCGAGCATCTCGGGCAGCGGCAGGGCGAGGTTCTCCGCCGTGAACGCCTGGCCGTGGGCCTCCCGCATGTCGTGCAGGAGGCGTCCGCCCAGCTCGATCGCGATGGCCTCCTTGTTCGGGAAGTACTGGTAGAGCGTGCCCGGCGAGACGTGCGCCTCACGGGCGATCGCGTTGGTGCTGGTCGCCGTGTACCCGTTCGCGCAGAAGACGTCCGCGGCGGCCTGGAGCAACTGCGCGATGCGGCGCTCGCCCCGCGCCTGGCGGCGGCGCGGCTTCGGTTCTTCGGACATGGCCGTCCCCAGCCCTCCTCTAACCCGTTTGACAAATGCGAGTGGTCGCTCGCATTCTTGAAAAACACGAGTGGTCGCTCGTGTTTGCCAGTCTATGGCAATGGGGGACCCGTGCGTCCTGCCGGGAAGCGTGAGCGCACGGGTCAGGTGAAGGGGACACCGCGTCATGGCCGAAGTCAAGGAAACAGCACCCGGCGGGGCCGGTGGCGGGGGAGAAGCACCAGG
>JNWL01000057.1 GCA_000716465.1 Streptomyces bikiniensis
GTACTGCAGGGGGGACCCTGTGGGAGAGTAGGACACCGCCGAACAATCATTGTGGGAAAGCCCCGCACCTCCTGGTGCGGGGCTTTTCTGCGTTCGGGGCCACCGGCGTGACCCCGTGCGCGGTGGTCCGGTGAGCTGAAGGTAGGGTCAGGGGGCAACGTCGGCACCATCCCCAGCAGGAGGCCCCCGGGTGGAGGTCCAGGAGACTCGCGTTCAGACCGACCGGGTCCTCACCATCCCCAACATTCTCAGCATGGCGCGCCTCGTCGGCGTGCCGCTGTTTCTGTGGTTGATTCTCCGCCCCGAGTTCGGCGGCCCCAAGAGCGACGGGTGGGCGCTTCTCGTCCTGGCGCTCAGTGGTGTCAGCGACTACCTCGACGGGAAACTCGCCCGACGCTGGAACCAGATCAGCAGCCTCGGCCGGCTGCTCGATCCCGCCGCCGACCGCCTGTACATCCTGTCCACCCTCGTGGGCCTCACCTGGCGGGAGATCCTGCCGCTCTGGCTGACCGTCGCCCTCCTGGCGCGTGAGGCCATGCTCCTGGTCATGGTGGGAATCCTCCGCCGACACGGCTACCCGCCGCCGCAGGTCAACTTCCTCGGAAAAGCTGCGACTTTCAACCTCATGTACGCGTTCCCGTTGCTGCTTCTCAGTGACGGAACGGGCTGGCTTTCGTCACTCGCTGAAGTTTTCGGGTGGGCCTTCGCCGGATGGGGTACAACTCTGTATTGGTGGGCAGGGATCCTCTACGTGGTCCAGGTCCGTCGACTCGTGAAGACGGATACCGAGGCCGATTGAGCCCGTTCCTTCTGTGTCGAGCAGCGTCGCCGGCAACAACGAGGACGTCCGTGGGCTACTGAGCGGACAGGCGAAGTCGGCAGGACCGTCATCTCTTGAAGGAGGACGCTTCCGACATGAAGGCCGTCGTGATGGCCGGTGGCGAGGGAACCCGTCTTCGCCCCATGACCTCGAGCATGCCCAAGCCTCTTCTGCCGGTGGTGAACCGGCCGATCATGGAGCACGTCCTACGACTGCTCAAGAGGCACGGTCTCAACGAGACCGTCGTCACCGTTCAGTTTCTCGCCTCTCTGGTCCGAAATTACTTCGGTGACGGCGAAGAGCTCGGGATGGAGCTCACCTATGCCAATGAGGAGAAGCCGCTCGGTACAGCGGGAAGCGTGAAGAACGCCGAGGAAGCGCTGAAGGACGACGCCTTCCTCGTCATCTCGGGGGACGCGCTCACCGATTTCGATCTCACCGATCTCATCGCCTTCCACAAGGAGAAGGGCGCACTCGTCACGGTCTGCCTCACCCGGGTGCCGAACCCCCTGGAGTTCGGGATCACGATCGTCGACGAGGAGGGCAAGGTCGAACGCTTCCTGGAGAAGCCGACCTGGGGCCAGGTCTTCTCGGACACCGTGAACACGGGCATCTACGTGATGGAACCCGAGGTGTTCGACTACGTCGAGGCCGACACGTCGGTCGACTGGTCGGGGGACGTCTTCCCGCAGCTCATGAAGGAGGGCAAGCCGATCTACGGCTATGTCGCCGAGGGCTACTGGGAGGACGTCGGTACGCACGAGAGCTATGTGAAGGCCCAGGCGGACGTCCTGGAGGGCAAGGTCCAGGTCGACATCGACGGCTTCGAGATCTCGCCCGGGGTGTGGGTCTCGGAAGGCGCCGAGGTGCACCCCGACGCCGTGCTGCGGGGACCGCTCTACATCGGTGACTACGCCAAGGTCGAGGCCGGTGCCGAGATCCGCGAGCACACCGTCGTCGGGTCGAACGTGGTCGTCAAGAGCGGGGCCTTCCTGCACAAGGCCGTCGTCCACGACAACGTCTACATCGGCCAGCAGAGCAATCTGCGCGGCTGTGTGATCGGCAAGAACACCGACGTCATGCGGGCCGCCCGGATCGAGGACGGAGCCGTCATCGGGGACGAGTGCCTGGTCGGTGAGGAATCGATCGTGCAGGGCAACGTCCGGGTCTACCCGTTCAAGACGATCGAGGCCGGCGCGTTCGTCAACACCTCGGTCATCTGGGAGTCCCGGGGCCAGGCCCACCTCTTCGGCGCGCGCGGGGTCTCCGGCATCCTCAACGTGGAGATCACCCCCGAGCTGGCCGTCCGCCTCGCGGGCGCGTACGCCACGACCCTGAAGAAGGGCTCGACCGTCACCACGGCCCGTGACCACTCCCGAGGCGCCCGCGCGCTGAAACGGGCGGTGATCTCGGCGCTGCAGGCCAGCGCCATCGACGTACGCGACCTGGAGAACGTACCGCTGCCGGTGGCGAGACAGCAGACCGCGCGCGGAAGCGCCGGCGGCATCATGATCCGGACCTCGCCCGGTGTGCCCGACTCCGTCGACATCATGTTCTTCGACGAGCGCGGCGCCGACCTCTCGCAGGGCGGGCAGCGCAAGCTCGACCGGGTGTTCGCGCGCCAGGAGTACCGGAGGGCCTTCCCCGGCGAGATCGGAGACCTCTCCTTCCCGGCGAGCGTCTTCGACTCGTACACCGGGTCGCTGCTGCGGAACGTCGACACCTCCGGGATCGCGGAGGCCGGCCTCAAGGTCGTCGTGGACGCCTCCAATGGCAGCGCCGGGCTCGTCCTGCCCAGCCTGCTCGGACGGCTCGGGGTCGACTCGCTGACGATCAACCCCGGTCTCGACGAGTCCAGGCCCACGGAGTCGGTCGAGAGCCGACGGGCCGGACTCGTACGGCTCGGGGAGATCGTGGCCTCGGCGCGCGCCGCGTTCGGCGTGCGGTTCGACCCCGTCGGCGAGCGTCTTTCGCTCGTGGACGAGCGGGGCCGGATCATCGAGGACGACCGGGCGCTCCTGGTGATGCTGGACCTGGTGGCGGCCGAACGGCGCTCCGGGCGGGTCGCGCTGCCGGTGACCACCACGCGGATCGCCGAGCAGGTCGCCGCGTACCACGGCACCCAGGTCGAGTGGACGACCACCTCGCCCGACGACCTCACCCGGGTCGGCCGGGAGGAGTCCACGATCTTCGGCGGCGACGGGCGCGGCGGGTTCATCGTGCCCGAGTTCAGCAGCGTCTTCGACGGGACCGCCGCCTTCGTGCGGCTGATCGGTCTCGTGGCGCGGACGCAGCTCACGCTGAGCCAGATCGACGCCCGGATCCCGCGGGCCCACGTCCTCAAGCGGGACATCGCGACCCCGTGGGCCGTGAAGGGGCTCGTGATGCGCAAGGTGGTCGAGGCGGCGGGCAACCGCTCCGTCGACACCACCGACGGCGTCCGGGTGGTCGAGGCCGACGGGCGCTGGGTGATGGTGCTGCCCGACCCGGCCGAAGCCGTCACCCATCTGTGGGCGGAAGGTCCCGACGACACCTCCGCGCAGGCCCTGCTCGACGAGTGGGCCGCGGTGGTCGACAGCGCAGGCAGCTGACGCGGTCGACCCGTCCGGCGGGTAGGTGCCCGAGGGGTGCCTCCCCGCCGGACGGAGGGGCCATTCGGCGGTATGCCGCACGACGTGCGACGATGTGCGGCATGTCGCAGCAGCCCCCCGTTCGGAGCACCGGATCACCGCCGCCGCGGCCGGACGCGTCCATGTCGCTGCTGAACAACGTGATCGACCACGCCCTGGACGACGGGTACGCCGAGGCGACCGCGCGGCGCGCCGCCGAGGGCGGTGGGACGCCCCGCAGCGTGCGGGCGAAGCTCGGCGTCGCCGCCGGCCTGCTCCTCGCGGCCGCCGTGGTGACCGTCGGCGGGGCCGAGGCGCGGGTCTCCGCGCCGATCGTCGCCAAGGAGCGGCAGGAGCTGATCGACCGGATCGAGGCGGAGTCGTCGGGGGCCGACGGTCTGGAGCAGGACATCGAGCGGATCCGGGCCGAGGTCGGGGAGCGGCAGCGGCAGGCGCTCCAGGAGTACGGCGGGGACCAGGCCGAGCTGGTGGGGCTGCTCTCGGGCGCGACGCCGGTGCACGGCCCCGGGGTGCGGCTCGTCGTGGACGACGCCAAGGGCACCGACACCGGTGGCGGCGGACCGCGGGAGAGCAGCGGTTTCTCCGACACGGGCCGGGTCCGCGACCGGGACATGCAGCGCGTGGTCAACGGGCTGTGGGAGTCGGGCGCCGAAGCCGTCGCGATCAACGGGCAGCGGCTGACATCGCTGTCCGCGATCCGGGCCGCCGGCGACGCGATACTGGTCGACAACAAGCCGCTGGTGCCGCCGTACACCGTCCTCGCGATCGGGAACGGGCAGAAGCTGAGCACCGCGTTCCAGGACAGCGCCGACGGGCAGTACCTGCACGCGCTGGTGGAGAACTTCGGGATCAGGAGCAGCATCTCCGCCGAGGGCGACGTGCGCCTGCCGGCCGCGCCGAGCCTGACCGTACGTACCGCAGAGCCGAGGGGGGCCGGGGCGACGCCCTCCGGTCGGGCCACGGCCGACACAGGGAAGGGCACATCGTGATCGCCGTACTGGGCCTGATCGTCGGAGTGGTGGTCGGACTGTTGGTCCGCCCCGAGGTTCCGGCGGTGGTCGAGCCCTATCTTCCGATCGCCGTGGTCGCCGCCCTCGATGCGGTCTTCGGCGGGCTGCGGGCCATGCTCGACGGGATCTTCGTGGACAAGGTCTTCGTGGTCTCCTTCCTGTCCAACGTGGTCGTGGCCGCGCTGATCGTCTTCCTCGGCGACAAGCTGGGCGTGGGCGCGCAGCTGTCGACCGGCGTGGTCGTCGTCCTCGGCATCCGGATCTTCTCCAACGCGGCCGCCATCCGGCGCCATGTCTTCCGGGCGTGAGACCGATGAACGAGAACCCGCAGAACTCACAGAACCCGCAGAATCCCGAGGAGCCGGAGAGCCCCCGGGTCCCCCGGAACGCGCAGAGCCCGCAGAGCCCTCAAGGGCCGCCGGACCCCCGGGCTCCCCAAGCCCCCCGGAACCCCCAGGGCCCCCAGGGACCGGATCCGAGGGAACCCCGTGGCCCGGAGGTGCGGCGGCCCTCCGGGGAGCCCGGGGCTCCGACAGGGCCCGGGGCGGCCGGGACTCCGGAAAGGCCCGCCGTGCCCGAGGACGAGAGCACCCGGGCCCTCCGGAAGGTGGAGCCGCGCCCGCCCTCCCCGCACCCCCACCAGCACCGGAAGCCCTCCGGCGAGGCCGTGCCCGGTACGCCCCCGGCCCCGGGCGGCGCGGACCGGGGCGTACGGGAGCCCGGAGTGTCCCCCGCGTCCGGTCCGTCCCCGGCCGCCGAACCGCCGGCCGCGGGCACGCCCGCACGGGACGAGCAGGGCGGGCGCCGCAGGCTGGTCTCCGCGCTGTGGCCGCCCAGAGTGACCCGGGCCCAACTCGTCGTCGCCCTGCTGCTGTTCGGCCTCGGGCTCGGCCTGGCCATCCAGGTCTCCTCGACCAGTGACAACAGCGCGCTCCGGGGCGCACGCCAGGAGGACCTGGTGCGCATCCTCGACGAGCTCGACGACCGCACGCAGCGCCTGGAGGACGAGAAGGCCCGCCTGGAGAAGCAGCGTTCCGAGCTGGAGTCCAGCTCGGACCAGGCCGAGGAGGCGCGCAAGCAGACCCGGGAGAAGGAGCGGCAGCTCGGCATCCTGGCCGGTACGGTCGCCGCCGAGGGGCCCGGCATCACCCTGTCCGTCGGAGACCCCACCGGGTCCGTCGAGTCGGACATGCTGCTCGACGCCATCCAGGAGCTGCGCGCGGCGGGCGCCGAGGCGATCCAGGTCAACGGCGTACGGGTGGTGGCGGACAGCTATTTCACCGGTAGCGGTGACGACATGCGGATCGATGGAACGAAGGTGGCCGCTCCGTACGTCTTCAAGGTCATCGGCAAGCCGGAGGATCTCGAGCCCGCGCTCAACATCCCCGGCGGTGTCGTGCAGACCCTCGAGAAGGAGCAGGCCACGGCCACGGTGGAGCGGTCGGCGAAGATCGTCGTCGACGCCTTGCGACCGGCGAAGCGGCCTGACTACGCTCAGTCGTCCTCGCAGTGAGGAGGCGTACGAGGGGGGTCCCGCGACAAGGGCAGGGCCTTGCGGGGGGTCGGCGCATCACAACGGTGGTGCGTGGTGGAAACTGTCCGGAGGATACGGACGTTGTGAAGGTGTCCGGGTCGGCAGGTGTGATGGATCTCGGTTCGTCCTGCCCCACGGGCGGGTCTGTTTCGGTCAAGGGGAATCGCCCGTGAAGTTGTTTGCGAAGTTGTTCGGCAAGAGCGCACGCGAGGACGGCGGCAACGCCCGGCACCGCGCGCCGCGCCACGCCCAGAGCGAGGAGCAGGGCGGCGAGCGCCCGCTCTTCCGTGACGAGGTCGAGGGTCGGGGCGGTGACATTCCGGGCGCACCGGGCGCGTCTTCTGTTGACCCCGCCGGGGCCGCCCGCATAGGTTTCGGAGAACCATCGACCTCGAGTACGGGTGGAGGGTTTGCCCCCGACCCGTACGCGACACAGACCTCGGCGGGGCAGCCGCGGCAGGAGGATGCGTCCATGCCGGTGTGTACGAGGTGCGGTCACCGCAACGCGGCCGACAGCCGCTTCTGCTCCCACTGCGGCACGCCGCTGCGGGGCGGGGTCGCTCCCGAGCGCGCGTCGGAGACGACGTCCACGATCTCCATCTCGGGTCTGGAGGCCTACGACGCGGAGGTCACCGGCCAGACCGCGCTGCCCTCGCTCTCCCCGGAGGCGCTGGCGGCCGTGGAGGCGCTGCCGCCGGGCTCCGCGCTCCTCGTGGTGCGCCGGGGGCCGAACTCCGGCAGCCGGTTCCTCCTCGACGGGGAGCTGACGACGGCCGGCCGTCACCCGCAGAGCGACATCTTCCTGGACGACGTCACGGTCTCCCGGCGGCACGTCGAGTTCCGGCGGGGGCAGGACGGCAGTTTCACCGTCTCCGACGTCGGCAGCCTCAACGGCACGTACGTCAACCGCGAGCCGATCGACTCGGTCGTTCTGTCCAACGGTGACGAGGTGCAGATCGGCAAGTACCGGCTGGTCTTCTATTCGAGCCAGCGGGGCGTGTGACGCCCCGGGGAACCCCCTTCAGGGAAGGTCCATGCTGCGAACACCGACGGGCGGTGCCGGATCCGGCACCGCCACCGCGGGCGACAGGCTGGTCAGCATCGGCACGGTGCTGAACCAGCTGCGCGACGAGTTTCCGGAAGTGACCATCTCCAAGATCCGGTTCCTGGAGGCCGAGGGGCTCGTCGAGCCCCGGCGGACGGCTTCCGGGTACCGGAAGTTCAGCCCGCAGGACGTGGAACGGCTCGCCCGGATCCTGCGGATGCAGCGGGACCACTACCTTCCGCTGAAGGTCATCCGCGAGCACCTCGACGCCCTCGCCAGGGGGGAGCGGATCGAGCTCCCGGCGCCCGGGCGCCGACGGGACCTCCTGGAGGGGCCCTGGGAGCAGGAGGCGGAGCCGCCGGCCGCCGCGCGGCTCGGACGGGCCGAGCTGCTCGCCGCCGCCGAGGTCACCGAGGCCGAGCTCGCCGAGTGGGAGTCGTACGGTCTGATCGCCGAGACGGAGGGCGGGGGCTACGAGGCCGAGGCCGTCACCGTCGCCCGGCTCGTGGCGGATCTGGGGAGATTCGGTCTGGAGCCCCGCCACCTGCGGTCCGTGAAGGCGGCCGCCGACCGGGAGGCCGGACTGATCGAACAGGTGGTCGCACCGCTGCGCCGGCACCGCAATCCGCAGACCAGGGCCCATGCGGAGGCCACCGCCCAGGAGCTGGCCGCGCAGTCCGTACGGCTGCACGCGGCCCTGGTGCAGATCGCCCTGGGCGCCCGATCCAAGTGACCCCGGAGGGGCCCGACTATCCAAACCGGTCGGGCACGTCCTAGGGTTGCTGTGTGAACGAGCTCGACGTTGTGGGTGTCCGAGTGGAAATGCCCTCCAATCAGCCGATCGTGCTCCTGCGTGAAGTGGGAGGCGATCGTTACCTCCCCATCTGGATCGGACCGGGGGAGGCGACCGCGATCGCCTTCGCGCAGCAGGGGATGGCCCCTCCGCGGCCGCTGACGCACGACCTGTTCAAGGACGTGCTGGAGGCCGTGGGGCAGGAGCTCACCGAAGTCCGCATCACTGATCTGCGTGACGGGGTCTTCTATGCCGAACTGGTCTTCGCCAGCGGCGTCGAGGTGAGCGCCCGGCCGTCCGACGCGATAGCGCTGGCCCTCCGGACCGGGACACCGATCTTCGGCAGCGACGGCGTCCTGGACGACGCCGGCATCGCGATTCCGGACGAGCAGGAGGACGAGGTGGAGAAGTTCCGCGAATTCCTCGACCAGATCTCACCGGAGGACTTCGGGACCAACAGTCAGTGAAACCGGGCGGTACGGCCGGAGGCCGTTCGCGGGGCGTTGTCAGGGCATTCGAGTAGCCTTTCCCCGAAGAGAGACACGGGAAACCACTCTCAGGGTGATTATCACTCGGCGTGCCGAGTGTGGCGATCGTTGACGCACCCCGAGTGACTGCCTACCTTCGTGTGGGCAGGTCAAGGACGGAGGGTCGGCGTGATGAGCAGCGCGGACGGTACGGCGGGCAGCTCCCTCGGACGGGTGTCCGGGGAGAACGGTCCGTATCCGCTTCACGGCAGGGTGGGCGACTTCGGTACGGAGGCCGGTGCGGGCGCGGCGGACGAGGTGATCGGCTACCGCGGCCCCACGGCGTGCGCGGCCGCCGGCATCACCTACCGCCAATTGGACTACTGGGCGCGCACCGGGCTCGTGGAGCCGAGCGTGCGGCCCGCGTACGGGTCGGGGACGCAGCGGCTCTACAGCTTCCGTGACGTCGTCGTCCTGAAGATCGTCAAGCGTTTCCTCGACACCGGGGTGGCCCTGCAGAACATCCGGGCCGCCGTGCAGCACCTGCGGGCCCGGGGCTTCCGGGACCTGGAGCGGATGACGCTCATGAGCGACGGGGCCACGGTCTACGAGTGCTCCTCGCCCGACGAGGTCGTCGACCTGCTCCAGGGCGGGCAGGGCGTCTTCGGGATCGCCGTCGGGGTGGTCTGGCGGGACGTGGAGGCGGCGCTCTCGCAGCTGCACGGGGAGCGGGTGGACACCGGCGAGACGCTTGTGGGGCACAACCCCGGCGACGAGCTGGCCCGGAGACGGCGGGACCGCGCGGTCTGAGCCGGTTTACGGGACGGCTCCCGGAGCGGTTCCCGGGCCGGCCCCGTCGCGGGGCGGGCCGGGGGTGGTCCCGGGGGCGGCCCCGTCGCGGGGCGGTCGGGCGTTGTCAGTGCCGTGGGGGAACATCGGGGGCGTGAGAACCGCGCCGACGATCCTGCATCTCGACATGGATGCGTTCTTCGCCGCCGCAGAGCAGGCGGCGAAGCCCAGCCTGCGCGGAAAACCCGTGGTCGTGGGCGGGCTCGGGCCACGGGGCGTGGTCGCCACCGCCTCGTACGAGGCGCGCCGCTTCGGGGTCCACTCGGCGATGCCGATGGGCCAGGCGCGGCGGCTCGCGCCGAACGCGGCCTACCTCGTGCCGCGCTTCGCCTTCTACCGGTCGATCAGCGAGCAGGTCATGCGGCTGCTCGGACTCCTGTCCCCGCTCGTGGAGCCCCTCAGCCTCGACGAGGCCTTCGTGGACCTGGAGGCGGGGGGCGTCGCCGACGACACCGCGAGCGCGCGGGCGGTGGGGGAGCGGCTGCGGGCCGACATCCTCGCGACGACCGGGCTCACCGGGTCGGTGGGGCTCGCGGGGTCCAAGATGCTCGCGAAGATCGCCTCCGAGCAGGCGAAGCCGGACGGGCTCGCCCTCATACCGCCGGGCACCGAGCGGGAGCTCCTCGGACCGAAGTCCGTGCGGATCCTGCCCGGGGTCGGGCCGGCGACCGGGGAACACCTGCGGCGGGCCGGGATGACGACCGTGTCCGACCTCGCGGAAGCGGGCGAGGACGAGCTCGTACGGCTCCTGGGGCGGGCGCACGGGGCCTCGCTATACCGCATGGCCCAGGGGCACGACGACCGGCCCGTGGTGGCCGAGCGGGACGCCAAGTCCGTCTCCGTCGAGGACACCTTCGCCGTGGACCTGCACGACCGGGTACGGATCCGGGGCGAGGTCGAGCGGCTCGCGGAGCGGTGTGTGGAGCGGCTGCGGGCGTCGGGGCACTCGGGGCGGACGATCGTCCTGAAGGTGCGGAGGTTCGACTTCTCGACGCTGACCCGGTCCGAGACGCTGCGGGGGCCGACGGACGCGCTCGGGGTCGTGCGGGAGGCGGCGGGGCGGCTCCTGGACTCCGTGGACACCACGGGGGGCGTGCGGCTGCTCGGGGTGGGGGTGAGCGGGCTCGCGGACTACACGCAGGAGGACCTGTTCGCCCAGGCGGAGCTGGTGGGGGAGCGGCACGCGGAGGGTGCCGCTCCGGTGGCGCCCGAGGTCGCGGTGGCCGAGCCGGCCGGGCCCGTCGAGGCCGCCGAGCGGTACTGGGCGCCCGGGCACGACGTGCGGCACGCGGTGCACGGGGCCGGGTGGGTGCAGGGGAGCGGGCTCGGGCGGGTCACGGTGCGGTTCGAGGAACCGGGGTCGGCGCCGGGGCGGGTGCGGACGTTCGCCGTGGACGATCCGGAACTGGAGACGGGGGAGCCGTTGCCGCTGGTACGGGAGCCGGTGCCGGTGCCGGTTCCGTCGGCGGCCGCGGGTCTGCCCGGGAGCGGTGCCGCGCCGTCGGCGGCCGCGGGCCGTGGGGGTGCGCCCGGCCTGGCGGCCGGGCCGGATTCCCGCCCGCACCACCGGTGACGGTGGGCGGGCGGAGGTGTGGGCCTTCTCTTGGGGGTGCCGCGCCGTCGGCGGCTGCGGACCGTGGGGTGTTTCCGGCCGGGCCGGGGATCGACCGTCGCCCGTCGAGGTCGGCGGGCCTTCCGGCGTGCGGGACCCGCTGCGGGCCGGTGGCGGCGGCCGACCCGGTTGAGCCGGGCTTTCCGGTGTGGAGGGAGCGGCTTCGGGTCAGCCGCCCTCCTGGCCCGCCAGGCGGCCGAAGTCCTTGTCCGGGGCGTCCGTGGGGGGCGGGGGGAGGGCGAGGCTGTAGTGGCGGTAGAGCTGGAGTTCCTGCTCCGGGGAGAGGTGCCGGCCCACGCCGAAGTCCGGGGCGTCCTTGATGAGGGCGCGTTCGAACGGAACGTGGAGGCCGTCGTCGAGCAGGTCGCTCGGCTCCAGGGGGACGAACGCGTCCCTGCTGAACAGGCCGGTGCGGACCGCGGCCCACTCCGGTACGCCCGTCGCGTCGTCCAGGTACACCTCGTCGACGGTGCCGATCTTGTGTCCGTTCCGGTCGTACGCCTTGCGGCCGATCAGGCTGCGCGGATCGATGTCGGTCTGCACGGTCCCTCCAACTGGTCGCAACTCCTCTACCCCCTACCAAAGGGCACATCCGGGATGTCGGCCACTTGAGCGAAGGGAGCCGCAACCGCGCTGGTAGGCTGGGTGTGGCTGTCGACCCCGTGCGGGAGAGTCCCCCGGAGAAACCTTCCGGTGGGCGCCGAAGGAGCAAATCCTCCCCGGAATCTCTCAGGCCCCCGTACCGCACGGACGAGGTCACTCTGGAAAGCAGAGCGGATGTCCGACGGCATGCGCTCTCACCGACGGTGAAAGCCAGCGTGCCGCGAGGCGCGCCGGTGAAGCTCTCAGGTTGAGATGACAGAGGGGGAGGCCGTCCGGGCACCCGCGCCGTGGTGCCCCTCGCAGGTCGTGACGACCAGGAGGCCTCCGTACATGACCGCCAACCGCATTCCGCTCTCCGAGCTCGAACAGGGCATCCCGTTCGAGCAGCGGCACATCGGGCCCGACGCCGAGGCCCGGGCCAAGATGCTCGCCCAGGTCGGTTACGGCTCGCTCGACGAGCTCACGGCCGCCGCGGTGCCGGACGTGATCAAGAACGCCGAGGCGCTGGGCCTGCCGGCCGCGCGCACCGAGGCCGAGGTGCTCGCCGAGCTGCGCGCGCTCGCCGACCGCAACCAGGTCCTCGCCCCGATGATCGGCCTCGGCTACTACGGCACCTTCACCCCGCCGGTGATCCTCCGGAACGTGATGGAGAACCCCGCCTGGTACACGGCCTACACGCCGTACCAGCCGGAGATCTCCCAGGGCCGCCTGGAGGCCCTGCTGAACTTCCAGACCATGGTCGCCGACCTGACCGGCCTGCCCACCTCCGGCGCCTCCCTGCTCGACGAGGGCACCGCCGCCGCCGAGGCCATGGCGCTGTCCCGCCGCGTCGGCAAGGTCAAGAAGGGCGTCTTCCTGATCGACGCCGACGCCCTGCCGCAGACGATCGCCGTCATCGAGACCCGTGCCGAGCCGACCGGCGTCGAGGTCGTCGTCGCCGACCTGAGCGAGGGCATCCCCGCCGAGATCGCCGAGCGCGGCGTCTTCGGCGTGCTGATCCAGTACCCCGGCGCCTCCGGCGCCGTCCGCGACATCAAGCCGCTGATCGACGCGGCCCACGAGCTGGGCGCGATCGTCACCGTCGCCGCCGACCTGCTCGCCCTCACCCTGCTCACCTCGCCCGGCGAGCTGGGCGCCGACATCGCCGTCGGCACCACGCAGCGCTTCGGCGTCCCCATGGGCTTCGGCGGACCGCACGCCGGTTACATGGCCGTCCAGGACAAGCACGCCCGCTCCCTGCCCGGCCGTCTCGTGGGCGTGTCCGTCGACGCCGACGGCAACCGCGCGTACCGCCTGGCCCTCCAGACCCGCGAGCAGCACATCCGCCGCGAGAAGGCCACCAGCAACATCTGTACCGCCCAGGTGCTGCTCGCCGTCATGGCCGGCATGTACGCCGTCTACCACGGCCCCGACGGCCTCAAGGGCATCGCGCTCCGCACCCACCGGTACGCCGCGATCCTCGCCGCCGGCCTGCGCGCCGGAGGCGTCGAGCTGACCGGGGACGTCTTCTTCGACACCCTCACCGCCCGCGTCCCCGGCAAGGCCGACGAGGTCGTGGCCGCCGCCCGCAAGGCCGGCGTGAACCTGTACCGCGCCGACGCCGATCACGTCTCGGTCTCCTGCGACGAGACCACCACGCGCGAGCAGCTCGCCGCCGTCTGGGCCGCCTTCGGCGTCACCGCCGACGTCGAGGCCCTGGACGCCGCCACCGAGGACGCGCTGCCCGCCGGTCTGCTGCGCTCCGACGCGTACCTGACCCACCCGGTCTTCCACGCGCACCGCTCCGAGACCTCGATGCTGCGCTACCTGCGCCGTCTCGCGGACCGCGACTACGCGCTCGACCGCGGCATGATCCCGCTCGGCTCCTGCACGATGAAGCTGAACGCGACCACCGAGATGGAGCCGGTGACCTGGCCCGAGTTCGGCCAGATCCACCCCTTCGCCCCGGTCGAGCAGGCCCAGGGCTACCTGACGCTCATCACCGAGCTGGAGGAGCGCCTCGCCGAGGTCACCGGCTACGACAAGGTGTCGATCCAGCCCAACGCCGGTTCGCAGGGCGAGCTGGCCGGTCTCCTCGCCGTCCGCGCGTACCACCGGGCCAACGGCGACGAGCAGCGCACGGTCTGCCTCATCCCGTCCTCCGCGCACGGCACCAACGCCGCCTCCGCCGTGATGGCCGGCATGAAGGTCGTCGTGGTCAAGACCGCCGACGACGGCGAGGTCGACGTCGAGGACCTGCGGGCCAAGATCGCCCAGTACCGCGACGAGCTGTCCGTCCTGATGATCACCTACCCGTCCACGCACGGCGTGTTCGAGGAGCACGTCGCGGACATCTGCGCCGAGGTCCACGAGGCCGGCGGCCAGGTGTACGTCGACGGCGCCAACCTCAACGCCCTGGTCGGCCTGGCCAAGCCCGGCCACTTCGGCGGCGACGTCTCGCACCTGAACCTGCACAAGACCTTCTGCATCCCGCACGGCGGCGGCGGCCCCGGCGTCGGCCCGGTCGGCGTCCGCGCCCACCTCGCCCCGTACCTGCCGAACCACCCGCTCCAGCCCACCGCGGGCCCGGAGACCGGCGTCGGCCCGATCTCGGCCGCCCCGTGGGGCTCCGCCGGCATCCTGCCGATCTCCTGGTCGTACGTGCGCCTGATGGGCGGCGAGGGCCTCAAGCGCGCCACCCAGGTCGCGGTGCTCGCGGCGAACTACGTCGCCAAGCGCCTGGAGCCGCACTTCCCGGTGCTCTACACCGGTCCGGCCGGCCTGGTCGCCCACGAGTGCATCGTGGACCTGCGCCCGCTGTCCAAGGCGACCGGCGTCACCGTCGACGACATCGCCAAGCGTCTGATCGACTACGGCTTCCACGCGCCGACGATGTCCTTCCCGGTGGCCGGCACGCTGATGATCGAGCCGACCGAGTCCGAGGACCTGACCGAGCTGGACCGCTTCTGCGACACGATGATCGCGATCCGGGCCGAGATCGAGAAGGTCGCCGGGGGCGAGTGGCCGGCGGACGACAACCCGCTGCACAACGCCCCGCACACCGCGGCAGCGCTCGGCGGCGCGTGGAACCACCCGTACACGCGGGAGGAGGCGGTCTTCCCGGCCGGCGTCTCGGCCGCCGACAAGTACTGGCCGCCGGTGCGCCGCATCGACGGCGCCTTCGGCGACCGGAACCTGGTCTGCTCCTGCCCGCCGCTGGACGAGTACGACCACTGAGGCCGCGGGCCTTCACGGCCGGGTCTCACGACCGAGGGCCGGTCCGGAGAGTTCTTCTCCGGGCCGGCCCTCGGGCTTCGTCCCTCGTACGGCCCGCTCAGGCGGCGGTCGTCACCCGGCCCGCCGCGAGCGGCCGGTGCGGGGCGATGATCTGCCCGTCCGGCAGGAGCTCACCGGTGTCCTCGAAGAGCAGGACGCCGTTGCACAGCAGGCTCCAGCCCTGCTCCGGGTGGTGTGCCGTCAGTCGGGCCGCCTCGCGGTCGGCGGAGTCGGCGGTGGGACAGGCGGGCTGGTGCTGGCACATGGATGGGTTCTTTCGCTGCGTCGTGGTGGATGTCCTGCGGCTCTGCGCGCTCATGGCCGCCCCCGTCGGTCGGTTCGGTTCCGGTCCAAGTCTTGCCCCCGGGACGGACTTCCGCAGGTATTTCGCGGCAGCTCGTCCTCTCCTGGGAGGACGCGTCACCCGCAGGGGCGGTTCGGCTCGACCACCCCGTCCCTTCGGGTGGTTCGGGGTGGTCCGAGCGGGCTAGTCCGTACGGGAGGGGTGTTCGGACGGGGCGTTCGGGCGGGTGGTCCGGACAGCAGTGCGCCCCGTGGCCCGGTCGGGGCACGGGGCGCGGGTGCGCGTGCGGTGGATCAGGCGGGCGCCGCCGAGCCCAGGAGGGGCGGCGGCGCGAGGCGCGTGCTGAGGACGGGCAGGAGGTCGGCGACCGGGTACGGGCGGTGGGACGCGATCCCCGGGGGTGCGGGGGCCAGGGGCACCATCAGGTCGGCGGCGCCCGGGGCGACGGTGGTGTCGTCGGCCTCCGGGGCGGTGGCGCCGTCCGGTTCCGGGACGGCGTGCAGCCAGAGGGTCAGCATGTAGAGCTCCGGCACGGAGAGCAGCCGGGGCCGGTAGGCGACCGGCAGGCCCTCGGCCTGGTGCAGGGCCCGTTCCGTGGCGGAGACGTACGGTCCCTCGAAGAAGTGCGAGAAGGACCAGCCGTCCGGAGTGAGCATGGTGTCCGCGGCGGCGATCGTCCGGTCCCCGTTCCGGATCAGGAAGCGCCACCCGGCGAGCCGGGTGCGGGGAGGGTGTCCCGGGGCTCCGGTGACGCCCAACACGTGGACGGGCAGCGGGAGTTCGGGGCTCAGTGGTCCCTGCGCGGCCCGCAGGGCGGGGGTGCGCGCCTCACGGACGGCGGTCGGTGAGCCGAGCGCCGCGAGGACGCTGCGGAGGGCCGGCGCGGGGGCCGGAGAGGGTCGGAGCATGGTGGGTCGCCTCTCGCTCAGGAGACACGGTGACGCGTGGGCAGGTACGACGGCGCTGTCGGCGGCGGGGCCAGAGAGGGGCCATGGGGCCATGGCCGGGCGCCAACACTCTGCCTCGTCCGCGGAGTTTATACGACATGTGTTCACACAGTGTTTCCGCTAGACGTCGCCGATATTCCTGACAAGACCTCATCAGGTCGTCTTCGAGGGGCGTCGAAGCGGAATCAGGAGGACGATACCGCTCTCGCCTGCGCACACCGCGAGGAGCCGGTCGGCTGAATTGCGACCCCGATTTTCGGGACAATATGACATTGGTATATGTCGTTCGTCGCGTGCCCGTGGAATGTGCCGTTGGAGTGCTGCATCCAGCCTATCCTCCGACAGGCCCGTTCCGCAGGCGTTGTGGATCAAAGAGGTGGGCATCATGGTCCGTGACGCGCGGCCGCCCTGACGGCCGCCCACCCGGGGAAGGACGCTTCGATGGGCGAGAAGGTCGTGGCCGACGGGTTCGGCCCGTCCGACCGGCAGCAGTACCGGAGGAAACTCCAGCAATGTCTGGCGGGGCTCGCGAGGCTCCTGGCGGAGAAGAGGTTCGACCGCCCGCGCAATCTCATGGGCGTGGAGATCGAGCTCAATCTCGCCGGTGCGGACGGTCTGCCCCGCATGCTGAACGGTCCGGTTCTCGAAAAGATCGCGAGCCCCGATTTCCAGACGGAACTCGGAATGTTCAACCTCGAAGTGAACATCGCCCCCCACCAGCTGGAGGGGCACGTGTTCGACCGGCTCGCGGAGGAGATCGGAGCCGGAATCGGATACGCCGACCGCAAGGCGGCGGAGCTCGACGCGGGCGTCGTCATGATCGGCGTGCTGCCCACCCTCGAACAGCACGACCTGGTCCCCGAGAACCTGTCGGACAACGACCGCTACGCCCTCCTCAACGACCAGATACTGGCCGCGCGGGGCGAGGACCTCATCCTCGACATCCACGGCGTCGAACGCCTCCAGTGCACCTCGGAGTCGATCGTCCCCGAGGCCGCCTGCACCTCGGTCCAACTCCACCTCCAGGTCACCCCGGCCCGGTTCGCCGCCGTCTGGAACGCGGCGCAGGCCGTCTCCGGGGTGCAGATCGCGCTCGGCGCCAACGCCCCCTTCGTCTTCGGCCGGGAGCTGTGGCGGGAGTCCCGCCCGCCGCTCTTCCAGCAGGCCACCGACACCCGGCCGCCCGAGCTCCAGTCCCAGGGGGTGCGGCCGCGCACCTGGTTCGGGGAGCGCTGGATCGACTCGGCGTACGACCTCTTCGAGGAGAACCTGCGCTACTTCCCCGCCCTCCTCCCCCTCCACGACGAGGAGGACCCGCTGCTCGTCCTCGACCGGGGCGGGGTGCCGCGCCTCCAGGAGCTCGTCCTGCACAACGGCACGGTCTACCGCTGGAACCGGCCGGTGTACGGCCTGGTCGACGGCGTCCCGCACCTGCGCGTCGAGAACCGGGTCCTGCCGGCGGGGCCGACCGTGACGGACGTGATCGCGAACGCCGCCTTCTACTACGGCCTGGTGCGCGCGCTCGCCGACGAGACCCGGCCGGTGTGGAAGCGGATGTCCTTCGAGGACGCCGAGGCCAACTTCGACACGGCCTGCCGCCACGGCATCGAGGCGGAGCTGCGCTGGCCCCGGCCGGGGCGCGCGGGCGGCGTCGCCACCCTGCCGGCCGTACGGCTCGTCCTGGAGGAACTGCTGCCGCTCGCCGCGGCCGGGCTCGACGCCTGGCACGTCGAGCCCGCCGACCGGGACCGCTACCTCGGGGTGATCGAGCAGCGCTGCCGACGGCGGGTGAACGGCGCCTCCTGGCAGGTCGACACCTTCCACCGGGCCCTGGAGGGGGGCCTGGACCGCAAGACGGCGCTCGCGGCGATGACGCGCCGGTACCGGACGCTGATGCGGGAGGGGGAGCCGGTCCACACCTGGCCGGTGGGGATCCACTGACACCCGCTTCCCGGTCCCCGTGCCTCTCCCGGGCGGTTCATGGGCGATCATGTCCGGACGGTTCGGGTCGTTCGGAAAGTGGGGACAGGCGTGGTGTCGGAGCAACGCGTGAGAGACGCTTCCCCGCCCCCCGGGGGCCTGCCGCGCACGGTGCTGCGCTCCGAGACGCTCATCGTGCTCGCCCTCTCGCTCGGGGCGAGCGCGGTGTCGGCCCTCATCAGCTTCATCGGCTCGCTGACCAGACCCGGGGCGCTGAAGGAGCAGGCGGCGACGCTCAACGGCTCGTACGCCCCCGGGAGGCCCTGGCTCGACCTGTCCTGGCAGCTCTTCGGCATCGCCACGGCCCTGGTGCCGGTCGTCCTCGTCGCCCACCTGCTGCTGCGCGAGGGCTCCGGGATGCGGGCCATCGGCTTCGACCGCACCCGCCCGTGGCCCGACCTCGGGCGCGGGGCGCTGGTCGCGGCGGGGATCGGCAGCGCCGGGCTCGCCTTCTACCTGGCGGCGCGGGCGACCGGGTTCAACCTGACGGTGGTTCCCGAGTCGCTGCCGGACGTGTGGTGGAAGTATCCGGTCCTCATCCTGTCGGCGATCCAGAACTCCGTCGTGGAGGAGGTCGTCGTCGTCGGCTACCTGCTGCGCAGGCTGGGGCAGTTGGGATGGACGCCGATGGCCGCGCTGGTGGCCAGCTCGGTGCTGCGCGGCTCGTACCACCTCTACCAGGGCGTCGGCGGCTTCATCGGCAACGTGGTGATGGGCGTGGTCTTCGTCCTGCTGTACCGCCGCTGGGGCCGGGTCGGGCCGCTGGTCGTGGCGCACGCGCTGCTCGACATCGTGGCCTTCGTCGGGTACGGGCTGCTCGCGGGGAAGGTGGGGTGGCTGCCGACCGTGTGACGGACGGCCGTTCGTGGCGAAGGGGCGTACGGGATCCTCCGTGCGCCCCTTCCGCCGTTCTCCGGCCGGTCGGCCGCTCAGGCGTGCAGCTCGCCGTCGACGACCGTGACGGCGCGGCCGCCGAGGAGGGTGCGGTCGCCGCGCAGCCGGGTGCGGACGAGGCCGGTGCGGGCGCCGCCCTGGAGGCCGGTGAGCTCGTCGCGGCCGAACCGGGCCGACCAGTAGGGGGCGAGCGCGGTGTGGGCGCTGCCGGTCACCGGGTCCTCGTCGATGCCGACCGCCGGGAAGAAGCCGCGCGAGACGAAGTCGTAACCGGAGTCCGGGCGTTCGGCGGCGGCGGTCACGACGGTCCCGCGCGAGGACATGGTCTTCAGGGCGGCGAAGTCCGGGGCGAGGGAGCGGACGGCGGCCTCGTCGCGCAGTTCGACGAGGAGGTCCCCGATGTGGACCCCGGTGTCGTGGACGGCGACGATCTCGGCGCCGAGCGCCTCCTCCAGGCCGTCCGGGGCCGCGACGGGGGTGAGGGGGGAGGTCGGGAAGTCCATGGTGATCGTGCCGTCGGCCTCGGCGGTGGCGCCGAGGACGCCGCAGCGGGCCGCGAAGCGGACGGTGCCGGTCGCGGCGCCGGTGGTGTGCAGGACGTGCGCGGTGGCCAGGGTGGCGTGGCCGCACATGTCGACCTCGGTGGTCGGCGTGAACCAGCGCAGGGCCCAGTCCGCCTCGCCGTCGGCGGGCAGCGGGTGGGCGAAGGCGGTCTCGGAGAGGTTGACCTCGGCGGCGACGCTCCGGAGCCAGGCGTCCTCGGGGAAGGAGTCGAGGAGGAGGACCCCCGCGGGGTTGCCGGAGAAGGGCCGGTCGGTGAAGGCGTCGACGATTCGGATGCGCATGGCGCCGACGGTACCGGGGGCGGTTTTCCGGCGGCCAAGGCCAATCGCGGAGAACTGGACCGACCGCTTCGCGCGTCGTCGGACGTGGAACCGGACGCGGAAGGTGCCGCCGTGCGCGGACTCGGGGGGCTCCGACGATGTTCGGGTAGGCGGGCGGCCGGTGGGTCCTGGTCCTCTGTCCGGTGCTGCTGTGGGTGCCGTTCGGGCCCTTCCTGACGGGGGCCGTGGGGGCGTGGTGCGCGGCCCGGCCCGGGTGGCGGCCGCGCCCGTGGTCGGTGCTGCTCCCGCTGGTGCCGGTGGGGGTCTCCGCGGCCGTGACGGTCCTTCCCCCCGGACCAGGAGAAGCGCACCGAGGACCTCGTCGGCCATGTCGCCGTCCACATCGGCGGCATCACGCCGCTGCCCTGGCTCCCCGGGTACGGGACCACCCGTCCGGTGCGGGCCGTGCGGGCGCGCCGGGGCGGGGGCGCTTCCGCGGGGTGAGCGCGGGAGGGAGCCGGGGGTCCTCCCCGGACGTCACGCGGGCGGGTCGCCGATCGGCGGGGGTGTGGTGCGGGCCAGGTAGGAGGGGAGGTCGTCCAGCGTGCCGGGGCCGGTGAAGAACCCCTCCGCGGCGGCCAGCTCCCTCGCGAACCCCGGCGCGCGTTCCTCGATCGCCTCTTCCAGGGGCCGGGGCCGTCGCGAAGGCCGTTCGCGGGCCGCGGCATTGAGGTCGTCCACGGTCGCCAGCATCAGCCGCTGCCACTGTTCGCCCTGCTCGGCGAGCGCGTAGACGCCGGAGAGCAGGTCGGCCGCGTCGAAGGGCCGGATGAGGGTGGAGGGGTCCGTACCCACGACGGGGCGGAGCTTCCAGCCCCCGGCGCGGGCGGCGAGCCGCAGCGCGCCGGCCCAGTTCCTGATCCGTCCCAGGCGTACGTACACCGCATCGCCGGTGTGCGGGGGCAGGCGGCCGCCGTGGAGGGGGTTGGTGGCCGCCACCAGGTCGGCCAGGATCGGGCCCTCCGCCTCCGTCGGGGCCCACGGTCCCTCCTGCCGGGCTTCCAGGGCGGCGTACGTCCAGTCCTCGGCCGCGGCCAGGCGGGACGCGAAGTCCGCCGGGCCGTTGAGCGGTGCGTACGGGTACTCGGCTGTCACGGACCCAGTATCGGTGCCGGGGCGCGTCAGCGGCCGTCGCGCAGTGCGAGGACGTACCTCGCGGTGAGGGCGACGGCGGGGTCCTCGTCGTGGGACAGGGATCCGAGGGCCCGGGACGCCGTGGGGCCCGGAACGTCCGCGAGGGCCTGGGTCAGGCGGCGGCGTGCGGGCGTTCCGGTGGGGGCGAACGCGAGGCGGTCGACGAGGGCGCCGGCGATCCGGTCTGCCAGGGCGGGGTCGTCCGCGAGCGCGCTCAGCGCGTCGGCCGCGTCGACGTCGTTCGCTCCCTTGGCGTTCGCTCCCTCCGTCCCTCCCCGCCTCCCCGTCTCCCCGACGACCAGGTCGACGAGCGTCGGGATCGCGTCGGCCGAGCCCCGCGCCCCGAGTGCCAGGGCCGCGTGCCCGCGGACCGTGGCATCGGGGTGCGCGAGGGCGTCCCGCAGGAGTGCGGTCGCCTCCTCGCCCGGCAGCTCGGCGAGGGACCGCACGGCCCGTTCCCGTACCTCGGGGGCCGGGGAGTCGAGGCCCTCCGCCAGGAGTGCCGGACCGTTCTCGCCCGCCCGGGCCAGGGCCCAGCGCAGGGCCCCGGCGACGTTCGGGTCCGACTCGTCCAGCACCGCCTCGACCAGCGCCTCCACCGGCAGGGCGGCCTCTTCGGACGTGGCCAGGGCCGCGCGCTGGCGCGCGTCCGCGTTCTTCGACCCGAGTGCCTGGAGGAGCGCGACGGTCCGGAGGACGTCCTCCCAGCCGGCGGGTTCCGCCGCGCCGATCCGGTGGAGCCGCGTGAGCAGTTCCGTCTCCGCCGCGATGCGCTCCCGGGTCCGGCGGGCGAGGCCGGCGACGAGCTCGGCGGGCGCGAAGCCGGGGTCGTCGAGGGCGCGCCCGACCTCGCGCAGCGAGAGGCCCAGCGACCGCAGGCTCTCGATGTGGAAGATCCGCCGGATGTCCTCGTCGGAGTACTCCCGGTAGCCCGAGCCGGTGCGTCCCGTCGGGCGCACCAGGCCGAGCGACTCGTAGTGCCGGAGCATGCGGGCGCTGACCCCGGACCGCCGGGCCACGTCACCGATCAACACGCCTGTCACTCCTCCCGGGCGGCCCCGCCGAGGGCCACGACGCGCTTCGCCTCCTCGACCGCGGACTCGAATCCGGCGTCCGGGTCGCGCCGCAGCCGCTCCGTGGCGATCGCGTGCGCCCGCACCTCGGGGTCGGGGTCCGTCGCCGCCGCGGCGAGGACCGGCGGCGCCGCCTCCCCGAGCGCGATCAGCGCCCGGCTGAGGCTCAGCCGCGTCTCGCGTCCGCCGCGTCCGAGCTGTGTCGCCAACCCTACGGCCAGCTCGTGCTCCTCACCCTCGGGCACGAGCACGACCGCCGCCCGCCACGCGCTCCGGGCCACCTCGTCGTCGGCGTCGGCCAGCAGCGCCGGGGTGATCACCGGCCACGCCCGCCGGTCCCCGATCTTGGACAGGGTGTGCAGGGCCTGGCTCCGCGCCCGCGCGTTCTCCGAGCGGACCTCTGGGAGGAGCCTCGGGACCGTCGCCGACGCCGGGTGACGGGTGAGCGCCCACGTCAGCATCTCCCGTACGGAGAAGTCGGGTTCGACCGCGCACCGCTCGACCAGCTCGTCCACGCATCCCCGGCCCGGGGCCGTGCCGACCGCCAGGGCCGCCCGCAGCCGGACCGACGGGTCGTCGCTCCCCAGCGCCCGCAGGGCCCGTACCGCCCCGTCCTCTTCCTTCGGCATGGTCATCGGGACCACCTCCTCGGCGCCAGTGAAGACCTTGACACCGTGGCAAGGTCAAATACGGGTTTCGGCGGGGTGGCCCACGCCCTAGGGTGTGCCGATGCCGACGATCAGGAAGTTTCAGGTCACCTTCGACTGTGCCGATCCCGAACGCCTCGCCCGTTTCTGGTGTGAGGTGCTGGGCTACGTCGTGTCGCCGGTGCCGGAGGGCTTCGACACGTGGGACGACTACCACCGCTCGCTGCCGCCCGGGCGCGAGGTGAAGTGGTTCTCCTGCGTCGATCCCTCGGGCGAGGGCCCACGACTGCTCTTCCAGCGCGTCCCCGAGGGCAAGGTCGTCAAGAACCGGGTGCACCTCGACGTACGGGCCGGCACCGGGCTCGTGGGCGAGGAGCGGCTGACCACGCTCCAGGCGGAGTGCGCGCGGCTGGTCGAGCTCGGAGCGGTCCATCTGTACACGCTGTTCGCCGACGAGGAGAACGAGTCCTGCGTCGTGATGCAGGACATCGAGGGAAACGAGTTCTGTCTGGACTGAGGTCCGTGAGGGCGCCCGGCCGGGGGCGAGCGGGTCGGGCGGCCCGGGGCCACTCGGCACGGGGGCCGACCGCGACGGCCGCGCCGGCCCGGCAGCGGGCTCCCCACCGATGCGAGGGCGGAACTCGTCATCGCCCGGTCCGGGAACGGCGGCAGAGCCACGTCGCCGGGGACGGAGGCGGGCTGCTCGCGACCGTCCGCGGTGAGACCGACAGGGACCGGCGCCGCGCGGAAGCCCGGCGGCTCCGGTGCTCGCCGAACCAACCACCGCCGCGGAGCGCCCGGCGGGCGCCGCAGACCTCGGCGTCGTAGACGTCCCGGCACCGGTCCCGGACGTTGCCGGGCACGTCGTGGAGCCCCCACGGGTCGGGGGACCTGCCGCCCGCCTCGTGGACGTGCTCGTGCGAGTCGCCGCGGTACCGGCCGATTTCGCCGGGATTCCCGTAGCGCGGCCCGGTCGGCCCGGCGCGGAAGCGGTACGCGGGCGTGCGGCCGGCGCACGGGGACAGGGCGTCGCGGAACCGCACGGCGTCCCACCGGGAGACGCACGCGACGGGCAGCCGGTCCCCGGGGCCGGTACCCGGCCGCCGACCCGTGGCCCGTGCGCGCAATGCCCGGGCGACCGGGAACGCCGCGGGCCGGCAGAGCGCGAGTTCGACCGCCCGACCGCGTCGTGTCCGCCGGTCCGACAGTGTCGCCCGACCCGGCGGGACGGCGATCATCCCGTTCCCCATCGGCACGTCCATGGCCGGTGCGGACCTGCACGTCGTCATCCTTCGGTTCTGTTGCCCGTCGAACAGTTCCGATATATCGTTGAGGTATCGCGATGGTTCATAGAAGGAATCCCGATGGAAGGAGCGTTGCGATGCGTTCACATGGACACGAGTGCGGAAACGGACACGGAGCCGGTCGTGGAGGCCGCGGCCCCGGAGGCCGGGGAGACTTCGAGGGGCGGCGTGCCGCGTTCGGGCCCTTCGGGCCCGGGTTCGGCGGCGGACCGTTCGGCGGGGGCCCCTTCGGGGGCCGGGGGCGCGGCGGCGGCCGGGGACGGGCGCGGCGCGGTGACGTGCGGGCCTCGATCCTGGCGCTCCTGAAGGACCGCCCGATGCACGGCTACGAGATGATCCGCGAGATCGGCGAGCGCAGCGACGGGGCCTGGAAGCCCAGTCCCGGCTCCGTCTACCCCACCCTCCAGCTCCTGGAGGACGAGGGGCTGATCACCAGCGCGAGCGAGGGCGGCAAGAAGCTGTTCACGCTCACCGAATCCGGGCGCGCCGAGGCCGAGGAAGGGCCCGACGCCCCCTGGGAGGAGGCCGGGCGCGGAGTCGACTGGGACGCCGTGAACGAGATCCGGCAGGCCGGGTTCGGCCTGATGGAGGCGTTCGGGCAGGTCTGGAAGACCGGCAGCCCCGAGCAGCGGGAGAAGGCGGTCGCCGTGATCAACGAGGCGCGCAAGAAGCTGTACCTGATCCTGGCCGACGAGCACTGAGGCCCGGAAGTGCGCGAGGGGCCCGCGGCGACCGCCGCGGGCCCCTTTCCCGTCCCCGGGCGCTCAGTGGTGGTGGACCGTCAGCTCCGCCGTGGTCGGGCCCGCCCCGTCGCCGATCCACCGGATCTCCGCCGAGTCGAAGCTGTCGGAGGCGCGCGGCGCCCCGTCCTCCTCGTGGCAGTGGAACGCGGCCCAGAACAGATCGGCCGGCAGCGCCTCCCGGGGCGCGTACACCCGGTACACGTACTGCCGCCCGTCGAGCGCGAGCAGACCCACCATCCAGAACACGTTCGGAAGACGAGCGGAGAGGGGGTCGTGGTTGCACGAGGGGCGCGAAGCAAGGCGGCGCGCGCCTCTCGGGGGCAACGCGCGCGATCTCATTCGCAAGGAGGAGGAAACGCGCGTCCGTGCCCGACTCCGGTGGGATGCGGACATGCTTCTCTCCGGTGATGTTCCGGCCGCCGGAGCCTGATGAGGTGGGAGCGTGCACAGTCCCGTCCCGCGCCCCCCGTCGCTCCGGCAGCCCGCCGCCCCGCGCGCGGAGCTCGCCCCCTTCCTGACGCCCCCGCTCGCGGCGGCCGTCTCGGGCGCGCGCCGCAGGGCCCTCCGGGACGGGGACCGCCAGATCGACACCGCGCACCTGCTGCACTCGCTCGTCGAGTCCGACCCCGAGGCCGCCGACGTGTTCGAGGACCGCGACCGGCTCGCCCGCGTCCTCGGCTACCTCGTCCAGCGGTCCATCGGCTACGGCCTGCGCTGGCAGCGCTCCGTCGAGGAGTCCGCGGCCCGGCGCATGCTGCCCGCGACGCGCGGGACCGGGCCCCGCGAGGTCCGGACCCCCGGCTGGTCGCCGGCCGCGGCCGCCGCCCTGGAGGGCGCCCTCCGGCGGGCCGCCGGGCGCGGCGAGCCGCAGGCCCGGGGCGTCGACCTGCTCGCCGTCGTCGCTGCCGACCCCGGGAGCCGGGCCGTCGAGGTGCTGCGCCGCGCCGGGATCGACCCGGCCGCCCTGGCCGCCCGCGCCGACCTCGCCGCCGCCCCTTGCGAAGCCCTCGACCCGGCCGGTGACCCCGCTCCCGGCGGTGTCTCCGGGAGCACCCGCTGCGAGGGGCCGTCTCAACAGGTGTAACGGGGGTTACACCCCTGACGGCGTCCTGTCATGATGACCCCATGCACGCGTCTCAGGGGAGAAGCGCCGGCCTGGGACTCGCCCTGGCCTCGGCCTTCGCATTCGGTGGTTCGGGAGTGGCGGCCAAGCCGCTCATCGAAGCGGGACTCGACCCGCTCCACGTCGTCTGGCTCCGGGTCGCCGGCGCCGCGCTCCTCATGCTCCCGGTGGCCTGGCGCCACCGGGACCTCCTGCGCCGCGAACCCGCCCTCCTCGTGGGCTTCGGCCTGCTCGCCGTCGCCGGCGTCCAGGCCTTCTACTTCGCCTCGATCTCCCGCATCCCCGTCGGCGTCGCCCTGCTCATCGAGTACCTCGCCCCGGCCCTCGTCCTCGGCTGGGTCCGCTTCGTCCAGCGCCGGCCCGTCACCCGCGCCGCCGCCTTCGGCGTCGTCCTCGCCGTCGGCGGCCTCGCGTGCGTCGTCCAGGTCTGGTCCGGGCTGGGCTTCGACCTCCTCGGGCTCCTCCTGGCGCTCGCCGCCGCCTGCTGCCAGGTCGGCTACTTCGTCCTCTCCGACCGGGGCGCCGACGGGGACGGCGGGGCCGGGCGGCCCGACCCGGTCGGCGTCATCGCGTACGGACTGCTCATCGGCGCGCTCGTCCTCACCGTCGTGGCCCGGCCCTGGGGCATGGACTGGGCGGTCCTCGGCGGCCGCGCCACCATGGACGGCACCGGTGTGCCCGCCTGGCTGCTGCTCGGCTGGATCGTGCTGATCGCCACCGTCTTCGCCTACGTCACCGGCGTCGTCTCGGTGCGCCGGCTCTCCCCGCAGGTCGCGGGCGTCGTGGCCTGCCTGGAGGCCGTCATCGCGACCGTCCTGGCCTGGGTCCTGCTCGGCGAGCACCTGGGCGCGCCGCAGATCGCCGGCGGCGCGGTGGTCCTCGTCGGCGCCTTCATCGCCCAGTCCTCGACGCCGAAGGCGGCGCCGGCCCGGCCCGTGGCCGGTGGAACGGGGGAGGCGGGAGCGATCGGGGCCGAGACCGGGGACGGTGCCGGTGGCGGGCCCGGGGACGGTGGCGGGGCCGGGCCGGGGGACGGGAGCGGCAGCGGTGGCGCGGCCGGTCGCGAGGCCGGGTCGTCCGCCGGACGGACCGCCCCGTAGGGTGCCGATCATGCATGCGACCGTGCTTCCGCCTCCCGCCGCCTAGCGCGCGGAGACCTTTCCGACGAAGACCGGGCCCGGGCGGGCGATCCCTCGCCGCCGGGCGGTTCGTCGCTGCCCGCGCGCGGAGTCGAGCGACCACCTTTCCCTCCCGTCTTCCACGGAGAAGTCACGTGTCGAACTCCTCGGGATCCGCCCTGTCCGTCGGGCGGAGCCTCTTCTATCTGATCGTCGCCGGGATCGCCTGGGGCACGGCCGGCGCCGCCGCCTCGCTGATCTTCCGCGTCAGCGACATGGGCCCCCTCGCCCTCTCCTTCTGGCGCTGTCTCGGCGGCCTGGTCCTGCTGCTCGGCGCCCTCGCCCTGCGCCCCCGCCGCGCGGTCGTCCCCGCCACGGGGGAACCGCGCCGCCGCAGGGCGGTCCGCATCCTCGCCACGGGCGTCGGGCTCACCGTCTTCCAGAGCGCGTACTTCGCCGCCGTCGAGGCCACGGGCCTGGCCGTCGGCACCGTCGTCACCCTGGGCGCGGGGCCCGTCCTCATCGCCCTCGGCGCCCGCCTCACCATGGGGGAGCGCCTGGGCCGGGGCGGGACCTTCGCCGTCGTCGGCGCGCTCGCCGGGCTCGTCGTCCTCGTCCTGGGCGGCGGCGACGCCGAGGTGCGGCCGGTCGGCGTCGTCCTCGCGGTCGTCTCGGCGGCCGGATACGCGGCGATCACCCTGCTCACCCGCCGGCTCGGCCGCGACGGCGGCGGTGCGGACGCCCTGGCGACGACCGCCTGGGCCTTCGCGATCGGGGCGGTCGGGCTGCTGCCCGCGGCGCTCGCGGAGGGTCTCGTCCCGCGCACCGGCACGCCGGTGGGCGTGCTGCTCCTCCTCGTGTACGTGGCGGCGGTGCCGACCGCGCTCGCGTACGCCCTGTACTTCGCGGGAGCGGCGGTCGTCCGGGCCGCCACCGTCTCCGTGATCATGCTCCTGGAGCCGGTGAGCGCCGCCCTGATCGCGGTCTCGCTCCTCGGCGAGCGGCTCACCGCCGCGATCGTGCTCGGCACGCTGCTGCTCCTCGCCGCCGTCGCGGGCCTCGCCTTCGCGGAGACGCGGACGGCGGCCGAACGCGGGCGGGAGGCCGTGACGGCGTAGGCCGGTCCCCGGGGGCCTGGACGTCAGCCGGTCGCGAGGCGGCGCGGCCGGTGGGTCCGGGCCTCCCGGGCGTCGGGCCCGGCGTGGTCGGAGAGGGGGGTGGGGGCGCGCTCGCGGGCCTTTCGGGGCTTGCCGCCCGCGTACGGGGGCGTGGCCCGTACATCCGTCACTCCGATCGCCCGGCGTCAGAGCGCGGCGAGGTAGTCGGGCAGGGGGACGGACGGGTCGAGGTCGTCCGCCGGGACCGGGGTGCCGTAGCCGCCCCGCAGGGGGACCACGCCGGTCCAGTGGGGGAGGGCGGCGTCCTCGGGGTCGTCGTTGGGGCCGCCGGCGCGGACCTTCGCGGAGACCTCGTCGAGGTCGAGGCGGATCACGGCGGTGGCGGCGAGCTCCTTGGCGTTCGCGGGGCGCGAGTCGGCGGAGCGGCCGGGGACGACGTGGTCCACGAGGGCGTCGAGGGCGGTCCGCAGCTCCTCGGGGTCGGTGACCCGGTGGGCGGTGCCGTGGACGACGACCGAGCGGTAGTTGAGGGAGTGGTGGAACGCGGAGCGGGCCAGCACGAGGCCGTCGACGTGGGTCACGGTCAGACAGACCGGCAGGCCGGGGGCCTTCGTGCCGTCGCCGGTCGCGCGCAGCGGCCGCGAGCCGGTGGAACCGTGGACGTAGAGGCGCTCGCCGACCCGGCCGAAGAGGGTGGGGAGCACGACCGGCACGCCGTCGCGGACGAAGCCGAGGTGGCAGACGTAGGCCTCGTCGAGGATCGAGTGGACCAGTTCCCTGTCGTACGAGGCGCGCTCCCGGGAGCGGGTGGGCACGGTACGGGCGGTCGGCGTGTAGGCGGCCGGCGGGACCTCTTCGGTGGTGGCGGTGGTGGCGCCCATTGCTTCCTCCATTGCACTAGTGCATACTTGTGTTTGTGCTAGGAGAGTATCGGATCGAAGGCCGCCGCGCATCGGAGATCGCCGCCAGCGTCGAACGGGGGGTCGGCACGGGTGCCCTCGCGCCCGGTCGACCGCTGCCTCCCATGAGGGAGTTGGCGGCCACCCTGGGCGTGAACCCCAACACCGTCGCCGCCGCCTACCGCACCCTGCGCGAGCGCGGGGTCATCGAGACGGACGGGCGGCGCGGCAGCCGGGTGCGGCCCCGCCCCGCCACGACCGCGCGCGGCTCGATCCGGGTCGAGGCGCCCGCCGGAGTGCGGGACGTGAGCAACGGCAGTCCCGACCCCGCCCTGCTCCCGTCCCTCGGCGCCGCCCTCGCGGAGGTCGCCCGGCGTTACGCCGAGCGGCCCGGCATGTACGGGGAGGCCCCGGTCGACGAGGAGTTCGGGCGGCTCGCCCGCGCCGCCTTCGACGCGGACGGCGTGCCGGCCGGGCCCGTCGGCGCGGCCTCGGGCTCCCTCGACGCCATCGAGCGGGTCCTCGCCGTCCACCTCAGACCCGGCGACGCCGTCGCCGTCGAGGACCCGGGCTGGGGCAGCCTCCTCGACCTGGTGCCCGCGCTCGGGCTGCGGCCGGTGCCGGTCGCCGTGGACGACGAGGGGCCGCTCCCCGAGGAGGTCGAGCGGGCGATCCTGCGGGACGGGGCGCGGGCGGTGATCGTCACCGACCGGGCGCAGAACCCGACCGGCGCCTGCGTCACGGCGGACCGGGCCCGGGAGCTGCGGCGGGTCCTCGCGGCGCACCCCGGCGTCCTGCTCGTGGAGGACGACCACGGGCACGGCATCGTCGGGCAGCCGCTCCACCCCCTGGCCGGGGTCACCGACCGCTGGGTCTTCGTCCGCTCGGTCGCCAAGGCGTACGGCCCCGACCTGCGGATCGCCGCCTTCACCGGGGACGCCGAGACCGTCGACCGGGTCCTCGGGCGGCAGCGGCTCGGCCCGGGCTGGGTCAGCCGGCTGCTCCAGCGGACCGTCGCCCACCTCTGGGCCTCGGGGGCGGTGGACCCGGCCGTCGTCGCGCGCTCGTACGGCGAGCGGCGCGACGGGCTCGTCCGCGCCCTCGCCCGGCGCGGAGTCGAGGCGTACGGGCGCTCCGGCATGAACGTGTGGGTGCCGGTCGCCGACGAGACGGGCGCGGTCGCGCGGCTCCTCGCGGCGGGCTGGGCGGCGGCCCCGGGCGCCCGGTTCCGGATGGACGCCGGGCCTGCCGTCCGGCTCACCGTCTCCGGCCTGGCCGTCGCGGACGTCGAGCCCCTGGCCGACGCCGTCGCCGGGGCGGCGGGGCCCGCGCCGGCGCGGAGTTACGGGTGATGGGTCACGGGTGATGGGTTACGGGTGACGGGTAGGGGTTCGCGGAGGTGTGGGCGGGTGCCCGTGCGGAGGGCCGGCCGTCCGCACTGCCCGTGCGGGGCCGGCCCTCCGCGTGCCCGGCCGTCCGTACCCCCGGGTCGTCACCCCGGGGGTACGGAAGTTCAGGCGCAGGTCGCGGACTCCCGTGGCGCCGGGGCCGGTTCCCGCGCCTCGGGGAGCGGAGCCGTACGGCGGCGGGAGGCGCGGGTCTGGGTGAGGGCCGCGCCCGCCAGGACCACGAAGGCGCCCACCGGGGTGTTCCAGCCGAGCCGCTCGCCCAGGAGCGTGACGCCCGCCGCCGTGGCGATGACCGGGATGAAGTACGTGACCATGGAGGCCGTCGTCGGACCGACCTCCGCGACGATGCCGTACTGGAGGAGCATCGCGTACCCCGTGCCGAGCGCGCCGAGCGCGACCACGGCGAGCAGCGGCAGGAGCTCCACCGACTCCGGCATCGAGGTGAACAGGGGGGTGACCACGGCCAGTTGCAGCGTCGCCAGGCCCACCTGGGAACCGGCGAGCGAGAGGTTCGACGCGCCGGTGCCGGCCAGCGTCCGGCGGACGTAGATCCAGCCCACCGCGTAGCTGAAGGAGGCGAGGAGGGCGAGCGCCGTGCCGGTCACGTCCAGGCCGGAGAAGCCCTGCCAGGCCCCGAGCACGGTCAGCACGCCGACGAAGCCGATGCCCAGGCCGGCCGCGCGGACCCGGGTCGGACGGTCCTCGGAGAGCGCGACGAGGGAGAGCAGCATGCCCCACAGCGGGGTCGTCGCGTTGCAGATGCCCGCCAGGGTCGACGGGATCGTCAGCTCCGCGTACGCGAAGAGGGAGAACGGAAGCGCGTTGAGGAGGAAGGCGGCGACCGTCAGATGGCCCCAGACGCGGGCACCGCGCGGCAGCCGGTCCCGCTTCACGACCAGGGCGACGGCGAGCACCGCCGTACCGAACAGGAGCCGTCCGAAGGTGACCTGGAAGGGGGCGAAGCCCTCCGTGCCGACCTTGATGAGGAGGAAGCTGAAGCCCCAGATCAGGGCCAGCGCGCCGAACCGGACGCGCCAGTCGAGCAGGCGGGAGGCGGGCCGGGGCGGTCCGGCGGATGTCATGGCGGACGCCGTGGCAGAGGGAATGGCAGAGGGAATGGCAGAGGGAGTGGGAGCGGGAGGGACGGGGGGCGGGGCTGCGGGGCTCATGGCACTCAGGGTGACCGGAACCAACCGCTTAGGACAAGTGAGACTTCCTCGACCCCTTCCCTTAGCATTCCTTACATATTGAACCTGGAGCGCCTCCGCACCCTCGACGCCGTCGCCCGCCACGGCTCCGTCAGCGGCGCGGCCGACGGACTGCACGTCACGACCTCCGCCGTCTCCCAGCAGCTCTCCAAGCTGGAGCGCGAGGTCGGGCAGCGGCTGCTCGCCAGGAACGGGCGGGGCGTGCGCCTCACCGACGCCGGAATGCTGCTCGCCGAGCACGCCGCCCGGATCCTCTCCCAGGTCCAGATGGCCCAGGCCGACATCGAGGCCCAGCGGGGCCGGGTCGTGGGCGAGGTGCGGCTCGCCGGCTTCCCCACGGCGGCCCGGGGCCTCTTCCCCGGCGCGCTCGCCGCCCTGCGCGCCGGCCACCCCGAACTCCGGGTCCGCACGACGGAGCTGGAGCCGGAGCCGGGGGTGCGCGCGGTGCTGCGCGGCGACGCCGACCTCGCGATCGTCCTGGACTGGAGCAACAAGCGGGCGCCCGTCCCCGGCGGCCTGGAGCGCGCCCACCTCTTCGACGACACCGCCGACGTGGCCCTGCCCGCCGCGCACCCGCTGGCCGGACGCGAGGCGGTGGACCTGGTCGACTTCGCCGACGAGGAGTGGGTGTCCTGGCCGGAGGGCGAGTTCTGCCACGACTGGCTGATGTTCACCCTGCGCTCGCAGGGCATCGAGCCACGCATCGGCCACCTCGCGGGCGAGCACCACACCCAGCTCGCGCTCGTCGCGGCCGGCCTCGGCGTCTGCGTGACCCCCAGGCTCGGCCGCCCGGTGCCGGAGGGCGTCGCCTTCGTGCCCGTACGCCAGAAGATGCGGCGGCACATCTACGCCACCTGGCGCGCCGACGCGGGTCGCCGCCCCTCCGTGCGGGCGGTCGTCGGGGCGCTGCGGGCGGTGGCCGAGCCGCTGGGGTGCTGAGGCGCGGCCTCCCGGGGGCGAAGCGAAGCGCCTCGCGGTCCAGCGCCCACAACAGGCCGGTCGGCGCCTTGCAGTTCAGCGCCTTGCGGTTCAGCTCTGCGATTCAGCGCCTTACAGTTCTCAGTAGAATGTCCGAACCTGGACATCCTTCGAGGAAAGTGTCTAGCTTCGGGAGGCCCGGGGCGTGACGCGGCCGGAACGGAGGCGACGCGCGTGCCGACACGATCGGTCAGTTCCCACCACGTGCGGGCCGCACTGCTCGGCGCCGAGCGGCGGGGAGTGGCCGCCGGGCCGCTCCTCGCCCGGGCCGGGCTGCCCTCCGCGCTCCTGGAGGAACCCCGGGCCCGGGTCCCCGCCGAGCAGTTCGGGCAGCTCGTCAGGACGCTGTGGGCCACCCTGGACGACGAGCTGATCGGCTTCGGCGGCGCGCCGAGCAAGGTCGGCACCTTCGCGATGATGGCCCACGCCGTGGTCCACGGCAGCCGGGACCTGCGCGAGGCCCTCCGGCGCGCCCAGACCTTCTACTCCCTCTTCCCGGCCGGGCCGCGCTTCCGGCTCGTGGAACCCGTTCCGGGCGAGGAGGCCCCCGGCGAAGAGGGGGCCGACGAGGCCCGGCTGGAGTTCGACGTCTCCGGGTACGACGACCCCCTCCACTTCGGCGCCGAGTCCACCGTCCTCGTCGCCCACCGCTTCGCCGGCTGGCTGATCCGGCGCAGGATCGGCCTGCGCCGGGTCGAGTTCGTCCACCCCGAGCCCCGGCACGCCCGGGAGTACGACCTCCTGTTCGGCGCCCCCTGCGTCTTCGGCGCCGGGCGGACGGCCGCCGTCTTCGACCGGGCCGACCTCGGCGAACCCGTCCTCCGTGACGGGGCCGCGCTCAAGGTCTTCCTGCGCCGCGCCCCTGTCGACGTGCTCGTCTCCGCCGACTACGGCAGTACGGTCACCGGCCGGGTGCGGCACCTGATCGGGCGTGCCCTGCCCGCCGGGCCCGTGCCGACGCCCGAGCAGCTCGCCGCCCGGCTCTCCGTCAGCCCGCAGACCCTGCGCCGCCGGCTCGCCGCCGAGGGGACGACGTACCAGCGCCTCCGCGACCAGGTGCGGCGGGACCACGCCCTCGCCGAGCTGGCCGGCGGCCGGGTCTCCATCGAGCGGCTCTCCCGGCAGCTCGGATTCTCCGAACCCAGCGCGTTCCACCGGGCGTTCCGGCGCTGGACGGGCGAGACGCCCCGCGCGTACCAGGGGAGGGGGCGGGGGTAGCCCCGCACGGTTCCTCCGGGTCCGTTCGGTCCCTCCGGTTCCCTCGGGTCGATCCGGTCCGCTCGGTCCGCTCGGTCCGTACGGTCCCTCCGGGTCCGTTCGGTCCCTCCGGTTCCCTCGGGTCGATCCGGTCCGCTCGGTCCGCTCGGTCCGTACGGTGACGGCCGCCGCCCGGCCTACCGTCCCGCCATGACCGAAACCGACCGGTCCGGCGGCGTGCGGCCCCCGGACCCCACCCGACGCCGATGAGCGCGCGCCGGGCGGCCGGCGCCGTCCTCGGGGCCGGAGTCCTGCTCTGCCTCCTCGCGGGCGTGGCCGTCACCGCCCTCGGCATCCGGGTCGACGGCACCAGCATGGCCCCCACCCTCCACCGGGGCGACCGCGTCCTCGCCGCCCCGGGCTCCGCCGGGGAGGCCCGCCGGTTCGACGTGGTGCTGCTGCGGGCCACGAACAAGGACACCCTCATGGTCAAGCGGGTGATCGGACTCCCCGGCGACCGGGTCGCGATCGTCTCCACGCCGGACGAGCCCTTCCAGGTACTGCTCCAGGAGGGCGGCAAGGGGCCCCTCCGCCGGGTGGCGGCGCCCCAATGGGCCGCGCAGGCCCACCGTACGGGCGCCTGCTGCACCCCGGAGGGCACCCGCTCGGCACGGGCCGAGCTGCGGACCGTCCCCGAGGGTTCGTTCTTCTATCTGGGCGACAACCCCGACCTGTCGGACGACTCGCGGGCGTACGGCTGGGGCGAGATCGACCGGATCGAGGGGAGGGTCGGCGTGCGCGCCTACCCCGTCTCCACGTCCCCGGACATCGGCAACCGGCCCGTCCTGGAGGAGTACCGGGGGCCGAGCCCCTGAGGCGGCTACTCCGCCGGGCCCGGCGGAAGCTCCTCGCGGCCCGTGCTCAGGGCGACCCTGACCACCGTGTCCGCGATGCGCCGGGCCGACTCCTCGGGGGAGGCCGTGGCCTGCACGATGTGACTCGCGGTCAGCCGCACCGCCGCGTCCACGGCCAGCTCGCGCGCCACCTGATCGACGGCGGGCCAGGCCTCGGCGACGTACGCGTCGGCCATGGCCGTGGCCGTGGCGAACGCCGCCGCCGACCGGGTCGTCAGATAGGGGAGCAGTCCGTCCTCGCCGGTGCTCGTCAGCATGGCCCGGATCAGCGGGTTCCGGCCGGCCAGCGTGAGCGTGAAGCCGACGGCCGCCTCGACGGCCGCGCGCAGGTCGTCCCGGTGCGCGTCCAGGCCCGCCTGGATGCCGACCAGGCAGCGCTCCAGCTCGCGCTGGAAAAGGGCCTCGCCGACCGCCTCCTTGGAGGGGAACTCCGAGTACAGGGTCTGCCGGCTGACACCGACCGCGCCGGCCAGGTGCGCCATGCGCAGCTTGTCGAAGCCGCGGTCCGCGACCGCCTCGTACGCCGCGTCGAGCAGGCGCTCGCGCAGCAGTGTCCGGACCGTCTCCCTGAACCGTGGCATCGGCCAAGCCTAGTCCAGAGGAATTCTCCCCAGGATGGTCCGAAGTGTTGACACTCCATAAGAGAGTGTCCAATTCTCGAACATGCAGCCGCAAAGTGTCACCCGTCTCCGACCATCCGGCCGAGGACGCACGGCTGTGTTCACATCCCCACCCGCGCGGCACGTGCGGGACGACGGTTGGAGAGCACATGCAGGAAGAGATCAGAGGGGTCACCCGCTGGCGCAGATCGGCGTTCCTGGCCCTGCCGGCCACCGTGGCGATCGGCGCCATGGCCACGGCGATGGTCCAGGGCGCCCTCGCCGCGAACCTCTCGCTGACGAGCGTCCCCTTCACCCTCAGCTCCAAGACGGTGGCCGCGCCCCAGGGCATCGGCGCGGTCATGCACACCGTCGACGCGGGCGGGCCGAAGGGCGCCGCCGAGGTCGGCCTCGCCAAGGCGGGCCTGGACGGCATCTGCGTCCACGCCGTCCAGTCGGTCAACCTCCCGGTGATCGGCAGCCTCGGCACCTGGTCGCTCAACATCTCCTCGCCGGCCGCCGCGACCCCGCTCACCAGCGACCAGCTCGTCGCCGGTGCCGGGCTCCAGGCGAACAAGCTGGTCCTGGACGCCCAGGCGCTCAAGGCGTCGACGGCCACCCTGCACGCCTCCGACGGCAGCCCGAACGTCATCGGCGCGGCCGCCGACAGCGACGGGATCAAGAGCACCGGCATCACCGACGGCACTCCGGGCCAGTTCGGTCTGGACGCCACCGGCGGCCGGACGGACATCAAGAACCTCAACGCCGACGCCAACGCCGCCACGATCTCCGGCGCGATCACCCTGCCCGACCTGGCGATCGGCATCGCCCACGGCGACAAGGGCTGCTGAGCCGTACGGCCCCGGCGCACCGCCGCCCCACCGGCCGGGCCCCACGCCCTGTCTCTTATACACCTCTCCGAGCCCACGAGACTAAGGCGAATCTCGTATGCC
>JNWL01000058.1 GCA_000716465.1 Streptomyces bikiniensis
GGTGCCCTCGTAGGTGGAGTAGAACCACATCACCTTGAGCGGCTTGTCCCGCTTCTCGACGGCGCCGACCGCCTTGTCCACCATGGCCTTCTGCTCGGTGGCCAGCTTCTCGCCGGCCTCGGGCACGCCCATGATCTTGCCGAGGCGGCGGTACTCCTCGAACAGCATCGTGAAGTCCGCGTTCGCCACGCTCTCGTGGTACGCGCAGTCGAACTCGGTCAGGTACGTGGGGACACCCAGGTCGTGGAGCTGCTTGCGCTCACCGGACTGCTCCTTGGTGAACATGCTGGCGAAGGAGCCGTAGACGAAGTCCGGCTGGGCCTCCAGCAGCTTCTCGTGCTTGATCTCGGCGCCCGGCGCGGACAGGACCGGAATCTTCTTGTACTGCGCGGCGATCGCCGGCGGCGTCTTCTCGATCTCGTAGCCCGTACCGGCGATCCGGTCGCCCACCCCGAGGTGGATGAGGATCTCGGCAGCGGTCTGGTTGAGCGTGACGACCTTCTGCGGCGCGGCCTTGTAAGTAACGTTGGTACCGCAGTTCTTGAGAGTGAACGGGTACTTCGTCGAGCCCGTCGCCGCCGCGCCCTTGGCCTTCGCATCGGCGTCGGAGGACGCGCCCGTCCCGCATCCGGCGAGCGTGAACGCCGCCAGAGCCGCGGCAACTATGGTAATCGTTTTCGTTTTCATCATTTGCAGGCTATCAGTTCGCAGGGAAGAGAAGAAGGGGAGTTCGAGGCCGCGGGCGAGCCCCCGGGACTCGGGGACGTCACGACGGCGGCTACCGCAGCAGCGCGGCCAGCCGGTGGACGACCTGCTCGTCGAAGAGGCCGTTGGCGGCCATCCAGTCGTCGTTGAACACGGTGTCGAGGTACTTGTCGCCGCCGTCGCAGACGAGCACGACGATGGTGGTGCCGGGGGGCGCGGACCCCGCCCGCTCCAGGGCCTTGTACACCACGCCGCCCGCCGAACCACCGATCAGGACACCGAAGTTCCTGGCCAGGTAGCGGCAGGTCTCGAAGGCTTCCGCGTCGGTGACCTTGATCCCCTCGTCGAAGACGTCGTAGTCGACGACGCAGCCGATCTCCGAGCCCGCCGGTGTACCGGTGCCGGACTGGTGGTACGGCGCGCCCTCGCCGCCGAAGACGACGGAGCCCTCCGGTTCGACACCGATGATCTTGAGATCCGGGATGCTTTCCCGCAGGAAGCGGCCGGTACCGCAGAGCGAACCACCCGTGCCGACGGCCCCGTACAGGTAGTCGATGTCGTCGCCCAGCTCGTCGTGGAGTTCGCGGGCGAGCGGCCGGTAGCCGTTGGGGTTGCCCATGTTGCGGTGCTGGGCGGTCCAGTAGGCGCCGTGTTCGGCGGCGAGGCGCTCGGCCACGGTGTCGCGTTCGGCGGTGGCGAGGCCCTCCTCGTCCCCGGCGACGTTGAGGATGTCGGCGCCGTAGGCGCGCATGCCGCGCAGTTTGTCCGCGCTGGAGTGGTTGTCGACCACGGCGGTGAACTTGTAGCCGCGTTCGGCGGCGACGAGCGCCAGGCCGAGTCCGGTGTTGCCGGAGGTGGACTCGACGAGCCACCCGCCGGGGGCGAGGAGCCCGGCCTCCTCCGCCTCGTCGACCATGTTCCTGGCCATCCGGATCTTGGCGGTTCCGGTGGGGTTGAACTGCTCCAGCTTCAGCAGCACGGTCGCCCCGCCTTGTGCGACGGGCAGCTTCAGCAGAGGCGTTCGCCCTATCAGGTCGGAGATCCTGCTCGTGATCACGTCTTGTCCTTCGCGCAGATCTCGGTCAGACACCGCACGAAGACGTCGTTGTCCCCGGGCGTCGACAGCGAGGCTCGGATGTAGGTCTCGTACCCCGGCTCACGCCATGCCTTGACGATGACTCCGGCGCGGTGCAGCGCCTGGGCCACCTCGTCGGAGCGTCGGCCGGTGTCGATGAAGAGGAAGTTGGTCGAGGACGGGACCACGCGCAGTCCCGCCTCGCGCAGCCGGTCCGCGACCCTGGCTATCTCCAGGGCGGTGCGGCGGACCGTGTCCGCCAGATGAGTCCGGTCGGCCAGGGCGGCGATGGCGGCGGCTTGGGCCGGCTGGTTCACGTTGTACGGCGTACGGACCCGGTCCAGCGCCTGGACCAGCGCGGTGTCCGACGCGATGCCGTACCCGACGCGGACCCCCGCAAGGCCGTACGCCTTGGAGAAGGTGCGCAGCACGATCCACGGCCGGTTCAGCCCGCGCAGGGCCTCCAGGCCGTCGGGGTACGCGGGGTTCGTGCGGGCGAACTCGCCGTACGCCTCGTCGAGCACCAGCAAGGAGGACTCCGGCAGGGCGGCCACGATCTGCGCCAGCTCGCCGGCGTCGAGCATCGCGCCCGTGGGGTTGCACGGGTTGGCGAGGAAGACGAGCTTCGGGCCCGCCGCGAGCGCGTCGCGCCAGGCGTCCGCGTCGAACCCGAACTCGGCGGTGACCGGCACCTTGTGGACCCGGGCGCCCATGACGCGGGGGAAGGTCTCGTGCAGGGCGAAGCCGGGCGCCTGGGTGACCACCAGGTCACCGGGGTCGAGGACGGCCTGGCACAGCAGTTCCAGGATGTTCTCCGAGCCGTTGCCGAGCACGACGCGGTCGGCGGGCACGTCCAGGCTCTCTCCGACGGCCTCGGTCAGCCGCTTGCCCATCGGATCGGGGTAGCGGGAGACACCGCTGGTCACGGCCTCCCGTAC
This sequence comes from Streptomyces bikiniensis, assembly GCA_000716465.1. Classification (GTDB taxonomy): domain Bacteria; phylum Actinomycetota; class Actinomycetes; order Streptomycetales; family Streptomycetaceae; genus Streptomyces; species Streptomyces bikiniensis. The sequence continues at coordinate 2,719 of JNWL01000058.1, forward strand.
GGCTTCGGCGACGGTCGGGGACACGCCGAACGGGCTCTCGTTGTTGGAGAGTTTGATGACGCGACCCGAACCGCTGAGGGCGGCCACCTCGTCCGGGTCCGCGCCGGGATCGTAGCCGGGCAGGCCCGCCACCTCCCTGCGTATGAGGGGGGCCGAGGCGGCTGGTGCGAGGACGGGGTTCATGACGACTCCGGTTCCGTGACGGGTGCGCCGGACGTCTCCCGGTGGAGCCGGTCGACGCGGCGCAGGAACACGACCAGCAGGATGGCGGCGGTGGCGGCGAGGCCGATGGTCTGGCCGGTCCAGACGCCCTCGACGCCCCAGTCGGCGGTCACGCCGAGCAGGTAGCCGGCGGGAAGGCCGATCAGCCAGTAGCCGACGAGGGATATCCGGAACGGTCCTGCGGCGTCGCCGACGCCGCGCAGGATGCCGTTGCCGATGTTCTGGGTGGCGTCGAAGACCTGCATGAGGGCGGCGATCAGCAGACCGGTGACGGTCAGCGCGATGATGTCCGCGTTGCCGGCGTGCTCGGCCGAGATGAAGAGGGACACGATCGCGTCCGGGATCACCAGGTACACGACGGCTACCAGCAGGGTCGCGATCACGCCCCAGGCCGTGCCGAGGAGCCCCATCCTGCGCGCGGCCACGTAGTCGTTGCCGCCGTGGGCCTCGCTGATGTGGATCGACGCCGCGTGCGAGAGGCCGGCCGAGATCATGAAGACGATGTAGACGATCTGGTTCAGCACCGTCTGCGCGGCCAGCGCCTCGACCCCCAGGGAGCCGATCAGCAGGGTGAGCACGCTGAAGAACCCGGCCTCCGAGGCGTAGGTGCCGGAGATGGGCAGGCCGAGGCGCCAGACCGACCGGACCGCGTCCCCGTCCCAGCGCCGCGCGTGCGGCGAGGTGAGGTACGGGCGGAGCACGCTGTCGCGCAGGATCACCGCGGCGAACGCCAGGAAGGACAGCAGGAACACCGTGACGGTGGCGATCGCGACGCCGGTGAAGCCGAAGGCGGGCAGGCCGAACTTGCCGTAGATCAGCACGTAGTTCAGGCCGATGGTCACGCCGACCGATGCCAGGGTGATGGCCAGCAGCGGGCCGGGCCGCTTGAGCCCGGTGGTGAAGTGCCGCAGGTTCTGGAACCACAGGCAGGGCAGCATGCCCGGCGCCAGGACGACCAGGAACTCGCCCGCCTTGTCGACCACCTTCGGGTCCTGGCCCAGCAGGACCAGCAGCGGGCCGATCATCAGGAGCGCGGCGCAGAAGACCACGCCGCAGACGGTGGCCCAGAAGAACCCCGCGAACAGCAGCGCGCCGACGCGTTCCCGGTCGTCCCGCACCCGTGCCTCGGCCACCAGGTTGCTGACTCCGGTGACCAGGCCCGTGCCGGTGGTGCGCAACTGGTTGAACAGCGCGATGGCCAGACCGGCGGCGGCGATCTCGACCGCGCCGAGCCTGCCCAGCATGACGATGTCGACCGTGGTCAGGGCGACGTAAGCGAAGTTGGTGAGGATCAGGGGGAACGCGAGCTTGAGCAGCGCCCGCGAGTTGCTGACCCACCAGGCGGCGCCGGTCGTCTGCACGCGGCTCGCAGGGGCCGTGTCGGTGGTTTGGGTGCTCACCAGAAGTTGACCTTTTCCCCACGCCCGGCCGCCAGCGCGAGGTCGGCTATGTACCGGCCCAGTGCGGCGTCGGTGACCGCCATGCCGCTGTTGTAGGCGAAGACCACGTCGTCCGGGGTCCGCCGGGCGGGTGCCAGGCCGAGCAGGATCTCGGGCAGCTGAGCGTCGACCGACGGCAGACTGCCGTCGTCGCCCCGCAGGTCGTCGCAGGTGGCGTGCATCTGGGCGGTGTCGGTGGCGATCCGGTAGTCCGCGCCGTGGCACACGTCGGCGTGCACGCCGTACCCGAGGAGTACGGCGACGGAGCCCGGCTTCATCCACTCGCGCCGGACCTCCTCCGTGGCGGAGAGGCCGGCGGCGCCGATCACGATGTCCGCCTCGCCCGCGGCCTTGCGGAGGTCCGTGACGACCTCGACCTCGCGGCCGTCGACGCTGTCCTGGACGGCGCGCAGCCCGTCGGGGTACGTGCCGAACACCTGAAGCCGCTCCAGCCGCGGCATCGCCGCGACGAGCATCGGCAGGGCCGCCTGCCCCTGGACTCCGGTGCCGACGACGAGGGCGGTGCGGGCGTCGGGGCAGGCCGCGCGGGCGAACAGCGCGGTGGTGGCCGAGGACCGCAGGGGGCCGAGCTTCACCACGTCCATCAGCGCGATGGGGGCGCCTGTGGTGTCGTCGATCAGGAAGACGAACGAGTGGAAGCTGTAGGCGTCCCTCGTCCGCCGCGGATCGAACTCGTAGACGGCCTTGAAGCAGACGGTGCCGCTGCCGGCGTCCCTGGCCACCATCGAGTAGCTGAGCGAGCGGTGGTCGGGGTCGTCGATGATGGTCTTGACCGGGTTGTTCGAGCCGCCTTCGCGCAGCGCGCGGTAGGCCCTCTCGACGACCTCGATCACCTGGCGGTGGTCGAGGTCGAGCCCTTCCTGCTGGGACTGCGGCAGGAGCCACAGCTGCCCGGGCGGGGCGTAGCTCGGGGACATACGGGTGTTCTCCTTCATGGGTGGTCGTATCGGACGGTTTCGCGGTCTCAGCGGATGCCGTCCAGTCGCCAGCGCGGCGGAGCGCCTGCGCCGCCGGGTTCGCCGCCGAGGCCGTCACCGAGCCGGAGGACGACCTTGGACGGCAGGGGGGCGTCATGGAACGGGGACTCGTTGGAGTCCATCTGGTAGCCGGCGGTGTTGAGGTAGACCAGGTGGTCACCGCGGTGCACGGGCCGCGGGAAGCCGATCTTCCGCCAGGTGACCATGTCGCTCTCCAGGCAGGTCGAGCCCGCGACGCAGGCCGGGAACAGCTCGTCGGCCACCGGCTGGGCGGACATCAGCAGCGGATCGGGGAGGTAGTCGCTGTTGAACCACTGCTCGGAGAGGCTGAAGCTGCTTCCGGCGACGGTGACGATCGCGTACCCGTCGGACTCCCGCCGGTCGTCCACCTGTTGTACGCGGAACAGAGTGAAACCCGCCTGGTCCAGCAGAGCCCGGCCGGGTTCGACGACGAACCGGATGCCGTAGCGGTTCGCCTTCGCCGACAGGCTCTCGCCGCCGCCGACCGGGTGCGCCATGATCGCGCGCACGGCCTCGGCAGCGGGCTGTCCCCCGTACGGATAGAAGTCCTTGAAGTCCTTGGCCGCGTGGTAGTGAGCTGGATCGTTCTGCGCGAGGAACTCGTTCCAGAGCCGCAGCTCGACGTAGCGGACTGGCAACCCGCCGCCGATGTTGACGAGTTCGGCGGAGGGCGAGCCACGCCGCCGGGCGTCGAGGCAGTGTTCGATCATCTCGTTCGCGGCCGTCGCGCGTTCCGCCGGGGAGTAGCCGTTGAGATGGAAGGAGAATCCCCGGAGGGCGATGTGGCCGGCGAGTTCCCCGCACAGACCGACGGCGGCGCGGCGCTCGTCGGCGGAGAGGCCGAAGCGGCTGCTCGACTGGCCGGCCGTCCTGGACCGCAGCAGCACCGCGGCCTGCCGCCCGGCGAGCCGCGCGGTCCTCGCGAGCCGCCTCAGTTCACCGATCGAGTCGATCGCGACCAGGCAGCCGTGCTGGACGGCCAGTGTGAGCAGCCCGTCGTCCTTCTCCGGGCCGGATATGCCGATCCGCCGGCCGGGCACTCCCCCGGCCAGCGCCTTGACCAGTTCGGGGGCGCTGGCGACGTCGACGCCGACGCCGAGGGCGGCGGCCGACGTGACGTAGCAGTCGGCCTTGTTGGCCTTCTTGGCGAACAGGATGTCGGCATCGGCACCCGCCTCGGCGAACGCCTGCCTCAGTCTGCCGGCGTTCTCCTCGAAGACCTCGGGCAGCACGACGTGCAGCGGTGATCCCAGGCCGTCCAGGAGGTCGGCCAACAGGGTTCGGTGGTCCGCCAGAAGTGTGGAGACCGTGGGATGCCGTAGTGCGGGCAGCGCGAAGGGCCGGACTCCGGCCCTTGTGCGCTCCGACCGCTGTCGCGAGATGAGCACACCCGTACTTCTATACGATGATGACACTCATTTTCAATACGGCTGGACCGCCGGAGCGCCCCGCCGCAGGGTGCAAACGGGGCGAACAAGCCACATGTCAGGCGCCCGGTCCGTCGACTCCCTCCAGTTGCGAGGCCAGCAGTTCGACGTAGGCACCGCCGCGGGCGAGAAGCTCCTGGTGGGTTCCCGCCTCGGCGACGCGTCCACCGGAGATGACGACGATCCGGTCGGCGGTCAGGATGGTCGAGAGCCGGTGCGCGATGACCAGGGTGGTGCGGCCGTGCCGGGCCTCGTCCATGGCCCGGGTGACCGCCTGCTCACTGGCGGCGTCGAGATTCGACACCGCCTCGTCCATGACGAGGATCGGGGCGTCCTTCAGGAGCGCCCGTGCGATCGCGACGCGCTGCCGCTGCCCGCCGGACATGAGCGCGCCGAGTTCGCCGGCGACGGTGTCGTAACCGTCCGGAAGCGTCGTGATGAAGTCGTGCGCCTGAGCGGCCCGCGCGGCGGCCTCGACCTCCGCGTCGGAGGCGTCCGCACGGCCGAGACGGATGTTCTCGCGCACGCTGGTGTTGAACAGGAAGGTGTCCTGCGGCACCAGGGTCATGAGGCGGCGCAGGTCCTCCTGCGGAAAGGCGCGGACGTCATGACCGCCCACGGAGACCGACCCCGCGGTGACGTCCCAGAACCTCAGCAACAGGTTGGCGCAGGTCGACTTGCCCGCACCGGAGTGTCCCACCAGCGCGACGGTCTCACCGGGCCGGATCTCGAAGCCGACCTCGGCCACGGCGGGACGCAGGTCTTCGCGGTAGGAGAAGGTGACGGCGTCGAAGCGGACATGCGGTTCGACCGGGCCGCGCGGGGCCTCGGTGACCAGATCCGAGACCGGGGCCGGTGCTTCGAGCAGCGCGTTGATGCGTTCGGCCGCCGCCGCGACCATGGACAGCTCGCGCGCGACCTCCGTCACCTTCAGCACCGGAACCATCGCCATCGCGGCGAGCACGACGGCGACCGGGAAGAGGGAGCGGTCCAGTTCGTCCAGGACGACGAGCCGGGCGCCCAGAACCAGTACCGCGAGCATGCCCAGGAGCGCGATGGTGTCCGTGGCGGCGTACTCGATGCCGCCGCGGCGCCCGTGAGCGGACTTCGCCCGGGCCAGCCGGGCACCCTGCGTCCGCAGCAGTCCGAGCCGCTGCGCGTGCGCCCCGAAGTTCACCAACTCGCGCAGGCCCTGGAAGGTGTCGGTGGTGTCGGCGCTCATCCGGCCCAGGGAGTCACGCAGTTCGTGACCGTGCCGTTCGGCATGGCGTCGCAACCACGTGGGGACCGAGGCGAGCAGGACCAGGATCGGAACCAGGACGCAGGCCAGCGACCAGTGGAACCAGCCCAGGGCGATGGTGGTGGCCACCGGAACGGTCGACGCGACGGCCAGTGGGCTGAGCGTGTGGGCGAAGAAGAGCTCGATCTGCTCCACGTCTGAGACGGCGGCGGATCCGAGGTCACCGGAACGCCGTTCGAGCATGTAACCGGGTGAGAGCCGCTCGAAGGCGGCGAACACCTTCGCCCGGGTGTCGGCCAGCGCGCGGAACGCGGCGACGTGGGCATAGGTGCTGTCGGCCACGCTCATCACGACGAGTGGCACGATCAGACAGCCGAGCAGGATCAGCCACCCGGTGAGCCGGCCCGGTGGTGCTCCCGCGGCCGCCCTCGCCACCACGTACGCGCCGATGCCGGCCGAGGCGAGCTGGAGCAGTTGATGCAGCACACCGGCCAGGTAGGCGACCGCGATGAGGCGGCGGTGCTCGCCCAGGAGGGGGACCAGGCTGCTCAGTCCGGTGAGGAGCGACCGGCCCGGCTCCGGCCTGCCGGCGCCGGCTCGATCGCCGTCGACTCCGTGGTCGTGGGTGTGGGTGTGAAGGGTCGACGTCATGCCTGTGCTCCGGTCTGGGTCGCGACGAGTTCGGCGTAGAGGCCCTTGCCTGCCACGAGGTCGGCGTGGCTTCCCGACTCGACGATCCGGCCGGAGTCCATCACCACGATCCGGTCGGCGTCGCGCACCGTGGACAGCCGGTGCGCGATGACGACCGTCGTCCGGCCGCGCGTCACCTCACCGAGAGTCCGGGTGATCTCCGCCTCGTTGGCGGCGTCGATGCTCGACGTCGGCTCGTCCAGGACGAGTACGGGAGCGTCTTTGAGCAGGGCCCGGGCGATCGCGATGCGCTGGCGCTCGCCGCCGGACAGTTTCAGTCCCCGCTCTCCGACGACGGTCTCCAGGCCCTGGGGCAGCCGAGTGATGAAGTCTGCCGCCCGCGCCGCGTTCACCGCGCGCTGCACCTCGTCATCGGTGGCGTGCGGTCTGGCGAGCAGCAGGTTCTCGCGAACCGTGCCGTGGAAGAGATAGGTGTCCTGTGCCACGACGCCGATCAGTGAACGCAGGTCCGCCAGCGGGAACTCGCGTATGTCGTGCCCGTCGACGCGGATCGAGCCCCCGTCAGTGTCGAAGTAGCGCATCAGCAGGCCGAGCACGGTGCTCTTGCCGGCACCGGAGCGGCCGACGACGGCTACCCGCTCCCCCGGCCCGACCGCGAGGCTGAACCCGTCGAGGGCCGGTACCCGCCGGGTCGGGTAGCGGAACCGGACATCGCTGAACTCAAGGCCCGGAGGGTTCTGTCGCAACGCCGGAGAGGTCCGCGCCATGTCCCGTACCTGCGGTTCGAGCCGTAGTACGTCGGCGACGGCACGGCCGGCGGGGATGGCCGAGTAGGCGGCGTGGTGAGCCTCCTCCAACTCGTGCATGGGCCGGAACGTCTCGCGGGTCAGCATGAGGATCGTGAACAGCCCCGCGACGCTCAGCTCCCCGGTGGCCGCGTGCCACGCGCCCAGTCCCACCGCGGCTGCCGTACCGATCGGCACCAGCAGCCGGCCGACGCTGGAGGAGGCGCACCACGCCACCATCAGCCGGATGGAGTCCCGGCAGAACTCCTCACCGCGCTCGACCAGTTCCCGGCCGCGCCGGCCGCTGGCGTTGAACGCCTTGAGGGTGGCCATGCCCTGCGCGGCATCCAGGCTCTCGGCGTAGAGGCCGCGGTACGACACCGTCCAGCGGTCACCCCGCTCCTTGATCCACTTCGCCCCGGCCATCTGGGACAGCGGCGCCAGAAGGGCACACGCGAGCACCACGAGACCCACGGCCGGGTCGACCGAGATCACGTACACCGAGGCGAGGCAGGACCCCAGAACGGAAGCCACCGCGGCGGGCACGAACCGGCCCACCAGCGGATCGAGCAGCTCGGCGGAGTCCACCAGCGTCGACTGCAGATCACCGGTCCGCATCCGCTGCGCCTGGCCGGGCCCGATCTCCATCAGCTTCAGAGTGAGGCGTTCCCGCACCGCCTCCTTGACACCCGCGGACACCCGGGGCGCCCACCAGTCCTTCACCACGATCAGGCCGATCCGGGCCAGCTGCAGGACGCCGATGATGAGCAGAGGAACGAGCAGCCCGCTCACCCCGCCCGAGGAGAACACGCGGGCCAACAGGTCCGCGATCAGCAGGCCCTGGCCGATGTAGGTCGCGGTGATGAGCAGCATCAGCACGACGAGGCCGGCTATCTCCACCCAGGCCCGCGGCCGCAGCACCAGGAACAGCTTGACGGTCGACCACACGGCCGCACCTCCACGAAGGTATCGCTCACTTACGGATCGGTGGTCCCGACGACGCCGCGGCCGAGAGGAACCGCCCGGCCGGCGTTGTCGGCCGCCGGGCCACCATCGCCCGACCCTATGGGAAAATCATTGTCATTATCAGTCGCGTACAAGGCCGCGGGACGGACAGTCGATCCGGGACCCTGGAGGGGGCGTTCCGGCCGGCGACGCCGCGCCTCCGCCCCGCCCCGCCCTGCTCTCACCGGCGGTCACCCAGCGTGCCCTTACAGCACCTCGAACGGGATGACGCTTCCCGTCACCACGGCCCGCCGCAACACCGCTTCCTGGGGAGGATCCGGGGAGGATCGACGGTCCCGGGGAGCGCGTGGGGAGAATCGGCCAGGTAACGCAGCACCATCCCGCACGACACTGAAAGACCTATCCACCCGGGTCAGGGGTGGGACAGGTCGCATCCGTGCAGGTCAGCTTCACAGGGTGGACAACTTCATGACGTACGTACCGAGGTCGTCGGCCTCGACGATCCCGGGGAGCGAGCCGCCCTCGCGCAGGGGCGTGACGTAGCGGGTCGCTGTCACTTCTGTAAGCATTCCGCCAGGCTATCCACCCGTCCGGCTCCGGCGGCGGTCGGCGGTGCTCCCCCGGGTGGTTTGCCCGTGCCCCGGGGGGAGGGGTCACAGCGGGCCCGTGCGCGAACTGATCACGATCGGCGAGCCGGCGGCTCGCACCGGGCCCAGCCGGAAGGCCCTCCGGCTGTACGACGACCGGGGGCTGCTGCGGCCCGTCCGCGTCGGTCCGTCGACGCGGTTCCGGTACTACGCCCCCGACCGGGTGGAGCGGGCGCTCGTGGAGCACACCCGCGCCACCGAGGAGTTGTTCGGTCGGCCGCGGTCGCCGGGGGCCTGCCTCTCCGGGCCGGTGTTCGCGCTCCACCACGGCCTGGTGGGCGAGGACTCCTCCGCGCCGGTGGGCGCGGGAGGCGTACTGCCCCGACCGGGCGACCGCGGGGCCGGGCGAGCACGTGGTCGGCCGCCCGTCCCTTCCTCCCCGCCGGCCGAGGGCGGGCGCGTTGCCGTCACTCGGGGGCGCGCGGCTCCGGGGTGCCGGTCTTCGCGGCGTCCGGCTCCGGTTCCGGGGTCACGGTCCGTCGGTCGAACCGGCCGAGGAGCGCGGTCAGGAGGACGGCTGTGAGCGTGCCGGCGACGACGCCGCTGCCCAGGACCGTGCGGGCCCAGCCGGGGAACCCGTCGTACAGGCCGGGGGTCAGGAGCGGCAGCAGTCCGGCCGCGAGGGCCAGGGCGGCGGTCATGGAGCCCGTGCCGGTGAGGTCGGCGCGGCGGAGCATCTCGACGCCCATCACGGCGATCACCGCGTAGACGACGAGCGAGGAGCCGCCCACGACCGCCTCCGGGATGCCGGCGAGGGCGCGGGAGGCGGGGGTCGCCAGACCGACGCCGATCAGGAGCGCCCCGGCCGCGGCGGTGACGAAGCGGCTGCGGACCCCGGTGAGGCGGCCGATGCCGATGTTCTCGGCGCTGGTCACCATCAGGGACGTACCGAAGAGGCCGCCCACGAGGGAGACGAGGGCGTCGGCGCGGGCGACGCGGGGGACGTCCCTGCCGGGGTCGGGGGTCCGGCCGACGGTCTCGCTGTTCAGTACGGTCTGGCCGGTGATCTCGGCCAGGGTGGTGAGGCTGAAGACGAGCAGCGGCAGGGCCGCGAGGACGTCGAACTCCGGTGTGCCGTAAGGGAGGAGGGCCGGCAGCGAGAAGCCGCTGCCGGGCGCCGGCGTGAAGGTGCCGAGGCCGGTGGCGACGGCGAGCAGGACGCCGGCCGCCATGCCGGTGAGGATCGCGGTCTGCCGCCAGACCCCGCGCAGCAGGACGTACGCCCCGACGGTGGCGGCGACGGTGAGAGCCGCCAGGAGGACGGCGCGGGGTTCGCCCTCGCTGTCGGGTCCGGTGACGAGCCGGGCGGCGACCCGGATCATCGCGATGCCGATGAGGAGCACGGTGACGCCCATGACGAGCGGCGGGAAGAGCCGGACCACGCGCGCGTAGAGCGGGAGCACGGCGATGAGCAGTGCCGCCGCCAGGAGGACGGAGCCGGCGGCGGTGGGGGTGCCGTGGTCCTGCGCGATCTGGAGGAAGAGCGCGGTGGCGGCGCCGCCGGGCAGCATGACGAACGGCAGCCTGGCGCCGACCCGCCACACTCCGAGGGACTGGAGCAGGGCGCCCGCCCCGCACAGGATCAGGACGGCGCTGAGCAGCGAGGCCGTCGTGCCGGGCGCGAGACGCAGGGTGCCGGCGGTGAGGAAGACGGTGGAGACGGGCGCGGCGATCATCGCGAGGACGTGCTGCGCGGCGAGCGGCAGGAGCCGGCGGGCCGGGACGCGGGCGTCGACCGGGGCGGTGCCGGACGCGGCGGGCGGCGCGGGGGCGGCGGTCGGGGTCACGAACCGGCCCCCAGCCACGGGATGTCGGCGGCCGCGTAGCGGTAGGCGCGGAAGACGGCGTTGGGCTCGGCCGGGAAGAGGCCGCGGACCTCGTCCTCCCGGTATCCGGCGAAGTGCGGGACGACGTACTCCCAGCACAGGTAGCCGCCCTTCGTCACCTCGAAGAGCCGGCCGGACGGGGAGTCGGTGACGAGGGTGTTGCCGTTGGGGAGGCGCTGCGCGGAGCCCATGAACGGGGCGAAGAAGAACTCGCGGGCCGGGTCGTGGTACTCCCAGGCGATCTCGCCGCTCTCGCGGTCGATCTCCACGACGCGGGAGTACGGGACGTCGTGGTGCGGCCGGAAGACGCCGTTGTCGAAGACCAGGAACCGGCCGTCGTCCAGCTCGGTCGGGGCGTGCTGCTGGCTGGTGGTGCCGGGGGCGCTGCGCCACAGGATCTCGCCCGTCCCGCGGCTGATGACGACGACGGCGGAGACGCTGCGGAGGCTGGCGAGGACGTTGCCGTCGCGGAGCGGGACGACGCTGTTGATCAGGGGCCAGTGCTCGCGGGCGTACGCCTCGTGCAGCGGGTACGCGTCGCGGTCGAGGTGCTCGGAGGCGCGCCAGGACCAGAGGAGTTCGCCGTCGGGTCCGACCTCGCGGATGGTGTCGGCCCAGACCGTGCCGCCGTCGGCCTCGGAGCCGGGCACTCCGCCGCGTACGGCCTCGGCGTCGGCTCCGCGGAGGGGTTCGAGGGCGGTGTAGAGGATCCGGCCGTCGTCCAGGTGGTGGGCGTCGTGGTGCTGGAGGGGGTCGCGGTGCTCGCGCAGCACGGTGCCGTCGGGGGCGGCGTGGAGCATGACGCCGCCGCGGTACTTGTGCCACATCGGGAACAGGGCGTCCTCGCCGGGCAGGACGCCGTTGTAGGCGAGGGTGCCGTCGGTGAGGAGGCGGGCGTGGCGGCCGGGGCGGTACGGCAGGTTCCACTGGTGGACGGTCTCGCCGCGCAGGTCGACGAGGTACACCTCGCCGGTGCCGGTGAGCGGGGCGTAGAGGGTGTGGCCGGGGTGGGCGGCGGTCTCGTCCAGGGCGAGGAGGCCGGTCGGTCGTCGGCGGCGGGAGTTCTGGTCGATCGCGGGCATGGCGGGGCTCCTGCGTTCCGGGTCGGTTGCGGGGCTCCTTCGTCAAACTTTCTTTGACTGGAGCAACTGGCTTTGAACCTAGAGGCGTCGTGTGACGGGCGTGTGTCAGGAGTGCGAAACCGTGCCCGGATCCCGTCACGGCCGCCGCGTAGGGTGCCGGGAACAGCGAAGATCGCGGCGGGCACGGCCGGGCGGGCGGAGAGGGACGGGGACGACGATGGAGGCGAGGGCGTCGCGCGGAAGCGGAAAAGGAGGACGGAGCGGTGACGAGGGGGGTGTGCCGCGCGGAGGGGAGAAGCGGAGCGGTCGCGAGGGGGGCGTGCCGCGCGGAGGGGAGAAGCGGGACGGCGGCGAGGGGGGTGCGCCCCGGGTGGGGGCGGCCGTGCGGCGCCGGCGGCGGTCCCTCGACCTCACCCTGGCCGACGTGGCGGAGCGCAGCGGGCTCTCCTCGCCCTTCCTCAGCCAGATCGAGAACGACCGGGCCCGCCCCAGCATGCGGTCGCTCCAGCGGATCGCCGACGCGCTCGACACGACCGCCGTCCAGCTGCTCGCCGCGTCGGACGAGACCCGCACGGTGGACGTGGTCCGCGCCGGTGACGACGGCGGCCTGCGGGACGGCGGTCCGCGGGAGGGCGCGCGGGTGCGGCCGGTGGTGCGGGGCCGTCACCAGGTGCACGCCCTGGAGTTCACCGGCGAACACGACGCGGACCGCGAGTTCCTGCACCGCAACGACGAGTTGCTGTACGTCGCGGACGGGGCGGTGGAGGTGGAGGCGGAGGGCCGGATCCACCGCCTCGGGCGCGGGGACGCGCTGCTGATGTCCGGCGGGGTGCGCCACCGCTGGCGCACCGTCGGCCCCGGCGCCCGCGTCCTGGTGGTGGCGGTCGCCGATCACGTGGAGGTCCTGGAACCCTGACGCGACCGGCGACCGGGGCCTCAGGGGAGGGCGGTGGCCCCGGTGGCCCCGGTGGGGGCGGTGGGGGCGGGAAAAGTGGTGAGGCCCGGGAGGGCGGAGGCGTCGGCGAGGCGGCCCGTGAGGCGTACCGGACCCGCCGCGGTGGTCCGGGCCGTCAGGAGCGGGCCGCGTGCGGCGGCGGTGACGGCGCCCTCCGCGGTGACGCCGGTCAGCCGGCGGCTGCCCGCCGCGAGCAGGTACCGCGCGCCCGACGGGGCCGTCCAGTACGTCCCCGCGAGGACGTGCTGCCCGAAGCGCCCGCACGCCGCCGTGTCCCGGAGTTCCGCCACGGGCCGGGGCGCGGGGTCACCCGGCGCCTCGAAGGAGACGGCCGCCCGGCCGCTCCCCTCCCAGGTCTCGACGCGGGAGCAGACCCACAGGGCCCGGCCCGCCCGCTCCGGCAGGGGCTGTTCGGCGTACTCCCAGCGGTTGACCGACCGGACCCCGGTGCCGTGCAGCGGCGCCAGGGAACAGGCCGAACGCGCCCAGGCCGCGAGCCCGCGTGCGCCGGTCGCCTCGCGGGGCGCGCGGGCCGGGGCGTCCGTGCCCGGCGGGGGCGTCCACGTGAGGTGCGCCGGGGTGAGTTCCCCGAGGTCCGCGAGGAGGAAGGCGTGGTCCTCCACGATCCGGGTCGAGGAGCGGAGCTGGAGCGCGGTCGCGCCCGCGCACGCGCCGGGCGCACGCCCCGGGGTGTACGGGATGGGGGCGGTCACGCCGTCCGGGGTGACGTCCAGCGGGCGGGCGGCGGTGCCGGGCGCCCGGAGGTCCCGTACCGCCGCGTCGGCGATCCAGGGCGCGAGGAGGTACCGGGCCCGCCCGGCGGTGCGGGTGAGGACCACGGCGGCGCCGGTGGTGACGTCGGCGTCGTCGGTCCGCGCGAGGTCGAGGGCGGCGGGCCCGCGTCCGTCGCGGGGTTCGGCGTACCGGGCGAGCCTGCGCCCGTCGTGCAGGAGCACCACGCCCGCGCCGTCGACCGGGCCGGCGAAGAGGAGCCGGGGCGGTTCGGCGGGCGGGGAGACGGACGTGCCGGGGGTGGCGGTCCGCCGGACGCCGTCCCCGGCTCCCCGGGCCCACGTCTCCAGGGCCCGCCGGAGCAGGGCCGTGTCCCGCGTCCCGGCACCGCGCGCGGGCCAGGCGGTGAGGTCGACGCGCGAGGTGTCGGCCCAGCGGTCGGCGGGCGTGCGGAGGAGCGCGGCGGGGTCCGTCGTCCGGGCCCGGACGGACGGGGAGGCGGCGGACTCCGGTTCCGTCCCGGCGCGGACCCCGGCGGTGACGGCGGCGCCCGCCGTGACGAGCAGCAGCGCACCGGCGAGGGCGGCGAGACGGGCGCGCCGGCGGCGGCGCAGGAGGTCGGTGGGGCGGGTGTGGACGGTGCACGGGTCGAACTCGGCGCTGCGCAGGAGCGCCCCGACGTCGGTTCCGGACGCCGCCTCGATCCGTTCGGCGGCGCGGAGGGCGGCGGCGGGGTCCGCCGCGCCCGCCGAGGCGAGGAGCCGGGCGGTCGCGTCGGCGGGGAGTCCTTCGAGGATCCGCAGGGCGAGCGCGGCCCGCGTTTCGGGGGCGGCCTCGGCCAGGGCCCGGTCGAGCGCGAGTTCGTCGGTTCCCCCGGCCCGGGGGAAGAGCCGCAGGCCGAGCACCAGGGGCAGTGGGGACGCGGGCGGGAAGCGGCGCGGCGGACGGAGCGCGGCGCGGACGACGGTCGCCCGCAGCCACGCGTGCGCGGGGCGCTCGCCGGAGCGCTGCCCGGGCAGGGAGGCCCCGGCGGGCGGTGCCTCGGCCCCGTGCGTCCCGGCCCCGTGCGTCCCGGCCTTGTGCGTCCCGGCCCCGTATGTCTCGGCCCCGGGTGTCCCGGCCTTGTGCGTCCCGGGTTTCGGCCGACGGGCCGCCTCCGTCAGGGAGTTCTGCACGAGGGCGTGGGCGGCGAGGACGCGGCGGTGGCGGCCGAGCGCGGGCGGCAGGACGAGGTGGGCGAGCCGTACGAGCGCGGGGTAGTGCTCGACGAGCGCGGCCTCGGCGGCCTCGCGGGCGGGGCGGTGGGCGGATATCGCGGAGCCGGGAAGGGCGTGACGGGAGGGCATGCCCGGCAAACGAGTCCGGCGGTCCCGGCGTCACTCCGCGTCCGTGGCGGGTCCACGCCTCCGGTGCGGCGCGGTACGGCGCGGCGGTGGACACGTGAGCGGGCACGGGAACGGGACCACCGGCCCCAAGTCCCGGTGGTCCCGCACGTGAGTGCCCTTCGGACGTACCGCGTGGCGCGCGCGTGGGGTCCGATCCCGTTCGGTCCCGCCCGCGGCCGCTCCCGCCGCGGGCCACGCGCGCGTGACGCCCGTGCCGGCGCCTACTTGGGCATGAGGACGGTGTCGACGATGTAGACGGTCGCGTTGGCCGTGGGGACGTTGCCGCAGACGACCTTCGAGGAGTCGTTGACCGTGTACTCCTCGCCGGAGCCCTTCGTGGTGAGCGTGCCCTTCTGGAGGGTCTCGAAGGTGCCGTTCTCCAGCTGCTTCGGGGCCAGCTTCTCCCCCACCACGTGGTACGTGAGGATCTTGGTGAGCATGTCCTTGTCGGCCAGGACCTTGTCCAGGTCGGCCTTCGGGATCTTCGCGAAGGCGTCGTTGGTGGGCGCGAACACCGTGATGTTCTGGGCGTTGTTGAGGGTGTCGACCAGGCCGGCCTGCTTGACGGCGGTCACCAGGGTGGACAGGGCCGGGTTGTTCGAGGCGGCCGTGGCGACGGGGTCCTTCGCCATGCCGTCGAACGAACCTGCGCCCTCCTTGGGCACACCGGCACAGGCCGGGCCGAACGGGCCGTCGGGCGCCATGTCCGCGTCGGCGGGGGCCGAGGAGGCGGTCTCCTGCGCGGGGGCGCTGGAGGCCGGGGCCCCGGCACCGGAGGCCTCGTCCTTTCCGGAGTCCGAGCAGGCGGCCAGGGAGAAGGGCAGCACGGCCGCGGCGGCCACGGCGACGGCGGCGCGGCGGATGCGGGAAGTGGTCATGGGAGGAACCCCTTTGGTCCGGATGCGTAGAGGACTGCGCACGTGTGAAGGAGACGGCACCGCCTCCCCGGCGGGGAGGACGGTGGCGCGCCCGGGCCGTCCGCGGCGAATCGCTCACTTCCGGCCCTGCTGTCACGGGTGATTCGGAGCCGGGCGCCGACCGGATGGGTCCGGACGGGGCTTTCACCCGTTCGAGTGAGAAAAGGGCCGCGCGTTAGGGTGTGGGGTGCTTCCCCGGACCCTCCCCGCCCACCCGTCCCTCGCCGACGCCGTCCTCCTCGGCCACACGGAGCGGGGGCGGGAGTGGCCGCTCCTCGTCTGGGCCCCGGGACCGGGCGTGCGGATGGTGTCGAGCGCGGTGCTCGGCGGGGGCATCGGCGAGCGGGAGTGGGTGGTCAACGCCCAGGTGCCGCCCGGTTACGACCGGCTCGACCCCGTCGCCCACCTCCGCGCACTCGCCTCGGACGCGGGGCTCTCCGGTCCGGGCGTGGGGCTCATGACGGCGGCCTCGGTCGCGGACCGGCGCCACGCGGTGGACGGCGGCGCGCACGCCGTGGTCACGGCCGGGATCGGGGTACGGGGCTGGGCCGCCGCCCCGGGCGCCGGCGGGGTCGCCGTCCCGCACCCCGGGACGATCAACATCATCGTGTCGCTGCCCGTGCCCCTGACGGACGCGGCCCTCGTGAACGCGGTGGCCACCGCCACCGAGGCGAAGACGCAGGCCCTGGTCGAGCTGGGGGCCGACGCCTCCGGCACCCCGACGGACGCCGTCTGCGTGGCCGTGCCCGTTTCCACCGGGTCCTCCTCCGGGCCCTCCGCCGAGCCGTTCGCCGGCCCGCGGTCGCTCTGGGGCGCCCGGCTCGCCCGCGCCGTGCACCGGGCGACCCGGGAGGCCTGCGCGGGGCAGCTGGCCGCCGAGCGCACCGGTCCTGCCGCCTGAGACACACTCGCGTCGATCGTGCGTCGTAATCTGGCCGCATGAACGATTCGACGACGTACGGCCTCACCACCGGCGCGGTGGCGCGGCGCCTCGGGGTGTCGCCCACCACCCTGCGCTCGTGGGACCGGCGGTACGGGATCGGCCCCGCCGCCCGCGAGGACGGCCGGCACCGGCGGTGGGCCCCGGAGGACGTCGCGATGCTGGAGGAGATGTGCCGGCTGACGGCCTCGGGCGCCCCTCCGGCCGAAGCGGCGCGGATCGCGCGGACGGGCAGGACGGGGGGTCCGGGCGCGGCTCTCGACACGCCTCCGAGGACGCGGGCCCGGCCCTCGCAGCCGGCCCCGGGGCCGGTGGGCGAGCGGGAGGGACCGGGCCCCGGAGGGCCGAGACCCGCCCGGCAGCCCGGATCCGGCAACGGGCTTCCGCTCGGTGACGTGCGGCTGGAGTGCCGGGGGCTCGCGCGGGCCGCCGTACGGCTCGACGGCCCCGCCCTGGACGTCCTGCTCCGGGACGCCGTCGCGGACCACGGGCTCGTCACCGCCTGGGAGGAGGTGATGGCCCCGACCCTGCACGCGGTGGGGCGCAAGTGGGAGTCGTCCGGGGACCGCTACGTCGAGGTGGAGCACCTGCTGTCCTGGCACGTGTCGACCGCGCTCCGGCAGGTCGTGCCCGCCGGGCACCGCTCGATGGCCCCGGTGCCGCCGGTGCTCCTGGCGTGCGTGCCCGGAGAGCAGCACACCCTGCCCCTGGAGGCGCTGGCGGCGGGCCTCTCCGAACGCGGCCTGCCGACCCGGATGTTCGGCGCGGCCGTCCCCGCCGAGGCGCTCGACGCCGCCGTGCGGCGCATGGGCCCGGCCGCGGTCGTGCTCTGGTCGCAGGCGCGGTCCACCGCGAACCACGCCCTCGCCCGGCACGTCGCCGGGAGCTCGTTCGGCGTGAAGGGGGCGCGGACGCGCCCGCTGATGCTCCTGGCCGGTCCCGGCTGGGCGGGCCGGACCCCGGAGCCGGGGACGCTGCGTCCGGGCGGTCTGCGGGAGGCGCTCGACGCGCTCTCCCGCCACCAGGCCGGTGGAGGGGCCGCTTCCCCGGGGTGACGGGACGCCTCCCGGCGCGGCGGGACGCGCTTCCCCCGTACGACGGGGCACGTTCCGCCCGTACGACGGGGTGCTCCGCCCGTACGACGGGGCGTTTCGCCCTCGCGACGGGCTGCGGGGCCGGGGCCGGCGGTCTCAGCCGTGCGACAGGAGCGCCGCCGTGAGTTCGGCCGCCCGGCGGTGCCAGAGGTCCGCGCCCCGGAGCATGGCGTGCCCGCCGGTCCGCATCGGGATGCCCACCGCGTCGGCCCCCGCCGCCCTGGCCCTGCGGACGAAGTCCCAGGACTCGCGGGCGGAGGTGACGCGGTCGGTCTCGTCGTGGAGCAGGTAGAGGCGCCGTCCGCCGAGGTGCTCGACGGGTTCGTCGGGCGGGCACCAGGGCGCGAGGGCGACGACCCCGCGTACGGCCGGGTCGCCGGCGGCCCGGAGCGCGGCGCGGCCGCCCATGGAGTGGCCGAGGAGCACGACGGGCACGGGCCCGATCCGTTCCCGGAGGTCGCCCAGGGCGGTCGCGGCGTCCCGGGCGGCGTCGGCGCGCGTCCCGTTCCAGCCGCGGTGGCGGTAGCGGACCTCGGCGACGAGGACGCTCCGGCCCCGGACGGCACGGGTCACGGCGGCGGCGAAGGGGCGCATGCGCAGCGCGGGGAGGTTGAGGGCGGGCGGCGGCTCGGGCCCGTCGGCGCGGCCGCCGTGGAGCAGCAGGACGGCCGCGGTGGGGGCGGCGGGCGCGGCGGGGACGCTGCGGACGAGGAGGGCGCCGGGGGCGGCGCGCCGGACACGGCAGACGTTCACCGCGGGGCCGCCCCGTCCGCGCGCCGGTGCGGCGGCCGGGGTGGGAACCCGCTCGCGCGGGCCTCGGGGGCCGCGTGTCCGGGCCGCTGTGCCATGGGGCCTCCAGGAGTCGCTTGCCGCGCCCCCGGACGAGCGGTCCGCTCGTGACGAACGCTCGCGAGGAGGGAGACGGCCGTGAGGGTCGCAGTCTGCCAGGCCCCGCGGCCCGTCGGGTACGGGCTCCACCGGACGGGAAGGCCCCGGGGCGGTCCGGGTGCCGGACGCGCGGCCGTCCGGGGCGGGGGCGGGGCGGTCCGGGAGCGCGGTCCGCGCGGAAGGCGGGCCTCGCCCGGGGCGTAGAACGTCAGGTCGCCCGGGGCCGGTCTCAGGCGGCGGCCGCCCCGCCGCCGGGCGCCCTGCCGACCGCCTCGCCCGCGGCGGCTTCGGCGACGGCCAGGCTGCGGCGCATCCGCTGGAGGCCCCGGCGCGCGTGGCTCTTGACGGTGCCGAGGGGCAGGCCCGTCCGGTCGGCGATCTGCGTCTGCGTCAGGTCCCCGAAGAACGCCAGGGCCAGGACGTCGCGCTGGACGCGCGGCAGGCGCGCGAGTTCGCGGGTGACCACGATCCGGTCGAGGACGTGCTCGGGACCCTCCCCGGTGCCGTCGGACGGGGGCAGGGCCGCTCCGGCGGCGGCGACGAGGTCGAGCCGGCGGGTACGGGCGGTGAGGGCGTCGGCGATCTTCCGCCGGGTGATGCCGACGAGCCAGGCGGGCACGGAACCGCGCTCGGGGCGGTATCCGGCGCGGCCGCGCCAGGCGGCCAGGAAGACCTGCTGGGTGACGTCCTCGGCCTCGCGCGGGTCGCCCAGGGCACGGGAAGCGAGGGTGTGCACGAGGCGGGCCCAGCGGTGGTGGGCGAGGACCAGGCAGCGCTCGTCGCCCTGGACGAGCCCCCGGCCGATCTCCGCGTCGGAGAGGGCGTCCGGCCCGCCGGAGGGGGCGCCCGGCCCCTCGGAGAGGAGGCTCGGCCCGCCGGAGAGGGCACCCGGTCCCTCGACGGGGGTGGGGCGGCGGACGGCTGTACGGGCTGCGTTCATGGCGAAGCTCCTCCTCGCCGGGGCTCCGTGCCCTCGGTTCCTCCACCCTCCGGCCGAGGAGCGAGACGAAACAACTCGCATCGTTTGTGCGTCGCCTTTCACTTTCGACGCGCCGAATCCCGTTCCGCCCGCTCCTCCCCTACTCCAGACCCCTGCCGTGCCTGAAGCGGGCGGTGCCCTCGGCGAGGGCGACGAGCGGTTCGGGGTAGTCGTACGCGGCCCGGTCCCGGTCCTTCAGCTTCCAGGGCTCGTGGACCGACGCGCCCGGCAGGGCGGCGAGTTCGGGGACCCAGCGGCGGACGTAGGCGCCGTCGGGGTCGTAACGCCTGCCCTGCGCGACGGGGTTGAGGACCTTGTTCGGGCGGCTGTCGGCCCCCGTCCCGGCCACCCACTGCCAGTTGAGCTGGTTGTTGGCGAGGTCGCCGTCCACGAGGAGGCTCAGGAAGTGCCGGGCGCCCTCCCGCCAGTCGAGGTAGAGCGTCTTGGTGAGGAAGGAGGCGGTGAGCAGCCGGCCCCTGTTGTGCATCCAGCCCTCGTGGGCGAGTTGGCGCAGGGCCGCGTCCACCACGGGATAGCCGGTACGGCCCTCCCGCCAGGCCCGCAGGTCCGCCTCGGCCGCCGCGCCGCGCCGCCAGCGGTCGTGCCGGGGCCGGTAGTCCTCGGTGGCGATCGCGGGCCGTACGGCCAGCATCTGGCGGTGGAAGTCCCGCCAGCACAGCTGCCGCACGAAGGCCTCGGCGCCCGGTCCGCCCCGGGCACGGGCCCGGTGGACGGCCTCGGTGGCCGAGAGCGCGCCGAAGTGGAGGTACGGGGAGAGGCGCGAGGTGGTGTCGCCCGCGAGGTCGTCGTGGCCCGTCCCGTAGGCGTCGGCGTGCCGGGACAGCCAGGCGCCGAGCCTGCGGCGGGCCGTGCTCTCGCCGCCCCTGGCCAGGCCCTCGGACACGTCCGCCACGGAGGCGCGCGACGGCGGTTCGTCGGAGCGCAGGCCGTCCGGCACCCGTACCGCCCGGGGGGCCGCCAGGGGCGCCCGGAGCGGTACGCCCGACCAGCGCCGGAAGTACGGGGTGAAGACCGCGAAGTGGTCGGAGCCCTGCGGGACGACGTCGCCGGGCGGCACGACGGTGGTCACGGCGTCGTGGACGTAGAGGCGGCGCCCGTCCGCCTCCAGGGCGTCCCGCAGCCGTTCCTCGCGGCCGCGGGCGAAGGACGAGTGGTCGGCGGCCATGTGGACCTCGTCGGCGTCGGACTGCCGTACCGCGCGGCACACTTCGGCCGCGGTGTCGCCCGCGCGCACGACGAGCCGCCCGCCGCGCCGCCGCAGTCCGGCGTCGAGGTCGGCCAGGCAGTCGGCGAGGAAGGCGAGCCGGTTCGGGGCGGCGAACCCGGCCCGGTCGACGGCGGGGTCCCGGACGAACAGCGGGACGACCTCGTCCGCCGCGTCCACGGCGGCCCGCAGGGGCGGGTGGTCGTGCAGCCGGAGGTCGGAGGTGAAGAGGACGACGGAGACGGTCATGGCGCCTGTTCCTGGGGTTCGGCCACCGGGCGGCGCCCTCGGGACCGGGCGCCCGGCGGGGTGCGACTGCGGGCGGTACGTCTGCGCCGCCCTTTTTCTCCCTGCGTCCGGTTCTCCCGGTGTCCGGCGTACGGATGCGGGGAGGGGAACGGGGACGACGGCCCCCGCACGGACGGGACCACGGTCCCCGCGCGAACGGGCACGACGGCTGCCGGGCGAACGGGGACGGCGGCCGCGGGCAAGCGGGACGACGCCTCCGCACGAACGAGGACGTCGGCCCCGCGCGGGCGGACGCGCACCGCCGGCGCACGGACCTCACGCGCGGGGCGGCGCGTCCCCCGCGCGGGCCGGTACGTCGCCGGAGCGGGCGACCGGCCCGTCCGCGCCCTCCGGCGACACGGGCGCACCGGCCGCCGCCGCCCGCTCCGCCGTGCGGGCGATGTTCCGCGCCATGCCGCCGAAGACGACGGCGTGGAAGGGGGCCACGCTCCACCAGTACACCTGCCCGGCGAGTCCGCGCGGGTGGAACAGGGCGCGCTGGCGGTAGCGGGTCCGGCCCCGCTCGTCGCGTTCGGAGCGCATCTCCAGCCAGGCGAGGCCGGGGAGCCGCATCTCGGCGCGCAGCCGGAGCAGGCTCCCCCGCTCGATCTCCTCGACCCGCCAGAAGTCGAGCGCGTCGCCGACCCGGAGCCGCTGGGCGTCGCGGCGGCCCCGGCGCAGGCCCACGCCGCCGACGAGCCGGTCGAGCCAGCCGCGTACCGCCCAGGCCAGCGGGAAGGAGTACCAGCCGTTCCCGCCGCCGATCCCCTCGACGACCCTCCAGAGGGTCTCCGGCGGGGCGTCGACGGTCCGTTCGCGCTCGTCGGTATAGAGGCTGCCGCCGGCCCAGTCGGGGTCGGTGGGCAGCGGGTCGCTGGGCGCTCCGGGCAGCGAGGCGGAGGACCAGCGGGTGGTGACCTTGGCCTCCTGGACCCGCTGGAGGGCGAGGCGGAGGGCGCGGCCGAAGGGGATCGGGGCGCCGGGCGGGTCGGGGACGTACTCCGTGATGTCGTGCTCGGCGCAGACCACCTCGTACCGCAGCGACTCCGCGAGCGGCCGGGCCAGGCCGGCGGGAACGGGGGTCACCAGCCCGATCCAGTGGCTGGACAGGCCGGGGGTGAGCATCGGGACGGACACGATGAGGCGCTTGGGAAGGCCGGCGACCTCCGCGTACTCGATCATCATGTCGCGGTACGTGAGGACGTCCGGGCCGCCGATGTCGAAGGTCCGGTTGACGTCCTCCGGCATGCGCGCGCTGCCGACGAGGTAGCGCAGCACGTCCCGTACGGCGATGGGCTGGACGTGGGTCCTGACCCAACTGGGCGTCAGCATCACGGGGAGGCGCTCGGTGAGGTAGCGGAGCATCTCGAAGGAGGCGGAGCCGGAGCCGATGACGACGGCGGCGCGCAGCACGGTCGTGGGGACGCCGGAGTCGAGCAGGATGCGGCCGACCTCGGCCCGTGAGCGCAGGTGCGGGGAGAGTTCCCGCTCGGGCACGCCCGCCGGGGTGAGGCCGCCCAGGTAGACGATGCGGCGGACCCCGGCGGCACGGGCCTCCTCGGCGAAGGTCCGGGCCGCGCGCCGGTCCTTCTCCTCGAAGTCACGGCCGGAACCGAGGGAGTGCACCAGGTAGTAGGCCACCTCCACGCCCTCGAACGCGGGTCGCAGGCTCTCCGTGTCGGTGACGTCGCCCCGGACGACCTCGGCCCGGCCCGCCCAGGGGTAGTCGCGGAGGTTGGCGGGGGTACGGGCCAGACAGCGCACGCGGTGGCCCGCGTCGAGCAGCTCGGGGACGAGCCGGCCGCCGATGTATCCGCCGGCCCCGGTCACGAGGCAGAGACCGGAGCCGGGGCCGGAGGCCGGGGCGGAGGCGGTGCCGGGGGCGGGGTCGAGACCGGTGCCGGAGGCGGAGGCGGAGTCGGGGCCAGGGCCGGTGCCGGGACCGGTGTCGGTGCCGGAGTCGGGGCCAGGGCCGGTGCCGGACGGCTCCTCGGAGGCCGGATCGTCCGGCGTCCGGTCGGGCGTGTCCCTGGGGTTCGTCGCCATGGCGGGGGTGCTCCGTTCCGTCCCTGGGGCGGGCTCGCGCGGGGCCCACGTGGGCGGGTCCCACGCCACTTGTTCTCCCACCATGACCCGGACGGATGCGGGAGGGCGATGTCTATAGGCTGAACGCGTGGCCCGCGAAGAAGACCGAGACGCTCCCGCCGCCCCTCCGGGCGCGGCCGGTGACCTGCACAGCTTCGCCGTCGCGCTGCGGCGGACGCAGGGCGAGATCAACCGCCTGGTGCACGGTTTCGCCCAGGCGCAGGGACTGCACCCCACGGACGTGCAGGCGCTCGCCGTCGTCCTGGACAGTCCCGAGCCGCTGACGCCGGGGCGGCTCCGGGAGCACCTCGGGCTGACCTCCGGCGCGGTGACGGCCTGTCTGGACCGGCTGGAGCGGGCCGGGCACGTCCGCAGGTCCCGGGAGAGCGCCGACCGGCGCGTGGTGCACGTGCACTACGAGGACGGGGCGCGGGCTGCGGCCCGCCGGTACTTCCTGCCGCTCGCGGAGGCGACGGCCCGGGCGCGGGACCGGTTCGACGACGACGAACTCGCGGTGGCCCTGCGCTTCCTGAACGTCCTGAACGACGAACTGGGCGCCCTGCGCGTACCGCGCCGCTGAGACGGAGGCGTCGCAGGACGGGCGCACGTCCGCCGAACGGGTGCATCCGCGCGCCCCGTCACCGCCGAAGGTCCCACGAGATCACGCCTGCGTGGTGTTCCGTGGCATCCGATCGCCCGTTCCGGGTACCCGGTCGTCCGGCCCTTCCCAGGATGGTACACACTTATCTCAATCATTGAGATTGTTAATAGCCAAGGCATAGTTCGGAGACCCGATGCCCCGCACCTCCCGCCGGACCCGCTTCCTCGTCCCCCTGGCCCTCCTCCTCGTCTGGCTCGCCGTCGGCGGCGGCCTCGGTCCCTTCGCCGGGCGGCTCGGCGAGGTCTCCACCAACGACCAGGCGGCCTTCCTGCCCCGCAGCGCCGAGTCCACCAAGGTCATCGAGGCGCAGAAGGCCTTCCGGACCTCGGAGTCCGTGCCCGCGATCGTGGTGTGGACGGCGAAGGACGGCGGGACCCTGGACCCCGGCTCGGCCGCCGGAGCCACCCGGGCCCTCGCCGCTCTCTCCGGCCGCCCCGGGGTCGCCGGGCCGCCCTCCCCCGCCCTGGCCTCCGAGGACGGAAAGGCGCTGCGGGCCGTCGTCCCGCTCCGCCCCGACCTCGGCGACGCGTTGCCGGACGCGCTCGACTCCGTACGGAAGGCGGCCGCCCCGGTGCCCGGGACGACCGTGTGGCTCGCGGGCCCCGCCGCCACCCAGGCCGACCTCTCCGGCGCCTTCTCCGGCATCGACGGACTCCTGCTCGGCGTCGCCCTGGTCACGGTGCTGCTGATCCTGCTCGTCGTCTACCGCAGCGTCCTGCTGCCCCTGATGATCATCGTGGGCGCGGTGTTCGCCCTCGGCCTGGCCTGCGCGATCGTGTACGTGCTCGCCGACGCCGACCTGGTCAGGGTGGACGGCCAGGTCCAGGGCATCCTGTCCATCCTGGTGATCGGCGCCGCGACCGACTACGCGCTGCTGCTCGCCGCCCGCTACCGGGAGGAGCTCACCGCCCCGGGCGCCGACCGGTTCGCCGCCATGCGCAAGGCCCTGCGCCGCTCCGTCGAACCGATCGTGGCCAGCGCCGCCACCGTCGCCCTCGCGCTGATCGCCCTGCTCGCCAGTGACCTGTCCAACAACCGGGCGCTCGGCCCGGTCGGCGCCATCGGCATCGTCTGCGCGGTGCTCAGCGCGCTCACCTTCCTCCCGGCGGCCCTGGTCCTCACGGGCCGCGCCGCGTACTGGCCGGCCCGCCCGAAGACCCTCCCGGAGGGCGCGGACCCCGAGGCCCCCAGGGGCGGCCGGGCCCTCTGGACGCGGATCGCCGCCGTGGTCGACCGCGCGCCCCGCAAGGTGTGGGCGATCACCCTCGCCGGTCTCCTGGCCTGCGCCGCCTTCGCGCCGATGCTGAACTCCCGGGGCGTCCCCTTCGACGAGATCTTCGTGAACGACGCGCCGTCCGTCGCCGCGCAGGAGACCCTCGGCCGCCACTTCCCGGGCGGCGCGGGCAACCCCGCCGTGATCATCGCCGACGCCGGGGCGGCGACCCGGGTGGCCGCCGCCGCGCGGGACGTCGAGGGCGTCGACTCGGCGTTCCCGGTGGACGCGACGGGCCGCCCGGCCCCCGGGAAGCCGCTCGTGGTCGACGGCCGGGTCCGGATCGACGCCACCCTCGCCGACGCCGCCGACAGCGACGCGGCACGGGAGACGATCGCCCGGCTCCGTACCGCCGTGCACGCGGTCCCCGGGGCGGACGCCCTGGTGGGCGGCTCGACGGCGCAGCAGTACGACACCCAGCGCACCGCCGCCCGGGACCGCGCGCTCATCGTTCCGGTGGTCCTGGCGATCATCCTGGTGATCCTGGTGGCGCTGCTGCGCTCCCTCGTCCTTCCGCTGCTCCTGGTCGCCACGGTGGCGCTCAACTTCGCCGCCACCCTGGGCGTCTCGGCGCTCGTCTTCGAGCACGTCCTCGGCTTCACCGGCACGGACTCCTCGGTGCCGCTGTACGGCTTCGTCTTCCTGGTGGCGCTCGGGGTCGACTACAACATCTTCCTGATGTCCCGGGTCCGCGAGGAGTCACTGCGCCACGGGGTCCGCGAGGGCGTCCGCATCGGCCTGACCGCGACCGGCGGCGTGATCACCTCGGCGGGCGTGGTGCTCGCGGCGACCTTCGCCGCGCTCGGCGTGATCCCGCTGGCGTTCCTCGTGCAGATCGCGTTCATCGTGGCCTTCGGCGTGCTGCTCGACACCCTGGTGGTCCGCTCGCTCCTCGTCCCGGCCCTGGTCCGCGACCTCGGCCCGAAGGCCTGGTGGCCGGGCGCGCTGAGCCGCCTCCCGAAGGAGGGGACGCCCGTGCCGGACACCTCGCGGACCTGACCAATCCCCCGGGGCCTCCGCTCCGAAGAACCCTTCAGGAGCAGTGCACCCGAGGCCACGCAGGAGGGCACAGGCGGATGAGAGAGCACGCACGCGTCGGAGGCGGTCCGGTCCCGGACCGGGGCGACGGGCTGCCCGAGCTGATGGACCGGGTGGCCCGCGGGGACCAGGAGGCCTTCGCCGGCGTCTTCGACCGGGTCTCGGGCCCCGTCCTGGGCGTGGTCCGCTCGGTGCTGCGCGACCCCGCGCAGTCCGAGGAGGTGGCGCAGGAGGTGATGGTCGACCTCTGGCGCTCCGCCGCCCGCTACCGGCCGGACCGGGGCTCCGTCCTGAACTGGGCGCTGACCCTCGCCCACCGCCGGGCCGTGGACCGGGTGCGCTCCGAACAGGCCGCCTCGGACCGCGCCCGGCGGGTCGCGCTGCTCGACCACAGTCCCGCGTACGACGAGGTGACCGAGGAGGTGGAGAGCCGTCTGGACCGCGAGCGGGTACGGCGCTGCCTGCGCGGCCTCACCGAACGCCAGCGCCAGTCCGTCACCCTCGCCTACTACCGCGGCCTGACCTACCGCGAGGTCGCGGAGCTGCTCTCGCTCCCGCTGGGGACCGTGAAGACCCGGATGCGCGACGGGCTCATCCGGCTCCGCGACTGCCTGGGGGTGACCGCGTGATGACCGCCGACGAACTGCACACGCTGACCGGTGCCTACGTCCTCGACGCCCTGGAGACGGACGAGGAGCGGGAGGCGGTCGAGCGGCACCTCGCCCAGTGCGACACGTGCGCGCACGAGGTTCGCGAGCTCTCCGAGACGACCGCGCGCCTCGGCCTGGCCGTCGCCGCGCCGGTCGACCCGGCCCTGCGCGCCGAAGTGCTGCGCCGGATCACGGACGTCCGCCAACTCCCGCCCGCCACCCGGCCCTTCGGCCGGACGCCGGGCGGTCCGCAGGGGCTGCGGCGGCTGCCCCGCTGGGCGCTCGCCGCCTCGGTCGCCGGTCTGGTGGCGCTCGGCGGGGTCGCGGGCTGGCAGTACGAGCGCGCGGAGGAGGCCGACCGGCGCGCGGCGGTCGCGGAGGAGCGCGCGGAGGCCGTGGCGGCCGTGCTCGCCGCGCCCGACGCCCGGGTCTCCACGGCCCGGCTCGCGGACGGCGCGGTGGGCACCCTCGTCCACTCCCCGTCCCTGGACCGGGCGGTGTTCGCCGCGGCGGGGATGCCGGCGCCGCCGCCCGGGAAGGTCTACCAGCTCTGGTACGACGACTCCGGGACGATGCGGCCCGCCGGTCTGATGACGCCGGGCGCGGCGACCTCGGCGGTCCTCCTGGAGGGGCCGGCGAACCGCTCGGCCGGCATCGGCATCACCGTGGAGCCGGAGGGCGGTTCGCCCCGCCCGACCTCGGACCCGGTGGCGACGATGGCGATGCCGGAGGCGTGAGGGCCGGGGCGCGGCGGCCGCGGACCGGGGGCGGCCGCCGCGCTTCCCGCCTCACGGCGTCCCGGGCGTCCCGGTGGGCGCCGGCGGGGCCGGGCAGGCGACCGAGCCCGGCTTCACGGACAGCTTGAGCCTGGGGGTGGTGAGGAGGCCTGGGAGCTGGAAGTCCTGGGCGGTGCCCACGATCCGGTCGAACTTGGCGTAGCGGGCCTGGATGCCGAAGCGGTGCTGCGGGCTGTTCAGCGGGTTGTCGACGTACGCCCCGGAGGAGTCCTTGACGGTCTTCACGTCGGCGCCGTTGGTGTTGAGGTCCACGATGCCGTCCATGTCGAGGACGCCGGTGGCGTTCTTCAGGTCGAGGACGGTGTTCTTGGTCCTGATCTCCCAGGAGCCGGGGTTGTCGTCGCCGAGGACCAGCATCAGGGTGTACGTGGCTCCGCCGATCTGCTGCTTCTGGCTCAGGCACAGGCCGTTGATCATGCCGTCCGCGAAGCCCATGCGGAGGACCCGCACGGTGCCGGCCGAGCCGTCGGGCCGCACGACGGCCTGGTCGACGACGGCGGCGCCGTACTGCGTCCCGTACAGGCTGCTGGTGGTGAAGTCGACGGGCCGGTCCTGGATCTGGAGGCCGACGGCGAGGGCGCCGGTCGCCATGGCGGTGCCGAGGCCGCCGGCGGCGAGGAGCGCGGGCACGGCGACGGCGAGGGACCGGCGCCAGTGCGTGCGGCCCTCCCGTGCGGAAGCGACCTCCACGGGGACGTCCTCCTCCGGGCTGCGGCTTTCGGGGCTCGTGGCGGGGCTCATGGGGAGGTCACCGTGATGGTTCCGGGAAGGTGGACGGGGTTGTCGGTGGAGTTGAGGGCCGCGTGGTCGTCGACGGTCCGGATCGCGTAGATCTCCCCGGAGAAGTCCTCGGCCCCGGCGGTCAGCGGGATGATGGAGCCGAAGAAGTCGAGGAGGCCCTGCACCCCGCAGATCTTGACGAGGACGCGGAGGCAGACGTTGGTGATGTTCCCCCACATCGTCGTCGTCTCGGGCTTCCCCGCGCTGTCGTAGCCGCCGAGCGAACCCTCGTTCGGCACGTCGATGGTGACGGTGTGTCCGTTCGCCTTCTGGACCACGTTCATGTGCGAGCGGATCTTGAGCTTGGTGAAGGTGTACCGGTTGGTCGTCCGGGTCGTGCCGTCCGAGAGCCGGATGGTGACGTTCTTGTCGACGGTCAGCGAGACGGCGACCATGCTGTCGATGGTGACGCGCAGCGGGTCCGGGGAGGGCAGGAAGGGGACGCCGAGGGGCTGGACCGCGGCGGGCGCCCCCGACGCGCTGCCCGGCTGCCCCGACCAGACGGCGGTGGCGACGGCGAGCACCAGGGCGGTGCCCACGGCGACCGGCTTCCGCCGCGCGGCGCCCCTTCCGCGTGCCCCGCGCGCCCCGGCCGTCACCCTTCCACCGCCCTGCGGCGCGGGCGCTTGACTCCCCAGCCCACCGTCATGGAGCCGCCGAGGACGCCGAGGACCATGCCGAGCAGGAAGCCGCCCAGGTTGGAGACGACCAGCGAGACGACGGCGAGGACCGCGCCGATGAGTCCGAAGGTGTACCGCTGGGCGGGCAGCGCCATCGGGATGAGGCCGCACAGGATCATCCCGCCGCCGACGAGGTAGCCGGCGATCCCCCCGAAGCCCGTGCTCACGATCAGCTGGAGCGAGCTGAGGGAGAACTTGAGGACGGTCCAGCCCCCGGCGACCAGCCACACCCCGCCCCAGAAGGGGCGGGTGCGGCGGAAGGCCCGGAACCACGCCCACGCGGCCTTCAACCGGCTCAGCACGTCGTGGCCGTTCCGGGGACGACCTTGATCTTCAGGTCGGGCAGGACGAGCGCGCCCGCCATCTCGGCGTCGTACGCGGTGGCGTTGAGGCCGTGCAGCTTGATGGAGCTGCCGCCCTCGCCGCCCGCGGAGCCGAGTCCGAACCCGCCGGGCAGCGCGCCCGTGAGGGGCTTGCCGGCGACGGTGACCTGGTCGGCGGACTGGCCGAGCACCGCGTTCTGGAGGGTGGTGGGCCCGTACGCCTGGAGTTCGGTGGCCTGGATGTAGAGGTTCGAGGCGTCGATGTCGGTGGTGAAGGTCCCGGGCGGGGTGGCCGTCACCTTCTGACCGCCGGTCAGGAGCAGCGAGTACGGGACGCCGGCGATCTTCTGGTGGACGATGCCGCACAGTCCGGCGAGCCCGGCACTGGCGAAACCGACGCGCGCCATGGCGGTGTTGGTGGTCGTGGTGCCGTCGGGGCGCCCGACGGCCGGGGTGTTGACGATGGCGCCGAAGCCGCTGCCCTGGACGCCGTTGGAGGTCAGGGTGAAGGGCTCCCCGGTGACGCTGAAGTTGGCGGCGAGCGCCCCCTGTGCGAGCGCCGTGCCGAGGGCGCCGACGGCCAGGGCGGAGGGGACGAGGGCGAGCGCGCCGCGTCCCCAGCGGGTGCCGCGGCGGGTGTCGTCGGCGGCCTCGGCCAGCATCCGGGTGTTCCAGTCGGCGGCGGCGCGGGCGCCGGCCGTGCGCATCCGGGTGAAGGACTTGCCGAGCCCGCGGGCGCCGGAGATGAGGTGGTTCATGCGGTTCCGCTCCCAACGGACACGGGGGGTACGGGGGTTTCGGCGGCCTTGCGGTCGCGGGCCGCCCGGTCGCGGCGGAGGAGGCCGCGGGACCGCTTGGCGGGCTTCTCGGGGAGCCAGGCGAAGGCCATGGAGCCGCCGAGGACCGAGAGGAACATGCCGACGAAGAGGCCGCCGAGGTTCGACAGCGGGAAGGAGGCGACGCCCGCGATCACCGCGAGGACGCCGGCGGTGTGGCGCTGGCTCGGCAGCAGGAGGATGAGCAGCGCCATCGCCATGAGGACGATCCCGCCCGCCATGCCCGCGATCCCGCCGACGCCGACCTGGAGGATCTTGCCGAGGGGGGCCATCGGCAGGAAGAAGATGACGAAGCCGCCGATCCCGGTCCAGACGGCCGCCCAGAAGGGCCGGGTGCGGCGCCAGTGGCGGAACGCCGCGCGGGCACCGCGCGGACGGACGGGCACCGCGGTCCCCTCGGAGAGGGCGGTTACCTCGGCGAAGGCGGTCCCCTCCGGAGAGGCGGAGCCCTCGGGGGAGGCGGTCCCCTCGGTCGGCCGGGTCGGCCGGGTCGGCCGGGTCGACCGGGTCGGCTCGGGCGGGTCGGTCGGCGGATCGGTGCTCATGGAGGCCTCGCAGCGGTGGGTCGGGGAGGTACGGGAGCGGGGGCGGGTTCCGGGGGCGGGGGCCCCCCCCCCCCCGG
>JNWL01000059.1 GCA_000716465.1 Streptomyces bikiniensis
GGTCGGGCCCGGCAGGTCGGGCGGGTCGGGCGGGCGGGTCAGGTCGGCGGGTCGGGCGGGTCAGGCCGCCCTGGAGGCCTGCGCCGGGACGCCGGAGAGGCGCTGGTAGGCGTAGGCCGCCGACACCAGCGTCATGTGGCGGTGCCAGCCGGGGAAGGAGCGGCCCTCGAAGTCCCGGATCCCGTGGTGCTCACCCATGGCGGCGACCGTGCCGGCCGCGCCCCCGAGCAGCTGCGCCAGCGCCAGCAGCTCCTCCATGCGGTGCTGGACGAGGTTGGTGAGCCAGACGCGTCCGGGCCGGCGGTGGGCGGGGTCCCACTCCGCGAAGAGCCGGCCCGGGGCGACCGTGCGGGTCCCGTCGGGCCGCAGGACGGGGGTCCTGGTGGGCACCGACACCACCTGGACGCGCCGCGGGCGCCCGTCCGGACCGACCACGGTCGTGATGTGCGGGTGCCGGACCCCGCCGCGCAGCAGCTTCTGCCGAGCGGTCTCCAGGGCCGGGCGGGCGCCCGCGGCCGCTCCCGCCGGGTGGACGGGCGACGGGTCGGGCAGCAGCCGCAGGTCGTCGGCGACGGCCAGGACGAAGCCGTACCCGCCGCCGTTCAGGCGCTCGACGACCGGATGGGCCCCTGCGGTGGATCCGACGTCCGCGACCACCGGGGCGGGCGCGATCGTCGAGTGCGCCGACAGCGCCTCCACCAGGCCCACCGTGTGGGCCCAGTGGGGCCGGAACGGCACCGAGTCCGGCACGCGCACCCTGCGCCGCGCCTCCGGGTCCTCCGCCCACGGCTCCGGCAGGTGCAGCCGCCACCCGACGGGCAGGTGCTCGCCGCCCCCGGAGAGGAACAGGCCGACGCTGAGCTGGCAGTTGACGGTGCGGTCGAGTTCGGGGACGAAGCGCCGGTGCACGCCCACCGAGTGGTTCCCCCGCTTGGGGAGCACCGCCGGGACGACGGTCCACGCGCGCGGGGTGAAGCGGCCGTCGATCCAGCGCACGAGCTCCTGCCGGGTCGCGTTCCAGTCCCAGGGGCTGGCGTTGACGAACTGCTGGAGCGACTGCGAGGCGGTGGCGGACGAGGTGACCGTCTCCGCCATGCGGCGCACCGACTTCCTGCCCCGCGTCGCCAGCAGCCCCCGCAGGTAGACCTCGGCCCACCTCATCTGGTCCGTGCGCGGGAGCTGCGCGAACAGCTCCTGGCTGAACGCCGAGATCGACGTGCGGTCACCCGCCGCCCCGCGGTCACCTGCCGTCCCGCGGCCGATCACCGTCCTGCGGTCACCCACCGCCCCACGGCCGATCGCCGCTCCACGGCCGATCACTCCTGTCGCGGCCATGCCGACACCCCCTCCATGTCCTCCACTCCGAACTGCCGACCCATAGAAGCATAGAGAACGTTCTCTTTTATTTCCCGAATCCCCTCCTACTTCCTGGAGTCGGGCCCCCGGCGGGGGCCGTGCGGCGCGAGGATGCGCCCGGGGGGTATCCGTATGACGGCAGAAAGAACCAGACGATGCAGGAGCGCGCCGCCCGCACACGCAGCGCACTGATCCGGGCGGCGGCCCTGGAGTTCGAGCACCGGGGCTACGAAGGCACCACGCTCTCCCGGATCAGCGAGAGCGCCCGCACGTCGATGGGCGGGCTGACCTTCCACTTCCGTACGAAGGAGGCCCTTGCCGACTCCGTGCGCTCGGCCTGCTGGGCGAGCACGGCACCCCATGTGGCCGAGGCGCTGACCAGTCCCGCGCCGCCGATGGCGGCCCTCGGAGGGCTCGTGACGGCGCTGATGCGGCTCCTGGAGACCAGCGTGGAGGCCCGTGCCGCGGCCCGCCTGGGGCGCGAGCTGCCCGGCTCCGGGACCGCCGGCCGCCCCGGGGCCCACGCGTGGCTGCCGGCCCTGAGGACGCTGCTCGCCCGCGCGCACGCGGAGGGGGAGCTGCGGGAGGGCGTGGCGCCCGGTACGGCCGAGGCGCTCGTCGTCCGGCTGCTCGAAGGCACCGAACTCGCCGCCCGCGGCCGCCACCGGCGGACGGGTGCGCGCGCGGACGCCGACGCCGCCCCGCCCCCGCCGTCGGCCGAGCAGGTGTGGGCCCTGCTGAGGACCGCGATCTCCGGCCCGCGAGACGGCGGTTGACCTCCGCCAACCGACGCACGGCGGTCGACCTCCGCCAACCGACGCACGGCGGTCGACCTCCGCCAACCGACGCACGGAGACGGTCGGCGTCGCCGAGGGGCTTCCTCCGCGACGCCGACCGTCCGACCGTCCGACCGTCCTCGTTTCGCGCCTCCGTTCACCGGCGGAGGGCCAACTCCCCCTGGATGTCGGCGAGCGAGCGGTTCTTCGTCTCCGGGACCCGCCGCAGGACGAAGACCAGCGCCCCCGCCGCCACCGCGGCGAAGAACCAGAAGACCCAGGAGACGCCCACCGCGTCGGCGACCGGCAGGAAGAGCTGGCCGACGACGAAGTTGGCCGCCCAGTTGACCAGCGCGCACAGCGCCCCGCCGCGCGCCCGCGCCTCGGGCGGGAACAGCTCGGCCGCCAGGATCCAGAACACCGGCCCGAGGCCGATCGCGAAGCTGCCGACGTACGTGATCATGCAGATCAGGGCGATCGTGTTGGTCGCCGGGCCGGACGGGACGCTCATCGCCGCGCCCAGGGTGACCAGCGACACCGCCATGCCCGCGAGCGAGAACAGCAGCAGGGGCCGGCGGCCGGCGCGGTCGACGAGCGGGACGGCCGCCACGGTCATCGCGACGTTGACCACCCCGACGAAGACCGCGTACTGGATGGAGTGGGTCGCCGGGAGGCCGGCCCGGGCCATGATGCTGGGGGCGTAGTAGATGATGCTGTTGATCCCGCCGAACTGCTGGACGGCCGCCAGCGTGAGGCCGATCAGGAGCGCGCGGCGCACCGCCGGACGGGCCCACGGCAGCGGGCCGGCCGTCCCGCCCGGGCGGGCCCCGGACGGCTCCCCCGCGCCCCGGCGGAGCCATTCCGGGCTCTCGGGGATGAAGAGGGTGCCCACCAGCATGGCCACGGAGGGGATCAGGCCCACGGCGAACATCGCGCGCCAGTCGGCGCTGCCCGCGAAGGCCAGGTTCACCAGGTACGACACCAGGATGCCGACGGTGAGCAGGACCTGGTTGGCCGTCACCAGGCGTCCCCGCAGCCGGGGCGGGGCGATCTCGGCGAGGTACAGCGGGACGACGGTGGAGGCGCTGCCCACGGCCAGGCCGAGGATCGTCCGGGCCGCCACCATGGTCGCGAAGTCGCGGGCCACGACGGCGGCGGCGAGCCCGAGCGTGAAGGTCGCCGCCACCGCGACGAGGACGCGCTTGCGCCCGAACCGGTCGGCGGGCCGCCCGCTGCCCAGGGCGCCGGCGGCCGCGCCGAGCAGCAGCGCCGAGATGACCGTCCCCTCCTGGAAGGAGGTGAGGGCGAAGTCCTCCTTCAGGAAGAGCAGCGCACCGGAGATCACGCCCGTGTCGAAGCCGAACAGCAGCCCGCCGAGGGCGACGACCGCGGTGGCCGCGCCCAGGCGCTTCGGCGCCCCCGGCTCCGGGGCCCGTGACGGACGCGGAGCCCGTGACGGGCGCGGGTGGTCCGCCGTCCGCGGGTGGTCCGCCTTCCGCGTCACGGGGGTCGGCGAGCGGGGCGCGAGCGACGGGCCGAACCGGCGGGAGAGGTCCTGCGGGCTCACGAGGCACCCCCGGCGACCAGTGTCCTGTCCCGCGAGGGGCGCGACGGCCCCGTGACCGCGGCGGGCGCGGCGTCCGCTTCCACCGGTTCTCCCTCCAGTTCCCGCACGACCTCGTCCGGGCGGATGCCGAACCACCTGAGGCAGGCCTCGAAGTGCTCGGCCCGCGCGTCCGCCTCCTCGTCCGCCCGGGCCGGGCCGGGCCGCAGGTCCGTCGCCGCGTCGAACGCCTCCGCCGGTACGGCGAGGGTGGCGTCCGCCGCGCCGAGTCCGGCGGTGTAGCCGGCCGGGGCGCCGTCGGCGGGCGCGAGGTCGCCGAGCTCCGTCCAGACCAGGCGCAGGGGGCGCGCGCCGGCGGCGGCGAGCGCCTTCCAGGCCGGTGAGGTGCGGGGGTCGAACAGCCGGGCGCCCGCCCGCTGGGCCAGTCGGGCGGCGAGCAGGGCCGCGGTCCCCCGCAGGGCCTTCGCCTCCTCGCCGCCCGCCCGGTCCAGGAGCGCGTCGATCCGTACGTCGAGGGGCCGCAGTCCGAACGCCACCGTCGAGGCGAGGGCGGCCGGGTCGCGGCCCTCGGCGTGGGCCCGGGTCAGCGCCGCGAGGTAGGCGGCGGCCGCCTGCTCGTACCGGCGGGCGGAGAAGCAGGTGGCCAGGTGGACGGGGAGGCCCCGGCCGAGCAGGACCTCCATGGCGGCGACGCCCGCGTCGTTCGCCGGCAGGGCGACGGCCCGGTTGGGGCGGTCCACCCGGTCGGCGAGGGACGCCGCCCCGCGGACCAGCCCGGCGGCGTCCGGTGCCGGGCGCGGCCCGGAGGGCGGGGAGGGGTGCGGGGAGGAGGCCGGGGACGGGAGGCCGAGCACCACGGTCCCCCGGCGGCCCCCGGTCCGGTCGTGCAGGGGGCGGAGCGCGTCGCACACCCGCCGCGCCGCGGCCACGCCGGCCTCCGGGCCCAGCCGGGCCCCGGCGATCCGGCCCGCGGCGCCCATGGCCGCGAGCCGTTCCGGCCGCGCGCGCTCCGCCGCGGCGTCCTTCAGGTCGAGCCAGAGCGCCACGGTCCCGGTGGCGGGTCGCCTCCGTACGCTGCTCGTGTTCACGGTCCCTCCCGGGGAGTGTCGTGTGGATGGTGCGGGACGCCCTCAGCCATGGGTGGCCAGACGCCGCGGGTCGTGGAGCACGGCGGCGACGTCCGCGAGGACCCGCGAGCCGAGCTCCCCGTCGACGAGCCGGTGGTCGAAGGACAGGGCGAGCGTGGTGACCTGGCGGGGCACGACCCGGCCCCGGTGGACCCACGGGCGGGGGCCGATCGCGCCGAGGGCGAGGATCGCCGCCTCGCCGGGGTTGAGGATCGGGGTTCCCGTGTCGATGCCGAAGACCCCGATGTTGGTGACGGTGAGGGTCCCGCCGGCGAGGTCGGCCGGCGTGGTCCGGCCCTCGCGGGCGGTGGTCACGAGGCCGTCGAGGGCGGCGGCGAGCCGGGGCAGGGTGAGGGACTGCGCGTCCTTGACGTTGGGCACGAGCAGTCCGCGCGGGGTCGCCGCGGCGACGCCGAGGTTGACCCGGTGCTTGAGGACGATCTCCTGCCGCTCCTCGTCCCAGGAGGCGTTGATCTCCGGGTGGCGGCGGACGGCGAAGAGCAGGGCGCGGACGGCGAGGAGGAGCGGGCTCACCCGGACGCCGGCGAACTCGGGATCCTTCCTGAGGCGTTCGACGAGCTTCATGGTGCGGGTGACGTCGACCGTGACGAACTCCGTCACGTGGGGGGCGCCGAAGGCGCTGGCGGTCATGGCCCGCGCGGTCGCCCTGCGAACGGCGGTGGCGGGGACCCGCGTCTCGTACGCCTCCGCCGGGACCGGGCCGGGGGCCGCGGGGGCGGAAGCCGCGGGGGCGGGCGCCGCAAGGCCGGGAGCCACCGGCCCGGAGGCCACGAAGCCGGAAGCCACCGAACCGGGGGCCACCGAACCGGGGGCCACCGAACCGGGGGCCGGGGAGCCGGAAGCCGCAGGGCCGGACGCCACCGAACCGGGAGCCGCCGGGCCGGGAGCTCCCGCCGGGCCGGCGGACGTCGCCGCCGCCGTGCGGACGTCCTCGCGGGTGACGTCCCCGTGCGGTCCGCTGGGGCGTACCCGGTCGAGGTCCACCCCCAGGTCCCGGGCCAGCTTCCGCACCGGGGGCTTGGCCCGCGGCCGGTCGGCGCCGCGGCCGGCCGGGGCGGGTGCCGGAGCCGCGCGGCGGGGGCGGCGGGCGGTCGGCGCGGCGGCCGCCCCGTACCCGACCAGGACCGGCGTGCGGACGGGCTCCTCCGGGGGCCCTGCGGCGTCCGGGGGCCCTGCGGCGTCCGGGGGCCCTGCGGCGTCCGGGGGCGCGACGGTGATGATGACCTCGCCCACGTCCACCGTCGCCCCTTCGGGGAAGCGCAGTTCCCGCACCACCCCCTCGAACGGGACGGGCAGTTCGACCACGGCCTTGGCCGTCTCGATCTCGCAGACCACCTGCCCGTCCGTCACCGTGTCGCCCGCGCCGACGTGCCAGCGGACGATCTCGGCGTCCTGCAGTCCTTCACCGACGTCGGGCAGGCGGAACTCCTGGTACCGGACCTTGGTGTCCGTCATCTTCGGCAGAGCCCCTTCACGCGGCGAGCGCTCGGTCGACCGCGTCGAGGACGCGGTCGAGCCCGGGGAGGTACTCGTCCTCCAGCCGGGACGGCGGATAGGGAGTGTGGAAGCCGCCGACCCGCAGGACGGGCGCCTCCAGGTGGTAGAAGCAGCGCTCGGTGATCCGGGCGGCGATCTCCGCCCCGGCGCCGAAGAAGACCGGCGCCTCGTGCGCCACGACGAGGCGGCCCGTCCGGCGGACCGAGCGGTCGACGGCGTCGAAGTCGATCGGGGAGATCGAGCGGAGGTCGATCACCTCGAGCTCGTGGCCCTCCTCGGCCGCCACCGCCGCGGCGTTCAGGCAGGTCGCGACCATCGGCCCGTACGCCACCAGCGTGAGGTCCGTGCCCTCGCGCACCACGCGCGCGCGGGGCGGGCCGGGCCGGGCGGCGGGCCGGCGGTC
Source organism: Streptomyces bikiniensis (assembly GCA_000716465.1). Taxonomy (GTDB): domain Bacteria; phylum Actinomycetota; class Actinomycetes; order Streptomycetales; family Streptomycetaceae; genus Streptomyces; species Streptomyces bikiniensis. The sequence goes on from JNWL01000059.1 coordinate 6,745, forward strand.
GACCTCGCCCTTCTCGTAGTAGCGCCGCTTGGGTTCGAGGAAGACCACCGGGTCGTCGCTCCGGATCGCCTCCCGGAGCATCCAGTACGCGTCGGACGGGGTGGCGGGCGACATGACCCGCAACCCGGCGACGTGGGCGAACAGCGCCTCCGGCGACTCCGAGTGGTGCTCCACGGCGCCGATCCCGCCCCCGTAGGGGATGCGGATCACGACCGGCAGCCGCACCTTGCCCCGCGAGCGGGCGTGCATCTTGGCCAGCTGGGTGACGATCTGGTCGTACGCCGGGAAGACGAACCCGTCGAACTGGATCTCCACGACCGGCCGGTAGCCGCTCAGCGCGAGGCCGATCGCGGTGCCGACGATGCCGGACTCGGCCAGCGGGGTGTCCATCACCCGGCCCTCGCCGAAGTCCTTCTGCAGTCCGTCGGTCACCCGGAACACCCCGCCGAGGCGGCCGATGTCCTCCCCCATGAGGAGCGTCCTCGGGTCCTCGGCGAGGGCGGCGCGCAGGGCGGCGTTGAGCGCCGCCACCAGGGTCGTCCGCTCGGGGCCCGCCGGCGTGGACGTCGTCCCGGTCATGTCAGCCCTCCTGGACGAAAGCGGCCCGGTAGACGTCGAACGCGGCGCGTTCCTCGTCCACCAGGGCGTGCGGTTCGGCGTAGACGTGGTCGAAGAGCTCGTGGACGCCGGGTGCGGCCATGGACCGGACGCCCTCGCGGACCCGTGCGGCCAGCTCCTCGCCGGCCGCCTCGGTCGCGGCGAAGAAGGCGTCGTCCGAGGCGCCCTCGGCCCGCAGCAGGCGTTCGAGCCGCAGCAGCGGGTCCTTGGCCCGCCAGCTCTCCACCTCGGCCGCGTCCCGGTAGCGGGACGGGTCGTCGGAGGTGGTGTGGGCCCCCATGCGGTAGGTGAACGCCTCGATCAGCGTCGGGCCCTCGCCCCGGCGGGCGCGCTCCAGGGCCCACCGGGTCACGGCGAGGCACGCGAGGACGTCGTTGCCGTCGACCCGGACGCCGGGGAAGCCGAAGCCCCGCGCCCGCTGGTGCAGCGGCACCCGGGTCTGGCGCTCGTTGGACTCCGAGATCGCCCACTGGTTGTTCTGGCAGAAGAACACCACGGGGGCGCCGTACACGGCGGCGAAGTTGAACGCCTCGGACACGTCGCCCTGCGCGGTGGCGCCGTCGCCGAAGTAGGCGACGACGGCGGACTCGGAGCCGTCCTTGGCCAGGCCGAGGGCGTACCCGGTGGCGTGCAGCGTCTGCGAGCCGATGACCAGGGTGTACAGGTGGAAGCGGTGCTCCGCCGGGTCCCAGTCGCCGTGGTCGACGCCCCGGAAGAGGCGCAGGAGCGCGAGCGGGTCCATGCCCCGGCCCAGCGCGACGGCGTGCTCCCGGTAGCTGGGGAAGGCGTGGTCGTCGTCCCGCAGGGCCCGTACCGAACCGACCTGGGCGGCCTCCTGCCCGAGCAGCGACGGCCACAGGCCCAGCTCGCCCTGGCGCTGGAGGGTCACCCCCTCCGCGTCGAACCGCCGCGCCAGCGCCATGTCCCGGTAGAGGGACCGCAGTTCCTCCGGGGAGAGGTCGATCGAGTGCTCCGGATGCGGCACCCGGGTGCCGTCCGGCGCCAGGAGCCGTACCCCGTCCCCGGTCACGCCCCGCTCCCGATGCCGAGACCGGCCATCGACGCCGCCACGGCCTTGACGAGCGAGGACGCCCGCTTGTCGTCGGGGCCGAGGGCTATGAGCCGGTTCATCACGTACGAGACGCCCGCGCGGGCGCGCGGCCAGGCCTGGTTGGCCGAGCCGCCGGCCCCGTCGTGGCCGAAGGAGTCGCCGTCGACGCCGGGGCGCGGATTGGTCCGCAGCCGGTAGCCGCCCCCGCCGTACACCATGGGGACGTCGATGAGCTGGTCGACCTTGCTGACGCGCGGGGCCCGCGCCTCGTCGAGCAGCCGGCGGGAGAGCAGGACCGGCTCCTCGTCGTGGGGGCGGGCCGCGTCGGCGGCGAGGATGCCGTAGAAGGTCGCGAAGGCGCGCGCGGAGCCGATGACGTTGGCGGCGGGGATCAGGCCGAAGCGGCGGTCCGGGCGGTTCCAGATCTCCTCGTCCTCCGGGAACGGGACCGGGTTCTGCCAGATGCGCCGGGTGAGCGGGTCCTCGCTGGTGAAGTAGCCGCTGAACTGGGCGCGGAAGCCGGTCCCGTACTCGGTGCGCGCCACCGTGTGCGCCAGCTCGCGCGGGACGCCGAAGGAGATGTCGAGTCCGTGCGGGCCGGCGATCTCCTCGGCGAAGAAGCGGTCGAGGCGGCGTCCGTCGACGCGGCGGATCACCTCGGCGACGATCCAGCCGGTCGCGTACGGGCCGTAGAGGATGCCCTCCGCGCGCGGGTCGCTCTCCTGCGGCTGGTCGGCGAGGAGCTTCGCCATCTCCTCGGGGCGCGCCAGGTCGTCCTGGGTCAGCGGCGCCGCGACGGCCGGCATCCGGGCCGTGAAGGTCACCACCTCGCGCAGGGTCACCCCCTCCTTGCCCTCGGCGGCGAACTCGGGCCAGTAGTGGGCGACCGGACGGTCCAGGTCGACGACGCCGCGGTCGACGAGGAGGAGCAGGGCGGTGGCGAGGACGCCCTTGCTGCCGGAGAAGATCAGCTGGCGCGTGTCGCCGCCCCACGGGACGCCGCGGGTGGGGTCGGCGGAGCCGCCCCAGAGGTCGACGACGAGCTCGCCGTCGAGGGTCACGGCGACGGCCGCTCCCTGTTCGTCCCGCTCGGCGAAGTTGCGGGCGAACTCCTCGCGGACGGCCTCGAATCCGGGGGCGACGTGGCCGTGAATCAGCGTTTCCTGGTCTGTGGACATGACGAAGGCACTCCGATCGGAGGGGATGGGGAGGGAGGTGGGGGGTGAGAGGGGGGTGGGAGAGGAGGGCGGGTCAGCTCAGGGCGGGTACGGGGGCGGGCGCGGGGGCCGGCAGCACCAGGCGCAGGCCGTCCTCGTCCGAGGCGGCGCAGGTGACGCCGGTGAAGTCGGCGACGCGGGGGCGCCCCCGGGCGGCGGAGCCGTCGTACGCGCCCACGACCACCGGGAAGCAGCCGGCGGACCGGGCGGCCAGCAGGCCCAGTTCGGCGTCCTCGAAGACGACGGCGGCCGAGGGGCTGACGCCGAGGCGGGCCGCGGCGGCCTCGAAGCCCTCCGGCGAGGGCTTGCCCTCCCGTACGTCGTCCGCGCTGATCAGGACCTCGGGCAGCGGAAGTCCGGCGGCCTCCATGCGGCGCACGGCCAGCTCCCGGCCCGCGGAGGTGACGAGCGCCCAGCGGTGCGGCGGCAGCGCCGCGAGGAGTTCGGCGGCCCCCGGCACGGCGACGGTGCCGCGGGTGTCGGCCGTGTCCCGGGCGACGAGCCAGGCCGTCTCCGCGGCCACGTCGGTGCCCGGCGGGGCGTGCGCGGCGACGGTCTCCACCGTCCGCTGCCCGTGTGCGGAGGCCAGGATCTCGGCCGCGTCGAGGCCGTGGCGCGCGGCGAACCGGTGCCAGGTGCGCTCCACGGCGGCGGTGGAGTCCACGAGCGTGCCGTCCATGTCGAACAGCAGGGCCTGAGCGGTCAGTACGAGGGGCATGGCTGTGCCGCCTCCATTCGTCGTCGGTCCAGCCGGTGGGCGAACGCCCGGGCCCGTGCGAGGTCCGCGCGGAGCCGGGCCCCGTCCCCGTCGCGGTGGTCGTTCTCCAGGACGACCGCGCGCACGCCCGGCAGGCGGCGCGCCACGGCGTCGACGGTCGCGTCGACGCGTCCGTCGCCGTCGCCGAGGAGCGGGGTGGCGGCGGTGCCGGCGCGCCCGTCCTTGAGGTGGATCTGGTCGGCGAGGAAGGGGGCCGTCGCCTCCACCAGGCCGGGTACGTCGAGGCCGGCGCCGACCGGGTTGTAGCTGTCGAGCAGCAGCCGGAACGCCGGCGAGCCGACCTCCTCGACGAGCCGCAGGGCCAGGTGCGGGGGCAGCACGTTCTCGTTCGCCAGGAGCAGGCCGCGGGCCCGTGCCCGCTCGGCCGCCCAGCGCAGCACCTCGGCGGTGCGCCGCAGGGCCGGCTCGCCGTCGATGGCGCTGCGCCGGAAGCTCGGCACGAACACCAGCGGGACGCCGAGCTCCCGTCCCACGTCGAGCAGCCGGCGGAGCACCGACCGCACCCGCGCGGCGGCCAGGGTGCCCGGCTCGGCGGTGAGGCCGAGGTCGTTGAGCACGTTGGCCGCCACGCCGAGCGGGGTGACGCCGGCGGCCGCGGCGGTGCGGCGCAGCCGCCCCACCGTGCCGCCGACCGTCCCCGGCCGGTCCAGCCAGGGGCCGCGCCCGGGTCCGCCGAGGTCGAACTGGAGGCCGTCGACGCGGTACTGGAAGGCCAGGTCCACGGCCGCCTCGCCGCGCACGGGGAGCCGCCAGTCGACGAGGCCGGTCAGCGGGAGGCTCATGACGGGGCCCCCGTCCGTACGGCGAGCTTCACCAGCCGCCGTCCGGCGACGGTCCGGCCCTCGTCGCGGGCGAGCCCGGTCAGGATCCCGGCGGCGCCGGCGAGGTCCGTCTCGTGCGTCACCAGGTCCCGGTAGCGCTCCGGGTCCCGGCACAGTTCGGCCGCCGCGTACTCCAGGTGCTCGTTGGCCACGCCGCGGTGGCCCAGGACGGACACCTTCCGGCCGTCCGCCGCGGTGAGCCGTCCGACGACGGGCGGCACGGGCAGTCCGCCGCAGTTGGCGGCCCGGACCTCGGCCAGGTCGACGCCCGGGAACCGGTCGCTGAACGCGGGCCGGCGCAGCCCGCCGACGAGGTCGACGGCGACCTCGGCGCCCTCCGTGACCGCCAGGGCCAGTTCGAGGCCCGGGAGGGTCGCCGGGGCCGGGGTGGCGACGAGGACCGCCACCCGTCCCCGGTCCAGCGTCCCGGCGAGCGCCCCCGCCTCCAGGTCCTCCCGGCGGACGGGGTGGTCGGCCCGGTGCGGCGCCCCCGCGCTCCACTCCAGGCCCTCCCGGGTGTGGTGCACGTGGACGGTCCGCACGGGGCGGCCGAGCCAGCGCCCGGCGGCGCGCACGGCCAGGTGGCCGACGGTGCCGTCCCCGATGACGAGCAGGGTGTCGGGGTCGTGGGCGCGCAGGGCGAGCAGGGCGTACCGCACGACCGCCAGCGGCTCGATCAGGGCGGGCAGGTTCCCGTCGGGGACCTGCTCCAGGGGGACGACGAGGCCGTCGCGGACGGCGTTCTCCGGAATGAGCATCCGGGCCTGGAGCATGCCGTCCACGTTGTGCCCGAGGAGGAACGACGGGTCGGAGGGGTGCGTGGGGTTGACGACGACGCGGGCGCCGGGGACCAGGCGCGGATCGGCCACGCCGGGGCCCGCCTCCACGATCCGGGCCACGCCCTCGTGGCCGAGGACCGGGGCGCCGTCGTCGCGCAGCCCCCGCAGGATCTGCAGGTCGGTGCCGCAGACCCCGGCGACGAGGGGCGCGACGCTGAGCTCCCCGGGGCCGGGCGCGGGTGTGGGCCGCGGGCGCAGCCGCGTCGCGTCCCCCTCCCGTACGACGGCGGGGTGCGTGGCGCCCGCGCCCGTACCGCTCGCGTCCGCTTCCGTACCGCCTCCGTCCACTCCCGTACCGTCCGCGTCCGCGTCCGCCGGGCCCCGGTCGGGGCCGGCGGCGGGCGATTCGCCGTCCAGGGCCGCGAGGCCCGCCCCGATGAGGCCGTTGGCCTCGCCCGGGGAGCAGACCGTGATGCGGTCGGTCACCCAGTCCGGCGCGCGCTCCCCGGTGAGGTACAGGCCCTCGCGCCGGAGGTGGCCGAGGACCGACGCCCGGTAGTGCGGGCCGAGACCGCCGGGCACGCCGCCGCTGAGGGCGAGCTCGTCCAGCTCCGGGTCGAGGCAGAGCGCGCTGCGCAGCACGTCGGCGACGGGCGCGGTGGACGCGTCGAGCAGTTCGGCCGCGAGGTCGTCGCCCGCGTCCAGGGCGGCCCGGAGCGCCGGCTCGAAGGCGGTGCCCTCCGCCGTCGCGCGGCCCAGGAGCGACCGCTCCCAGCGGTCGGGGACGCGCTCCCGCAGGACGTCGGCCATCCGGCGGAGGCCGGGCCCCGAGGCGTACGAGGAGACGTGGCCGGGCCGTCCGCAGTCGCAGAGCAGCTCGACGGGTCCGCCCGCCAGCCGGGCCGTCGCGGGCAGGTGGCCGACCTCGCCCTGGAGTCCGCAGCCGTCCGTGGCGATGGTGCCGCTGCGCAGGTCCACGGTCCGGCAGGCGATGCCGGAGCTGACGGTCATCAGGAGCACCTTGCGGTGGGCCCGGCGGTGCGGCGCGGAGACGAAGTGCAGCAGCGCGGCGGTGACGTCGTTGACGACGTGCCACCGGACGTCGGGGCGCCGGGCGCGGAGCTCGCCCCGCAGGTCCAGGGGCGTGGTCTCGTCGCCGAACAGCGGTGCGGAGCCGTAGACGGTGCCGCTGCGGTGGTCGAGGGCCGCGCCGAAGGAGACGCCGGCCACGGCGCCGCCGGGCCCGCGGGGGACGGCCGCGCAGATGGTGCCGAGGAGGCGTTCCCGCAGCTCGGCCACGGGGGTGCCGGGGTTCCTCAGCCGGCTCGGGGACGGCTGGTCCAGGACCTCGCCGAGGCCGCCGCCGGGCGACCAGGCGGCGCTGCGCACATGGGTGCCGCCCACGTCGAGGACGGTGATCGGGCCGGGCGTGCTCACCGGCCCGGTCCGTCCGCGCGGGCCGCGTCCGCGTACGCCCGGACGAACTCCAGGGCGCGGGCCAGTTCGTCGGCCGTGATGTCGTTGACGAAGACGCAGGAGCCGATTCCGTCGGTCAGCGGCAGGCGCTGGAGGCCGTCCCGGTGCTTGACCGCGTCGGCGAGGCCGACCTCCAGGAGTTCGGGGGTGAACACCGGGTGGGTCAGCGGGAGTCCGCAGCCGGCGATGAGGGCGAGGGCGCGGTGGGCGTCGCCCTCGGACAGGTACCGCCGTCCGACGGCCAGGGCGAGGCAGACGGCCATGTCGACCGCGACGGCCTCGCCGTGCAGCAGCGGCGGGTCGGCGCGCAGCTCCAGGGAGGGGCTGAAGGTGTGCCCGTAGTCGACCGAGCGCTCCAGGACGCTCTCCCAGAGGTTGGGCTCCAGCTCGTCCAGCATGCCGGCGATGGCCCGGGAGACGACCTCGCTCATCGCCGCCCCGCAGTCGGCGAGCGCGTGGTTGGTGATCCGGGTGACGTTCTCCTCCAGGAGCTCGAAGAGCGCGCCGTCCTTGATGAGCGCCATCTTGATGATCTCGGCGAGTCCGTTGGCGATGTGCCGGGGCTCCACCGTCCGCAGGAACTCGGGGTCGATGAGGGTGACCTCGGGGGCGAAGTAGGTGCCCAGGCGGTTCTTGTGGGTGCCGTGGTTGACGCCGGTCTTGACGCCGACGCCCGCGTCGACCTGGCCGACGAGGGTCGTGGGGACCCGCACGTAGGGGGCGCCCCTGCGGTAGAGGCTCGCGGCCATCCCGACGACGTCCATCAGGACGCCGCCGCCGACCACGACGACGCGTTCGGTGCGGCGCAGGATGCCCATGTCGGTCATGGCCCTGGTCACCTCGACGACCTGGTCGAGGTTCTTGGTCTCCTCGTCGCCGGGCATGACCTTCCAGACCGCGTCGACCCGCCAGGCGTCGAAGTAGCCGCGCAGGCCGGGGCCGTAGAGCTCGTCCACGGCCCGGTCCACGACGACGAGCGTGCGGACGGTCCCGCGGCCGTCGGCGCCGACCGAGCGGGCGAGGACGGGGTTGGCCGGGTTGAGGAGTCCCCGGGTGAGGGAGACCTCGTAGCCCACCGGCATCCGGGACTGGACGTACCAGGTCAGGCCGGGCGGGCGGGGGATGTCGAAGGCGGAGGTGAGGCTGCTGCCCGGACGGGCCGTGGTGATCTCGGTCATCGCTGGGGGTACTCCGGTCTGAAGGTCGGGACGAGGAGGCGGGACGGGGCCGGTGTGCCCCGTCCCCGCCGGCCCGGGGGTCTCCCGGACCGGCGGGGGCGGAACGGATTCCGGCGGGGGGTCACCCGGCCGGAGGAGGGGGCGCGATCACGCCTCGGGGGCGCCCAGGGGTGCGGGCAGGGCGTCCAGTTCGGCGACGTCCTGGTCGGTGAGGTCCAGCGCCGCGGCACCGGCGTTCTGGACGAGGTAGCGCTCGGTCTTGGTGCCGGGGATCGGGACGACGTGCTCGCCCTTGGTGAGGAGCCAGGCCAGCGCCACCTGCGCCGGGGTGGCCTCGTGCCGGTCGGCGACGGCGCGCACGGCGTCGACGATCGCCTTGTTGTGGGCGAAGGCCTCCTCGGTGAAGCGCGGCTGGGTGCTGCGCCAGTCGTCCTTGGGCAGGTCGGCCGGGTTGGTGAAGGCGCCGGTGAGCAGACCGCGGCCCAGCGGCGAGAAGGGCAGGAAGGCGATGCCGTTCTCCACGGTGTACGGCAGGACGTCGGCGAAGGCGTCCCGGGTGAAGAGCGAGGCCTCGGACTCGACGGCGGCCACCTCGTGCACGGCCTGCGCGGCGCGCACCTGCTCCAGGGTGACGGCGGAGAGGCCGAGCGACCGGATCTTGCCCTGGCGGACGAGCTCGGCGAGGGCGCCCCAGCTCTCCTCCAGCGGAACCCGCGGGTCCACGCGGTGCAGGAAGTAGAGGTCGATGCGGTCGGTGCCCAGGCGGCTCAGGCTGGCCTCGACCGCGGCGGTGAGGTGCTCGGGGCGTCCGTCGAGGCCGAGGCCGTCCTCGCCGACGACGAGGCCGCCCTTGGTGGACAGGACCACCTCGTCGCGACGGCCCTTGAGGGCCCGTCCGACGAGGTTCTCGTTGGTGAAGGGGCCGTAGACGTCGGCCGTGTCGATCAGGTTGACGCCGAGGTCGAGGGCGCGGTGGATCACCGCGACGGAGGCGTCGTCGTCCCAGCCGTGCGGGTCGTAGCCGAAGGACATGCCCATGGTGCCGAGGCCGATGCGGCCGACTACGGGCCCGTTGGTGCCGAGGGTGGTGGTGCGCATGAGGGTTCTCTCCTTGGAACGGATTGCGGAAGGGGGGAAAGTGGTCGAAGGGGTCGAAGGGGCCGGCGGGGCCGGCGGTTCCGTGGGGGGAGGGAGCGGCGCGGTGGCCGTCAGAGGCGGACCGACTGCCGGTGCTGGAAGACGTTCCTCGGGTCCCAGTCGCGCTTGACCTGCTGGAGCCGGGCGTAGTTGCCCTTCCAGTACAGGTCGTGCCAGGGGACCCCGGAGGTGTTGAAGGCCGGGTCGGAGAGGTCGCCGTCGGGGTAGTTGATGTAGCAGCCGTCGGTGACGCCGTTGGGCACCGGGACGCCGCCGGTGTCGGCGTAGACGTCGCGGAAGGCGTTGCGCACCCAGGCGATGTTCCGGGCGTCGTCCCTGGTGTCGTACCAGAGGCTCTCGAAGTTGGTCTTCATGATCGCGTCGCGCTGGGCGACCGCCGTGGCGTTCGGCGGGACGGACGCGATCCGGCCGCCCGACGCGGAGAGCACGATCCCGGTGAGGGCGCTCGGCCCGTCGGTGCTCGTGAGGTTCCGGTACATGGCGTCGATCTGCCGCTGGGGCGTCACCGTGCGCAGGTGGGACGACTTGTGGATGCTGCGGGTGGTCGGGTCGAGCTGGGTGGGGGAGATGGAGCCGATGTAGCGGGTGCCGCGCAGCCACGGCAGCAGCCTCGTCGTGGTGTACGCGGAGTCGACCACGCCCGAGGAGCGCCGGGTCGTCGAGCTCAGGCCCAGCGCCAGGTCCATGCCGGCGAGGAAGTCCGACAGGACGGCCGGGGCGTCCGGGAGCGAGGCGTCGAGCTGGACGACGGCGCCCAGCGCACCGCTGTCGCGGTGGTTGAGCAGCAGCCACGAGTAGAGCGAACCGCCCGTGGTGCCCGCCGTGTTGTTCTGCTCCAGCCACCGGCCCCAGTAGGTGACCAGGCGGCCGAAGCCGTCCTGCGTGACCTTCTCCCAGGGCCAGTTCGCCAGGGTCAGGAAGACCTGCGAAGGCGCCTTGGGCAGCAGGTTCTCCGGGGCCCCGGTGGCGCCCGGGGTGCGGAACCAGAACTTGGTGACGATGCCGAAGCTGCCGCCGCCACCGCCGGTGTGCGCCCAGAACAGGTCGCGCAGGCGGGCGTCGGCGGAGTCCCGGGCGGCGACCACGCTGCGGACCGTGCCGTTCGCGGCGACCACCACGACCTCCACGGCGTGCAGGTGGTCGACGGTCAGGCCGTACTGGCGGGAGAGGTTGCCGAACCCGCCGCCGGTGATGTGGCCGCCGACGCCGACGCTGTGGCATATGCCGCCGGGTATGGTCACGCCCCAGCCCTCGTACAGGGCCTCGTACACGTCGAGGAGGGTGGCGCCGCCGCCGACGGCGAAGGCGTTCATCGCCGGGTCGAAGGCGACCTGGTTCATCAGCGACAGCTTGAGGTTGATCCTGACGTCGGCGTTGAAGACGAAGTCCTCGAAGCAGTGCCCGCCGCTGGTCACCGAGAGCCGCTTGCCGGTGGAGACGGCCTCGCGGACCGCGGCGACGACCTCGGCCGTCGTCCTCGGCAGCACGATCTTGTCCGGCCGGGCCTGCCAGCGCTGGTTCATGCCCGAGGTGAGGTCGGGGTAGCGGGGGTCGGCCGGAAGCACCGTGACGGCGGTCGACCGCGCGCCGGCCGGGTCCTCCGGCACGGCGCCCCCGCCGTCGTCGGCACGCGCGCCGGGGGCCCCTGCGAGACCGCCGGCGGCGGTGGCGAGGGCGATTCCCGATCCCGTGCCCACGAACCTGCGGCGCTTCATTTCATTCGTCATCTTCGTCGTTTCCTGGTCTTCGGTTTCATTGGGGAAGAAGTCCAGCCCATGAATGCAGAAACGGGGGCGCATCGAAGGCGGTCGCACTCGGCCGATTCCGCCGCGGTGAAAGCTTTCCGGCTCCGCGGCGACGCATGCATTCCAACAGGAGCGGGCGCGCCGGCACCAACCCCCGGAATCCACTTCGGCATGTCGGCGCACTTCGGTAACTACGCCTTGCCCGGGGGGCCGCGGGGCCGCATCGTCGGCCCTGCCCGGGCATCCGCACGGGCGACGGCACGGGGCCCGCCGGAGGCGGACCCCCGGCGGACGGAGTGACGTTGAGCAGGATCCCCGGAGCACGCGCGGTGCACCACATCGCCTACACCGTGCCCGACCTCGACCAGGCGGTGGAGTTCTTCACCGAGGTCATCGGCGCCGAACTGGCCTACCGGCTCGGCCCGGTGGAGGACCCCGAGGGCACCTGGATGACCGAGAAGCTCGCCGTGCACCCGCGCGCCTCGGCGAAGATCGCCATGCTGCGCCTGGGCCCGGTGACCAACCTCGAACTCTTCGAGTACGACTCCCCCGACCAGGACCGCACCCGGCCCCGCAACAGCGACTGGGGCGGGCACCACTTCGCCCTCTACGTGGACGACGTCGACAAGGCCGCCGCGTATCTGCGCGAACAGCCCGGCGTGACCCTCCTAGGCGAGCCGGAGACCATCGAGGACGGTCCGATCGCCGGAGACCGCTGGGTGTACTTCACGACCCCGTGGGGCCTTTCCATGGAACTCATCAACATGCCGGCCGGAATGCCGTTCGAGCAGACCACCGACACCCGCCTCTTCCTCCCCGAAGGTGAATGGAACTGATGCAGGAGACGAACGGGACGGTCGACGAGACCGTCAACAGCAACGCCTTCAACCGGGGCGTCATCGAGGAATTCCGGGCCAACGGCGGCCGGGTGGAGAGCTTCGGTTCCGTTCCCCTGCTGCTGCTCAGCACCAGGGGCCGGGTCAGCGGTCTGACCCGCACCACGCCCCTCGTCCACCTGGTCCGGGACGGCCGCCACGTCGTCTTCGCCGCGAACGGCGGGGCGCCCGTGGCGCCCGGCTGGTACCGCAACCTCATGGCGGCCGGCGAGGGCGTGGTGGAGGTCGGCACGCGGCGCCTGACCGTACGGCCCGAGCCGGTGCCGGAGTCGGAGCACGAGGAGCTGTGGCGCCTGCAGACGGAGCAGGACCCGAACTTCGCCACGTTCCGCGCCAGGACGGACCGGACCATCCCCGTCGTCGCCCTGGTCCCCGTGGACGACACCGACTGACCCGTCCCGGAACGAACCCCACAAAGGCCCCACGGCCGGCGGACGGCACGGCCCGGGGCCGCCGGGCGCCCCCACCACGAAGGAGCAACGCATGACCACGCCCGACCCCACCGAGGAGTTCCGGGCCGCACGGGACTTCCTGCTCGCCCACCGGGAGGACTACGAGACGGCGTACGCGGGCTTCCGCTGGCCCCGTCCGGAGCGGTTCAACTGGGCCCTGGACTGGTTCGACGCGATCGCCCGCGGCAACGACCGCACGGCCCTGCGGATCGCGGAGGAGGACGGCACCCACCACCGGTACTCCTTCGCGGAACTCGCCCGCCGCTCGGACCAGGTCGCGAACTGGCTGCGCGCGCGGGGCGTCCGCGCGGGCGACCGCGTCCTGGTCATGCTCGGCAACCAGAAGGAGCTGTGGGAGACGGCGCTGGCCGCGATGAAGCTGCGCGCCGTGCTCGTCCCGGCGACGCCGCTCCTGAACGCGGTCGAGCTGGCGGACCGCGTCGGGCGCGGCGCGGTCCGCCACGTCGTCGCCCGGGCGGAGGACCACGCCAGGTTCGCCGCGGTGCCCGGCGGCTTCACCCGCGTCGCGGTCGGCCGGCCGGCGCACGCCCCGCTCCCCGGCTGGCTGGACTACGAGGACTCCCTGACGGCCCCGGAGGAGTACGCGCCCGACGGCCCGACCCTCGCCGACGACCCGCTGCTGCTCTACTTCACCTCCGGCACGACCTCCCGGCCGAAGCTGGTCCGCCACACCCACGCCTCGTACCCGGTGGGTCACCTGTCCACCATGTACTGGATCGGGCTGAAGCCCGGCGACGTGCACCTGAACATCTCCTCGCCCGGCTGGGCCAAGCACGCCTGGTCCAGCCTCTTCGCCCCGTGGAACGCCGAGGCGACCGTCTTCGTGCACAACTACACGCGCTTCGACGCGGGCCGTCTGATGGCGGAGATGGACCGCGCGGGCGTGACCACGTTCTGCGCGCCGCCGACCGTGTGGCGCATGCTCGTCCAGGCCGACCTGGGCCGGCTGCGCACCCCGCCGAGGGAGGCGGTGGCGGCTGGCGAACCCCTGAACCCCGAGGTCGTCGAGACGGTGCGGCGGGCGTGGGGGGTGACCGTGCGGGACGGCTTCGGGCAGACGGAGACGACCGTCCAGATCGCGAACACCCCCGGCTCGGCGGTCACGCCCGGCTCGATGGGCCGGCCGAGCCCCGGCTTCACCGTCGCCCTGCTCGACCCGGCCACGGGCCGCCCGGCCGACGAGGGCGAGATCTGCGTCGACCTGTCCGCCGCCCCCGTCGGGGTGATGACGGGGTACGAGGGCGACCCGGACCGCACCGCCGAGGCGACCGCCGGCGGTCACTACCGCACGGGCGACCTGGCGGTGCGCGGCCCCGACGGGCGGTTCACCTACGTCGGCCGCAGGGACGACGTGTTCAAGTCCTCCGACTACAAGATCTCCCCGTTCGAGCTGGAGAGCGCCCTGCTCGCGCACGAGGCCGTGGCGGAGGCCGGCGTGGTGCCCGCGCCGGACGCCCTGCGCCTGTCGGTGCCGAAGGCGTACGTGGTCCTCGCGGAGGGCTGGGAGCCGACCCGGGACACGGCGAAGCTGCTCTTCGCCCACTCCCGGGCGGAGCTCCCCCCGTACAAGAGGGTGCGGCGCATCGAGTTCGCCGAGCTGCCCAGGACGATCTCGGGGAAGATCCGGCGGGTGGAGCTGCGCGCGGCGGCGGAGCGGGGCGGCGGGACCGCCGAGTACCGCGAGGAGGACTGCCTCTGACGTGCGACACGGCCGGTGCGGGGCCGGGACCACGGCGTACGGCCTGGTCCCGGCCCCGCACCGCTGTGCGCGCCCGTACCTACGGAGCGGTCTGCACGGGGGCCTCCCGGAACCGCTCCGACGCCAGGAAGACCCAGGCCAGGGGCAGCGTCGCCGCGCAGACCGCCGCCGCGACGAGCGGCAGCACGGCGAACCCGTACGCCCCCGTGATCCCGCTCGCGAGGGCCGCTCCGACCGCGATGCCGGCGTTCCCCGCCGAGGCGCCGAGCGTCGCCGCGAGGTCGCCGCCGGGCCCGGCGGCACGGATCGTCCGGAGCTGGAGGGCGGGGGCGAGGCCGAAGCCGGCGAGGCCCCAGACCGCGACGCACGCGCCCACGGCCACGGGCCGCCCGCCGAGCGGGAAGAGCGCCACGAGGACCAGGACCAGCACCGCGGTCGCCGCGATCACGGTGGCGCCGGCGGCCCGGTCGGCGAGCCGGCCCCCGAGCGCGGTGCCGGCGGAACCGGCGGCCCCGAAGACGAGCAGGTACAGGCCGACGGCACCGCCCGGGACCCCGACGACCTCCTGGAGGTACCCGCTCAGCTGGGTGAACGCGGTGAACAGGCCGCAGAAGACGAGCACGGCGATCGCGAGGAGCCCCGCCACCGGCGCCTTCGCGACGTGCCGGAACTGCGCGCGGAGCGCCTGCCGCCCGCCGGCGGCGGACGCCGGCACCGCCGCCCACGTCAGCAGCAGCGCCGCGCAGGCGAGGGCGGCGATCCCGGCGAAGGCGTACTGCCAGGGCAGGACCCGGCCGACGAAGGCCGCCAGCGGCACGCCCAGGAGGTTGGCCGCGGCGATCCCGCCGAAGACCACGGCCACGGCCCGGCCCCTGCGCTCCGCCGGGACCAGCGCGGCGGCCGTCGCGGAGGCGGCGCCGACGAACAGGCCGTGGACGGAGCCCGCGAGCACGCGCACCGCGACGACAGCGGCGAAGTCCGCCCAGAGGGCCGCGACGACGTTGGCCAGGGCGTAGCCGCCGAGCGCGACGGCCAGCAGGAGCCGGCGGGGCAGCCGGAGCGTCACCGCCGTCAGGAGCGGCCCGCCCAGGCACACGCCGATCGCGTACGCGGTGACCAGGAGGCCCGCCGTGGCGGTGCTGACGCGGAGGCTCCCGGCCATCCGGTCGAGGACGCCGATCACGGCGAACTCGGCGGTCCCCACCACGAACGCGCTCAGCCCGAGGACGGCGAGGGCGCGCCCGCTCCGGGCCGGGGGGCCCGGCGGGGAGGGGTCGGGCGCACCACCGCCCGGCCCGGTCGAGGTCTCGGACACGGCTCCGGTCACGGATGCGGTCGTGGATACGGCTCCGGTCGCGGACGCGGTCACGGATGCGTCTTCGGACACGGACGCGAATGTGGCTCCGGTCGCGGATACGGCTCCGGTCGCGGACGCGGTCGTGGATACGTCCTCGGACGCGGACGCGGATGTGGCTCCGGACGCGGATGTGGCTCCGGACGCGGATGTGGCTCCGGACGCGGTCGCGGTCGTGGATACGTCCTCGGACGCGGACGCGGTTCCGTGCATCGTGTCTCCTCCGGGTTTCCCCGCCGGCCGTCGGGCACGGCGTCTCTGCCGGTCAGCACACCAGCGCCGTGCCCGGCTGTCGCCGCCGACTGCCGCAAGTCGCGCCGGGTTTCCCGACGGCCGGGGGGAGGAGGACGAGGAACGACCAAGGACCCGGAGGTCCGTCAGACGGCGGTCGCTCCCCCGTCGACCGGCATCGCGGCCCCGGTCACGTACGAGGCGCCGTCCCCGCACAACCACAGCGCGGCAGCGGCCACTTCGGAGGGCGCGGCCATGCGCTTCTGTACGGAGTCGTCCGCGAACCGCTGCTCGAGCCCGGCGTCCTGCGCCAGCACCTCCTCCATCATCTCGGTGCGCGTGGCGCCCACGACCAGGGCGTTGACCCGGATGCCCGCGGTGCCGTAGTCGGCCGCCGCGGCCCGGGTCATGCCGAGGACGGCGTGCTTGGCGGCCACGTACGCGGCGCTGGCTCCCGTGGCGCGGGTGGCGGCGACGCTGGCCGTGTTGACGATGGACCCGCCGGAGTCCTGCCCCAGCATCACGGGGATCTGGTGGCGCATGCAGTTCCAGACGCCCGTCACGTTCACGTCCATGGTCCGCCGGAAGACGTCGTCGTCGATCTCGTGCAGCGGGAGGCCCGCCGAGGCGTAACCGGCGTTGTTGAAGGCGTGGTCCAGCCGCCCGTACGCCTCCACGGCGGCTTCGACGGCCTCGCGCATCCGGCCGGCGTCGGTGACGTCGCCCTCGACCGCGAGGGCGCGCCCGCCGGAGTCCTCGATCTTCCGGACGAGGGCGCGCAGCCGCTCGCCGCGCCGCGCGACCAGGACGACGGCCGCGCCCTCGTCGGCGAACGCGTGGGCGGCCGCCTCGCCGATGCCGCTGGACGCTCCGGTGATCATGGCCACTCGGCCGGCCATCGGTCGCTGGTCGTTCATGCCGCTCCTCGCGGGCTCGTATCGGCTGGTCGCACAACTCGCTCACTCGTCACGGTCGTTCACGCTCCGGCCGGAACGGCGTCGCTCCACACCGTGCCGTGCAGCGCCTCGGCGTCGACGGCTCGGACCAGGGTCTCGTCGATCTCCGCGAGGGAGTCCACGAGGTGCCGCACGCCGGCCGCGCGCATCAACTGCCGCTGGAAGCTGTGCACGAAGGTGCTGGGGTGGCCGATGAAGGGGACGTCGAGGTCCCGGGCGGCCTCGGCCACGCGGGCCACGTCGTCGACGAAGAGCGCCTCCCCGTGTTCGAGGCCGAAGACCTCGGTGGTGATCTCGTGGATCCCGGGGCGGAAGTCGTTGGTGCACACGTAGCGGGGTCCGTCGAACAGGTCCGCCCACTCCCCGAGGAACCGGTCGAAGTGCGGGGCGGGAAGCCCTCCGTAGCAGACGGTCCGCAGGCCGAGCGCCCGCAGCCGCCGTACGAGGTCGATCGCGCCGTCCATGACGGCGACCGGGTGGTCGACGAGGTAGGCGTCGCGCTCGGCGAAGTAGGCGGCGAGGGCCTCCTCCCCGCTGAGGGACTGCGGCACGGCGGCGGCCATGTTGCGGCCGGCCACGTGCTGGGGCTGCGAGAACACCGCGCGCTCGGTCTCGGCGGTGTAGGTGCCGCCCCGCCCGACGACGAAGGCGTGGATCACGGGGCTGAAGGTGTCGTTGAGCAGGACGCCGTCGATGTTGAGGGCGGCCAGCCGAAGTCGGCCGAGGCTGTGGCGCATGGGTCCTCCCAGGGACGAACGGGCACGTGAACACGGCATGGTGGTGCGCGACGGCGGCATCCTCGGCGCCGGTGAAACGAAAGGGGCGGTACGGAACCGGTGGTAAGGGACGGGTGGTACGGAACCGGCCGTACGGAACCGGTGGTACGGGTCGGGGCACGGCCCCGGGGCGTCAGCCGACGAGGCTCCTCAGCCGCTCGTGGCTGACCTCGGTGCGGGAGACGATCGCGGGCACGGCGACCCCGGGCAGCAGCAGGCGCCACATCCGGATGGTGCGGTCGGTCAGGTCCTTCCTGCCGCTGGCCACGGCGGAGAACATCTGCATGCCCGTACACGCCTCGGTGACGAACTCGCCCAGCTCCTCGGGCGACACCCCCGCCTGCAGCTCCCCCCTGTCCTGCGCCGCGCGCAGGCAGTCGGCCATGATGCCCGCCCAGGCCTGGTAGGGCGTCGCGTCGGAGGTGCCGAAGCTGGCCTGCTCCCCCGTCAGCCGGACGCCGGCCCGCAGGAGCGGGTCGACCTGGAGCAGGTGCGACCAGGACAGGGTGATGTCCACCAGCCGCTGGAGCCCCTCGGACCGCAGCCCGGGGACGATGGTGTCGGGCTGCGCGTTCATCACCGCGCGCGCCAGGCCCTCCTTGGAGTCGAAGTGGAAGTACAGGGCGCCCGTGGTGAGTCCGGCCCGCTTCAGGATCAGGTTGACGCTCGCACCGGCGTAGCCGAGCTCGTCGAAGGTCTCGGCCGCCGCGCGGAGGATCGCCTCACGCGTCTGAACAGCCCGCTCCTGCTTGGGACCTGCCACGACCTCACACCCTCCAGAAAAACGGAACGACTCTTATGTTACCGAGCCGAAGCACGCCGTTGACAACCCCCATCCGACGCCCGCCATCACCCCACACCCCTCCCCACCAGCAAAAATCCACCCGAATCACCCTTCAAACCCACCGGTTTGCCGAATCTTTACTTTCAAAAAAAGAGAGCACTCTTTAGGTTTATCGCGGAACGGGCGGGGGGCTACCGGTTCCGCCACCCACCCCTGTCCGGACCGTCTTCGTTTTCGACGTACGAGACGTACCAGGGGGACAGCATGCTCACGAGCACACCGCCGAGGACGCGCGAACCGCAGCCTCGAAGCCGACCGGTGTCGGCGGCCGAGGTGCACAAGACGGACGTGGACGAACTGCTCCTCACCGGCCGGCGTCCGATCGGAGCCGACCGGTTCGAGGTCTCCGCGCGGTGGCCCGCGGACCACCGCTTCTACGGCGGGGCGCGCGGCTCCCGCGACCCGCTGCTGCTGATCGAGTGCGTGCGCCAGACGATCCCGATGCTCTGCCACACCGCGTACGACGTGCCGTTCGGTTTCCGGCAGGCCTGGGAGGACCTGCACTTCCGCTTCCAGCCGTCGGCGCTCCGGGCCGCCGGCGCCCCGTCCGCGATCGAGCTGGACGTCACCTGCACCGACGTCGTACGCCGCGGCTCCCGCCTCGCGGGCATGACCATGGACGTCCGGGCATCCCTGGGCGGCGCCACCGTCGCCCACGTGCGGACCCGGTTCTCCAACCAGTCCCCGGCGGTCTACCGGCGGCTGCGCGGCCCGTACGCGGACCTGACCGCGGCCCACGCCCGCGCCCTGCCGCCGGGCCGCCCGATCGATCCCCGCCTCGTCGGCCGCGAGCGGTCCGAGGACGTCGTCCTGTCCTCCGCCGGCGCACCGGGCCACTGGTACCTGCGGTCGGACCTCGGGCACCCGGTGCTCTTCGACCATCCCGTCGACCACGCCCCGGGCATGCTGCTCCTCGAAGCGGCACGCCAGGCGGCCCTGACCCGGTCCCCGCAACCGGCCACCGTGGTGGCGATGAAGACCCTCTTCATCCGCTACGCCGAGTTCGACACCCCGTGCCTCGTCAAGGCCACGCCCCTCACGGCGAGTCCGGGAACCCCGGAGGGCACCCGGGTCACCCTGATCTCGATGGAACAGAACGGCGGCTCCGTCTTCGGCGCCGAAGTGACCACCCACCCCCTCCCGCCCGCCTGAGACCCACCGCACCCGTGGTTCCCACGGCCCCCGTCCGCCACGCCGTCAGCGGTCGGCCGGCCCTCCGGTCCCCCGCGCCCGCTCCGCCCGCTCCGACGGGCGGGGCGGGCGCGGCAGGCGACCACCGGTGGCGGCGCTCGCCCGACGACGCCTCCACAGTCCCGCGAGCCGTCCCGGGGGACGCGGCCCCCGGCCGGACGCCCATCCGCTACCCTGTTCCCTGGTCGGCCGTCGACACGGCTCCTGCGGGCGGCGATGCCACTCGGCGAGATCCGTTTCGCGTCCGACCACCGGGCCCGGCCTCCTCGCCGAAGATCCGTCCCTGGATCTCCTCCGAGGTCCCGCCGAGCCCCCGCCTTCGTAGCTCAGGGGATAGAGCACCGCTCTCCTAAAGCGGGTGTCGCAGGTTCGAATCCTGCCGGGGGCACTAGACGTATGGCCCTGACCTGGGGTTTCTCCCCAGGGAAGGGGCCTACTCGGCCCCGGACGTCCCGTCCGGGGCCGTTTGCGTGTGCGCTGCGTGAGCGGACGGGTCGGCAGCCCCCGAAATAACCCCCAACCGATCAGCACCATCCGGCACATCGCGAGGGGCGCGTGCACGCGGGACGAGACGGGCCGCAGCCTCGGCAATCGCAAGATCCGCTTCGGGAAGCAGGCTCGTGTACGTGTCCGCCGTGATGGTGATCGAGGAGTGGCCGAGCATCTCCTGGATGTCCTTCAGGTCGGCGCCGGCCGCGTGGGCGAGGGTCGCCGCGCCGTGGCGCAGGTCGTGGAGCCGGACCGGCGGGAGGCCGATCTCCTCGCACAGCTCGATGAAGCGGCGGGTGACGTTGGCGGGGTGGAGCAGTTCCCCGTTCTCCCGCGTGAAGACACGGCCGGTCTCCACCCAGGCGGTCCCCCACTTCTCACGCTCCTCGCCCTGCCGAGCGCGGTGCCGGCGCAGGACCTCGACCGTGTCCGCGTCCAGGGCGATGGTGCGCGCACCCGCGTCGGTCTTGGGGTCGTCCTCGTAGACCTCCCAGCCGTCGACGACGAGCTGCTTGGCGACGGTGATGAGACCCGCGTCCAGGTGGGTGTCGGTCCATTTCTGCCCGCACGCCTCCCCACGCCGGAGCCCGCGGAACGCGATGAGGTGGAACAGGGCGTACAGACGGTCGTCCGCCGCGTGGTCGAGGAAGAGGCCGGTATGCTCCGGCGTCCAAACCATGACGGACGAGGACTTCTCGCCGGTGCGCTGCCAGTGCAGGACCCGTTCCTCGGTCCACACGAGCGCCTTGGGCCGCTTGCCTGCTTCCAGTTCGACGTGAGCGGCCGGATTGAAGGTGATCAACTGCTGCGCGATCGCGGAGTTCAGAGCGGCGCGCAGGGTGGATCGGACGCGCTGGCGCGTCGCCGGCCCGACGATGCGGCGGTACGGCTCCATGTCGGCGATGGCCGCCTTCATCGCCTTACGCCGAGCGCGCGGCTCGCGCCCTTCCACGGGATACGGGCCAGGTCCTCGAACGCCTTGCGCCGGGCGGCGTTGCCCTCGGCGATCTCGACGTTGCCCTCCGCGATGGCCTCGAACATCTCCGAGAGATGAGAGACGCGAAGGCGGTCGAGTCGCAGGTGACCGATGCGCGGCTTGAGGTGGACGCGGATGTTGCTCTCGTCGCGGCTGATGGCGCTCTGCCGCCCCTTCTTGCCGGCCAGCCACATGTCCAGCCACTCACCGACGGTGAGCCTGCTGATCAGGTCCAGGCCGTGGCTGAGGCGGCGCCGGGTCGACTCGATGTTCGGCAGCGGCGCCTTCTCGGCGGCCACGGTCTCCAGAAGCTCGGCGATCCGGGCCAGGGCCTCGGCATCGTCGGACTCGGCGAGCCCCAGGAGGGCCCGCACGTGGTCGAGATCGGCCTGAGCCTCCTTGAGGGTCTCGTAGCCGGCGCGGCTGAAGGAGCGGCGGGTGCCGTCCTCACGAGGGGGAAGCTCCTGGCGTATGGAGTAGGAGCCGTGCTTGCGGCTGGAGAGCTTGGGGCAGCTCTTGCCGAGCGGCTTGCCGGTCTTCGGGTCACGGCAGTAGCAACGGCGGTGGGTGGAGCCCTTCAAAGGCGTTCCTCCGGGGTGGTGTTGGGATCTGTGTCGGGTGGGTCGACATCACCCAGTGCGGGTGGCAGGTCTGGCGGGGTGGCTCCCTCGTCTCGGATGTCCCGGCGGAGGTGCCGGAGGTTGTACTTGGCGGAGATGGCCTGGTCGGCGTATTCGGCCCGCCTGCGTTCGGCTTCTTCCTGCTGGGCGCGGCTGGTGGCCGTCTTGGCGGCGAACCGTGCCCGTTCTTCCTCTTCGAGCGCGGCGAGCGCGGTGCGCGTGAGTCTGGCGTGAAGCTCGAAGTCGGGGACCATGCCCGCGTCGCGTTCGGGCACCTCCTGTTCGCCGGTGAAGCGCCGTAGGGCATCCCAGGTGGGGACGAGCCTCTGGAACGGGAGCTCCTGGGTCTGATCGACGTACCCGACCGGGAAGATCAGGCAGACCGGGTACGTCTCCAGGGCTGCGGCCAGCACGATGACGTCCACCAGCGGCAGGGTGGCCCGGCGTCCGGACTCCATGTTGGCGATCACATTGCGCGGGATCGGGTGCCCGAGCTGCTCGCACTGGTCGGCGAGGTCCTGTGCGCTCCATCCCATCTCCTTTCTCCGTCGCCGGACCTCGCCGGCCACGTTGGCCTTGATCCGGTCCACCCACTCGGGGAAGTCGTCGTCCTCTTCATCATCGAAACCACGTTGTGTCATGCAGACACAGTAGCTCGCTCATGATGGTTCCTAGCCGCCTGGAGCCGGACATGTTGGGCATGTTCGCCGAGGGCTGTGACGAAAGGAGCGCCGCGTGCGCGATGAGGTGACGGCCGAGCAGGCGAAGGGCATGACTCGCGAGGAACTGCTGGCCCTTCCTGTTGCCGTTGACCTGGACACGGGCAACCGTGCACTGGGCCTCGGGCGGAGCAAGGGTTACGAGCTGGCCAAGCGGGGCGAGTACCCGTGCAAGGTCCTGCGCCTGGGCAAGGCGTACCGCGTGGTGACCGCAGATCTGCTCAATCTGCTGGGGCTGGCCGCGTGAGGGCGAAGCAACATAGCAGGTGGTTCTGCGCTGAGCTGACACAGATGCGCTGGACTGTGGCCAGGCGTGGACGTACTGTCCGTGTTCCCTCGCGGTGGCCTGCTGCCCGCGAGAAGGGAATGGGCCCCCGGCGGTGCGACGCCGGAGGCCCGAGCAACCCCGAACGGCCCTGGAAGAACCAACCCGGCGGCAAGGGCGTGCGAGCCCGCCACCGCCAGACGAGGAGCTGCCCTGTGGAACACCCCGAACCCCAGCCCTATTCCAACCCCGACAAGCCCGTGTGGCCGCCGGTCCCCGTCCCTGGCAAGCCCGGCGAGTACATCGGTCAGGCTTCTGCCGCCGACGGCGTCGAAGGCGCCGTGGCGGACGAGCCTGCCGAGGAGACGGAACCGGACCCTGAGCCGACCGCAGGATCGTCCCTGCTGGACGAACTGCGTCGGCAGATAGCGAAGTTCGTGATCCTGCCCTCGGAGCAGGCGCTCGACGCGGTCACCTTGTGGGTGGCGGCGACGCATCTGCAGCCCGCGTGGCAGCATGCCCCGCGCCTGGCGGTGGTGGGCCCGGCGAAGCGGTGCGGCAAGTCGCGGCTGCTTGACGTGCTGACCGAGACGGTCCACGAGCCGATGCTCACCATCAACACCACGCCGGCGGCGGTCTTCCGCTCCATCACCGAGGAACCGCCCACGCTCCTCGTGGACGAGGCGGACACGATCTTCGGCACGCCGAAGCAGGCCGAGAAGAACGAGGAGATGCGCGGCCTGCTGAACGCCGGCCACCAGCGCAACCGCTACGTGACCCGGGTGGTCGGCAACGACCACACACCCCACCGGTTCGCGACCTTCGCCATGGCGGCCATCGCCGGGATCGGCGACCTGCCTGACACGATCATGGACCGGTCGGTGGTCATCCGCATGCGCCGGCGGGCGGAAGGCGAGACCGTCCGTCCCTTCCGGTCACGTCGGGACATCCCGTCCCTCCACGACCTGCGCAACCGCATCGCCACCTGGGCGAGGCCCCTGCTGGACGAGGCCGCCGACCTCGAACCGACGATGCCGGTCGAGGACCGGGCGGCCGACACCTGGGAACCGCTCGTCATCGTCGCCGACCTCGCGGCCGGGACCTGGCCGAGCCGAGCCCGTACCGCGTGCGAGCAGATGGTCGCCGCCGAGACGGCGGCCGAGGAGGACCACCCCAGCGGGGCCCGCATCCTGGCCGACATCCGGCGCGTCTTCGTCGCCCAGCGCGAGGTCGACAGCCTCTCCACGGAGGAGCTCATCCACCACCTGCGCCAGGACCCGGAGAGCCCATGGGCCGAGTGGGGGCGCAGCGGGCTGAGCCCGCGAGACCTCGGCTCGATGCTCCGGCAGTTCGGCGTCAAGCCCGGAAACGTCCGCATGGTCGACGGAACCCAGCGCAAGGGCTACATGCGCAACAAGTTCCTCGACCCCTGGCGCCGCTACTGCCCGGCCGTCCACCCGGTCGACGCCGCACCCCAGGGCTGACCCCGCCCCGCCCCCGCTGGTTGCCGTCCTTGCCGTCCCTGCCGTGATCGCGCAGGTCAGAAGGCATACGCGTAAGACGGCAACCGGGCCCAAGACGGCAACACGATCACGACCGACCGTGTGGAGCGCGGGACGTCGCCCGCATCCGTCTCGTGCCGTCCCACTCGTACGCGCCGTATCGCCGCAGGTCACCGGTCATGAGGCCAAGACGGAAGGCCGACCCGTGCCGTCCCCACCAGGGCGGCCAAGACGGACACCTACCAGGTCTGCCGTACCGGCCCTCACCTGCGCTTGCAACGGCCAAGACGCCCAAGACGCTTCACACCACCACCCCAAGGAGTACTCCCGCTTGACTCTCCTCTCCCGCCTTCGACAACTACGCCTCCGGCAACCTGGCAGCAGGCCCAGCGAGGTGCAGCCGACGGTGACCGGGCACACTGCCGAGCGGTTCGTGCTCATCGCGGCTGGAGTCGTCATCCTCCTTCTGACGGCCGGAGCGTTCTGGCTCTCCTACGCACACCTGGCCGACGTTGCCGGCCAGCACGGCCTCGGCGGCTCCCCGGCCCGCCGCTGGGCGTGGCCCGCCACCCTCGACGCGTTCATCGTCGCGGGTGAACTGCTCATGCTCCGGGCAAGCCTGCGCCAGGTCACCGACTTGTGGGCCATCGCCGTGACCGCCATCGGGTCGGTCGGATCCATCGCGCTCAACGTGGCGGGCGTGAGCGGAGCGAGCGACGCCCGCGCCGTGCACTGGCTCGACTACGTGGTCGCCGCGGTCCCGCCGACCGCCGCGCTCCTTGCCTTCGGCGTGCTGATGCGACAGATCCACCAGCTCGTCGAGCCGCCTGCTGGCCACCGGAAACCTGCGTCCGTTCCGGAGCCGATGCCCCTGGCCAACGCAGTCGTCCAGTCGGCTCCTCCTGGCGGGGGCAAGGAACACGGCGACGGTCCGGCGGAGCATCCCGACCCCGACCGCCTGGCCGACACCGCAACCCCGCCGGACAGCAAGGGCCCCAGCCCGTCCCCCAAGCCGGCCAGAGCACGGCCTCGGCGTACCGGACGCCCGCAGGACATATCTGATGACGAGATCCGGGCCGTCGCGCGCGAGGTCATGGCCCGTACGGGAACCGCTTCGCCCACCGAGGTCGGCGACGAGATCCGCGTCAACCGCGGCCGCAAGGTCGGCAACGCCCGCGTGAAGAACGTCTGCGACGAGCTGAACGCCCAAAAGGTCGAGCCAGGTGCTGCCGTCGCCGTCGGCAGCAGCACTGGCTGACCCGTCCGGGAATGAGGCCCTTCGGTGGCACCGGAAGTACTTCCGGTGCCACCGAAACCCGGCCGGCCCACATACCGAACCCGCCGGAATCCCACCCCCGCCACCCGGCCACCGTCCGCAGCATCTACTCCTCCACAGCTGTGGACAGCCAACTGCCGGTTGCACGTCGCCCGGCCTTCCCCACCGATCTGCCTACCCCATCTGCCTTCATCCGGAGAACCGCCCATGACACGCCACCGGCACGACGCGCACGATGTCGAAGTCACCGCAGGCGACCTGTCCGTGCCGACGAAGTTGCCTACGCTGAAGGAGCGTTTGCGGCGCACGTTCGGCCGGGCTGCTCCTGGCGGAGCCAGTAGTACCCCGAGTCCGACTCAAGGCCGGTCTTCGGGGATCTCCGCCCCGGGGGTGGCGGAGACGGCCCGACGCCAGGGGGCGCAGGACCGGAAGGGCGGGACCGAGGGCGGCCCCGACCAGGACGAGCTCCACGCCGTCCAGCAGCAGATCCTCAGCCCCGCACCCGCCACCGAACCGACGGTCGGCGAGCGAGCGGTGCAGAGCGTGCAGCCGGCGATCCGCCGTTTCACCGGCACCAAGCGGACCGTCCGCGTCGGCCCGCTGCGGTTCACCGGCGACGAGCACACCGACCTCCAGGAGGCCGCCGCCGAGCACGGCTACAAGGGGGAATCCGGCTTCGCCGCCGACATCGTCCTCGCGTTCGTATCCGGCCGGTTCACCGCGAACCTGCCACTGTCCGAGGACCGCCGCCGCACCCACATGTTCCGCGCCCAGGTGCTGCGCGAGCTCAACCGGATCGGCGTCAACGTCAACCAGATCGCCCGCTCGCTGAACAGCGACCTCACCCCGCCCGACATCCGCCACCGACTCGACGAGCTCCACCGCCTGCTAGAGCTGATCGCCGAGGCCCTGCGCGAACCGACCGACTCCAGGAAGGACCTGGCCGCGTGATCGCCGCCATCAAACCGGCCGGGTCCAACACCCGTGGCC
>JNWL01000060.1 GCA_000716465.1 Streptomyces bikiniensis
TCCATCGGCCAGCTCTCCCTCACCTACTGGGTCAACCGCCCCCTGCGCCGCCTGTCCGTCCTCACCATCACCTGGCTCGGATAGCCGCCCTGGCGAAACAATCCGGACCGTCTTCGCATCGTGGTCACGAAGAAGGGGGGCACGGACATGACGTCCGTGCCCCCCTCGCAGCGATTTACTGGGCGTGAGCCCGAAGGTCCTCCTCCGCCCTCGCCCATGTCCACGGACGCCTGGCCTGGTTCCTCGGCGCCGCCGCCACCGCCCTCACCCCCGTCCTGCACTGGCGCGCCCTGCCAGACGAGAACGGCCCCACCTTCGGCGCCATCCCACCCACCCCCGCGCAGTACACCGAAGCCGAAGACGCAGTCCGCCAACTCCAGAACGCTCTCGCCGGCATCAGCACCGCCTGACAGCATTCGGCTCACTGGAACCTGAGCATCATGGCCGCCAGCGCACGGCAGAGGAGGAGCACAAGGCCGTCCTCGTACGCGGGTCAGAGCGCCCCGGCTACCCGTAGACCGTCCTTGGCAGTCCAGTTCCTCACCGGGCGCGCCACGCCGTTAGAGGTGGCGGCCAGGGTGAGAACGGCTTCGTCCCGGCCGTAGGACCCGGGCCACTCCGTGAACTTCGCATCGGTCGTCTCCGCCTTGGCCCAGACACCGAGGATGGCAGGCCCGCCCGGGCCGAAGCGGAACTCCACCTCGTACGCGGCGTCCTGCTCCTCGAGGACCATGCTGCCCATG
Source organism: Streptomyces bikiniensis (assembly GCA_000716465.1). GTDB lineage: Bacteria > Actinomycetota > Actinomycetes > Streptomycetales > Streptomycetaceae > Streptomyces > Streptomyces bikiniensis. The sequence continues at coordinate 744 of JNWL01000060.1, forward strand.
GCGTCGGTCTTCCTGGTGCTGATCGGGATGTCCGGTGCCCGGCGGGGAGGCGTCGGCTTCACGGGCGCGACCCTGCCGGGCACCTCCAGCCTGGCATATCGGCAGCTTCGGGCCCCGGGCCGGCCCGCCTGACCGTCCAACCGTGCCGGGTAGTCAGGCGCTCGTCACGCCCCAGCCGATGTCCCCCCGCGAGGCCCCGGCCTGGGTCTTGGGCGACTTCTCAGCCGATGCCGCCGTATCCCCATACGCTGTCGCGGGCCATGCCCGTCCCCTCCCAGGCGGCACTGCTTTCCGGTGCGCCGTGGTGCCCGACCGTACCCGCAAGGTCGTCCTCTGACATCGGGCCCGGACCGTTTGCCGTTGGAGTTGGACTGTCAACCGCAGATCAACGATGTCTTGGAGATCGAGAACGGCAAGCTCAAGGAAAGCAACACGGCCCTGGCGCGGTCGCGGTCCGAGCGGCAGTAGGCGCAGGTGTGGTCGTGGCGGTGGCTTGGGCGGGAAGGGCGAGCGAGGTGAGAAGCAGGGCGAGGGCGGCGGCGCGTGCCAGGTTCTTGATCACGGACGCTAGAGATAGTGCTTCCAGTACCTCTGATGTGCAGGAATCTGCAGGGGTGTCTTCCCTGCGGGGAAGAAGGTCACCGGGGAAACGGTCCTTCGGCCCGTCGGTCGCTTCAGGGTGCCCAGCGGCTGAGCGTGGCGAGCTGCCGGAGGTATTGGTCTTGTTGTCGCGCTCGCCCGCGCCGTCATCGCCGGCCCGAGCAGCGGACCGGCAGGAGTACTGGTGCTGCGCAAGGACGAGCGACTGAAGTCTGGCGGAGTGACTAGCAGCAAGGGGCGTACGCGGGAGCGCGGTTCGGGCGTTACGGCCGGGGCGGGGTGGGCGGGTGCTGGCGGAAGGGGTAGTGCGCGGGTGGCGTGCGTTGGCGATCAAACCCAGGATCAATGTGATCTGCCTCACTCCAATGGGTTAGAAGTGCAGGTCACGGGCACTGTGTGTAACCGGACCGGCACCTTCCAGAGAGAACACGCGTCGCAAAGGTAACCCTGAGGGGGTTCCGTCTCGGTGAGTAAGGGTGAGGGCACACTTCGTGTTCCGCCTGGGGGTTCCGCAGTGCCGCGGCCGCCGGGCTCCAACTGTTTGATGAAGGAGGCTTCGTGGAGCTCCACTCGCCCCGGTACGCGCTGACCATAGTCGTCGGCGTCTTCCGGATGATCGCGGTGTGCTTCGAAGCCGTCGTACGGCGGACCGTCCAGACCACTCGGCCCCAGCTTGCCGAGTCCTACTCCCACCCGGTGCCGCCGACCGCGCCGGCCCGCGGCGCCTGGCGCCCGCCTTCCCGGGCCTTTTCGCCCACCGCCGGCCTGTGGAAAGGAGGGCCGCAGCGATGAACGATCCCTTCGGCCAGGGGCCCGACCTGATTGAGCCCGACCCTGAACGCGCCCGCCTGGACGTGTCGTTCGACGCCTTCTTCCGCCAGCACAAGGACCGGTTCTTCCGGATTGCGCTCCGTCGCCTTGTCGACCCCCGGGACGCCGATGAGGCTCTAAGCGACGCCGCCCTGGTCATGTACCGCAAGTGGGAACGCATCCTCGCCCACGCGAACCCCATGGCGATGGCCATGAGGATCCTCGACAACAAGATCACCGACTTCTACCGTGCCCGGGCCCGCCACGTCGGCCGCGAGCTGCGCCTGGCCGAACGTCCCGACGCCAGCTACCTCATCGAGCTGCGCGACCAGGACCGGCTCGACCGGGCCCTGGAGGCGCTGCGGAAGATCTCACCGCAGCAGGCGTACTGCTGGGAGATGCACAAGCTCCTCGGCGAGAGCTACGAGGACATCGCCAGGGACCTGGACATCAGCTACGGAGCGGCCAAGACCGCGGCCTCCCGGGGCCACAAGAAGCTCAAGGCGTTCCTCGCCGAGCTACTGGAGACCGAGAAAGGGGACAGCTGATGCTGGAAGACCTCCTCTCCAAGCAGGTGCACTACCTGCGAGAACAGGCGGACCGGCATGACACCGATGACTTCATGGACCGCCTCGCCACCCGCATCGCAGAGGAGTCCCGCCGCCCCGCCCGCGTCTCCTACGCCGTCACCGACACCGTCCAGCGCCGTACCGCAGACCGTCCCGACACCGACACAACGGCCCACCCCGCCTCCCAGCTCCCGCCGCCGGCCCCCGGCCCCGGCATCAGCACCACGCACCCGGGCGGCCCGACCCGGCCCGTGCACCGCCGAACGCGCCGCCGCCCCACCCCCATCGTCACCTCCGACCCCGCCGCCTCCCAGTTCGCCGTCCTCGCCTACATCCAGGTCCTGTGCGAGAACGTGCTGCGCTCCGACGACATCGACACCCTCGCCGACTTCGCCGCCGACTACGACGAGGCAGGCGCCCGCACCTTCGCCTGCCTGCTCTACAGCCTCGACCGCAGAGAGAGCGCTTTGTACTGGTGGAGGTTCGCCGCAGGCGCCGGAGACCCGCTGGCCGCGCATCTACTCGCCGCGCACCACGCCGCCGTCGGGCAGAGCGCGGACGCACGGGTCTGGCGAGCAAGCGCACAGATGCTCGGCTTCACCGACCAGCACCTGCCACAGCCGGTCCGGCACAGCACCGAAATCGCTGAAGGATTCGCCCGCGCCCTGCCCTGGGACACGGAGATGAGCGTATTCATGGGCTCCGCCCGCCTGCCCCAGGAACTCGCCCGCTGAAACGCCCTGACAGCAAAGACGAAGGAGGCCCGGCGCGGGGCCGAAGGTTCCTAGGCCGCCCAGCCCCCGCCGGACCACACAGCACCCCGAAGAACGGAGTACCTGCCGTGAAGACTAGCCGCCACACCCGCACCGCGGACGAGACCCTGCGAATCCGCCGCACCCGCACCACGCAGAAGCCTTCCCGGATCCGCCGCAGCCGTCGCTGGATCGCCCGCCGACGCACCGCCCTCATCTACAACGCCCTGCGCGGCGCCGCCTACGGCACCGGCGCCGGCATCGTCGGTCTCGGCTTCTACCTGCTCCAGCAGCAGATCTGACTTCTGTGAACCAGACACTCGGCAGGCCGCAACCTCTTGGTGCGGCCCGCCGCGCTTCTGCGGGCGTCAAGTTGGGCCAGAGCTCCGTTCTTCTCATGAAGAAGGCCAGCCCGCTGCAGGGCTGAGGGTCACTCGTCGACCGGCTCTGCCCCGTGCGCTGCTGCGATGGCGTCGATGCGGTGGGCGAGGTCGAAGTCCGCGCCGGTCAGCTTGTGGCCGGCGTCGTGGGTCATGATCCCGAAGCGGATCTTCCCCCACCGCAGGTCGATGTCGGCGTGGTGACTGATCAGCCGTTCGACGTCCGCGACGTGCACGATCATCGCGACGCCGCCGTGGTAGCGGATCGAGTACTCCCGAGTGATTTCGTCGCCCTCGCGACGCCAGCCGGGCGCCTCGGCGAGCGCTGCAGTGATCTGTTTCTCGGTCAGCGGCACCTTGTTGGTCACATCAGCTCCCCTCCGGCACGGGCGCCAGCACCTCGGGGAAGTCCCGACTGACCGGGGCATCGTGCCACGGGCGCATTGCCCGCTCCAGGGTGATCAGCTCTCGTCGCATCCCGGCCGACCCGGTTTCGACCGCGATCTCCACCAGCATTCGAGCGATCTCCAGCGCCTGTTCCGGCTCTCGCGCGGCTGCGGCCTGCGCCCCAGCCAGCTGCCCGGGTCGTCGAACGGCCCCGGGCCCGACGATCCGCCGTTCTGAGGCGAGTGGTGTCAGCCGTGATGCCCCGGCTCTACGGTGCAGGAGCAGGGGTTCACCCGTTCGGATGCTTCTCCCGACCTGGCGAACCAGCCCGCTCGGCGCTGTCGTCGTTGCGGGCATGCGAATCGACGAGGAGCGCATCGCCGAGCCGGGTCTGGTCGTCCTGAACGTCACCGCCGCTGGCGAGGAGACGGTGCGCGCGGTGATGGACGGGCTCCAGCAGAAGTGGGCCACCTCCGGTGTGACCCCGGTGTGGCGGGTGCCGGGCGAGGCCGGCTTCCGAGCACGCGTGCACGCAGACATCCGGCGTCCGGACTGACCGCTGATGCCAGCCTGCTGGGCGCTTCGCGTACCCCTGGTCGAACTTCACAGTTTCCACACATCCAGGGCTCTCCGGGTGCGATGATCGCACTCCTCTGATGCCACCCCCCTTTCTCCTGAAAGGTTCTTGATGAGCCGTACCGTACGTATCGCCGCAGTCGCATCCGCCGCACTCGGCATGGTCGCCCTGGCCACGCCGAGCCAGGCAGCCTCCACCACCGGCGCCCTGATGATCACCCATGTGCGGCCCAACGCCGCCGGAGCCGACGTCAGCGGCACCACCCAGCTGAACCTGAACGGCGAGTATTTCGTCATCAAGAACGTCACCAGCCGCACCGTCAACACCAGCGGCTACATCCCCGACCTCACCACCAACACCTACGGCCGCGCCCTGCCCACCTACTACCTGCCGGCCGGCGCCAAGGCCTACGTCCACACCGGCAGCGGCCGCAACTACCGCGACAGCAGCGGCAACCACCACATCTACCGCGGCTACGCTCGCCACATCATTCCCAACACCAGCACCGCCAAGAACCCGGACCTGCGGCTGAAGAAGCCCGGCAGCCGCGACGACAACACCTCCACCGGCAGCATCAGCACCTGCAACTGGAACACCGCCACCAACGGCACCACCTACGGCTGCTGACACGAAGGGGCCCGCCTGCCACAGCGGCCCTTTTAGGCCGTACGGCGCGGCCGATCATCGGCGAAAGGACTTCGAAGACTCTGCGCCTCTTCGGTATCCCGCCGTGGCGGAACGGGACCGGTTACAGAGCGGGCAGGCGGCGGGCGAGATCGGCGGCGAGCTGCCCGGCCGTCTGGCCGCGTCCGGCCGGGTCGAGCTGCTCCAGGAGCTGGAGCAGCTCGACCGTCTTGCGGGCCTCGGCGTGGGTAAGTAGAGCGAGGCGGGGCTCGTCGGAGTAGGTGCCGGTCACGGGATCGGTGGCATGGTCCACGCCGTCTTCAACGGGGCCCGCCCGGGCCAGGGCACGGGACGGGCGATGCGGGCCGTCCCCATACGTGGGTCAGACCGCCCTGGCCACCTGCAGACCGCCCTCGTGGGTCCAGGTCTTCATCGGGCGCGTCTGGCCGCTGATGGTCTCAGTGAGAGTAAGGACGGTGCCGGGCTGTCCATGTGCTCCGAGCCACTCCAGGAACTTCGCGTCGGCCACCTCGGGTTTGGACCACACACCGAAAATGGCCGGCCCGCCGGGGCGGAAGCGGAGTACGACCTCGTACTCGACATCCTCGGCCTCGAGACCGGTGCGGTCCACGGCGGGTCCCTCCTGCGCTGATCGGGGTGCCGGTGCCCGGCGGAGCGGCGTCGGCTTCACGGGCGCGGCCCCGCCCGGCGCCTCCAGCGTGGCACATCGGCTTCTCCCGCTGCGGACGGGCCTGCCGCGTCCGGCCGGGTGGGAGATCAGCAGCTCGTCACGGCCCGACCGATGTCCCGTCGGGATCAGGTGCCCTGAGGGAGCCGGCCGACCAGACTGGTCAGCCTGGAGCTGTAGCGCTTTAGTTCGGCCGACACATACGGGGAGCCCGCGCTCAGTTCACGCGCCAGACGCTCCTACTCCTTCAGACAGGCCACGGTAGTGAGGCTGTCCTTCTCGCCGTACCGCGCCACCTGCTCCCCGGCCGTGAGTACGGCCTCGCTGCCGGAGGGATCCATGTACGTCATCTTCGGGGTTGTGAGGCTGCTGCCGTCGTCGAGGCGCAGGGTGATCGTGAAGGTGTAGACGCTGGGCATGACCCCTTCGGAGGCCGTCTTCGGCCCCACGGTGAAGGCGATCCGTTCCTGCTCGTGCGGGGAAAGGGAGTACTTCAGCTTACGAATTTGCTGGAAAGGCGCCTTGGCGTTGTTGGGAACCTTGATGTCGTACCGGGCCTTGACTTCCTCCTGGCCCCCTCCTCCGTAGGGGCATCCCACCCGCGTGATGGAGCTGAAGTCGAACTGTGCCTGCGACACCAGGGCAGGGTTCTCCCCGCTGTTGCGCAGGACCACGGTGACGAGCGACGCCTTCCACGGCACCGTCTCGCCCGTCTTGTCTCCCCCGGCCGAGGTCCAGTCCGCGCGGATCTCCTCCTCTTTCGCCAGGTCGACGTCCACCAGCTCCATCTCCGCCCCCGACCCGGGCTGGGGCTGGAGGTCCGGGAACAACAGGAACACCAGCCCCAAGGCCCCGCCCAGGGCAGCGATCGCACCGCCGACGACCGCGATGATCCCCTGCGGGCGTTGCAAGAAGGGCCGCTCCGGCTCCTGAGCAGCCCTGCTCGTACCGTTCGGCCCGCCAGACTCGGGTGTGGCTACGGCTGGGCTGCTTGTACCGGTCGGCCTGCTGGTCTCGGAGGCGGGTTCGGCAGAGTCAGCCGCGCCGGCTGTTCTGCCAGACTCGGGTAAGGGACGCTCCGGCTCCCGAGCAGAGCCGGCCGCACCAGCTGGTCCACCTGCCCCCGGTACGGCCCCGGGGACCCCGCCCTGGTCTGCCGTCATGACACCTGCCTCCCCGTCACACCCCATCCAATGTCGCCGTATCCCACCCGACGTCGCGGTCCATCGTCGCCCCCGGTCACACCGGTACCGTCCGGGCGCTGTGGAGACCGACCGTACCCGCAGGTCCGCGCCCTGGGAATAGTCCTTTGGTCGAGGCCGAGGAACGGGCCCTGCTCCGCCGACCGCCGAGAACCCGGCCCCGTAGCGGGTCGTTCTGGCTGGGCCGGTGAAGACACAGGAGAGCGCGTCCGCCAACTATCGCCGGGCTCTCGCCGCTCACCGCGCGGTCGCCCCACCCCGCCATGAGGACCCGGCCCTGGCCGCCGCCGTCGTACGACAGGAGCAGATCCGCCGCAAGTTCGCCACCACCGCTTTCCCTGACGTCGAGCAGGGCCAGGAGAGCGAGGTGCCGATGTCGCTCGAGGACGTCCGTGCCCAGCAGTGGCGGGCCGCCGAAGCCGTGCACACGACAGCCATCCGCCGCGCCCGTGCCGAGCGTGCCGGGCAGGCCCGTGCGGCCAGTGCTCATGCGCTGTGTCAGGCCGGGTGAGTTCGTGCGCTCCGTCCGGTCGGTTTCAGCGGAAGCGCCAGTCAGTGAAGACCTGTTCGGCGTCGGCTTCGACGACGTCCCGCAGGTCTTCTTCGTCGTCCGAGGTGTCCAGGCCGAGTGCGTCCTCGTTTGTCGAGCTACGGCACTCGGCTGTCGGTGCCAGGCCGTAACGTGCGCCCATGAGGTACACGTTCATACCGCCGGTTCCGGCGGAACAGATCCGGCAGCTGCCCACCCGGGACGTTGCACTCCTCCTCCTGAAGCACCTCGCCTCCGGCACCGGCTTCCTCCAGTACCGAGGAACTATGGGCTCGGCCCAACAGGCGTTCCAGGACGAGCCGGACACAGAGGTGCTCCTTGACCGCCTCTCCGATGCATGGTCCTGGCTGGAGGCACACGCGCTGCTGTCCCAGGTGCCCAGTCAGTCGGAAGCCTTCCGTCAGCTCTCCCGCGACGGCATGGTCCTGGCGAAGGATCCCGAGGGCATCACGCGATTCGAAGCCCGCCAGCGGCTGTCCGGCCCGCTCCACCCGGCCCTCGAAGACACCGTGCGCACCAACTTTGACCTGGGTGACTACGAGACCGCGTGCTTCGCCGCGATGAAGGCGGTCGAAGTCGCCGTCCGGGACGCCTCCGGCCTCGACAACTCCCTGGTCGGCGTGAAGCTGATGCGTGCAGCGTTCCAGCCCCACCAGAACGGCAAAGCCGGCGGCCCGCTCGCCGACGCCGGCGCCGAAGGCGGTGAGCAGGAAGCCGCCTCCGCGCTGTTCGCCGGCGCCATGGGCGCGTACAAGAACCCCGCCAGCCACCGCACCGTCGACTTCGACGACCCGATCGAGGCAGCCGAGATCGTCCAGTTCGCCGACCTGCTGCTTCGGCAGGTCGAACGCGCCAAGCGCCGCCAGGCGAGCACGACACCGTAGAACTGCGGGCCTTCGTATACCTGGTTCGGCCGCGGCGGCGCCCCAGAGCCGGCGGCCGGGAGCATCGGCTGAGGGGGGCGGTCCTGATACGGGGCCGCCCCCCTTAGTTGTGTGGTGAGCGATGAGGTCAGCGTCGCTGCCGAGTCCAGGCAGTTCGCCGAGCAGGGTGCGAGCGCTGCTTTCCGAGCTCAGTCTTCGCCGGACATCAGCGTGAAGTGTCGCTTCACTCGACAGAGCGAGCGTACGCGATATGTACGGTGAACGTACGTGTAATGTACGCTTCACGTGGTAGGGTATTGCTCAGGAGGTGCTTTCATGTCCGAGTTGTTCGACGCGGTCGACGCCCTGCTCGCGTCCCGCGCCGCTCTGCCGCCGCCGGTGGAGCGCAAGCGGCTGCGTGCCGCGCACGGCCTGACGATCGATGAGGTGGCCACCGCGCTGAAGGTGCGCCGGGCCACGGTGTCGGGCTGGGAGTCCGGCAAGACCGAGCCCCGCCCGCCCGAGCGCGACGCCTATGCCCGGCTGCTGGACAAGCTCGCGGAGCTCTACCCCGCCACCCAGGCCGACACGGCCACACCCGCCCCGGCACCGGTCGCCGAGGCTGCGGTGCCGGCCACGTTCACCGCCGCGCCCGCCCCGACGGAAGCGCAGACGCTGTCCACAGGCCAGGCGCCCGAGGCTGCGGCCATGACTCCAACCGAGAACCCTCAGCCCCCTACCCCCGTGGCCGCTGCTCCGGCGGCCGCGACCCGTCCGGCGCGCACCACCAGGCCGTCGTCGACGTCGCGCCGTCCGGGTGCGAGGAAGGCGGCTCCGGCCGGCACCCGGGCGGGCGATGGTGATCCGCGGTTCGAGAACGGGCCGCTGGCGGTCGTCGACGCCGACGAGGAGGGCAAAGTGCTGGCGTACTGCACTGGCGGCCTGGTCCTGGACGTGCCCGCCAAGTCCATCCCCGCCCTGGTCGACTGGATGCTGCGCGAGGCGAAGCTCGGGGCTCCGAAGCTGTCGGGGCCGGGCAAGGACGCCGACCCGCTGATCGTGCTCACCGAGGCCGCCCTGGAGCGCTATGGCCTGCCCGTCACGCTCACGGAGGAGGAGAAGCACGCCGGGCGGATCCCGGAGGGCCACAAGGTCATCAAGCAGCTGGCCCGCGCGGAGTGGAAGCTGACGAAGCGGGGCTTCGGGCCGTGGGCGCGGATCTACCGCCCCGCGACCGGTTCGGAGCGCGCGTGCGTGCAGCTGTGCATCCCGTCGTGGAACGCGCTGGACACCCGGCACTGGGGGACCGCGGGGCAGCTTCCGCCAGCGGAGCTCGCCCGCGTCCTGGGCGTGTACGCCTCGCGGGTGATGACGCCGCGCGGCTCCACGGCCGTGACCGGCCTGGAGCTGATGACCGCGCTGCACCCGCCGACGCGCGCCTCTGAGCCGGACGCCGACGGCAAGCGGCACTCCGAGCACAACCCCGGCTCGCTGGGCAAGGACGCCATCGACCCGATGAACTGGCCGCCGTGCGAGGTCCCCGACGGCCACCCGGTCCTCAAGGACCTGCCCCGCTTCCACGTGCGGGGACCTGCGGAGAAGCTGTTCGAGGAGGCGTACGACTGGGCACGGCCGATGACGGATGCGGAGTGCACGCTGCGGCACCTGATCGGCATCGACGTGAACATGGCCTTCGCCGCCGGCGCGAATGGGCTGACCGTCGGCCTCGGTGAGGCGACGCACATCAAGGGCCCGGCGTTCGACCCGAAGCTGCCCGGCTCGTGGTTGGTCGACCTCAGCCATGTCGACCTGTCCCGCGTGAAGGTGGGCAAGGAGTGGGTGGAGCTGGACGGCTCGCTGCTGCCCTCCCCCTTCACGCCGAAGGGCGAGCGGCCGGAAGGCCCGGCCTGGTATTCGACGCCCACCGTGGCGTACGCGGCGGAGCTCGGCTACGAGGTGCGGCCGGTCGAGGCGTGGGTGCGGCGGGAGAATGGCCGCTACTTGGACGGCTGGTACAACCGGCTGCGCGACGCCTACCTCGCCACGATGGCCGACCTCGGCGTCCACGCCGACCTCGCCCCCGAGGACTTCCTCACGGCGATGGACGGCTACAAGGACCGCGACCCCGAGCTGGCGATCGTCATCTCGGCGATCAAGGCGACGGTCAAGGGCGGCCTGGGCAAGCTCCGCGAGCGGCCACGTGCCGAGGGCTGGCGGCCCGGCGAGCCGTGGCGCGCCCTGTCCCGCCCGACCTGGCGGCCCGACATCCGAGCGGCGGTCATCTCCCGCACCCGGATCAACCTCCACCGCAAGATCGTCAAGCACGCCTCGTTCACCGGCCAGTACCCGATCGCGATTCTGTCCGACTGCGTCGTCTACGCCGCGAACGGGCCCTCGCCGCTGGACTTCCTGCCCTACCGGGAAGGCAAGCCGCTCCCGGGGGGCTTCAAGCTCGGCGTCAACCCCGGCCTGGTCAAGCACGAGGGCACGCAGGAAGTCCTGTGGGGCGAGGAAGTCCGGGAGAAGTTCAACGCCCCGGAGCTCAACCTCGCCCGGTACATCAAGGACGGCACCGTCACCGACGCCGACAACGGAGAGTAGGAGAGTGCCACGATGAGCCTGTTCGGGGACGGCCTGGAGAAGGCGGTGCAAAAGGCGTTCACGCGCCCGGCGCCCAAGACCGCAGGCCCGCAGATGCGGTACCTGGTCAAGAAGCTCGGCGGCACCAAGCCGGTCGCCGACCTGCTAGGGATGTCCCAGCGCCAGGTGGAGCGGTACGTGGCGGGGAAGGCCAAGAACCCGCGCCTCGCCCTCGCCGCGCGCCTGGAGCGCGAGGTGAAGAAGCGCTGGCAGCCCCAGATCCGGGCCATGGCCAGGGCGAAGGCGGCGAGCACGGGCGGCATCGTCATCGACACCCGCGCCCGCATGGGCTACACCGCGCCGATCGGGTCGACGGACCAGGACCGCATCCGACACCTGACCGTCGCCCTGCCCCCGCAGTACGCCGCCCGCCTCTTCGACGCCCAGGAGGCCGGCGCCAGCGACCAGGAGCTGCAGGGGATCGCCGCCGAAGGACTCAAGGAGGTGTACTTCCAGGACGGCGGCCGCCGTGCCGGCTCCCTGGAAGAGGTCCGGTTCACGGACATCGAGCACCTCGAGTTCGACCTGTAGCAGCCGCGCCCCGAACAGCCCGCGAGCCCCGGTGTGTCTGAGTGCTCCATCTGGCGAGTGAGAAGTTCACTTGGCGAGGTTGAGCCTTCGTTGGCGAGCTGGGCCTGGCGACCTATGAGCGAGTCGCTCTCTGTTTGGCGACGGCGCAGATGCCGGTGCGGGGCGGGCGCATAGGATCGCCGGCATGGCGCTGAGACCTGTCATGGTGAACATCAAGGCTCTTGATCCCTCGGCGGTCGGTGGGTTCTGGGCGGAGGCGCTCGGCTGGAGTGCTTACAGCCCCGGTGTGACCACCTACGTCGGACCCGCCGGGGGCCTCGTCTGGCCTGACCCGGTCTTTGTCGGCATCGACGTCGTCCCCGTCCCGGAACCCAGGGCATCGGCGAAGAACCGTATACACCTCGATCTCGCCACCACCTCCGTGGCCCATCAGGCGGAACTGGTCGCGCACCTGAAGGCTCTCGGTGCGACGCCCGCCGACGTGGGCCAGGGAGAGGTGCCGTGGACGGTCCTCGCCGACCCCGAGGGCAACGAGTTCTGCGTGCTGGAACCTCGCGAGATCTACCAGGACACCGGGCCGATCGCCGCAGTGGTGGTCGACTGCACGGATCCGCGGGCCATGGCCCGGTTCTGGGACGAGGCGATGGACTGGACCCTGCACGAGGTGACGGACGACCATGCGATGTGGCGCTCGCCCAAGGGTGTCGGCCCGTATCTTGAGTTCCTCCGCTCTCCCGGCGTGAAGACTGTGCCGGACCGAGTCCACCTTGACCTGGTACCGGACCTTGATGACGACAAAGCAGCGGAGGTCGACCGGCTGCGGGCCCTCGGCGCTGCCGACCTCGATGTCGGCCAGGGCGACGTTCCGTGGACGCCTCTTACCGACCCGGAGGGTCACGAGTTCTGCGTCCTCGCCCGGTCCTGACACGAAGCCTTGACCACACCCCGACACACGCGCACCTCGTCTCCTCATGCGCCATCACCCCGGGCGGGCCGGGCTGTAGCCTCCCGGTCAATCCGGGCGGCGAGAGCTTGTGCGTCGGGCGAGATCGGCTTGCTCACCGACTACAACGCTCAACTCGCCAACTGAAGCGCTCAGTCACACCCGGACCGATGCGGTCCGGGTCGTGACCCAGGGGGAGATGCTCTTCGCCCCGGCCGTGACCCGGCGTCTGGTGGAGGCCTATACCAGGCAGCCGGCCTCGGTAGCCGAGCCGGAGGCGCTGCCGGAGCTGACCGCGCGGGAGAGGGAGGTTCTGCGGCTGGTCGGCCAGGGCGTCGGCAACGACACTATCGCCGGGCGGCTCCATGTCACCGAGTGCACGGTCAAGACCCATCTGCACCGGATCATGAGCAAGCTCTCCCTCAACAGCCGTGCCCAGGCGGTCGTCATGGCGTACGAGAGCGGACTGGTCGTCCCCGGACAGTCCCGCTGACCGCGCGGCGCGCCACCTCGACGGCGGCACACCGCACGGTCGGCCGGCCTCAGCCGTCGACGCTCACCCGTGACGCCTCGGCGCACCTGCTGAGGGTGCCGGCGGAGTCGAAGAGGCACACCTTGATGCCCACCCGGTCACCGGCGATGATGTTCCCGTAGTCCGCGAAGGGGTCCCAGACGACGGCGGAGCCGTTCAGCCCGTTGGTGTTGTTCTTCGCGCCGAGATAGATGTCGTCGATCCAGGCGTAGGCCCGGACGCCCCGGCCGTCCCCGCAGTAGTCGTGGATGACGAGGTAGTCGTCGTTGGCGCCGCCGCCCGGGGCTCCCTCGCCGTAGTCGACGAAGTTGACCGCGCCGCACCCGCCGCTCGTCGTGGAGACGGCGAAGCTGTCGTCGGTGGCGGCGACGGCGGCCTGGGTGCCGAACAGCATCGTCGCGGCGGCGATCGCGGATGTGGTGACGGCCGCCCGGGCGGCCGTGGCACGGAAGTTCATAGTGCATCCCCCATTTCGGTGGCGCGGACCGCGCGCTCTCCAGTGCCGCGGCCCGCTCGCTGACGGGTCGTCGCTCGACCCAGACATGACAGTACGAGCGCCGCGCCGGCCGGTCGTCACACCCAGACCTGAGATCCACCGGCACCCCGTACACTCCGCGTCGTACGCCTGTGGTTTACCCGTCGCCGCCGACCGCGCGGAGCCGGAGCCGAGCACGACCCGTTCGACATCCGCGAGGTACTGGGCCGGCCCGACACAGGACGGCGGCCGGCCGAAGGAGACGACCACCGCCAATAACCTGGAGGCATGACCGCACTGGAGACCCGCGAGCTGGAGCACTTCATCGCGCTCGCCGACGAACTGCACTTCGGCCGGGCCGCCGTACGGCTCGCCATCGCCCAGCCGGCGCTCTCGAAGGTCATCCGCCGGATCGAGACCCGGCTCGGTGTCCCGCTCTTCGTCCGCTCCAGCCGACATGTCGAGCTCACCCCGGCGGGGGAGGCGCTGCGGGAACACGGCCGGCACGCGCTCAACGCGGTCGACGCCGCCGTCTGGCACGCCCAGCGGGCCGGGGACACCCAGGCCCGGCTGCGGCTCATACTCAAACCGGGCGGCGACGCCGGTTTCCTCTCCGGTCTGCTGGCCGCGTACGCCCGGCAGCCCGCCGCCCGCCAGGTGGACATCCTGTGTCCCCGGAACCGTTGCGGTACGCCGAGAGGCCGACCTCGTACCGCCAGCCGTCGGGCGTCTGACGCCGGGACCACAGGTGCGCGACGACCTCCTGGTCCCCGGGCAGCAGCACACGGATGGGCACCGGCTCGGGGGCGGAGGACGTCGTCACGCCTTCCACCGTACGGACAGCCGCCCGGGGCACCGGCTCAGCGCGCGGGGCCGGGCAGGGCGCCGCGGATGACGAGCTGCCGCCCGTAGCGAGGGCCTGGCCGCTGTCCACAGGCGATCCGTGAGCCCCTGGAGGGATGAACGATCACAAGCAGCAGCAGCCAGCCCCACGCCGCGGCAAGGTCCTGGAAGCCCTCGCGCGGGCGGAGCGGCAGGTGTTCACCCGGCCCGCGCCGAAATCCGCAAAGGCTCAGGTGAAATTCCTTCTCAGGCGGGCGAAGGGGTCGACCAAGGCCCTAAGGGCTGTCCCGTAACTCCGAAGACCGTTGACCGGTGTCCGGTTCGACCTGCTTTCCCGAAATCCTGTTGACGCCGCGAGTTGGGTCAGAACCGGACAGAGTGATCCGGCGGCGACGTCCCGCTGACCTCTGTGCCGAGTTACGGGACAGCCCTTAGCTGGGCGTCTGGGCGTCTCGCGCCGCACCGTGGAGCGCTACCGTGCCTGGACCCTGACGACCCCGCAGAAGCGCCTCCAGGCCACCCTGGTGGAGGAGACGGAATCCGAGTGGCAACCGCAGGTCAGGGCACAGGCACGCGCGGCGGCGGCGACCTCCAGGGGGATGATGGTGGACGTGACGGCCTACTTCGGGTTCACGTGCACGGGCAGCTCGGACGACGGCCGCGAGCGCCAGATCACCACGGACATCTCGCCCACCTACGTGAAGCAGATCCTGGAGCTCCAGGAAGCCGGTGCGACGGAGGAGGATCTGCATCCGATCGTCGCGGAGGCCATCACGGAGTCGTATTTCACAGAATGGGGCACGCGGGCAGATGTCCTTCGCGCAGATTTCACGTCCGTGTCATCAATTTCGTTCCGGTTCTGACCCAGCCGAATTCCGGACCTGCTAGAAACGTATTCGTGAGCCGACGCACGGTAGTTGTCACATAGGCAGTCTTGTTGTCACCTGTGAGGATGCGGAGCCGAGAGGACTCAACTCTTGACGGCCTCCGCGATCCGCAGGGCGACCCCGTCGGGCGTGAGGTGCGTGGTGTCGACGACCTCGGCCTCGGCGTGCAGCCACGTGCGGGCCGCCTCGGCGTAGGGCTCGAGGTATCGGAGGCGGAACGGGGAGTCGGGGCCGAGGACGGTATCGCCGGCGATGCGCTCGCGGAGGGTGCTCTGGTCGGCGTGGAGCACGAAGTGCCGGACCGGAATATCGTGCTCGGCGAGGCCCGAGCTGATCTCGCGCCAGTACTCCTCGACCAGGACGGTCATGGGGACCACCAGGGTCCCGCCGGTGTAGTCGAGTACGCGCCGGGCGGTCTCGACCACGAGGGGCCGCCACGGCGGCCAGTGCTGGAAGTTGTCTGTCTCAGGCAGCCCCGGCGTGATGTCCATGAGCGTCTCGCCGACCTTCTCGGCGTCGAACACCCGGGAGCCCGGGATCAGCCGCTGCACGAGCGCACTGGTCGTCGTCTTGCCCGCACCGTGGGTGCCGTTGAGCCATACGATCATGCACTGACGCTAGCGTCGTACAGGTTTGTGGGAGGCGACTTCTGGTGACAGCAGTGCTGCCGAATGAGGTTGTGTGACAGGCCGGATGCCTCGCCTATGACAACCAGGATGCTTCTGTCGCCCCTCTCCGGCAGCTCATCCGACTCCTCTGGTGACAACTGTCGAGCCCCGGCTCAATTCGGCGGGTCACCGTACAACGTTCTGACGGCGACCCGCTCCCGGAATCCGCACCACGAAGACGAGGCCGAAGATGACCACTCCCTGGCCGCCCCCGCGCACCGCCCGCCGCCCGCTCGCCCCGCGCGTCGCCGCGCCCCGGGAGCCGGTCGACCCGGCCCGCATCGGGCGCCGCGTCGTACGGCGCCGGGCGAAGGGGATGGACGCCGACGCCGTCGCGGCGGCCCTCGAGGACGCCCGCTTCGACGCCCGGTAGAACTCCCGGTTCGAGGACCTGGCCGACGACGTCCGCGGCCGGGCGGAGTTCGCGGAGTGGGAGCGCCTGGACCAGCTGCTCGCCGCCACGCCGGCGGGCACCGCCTACGACCCGGACACCGACCCCGTCGTCCAGGACGAGCTCGCCGCCGAAGCCGCGGCCGCCGCCGACCGCGAGGCCGAGCTGCGCGAAGCCGCCCGGGTCGCGGCCCGCGCCGACGAGCTCCAGGCGCTGCGCGAGCTCCACGCCCTGGAGCAGACCGAGCCCCGCGACGGCGACGAAGCCGTACGCGACGAGCTGACCCGGCGAGTCGGCGGGTACGTCCAGGCCGACGTCGACGCCTGGCTCGCCCGCGCCCTGGCCGCGCACCTTGGGAACTACCGCGACCCTGCCGCCCGCGAAGCTGCCGCTGGCCTTCTGCTGCCGCCGGTCCTCGCCCACGCCGCGCTGCTCGCCGAACTCGTCCGCCTGGTCCCCGGCACCGATATGGACCAGCTGGCGTTCGCGGCCCGGCTCGCTACCACCGAACCCGAAGCCGCCGGTGACCTCGCCGCGTTCCTTTACCGCGCCCGTTCCGGCGCCAGCTGACCGCACCACGCTCTCCGGCCAGGTTGTCCTCTGACACTGAACATGGATCGATTGCCAAGGAAGCTGGACCGCTCCTACGTTCCTGCTACTAATGCCACCCGAGACTCAGAGCCTGTTGTTGCTGTCACCAACCCGCACCTGGGGACAGCGCCGGTCGTACAGCGCCGGAAGGATCGTGTAGGCGGCGGGACGACCGGTCGACGAACAAATCACAGACCTCGGGTCGGTACGGGGCTGGTCAGTGCTGCGTCCTTTCGGCCGTGAACGGGCCGGTCGCGGGTGCCACGCACTTGTCCACGACGGGCTCCTCGCCACCCACCGAACCCTCCAGGCAGAGCCGTCCACCGTTCTCGCGCAGGTCGAGGAAGAACTGCGTGGTGGCACCGGACTGCTTGAGGTCGTGGATGCGCTCGTCGGGGTAGCCGAGGCCGTTCAGGGCTGCCCTGACCTTGGCCGGGGTGGGGTCCGTCAGCTCTTGGACGGCCACGTAGATGCGTTGCTCGTGATGGTTGCTCGCGCACCAGTCGCGCGCGTCCAGCTCCACCTCCAGCTCCACCTCCGGACCCGCCGTGGGCATCACCGGCTCGACCGTGCCAGCTGGAGCCTCCTCACCGGGAGGAGCCGGCTGCGGGTTCGGCGGCCCTTCCCGGGGGGTTCCCGGAGCCGGGCAGGTCTGTGCGATGTACTCCTGTATCTCGGCGAGGGCCGGAGAGGACAGGCTTTCCATGGGCTTCGCGGGCGCGGCCGCCGTGGCCACTACGGTCGAGGCCGACTCGTCGAGGCCGGTGGCCTTCGTTGTGCCGCAGGCGCCGAGTGCCAGCACCGCAAGGGCCGTCAGGGCCAGGGTGAGTCGCGGTCGGCGCGAGGAGCAGGCGAACGTGCTGGTGGAGCCGTGGATTCGGGTCATGTGCCCAGTCTCCGATCATGCCGAGCCCGGCGCGTGAGTACACATACTCACCTGGCCAGGGGGCAGTTGCTCAAGCCCGGTTGCTCGCCGTCCTCGACCGCGCCTTGGCCGTCCTCGACCTTGACGTACTCGCCGTCTGTACCGTCACTCTCACCTTCATGGCCAGTCGCACTTCCGAACCCAGGGTCTACGAGCGGATCGTCGCCGTGTGGAAGAAGGCCGGCGTCGCTCCCTGAGGACACGGAGGCGTGGCACTACGCGTACGAGCACGACGTCGACAGACAGGTAGGCGGTGGCGCTCCTCGATGCCGGGCTGCGGCAGGCCGGCTGCCGGAGAGCGATGACACTCGGCGCAGGCGGAGCTCCGGAGCACGCGGACGCCGCCGCCGGTGGAGCCCCGTTGCCGAGGGGTCCGGGCTCGGCGGGGAGCATGATGACTCTGCGTCACGATCGGGAGCGCGCGGCAGGGCCTGGAATGGCACCGTCCCGAGCAGTACACGGCGTCCCGGCAGCAGCGGCAACTGGAAGCCTGACCAGCTCGACGCTCCTGCTTGCCTTGTCCTGTCTTGGGAGACCTTTCTGACAGAGTCGCTCTGACCGCGAAGCCAGCCGTTGCGACAGTGCTCGGTCGCTGCCCTGCTAGACCAGCGACTGAACCGGAG
The DNA here is from genome assembly GCA_000716465.1 of Streptomyces bikiniensis. Taxonomy (GTDB): domain Bacteria; phylum Actinomycetota; class Actinomycetes; order Streptomycetales; family Streptomycetaceae; genus Streptomyces; species Streptomyces bikiniensis. The sequence continues at coordinate 18,795 of JNWL01000060.1, forward strand.
CTACCGTCGCTCGGTTCAGTCGCTGGGAAAAATACCAGGTCAGAGCGCTGCTTGTGTACCAGCAGCGACTGAAGCGACTGAAGCTTCACATATCGGCTGTGCAGATCGCGCGTGTGCGTGTCATATATAGGTACCTACAGTCGCTTCAGTCGCTGTTTTGCTGGGCATGCTGGTTTTGACCTGCGGTTTTCCTCAGCGATCCAGAGCAGCGACTGAAGCGACTGAGTCACTCCCCGACAGTTTCGGTCGCTGCCGTGTTCGCTCTAGCGACTCGCCTGTCTCCAGGGGTGACTCGATCGAACGGGCGTCTTCGCTAGGCTGTGTCTGTTGTTGAGTCGCTTCAGTCGCTTTAGGGGGAACGAAATGCCTGCTGACCTGCAGGTTTCCTCTAGCGACTCAACAGTCGCTGTCCCTAGGAACACGCCGCCGGATGCGCTAACCCTCGCCCGCTGGTGCGCCAGCCATGGCTGGCCTGTTCATCCCCTGGCTCCAGGAAAGAAGACCCCGGCAGGTAACTGCCCGGCCTGCCGTACGCCCGGCCACAGCCACCAGACCTGCCCTTGCAGGTCTGAGGGCCGTTGGTGCCACGGATTCCACGCAGCGACCCTGGACATGAACCGCATCCAGCAGTGGTGGGGCCCCCATCCGCAGATGGGCGTCGCCGTTGCCTGCGGGCCAGCCAATCTCGTCGTCATCGACATCGATGCCCACCCCGCTGCCCCTCCGGACAGGAACCGGCTTCTTCCCGGCATCGCCATCGCCGAGGACATCGACGTCTCGCAGATGACCACGGGCTTCCACACACTCGCCGTTCTGGCCGCCCTCCGCGGCGAGAAAAGCCCTGCCAACGACGACACCACCCTGCGCGTGAGCACTCCCTCAGGTGGCCTGCACATCTGGTACCGCACCACCGACACCCGCCGCTGGCAGTGCTCCTCAGGATCAGGCAAGAACCGGGCGCTCGCCTGGCAGGTCGACGTCCGTGCAGAAGGCGGCTACATCATCGCCCCCGGCACCACCACAGAAGCAGGCACTTACAACCCGCTCGGCACCGTCCGCACCCCCGCCGCGCTCCCGGGATGGCTCGCCCAGGAACTCCAGCGCACCCACCACCTGCCCGCCGCACACATCTCAGCTCCACGCCCCGTACCCAGCCGCGCCCGCCAGGCCGTCGCCGCCGCCCGCCACGGCGGCAGTCCCCTCATCACCACACTCACCACCGTCCTGGCCGAGATCGCCGACTGCGCCGGCACCACCGAAGGCGCCGGGTTCTCCGAAAAACTCAACCGGGCCGCCTACACCATCGGAGGCCTCGTCGCCGCCGGCCACCTCACCCAACAGGCCGCGCACGACACCCTCCTCGAAACCGCCCGACACGCCCGTCCCGGCCAGGACCGCCGATCCGAAGCCATCATCCGCAGCGGCATGACCGCAGGCGCCCGACGCCCCCTTCACCCCGGGAGCCGCTCGTGACCACCCCCGTCGGCGGTGAGCCGAACATGCTCTTCGACTTCGACCCCCACAACATGGCCGCCCAGATCCTCGCCAGATCCCAGCCCACCCTGCCCTCCCCGCAAACCGGCCAGCCCCACACCCCCGCTGCCACCCCCACGACAGACGGGACAACCTCACACGGCCTCCTGCCCGACTCGCTCACCGACCGAGGCAACGCCAAACTCTTCGTCCGCCTCTACCAGGCCGACTTCCGCCACGTCCCCGGCCTCGGCTGGTACCGCTGGGACACCACCCGCTGGCAAGTCGACGAAGACGACTCCGTCCTGTGGGCCGCCGGCGAAATCGGCGAACACCTCGCCACCACCGACCCCACCGGCGAACACACCACAGAAACCCTCCGCAAGCACCGCCGCCGCGCACTGAGCACCGCCGGCATCAACGCCATGCTCACCCAGGCCAAATCCGCCCCCGGCATGGTCCTCAAAGCCGAACACCTCGATGCCGACCCCTACGCCCTGTGCACCCCCGCCGGCATCGTCGACCTCCACACCGGCCTAGTCCGCACCCCTGACCCCAACAAAGACTTCCACTCCCGCTCCACCACCGTCGGCCCCACCGCTATGCCGATCCCCAGGTTCCTGCGCTTCCTCACCGACACCTTCGGCGACGACACCGAAGGCGCCAAGATGATCGCCTTCCTGCAACTCCTCCTCGGCTACTCCATCACCGGTGACGTCGGCGGCCAGGTCATGCCCTTCCTCTTCGGCGCCGGGAAGAACGGCAAATCCGTCCTCCTCGACGTCTCCATGAAACTCCTGGGTGACTACGCCGACGCCGCCCCACCCGGCTTCCTCATGGCCCGCCTCTACGAAGGCCACCCCACCGACCTCGCCGAACTCCACGGCCGGCGCGTCGTGGTCTGCTCCGAAGTCAAACCGGGCGACAAGTTCGACGAAGCCCGCGTCAAACACCTCACCGGCGGCGACCGCATCAAAGCCCGTCGCATGCGCCAGGACTTCTTCTCCTTCAACCCCACTCACAAACTCTGGCTCCTCGGAAACCACCGCCCCGAGGTCGGCACCGGCGGCTTCGCCTTCTGGCGCCGCATGCGCCTGATCCCCTTCGAACGCACCGTCTCCGACGACCGGCGCATCGACAACCTCGCCGACATCCTCGTCGCCGAAGAAGGCCCCGGCATCCTCAACTGGCTCATCGACGGAGCCCGCCGCTACCTGGCCGGCGAAAAAGACCTCACCGGCCCCGACAAGGTCCGCATCGCCACCACCGCCTACGCCGAAACCGAAGACCACACCGGCCGCTTCTTCGACGAAGCATGCCTCCTCGGCCCCGACTACCGCACCGAACAAAAAACCCTCTACGACGCCTACCGCGCCTGGTGCTCCAGCGAAGGCTGCCTGACCCTCAGCAACCGCACCTTCGCCGCCCGAGCCCGCGAGCTCCTCGGGCTGTCCTCCCCGAAAGAGATGATCTTGTCAAATTCGAGGAAGTACTACCCTGGCATCGGACTGCTCGCCCAAGAGGAGACGGCATGAGTTCCCTGATCAGCGAGAACGATCTCAAACACGAGACCGACCTTGTCTGGCTCGAGGACATCACCCACCTCGACTACGTCCGCCAAAGCCTCGACCGCCTGCCCACCCGCTCCGGCAAACCCGCCTACCACCGCGACGGACGCATGGTCGGCTACGCCATCCTCGGCCCCGACGCCAAAGCCTCCCGCGCCTCCGGCACCTTCCGCCGACGCGTCTTCTGGCTCCTCCCACACGACCGCGACACTGAACCCCAAGGCCTCTACGCCAGCTCCGCACCCGCCGAAGCCATCGACCCCGAAACGCTCCAGCCCGCCACCAAGGGCCGCAAAACCGAACGCAGCGAAGGCGGCCCCCCCTCCAGCGCCATGCAGGAACTCGGCATAAGCCTTCCCCTCTGACTGCCCACGCCACAGCGACTCAAGCGACTCAGAAACCAACATCCCGCCCCAGCCGCTACATCCCTGCCCGGACACACGCATACCCCGAGGTCAGCAGGCAGACCTAAGCACACTCCCTCCCCTCCCGCCTCACAGACAAAGCCGCATGGAGGCACCCGGGTTTCCTGCTCACGCGCACAGACATCCAGACGGATCCCCCGACAGCGCAGCACACAAAGAAGCGCCACAGCGACTGAACTACCGGGCACCTGCACACGTAAGGTGCTGAAATAAAATGCCAGGTCAGAGGGGGGACTAGCATCAGCTAAGCGACTCAAGCGACTGAAGCCCGCACATCAAGGCCGTGTCCTATGTGGTGAGGCGGTTGTTGGGGTTGTCATAGGGCGGGGTACGTGGAGTTGGATTGTTCCGGATGGGCTGTGGGAGATCGCGAAGCCGTTGATCCCACCCTCTCGGGTGCGGCCGCAGGGTGGCGGGACGCAGAACACGCCTGATGAGACACTGTTCGCCGCGATCATCTACGTCCTGGTCAGCGGCTGTGCCTGGCGAGCTTTGCCGCCCTGCTTCGGGATGTCGAAGTTCACCGCGCATCGCCGGTTCCTGATCTGGTCCCGGGCACGTGGGGCCGGCTGCACGAGGAGATCCTGCACCGTCTCGACGACGCTGGCCTGCTTGACCTGTCCCGCGCCGTGCTCGACTCCGGCCACGTCCGGGCGAAAGAAGGGGCGATCTCACCGGTCCGAGCCCCGTGAACCGCGGCAAGGCGGGTCCCAAGATGCACGTCCTGTCGGATGCGAACGGACTGTCCCTCGTCGTCGGTCTCACCGCGGCCAACGTCCATGACAGCCAGGCCCTGAAGCCCATGGTGCTCGGTCGCCAAACGAGACACGACCCCCACCGCGGCCGACACTTCAAGCCCCAGCGTCTGCATGCCGACAAGGCCTACGGCATACCTGAACTGCGAAAATGGCTCCGCGGTAAACGCATCGGCGTCCGCATCGCCCGCAAGGGCATCGAGTCCTCCGAACGACTCGGCCGCCGCAGATGGGTGATCGAGCGGACCATCTCCTGGCTGACCGGCTACCGCCGGCTCAACCACCGCTACGAGCGCCATCTCCGCAACTACCTGGCCTTCCTCGGTCTCGCCGCAGTCATCTGCTGCTGCAAGCGACTGGGCACGGGCCGGTGGTGTCGTAACCGTCGGGGCCATCGTCCTCACGCACCTTCTTCCAGTCGATGACGTACCTCTTCGTACCGCGCCAGCCGCATGTACACCGCCCAGCATTGATGCCGCAGTGGGCTGGTGGAACTGGCCGTCGCAGTGTCACCAGGACGTCGACTCGTGGAAGGTGCTCCCGCTGCCCAGGTCGAAGAAGACCGGACCCGGCTCACTGCCGTCGGCCGGTAACACTCCGACCATGTCCTTGCCCGACTCGAACCCGTCCCGCCGCCGGACGTAACGTCTGCTTGGAGTGCCTGAGCTGAGACATGTCCAGGTAGTAAGTGTCCGGACCCTGTTGAGAGACGGTGGTCAGCTGTAGGACCAGCAGGATCAAGCCGTAGCTACAGATTGTCGTCGGTACGCCACTTGTAGACTCGGCGCACGCCGTTAGCCACGACGCGCGTGCAAAGGGGGATGCATGTCGACATTCGAAGAGGAGTGGAGTCAGCTCAAAGCAGACGCGCTCCGCAGGCGGGCCACGAGCATGGAGCTCGCCTCGACGGGGGAGAGCGGGGGGCCGGCTCCGGGGCTGGGAAACGCGGACCTCGGTCTGCGTGATGCTCCTATACGCGCCAAAACCCCGGGCTTACGGACCGCCAACGGTGAAGTACGTAAGAAGGCCAAGCTCGATGACGCGGCGACCGTTGGCAAAACCCATGCGGGATGGGACGCGGGAACGGCGAGCAACGACTGTGTGAGCGCCTGGCAGAAGCGACTCCACAAGCTCAGCGACCTGGTCGAAGATGCCGCCGACGCGCTCACCAAGGGTATGGACCAGCAGATCAGCGAAGACGTCTCCATCGCGGCACAGCTCAGGGCTTCCAGTAACTGGCTGGAGGACGCCTGATGGTCTCCGTCCCCGAACTCGACAAAGCTCGGCCCCAGCAGTGGCGGGAGGCTGCGGACGACGCCATCGGTGCTGCCAAGCAGTGCGAGATGGCGGCCGGGTACGCGCGTGACGAAATCGCCGCGACGCTTCGCCAGTGCTGGGCGGGCGACGCCGGGCGCGCGGCGCGGGCCACGTTCGTCAAGCACGCGGGCGACTACGAGGCAGCCGCCATCGCCCTGCGGGCGATGGCACGGACGTACGACGACCTCGCCGACCACATTGCGTCCGCCCAGCGCGACCTGCACAGTGCACTCGACTACGCGCACCGCAACGGCCTGAAGGTAGACGACAGCGGTCGGGTCGATTTCGCCAGACCCACCGCCGAAGCACCAGGCGGCGAAGGCAGCGAAAAGATCACACATGCGCACGGGATCATCTCCGATGCCCTCGCCAAGGCAAGCCTGGCCGACACCGACGCAGCTCGCTCCCTGCGCACCGTTGAAGCCCTGACAAACATTGACGATCCGAACCTCGCCAAGAAGGCGCTCGACAAGAACAGTCCACTGGGCATCGCCCTGCGCCTGTCCGGCGGACTGGACGGCCTGCACCCCATCAACGTCCCGCCGAACGTCCTCACCGCCGTGAACCTGGCCTCCACCGAAACCGGTATCAGCCGCAAACTGCTCCTGGCCATCCTCTGGCAGGAACAGCAGTGGTACCAGAACCACAACCCGAGCCTTCGCGGCCCCTTGACCGAGTTCGGCCGCTTCTTCGACTGGAGCCTCACCCTCGGCCCGAAACCGGACAAGTCCCTGGGCATCACCCATATGAAGACCGACACCGCAAGGAGCGTCGTCGAGAAGAACCGTGAAGCGTTCCGACTCGAGGACGGCAGGTATCTGGCCGACCTGAGCGACGTCGAACTCGCGGCACTCATCGAACACAACCCGGACCTGGACGTACGGCTGAGCGCCCACCACCTGGCCGACCTCCGCGACCAGCCGTACGGTGCCCGCACGGACAAGCAGCTATTCACGCTCTACGCCGCCGACACGCCGGACGTGCGCGAGAAGAACGAACAGTACGGCGACGAATCCGACCAGCGCGGCGGCGACATCAAGGCGCGAGGCCGGAACTGGGACAGGATCGAGCCGCATCTCGACGACGCGATGGCCTGGGACGCCCTCAGCGACGAAGAACAGGCGCAAGCCATCCGGGAGCTGGAGGCCCAGACCCCCGCAGGACACAGCCTGTCCCTTCATCCCCTGTACCGCGCAGGCCTGGCCACCGGCACCGGGACCGGCGAACCGGAACCTGGAACACCGTCACCCAGTCCCGGACCTTCCCCCACACCACCCGGAGCCCACTGACCTCATGAAAAGGACGGCGTCCATCCTGACCGCACTCCTTGCACTGGTCGTGCTCACCGGGTGCGACCGGTTCGAGCCGCGCGGCGGGAAACCCCTCGACCCCATGCCGGCCAACGTCCCCACAACGCCGCAGTACACGACGCCCGACGAGGTCGTGGCCGCACTGGAACGTGCGGGCATGCCCTGCAAAGTACTGCGGCGCAGGACCGGCGCCCTGGACTGCGAGGCGCAGATCTCGGGGACGGCAGTGGAGAACCAGATCCAGGTCCTGAACCCCAAGGAATTCAGCCGGGACGAGGTCGGCGACTCCATCGCCACCTGGCGCAACAGCGGTACCACCATCGTCGCGGCGGGCAACTGGTTCATCCGCGTCCTGCCCAATGACGTCCCCGTCTACTCAATTAAGATCGCCAAGGCGGTCGGCGCCATCGTCCTCCCTCCCCCCTACCCGCTGCCCGACATCCCCAGCACACCCGCATACCGTTCCACGGACGCGCTGGCCGACGCCCTGAACAAGGCAGACTCCTGCGCCGACCGAGAACGACAGCCGACAGGAGAACTACTGTGCGGAACACGAGCCTCGGAAAACAAGGCCTGTGACGCGTCCTGGGCGAACCACCGTGCCCTCCTGCTCGTGCACGACAATGCCGCGGCCCGCGACGACTACATCCGGCTCCTTCTCAGCAACGATCACACACCCGCCGCCATCGTCACGGCCGCGAACTGGACCATCCAGTTCTGCGACCCCGCCCAAGCACGCTCGACAGCTGACACGCTAGGAGGAGTCCTGATCAACCACAGCCCCACCACATAAATGGAACCGCAGAGGTCATTTTCGCCCGATGTTTCATCCCGTGATGGGATGTTCTGTGGTGCCCTTCGAGTCACGCCAGGAAATGGTGTTCTCGTTGGTAGGGTGGCGGCCCATCCCACCAGCCACGTAGACCGGGAGGTAGGGAGGCCTGCGGTCCTCGACTTCATTATGGTCGCTCGTTGTCTATATGTGGGCCGGGCCCCAGGAAATGAGTCCTGGGGCCCGGTGGCTTTGCTTGGGGATCGGTCGTTCAAGCGGCCGTCGTGTCTGGTCAGGGCAGGGTGGGCCAGGCCTTGATGCTGGTGCCGAAGGTGCCCTGGCCGTCGCCCTTGTAGAAGTTGAGGTTGGTGCCCCATCGGCCGAGAAGGTCGGTCTTCTTGTCGCCGTTGTAGTCGCCGGCGTAGATCTTGATGCCGCCCCAGCCGTTGTCGGGCCAGATGTTGACGCCGTTGTTGAGGGTGCCGCTCGCGTTGCCGTCGTAACGCATGAGGTAGCCGTTGGTGGAGACGGCGACGACGTCGTCGCGGGTGTCGGTGTTGATGTCGCCCGTGGTGAGGGTCTTCATGCTCTTCCACGAGGTGTCGGGCCACATCTGGCGCTTCTGCTCAGTGAGCAGGCCGTTGGCGTCGGTGTGGTAGCCGTAGAGGCTGCCGCCACTCCAGACGGCGAGGATGCCGTCACGGCCGGAGGTGTCGACCTTGTAGCGGGCGATCTGGAGCATGCTGCGCCAGTCGAAGGTGTCGGACCACATCTTCTTGGCGGGAGCCAGGGTGCCGTCGCCGTTGTAGTCGCCGGCGACGATGTCGGTGAAGGTTTTCCAGCTGCCGTCGAGCTTCCACAGGAGGCGGCCGTACTCGAAGGTGCCGTCGGCGCGGCCGTAGGCGGAGTGGAGGTTGCCGTCGGCGGTGACGACGGCGATGTCGGAACGGCCGTCCTTGACGGATACCTGGTGCAGATCACCGGCTGATCCAGGCGCCGGGGGCGGAGCGGTCAAGCGCCGCTCCGCCCCCGGCGCTCATCCGGCCCAGAACTGGGCCAGATACCGCTCCACGCCCTGAGGAACGCCGGTGAGGCACGCTTGCGCCGCATTCGCACGCCCCCGGCAGTAGATACGAACGTTCCACTCCATCGGCTCGCGGGGCAAGGCGACCGATTGCGCAGCGGGGCCGCCGGTCACCGACCACAGGCGCAGCTCTCCGGACCGGCATTCGATACGCGCATTCGCGAACTCATCCCACTTGCCATCGGGTTGCGTAGGGACTGCGCTCCAGATTTCGGCGTCGAAGGAAACGGTCTGAGTGTGTCCAGCGCTCGTCAGGTCGATACGGCCGGGCCGCTGGGAGACGAATGGCCCCCGGGTAAAGCCTTCTGGGAACATCGTCGGTAACCACGCGTCGTCGGCGTCCTGCAGGCCAAGGCCGTAGTGATCGACGTGAGCATCGATGTGCTGGGTCTCTAAAAGTGTCACGTCCCCGACCGTAGCGTTCCAAAAGCTCGTGACGCGATCATGTTCGGGACTTCTTGAGTCGTCAGATCATGGGCAGAACCTGGCGTTCTCGCAATTCGCGGCGGTTTGGACTGGAGTCGTACCCTTTGTCACCGAGGATGGCTCCGGGACCCTGTCCTGGGTAGCCGGACGTCGGCGGTGCGGAGGGGGGCGAGCAGACCAGTGTCGTCGAGGTGGTGCAGGATCTTCTCGTGCAGCCCGCCTCCATAGACCAGCACGGGACCAGACCAGGCACCGGTGACGGACGGTCGTCCTGAAGACACCGAACCGCGGTGGCAGAACCCGTAAGGCGCATTCACTGACCCGGGCGGGGGTGAAGGAGGCTCCGCAACCACATCGCATCGATTTCGAGGGGCATCAGGACAGTGTCCTCACCCCTGCAGAAGCGGAGTGCATTATGCCGAACGTGGACCTTTCCCAGACCGGACCCAGGCACCGAGGCTCGCGCTGGCCCGTCCTGCTGGGGCTTCTGGTGGCCTGTTATGCCGTTGCCGTGCTCGGCGGACTGGCTTCTGCGGATGCGGGCGACACCTACAACGCGCTGGACCGGCCGTCCTGGGCCCCGCCCGGATGGCTTTTCGGACCCGTGTGGACCGTGCTGTACGGCACCATCGCCGTTGCCGCGTGGCTGGTCCTGCAAAACCCGCAGAGGCCCGCGCGCACGGCCATGACCTGGTGGTCGGTCCAACTGCTCCTCAACCTCGTCTGGACTCCCCTCTTCTTCGCCGCCGAAGAGTACGGCCTGGCCTTCCTCGACATCTGCCTCCTCCTCGCGGCTCTCCTGACCACGATGGTCCTCTTCACCCGACACCGCATGGCCGCCGCGCTCCTGCTCGTCCCTTACGCACTGTGGGTGACCTTCGCCGCGGCCCTCAATCTCGCCATCTGGCTCTCCAACACCTGACAGACCCGACACCACTGCCCCGCAGCAGCGACTCTCGAGCCATGCCTGACCGATCTGTGGACGACGGCGTTGAACGTCATGCTTTCCCGGACGCCGACGCATCCTCTGTTAAAGCGCCTCGTTGGGCCGGGGGAGGGAGGCGGAGTGGTGTGGGACGTGAAGGTGTTGTCGGCGTTGATCCGCAGCCGGTATCGCGAGGGTGCGAGTCTTGCGGTGGTGGCGCGGGAGCTGGGGGTGTCGAAGGCGACCGTGCGGCGTCATATGCCGGCGCGGGAGCGGCGTGATGCGTCGGCCGCGGCGCGGCAGCGGCACCGCAGCCGGGCGCAGACGCCGTATGAGCGGGCGCTGCGGGCCCAGGTGGTGCGTCTTTACGGTTCGGGGATGTCGCAGCAGCGTGTGGCGGCCACGCTGGGGATCTCGGTCGAGGCGGTGGTGGCCCGCCTCGAACCGGGCCAGCGGCGTTCGCGGCAGGAAGCGGCCCGGCTCGCCGTCGAGCGGCAGGGCGACCTCCTGCCGAAGGAAGAGATCGTCGCCCGGTATGTGGAGGGCGCCACCATGGCCGAGCTCGGCCGGCTCTACGGGGTGCATCCCACCACGATCCGGCGCAGGATCCCCGACGACCTGATCCGCCCCCGGGGCCCCGCCCCGCAGCCCCGGCCTCGAAGGCAGCAGCGCACGCTGGTCGATGAGGAGGTCCGCCGCCGGTATGCGGCGGGGAAGAGCGCCTACGCGCTCGCCCGCGAGTTCGGTGTCTCTCCCCACACCATCCGCACCCGGATCCCCGACACCGACTGGCGCACCCCCACACTCGGGGAAGCCTCCGTCCCATCGCCTCGTCCCGCGCGGCCAAAGACGGGAGGTGTCCGGATGGTGCTGGCGCTTTCGGACGAGGAGATCCTGGCCCGCTACCGGGCCGGACAGTCCGCGACCGCGATCGGCCGTGCGGCCGGCGTGGACTGTCGCACGATCCTGCGCCGCATCCCCGAACACGAGCGACGCGGCCATCTCCAGGCGCAGCGGCTGAACCGGCCGGCCCCTGATGTCGGCGCGGACACGATCCGCGCGCTGCGTGCCCGCGGTCTGACCTGGGAGGCGATCGGCGCCGAGGTGGGGTTGTCGGTGAAGACGGTCCGCGCCCGCGCGTGAACGTCGGGGCTCGCCGGCTCCGGCTTCGGCCGTGTCGCAGCATGCCGCTTTGTCCACGGTGCGCGTCGTGCCCCGTACCCGGTGGCCTCTGGTACGGGGCACGATGCCTTCCCGGAACGGCCGGACTACGGGGCGGGGTTGTAGTGGACGACGGTGGTTTCACAGGCCTCGGCGTACACCTTCAGCGCCTCGGCTTCGGTCTGGTCGACCGTGAGGCTCCATCGCAGTTTCGTGGCGGTCCATTCGCCGATGTAGCGGCAGTGTGCGTCGGGCAGGGGCGGCATCCAGGTGGCGGGGTCCTGGTCGGCCTTGGAGCGGTTGGTGCGTGCGGTGACGGCGTGTCAGTGCCACCCTGCATAGTGCCGTTCATGATCAACGACTTGGAGAAGACCGACTGGGCGTCCCTGGGACACGCTTACGGGCCGGCCGACGACGTTCCTGGATGGCTGTGGGGCATGGTGTCGCCGGACGCGGAAGTGCGGGAAGAGGCGTTCAGCCGTTTCTATGGCGCCGTGCTGCATCAGGGGAGTGTGTATTCGAGCACGGTGGCCAGTGTGCCGTTCCTGTTCGCGATGGCGGATGACCCGGCGACGCCTGACCGGGCGGCGGTCGTCGCACTGCTGCTCAGCATCGGTCGGGAGGCGGTGGATGCCGAAGAGGTCTACGCCGTTGTCTGCGGCGAGAACGGTGAAGAGTCCACGATCTACCCCGACACCGCGAACCTGATGCGGGCGCATACCGACGCCTTCATCGCCTACGCCACCGACCCCGACCCCCGGGTGCGCAGGGCTTCGATCGAGGGGCTGGGGCTCTTCTTGGAGGACGCCGAACGGGCAGTGGAACTCCTGAAAGAACGCCTCGTGCACGAGAGCGGAGTTGCCGAGCGGGTGCTGGTGGTGCAGACGATGGCGGACCTTGTCCTTCGTCTGCCTGCGGCCGCAGCGCCGGCGAGGGCGTGGTTCGACGCGCTGGCCGACAGCGGCGGCACGGACGCGGACACCCGTCTGGCGGCGCTCGCCCATCGGGCCCGCTGCGCTCCCGATTCCATCGACGACCGGACAGTGCCGGCCGTGATCGGGCTGCTTAACCAGGTCACCCCTGCGCCCCCGCCCGAGCAGGACCCGGCGCCAGACGGCCGGGAGCCCTCACGGCTGTGTGCGTGTGAGACCGGGCCGGAGGGCGACCCGGCTGTTCCCGGGTACGTTGCCGCAGCATTCGACGACCTCGAACGCCACGGCCGGATCCATGCCCCCACCACCCCGCTTCTCAAAGCCCTTCACGAGGCACTGGGCGCACGTTTCGACGACCGGAAGGCGCTATTGACCGAGCAGCTCCGCAGTGCGGATCGGGCCACGCGATACGACGCCATCGACATGGCCCGTCGTCTGATCACCTCCTGGCGGGGTGATCACACCGATCTGGTGCGGCTGATCGGCGACTGCCTGTAGCCGGGCGACTCCTACACCTCCGCGGCAGCGGCCGAAGCCCTCGCAGCCTTGGAGCGCTTGGCCGAACCTGCCCGCGAAGCCCTCGCCGCCTACGTCACCACCCAGCTCACCGAGCACCGGCCCGATGTATGGGCGAGCCCGCACCGCGGGCTGCGCCGTGCGCACCAGCAAGCTGTCGTGGCGCTGGCCGGCCTCAGAGACGAACGAGCCCTGCCCAGCCTGCTGGTCGCACTGGACACCGGCACCGACGCCTGGCGCGCGGTGGCAGTGGCCGGGCGCCTTCCCCAAGCTGCCGCCGAACTCACCCCCAGGCTCATCAGCCGTTTCATCGCCATCGACCCTGACTCCGTCGATTCCTATGGTTTCGGGTTCAATTCCTTCACGATCGCCCTCTCCCAGCTCGGTGACCCGACAGCCGTCCCGGCGCTCACCGACGCCCTGCACAACGCGATCCAGCACAAGCAGTCGCATCTCGCGGAACCCCTCTTGAAGGCGCTCGCCTCGTTCGGTCCCCGTGCCGAAGCCGCTCTGGAACCAGCCCGCCGCCTCAGCGCAGTCGACGACCTCTCTCTGAGGACAGCGGCGCTGTGCGCGGTCTGGGAGATCGGGCGCCACCCCGAGGAGGTAGTGCCGCTGTTGGGCGGGATTCTGGAGAAACGCCGCGCAACGGACGCGATCGACCTCGCCGGCCGGATCGGCCCTGCCGCCATCCCCGTCCTGCCGCGCCTGCGGCAGATCCTCGACGAACAGCTCGCCGAGAACGCACGCAACGAACGGAACGGTTCGAGCGTGCTGAACGACTGGTGGACCATCATCCGCGTCGCGTCAGCGCTGTGGGAGATAGGCGGCGCCGCCCAGACGGACACCGTGCTGCCGGTGCTGCTGGACGCCTGGAAGAACAACGACGCCAGCGCCCACGCCGTCGTCGTGTGCCTCAACCGCATGGGCCCGGCCGCCCACCCCGCCCTGCCCCAAGTCCACGCCGCTCTCGCCCGGCCCCACCGCTACGAGCAGCGGTGGACCGGCTCCGTCGCTCTCGACCTGGAGACCGAGCACACCTGCCGGACCATCCTGGTGCGCCTGAAGGATCATGCGGAGCCCAACCTCACCGAGCAGGCATAAGCACCATCCGGCTGTGTGTGCAGGGCTACGGGGCAGACCCTGCACGCAGTCGGACGGCTACGGTACGGGGTTGTAGTGGACGACGGTGGTTTCGCAGGCCTCGGCGTACACCTTCAGCGCCTCGGCCTCGGTCTGGTCGGCTGTGAGTCCCCAGCGGAGCTTGGTGGTGGTCCATTCGCCGATGTAGCGGCAGTGTGCGTCGGGCAGGGGCGGCATCCAGGTGGCGGGGTCCTGGTCGGCCTTGGAGCGGTTGGTGCGTGCGGTGACCCGGTCAGCTTGCAGCCGGCCGCGACGGCCGGTTCCTGGACGGCTTCGGCGAGGAGGACCTCGTTGCGGGTGTTGCAGCCGTCGCCCGCGTCTAGGCCGGTGTTCCAGTGCCGGAAGGAGTCGCGGGTGTAGCCGGTGCGGTCCTCCTCGGCGACGGGGAGCTTGCCGACGGCGTCCTCCAGCGGCAGCACCTCCGGAACAGGCACCCCCACTGCGGTCGCGGCCGCGGCCATGGAGGTGGGGGAGGGGAGGGCGAGCGGGGTCAGGGCGAGGCAGAACGCGGCAGCGCCGCGCAGCAGGTTGGTGATCACGCCCGTAGGCATAGCGGATCCAAGCCCGTAGACACGTCGGACTCGGGCTGCTCATCAACCGCGCGAGGCGCTGGGATTCGCCGGAGAAACGCTCCAGCTCGGCGCGTGCGGGTTCACCCGTGAGGACGAGACCGTACGAGGCCACCTATCACCGGCAGGACTCAGCGCCAGGTGAGGTGATCATAGTTAAGGAGGCGGGTACAGGCTGCCTTCTTGGCCTTGCCTAAGGGCTGTCCTGTAACTCCAGATGCCGCCTGCCAGCGCCCGGTTCGGTCCGTTTAGCCCGGCTCCAGTTGAGGCCACGAGTCGGGGCGCAACTGGACAAGTCGATCTTCCTGTGATGGCTGACCGGCCTTCGCCCTGAGCTACGGGACAGCCCATAGGGGGCGTATTCGGTTGTGATCAGCAGATGGCCCGGGCGAGGTCCTTGAGCCAGATCATCGAAGCACGAAGGTAGAGGCCGGCATCGGCGGCATCCCCTCCAGGGCCGTTTTCTCCCCGGGCGGGCCGGGCATCGACCGGGGGACGCGAAGGGGGACGTGGTGTGGTACGCCGTGTGGGGAGTCGTGGTCGCCGGGTCGGCGGCGGTGTTCGGGTGGCGGTTACGGACGTATCTGCGCAGCCGGCGCCGCTGGCCGCTGATGCCGGTGCGGGAACCCGAGGAGCCGACGCTGTACACCCTCGCCGCGCTCAGCGGTGGTCGGCGGCGGGTAGCCGAGACGGCGCTCGCCGCGTTGTACCTGGCCGGGAGGCTCAAGGTGCCGGTACGCCCGTGCCGGGTGGAGCTGTCGGCGATGCGGCGCCCTCCCGCGGACCCGGTCCAGGCTGCCGCCGTCGCGCTCAAGGAGCGCGGCAGCCGGTACCAGAACGGCAGGGTGCTGCTGGAGCGGGTCACTGGCGTGCCCGACGCGATCCGCGTCGAGGCGGACCTGATCGAGCGCGGCCTGATCGTCGATCAGGAGGCGCGGGCGCGGACCCGGTCAGACCGCTCGGAAGTCGTCATCGTGTCGGTACTGCTCTTCCTCGCCGGCCTGGTGGTGTGCGGCGCGCAGTGGTTGGTTCAGGACCGTTTCCCGCTCCGGTGGGCCGTGGTACACGTCCTGCTGTGGACGGGGGTGTGGCTCGGCCTGTCACGGCTGCCGCTGCCGCGACCAGGTAGTGACGCCTTCCTGACCGGCGCGGGGGAGGCCTTGCGCGCCCGGCTCGCCGCCGACCGGGAGTGGGTGGGCCGGCGGCTGCTGGGGTCGGCCGCCGTCACCGCCACGGCGGCTCCCGTGCTTGCCGATGTGGCACGCACCGGCTCTCATGTCCTGGCCGACCTTCGTCGGGGGCTCGTGGAGCCCGTCTCCTCGGGGTTCTCCCACCCGGAGCCGCGGCAGGCGGCGTCCGGGTCCGGGACGCACATCGGCGACGGCGGGGTCGGCGGTCCTTTGGGCGGCGGGTGCGGGGGATGCGGTGGGTGCGGGGGCGGTTTCTAAGGGCTGTCCCGTAGCTCAGGGCGAGGGCCGGTCGGCCATCACAGGTAGATCGACTTGTCCGGTTGCGCCCCGACTCGTGGCCTCAACTGGAGCCGGGCTAAACGGGCCGAACCGGGCGCTGGCAGGCGGCATCTGGAGTTATGGGGCAGCGCTTAGCGTCTCGGCGATCGCAGGCATTGGCTTGTCCTGCTTGTGGGCCAAGGTCCGCGCGGCCACGGGGTCGGTCTCGGCGACGATCGCCTCCAGTCCGTCGCAGGCCTTCAGCATTGCCGCGTACCCGCGCGTCGTGTCGTTCTGCAGCCATAGCCGACCCAGGCGCTCGCGCACCTGCCCCGGCAGCGTCATCAGGTCCTTGGACAGAGCGAGCACGTACTCGGCCCTCGGGTATGCGGGCTGTGGGGACTGGTTCGAGTCGACGCGGGAGAGCAAGTGGGGGGTCTCGACGAGGAGTGGTCGTCCCGGGCGGACACGTAGGTGTTGTCGGTGCCCTGCGCTACGGTCGTCTTCCCCGTGAGGGGTGCCCCGTTCTCGCCCGGCCTCTATCTCAGGCCGGGCGAGAACGGGCTGGCACGCCCCCCTTGCGTCGGCACGCGGGGACGCGCCTCTTCCGGATGGAAGGGCGACACCAAGGTGTGCTGCCTCCATATGAGGGGGTCCCCAGCGCGAATGCAAGGAAAACCGGGAACTTCGCCCCCACGGCTTACCCGATGTGCTTTACGTGCACAGGAACGGTCATCTCCGGCTCGCCGGCTGACCGTCCGTGTCTTCTAATGTTCCGCGATTCCTTGATCACGTCGCGTGATGCACCCGTCACGGTCCATGCTGATCCTCCCTCAACAGCGGTTCGGCACCCGCCTGTTGAAGGGGTCTCTTCGGCGTGGCCTTCCGGATGGCTGCGACACGACACCAAGGAAGAAGTGATGAGCACGAAACAGATGGCGGCAGCAACGGCGCTGACGCTGATGGTGTTCGGCTGGAGCGTGGTGATGGCGGCGATGGGCCACGCGGCCCTGATCGCCGCCGCGGCTCCGATCCTGGGCCTGACCGTGACCCAGGTCCTGCGCAGCGTCCGCTCGCGGGCCGTCCCGGCCACCGGACACCGTGTGGAGGCGGTGCCCGACAAGGACGGTGGCGCCCCGTGACGACCCTGTTCAGCGCACCGGGCCCGGACCCCGATCCAGTCCCGGTGCGCCCGGGACGCAAGCTGGGGCCCATCGCGGCCACGGTCGGCAGCTCCCACCGAGCCTGGCTGGAACCGATCCGCGAGTACTACCTGTCCAGCGGACGAACCCTCAGCGACCTCAGCTTCCGCATCCTGCTGGCCAAGTCCAAGCTCTCCGAGCTGCTGCGCGGCGTGGGCCACTACCCGCGCTGGGAGGTCATCCACCGCCTGGCCGAGGAGCTGGGCATCCCCGGCTGGCCGCTGCACCGGCTGTGGAAGCAGGCGGCCCTGGACGCCGGCAAGAGCAAGGACTGGGTCGAGCGGTCCACCGACAACACCGTCACCATCGCCCCCATCGGGCCGCCCCTGGAGCACGGCGCGCTGCGCTCGATAGTCGCGGAAGGCTACCTGCGCTACGCCGGGGCCTTCCTGCCCGACCAGGCCCGCGACGCCGCGGTCGAGGACACCTTCGCCATCCTCTGGCTGTCCTTCGGAGACGCTCTCGCCAGCCCCGACACCCGCCGCTTCGCCTGGGAGATCCTGCGCGCCACGGTCAAGGCCAAGGCCGACCACCGTGACCGCCGGCCCCTGCTCGGCGAGGCCGCCTTCGACACCGTCGCACTGCGCGCGCAGACCTCCCTCGAGGGAGAGATGGCGCAGCTGGCCGAGAGCATGGAGCTGTTCGCGGCCATCAGCCGGCTGCCCGAGACCCAGCTCGACGTCATGGTGCTGCGCCGCCTGTGCGGGTTCAGCGCCCAGAAGGTCTCCGACCTCCTCGGCATCCCGCTGGCCTCCGTACGGTCCAACGAACGCCACGCCGAACGATTCCTGGAAGACACCATCGAGCTCCCGCCCCCGACCGGAGGAACCACCCCATGACCATGCTCGACGACATCCTCTCCAGGGCGCTGCTCGTCCACGACCGCGCCGTGCCCCGTGACGCCTTCCCACCCCACAACCCTGAACCGCCCACCCAGCCCCCCGTCACCCCCAGCCGGCCCACGGCCTCCTCGGCGGACGCAGCCGAAGACCTGCGCGCCCTGTGTGAAACCCTGGTGCGCCACACCCCCGCCACCGCGGTCTCCGCCTTCGTCACCGACCAGGTCCCCGAACCCAGCAGCGCCCTGGTCCTGGCCTGCGTCCTGCAGCTGACCGACACCGACGACGGAGCGAGGTTCTGGTGGCAGTACGCCGCCGGCGCCGGCCAGCCGGGCGCCGCCTACTGCCTCTACCTGCACCACCTCGCCCTCGGCGAGACACACACCGCCCGCTGGTGGCACACCCAGACCGACGAGGACAAGCCCTCAACCCGCCAGGTGAACACCACCGTCCGCTGGAACGACGTTCCCGTCGTCCTGCGCCACGAGGACAAGGCCTCCACCGGCACGATCGTCCGCGTCCTGCGCACCCTGGCCCAGCACATCACGCGACCGCGCTCCGCAGTGGTCACCGAACTGATGAACTACATGCCCACCGCCGTCGCCGTCGGCTATCTCCGCGAACCGGACAGCGAACTCCCTCTGCCCGGACCCGCCTTCGCACACAAGATCCAAACCCTGCTCGACGCAGCCGCCGGCCAGCCCGACAGCCCCGGCAAGCAGCCGCCCCCGCGACGGCACACCAACCGGCCCGCACTGACCGCCCAGGAAAGCAACGAGGCCGCAACCCGCTGAACCAGACATATGGACGGCCCGCACCATCTGGTGCGGGCCGTCCATATGTCTGGGCCCACCCACCAGGACTACGACAGGTCAGACGGACAGGGATCAGCTCCAAACAAGGTGTTCGTAGTGCAGGAGGCGGGTGCGGGCGGCCGGTTCGGTCATGCCTAGGGCCTCGGCGAGCGCGGACATCGCCTCGTCGTGCTCGCGGGCCAGGGCCCGGGCGGCCTCGGGACCGGTCTCGGCGACGATCGCCTCCAGCTCCCCGCAGGCCCTGAGCATCGCCGCGTACCCGCGCGCCGGATCCTCCTCCAGCCACAACCGATCCAGCCGCTCACGCACCTGCCCCAGCAGCGCCACCAAGTCCCCGGGCAGCGCCACCGCGCGCCCGGCGACCTCGTCGAGGTGCGCCTTCCAGTCCGCGTACGGGCCCGAGGTGTCGTAGGCGTCAGGGTCGTCGTCCTCGCGGACTGTCTCCCAGTCGATCGGGTACGTCTTCGCCCCGCGCCAGCCGCACGCGCACCGGCCCCGCATCGACACCGCGGTGGGCCGGCGGAAGGTGCCGTCGTAGTGCCACCAGTCGCTCGACTCGTGGAAGGTGGCGCCGCTGCCCAGGTCGAAGAGGACCGGCTTCGGCTCGCTGCCGTCGGCCAGCAGCACCCCGACCATGCCCTCGTGCGACTCGAACCCCGCTCGCTGCCACCCGCTGCGCTCCCCGTACATCACGAACTTCTCCTCCGCCTCGACGCCAGCGCCCCACGCACGGCGCCCGGGACTTCCCCGAACCACAATGCGGCCCGGCCCCCGGCCCCCGCAGCCGGATCGTGACATATTCCACAGGCAGGTGTAGTGCG
>JNWL01000061.1 GCA_000716465.1 Streptomyces bikiniensis
GACTTCGAGGCGTCCATGCGCCGCTGCCGGGAGATCGGCGCCCGCTGGTACGGCACGGGCCACCAGAAGGGCGTGATCGAGGGCGCGGCCGCGTTCTCCGCACGGCTCGACGCCTTCGCCGCCGTGGTGAAGAAGCGGGACGCCGCACTCCTGGCACTCCTCGACGAACCGCGCACCGTCGAAGAGATCGCCGCACACCGCCTCGTCTACCGCCCCCATATCGATGGCCCCCACGTGGAACCGGTCGAACGCCGGACCGCCACACAGCACCTGGACCGGCTGATCCGCACAGGACTGGTCACGGAGGTCGAGGAGGGACGGTTCCGCGCAACGTGACGCGCGCCCGGCCACGGCCCCTGCCCCGGTGGCGGCCCGGCCGGACCCGGACGAGCTCCCCCGGGGGACCATGGAGAGCGGGGCCGGAGCAGAATCGGGTCATGCGCGGCGGATCGTGTCGCGCCCACGCCCATGCCCGCACCCGCAGGCGCGGGCGGGGACGGACACGGGCGGAGGGTGCGGCGAGCGTGCCGTGGCCGCCGCCCGGCTCCGCCACGGGCACGAGCCGCCGGACGGAACCTCAGGAGGGGAAGCGTGACCGAGACCAGCGACGACCGATCCGCCGACGGCGAGGCGCGGGGGGCGCCACGGAGCCGGTTGCAGCGCCTGATGCGCTACGTCCCCCTGCTCGCCCCCGTCCTGTTGTGGGCCGTGCCGTGCTGGGTCCTCCTGCACACCGGTCAGCGCTGGCCGTCCCCCGTCACGCCGGTCGGCACCGCGCTGTTCGCCCTCGGCCTGGTCGGCATGCCGCTCGCGATGACGCGCGGCCACGGCCGACGCCAGCGGGACCGGGCGGCGATCGTCGGCGACACGCTGCTGGGCGGCAGCTGGGTCCTGTTCACCTGGTCCGTCCTGCTCGGCGCCCTCCTGCGGCCCGCCCTGGCCGTGGCCGGCGTCGGCGACGGCCAGGACCGGGCGCGCATCGTCACCTGGGCCGTCCTCGGCACGACCGCCGTCCTGCTCGCCTGGGGGTACGCCGAGGCACGGCGCGTGCCCCGCGTGCGCCGGCTCGACGTGGAGCTCCCGCGTCTGGGAGCCGGCCTGGACGGCACCCGGGTCGCCCTGATCACCGACACCCACTACGGTCCGCTCGACCGCGCCCGCTGGTCGGCGCGGGTCTGCGAGACGGTGAACGGCCTGGAGGCCGACCTGGTCTGCCACACCGGCGACATCGCGGACGGCACCGCCGAGCGCCGCCGCGCCCAGGCCGCCCCGCTGGGCACCGTGCGGGCGACCCGGGCCCGGGTCTACGTCACCGGCAACCACGAGTACTACAGCGAGGCCCAGGGCTGGGTCGACCTGATGGACGAACTGGGCTGGGAGCCGCTGCGCAACCGCCACCTGCTGCTCGAACGCGGCGGGGACACCCTCGTGGTCGCCGGCGTCGACGACGTCACCGCCGAGTCCTCCGGGCTCGCGGGCCACCGCGCCCACCTCGCCGGAGCCCTCGACGGCGCCGACCCCGGCCTCCCGGTCCTCCTCCTCGCCCACCAGCCGAAGTTCGTCGACCGCGCGGCGGCCCACGGCATCGACCTCCAGCTCTCCGGGCACACCCACGGCGGGCAGATCTGGCCCTTCCACCATCTGGTCGGCCTCGACCAGCCGGCCCTCGCCGGCCTCAGCCGCCACGGCACCCGCACCCTCCTCTACACCAGCCGCGGCACCGGCTTCTGGGGACCGCCCTTCCGCGTCTTCGCCCCCAGCGAGATCACCCTGCTCGTCCTCCGCTCACCGCAGGGGCCCGCCGCCTCCTGAAGCGGGCTCCTCCCCCGTACGTGCGAGGTGTCGAGGGCGCCGAGCCGGCACTCCCGCCGCGCCCGGATCACCCCGTACGGCCCCGTCCACAGGTCCGGCCGGCTCAGGCAGCCGAGCAGGATCGTAGGTGCGCGCCGGGTGCGGCACGGCCGTGGCCGGTCGCGCGGTCCGGGAAGTCCCGTTCCGGAAGACGGCGCCGAGGTCCGGGCCGTACAGTGCTGACGGGCGCCGACCGGCCGCTGGTCTTCGATCGACGACCCGCTCGCGCAGGCGTGCGGGCGTACAGGCGTGCGGGCGTGCGGGCGTACGTGACCGCACGTGCCGTCAGGTCCCGCCGAAGGTCCGCCGGTAGGCGCCGGGGGTGGTGCCGAAGCGCGCCCGGAAGCGGCGGCGCAGGTTGACCGCCGAGGCAAGGCCGACCCGGGTGGCGACGGCTTCCACCGGAAGGTCCGTCCGCTCCAGCAGGATCCGTGCCGCGTCGAGGCGCCGGCCGAGCAGCCACTGCCCCGGGCTGGTGCCGAGCTGTTCGGCGAACCGCCGGGAGAGGGTCCGGCCGGACAGGCCGGCGTGTGCGGCGAGGCGGTCGAGGGTCAGGCGGGCGTCGAGGCGGGCGGCGGCCCACTCGAGCAGGGGCCCCAGCGACTCGTCCGTCCTGGCCGGTACGGGCTGCGCGGCGTACTGGAGCTGGCTGCCCTCCCGGTGCGGCGGCAGGACCATGCGCCGGGCGATCCCGGAGGCGTACGCCGCCCCGTGGTCGGAGCGCACCAGGTGCAGGCACAGGTCGATGCCCGCGCCGGTCCCGGCGCTGGTCGCCACGTCGCCGTGGTCCACGAAGAGCACGTCCGGGTCCACGCGCACCTCGGGGAAGGCGGTGGCGAAGCGGGCGGCGCTGCGCCAGTGGGTGGTGGCGCGGCGGCCGTCGAGCAGTCCGGCCCGGGCGAGGACGAACGCCCCCGTGCAGATCGCGACGATCCTCGCCCCGCGCCGGTGGGCGTCCCGCAGCGCCTCGACGACCTCCGGCGACACCGGCGCGTCGGGAGGCTGCCGGCCGGGGACGACCACGGTGTCCGCCTCCCGCAGGGCGGAAAGACCCGCCTCGACGAGCATCGTGTAGCCGGCGCCGGTCGGCAGGGGCCCGGGGTGCTCGGCACAGACCCGGAAGTCGTAGCGGGGCGGCGCGTCCGGCGGGGCGATGCCGAAGACCTCGGAGGCACAGGCCAGTTCGAAGGGCGACTGCGGCGGGGTGACCAGGGCCACCACACGGTGAAGCGACATGGCGAGAATGTACCCGGAGGAGTCTTTCCGGACTCTCGTCCGCGAGAACGGCCCCGGTCACAGTGGGCCCATGAACGAGATCATCGAATCGACGGTGCTGCAGACCGGGGTCCGGGTCGACGGCGAGCCGGCGAGCTACCTGACCGTCGAGCGGGACGGCCCGGCCGTACTCCTGCTGCACGGCACCTACTGGAGCCGGGTCTGGCTTCCGGTGCTGGACCGCCTGGGCGCGGCGGGGCTGCGCCCCATAGCGGTGGACCTCCCCGGACTCGGGCGCTCGGGAGGCGAACTCACCCCGGAAACGGGGGCGGTCCCGGCCCTCGCGGACTGGGTGGCGCGCTTCGCCTCCGCACTCGGGCTCTCCGGGCCGGTCGCCGTGGCGGGACACGACATCGGCGGCGCCGTCGCCCAGCACCTCCTCGTCCACGACCGGCTGGAGGTCTCCCGGCTGGCCCTGGTCGACTCGGTCACCTACGACTCCTGGCCGGTACCCGGCGTGGCCCGGTTCCGGGACCCGGCGGTCGTCGCCGCGACCACCGCCGACGAGATCCTCGCCGCCCGCCGGCAGGCCGTGACCGAAGCACTGGCCGGTGCCGCCACCGAGCAGCGGATCGCGGACTACCTGGACCCGTGGACCGACGCGCGGGTCCGTCGTTCCTGGATGGCCCTGGTGGCCGCGGCCGACCACCGCCACACCCGGGACCTCCTCCCCGCCCTGCGGCGGAACGGGACACCCAAGCTGCTGGTCTGGGGCGAGGACGACGCCTTCCAGAAGGTCGAGTACGCCGAGCGGTTCGCCTTGGAGATCCCGCACACC
The DNA here is from genome assembly GCA_000716465.1 of Streptomyces bikiniensis. Classification (GTDB taxonomy): domain Bacteria; phylum Actinomycetota; class Actinomycetes; order Streptomycetales; family Streptomycetaceae; genus Streptomyces; species Streptomyces bikiniensis. The sequence continues at coordinate 3,905 of JNWL01000061.1, forward strand.
ACGCTCCTGCGCGTCCCGGACGCGGGGCACGTCCCCATGGAGAACGCACCCGACCTGGTCGCGCGCGCACTCGCCGACTTCCTCACGGCATGAGGCCACCTCCTCGTCCCGGCCGCTGCCCGCCCCCTCCGCGAAGCGTCCTGTCGGGCTCGTGCGCCGATCGGCGCTCCGGTGCCCTCGGGACGGAGCCCGGGGCGCGGTCCGGAAGAGGGAGCGGGCCGGCCCGGCGACGCCGCGGCCCGGAGGCGCCGAAGCGTCGGTGCCGGAAGCACGGGGCGGGTGCCGGAGCCGTCCGCGCGCATCAGTGCCCCGGGTGCCGCACGCCGCCGGGGAGGGCGGCGAACGCGCCGGACCGGCCGTCCGCGGCACCGCGACCGTGGTCGAGGACGCGGACCGGAAGTGGTGCGGGCGGGTGCCGGTCCTGTTGCGGACCGCCGGCGGGAGCGCATGGTTCGCGCCGGGCTGGGCAGCCGCACGATCACACCGGGCCGCCGCCGTACGGCGAGGGCCCGCCGCGAAGTACGACCGTTCGACCTCAAGGAGTCGCCGTGACCGTTCGGATCGGTGTCGAGGAAGAGTTCCACGTGATCGACGCCGAAAGCGGCGAACTGGTGCCGCGGGCCGACTCCGTGCTCCGTCGGCTGACCCGGCACGGTGAGGCCTTCACCGAGGAGCTGTCGCGGTCCGTCGTGGAGTCCAACAGCGGGGTGCACGCTTCGCTCGACGCCCTCTTCGCGGACCTGTCCGCGTCCCGCCGGACGCTCGACCGGGCCGCCTCCTCCCAGGGCCTGGCGATCGCCGCGGCGGGCACCGCGCCGCTGGCCCGGCTCGGCACGATCCCCCCGGCGTCCGACCCCCGCTACCTGCGCATGACCGACGAGTACCGGCGGCTCGCGGACGAGCAGTTGATCTGCGGCACGCACGTCCACGCGGACGTGCCCGACCGGGACACCGCCGTACGCGCGATGTGCGTCGTCGCGCCCTGGCTGCCGACCCTCCTTGCGCTCTCGGCGAGTTCGCCCTACTGGCTCGGCGACGACACCGGCTACGCCAGCTGGCGCACCATGGTCTGGCAGCGCTGGCCCACCTCCGGCCCGCCCGGGTGCTTCTCCGGCGCGGCGGAGTACGACCGGGCGGTGGAGGAACTCGTCGGCTCGGGGGTCATCGGCGACCCCGGCATGATCTACTACGACGTCCGTCCCTCGGCGCACCTGCGGACGCTGGAGCTGCGCGTCTGCGACGCCTCCCCGCGCGTCGAGACGGTGGTGCTGATCGCCGCCCTCTTCCGCGCCCTCGTGGTGGAGGCGTGCGAACGCGTCGGCCGCACCGGCGACGCCGGGTGCGACGGCCGGCACGCATGGCTGCGGGCCGCGACCTGGCGCGCGGCCCGGTCGGGCCTGGAGGGCGACCTGGTCGACCCCTCCACCCGCCTCGCCGCCCCGGCTCCCGCGGTCGTGCGCGGCCTGCTCCGGCGGTTGCGCCCGACGCTGGAGGAGTACGGGGACTGGGACACCGTGCGGTCCCTCGCGGAGGAGACCCTGGCGCACGGCAGCGCCGCGCACCGCTTGCGCGAGCGGGTCGCGGAGGAGGACCTCCTCGCGGGAGTGGACCGCGTCCTGGCCGAGACCCGGGGAGAGCACCGGGCGGTGCCGGACGGCCGTGCCCGCGGACGTACCGCCGTACGCCAGGACCCGCGGACGGGTCGTACGGCGGCGAACGCGGCGTGAACCCCGCGCCGGGCGGCGGTCCCGTACCCCTCGCGTCAAGGGGACCGGGGAGGCGGACCCCGTGCGGCGGCGCGGCGGACCGGCACGCCCTGACGAGCGGTCCGAGGACCGGGTGAGGAGGAGCATGCGGCTGCGTACGAGCCGTCCGGACCGGCCCGGCTGCGCGCGGGTGCGTCACGGGCGCGGCTTCCGGTACCTGGACCGGGAGGGCCGGCCCGTCAGGGACGCGGCGGAGGTGGCGCGGTTGCGGTCGCTGGTGATCCCGCCGGCCTGGACCGACGTCTGGATCTGCCCCTGGCCGAACGGCCACATCCAGGCGATGGGCACCGATGCGGCCGGGCGGCGCCAGTACCTCTACCACGAGCGGTTCAGGGCGCAGCAGGAGGAGAGCAAGCACGAGCACGTCCTCGACGTCGCGACGAAGTTGCCGCGGCTGCGGCAGGGCGTCGCGGCGGACCTCGGCGGGCGCGGACTGAGCCGGGACCGGGTGCTTGCCTGCACCGCGCGCCTGCTCGACCTGGGCTTCTTCCGGGTCGGGGGCGTGGCGTACCGCAGGGATCACCAGTCCTACGGTCTGACGACCCTGCTGCGCGAGCACGTCGCGTGCGGCAGGGGCGAGGTCCGTTTCAGCTACCCGGGCAAGTCGGGGCAGAGCCAGCTCCGGGCACTCGCGGATCCGGCGGCCTACGGCGTCGTCAGGGCGCTGCTGAGGCGGCGCGGCGCCGGGGGCCAGCTGTTCGTGTACTGGCAGGGGCGCAGCTGGCACGAGGTGCGGGCGGGCGACGTGAACGACTACCTGCGCGACCGGGCCGGCACGGACATCACCGCGAAGGACTTCCGGACCTGGCACGCGACCGTCCTGGCGGCGGTGGCCCTGGCCGTCTCCGCCGAGGTCGCCGAGGCCGGCCCGACCCGGCGGGCGCGGGCCGTGTCCCGCGCGGTGCGCGAGGTGAGCGGCTACCTGGGGAACACGCCGGCGGTGTGCAGGGCTTCGTACATCAACCCGCGGCTCTTCGAGCTCTTCGAGGACGGAGTCACGATCGGGCCGGCCCTGGGCCGGCTGGGAAGCGGCGTCGATCGCGGCTGCCCGGCGACCCACGGAGAGGTGGAGGCGGCCGTGTTGCGGCTCCTGCGCCGAGGGGGACGTTCCGGTGGCGCCGGACAGCCTCCGTCCGCCGCCGTCTGATGCGGGGCGTCGCCCGGTGCTTCGGGTCCTGTTCGTCCACGGGGCCCGTTCACGTGGTCGCCCCGGAGGCGATCAGGGCTTGCGGAGCCGCTTGCCCGATGCGGGTGTTCAGCCATGTGAGCTGTCTTCGGGTGCCGGTCTCGCTCGTCGCGGCGAGGGCGCGGCAGATGCCGGCCGCGTGTTCGGGGGTGCACGGTTCGCAGGAGGCGTGCCCCGGACGTCCGCGATCCGGTCGCTGACCAGTGGCCTCTTTCGGCCGGAAGGAAGGGGCGGGCGGCTCACGCGTACCCGGTCGCGGCCGACCGCCACCGGGCGGGGCGGAAGGACCACCCGCGGCCGGGGAACGCGGCCGGGGGACGCGACCGGGAAATGCCGTCTTCTCCGCCGCTACTTCCCCGGGGCGCTGTCGTCGCGTCCGGCGCCCGGGCGGTCGTGGCGGTGGCGGGTGCCGGGAAGGAACTCCTGGACCTTGGCCTTGAGGCCTTGCTTGAGCACGGAACCGGTGTCGCTGTCGCCGTGCAGGACGGCGGTGGCGGCCGCCTCGATCTGGTCCAGGGTCGCGTGCGGGGGGATCGGCGGCACGGCCGGGTCGGTGCGGAAGTCGATGACGAAGGGCCGGTCGGCCGCGAGCGCCCGGTCCCAGGCCGCCTCGACGTGCTTGGGCTTCTCGACCCGTACGCCGTCGAGTCCGATGCTCCGGGCGATGTCGGCGTAGGGCAGGTCGGGGAGGTGCTGGGACTCCTCGAACTGCGGGGCGCCGGTCAGGGCGCGCATCTCCCAGGTGACCTGGTTGAGGTCGCCGTTGTTGAGGACGGCCACGATCAGGCGCGGGTCGGACCACTCGTGGTGGTACTTCGCCGCCGTGACCATCTCCATCATGCCGTTCATCTGCATCGCGCCGTCGCCGACGAGGGCGATCGCCGGCCGGTCGGGATGGGCGAACTTCGCGCCGATCGCGTACGGCACGCCCGGCCCCATCGTCGCCAGTGTGCCGGACAGCGAACCGCGCATGGTGCCGCGCAGCCGCAGGTGCCGGGCGTACCAGTTGGCGGCGGAGCCGGAATCGGCGGTCAGGATCGCGTCGTCGGGCAGCCTGCCGTCCAGGGCGTGGACCACGTACTCGGGGTTGACCGGGTCGGCGTCCACGGCGGCACGGCGCTGCATGACCTCCCACCAGCGGGCGACGTTCTTCTCGACCTTTTCCCGCCAGGTCCGGTCGGTCTTGCGGTGAAGGCGCGGCAGCAGCCGCTGGAGGGTCTCGCGGGCGTCGCCGACGAGGTTCACCTCGAACGGGTAGCGCAGTCCGATCATGTGCGGGTCGAGGTCGATCTGCACCGCCCGCGCCTGGTCGAGTTCCGGCAGGAACTGCGAGTACGGGAAGCTGGAGCCGATCACGAGCAGGGTGTCGCACTCCCGCATCAGCTCGTACGACGGCCGGGTGCCGAGCAGTCCGACGGAGCCGGTCACATAGGGCAGGTCGTCGGGCAGCACGTCCTTGCCGAGCAGCGCCTTGGCCACCCCCGCCCCCAGGACGTCCGCCAGCCGCTCCACCTCGCCGCGCGCCCCGCGCGCGCCCTGGCCGATGAGGACGGCGACCCTCTCGCCGGAGTTCAGGACCTCCGCCGCCCGCGCGAGGTCCGCCTCCGCGGGCACGGGGGCGTAGTCGCTCATGCCCAGGCTGGAGGGCACCATCTTGAAGGCGTGCGTCGGCGGGCTGTAGTCCAGCTCCTGCACGTCGGCCGGGAGGATGACGGCGGTCACGGTGCGCCTGGCGCAGGCCGTGCGCACCGCCCGGTCGATCAGGTTCGGGAGCTGTTCGGGGACCGTCGCGGTCGCGCAGAAGTCGGAGGCGACGTCCTTGTACAGGTTCTGCAGGTCCACCTCCTGCTGGTACGAGCCGCCCATCGCGCTGCGGTCGGTCTGGCCCACCAGCGCCACGACCGGGACGTGGTCCAGCTTGGCGTCGTACAGGCCGTTGAGCAGGTGGATCGCCCCCGGCCCGGAGGTCGCCGCGCACACGCCGACCTTTCCGGAGAACTTCGCGTACCCGACCGCCTGGAAGGCGGCCATCTCCTCGTGCCGGGCCTGGACGAACTTCGGCCTGTTGTCCGCGCGCCCCCACGCGGCGAGCAGGCCGTTGATCCCGTCGCCGGCGTACGCGAAGACGTGCTCCACACCCCACTCCCGCAAGCGCTGGAGGATGTGGTCGGACACCTTCGTGCTGGTCATGGGTTCCGTTCCTGTTCTGAGCGGCCTCCACCGGCGCGCTCGGATCGACTACGGGCGAGCGGTACGCGGGGCCGGGTCCGGATTGCTGCGCGTGTTCACGTACGGCACCTTTCCGGCGTTCTGTACGGGTACCGTCCAGCGCCTGCCCTGATGCGGGCGGATTACTCGAAGCGACCGGCGGGGCGCCGCTTTCCGGCCGGGCCTTTTCCCCTCCTGCGGCTTAATGTCTTAGATGTGGCTGTCGAAGGGGCCGCGTCCGAGGACTGGACGCCTTTGGAACAGGTGCTCAGCGGTACGGTGCGGCGCACGGGAGCGGTGGCGGCGGGCGTGTACCTGTTGTCCCCGGACGATCCCGTACTGGGTCTGATGACGGTGTGCGGCCTGCCCGCGAAGACGGTGGAGCCGTGGTGGAGGGTCTCGGTGTCGGCCGCGGGCCCGCTGTCCGAGGCGGTGCGGGAGGACCGCCTCGTGTGGGTGGGGCGGCAGGAGGACTTGGCCCGTCTGTATCCGAACGCGGCGGCCGGGCTGCCGTACCAGTTCGCGCTGGCCTTCGCCCCCTTGCGGGGGTCCCGCCGGTGGGGAGCCCTGGCCCTCGTGTGGTCCCACAACCACCCGCCCTCGCTGACCCGCCGTGAACGCGGACACGTCCTGTCCAGCGCCAACCGGATCACCCGGGCGCTGGACAGGGCGCCCGCCGCCTGGAGCGTCCCGGAGGAGCCGCGTGCCGTGCCCCTGCTCCGGCCCGGCCCGGACCCGGCGCAGACCGGGCTCGCCGCCGACGACATGTTGCAGCGGCTGCCCGTCGGCGCCCTCGGCTTCGACCTGCAGGGCCGCATCACCTACCTCAACGACGCCGCCGCCCGGCTGCTCGGCCGCAGCGCCGACGGCCTCCTCGGCACTCTGCCGTGGCAGTCCGTGCCCTGGCTCGACGCCCCGGTCCACGAGGACCACTACCGCGCCGCCGTCTTCGGCCGCGAACCCGTCGCCTACACCGCCCCGGGCCCGTCCGGCCGCTGGTTCGACATCCGGCTCTACCCGGGCGACAGCGGCACCAGCGCCTTCCTCTCCCCCAGCCCCCGCGAGCGGACGGCCGACGCCCCGACGCCCCGCGTCACCGCGGCGCCGGACGCCCCGCCGGGGACGGCCGGCACGGGACGGATCCACCAGTTGATCCACCTGGCGGCCGCCCTGAGCCAGACCGTCACCGTGGCCGACGTCGTCGACACGGTGGCCGATCAGATCCTGCCCGCCTTCGGAGCACAGGGCATGGTCGTCTCCGCCGCCGACGCCAGCCGTCTGAGGATCATCGGGCACCGCGGCTACGACCCGCGTACCGTCGCCCGTCTGGACGGCCTCCCCCTGGACACCGACGTCACCCCCGTCGGCCACGTCCTGCGCAGCGGCGTCCCGGCCTTCTACGCCGACCCCGCCGAGATGACCCGCGCCCACCCCCGGGCACCCGCGCTCAGCGGCAAACAGGCCTGGGCGTTCCTGCCCCTGCTCGTCTCCGACCGCCGCGTCGGCTGCTGCATCCTGTCCTACGACCGCCCCCACCGCTTCGGCGCGGGCGACCGCGCCGTCCTGGTGTCACTGGCCGGGCTCATCGCCCAGGCCATGGACCGGGCCCTGCTGTACGACGCCAAGCACGATCTCGCCCACGGTCTGCAACAGGCCCTCCTGCCGGTCGCCCTTCCCCCCGTCCCCCGCCTCGACGTCGCCGCCCGCTATCTGCCGGCCGCCCGCGGCGTCGACGTCGGCGGCGACTTCTACGACCTGATCCGCCTCGGCGACACCGCGGCCGCCGCCGTCATCGGAGACGTACAGGGCCACAACATCAAGGCCGCGGCCCTCATGGGCCAGGTCCGCACCGCCGTCCACGCCACCGCCGGGGCGGCGCCCGGCGACGTCCTGGCCCGCACCAACCGCGTCCTGACGGACCTGGAGACCGATCTGTTCGTCTCCTGTCTGTACCTCCACATCGACCTGGCCGGACGGCGCCTCCACCTGGCCAGCGCGGGGCACCCGCCCCCGCTCCTCCACAGTCCCGGCCCCGCGCCGCACACCGTCGCGCTCCAGGCGGAACCCGGCCCCCTGCTGGGCATCCAGCCGTGCACCGGGGCCGACTACCCCGCCACCACCGTCCCCCTGCCGCCGGAGGCCCTCCTCGCCCTCTACACCGACGGCCTCGTGGAAACCCCCGGCACCGACCTCACCGACTCCATCGCCGCCCTCACCGACCACCTCGCCCGAAACGCCGGCCGGCCGCTCGACGAACTGGCCGACAGCCTCCTCCACCACTCCGGCCTCCGGCACGCCCGCACGGACGACACCGCCCTGCTCCTGCTGCGCAGCCGGTGAGCGCGGGGAGGCCCGCTCCGGGCGCGCACCGCTCCGTCCCGGGTGCCGGTCCGGTCGTCGCGGCCCGGGATCACGGGGAGGCCCCGTCCTCCGGCGGGGGCATCGCGTCGGAGTAGAGGGCGAACAGGAGAGGAGTGCCGGTTCCGCCCGGCCGGGTTCCGGACAGGCGGTTCCAGCAGTCGGCCGCCAGGCCGCGGGCGCGCGTCCCGGGCCAGGGCCGGGGCAGGAGTTCCGGCGGCAGGAGCGGGTCGGGCTCCATCGCCGCGGTGAAGTGGGCGGCGAGTTCGACGGCCAGGGTGAGCCGCTCGGCGTCGGAGGGCTCCGGTCCCCCGGTGAGCCCGGTCAGGCAGGTTTCGGCGAAGGCCGCGAGACGTTCGTACCGCTGGGCGATCTCGGCGAGCGGCCACAGCGCGGCGGCCAGTGCGCGCGGTTCGGTGACGTCCCCGATCCTCAGGTCCGTCGTGGTGAGACGGGTGAGGGCGTCGATGACGCCGAGGTGCCCGGCGTGGGCCTCGACGAGTGCGGTGACGGGGTTGGCGGTGACGTACAGGCCGTTCTGGACCGGTGCGGCGCCCAGGTGGAGCAGGTGTTCGCGCAGTGTGTCGCGGGCGGTGCGGCGCGACTCGGGGACGGCGAAGGCGAACAGGTGCCAGACGCCGTCCCAGGGGCTGTGCCCGGCGTCCTGCCGGTAGGCGTGGCGGACGTGGGCGGCGTCGGGCGCGAGGGCTCCGGTGACGTCGGCCACGGCGCGGAGCGTGGCCTTGCGGCCGCGGCCCTCCTGGGTGAACCGGCCTTCGTTCACGAGGCGTTTGACGCAGAGCCTGATCTGCTGGTCGCTCATGCCGAGCAGGCCGGCGACGGCGTAGAGCTGGTGGGCGTCGACGGTCCCGTCCTCGCGTACGAGGGCGTGGACGACCAACCGGGTGGGGATCTCCGGCCGTTCGGCCCGGCCGTCGGGGTGGATGTCGGCCCGGCCGTCGGGGTGAGTGCCGGCCCGGCCGTCGGGGCGTGTGGTGTCGGTCATCGGGCCTTCCGCTCGCCGGTCGTGTCCGCCGGGGTGATCCGCCGGTGCATGGTGGTGACCGCGCCGAAACCCATCAGGTCCCGCAGGTAGGGGGTCCGCTCGGTGCGGTGGTGGGTGAAGCCGTGCCGTTCGTACAGTGCCCGGGCGCGGGGGTTGGTGTCGATGACGTCCAGGCGGACGCGGCGGCAGCCGTGGTCGGCGGCGAGGGCCGCGGTCTCCGCGAGGAGGAGCCCGCCGATGCCCCGGCCGCGGTACGCCGCGTCGACGGCGATCCCGTCCATGACGAGTTCGCCGGTGGCGGGGGCGCGTTCGAACAGGGCGAGGACCGCCAGCCGGGGCAGGCCGCGGAGCACGCCGTAGGCGGACAGGACGTCCCTCGCGCCGCCGCCGGTCAGCGCCCGGCCGCCGAGCCGGTAACCGGCCACTCCGACCACCCGGCCGTCGACGAGCGCGACGATTCCGCGGCCGTGGTCGAGGTGGGCGGCGATGAACGCGCGTCCCTTCTCGGGCGGGCCGAGCGCGGGGGCCAGCTTGCGGCCGAACGCCTCCCAGTAAAGGGCCGCCACCTGCTCCTCGCCGCCGTCGGGAACGCCTCGGCGCACCACCGTCCCGCCGCCTTCCACCCGTGGCCTCCCGCCCTCCGTCGTCTCCACGCCGTTCCCTCCGCCGTCGGGATCACTATTGCACTATCAACTTCGATACGTTCATCCTAGCAACGAACGTTTCTCGAACGATCAATCAGGGAGGCGGAACGTGTTCTCGGGATTCCGGACGCCGAGGCGACGGGGACGGCGCTGGGCGGTGTGGGCGGTGGTGGGCGCCCTGGTGGTGGGCGCGGGACTCGCCTGGGTGGTGCGGCAGAACACCTACGCGCTGCGCGAGGAGAGGGTGTCGCTGCGGCACGGCGGAAAGCTGCTCCAAGGGGTGCTGGCCCGGCCCGACCGGGGTCCCGGACCGTTCGGTCTGGTGGTGTTCGTCCACGGCGACGGGCCGGTCGACGCGACGCACGAGACGTTCTACCGCCCGTTGTGGGAGTCCTTCGCGCGCGCCGGGTACGCGTCGCTGTCGTTCGACAAACCGGGCGTCGGGGACTCGGAGGGCGACTGGCTGGAACAGAGCATGGAGGACCGCGCCGAGGAGACGCTGGCCGCCGTGGGATGGGCCCGTGGCAGGCCGGACGTCGACGGCCGCCGCATCGGCCTGTGGGGAGCGAGCCAGGCCGGCTGGGTCCTGCCCAAGGTCGCCGCGCGGGACCGGCGGCTGCAGTTCGTCATCGCCGTCTCCCCGGCCGTCAACTGGCTGCGGCAGGGCCGTTACAACCTCCTCGCCGAACTGGAGCGGGACGGCGCGGGCGACCGGGAGAAGGAGGCGGCGCTGCGGAGGCGCGAGGTCACCCTGGCCCTGCTGCGGAGGGGGGCGTCCTTCGCCGAGTACCGGGCCGCGGTCGGTGACGCGGAGGGCATGACGGCGGCGCGGTGGGCCTTCGTCGCCAGGAACCACCGGTCGGACGCGACCGCCGACCTGCGTGCCGCGCGCGGCACGCCGCTGCTCCTGGTACTGGCCGGCCACGACGTCAACGTGGACGTCGCCGAGACCGAGGCCGTCTACCGCGCGATCCTGCCGGCGGCCTCCCTGACGGTGGCGCGCTATCCCGACGCCACGCACTCCCTGGTCGACCACGACGTGGAGAGCTCGGACGTGCGCCTGACGATGACCGCCGTCCTTGCACCCCGCCGGCTGTACACCGACGGGTTCCTGGCGGCCCAGGAGCGGTTCGTCCGGCAGGCCGGGTGATCGCCGTCCTCCGTGAGGGCCCTTCCCACGGGTCCGGCCGGGGCGCGGGACCGGACCGTTCCGCGTCCTTGCGGATCACGGGGTGACGGCCGTGTTCCTGCCGGGACACGTCCGTGCGGACACCGGGAGGCGACGGTGACGGGCGAGCGGACCGGACCGGCCCGGGAACCGCGGCGGGCTTTCCCCGCCGCGGCTCCGCGACCGACCGCGGACCCGGTCGTCCGTACCGGGCCGCCGGGGTTCAGCGGCCCAGGGCCTTCTTGAGCTCCTGCTTGTTCATGGACGAACGGCCCTCGACCCCGCGCTTCTTCGCCTCCGCGTAGAGCTGGTCCTTCGTCGGCCCCTGCGAGCCGCTGTGCGAACGCTCGCCGCCGCGCTGCGAGGCGGACTTCCTGTCCCGCGTGGAGGTCTTGCTCGCGGTCGCGGACTCGCCGGAGCGGGCCCGTTCCTTGTTCACGGTGCGCGCGGCGATCTCCTTCGCCCGCTTCTCGGAGGCACCGCGCTTCTCGGCGCCCTCCTTGATGTGCTCGTACTGGCGCTCGCGCTTCGCGTTCGATCCTGCCGGCATGGCGTTTCCCTCTCCGTGGGTCGCGGCCCGTCCGGCCGCACGTGCCCGTCCGGTTACCCGGCGGCCGGTGCCTCACTCGGCACCGCTCCCATCCCACGCGAAGTCCCCGTGGCGCGCGAACGGGCGGCGACCGAACGGGGAGCGACGGGCCCCTCGTCACGGACGCGAAGGGGCGGGGGCAGGGGCGCACGACGCCCGTGGAGGCGGACGCACGCGAGGAGCCCCGGCGACACCGAAGCAGCCGCCCACCGGGACGCCGGTTGTCGCCGCCGAGGGGTCCTCCGTCCGCCGAATCCCCGGACGGACCCGCCAGGAGTCGCCCTCTCCGGTACGCGGGGTCACGGTGGAAGAACCGGGGTCCTTCCGTCGCGTCGAGCCGGATCACCTGCCGTACGCCTTCTTCCCGAGCAGGAGGCCCGCGTCGAGGACGTCGTCCACGATCCGCTTGGGCGCGGCGGCGGGAAGCCCCGGGTCGTCGTCGAAGGCGCCGCCCGACTCCCGATGCCGCGTGGCAAGCGCCGGCTCCCCAACCGGCACACCACCACCGCTTGCCCCACGGAATGCGGATCGGCTTGCCGCCGACCTCGGCCTCGCCGGGGCGGGCCGGGGTGTCGGGCTTGCGGTCGGCGACGTGCACGGCGGAGTCGCCGAAGAACCGTGTTCAGCGTGGATGCAGGTGCCGTGTCACCAGCAGACCAAGAACCGGCCGGCAGCCTTGACAAAGCCTCACTTCGCGGTCAGTCGGCACGACCGGTCTTGCCGTCTGCAGTCCGCACCCGGTCGGCGCCCTATCCGAGGAAGCTCAACCGCACCTGACGGTTGGGATTGTCCACATTCGTGTCCACCAGGCACACCGACTGCCACGTCCCGAGGGCCAGTTCGCCGCCGAGTACGGGGAGGGTCGCGTGGGGCGGGACGATGGCCGGGAGGACGTGGTCGCGGCCGTGGCCCCGGCTGCCGTGGCGGTGCTGCCAGCGTTCGTCGGCGGGGAGGAGGCGGTGGAGGGCCGCCAGGAGGTCGTCGTCGCTGCCCGCTCCCGTTTCGATCAGGGCGATGCCCGTGGTCGCGTGGGGTGCGAAGACGTTGAGGAGGCCGTCCCTGCCCTGTGCCACCTCCGCCAGGAAGGCGGCGCACTCCCGGGTCAGGTCGTGGACCGTCTCCGACGATCCGGTGGTGACGTCCAGGGTGCGAGTCTCGAATCCGTGGCTCATGGCTCCATGGTGGCCGACCCGCCGGCCCTCTCAAACTCTCCACGCGGGCGGCCCCGGGCCCGCCGCCCCGGTCACTTCCGCGGGGGCGGCGGTCCGAAGCCGCCCCTCAGGGTGGTCAGGCCGCCGTCGGGGGCCGTCAGGGTGACGCGGTACGTGTCGGACGAGGCGTCCCGTACCCCTTCGGGGTGGTTGTACTGGGCCGCGAAGACGTGCGGGCCCGGCGGTACCGTGCGGCCCGCCTTGAGCGTCCAGCGGTAGACCAGGGCTCCGGGCTCCTCGGTCACCGTCACCGTGAAGTCCCCGGCGGGGCGGGTGCGCCAGTGGCCGGTGCTCACGACGCCGGCGGTACGGGCGATCCGCAGTTCCGCGACGAGGCCCGTGACCGGCGATCCGGTCGTCACGCCGAGGTCGCTCTGCGCCCACCAGAGGTTGCTGCCGGGGTTGATCGTGCCGGTCGCCCCGGCCGCCGGGCCGGGCGCGGGCAGAGCGGTGGCGGTGGTGGCCGTGCCGGTGGCCGGGGGCGTTCCGCGGTCGGTCGGGACCGTCGCCATCACTCCCGCCAGGCCCACCGCTCCCGCGACCGCCGCGGTCACCGCCGCGACCGCCGCCCGGCGGCGGCCGGTCCACCGGGCCGGGGAGCGCGGCGCCCGGGCCGCCGGGGCGGGCGCGGCGAGGCCGCGTTCCACCCGGGCCAGGATGCGGGCGCGGTCGGGCCGGTGGGCGAGTGCCGCCTCGCGCAGCTCGTGGCGGAGCCGTGTCTCGTCCATCAGCGCCTTCCCGCGGTGAGTTCGGTCGCGACCCGGTCGCCGAGCAGCCGCTGGAGTTCCGCCATGCCCTTGGCGGTCTGGCTCTTGACCGTACCGACCGAGACGCCCAGCGCCAGGGCGGTGTCGCGCTCGGAGAGGTCGAAGGCGTGCCGGAGGACGACGCAGGCGCGCTTGCGGAACGGCAGGGCGCGCAGCGCGGTCCGTACGTCGAGGACGGCGGGCACGTCCGGGCCGTCGGTGTGCTCGGGACGCCGGTCCCAGAAGGCGGTGATCCTGCGCCGTTCGCGGACGGTGCTCCGGATCCGGGTGCGGACGAGGTTGGCGACGACGCCCCGGGCGTAGGCGGCGGGGTGGTCGGCGGCGCGGACCCGGTCCCAGCGGTGCCACAGGGCGAGCATGGCGTCGGCCGCCAGGTCGTCGGCCGCGTCGGCCTCTCCGGTCAACAGGTGCGCCAGACGGGCGAGTTCGGCGTAGTGGCGCTCGAAGAAGGCCCGGAACTCGGCCGCGGCGTCACCCTCGGCACCCGTCACGGCCACGGGCGTTCCCGGTGGGCGCGGATGAGGGTGACCACGTACGTGCTCCTGGACGGTCCCGGTGGTACGGGCGGCCGCCCGACGATCGGGTCCCGACCCTAGGTGGCCGCACGACGGGCTGTCCAGGCGGGTCGGGGCGCACCCGCCCCGCGCCCCGCGGTCCGGCACGATCCGAGCCGGCCACGGGGTCCGCCCCGAACCCCGCCCCTCAGGAGGACTCGCGTACGACCAGCTCCGTCGGCAGCACACGACGGCGGCTCCCCGCGCGGCCCCCTTCCGGGCCCCCTGGGACCTCCGGACCCCCTGGGGTCTCCGGCCCTCCCGCGGCCTCCGGCCCTCCCGCGATCTCCGCTGTCAGCATCCGCGCCATCGTCCGGCCCATCTCCTCGATCGGCTGCCGCACGCTGGTCAGCGGCGGGTCCATGAGCCGTGCCACCGGCGAATCGTCGACCCCGACCAGGGCCACGTCCCCGGGCACCCGGCGGCCCGCCTCCCGCAGGGCCGCGCGCGCCCCGGCCGCCATCACGTCGGAGGCGGCGAAGACCGCGTCCAGGCCCGGTCTGCGCTCGAGCAGCAGCCGCGTGGCCCGCCGACCGCCCTCCTCGGTGAAGTCGCCGGCGGCCACCAGGCCCTCGTCGGGCGCGAGGCCCGCCTCCGCGAGACCGGCCCGGTAGCCGCCGAGCCGGGCGCGCGCCACGTACATGTCGAGCGGCCCGGTGACGGTCGCGATCCGGCTCCGGCCGCGCGCCACCAGGTGGGCGACGGCCGCCCGCCCCGCCCCGATGTTGTCGGAGTCCACGTACGGCACGGGTTCGGCCTCCGTGCGGCGCCCGTTCATGACGACCGGCAGGCCCAGCTCCCCGATCCGGTCGGGCAGGGGGTCGTCGCCGTGGACGGAGGCGAGCAGCACGCCGTCGACGCGCTGGGCCGCGAGGTACTGCTCGAAACGCTGCCGCTCCTGTTCGGTGCGGACCAGGGTGAGCAGCAACTGCTTGTCGGATGCTGCGAGTTCGATGCTGACACCGCGGATGAGGCCGAGGAAGTAGGGCTCCGCGAAGAGCCGGGCCTCGGCCTCGGGGATGACGAGCGCGATCGCGTCGGTGCGGCTGCCCGCCAGGGCGCGGGCGGCCTGGTTGGGCACGTAGCCGAGTTCCGCGACGGCCCTGGTGACGGCCGTCCTGGCCCGTTCGCTGACCCGGGGGGAGCCGTTGATGACCCGGGAGACCGTGCCCCGGCCCACCCCGGCCCGGGCCGCGACCTGTTCCAGGGTGGGCCTGCCGTTCTGCCGTCCGTTCACGACTTCGATGGCTCCCCTCGGAGGACAACGGACCGTTCGTTCGGCCCCCGACAGTGTGGGAGCGCTCCCACATTAGATCACCCGGAGCCCTCCGCACCACGAGGTGCGTTCAGGAGGTGACGTGACGGGCGGGCGGGCCGGGGCGCCGGGCAGGCGCGAAACCCCCGGAAAACCTTCCCGTAACGAATCCGCGTTCATCTCTTGACACCCGCACCCGGCAGGCAGCAACCTTCCGGCAACGACGTGGGAGCGCTCCCATAGACGAGGCGCACACCCCGCGACGGGTCCGGGCCGGCCGCCGCCGAGCCGCGTTCAGCCGACCAGGCCCCCTGGCGCACAACGAGCACCACCTTGGACGAGGAGAGTGGAATGCGCACTTCCAGCAGCAGACGCGGGCGCCGCACGGCGAGCGCGGCGGTCGCCGTCGTCGTGGCCGGCACGACCCTGCTCACCGGCTGCGGCAGCGACGGTGACGACGGCGCCAAGAGCGGCGGCACGATCACGCTGCGGGTCGGGACCTTCGGTTCCTTCGGCTACGACGACAAGACCGGCGCCAAGCTCTACGCCGAGTACGAGAAGACCCACCCCGGCATCAAGATCGAGGAGTCGAACGTCGCCGACGGGCAGAAGTACTGGGACACGCTGAAGCTGCGCCTCTCCCGCAACAGCGGGCTCGCGGACATCCAGGCGATCGAGGTCGGCTACATCGCCGAGGCGACCGGCTCCACCATGGCGGACAAGTGGGTGGACCTGGGCAAGGAGGGCGGCGCGAAGCTCGACGCCTTCCTCGACTGGAAGGTCAAGCAGGCGACCACCGCCGACGGCCGGGTGATCGGCCTCGGCACCGACATCGGCCCCATGGCCGTCTGCTACAACAAGGACCTCTTCGCCAAGGCCAAGCTGCCCACCGACCGCGACGCCGTCGGCAAGCTGTGGGCCGGCGACTGGTCCAAGTTCCTGGAGGCCGGGAAGACCTACCAGAAGAACGCGCCCGCCGGCACCGCCTTCCACGACTCGGCGAGCGGCCTCTTCAACGCGGTCGTCTCCAGCGACCCGGTGCAGTACGCCGACGCGAGCGGCAAGCTCGACTGGGAGAACAGCCCCGGCGTGAAGAAGGCCTGGGACACCGCCGTCGCGGCGGCGCGGGGCGGACTCACCGCCAAGCTGCGCCAGTTCGACGAGAAGGGCACCTGGAACGCGGCCTTCAAGAACTCGAAGTTCGCCACCGTCGCCTGCCCGAGCTGGATGACCGGCATCATCAAGGACCAGGCCGGACCTGCCAACCAGGGCAAGTGGGACATCGCCGCGCCGCCGGTGGCCGGCAACTGGGGCGGGGCCTTCCTCGCCGTGCCGAAGTCCGGGAAGCACGCCAAGGAGGCGGCCGAGCTCGCCGCCTGGCTGACCGCCCCGGAGCAGCACGCCAAGGTGTTCGCGGTCAACGGCAACATCCCCTCGTCCAAGGACACGCTCACCTCGGTCGCCGTCCAGGAGGCGAAGCTGCCGTACTTCGGCGACACCCCGGTCGGCAAGATCTTCTCCGGCGCGGCGGTCCGGATCACACCCGCCAGCATCAGCCGCTACGACGGCCAGGTGAAGACCTTCCTCACCGACAACGGCATCCTCGACATCGAGCAGCGCGGCACCGACCCGGCCAAGGCCTGGGAGAACGTCAAGAAGCTGGTCGACGACAAGATCGACCAGTAGCGGGGGCCGCGTGCCGGTCCGCCGCCGCCTGCCGGGCGGCGGACCGGCACCGTCCGCACCAGCGCACGCATCGACCTGGAAGGACGCCCCCGTGGCCACCTCCGCCCGGGCGCGGTCCGACGGCTCCCCGCCGCCCGCCGCCCCGCCCTCCTCCCCCGGCCCGCGCGGCCGCCGCCCCGCCCCCGGCGGCTGGCGCAGCACCCTCTACCGCTGGGACCTGAAGGCGATTCCGTACGTCTTCGTCGCCCCCTTCTTCCTCACCTTCGCCGCCTTCGGCCTCTTCCCGCTGATCTACACCGGCTGGCTCTCCCTGCACCGGGTGGAGCTCGGCGGCGGAGCCGAGTGGAAGGGCCTGGAGAACTACACCGACCTCGCGACCAGCGAGTTCTTCTGGAACGCGCTCGTCAACACCTTCACCATCGGGGTCATCTCGACCGTCCCGCAACTGCTCATGGCCCTGGGCCTGGCGCACCTGCTGAACTACAAGCTCCGGGGCCGCGGCTTCTTCCGGGTCGCGATCCTCGCCCCGTACGCCACCTCGATCGCGGCGGCGACCCTGGTCTTCGCCCAGCTCTTCAACGCCGACTACGGGATGATCAACAGTCTCCTGGAGTGGACCGGCGTCGGCCCGGTCGACTGGGAGGCGTCCAAGTGGCCCGCGCAGATCGCCATCTCGACGATCGTGACCTGGCGCTGGACCGGCTACAACGCGCTGATCTACCTGGCCGCCATGCAGGCCGTGCCGAACGACCTGTACGAGGCGGCCTCCCTGGACGGGGCCTCGCGCTGGCGCCAGTTCCTCAGCGTCACCATCCCCTCCATCCGGCCCACGATCCTCTTCACGATCATCGTCTCCACCATCGGCGCCACCCAGCTCTTCGGCGAGCCGATGCTCTACGGCGGCAGCGTCGGCATCAGCGGCGGCAGCGGCAACCAGTTCCAGACGCTGAGCCTGCTGATGTACGAGAAGGGGTGGGTCACCGGCGCCCTCGGGCAGGCCTCGGCCATCGCCTGGGTGATGCTGCTGCTCCTGCTGATCGTCGGCGGCGTCCAGGCGCTCGTCTCCCGCCACAACCGCAAGAAGCTGGGGGGCTGACCCATGGCACGCACACTCGACGCGCCCCGCCCTGCGAACCCGGCGGCCGAACGCCCCGGGCCCGGCCGGCGCTTCCGGCAGTCGGCCGGCCGGCAGCACCACGCCGGACCGCTCACGTACGTCCTGCTCGTCCTCGCCGCGGCGGTCTCGCTCTTCCCGCTGTACTGGAACGTGGTCGCCGCCTCGCACACCGGCGAGCGGGTCGTGGCGGCCCCGGCGCCGCTGCTGCCCGGCCCCCGTCTCTTCGACAACCTCACCTTCGCCTGGAACCAGGTCGACATGGGCGAGGCCCTGGTCAACACCACGATCGTGGCGAGCCTGGTGGCCGTGTCCACCGTCCTCTTCTCCACGCTCGCCGGCTTCGCCTTCGCCAAACTCCCCTTCCGGGGACGGACGATGCTGCTCTCGCTCGTGGTCGCCACGATGACGATCCCGCCGCAGCTCAGCGTCATCCCGCTCTATCAGATCGTCACGGACCTGGGCTGGGTCGACCAGCTCCAGTCGGTCGTCCTTCCCTCGCTCGTCGCCGCCTTCGGCGTCTTCTTCATGCGTCAGTTCCTCGTCGAGGCGCTGCCCGTGGAGCTGGTGGAGGCGGCCCGGATGGACGGCGCGCACAGCCTCCGGGTGATCTGGCACGTGGTCTTCCCGGTGGCCCGGCCCGCGATGGCGGTGCTCGGCATGCTGGTCTTCGTCCAGTCGTGGAACGACTTCTTCTGGCCGTTCATCGCACTCACCCCGGACGGCAACCCCACCCTCCAGGTGGCACTCGCCGGGCTCGGCGCGGGCAACCACAGCGTGGACCACGCCATCGTGCTGACCGGCGCCCTGATCTCCACCGTGCCGCTGCTGCTCGTCTTCGCCTTCCTCGGCAAGCACATCGTGGGCGGCATCACGGCCGGCGCCGTCAAGAGCTGACCGGCCCCTCCCCACCACAACGTACCGATCCCGCACCAGCGTTGGGAGCTCCCTCCTATGACCGCGTCCGACACCCGGCCGCTCACCGCCGTCCGCTCGTTCCCGCCCGGCTTCCTCTGGGGCGCGGCCACCGCCGCGTACCAGATCGAGGGAGCGGCGGCGGAGGACGGCCGCACCCCGTCCATCTGGGACACCTTCTCGCACACCCCGGGCAGGGTCTTCGAGGGCCACACCGGCGACGTGGCCGTGGACCACTACCACCGGTTCCGCGAGGACGTCGCCCTGATGTCCGAACTGGGCCTGAACTCCTACCGGTTCTCCGTCTCCTGGTCCCGGGTGCAGCCCACCGGGCGCGGCCCCGCCGTGCAGAAGGGCCTGGACTTCTACCGGGCGCTCGTGGACGAGCTGCTGGCCGCCGGGATCGAGCCGGCCCTGACGCTCTACCACTGGGACCTGCCGCAGGAGCTGGAGGACGCGGGGGGCTGGCCGGAGCGGTCGACCGCCGAGCGGTTCGCCGAGTACGCGGGGATCGTCGCGGACGCGGTCGGCGACCGGGTCTCGCGGTGGACCACGCTCAACGAGCCCTGGTGCAGCGCCTTCCTGGGGTACGGCTCCGGGGTGCACGCGCCGGGCCGCACCGACCCGGTGGCCGCCCTGCGCGCGGCCCACCACCTCAACCTGGGGCACGGGCTCGCGGTCCGGGCGCTGCGGGCCGCGCTGCCGGCGGGCCGTCCGCAGCAGCTCTCCGTCTCCCTGAACCTGCACGAGGTGCGGCCGCTGACCGGTTCCGCCGGGGACCTGGACGCGGTGCGCCGCATCGACGCCGTCGGCAACCGGATCTGGCTGGGCCCGATGCTGGAGGGCGCCTACCCCGAGGACCTGCTCGCCGACACCGCGCACCTCACCGACTGGTCCTTCGTGCGGGACGGGGACACGGCGACGGCGAAGCAGCCGCTGGACCTGCTCGCGGTCAACTACTACGCGCCGACCCTGGTGTCGGAGGTCGCGGAGGGCGCCGAGAAGCCGCAGGACGACGGGCACGGAGACAGCGAGCACTCCCCGTGGCCGGGGGCGGACCGGGTGGCGTTCCACCGGGCGCCGGGCGAGCGGACGGCGATGGGCTGGCCGGTCGACGCGGGCGCGCTGTACGACCTGCTGAAGCGGGTGTCCGCCGCGTACCCCGGCCTTCCGCTGGTGATCAGCGAGAACGGGGCGGCGTACGAGGACGTGGTGGGCCCGGACGGGTCCGTGCACGACCCGGAGCGGGCCGCCTACGTGCACGCGCACCTGGAGGCGGTGCACCGGGCGATGGCGGACGGCGTGGACGTGCGCGGTTACTTCCTCTGGTCGCTGCTGGACAACTTCGAGTGGGCGTACGGCTACGCGAAGCGGTTCGGGGCGGTCCGGGTCGACTACGACACCCTGGAGCGGACGCCGAAGTCGAGCGCCCGCTGGTACGCGCGGGTGGCGCGGTCGGGCGAGCTGACGGCCCCGGACGCGGGCTGACGCGGAGACGCCCCGGGGGCCGTGCCGGACCACCGGCACGGCCCCCGAGCCTTCCCTTCGTGACGTCAGATGTCGATCACCCGGTAGCCGATGACGTAGACGCCGCCGGAGCCCTCGACGGTGCGCCACTGGGTCTCGGCGCCGGCCTCGGAGCCGGTGACCAGGGTGGCGCCGAGCTTGTCGTCGCCGCTGGTCGAGTCGTAGTCCCACAGGGTCAGGGTGCGGGCCTGCTGCTTGCCCAGGATCAGGGCCGCGCTGCCGTTGCCGTCGGCCATCGAGCGGACGTAACCGGTGCCCATGGTCTGGTACTTCAGGCTGCCGCCGGGCCAGACCTTGACGGCGTTGCCATTGGCGTCGGTGATCTTCAGGTAGGCCTCGTCGTGGTCGCCCTCGCTGTTCTTCTGGCAGTGCAGCTCGACGAGTTCGATCTTCACGTAGTCGATCGGCTCGGCGTGCGCGGTGCCGGCGAAGGCGCCGAGGGTGCCGAGTCCGAGCAGGGCGGTGGCGGCCAGTCGGGCGGCTCGGTTCTTGCGCATGTGGTGTCCCCCCACACATCGGGTCACGGATGTGACGTGGTGTCCGGTCCGCCGTCCCCGGAGGATCCGGTGTGCCGTTTCCCCCCGGCACGACCCCCACTGTGCCCGGCTCCCCCGTCCGGGTTCTACGCGCGTTCCGCTGGACGGAACAGGACCGCCCGACGGCCTCCTCAGGGTACGAGGGCGGCCGGCGGGAGCGGTCTCCGCCGGCCGGCCCCGGCGAGCGCGCGGGTGATCGCGGCGCCGGCCCCGGCGACGGCGTGGGCCAGCGCGTCGAGCCGGCGGCCCGCCGGGACCATGGCGGCGAGCGCGGCGACCGTGCGCCCGTCCGGGGCGCGGACCGGCAGCGAGGCGCAGCACACCCCTTCCATCACGTCCTCCCGGTCGAGGACGGCGCCGCTCCCCCGGGGTCCCCGGAGGGCCTTCCCGGCGGCGGTGTCGAGCCGGAACGCGAGGCCGTCCCGTACGGGGAGGAGGGGTTCCAGGTCGCCGGGCACCGAGCCGACCGTGAGCGCCGCCTCCTCGCGCAGGACGACGAGGACGACGCTCGCGCCGGTGGCGGCCCTCAGGCGCTGGAGCGGCAGCCGGGCGGCGGGGCGAAGGCCGGGGTGCGGTTCCCAGGCCTGGCCGAGCCGGTAGAGCTGCGGACCGACCCGGTAGCGGTTTCCGGCCCGTTCGACGGCGCCGACGCCGATCAGCTGGTCGAGCAGCCGGTGGACGGTGCCCTTGGGCACTCCGCAGGCGAGCGCCAGTTCGGTCACCCCGGCCTCGTCGCCGTTGCGGCGGAGGGCGTCGAGCAGGGCGAACGCCCCTTCGAGCACGCCCCGGCCGCGCGGGGCCCTCTCCTGCGCGTCCCGCGCCGCGGCCGCCCCGGCACCGCCCGCCCCCGTTCCCGTGTCCACACCGGTGTCCATGAGTCCCCCTCACGTCGCACGCCCGGCCGCGGCCCCCCGACGGCACGGCTCCGGGCACGCCTCCCACCATGCCGCAGACCGCACGTTCCGGCGAAGGGGCTCGGACCGCGCGTCGTGGCGCGAACACGCCGTTGTCCGACACGTCGCCTTTAGGGTGTGCGATCATGAAAGACGCTCTTCCCCCCGTTTTCCGGTCGCACCGCCGTCGGACCGCCGGGTTCGCCGTCGGGGCCGTCGCCGTGGCGGCGCTCGCGGCCGTGTTCGTCACCGCTCCGTCCCCGCCGTTCTCGCCCTCCGGGGCCTCCGGCCCGTCCTCCGGTCCGTCCGCGCCCCGTCCCGCGGAGCCGGACGCCAAGGCCTCGGAGAGCCCCTGGATCCGTCCCGCCGGGGCGCCGCCGACCGTGTTCGCCCACCGGGGGGCCTCCTCCGCCGCGCCCGAGAACACGCTGGTCGCCGACGAGGTCGCCCGGCGGGGCGGGGCGAAGTGGATCGAGAACGACGTCCAGCCGAGCAAGGACGGCGTGCCGTACGTCCTGCACGACCCGACCGTCGACCGGACGACCGACGGGACGGGCCCGATCCGCTCCCTGACCTCCGCCCAGCTGGACGCCCTGGACGCGGGCTCCTGGTTCGCCCCGGTCTACGCCGGCGCCCGGGTCCCGACCCTGGCCGCCCAGCTGGCGGACCTCCGGGAGCGCGGCGGCAACCTGCTCCTGGAGATCAAGGGCCTGCACAGCCGCGACGAGGTGGCCCGGATCGTGCGGGACGTCAGGGAGCAGGCCATAACGCGCCGGGTCCTCGTCCAGAGCTTCGACGTCCCCTCCCTGCGGTACGCGCACGAGCTGGCGCCCGAACTCCCGCTGGGTCTCCTGCGCGCCACCCTGGACGCCGATCCGGCCGCGCTCGCGCGGGAGCTGGGCCTCACCGCGTACAACGTCGCGCACACCGCCCTGACCGACAAGCCGGACGTGGTCGGCGAGCTGCACGCGGCGGGCGTGGCGGTGAACGTCTGGACGGTCGACACCCCCGGCCGCTGGAAGGCCGTGGACGACCTCGGCGTGGACGGGATCATCACCAACCGGCCCGCAGAGCTGGCGGGTTGGACGGCGGGCCGAGGCGCGGTCTGAGCCCCGCCCGTTCCCGGACCGGGGGGCGGCCCCGGACCGGGGGGCGGGGCCGCGCCGGTCGTCCGCGCCCCTTCCGGCACACGCCCTAGGAGGCGGTGCCGGAGGGCGTGACCTTCATGTCGTCGACGAAGGCCCGGACCATGATCGCGTGGGTGAAGACCACGGTCCCGGGCTTGATCAGGCCGCCCTCCCCGCCGTTGCCGACCACCTGGACCGTGCGCTCGCCGAGGAAGGTCAGGGTCTTGTCGTCGAAGATCCACTCGGTGCGCTGCCCGCTGAACTCGTCGAGCCGCGCGACCGCGACGCCCTTGCGGCCGGCGGCGTCGGTGACGCCGTCGACCGTGACCACGCCGGGGATCTTCGCGGCGGCCCGGTAGAGCGCCGCCGTGAGCTCGGGGGTCGGCCAGCTCTCGGTGAGCAGGTCGCCGATGGTGGTGAAGGCCTGCTGGTCCTTGCCGTTGCCCTGCCCCTCGGTCTCCTCGTAGATCTTCCGCAGCAGCGCGCCGGGGTCGGTGGGCAGGGTGGCCAGGTAGTCGTGCGAGGGCGCGCCGAGGTGCGGCTCGGGCACGTCGCCCTTCTCGTCGGTGCCCTCCAGGGTGATGCCCTCGGGGCCGGTGGTGCCGGGCTCGATCAGCCATCCCTTGAGGCCGTCGGGGGACCGCCAGGACTGCCGGGTGTGCAGGGGGACGCCGACGAGGCTGCTGACCCCGTCGACAGTCCTCACGTGGGTGGAGGCGCTCCGCGTCTCGATGTAGACGTACTGCCCGGCGCGGCGGCGGGGGGTCTCGGCCCCGGCGGCGGCGAGCGAGATGCGGTCGAGGAGCCGGGGGGCGCCGTGGGGGTCGGCGACGCCGATGGCGGTGGTGAGGGCGGGTCCGGTGGCGCGGTCGCCGGCGTCCGGGACCCCACCCGGCGCGAGGACGAGGACGCCGACGGCGAGCGCGCCGGCGAGCGCGGTCGCGGCCGGCAGGAGGACCGCCTTCCGCAGGAAGGGGTTGCGGGGCGCGCGGGCGGCGGCGCGTCGGTCGTCGTGGATCCGGTTCATCAGGTGCTCCTTGTGGAACTGGTGGCGGCCCGGAGGAAGGTCGCGTTCCTCGATCGCCGGGAGGATCGCCGAGGGGACCCCGGTCTGGTGCCGGTTCGCCGTACGGGGGTCGGTCGGTTCGGGGTTCATCGGATTCCTTCCTGTGCGGGCCGGACCGCGTTCGCGCGATCACCTGTTGTCTGTCGGGGGCGGGCGGCGGGTTCCCGTTCCCGCGGATCGGATTCCTTTCCCTCCCGGGCGAGTTCCGCCTCGGCGCCGTCGCGGAGCTTCGCGCGGGCGCGCGAGAGCCGGGAGCGGACGGTGCCGACCGGGACGCGCAGGGCCCGGGCCACCTCGGCGTAGGCCAGGCCTTCCCAGAGGCAGAGGACGAGGACTTCGCGTTCGGTGCGGCGGAGCGTGCCGAGCGCGCGCAGGGTGGCGGCGATGCGGCGCCGGTCGTCGAGGCGTCCGGCGACCTCGGAGGCGTGGTCGGGCACGGAGGGCTCGGGGACGGCCGCGGCGTACGCGGCGGCGGCCCCCCGGTAGCGGCGGTTGCCCCGGCAGTGGTTGCGGGCCACGTTGGTGGCGACGCCGAGCAGCCAGGGGCGGAGCGATCCGCCGTGGGGGTCGACCTTGCCCCGGAGCCGCCAGGCCTCCAGGAAGGTCGCCGCCATGACGTCCTCGGCGACCGACCAGTCGCCGGTCAGCCGGAAGGCGTGGTTGTAGACGCCCCGGGCGTGGGCGTCGAAGAGTTCGGCGAAGGCCGACGGGTCCCCGTCCCGGATGCGTGCGCGCGTGTCGGTGTTCACGTCTGGGACCTGTCCGGCGCCCGGAGCGGGTTCCCGTGATCCGGGTCACACCGGTTCGGGCCCGGCCGCGGACGGGCGCGCCGGGTCAGGAGGGTGCGCCGGCGTCCGGGGCGGGGCCGTCCAGTTCGGTCAGGAGGTCCGGGTTGACCGTGCGCAGGATCACCGCGATCCGGCCGGGGTCGGCGGCGGGCCAGAGGACGGCACGGGCCGCGCGGTACTTGGCGGCGAGGCGTTCCCGCTGGTCGGGCGGGAGCGCGGCGGACCGGTCGGTGCGGCTGTTGTGCGCGTTGTCGGCGATCTTCACGAGGGTGGCGTCGGGGTCGGCGGTGATCCGCCGGATCTTCTCCTCGTACGTGAGGTCGGCCCGGTTGGTGACGGCCTCGACGAGGGCGACGACCCGGTCCGGCACCCCGGCGGCGCGGAGCCGTTCCGCCGTCCAGTCGGTGTCCTCGACCACGTCGTGCAGCAGGCCGGCCATGGCCAGGTGCGTGCCGAGGGGTTCCAGGCCGGCCGCGACCGCGCGCACGTGTTCGACGTACGGGACGCCGGTCTTGTCGACCTGTCCGGCGTGCGCGCGGTCGGCCAGTGCGTCCACCTCGGCGAGAGTCCTCATGCCTCCCATCATGGCGGGGTGCGGCGGGCGGCGGTGCGGCGGGCCCCGGGCTCCTGACACGTGTTCGTCACACGGGAACGGGAATGCCGGTGCGGGAAGGGCCCGTTGCCGGGTGCATGACTCTCGGAGCAACGCTCAGCTCGACCTCCCGTCAGCTTCCGATCGATGCCACGGTGCGGCTCGCGCGGGAGGCGCGCGACGCCGGCCTGCACTCCGCGTGGTTCGGCCAGACCTTCGCGTACGACTCGCCCTCGCTCGCCGCGATCGTCGGGCGCGAGGTGCCGGGCCTCCAGGTCGGGACGGCCGCGATCCCGGTCTTCGGCCGGCACCCGCTGCTCGTCTCGTCCCAGGCGCAGACGGCGCAGGCCGCCACCGGCGGCCGCTACCACCTCGGGCTCGCCCTCGGCACCCGCCATCTGACCGAGACCGGCTTCGGCATCCCGTACGAGCGGCCGATCGGGCTGCTCAGGGAGTTCCTGACCGCTCTGCGCCCGCTGCTCGAAACGGGCGGCGCCGACTTCCACGGGGAGCTGCTGACCGCCACCACCCCGTACTCGGCGTCGGTGCCGGGCGCCGAGCCTCCGGTGCCGGTCCTGGTCGCCGCCATGGGGCCGCAGGCGCTGCGGGTCAGCGGTGAACTCGCCGACGGCATCCTGCCGTACCTGGCCGGCCCCCGGGCGCTCGCCGAGCACATCGTCCCGGCGGTCAACGCCGCGGCCGAGGCGGCGGGCCGTCCCGCGCCCCGGGTCGTGGCCCTCGTGCCGGGCGTGGTCACGTCCGGCGCGGACGCCGTGCGGGAGGCCTCGGCCGAAGCCCTCGCGCTCTACGAGCGGATCCCCTCCTACCGGCGGGTGATCGAGCTGTCGGGTGCCGAACGGGCCGCCGACCTGGCCCTGATCGGCGACGAGGAGACCGTGGCCGCGGGGATACGGCGCTACCGCGAGGCGGGGGCGACGGAGGTGGTGTTCACCGCGACGGAGGTGAACGGCGAGGAGGACCGTCGCCGCACCTGGAGGCTGCTCGGGGAGCTGAACAGGGCCTAAGGGGTGTCTCGTCGATCATGCCGGGTTCGCGGTGTTCGGTGCCTGATCCGGCCTGATCGACGAGACACCCCTTACTGAACGTTTCAGAATGAGTTCCGTGCAGGGACTTGGCGGTCGAGCTTGGTGGCGGCAGAGTGTTGCGGGTGTCGGATGATCTTGTGCCTGATGAGCT
>JNWL01000062.1 GCA_000716465.1 Streptomyces bikiniensis
CGGCGGGGTGGGGGCGGGGCCGGCGGGATCGGTCGTACGGGTGGCGGCGGGGCCGGTGGTGCCGCCGGGAGCGAGGTCGGCGGGGCCGGTGGTGCCGCCGGGGGCGGGGTCGGTGGTGTCGGTGGGGATGTCGGTGGGCACCCGGCCATCCCAGCCCACCTCCTCCGGCCTGTCCAGTTCGGTCCGGGCCCTTGAACTCCCGGCTACCGACCGGTAATTCTTGCTGACGGGTCGTCTAAGAGGTGTCACGACAGGGAGTCCGCATGCCCGCACGGATCACGTTCACGATCGAGACCCCCACGGGTCGCCGGACGACGTCCCTGACGTACGAGCGGAGGGGCGCGGGCGAGCCGCTGCTGCTCCTGCACGGCATCGGGCACCACTGGCAGGCCTGGGAGCCCGTCCTCGACGTCCTGGCCGCCGAGCGGGACGTGATCGCCGTCGACCTGCCCGGCTTCGGTGCCTCCGACGCGCTGCCGGAGGGCTCCCCGTACGACCTGTCCACCGTCGTCCCCGTCCTCGGCGCCTTCTGCGAGGCCCTCGGCGTGGAGCGTCCGCACGTGGCCGGGAACTCGCTCGGCGGGCTGCTCGCGCTGGAGCTCGGCCGGGAGAAGCTGGTGCGCTCGGTCACCGCCCTCTCCCCCGCCGGCTTCTGGACCGAGGCCGAACGCCGGTACGCCTTCGGGACGCTGCGGGCCATGCGCGGCGCGGCCCTGTCGCTGCCCGTGCCGGTGATCGAGCGGCTGTCCCGCACCCCCGCCGGGCGCACCGCCCTCACCAGCACCATCTACGCCCGGCCCGCGCGCCGCTCACCCGAGGCGGTCGTCTCCGAGACGCTCGCGCTGCGCGGTGCGACCGGCTTCCACCAGACCCTGGCGGCGGGCCGGGCCGTGCTCTTCCGCGACGACTTCTCCTCCTCGGTGCCCGTCACCGTCGCCTGGGGCACCCGCGACCGGCTGCTCCTTCGCCGCCAGGGCGTCCGCGCGAAGCGGGTCCTGCCCGGCGCGCGGCTCGTCCGGCTGCCCGGCTGCGGCCACGTGCCCATGAACGACGACCCGGCCCTCGTCGCGCGCGTGCTCCTGGACGGCAGCCGCTGAGGCCGTCTTCGTACGGGTGAACAGGCCGGTGCCCAGGGCGGCGCCGGCCCCCACGAGCAGGCTGCCCGCCACCTGGGGGAGGCCGAAGGCGGCGCCCGCGACCAGGGCGGCGCTCAGCGCGGCGGCGACCGGGATCGCCCCGGTGAAGAGGGTGGCCCGCTCCACCCCGATCCGCTGGACGCCCATGTAGAAGAGGACGAAGCCGACGACCGTGGCCAGGACCGCCTGCCAGACGAGCGCCCCCGCCTCCACGCCCGTCGGCATCCGGACGAAACCGGCGCCGTCCACGAGCAGTCCGAGGAGCGCCGCCTCGGCCGCGCCGACCGCGCAGACGGCGGCGGTGAGCAGCTTCGGGCCGAGGATCCGCAGCACCGGGACGGCGAGGACCGTGAAGCCCACCTCACCCGCGAGCGCCGCCAGCGACCAGCCGATCCCGGCCGCTTCGGTCCGCCCCCAGCCCTGCACGGTGAAGGCGCCGGCGGTGACGAGCAGCGCCCCGTACAGCACGGCGCGAGACGGCCCGCGGCCCGCGGCCAGCGGC
Source organism: Streptomyces bikiniensis (assembly GCA_000716465.1). GTDB lineage: Bacteria > Actinomycetota > Actinomycetes > Streptomycetales > Streptomycetaceae > Streptomyces > Streptomyces bikiniensis. The sequence goes on from JNWL01000062.1 coordinate 1,639, forward strand.
ACGAGGACGGCGACGACGACCGGCGCGCAGCCCACCAGGACCCCCGGGACGGCCGGTTCGGCGGTCCGCTCGGCGGCCAGTACGGCGAGGTTGAAGCCGACCATGCCGACGGCCGCGAGGACGGCGAGCCGCAGCCAGTGACGGGCGGTCAGGAGCCGGAGCGGGGCGGCCCCGCCCCGGCCGAGCAGCGGGAGCAGGAGGAGGCAGGCGGCTCCGTACCGGATCGCCTGGCCGCCCGCGTACGGGTAGGCGCCCAGCAGGCTGTTGGCGGTGAAGGAGGCGCCGACGAGGGCGTAGGCGAGGGTCACGGTCAGGACCCCGCGCAGGGAGTTCGCGTTCATGGCTCCGACGCTAGGAATCCGCGCGGCCCCGGTTAAGGTCCACTTCCATGACGCCATCGGGGACCACTTCGGGCGGGGCTGCGGGCCCCGCGGGACAGCCCGCCTGGGAGTTGCTGCTCCCGGCCGTCGGGGCACCGGCGCGGCGGCGGGGACGGGCGCTCCAGGAGGCGCTGCGCGAGGCGGTCCGCTCGGGGCGGCTCGCGGCCGGGACGCGGCTGCCGTCCACCCGCGAGCTCGCGGCCGACCTCGGCGTCTCGCGGGGCCTCGTCACCGAGGCGTACGAGCAGCTGACCGCGGAGGGGTACCTGCGCGGCGAACGGGGCGCGGGGACCTGGGTGCGCGGGGCGGCCAGGGGCGGTGGCGGGGCCGGGACGGGCGGAGCCGGGGCCGGTGGGACGAGTGGGGTGGTAGGTGCGGTCGGGGCAGGCGGGGACGTCGGTGCGACCGGGGGTGCCGGGGCGGGTCGGGCAGGCGGCGCGAGCGGGGTGGGCAGGGGCCTCGGAGCGGGCCGGGCGGGTGGGGGCTTCGGTACCGGTGGGGGTGTCGGTACCGGTGGGGGCGCCGGAGTGCCGGGGGTGCGGGTGGACTTCCGCCCGGGGACCCCGGACCTGTCGCTGTTCCCGAGGAGCGCGTGGGCGGCGGCGCAGCGTTCCGTCCTGGCGCGGCTTCCCCACCGGGCCCTCGGCTATCCGGACCCGCGCGGCCTGCCCGAGCTGCGCGGGGCGCTGGCCGGGCTGCTGGCCCGGCGCCGGGGCGTGGTGGCCGATCCGGAACGGCTCGTGGTCTGCTCGGGCGTGGCGCAGGCGTCGACGCTCCTGGGTTTCGTCCTGCGGGCGCGGGGGCTGCGCACGGTCGGCGTCGAGGACCCCGGCAGCCCGGAGCACGGCCGCCTCTTCGCCTCGACCGGCATGGAGACGGTGTGGCTGCCGCTGGACGGGGAGGGCCTGCGCCCGGGACCGCTCGCCGCCTCGGGCGTACGGGCCGTGGTGGTGACGCCCTCGCACCAGTTCCCGTCCGGCATCGCCTGGTCGGCGGAGCGGCGCGCCGCGCTCCTGGACTGGGCGCGGGCGGTCGACGGCCACGTCCTGGAGGACGACTACGACGGCGACTTCCGGTACGACCGGGCGCCGGTCGGCGCGCTCCAGGGGCTCGACCCGGAGCGGGTCGTCTACGCGGGGTCGGTCAGCAAGTCGCTGGCGCCGGGGCTGCGGCTCGGCTGGATGCTCGTCCCGGAGGAGCTGCTCGCCGAGGTCGTGGAACGGAAGCGGACGATGGACCTGGGCAATCCGGTGCTCGACCAGGCCGTCCTGGCGGAGTTCGTGACGCGAGGCGGGTACGACCGGCAGCTGCGCCGCTGCCAGCGCGCCTACCGAGAGCGGCGGGACGCGCTGCTCGCCGCCCTCACCGAGCACCTTCCCGGCACGGGGGTGAGCGGCATCGCGGCCGGGCTGCACGTCATCGCGCGCGTACCGGCGCGTTTCGGGCCGCCGGAGCGGTTCCTGGCGCGGGCGGCGGAGGCGGGGGTGGCGCTGCGGCCCTTGGAGGAGTACGGCACGGCACGGCCGGAGGACGGGGACGTACGGCTCGTCATCGGCTACGCGCACCTGTCGCCGTCGACGGTGGCGGAGGGGATCGGGCTGCTGGCGGGGGCGGTGGGCGGCCGGGTGTGAACCGATCTCCCGGGGGGCCGGCCGGGTGATCTGTTCACGCGGGGTTCGCGCGGGCGCCGTTCCCGGCCGTTAGGCATGGGGCGGCGCACCGCCCACGACCGGAATCGACCACCTCCCGGAGGCCCCTCCATGTCCCACCCCGTGCCCGGCTCCTCCCCCGTGCCCGGCTCCTTTCCCGTCCCGGCATCCGCGCCCGCCCGGCGCGGCGTCCTGCGCGGCTCGCTGGCCGCCTCGGCCGCGCTCGCCCTCGGCGGCGCCGGCCTCGCCGCCCCCGCGTTCGCGCTCTCGGGCCGGCCCCGGGCCGCGTGGGGCGTGCAGACGGGCGACGTCACGGTCTCCTCGGGACTGGTGTGGGTGCGCTCCGACCGCCCCGCGCGCATGATCGTCGAGACCTCCGCCACCGAGTCCTTCCGGCGGGCGCGCCGCCACCGCGGACCGCTGCTCGGGGCGGGCACGGACTTCACCGGCACGACGGCCCTGCGCGGCCTGCCGGCCGGCGAACAGATCCACTACCGGGTCACCCTGGCGGACCCGGACGACCCGCGCCGTACGGGCGAGCCGGTCACCGGCACGTTCCGCACCGCCCCGGACCGGCGCCGCGACGGCGTCCGCTTCCTGTGGTCCGGGGACGTCGCCGGGCAGGGCTGGGGCATCAACCCGGACGTCGGCGGGTTCCGGGCGTACGACGAGATGCGCCGGCTCGACCCGGACTTCTTCCTGTGCAGCGGCGACGCGATCTACGCGGACGGGGTGATCGAGCCGAGCGTCACCCTGCCGGACGGGCGGATCTGGCGGAACGTCACCACGCCGGAGAAGTCGAAGGTCGCCGAGACCCTGGACGAGTACCGGGGCAACTTCCGGTACAACCTCCTCGACCACAACGTCCGGGCGTTCAACGCGCGCGTGCCGTCGATCGTGCAGTGGGACGACCACGAGGTCCGGAACAACTGGTACCCGGGACAGATCCTGGACGACCCCCGGTACACGGAGAAGGACGTGGACGTCCTCGCCGCCCGCGCGGCGCGCGCCTTCGGCGAGTACACGCCGGTCTCCACCCTCCACCTGCCGGGCGGACACGGCGGACCCGGCGGGCGCGGGCGGCGGGTGCACCGGGTGGTGCGGTACGGGCCGCTGCTCGACGTGTTCGTGCTCGACATGCGCTCGTACCGGAACCCCAACTCGCCCAACCGGCAGGCCGACGACACCACCGGCATCCTGGGCGCGGGGCAACTGGCCTGGCTGAAGCGGGAGCTGGCCGCGTCGACGGCCGTGTGGAAGGTGCTCGCGGCGGACATGCCGATCGGCCTGGTGGTGCCGGACGGGGCGGCGGACTTCGAGGCGATCGCGCAGGGCGATCCGGGCGCGCCGCTGGGCCGGGAGCTCCAGATCGCGGAGCTGCTGCGGTTCGTCAAGCACCGGCGGATCACCGGCACGCTGTGGCTGACGGCGGACGTGCACCACACCTCGGCGCAGCACTACGCGCCGGAGCGGGCGGCCTTCAAGGACTTCGCGCCCTTCTGGGAGTTCGTGTCCGGGCCGCTGGCGGCGGGCGGGTTCCCGGCGAACGCGCTCGACGGGACCTTCGGCCCCGAGCGGGTCTTCGTACGGGCGCCGGAGCGGGCGAACCTGTCGCCGATGGAGAGCCCGCAGTACTTCGGCGAGGTCGACGTCGACGGCCACAGCGGCGACCTGACCGTGCGGCTGCGGGCGGAGGGCGGGAAGGTCCTGTTCAGCAAGGTGCTGCGGCCGGGGCGCGTCGGACAGTAGCAACAGGGGCGTCGGACGGCACCGGCCCGAGCACGGCCCCCGGTGCGGAACCCGCTGGTCAGGGGCGTTGTCAGTGGCGAGCCCTACGGTTTTTTCCATGACGCGATCCGTACAGGCACTCGCCTACGCACGCCCGTCCGCGCTGGAGTCCACGGGCTCCGGCCGGCTGCTCGGTCTGGAGACGGCGGGGGGTCTCACGCCCCGCGGGGCCGAGGCCCATCCCCGCTTCTTCTCCGGTTTCCTGGCCTCGCCGCAGGTCGCCGCCCGCGGCCTGCTCGCGGTCGCCGACGTGGCCGCGGCCCGCTACCACCAGCGGATACGGCCGGGTTCGCTGGATCCGGTGGTGACGGGGAACGGGGACCGGCTGCGGTTCGAGTCCTTCTCCGGCTGCGGCGGGGTGTACGCGCGCCTGGACGTGCTCGACGAGGGGCTCGGCGGCGCGGGGACGGGACACGGCACCACCAACGTCGACGTCAACGACCCGCTGCGCGAGGCGCTGTCGCGGATGACGGGGGACGATCCGCTGCACCTGCGGGTCGGCCCGGACGAGATGGCGGTGAGCACGCTCGCGGGCTCGGTCGTGGAGAAGAAGGTGCCGCTGCCGGACCGCTGGCTTCGGGGGTTCGCCGAGGCCCAGGTCGCCTCGGCGCGGTTCGACCTGCGGGCGGAGCTGACGGGGGCGGAGGCCGTGCGGTTCCTGCGGTCCCTGCCGCGCACGCAGACCCGGGGGCGCGGTCCGCTGTGGATCGCGCAGTCGGGCCGGACCCTGCGACCGACGACCCGGCCGGGCGCGGGCGCGGTGTGCCTGCCGGGGCCGGACCGGCTGATCGCCCTGGAGCGGGTGCTGCGGTACGCGACGGGGCTGCGGGTGTACGGGCCGGTGCCGGACGGCACGGCGGCGGCGAGCGCCTGGGAGGTGACCCTGCCGGGGATGCGGCTGACGCTGACGCTGTCGCCCGACCCGGCGCGGGGCTTCTCCGGCGAGGGCGGGGTCCTGGAGGCGCTCGCGACGGAGGAGGCGGAGCAGGACGCCGAGCTGGTCGCGGTGCTGCTCGCCTGGGAGCCGCGCATCGACCCGGCCGACCTCGCGGCGCAGGCGGGTCTGACGGCCGACCGGGTGCGGGCGGCGCTGATCCGCCTCGGGACGGCGGGCCGGGTGGGGTACGACGTGGCGGACGCGGCCTACTTCCACCGGGAGCTGCCGTACGACGCGGACCGCGCCGAGCGCCACAACCCGCGTCTGGTGAGCGCGCGCCGCCTGGTCGCGGAGGGTGCCGTGGAGCTCGACGGGGAGTCGGCGGCGGTGGCCTCGGGCGACCGGCGCTACCGGGTGCGGGAGTCGGACGGGGTCCTGAGCTGCACCTGCCAGTGGTGGGCGGACTACCGGGGGCGCCGGGGGCCGTGCAAGCACGCGCTCGCGGTGCGGATGGTCCGGCGGGGCGTGGTGGTCGCGACCCGGGCCGCGGCGGGGGTCGCGCCGTGACGGGCCCCGTGACCGGGATCGGGGAACGGGCGGCCGGAGCGGTGGCCGGGATCAGGGCACGGGTCGAAGGGGCGGTGCGGAAGACAATGGGGGCAGGCGTGGGAATCGGTACGGAGAGCGGTGCGGCGGTGTCGGTGGAGGACGGAGCGCGGGGTGCGGCCCCGGACGGCGCGGCGGTCGAGGCGCTGCTCGACGCGGTGCGCGCCGGGCGGGCCCACCAGGTGCCGAAGCTCCTGGAGCCGCTGGACGCCGACGCGCGCAAGAAGGCCCTCGGGAAGCTGAAGGCGCTGCGCGCCGAGGTCCGCTCCTGGGACTGGAAGCGAGGACAGGAGGCGGCCCGGATCCGGCGCGGCCTGTACGTGGCGGGGGCCGGGTGCCACACGGGCGCGGCGGCGGCCGCGACCTGGCTGGCCGGCAGCGACATGCTGGGCTGGGACCTCAAGGACGCGACCCCGGTCCTGGCGGTGCTCGCCGACCGGGACCCGGCCTGGCTGGCGGACGTGGCGGGACGGCTCGCCAAGCGGCGGAACGTCGCAGAGACCGTCTACGAACTGATCCACGGGCTCGTGGTGCGCTCCGGCTGTCCGGTCCCGGCGACCGACGGTTACGTCCTGGGCTGGACGCGGAAGGTCACCGACAAGCGGCTCTTGGAGCGGCTGCGCGCGGACCCGCAGACCCCGGTCCTGGTGGCGCACGCGCTGTCGATGGGCGAGACCCCGGGCCCACTGGTCTGGTCGGTCGGTCCCGAGGCGCCGACGCACTGGCCCACGGCGCTTGCGACGCTCGTCGCGGAAGGGGTGCTCGACCGGGCCGGGGTGCTGGACCTGTGCGTCTCCCGGCTGCTGCGCGGCGGGCGGGTGCGGGACCTGCGGTTCCCGCTGGAGGTGCTGCGGCTCCTCGCACCGACCGGGGAGGAGCTGCGGGAGCGGGTCCCGGACTGGGTCGGGATGGCGGCCGACGCGCCGTCGCAGGTCGCCGGGTACGCGCAGGAGGTCCTGGCGGGGCTCGCCGCGGAGGGGGCGCTGCCGGTCGGAGCGCTGGCCGAGATGACGGGCGCGGTGCTCTTCCGCACCGAGAAGAAGCTGGTGCGGGCCCAGCTGACCCTGGTCGGCAGGGTGCTCGCGCGGGAGCGGGGCGCGGCCGGCGAGCTGCTGCCCGCCGTCACGGAGGCCTTCGGGCACGAGGACACCGGTGTCCAGGAGCGGGCGCTCAAGCTGGTGGGCACGTACCTGTCCGCCGTGGACGCGGAGGTGCGGGCGGAGCTGGCCGAGGCGGCCGGGCTGCTCGGCCCGGCGCACCGGCGGGCGGCCGTGGAGCTGTTCGGGGACGCGCTGGGAGAGGCCGACCCCGGGCCGTACGAGGAGATCCTGCCGCCGGTGCCGGGGCCGGAGCCGGTGGCGCCCCCGGCGGCCACGGTCGCGGTGCTGGTGGAGGAGCTGGTGGCGAAGGGGCTCATGGAGGACCCCGTGGCGTTCGAGCGGGCGCTCGACGGTCTGGTGCGGCACGCGCACCGGGACCGGGCGGCGGTGGCGGAGGCGGTGCGGGAGGCGTTCCCGAGGGCGTCGTGGGACGCGCCCCACCACTTCACGCACTACACCCACGGCATCCACGTGGTCCTCGCGGCGCTGCTCGGTCTGGTGAGGCGGTCGGTGATCGACGTCCGCCGGGCGGAGGCGCCCGAGCGGGACACCTGCATCCACGAGGGCCTGTCGGGGATCCTGGAGGCGCGCCTGTGGGAGGCCGCCGCCCTGGTGGGCACGGACGAGCTGCCGTTCCTGCTCGCCACGCCGACCCTGCACACCGGCGCGATCGACCCGCCGGCCCTCGTGGAGCGGCTGCGGGCCTACCGGGACGCGGGCGTGGAGCCCGCCCCGGTGGACTTCGCCCAGGCGCTGCTCCGGGTCCTGCGGGGCGACCCGGCGGCGGGGCGGGCGGCCGGGGAGGCGGCTGCGCTCGGCACTCCGGCCGGTCTGCGGCTCGCCGCCTGGCTGCGGGACGAGGACGCGCTGGGTGCGACCGTGCGGCTGTTCCCCCGGGGCGTCCAGCAGTCTTCAGGGAAGTGGTGGCTGGTCGACCGGATCACGGTCGACTTCGGCGAGCGCGCCGTGGTGCGGGAGGAGTTCCCGGCCGCCTTCCACTGGCTGGGCGGGGCCGTGCGGGCGACCCCGCGCCGCTGCTACCACTGGATCGACCACCGGGTGCAGTGGGCCCCGGTGCTCCCGGCCGACCGCGAGGTCCTGGCGGCCTGCCTGCTCCCGGCCATGGCGCACTCCGTCGACGGGGACCAGCGCGGGACGACCGAGCCGCTGACCGCGCTGGCCGAGGCCGGGGGGCCGGTCGGCCGCGCGGTGCACCTGGCGCTGGCGTTCGGTCTCGGCGGCGTCGACTCCGACGACCGGCTGCGCGCGGTGGACGCGCTGCTCGTCCTGGCGTCGCGGGGCGAGCTGAACGCCCGGGCGCTCGGGGCGGAGCTGGCGTGGCTGGTGGCGGAGGGGTCCCTCAAGCCGAACCGGCTGACGGACGCGGTCCGTACGGCCGCCGCCACCGGGGCGTACGGGACGGTCTGGGCGGTCCTGGAGGCGACGCTGCCGGAGCTGCTCGGCGCGGAGAAGCCGGTGCGGGGGCTGGGCGAGCTGCTCGCGGTCGCGGCCGACTGCGTGGAGCGGTGCGGGGCGCGGGGCGGGCTCGCCGGGCTGGAGGCCGTGGCCTCGGTGCGGGGTTCCTCGCAGCTGGTGGTCCAGGCCAAGCGGCTGCTGAGCGCACTCCGTCAAGGGGCCGATCAGCCTCTGGCAGAAACGGCCTGAATCGGTCGTTAAGCCGCCAGATGGGCGCTTAACCCGTCAGTCACAAAGCGTTCGTGATCACGCAACACCACTGGGTCACAGTGAAGCCATGACCGATGTGACGTCTTCGAAGAGTGCCCGCCATCCGCACCACTGGCGGCACGACCTGATCGAGCTGGCCGCGCTGTTCACCGCCGTGGTGGTGGCCGACACGATCGCCAAGACCATCGCCAAGGGCCCGGAGGGCCCCTACCTGCTGGTGTTCTCGGCGATCGCGCTGATCGCCACCGCCGCCTTCCACACCTGGTGGGCGCGGAGGCGCAGTCATGCCAGCCACGCCCCGCCCGCCGGTGATACCGGCGGGCGGCCGGCCGCCGTCCCCGCCGCGCGGCCGGAGCCCGCGGCGGCGAAGGGACCGGCGGCAGAGGGCGGGACCGGCGCGGACGACGTGTCCGGCCGGGCCGTCGGGACCTCGCTGTGGCGGATGCGCACCACCGTCGCGGACACCCCGGGCAGCCTCGCCGCCCTGTGCACGGTCCTCGCCCGCCTGGACGTGGACATCCTCACCCTCCAGACCCACCCGCTGGCGGACGGCACGGTGGACGAGTTCCTGCTGCGCGCGCCCGCCGACCTCTCCGCCCGCACCCTGGCCCACGAGGTCGCGGCGGCCGGCGGCCGGGACACCTGGACCGAGCGGGCCGACGCCCACGACCTGGTGGACACGCCCACCCGGGTCCTCGGACTCGCCACCCGTACCGCGCTCGACGCGGCCGAACTGCCGCTCGCGCTGCGCCAGCTCCTCGGCCGCTGCACCCTCCACTCCGTACCGGCCGTCTCGCTCACCGGGCGCCCCACCGGCGAACAGGCCCCGGTCGAGGGGGTCCTGGAGGAGACCGTGATGCGGCTGCGCGACCCGCACGGCGGCACGCTCGTCGTCGAGCGCCCTTACCTCCCCTTCACCCCGACCGAGTTCGCCCGGGCGCGCGCCCTGGTCGAGCTGGACGCCCGGCTCGGCCCGCGCCTCCCGCGCGGCCGGGACGTGCTGACCCTGCCCGAGGGCAACGAGATCACCGTCCGCCGCGCCGACCAGCGCGACCTGGCCGCCGCGCGGGCCATGCACGACCGCTGCTCGGCCCGCACCCTGGGCCTGCGCTACCACGGCCCGGTGGGCGACGCCGACCGCTACCTCGACCACCTGCTCAGCCCCCGCTTCGGGCGCACCCTCGCCGTGCAGACCGCCTCCGGCCGCCTCGTCGCCCTGGGCCACCTGCTGTGGGACGGGGACGAGACGGAGGTCGCGCTGGTGGTCGAGGACGACTGGCAGCGGCGCGGCATCGGGTCCGAACTCCTCGGCAGGCTCGTGGCGATGGCCGAGGAGGCCGGCTGCGACAGCGTGTACGCCGTGACCCAGTCGTCCAACACGGGGATGGTGGCCGCGATGCGGGCGCTCAACCTGCCCCTCGACTACCAGATCGAGGAGGGCACCCTGGTGATCACCGCCCGGCTGGCCTCGGCACACCGACCGGCCGCCCGGACGCAGCGGCACGAGGGGTCCCGGCCGGCGGAGCGCTGAGCGCCTGCGTCAGGTCCCGCCAGAGGTCCTCGACGTCCTCCAGGCCGACCGACATCCGCAGCAGGCGGTCGCTGACGCCCGCCGAACGCCGGTCGCCCTCGGCCACGATCCGGTGGCTGATGGAGGCCGGGTGCTGGATGAGGGTGTCGACGCTGCCGAGACTGACCGCCGGGGTGATGAGCCGTACCCCGGCGATCACGTCGTGCGGCTCCCCGTACACCTCGAAGGCGATCATCGCGCCGCCGATCCGCGGGTAGTGGACGCGGGCGATCCGGGGGTCGGTGGCGAGCCGCCGGACGAGCTCGGCGGCCGTCGTGGACGCCGCCCTGACCCGTACCGGCAGGGTGGCCAGGCCGCGGAGCAGCAGGTATCCGGCCAGCGGGTGGAGCACCCCGCCGGTGGCGAAGCGGACCTGGCGGAGGGTGCGGGCGAACTCCTCGTCGCAGGCGACGACCCCGCCCATGACGTCGCCGTGGCCGCCGAGGTACTTGGTCGCGCTGTGCAGCACGATCCGGGCGCCCTGTTCCACCGGCCGCTGGAGGACGGGGGTGGCGAAGGTGTTGTCGACCAGGAGTGGCACGGAGCCGCAGGAGTGGGCGAGGGCCCGGATGTCGGCCTCGGCGAGGGTGGGGTTGGCGGGCGACTCGACCATGACCAGGCCAGTGTCGGGCCGGATCGCCTCCGCGACGCCGGCCGGGTCGGTCCAGGTCACCTCGGTGCCGAGCAGACCGGCGTCCAGGAGGTGGTCGCTGCAGCCGTACAGCGGGCGGACCGCCACGACGTGGCGCAGGCCCCTGCTCGCCCGGGCGAGCAGGACGGCGGTCAGGGCCGCCATGCCGCTGGCGAAGGCGACGGCCGCCTCGGTGCCCTCCAGGCGGGCGAGGGCCTCCTCGAAGCGGGCGACGGTCGGGTTGTCGAGCCGGGCGTAGACGGGCGGGCCGTCGAGCCGGGCACCGGTGGTGGCGAACTCGTCGATCCGGGCGGCCTCGGCCCGGGCGTCGTACGAGGGGTAGGTGGTGGACAGGTCGATCGGCGGGGCGTGCAGCCCGAGGCCGGCGAGGTCCTCGCGGCCCGCGTGCACGGCTTCGGTGGCGAGGGCCCTCGGGGTGGCCGAGGGTCCGAGATCCATGGCGTCCATGGCGGCACTGTGAACGGATACCGGCAAGTAGCGGAAAATCTCCGTGCTACGTTCGGCCGATGACCGATTCCGTCGTACTGGACGCGGTCGATCTGCACATTCTTCGCCTCCTGCAGAACGACGCCCGGACCACCTACCGCGAGCTCGCCGCCGAGGTCGGCGTCGCTCCCTCCACCTGTCTGGACCGAGTGGCCCGGCTGCGGCGCACGGGTGTGGTCCTCGGACACCGGCTACGTCTGGATCCGGCCAAACTCGGCCGTGGCCTCGAAGCGCTCCTCCTCGTCCAGGTCCGTCCGCACCGAAGGGAACTGATCGGTCCATTCGTCGACCGCATCCGGGCCCTGCCGGAGTCCCGGGCCCTGTTCCACCTCACCGGCCCCGACGACTACCTGGTGCACGTGGCCGTGGCGGACCCCGCCGACCTGCAACGACTCGTCCTGGACGAGTTCACCTCCTGCCGCGAGGTGGCCCGGGTGGAGACCCGGTTGATCTTCCAGCAGTGGGAGTGCGGCCCGCTCCTGCCGCCCTCCGCGAGCCCCTCCTTGTCAGCCGACTGAAGCCCGACGAGGATGACGCGGGCCCGCGGAAGAGGCCAGGATGACCCCCATGCCAGAGATCTCCAGCAGCCCGCTGCCCCGCCAGGTCGCCGACGACCACGTCGACGCACTCGTCGCCCTCGACCCGATCACCGGTACGTACCTGGGAGTCAGGGAGAGCGCCGGACTGCTGCCCGACTTCTCGCCCGCCGGCCAGCGGGCCGTGGCCGACCTCGCCCGCCGCACGCTCGCCCGGCTCGACGCGGCCGAGCGGGTGCCGGGGGCCGACAGCGACGCCGAGCGGCGGTGCGCCCGGCTGTTGCGGGAGCGCCTGACGGCGGAACTGGCCGTGCACGAGGCCGAGGAGGGCCTCTGCGCCGTCAGCAACCTGCGCTCGCCCGCGCACAGCGTCCGCATCGTCTTCACCGTGATGCCGACGGAGACCGAGGAGGACTGGACGGCGGTGGCGTCCCGGCTGCGCGCGGTGCCGGCCGCCCTGGAGGGCTACCGCTCCTCGCTCGCCCTCGGCCTGGAGCGCAAGCTGTTCGGAGGCCCCCGCGCCGCCGCCACCTTCGTCGGGCAGCTCACCGAGTGGGCGGGCGGGGGCGAACGGCCCGGCTGGTTCGAGGTGTTCGCCGCCGCCGGGCCCGACACGCTCCCCGCCGGGCTCCGCGCCGAACTGGCGGCGGCGGGCGAGGAGGCCACCGCGGCCGTCGGGGCGCTGCGGGACTGGATGCGGGACGTGTACGCCCCGGCCGTCGCCGGCGCCCCGGACACGGTGGGCCGGGAGCGCTACCGGCGCTGGTCCCGCTTCTTCAACGGCACCGACCTGGACCTCGACCAGGCCTACGCGTACGGCTGGTCCGAGTACCACCGGCTCCTCGGCGAGATGCGGACCGAGGCCGAACGGATCCTGCCCGGCGCGAGCCCCTGGCAGGCGCTCGCCCACCTGGACGAGCACGGCACCCACATCGAGGGCGTCGACGAGGTCCGCGTCTGGCTCCAGCGGCTCATGGACGAGGCCGTCGAGGCGCTCGACGGCACCCACTTCGAACTCGCCGAGCGGGTACGGCGGGTGGAGTCCCGGATCGCCCCGCCGGGCGGCGCCGCCGCGCCGTACTACACCGGCCCGTCCGAGGACTTCTCGCGCCCCGGCCGCACCTGGCTGCCCGTGGACGGCACGACCCGCTTCCCGGTGTACGACCTGGTCTCGACCTGGTACCACGAGGGCGTGCCGGGCCACCACCTGCAGAGCGCGCAGTGGGTGCACGTCGCCGACCGGCTCTCCCGCTACCAGGCGACCATCGGCAAGGTCAGCGCCAACATGGAGGGCTGGGCGCTGTACGCGGAGCGCCTGATGGACGAGCTGGGCTTCCTGCCCGACGCCGAGCGGCGCCTGGGGTACCTCGACGCCCAGATGATGCGCGCGTGCCGGGTCGTCGTGGACATCGGCATGCACCTGGGCCTGGAGATCCCGGCGGACTCGCCCTTCCGGCCGGGCGAGCGGTGGACCCCGGAGCTGGCCCAGGAGTTCTTCCAGCGGCACAGCAGCCGTCCGCCGGCCTTCGTGGAGAGCGAGATGACCCGCTATCTGTCGGTGCCGGGACAGGCGATCGGCTACAAGCTGGGCGAGCGCGCCTGGCTGCTCGGCCGCGCCAACGCCCGGGCGGCGCACGGCGAGGCGTTCGACGCCAAGGCCTGGCACATGGCGGCCCTCTCGCTGGGCCCCCTCGGCCTGGACGACCTGGTGGACGAGATCTCCCGGCTCTGAGGATCCGGCAGCGGGGCGGTCCCCGGCCACGAGGCCGTGACGGGGTGATCCCCGCCTCCGGGCCTCGGCGGGGGCGTTTCCCCGGCCGTCCGTCCGATCGGCCGGGGACCTCCCTTGATCGACGGGGGATCCGCCTGCTATTCCTCCCCCATGACCACCGCCTACACGCCGGACGCCACGGACTGGCGCATCCTCGAAGCCCTCCAGTCCGAGGGCCGTGCCAGCTTCGCCGAACTCGCGCGGGCCGTGTCGATGTCGCCGTCCGCGGTGACCGACCGGGTACGGCGCCTGGAGGAGGCCGGGGTGATCACCGGGTACACGGCCCTCGTGGACCGGGAACGGCTCGGGTTCGCCGTCCTCGCCTTCGTACGGCTGCGCTACCCGCACGGCAACTACAAGCCGTTCCACGACCTGCTCGACACCACCCCGGAGGTCCTGGAGGCGCACCACGTCACCGGCGACGACTGCTTCGTCCTGAAGGTCGCGGCGCGCTCCATGCGGGACTTGGAGGCGGTCACCGGGAAGATCGCCGGGCTCGGTCCGGTGACGACCAGCGTCGTCTACTCCTCGCCGCTGCCCCGGCGCCCCGTCAGCCGCTGAGCGCGTCCTCACCGGTGCGCAGCCGCACCGCCGAGCCGTGCCGCTCCTTGACGACCTCCAGCTGGGCCGGGATCCGGCGGCGCAGGTCGCCGACGTGGCTGACGATGCCGACGCTGCGGTCCCGCTCGCGCAGCGAGTCGAGGACGTCGAGGACCTCGTCGAGGGTCTGCTCGTCGAGGCTGCCGAAGCCCTCGTCGATGAAGAGGGTGTCGAGCCGGACGCCGCCCGCCTCGTCCGTGACCACGTCGGCGAGGCCGAGGGCGAGGGCGAGGGAGGCGAAGAAGGTCTCGCCGCCGGAGAGGGTGGCGGTGTCGCGCTCGCTGCCGGTCCAGGCGTCCACGACGTGCAGCCCGAGGCCGGCCCGCTTGGCGCCGGAGCGGGCGTCGGAGTGGACGAGGGTGTAGCGGCCCGAGGACATGCGCAGGAGGCGGGCGGTCGCGGCGGCCGCGACCTGTTCGAGCCGGGCGGCCAGGACGTACGACTCCAGGCGCATCCGGCGCTCGTTCTCGGCGGAGGTGCCGGCGGTGAGGGCGGCGAGGCGGGCCACCCGCTCGTGCTCCTCGCGGAGCGGCCCCAGGCGGTGGACCTCGGCGGCGGCCCGCCGGGAGAGCTCGGTGAGGTCCGCGACCCGTTCGCGGGCGGCGGCGAGGGCGGAGTCGGCCGCGCGCAGGGCGCGTTCGGCCGCCGCGTGGACGGCCTCGGCTGCGGCGAGGTCGGCGGGCGGGAGCGCGGCGGCGGCCGCGGTGCCCGGTTCCGCGAGCCGGTCCGCGACGACGGCCTCCTCGGCCTGCCAGGCGTCCAGGCGCTCCTCGACGCCGCGCCGCTCCCCCTCGCCCAGGAGCGCCCCGGCGGCCTCGTCGGGGGTGGCGAAGCCCTCCTGGTAGGCGGCGTCGGCGAGCCGGGCGTCGGCCTCCTTGAGGCGCAGGTCGGCGAGTTCGGCGGCGCGCACGGTGTCGGCGGCCTCGGCCAGGAGGTCGATCCGCCGCTCCAGGCGGGCGGCGTGTTCGGCCACAGTGGCGAACGCGCCGCGGCCCCGGGCCAGTTCCTCGTCCAGCGCCGCCCGCTCCCGGTCGAGGGCCTCGCGCCGCGAGGTCCGGGCGGCGACCCGTCGCTCGGCCGCCCGCTGCGCCGCCACCCGCTCCCCGTGCTCGTGCTCGGCCCGCGCGAGCGCCTGGCGCGCGGTGTGCGCCTGTCCGGCGAGCGCGTGGGCCTCGGCGTGGAGCCGGGTCAACTCCTCCACCTCGCGGGCGATTTCCTCGACTGCGGGGTCGGCGGCGGAGTCGGCGACGGAGTCGATGGTGTGACCGATGGTGTGGTCGACGGCCTGGTCAGTGGCTCGGTCGGCGGTGGCCGGGGCGCCGTCCGGGGCGGGCCGGGCCTCCGCGCGGGCCGCCGCCCAGGACCCGCGGGTGACGGCCAGTTCGCGTTCGGCGGCCGTACGGGTCTCCTCCGCGGCGGTGTAGGCCTCGTAGGCGGCCTCCTCGGTGGCGCGGTCGACGTGGCCGGCGGTGGTGCGGGCGGGGGCCGGGTGGTCGGTGGAGCCGCAGACCTGGCAGGGGGCGCCCGCCTCCAGGCCGGCCGCGAGTTCGGCGGCGATGCCCTCCAGGCGCCGGGACTTGACGTCGAGCCAGGTCTCGTGGGCGTCGTTCCGCCGCTCGCGGGCCTCCGTCAGACGGGCCTCGGCCGCCTCGGCGCCCCGGGCGAGGGCGTCGCGGCGGCGGGCCGCGTCGAGCCGGCGGCGGGCGGGTTCCAGCCGTCCGGCGAGGTGTTCGGCGCGGGCGACGGCGTCCCGGGCGGCCTCGGCGTGTCCGGCGAGCCGGGCGCGGCGCGGCTCCCAGCCGGCGAGCCAGTCGGCCGCGTCCCGCAGGGCCTCCTCGTCGGCGCGCGCCTCCCGTGCCAGTACGGCCCGTTCCTCGGCGACGGCGGCGGCGCGGTGCTCGGCGCGGCGGGCCGGTTCGAGTCCGCCGAGCTCCCCGCGCAGCCGGTTCTCCAGGGCGGCGAGCTGCTCGGCCCCGGCGTCGGCGAGGTCGGCCGGCAGCCGGGCGCGGGAGCGGGCGAGGGCGGTGCGCGCGGCGGCCTGCTCGCGCTCGGCGTCCCGGCGCAGGGCCAGGGCGGGGGCGACCCGGTCGGCCCGGACGCTCCCGTCGAGGACGGCCCGGAGCCGGTCGCGCTCGGGGGCCCGCTCGGTGATCCGCTCGCGGCGCAGGAGGGCGTCGGCGTGGCGGGCCTGGCGGGCGGCGAGGTCGCGCTCGGCGTCGAGCGCGGCGCGGGCGTCGTCCCGGCGGCGCTCGGCGGCGGCGAGCCGCAGGCCCGCGACGTCCAGGGCCTCCCGCGCCTCGGTGCGGGCGACGGCGGCCCAGGCGAGGACGGCGGCGGCGAGCCCGGGTTCTCCGGCGGCCCCCTCGACCGGGGTGCGGGCGGCGTCGAGTCCGCCGGCAGCCTGGGCCATGCGGTGGGCGAGGGCGAGCAGCCGCTCGTCCCCCTCCCGTACCCGCTGTTCGGCCACGCGCCGCAGGTCGGCCAGGCGTTCCTCGACGGCGACGAAGCGGCGGGTGTCGAAGAGGCGGCCGAGGAGCCTGCCCCGGGCTTCGGCATCGGCGCGCAGGAAGCGGGCGAAGTCGCCCTGCGGGAGGAGGACGACCTGGCAGAACTGCTCGCGGCTCATGCCGAGGAGCTGGGTGATCTCCTCGCCGGTCTCCTGGTGGGAGCGGCTGAGGCCGTTCCAGGCGCCGGTGGCCGGGTCGTACTCGCGCAGCCAGGTCTGGGCCTTCTCGGTGGTGAAGCCGGTGCCGCGCCGCTTGGGCCGCTGCTGGGCCGGGCGGCGGGTGATCTCCAACCGCCGGTCGCCCACGGTCAGTTCGAGGAGGACCTCGGTGTACGTGCCGACGGGGGCGTGGTCGCTGCGCAGGGTGGTGCCGGGGGTCTGGCGGACGCCGGGCACGCTTCCGTAGAGGGCGAAGCAGACGGCGTCGAGGACGGAGGTCTTGCCCGCGCCGGTCGGCCCGTGGAGCAGGAAGAGACCGGCGGAGGACAGGGCGTCGAAGTCGACGGTCTGCGTGGCGCCGAAGGGGCCGAACGCGGTGATCTCCAGGCGGTGCAGCCTCACCGGCCCACCTCGCGCTCGGCCGTGTCGACCCGTACGTCGTCGAAGGCGCCGTACAGGACGGCCCGTTCCGCTCCGTCGAGCACCGCGCCGCCGCGCACATGGGCCACGAAGTCCTCCGCGATCTGCTGGTCGCTGCGGTCCCGGAGCCGCCGGGCGTAGGAGGCGCCGGTGTCGCTCCCGGTCCGTTCGGGGTCGAAGACGAGGTTGAGGGTGTGCGGGAAGCGTTCGGCGAGCCGGTTCATGGGGTCGGCAGGCCGTACGGGGTCGGTGAGGGTGGCCTCGACCCAGGAGCCCTCGTGGCGGGCGTGCGCGGGGTCGGCGAGGAGGTCGTCGAGCCGGCCCCGGAGCCGGGCGAGGGGGCGCGGGACGGGGCAGTCGAGGCGTTCGGCGTCGAGGTCCGCGCCCTCGGGGCCCGCGGGGCCGAGGTCGACGAGCCACATGGTCTTGCGGTGGTCGGCCTCGGAGAACGAGTACGCGAGGGGGGAACCGGAGTAGCGGACGCGGGGGGTGAGGGTCTGGCTGCCGTGGAGGTGGCCGAGGGCGACGTAGTCGACGCCGTCGAAGATCCCGGCGGGGACGGCGGAGACGCCGCCGACGGTGATGTCCCGCTCGCTGTCGCTGGGGGCGCCGCCGGCGACGAAGGCGTGGGCGACGACGACGGAGCGGGTGGCGGCGGGCCGGGTCGCGAGGTCGGCGCGGACCCGGTCCATGGCGGCGGTGAGCACGGCCTCGTGGCCGGCCTTCCCGGCGCCGAGGCGCTCGCGGACGAGGGCGGGTTCGAGGTAGGGCAGGCCGTAGAGGGCGACGTCGCCGTGGGCGTCGGTGAGGACGACGGGGGTGCCGATGCCGCCCGGGTCGGTGCGGAGGTGGATGCCGGCCCGTTCGATGAGTCCGGCGCCGACGCCGAGGCGGCGGGCCGAGTCGTGGTTGCCGGAGATCATGAGGGTGGGGACGCCGGCCTCGGCGAGGCGGTGCAGGGCGGTGTCGAAGAGTTCGACGGCGGACAGCGGGGGCACGGCCCGGTCGTAGACGTCGCCGGCGACGAGGACGGCGTCGACGCGGTGCTCGTGGACGGTGGCCACGAGGTGGTCGAGGAACGCGGCCTGGGCGCCGAGGAGTCCGACGCGGTGGAAGGACCGGCCGAGGTGCCAGTCCGAGGTGTGCAGGAGCCTCACGGTGCCGTCCCACCCCGCATGTGTGCCGTCCCTCCCCCACCGGTGCCCGCACCGGTCTTCGTTCGTGTGCGCCCACCACGCTATCCCGAGCAGGGTGCGGGGGTGGCCGTCCGGGTGACGGAGCACCGGGGTCCGGCGTCACACGTCGCCGTACGCCTCGCCGCCGAGCTCGAACGTCGCCGTGCCCGCCGTGGCGTCGGCGAGCCAGGCGCGGAAGGCGTCGACGTCGGCGTCCGGAAGGCCGATCCCGATCGTGACGGCGTCGGCGTACCGCACGTCCCGGACGGCGCGGCCGGTCGCCCGCAGGTCGTTCTCCAGTTTGCCCGCCCGCTGGTGGTCGACGGTGACGGTGGCGAGCCGGAAGCGCTGCCGGGTCACGGTGCCGAGCGCGTCGAGGGCCTCGCCGACCACGCCTCCGTACGCGCGGATCAGACCGCCCGCGCCGAGCTTCACGCCGCCGTAGTAGCGGGTGACGACGGCGGCGACGTACCGCGTCTCGCGGCGCAGCAGCATCTGGAGCATGGGGACGCCGGCCGTGCCGCCCGGTTCGCCGTCGTCGCTCGCCTTCTGCACGGAGGCGTCGGCGCCGATGACGTACGCGAAGCAGTTGTGGGTCGCCGTGGGGTGTTCGCGGCGGATCCTCGCCACGAACTCCTGCGCCTCCCGCTCGTCGGCGACGGGCGCGATGGCGCAGAGGAAGCGCGAGCGGTTGATCTCGGTCTCGTGCACGCCCTCGCGGGCCGGGGTGCGGTACTGCTCCTGCATCCGACCAGCCTACGTTCCGCCGGCCCGGTGCTCCCCGGCGGCCGGTGGGGGGCCTCGGGAATCAAGGGCCGGCGCGGCTCGTTCCCCCGGGAGACGGACCGCGCCGAGGAGAGGCAGCAGAGACGATGAGCGCCGACAGCACGACCACCACCGGTACCGCCGGGTACTCCGCCTCGGAGGCGGTACGACGGATCCTGACGTCCACGGGCGACACCTGGGCGGTGGTGGGCCTCTCGAACAACCGGGCGCGGGCCGCCTACGGGGTCGCGGCCGTCCTCCAGCGCTTCGGGAAGCGGGTCGTCCCGGTCCACCCGAAGGCGGAGACGGTCCACGGCGAGCGGGGCTACGCGTCCCTGGCGGACGTCCCCTTCCCGGTGGACGTCGTGGACGTCTTCGTCAACAGCGACCTGGCGGGCGGGGTCGCGGACGAGGCCGTGGCGATCGGCGCCAAGGCGGTCTGGTTCCAGCTGGACGTGATCGACGAGGCCGCCTTCGCCCGCGTCCGCGAGGCGGGCCTGGACATGGTGATGGACCGCTGCCCGGCGATCGAGATCCCGCGCCTGGGCTGAGCGGGGTCAGGCGGCGGGGACGCCGAGGCCCTCCAGGACGACCGCGCCGGGGAGTCGGCCGAGGGCCTTGCCGGGGAGGACGAGCTTGCCGCGGCGGCGGCCGCTGCCGACGAGGACCCAGGGCGTGTCGACCACGGCGGCGTCCACGAGGAGCGGCCAGTCGGCGGGGAGGCCGACGGGGGTGATGCCGCCGTACTCCATGCCGCTCTCGCCGGTGGCCGTGTCCGCCGGGGCGAACGAGGCCTTGCGGGCGCCGAGGTGACGGCGCACCACCCCGTTGACGTCGACGCGGGTGGCGGAGCCGACGACGCAGGCGGCGAGGGTCGTGTCGCCGCCCCGCCCGGCCGCCACGACCACGCAGTTCGCGGAGGCGTCGAGGAGGTCGGCGCCGTGGTGCTCCACGAAGACGGCGGTGTCGGCGATGGCCGGGTCGGTGTCGACGTAGAGCACCTGGTCGGCCGGGACGGGGCCCGTCCGGGCGCGGACGGCGGCGGCGACGGGGCCGGTCAGGAGGTCGAGGCAGTCCGGGGCGGGCCGGGCGTCGGTGAAGTCTCCGATGGGTGCGCGCATGTGCGTCACGCTGACAACCGGTGCCGGGGCGGGCGGGGCCGTCTCGGAGTACGGGCGGGGGTGCGTACGCGTGTACGGGCAGGGGCGCGCAATGCGGGGGTGCGGGCGGAGGCACGTAGGTGTGTACGCGGGCGGAGGCACGTCCAGGCGTACGCGGGCGGAGTCGCGTACAGGCGTACGCGCACGCGCCCGTCAGGTCGCCGCCGTGCCCGCCTGTTCGATCTCCCACTCCGCGAGCGCCGCGAGCTGCTCGGGGGTGACGTCCTCCGGGATCGGGACGGGGGCGGGGGTGCGGAGCGGGGGCTGCCAGCCGTTCTCCGGGTTCCAGCTGCGGACCACCTTCGCCGGGGCGCCCGCCACGACCGAGTGGTCCGGGACCTCGCCGCGCACCACCGCGCCCGCCGCGACGACCACGTTCCGGCCGAGGCGCGCGCCGGGCAGGACCACCGCGCCCGTGCCGAGCCAGCAGCCGGGGCCGATGGAGACCGGTGCCGAGCGGGGCCACTGGCGGCCGACCGGCTCGTCCGGGTCGTCGTAGCTGTGGTTGGTCGAGGTGATGTAGACGTACGGGCCGCAGTACGTGTCCGAGCCGATCGTCACCTCCGCGTCGGCTATGACGTGGCTGCCCCGGCCGAGGACGACCCCGTCGCCGAGGGTCAGGACCGTCTCCGTCCCGAGGTCGAGGTCCGGGAGCATCCCGGCCGTCAGCGTGACCTGCTCGGCGATGATGCAGCACGCCCCGATCTCGATCCACCGCTCGCCGAAGACCGTGCCCTGCGGGAAGGCGAGCCGGGTCCCCTCGCCGAGCCGGCGGAAGCGCAGCCTCCCCTGGTGCTCGGCGGTGACGGCGCCGGCCCGCTGCGCCCAGCGCCAGCCGCCCTGGAGGGCGTGCGCGACGGCCCGGCGCCGCCAGGCGGCGAGGGATGAGAACGTGTTTCTGTTCCTGGGCACCCGGCCACGGTAGTCGGCGCCGTCGCGCCCGATCACCGCCGTGCGCTGTGATGTCCGTCATGAGCACGGCATAGGCTGCGGCCCGGGGAGACCCCCGGGCGCGACACGACGGCCGACGACCAGGAGCGAAGAACCATGACAGAGGCGTTGATCAAGGGCGTGGGCGGCAAGGAGCCGCGGATCGACCCGACGGCCTTCACCGCCCCCACCTCGGTGGTCCTCGGCGAGGTCACCCTCGGCGCCCGCGCGAACATCTGGTACCACACGGTGCTGCGGGCGGACTGCGGCCCGATCGGGATCGGCGAGGACTCCAACGTCCAGGACAACTGCACGGTCCACGTCGACCCCGGCTTCCCCGTCTCGATCGGGGCCCGGGTGACCGTCGGCCACAACGCCACCGTGCACGGCTGCGTCATCGAGGACGACGTGCTCGTCGGCATGGGCGCCACGGTCCTCAACGGGGCCCGGATCGGCGCCGGGTCGCTCGTCGCCGCCCAGGCGCTCGTCCCGCAGGGCATGCAGGTCCCGCCGGGCTCGCTGGTCGCGGGCGTACCGGCGAAGGTGCGCCGCCCGCTGACCGAGGAGGAGCAGGCGGGCATCCGGCTCAACGCCGAGATGTACCTGCACCTCGCCAAGGACCACGCGGAGGCCTTCGAGGACTGAGCGCGTCCCGTGCGCGGGAACGGACGGAGGGCGGCACCCCGGTCGGGGTGCCGCCCTCCTCGCCGTACGGGACGGACTCAGTCCGCCAGGACCGGCTCCGGCTCAGGCCTTGGCTCCGCGACGGGGGCGGCGGCCCGCTCCGCGGCCGCCTTCCTGGCGCGGTTCTTGATGATCAGCATCGAAGTGAGGCCGATCAGGACGGCCAGGACGAGGCCGAGCCAGGAGAAGCGCTTCAGCCACGCCTCGGCGACGATCCCGACGGAGTAGACGACGGCCGTGGTGCCGCCGGCCCACAGGATGCCGCCGAAGACGTTGGCGACGAGGAACTTCCAGTACGGCATCTGCAGGACGCCCGCGAGCGGTCCGGCGAAGATGCGCAGGAGCGCGACGAAGCGGCCGAAGAAGACCGCCCACATGCCCCACTTCCGGAAGGAGCTCTCCGCGAGTCCGATGTTGGCCTCGCTGAAGTGCTTGGGGAACTTCCCGCCCAGCCAGGCGAGCAGGGGTCTGCCGCCCTTGCGGCCGATGGCGTAACCGATCGAGTCCCCGATGATCGCGCCGGCGGTGGCGCAGGCGCCGAGCACGTACGGGTTGATGTCGCCGTGCTGCGAGGCGAGCAGCGCCGAACTCACGAGGACGATCTCGCCGGGCAGCGGGATGCCCAGGCTCTCGAGGCCGATCACCACGCCCACAAGGACGTAGACGGCGATCGGGGGGATCGTCTCCAGCCACTCCTGGACGTGCAACGCGGCTTCCTCCCGTTTCGGCTCCCCTGTCGCGCCCCGCCCGTGGTCGGGGGCGTGGCGCCGGCGTGCGCCTCGGCGGGCACGCCGGGGCAGCCTACCCGGTCGGGACAGACGGACCTCGCAGCGGAAGACGGGGCCGGGGCCGGTTCCACGGCCGTGGTCGGGGTCGGAGCCGGGGCCGCGGTCGGGACCTGTCCCGGGGCCGGGAACGCGTCCGCCCCCGTGCCGGAAGGGGTACGGGGGCGGAGGCGTGCGGCCGGGCCGGCTCAGGCGTTCGGACGCAGGGTCCAGACGACGGTCATCTCGCCGGTCACGGCGCCGTCCTCGCGGGTGATGTCGATCCGCACCGGGAACTCCGGGCGCTGTCCGGCGTCGAGCTCGGCGACGACCTCGGCGGCGGGGCGGCCCAGGGTGGCGGTGGCCGTGACGACGCCCATGGCCAGCTTCTTGTAGCCGATCTCGGCCTTGACGGCGAGCGGGACCGCGCGGCTGAGCTGGTCGCCGAAGGCGGCGAGCACGATGGCGCCGCTGGCGGACTCGGCGAGCGTGAACATCGCTCCGGCGTGCGGGCCGCCGACGTGGTTGTGGTAGGCGGGCTGGTCCGGCAGGCGCACGACGGCGCGCTCGGCGGTGGTCTCCAGGAACTCGAGGTTCAGGGTTCCGGCCATGGGAACCGTCGCGGCGAGCATCTCGCCGACGGTCATCTGGTCTGCGCTCATGGAGCGTGATGTTACCCGCGAGTAGCACCCTTGGCCATCCCCCGCGTCCCTCCCGGACCGGGGGCGGGCGTGGCCGGGCGGCCCCCGCACCTCTATGGTTACTGGCCATGTGGCCAGGACAGCAGCCGCCCGGGGGCGAGCAGAACCCGCAGGACCAGAGTCAGAACCCCTACCAGCAGCCGGGGTACCAGCAGCCGAACCCGTACCAGCAGCCGCCGGCCCAGCCCGGATACCCGCAGCAGCCGCCGGCGCAGCCGGGTTACGGCCAGCAGCCGCCGGTCCCGCCCGGGTACCCGCAGCAGGGGTACGGCCCGCAGCCGGGGCAGCCGAACCCGTACCAGCAGCCGACCGTGCCGCAGCAGTACGCGGTCCCGGGTCCGGGGCGGCCCGGTCCCGGCGGTCCCGGCGGGAAGAAGAAGACGGCCCTCGTGGCGGTCCTCGCCGCGACCGCCGTGGTCGTCGCGGCCGGCGTCACCGGTTACCTGGTGCTCGGCGAGGACGACAAGGAGCCGACCGCCGCCGACCCGAAGCCGTCCGCGACGAACACCGCCTCCGTCGATCCGTCGGCGGCCCCCGAGCCGAGCCGGTCGTCCGAGCTCGACAACCCGCGCGACGGCGCCGCGCGGCAGCCGACGATCCCCGGCTGGAAGGTCGTCCACAACCCGAAGTACGGCACCCTCTTCGACGTGCCGCCGGAGTGGGAGGTGTCGAAGCCCGGGACGATCAGCTTCCTGGAGGACGAGAAGAAGGGCGACGGCAGCCCCCTCGTCACGATGTCCGGGCCCACGCACCTCAAGGACAAGTGGTGCACCTACGACACCGACAAGGACGGCAGCGAGGAGTCCTGGAGCCTGGCGTCGGCCGGCACCAAGGGCGGCCAGGGCGCCAAGAGCACCGGGGAGGCCGCGTACAACGAGGCCGGTACGTGGGTGTGGGGCGGCTACGCGCAGCACATGCCGCAGAACACGATCAAGATCACCAAGGCCGTGCCGTACACGACGAAGTCCGGTCTCACCGGCAGCGTGTCGACGGCCACCGCCCCGAACGTCAAGAAGCGCAACAAGTGCGAGTCGGACGGCAAGGCGATCGCCTTCACCTTCAAGAACGCGAAGAACGACTTCTCGACCTGGGTCCTCAACGCGGCCGACGGCGTCGCCGACGAGCTGCCGGACGCCACGATCCAGCAGATCCTCTCCACGGTCCGCCTCGCCGAGGACTCGTGACGGCGGGCGAATCGTGACATCGGGGGCGCCCGGCCACCAGGGCCCGTGGGCCGCCGGTGCCCGTCGTCCCGGCGGCCGGCGCCCCACCCCGCCCGGATATCGGTTTGGCACTTCGGCGGGGCGGCGGGGATAGTCCCGGGGTGACATCACCCGCCGGCTCCCCCGACTCCCCCGTCTCCTCCTCTCCCTCTTCCTCCCCCTCCCCCGTTCCGACCCGCGCCCGCCGCCCCGAGTGGGCCGGTCGGAACTACCTCCTGCTGACCGCCGCCACGGTCGTGACCAACCTCGGCACGCACGGCGCCCTGATCGCCACCACCTGGGCGGTCTTCGACTCCGGCGGCGACGCGGGCGACGTCGGCCTCGTGGCGATGGCGCGCTTCCTGCCGCTCGTCCTCTTCCTGCTCGTCGGCGGCGCCGTCGCCGACCGGCTGCCCCGGCACCGGGTGATGGTCGCCGCCAACGCCCTCAACTGCGTGTCGCAGGCCGTCTTCGCCGCCCTCGTCCTCTCCGGCGAGGCCCGCGTCTGGCAGATGATGGTGCTCACCGCGCTCTGCGGCACCGGCCAGGCCTTCTTCAACCCGGCGGCCGAGGGCATGCTCCTGGCCACGGTCAGCGGGGAGCAGGCGAGCAAGGCGTTCGCCGTCTTCCGGATGGCGATGCACGGCGCCTCCATCGGCGGTGCCGCGCTCGGCGGCGCGCTCGTCGCCTTCGTCGGGCCCGGCTGGGTCCTCGTGGTCGACGCCGTCGCCTTCGCCGTCGCGGGCGGACTGCGGGCCTTCCTCGACGTGAAGGGCGTCCCCGAGCGCGCCCCCGGCGGAGGGCTCTTCTCCGACCTGAAGGAGGGCTGGCAGGAGTTCGTCGGCCGCCCCTGGCTGTGGTCGATCGTCGCCCAGTTCTCCGTGGTGGTGGGCCTGATCGGGGCGGTCGAGGCGGTGTACGGGCCGCTGGTCGCCCGGGAGGAGCTGGGCGGCGCGCGCCCCTGGGGCTTCGCGCTCGCCGCGTACGGGGTGGGGACGGTCGCGGGCGCGGTCCTGATGACCCGGTGGAAGCCGCGCCGGATGCTGTTCGTCGGGACGCTGGGCGTCTTCCCGATCGCGCTGCCCTCGGCGGCGCTCGCAGTGCCGCTGCCCGCGATCGGCCTGACGGCCGCGATGTTCGTGAGCGGGGTGGCGATCGAGGTCTTCGGCGTCTCGTGGATGACGACGATGCACCAGGAGATCCCCGAGGAGAAGCTGTCCCGGGTCTCCGCCTACGACTGGTTCGGCTCGACGGCCCTGCTGCCGCTGACCACGGCGCTCGCGGGCCCGGCGGAGGGGGCGTTCGGCCGGAGCGGGGCGCTGTGGGGCGCGGCGGCGCTGATGGTGCTCGTCACCGCCCTCGTCCTGTTGGTGCCGGACGTGCGGAACCTGACCCGGCGTCCGCACGGAACCACGCCCCCGCCCACCGGGAAGGAGCTCCCGGCCGTGCCGGGGCCCCGCTCAGCCGATGCCGAACGCGCCGTCCGGGGGAACGGGTGACGGCACGGCCCCGGCGTCCCCGACCGGCTCCGCGTCCCCGGTGAACCGGGCGAGCGCGTCCCCGTGCTCCACGCGCGCGGGGAACGCGTCCGCCGCGGCCCGGCGGGCGAGGCGGGCGGTGTCGAGCGCGCGGGCGGAGGCGACCAGGACGGCGTTCCCGAAGCGGCGGCCGCGCAGGACGCCCGGTTCGGCGACGAGCGCGAGTTCGGGGAAGACGGCGGCGAAGGTGGCGAGCTGGGAGCGGAGGAAGGCGAAGGGGGCGCCGTCGGCCAGGTTGGCGGCGTAGACGCCGCCGGGCCGCAGGACGCGCCGGACCTCGCGCGCGTACTCGACGGAGGTGAGGTGGGCGGGGACGCGCGAGCCGCTGAAGACGTCGCCGACGATCAGGTCGGCCGAGGCGGCGGGCGCCTCCTCCAGCCGGCGCCGGGCGTCCGCGCCGTGCACGGCGATCCCCGATCCCTCCGGCAGCGGCAGGTGCTCCGCGACCAGGGCGAGCAGACCTCGGTCCGCTTCCACGACGTCCTGGCGTGAGCCGGGCCGGGTGGCGGCGACGTACCGGGGCAGGGAGAGCGCCCCGCCGCCCAGGTGCAGGACGTCCAGCGGTTCGCCCTCGCCGGCCGCGCCGTCGACGACGTGGGCGAGCCGGCGCGCGTACTCGAACTCCAGGTACGCCGGGTCGTCGAGGTCGACGTACGACTGGGGTGCGCCGTCGACCGTCAGGAGCCAGGCCCGCTCCCGGTCCACGTCGGGCATGAGGCGCGCGGTGCCCTGGTCGACCTCGCGGACGACGGGGATGTGCTCGTTCACGTTCCCATTGTGGCGGGGCAGGGGCGGGGTTGCGGCAGGGGG
>JNWL01000063.1 GCA_000716465.1 Streptomyces bikiniensis
CACCAACAGCAGCACGTCCTCGACCCGCTCCTCCCCCGCCTCGCTCCCCGCCGGAATCCACCCCCAGTCCGCCAACGCCTCCGCCGTGAAGTCCCGGCAGCGCGACACCACCCTCCGCACCCCGCGCAGCAGCAGTCTCCTGACCTGGGCGCCGTCCGCGTCGGCATCACCGCCGGTCACGGCCGGCTCCGCCCTCGCGCGGCGCCGGGTCGGCCAGGGCGCGGTCGGTGTCCTCGTACACCCGGAAGACGGCCCTGGCCCCGGTGATGTCGAACATCCGGTCCACCGGCGGGCGCAGCCCGGCGAGGTCCAGGTGACCGCCCGTCTCCCGCATCCGCAGGCGCGCCTTCAGGAGCGCGTTGAGTCCGGTCGAGTCGCAGAAGCCGAGGCCCGAGCAGTCGACGACGATCCGCCGGGCGCGGGCGTGCTCCTCCACCGCCTCGCGCAGCGGGGCGACCGTGTCGTGGTCGAGCTCCCCGCCCAGTTCGAGCACCACCACCCCGTCGGCCGTCCCGGGCCGGACCCGTACGTCGAACCGGGCACGGCCGGGCTTCCGCCACGTCCCTGCGCCGCCGTCCACGTCCATGGGCTCGCCCCTCTCCTCGTCCCTCTCGGTGGCTCTTCCTCACCCCAGTTTCGGACAGGTGGCGCCGGATGACCTCCTTGGAGCGCGCGGCGGGGGCCGGGGCCGGTCGGCGGAGCCTCGTTTCCATGATCCCGATCGAGTGAACGGCGGGCGCGTGCCCCTCCCGGGGCACCTCGGAGGCGCGACGATGCCGGGGACTCTTCCACCCCCTGAGGAAAGGCCGCTCCCGTGCGCCGTGCCCTGATCGTCGTCGATGTACAGAAGGACTTCTGCGCGGGCGGCGACGTCCCCGTGAACGGCGCCACCGACCTGGCCGTCGCCCTCGCCGGGCTGGTCCGGGGCGCCGGCGACCGGTACGCACACGTCGTCGCCACCCGCGACCACCACATCGACCCGGGCGACCACTTCTCGGACGAACCCGACTTCGAGGACTCCTTCCCGGTGCACTGCGTCGCCGGCACCGAGGGCGCGGAGTTCCACCCGGAGTTCGCGGCCGCCGTCGCCTCCGGGGCCGTGGAGGAGGTCTTCTTCAAGGGGGCCCACTCCGCCTCGAAGAGCGGCTTCGAGGGCGCGACCGCGAACGGCACGCCGCTGGGCGACTGGCTGCGCGCCCGCGGGGTCGACGGCGTCGACGTCGTCGGCATCGGGACGGACCACTGCGTGAAGGCCACCGCCTTCGGCGGGGTCCGGGAGGGCTTCGACGTGCGCGTCCTCCTCGACCACACGGTCGGCGTCGCCGCCGACACCACCGACCGCGCGCTGGACGAGCTGCGCGCGGCGGGCGTCGGGCTGAGCGGCCGGCCGGTGGTCCTGGTCTGACCGGCGGTTTCGGCGTACGGCCCAGGGCTCTCGGACGGCTGGTGGCCCCTGCCCGACCCGGCGGTTTCGGCGTACGGCCCAGGGCTCTCGGTCGGCTGGTGGCCCCTGCCCGACCCGGCGGCCCGGCGGCCGTCAGAGGCCGGGGCCGGGGCCCGGGTCGGGGGCCTGCCTCGGATGCCATACGGCCGAGAGGCCCCAGAGACCCAGGGCCACGACCGCCGCGCAGACGAGGACGGCCGCCCACGGGCGCAGCCACCGCGTGGCCGCAGCCCAGGCCAGGGGCGGGACGGTGAGTCCGGCGAAGAGGATGAGGGGCAGCTCGACGAGGATCACGCCCCAGTCCCGGGCGTGCGCCTCGAAACCGCCCTCGATGCTGTACGCGGCCCGGGGCAGCGCGAAGGCGCCCGTGACGGCGGCGCCGAGGACGGCGAGCAGACAGCCGACGGCGCTCTCCATCCGGTCGCGGGATTCCCCCGCGGGCTTCTCGCTCATGCCCGGGAGGGACGCGGGGGGCCGCCGTCCGGTTCCGTACGCCCTACCGCCCCGGCTCCGTGCCGATGAGCGGGCCGAGCCGCAGGAGGCCGTGACCGGGCTCCGGAAGGTACCGGTCGGGATCGGTGCCTGCGGCGCGCCGCAGGGAGACGACGACCCGTTCGATCTCGTCGGGCGACGCCCCCGGGCCCGGTACCTCGTACTCCGTCATGACGTTCCCCCTGGTCCGCACGTGCCGGAGGACCAGGATCGCCCGCCCCGGTGAAATCGGCGTGAAGCCGCCGTCGACCGGTACGGGGCCTCGTGGGGGGCGCGCTCCCCACCGCTCGCCGTCCGGGGTCCCGGGGGCGACCATGGAGAACGGGGCCCGCGGGGGCTGAGCGGCGCTGGAGGTACTCGTGACGCACCACCGCACCACCACCGACGTCCTGGTCGTGGGCGCGGGCCCGGTCGGTCTGAGCGCGGCCGCCGAGCTGCGCCGGCACGGGGTCCGCTGCCGGATCGTGGACCGGCTGCCGGCCCGGCTGCCGTACGCGAAGGCGGTCGGGATCCAGCCGCGCACCCTGGAGCTGTGGGACCGGATGGGCCTGGTCCGCGCCGTCCTGGAGGCCGCCGTCCCGATCCGGGGCCAGCTGCTCTACGCCGACGGCGAGGAGCGGGCCCGGATGGCGCTGGAGCTGCCGCCCGAGGTGCCCTACGGCTTCGCCGCGCTGCCCCAGTACGAGACGGAGCGCCTCCTGGAGGAGTACCTGGGCGGGCTGGGGACGGTCGTGGAGCGCGAGACCGAGCTGGTGTCGTTCGACCGGGACCGGGACGGGGTCACCGCGCGGCTGCGTACCGCGTCCGGCGCCGACGAGGAGCTGCGGGTGCCGTATCTGATCGGCTGCGACGGGGCGCACAGCGCCGTGCGGAAGGGACTGGGGCTGTCGTTCGGGGGCGGCGCGTTCCCGGAGGAGTACATGCTCGGGGACGTGGAGGCCGACTGGGACCTGCCGCACGGCTACGCCGTGCGGTCGAGCCGCCGGTCCGCCGACGGTTCCGCGGACGACGTGCTGGTCTGCGTTCCGCTGCCGGGGCCGGGCCGCTACCGGATGTCGATGCGGGTGCCGCCCGAACCGTCCGCCCGGCGGGAGGCGGCACCGGACGACGGGGCGGGTGCGGCGGACCGCGTCGCGCCCGGTTCCGACACCCCGGCGGACCGCACCGTGCACGACCCGGACGTCCCGCCGGACGGCGTCGCGCACGGCGTGCAGGCCGGGCGGGCGCCGGAACTCTCCGACCTCCAGGCCGTCGTGGACCGGCTCGCGCCCCGGCCCGCACGGCTCTCCCGGCTGCGCTGGTCCTCGGTCTTCCGGATCAGCCACCGGATCGTGGACCGCTACGGCGAGGGCCGGGTCTTCGTCGCGGGCGACGCGGCCCACATCCACCCGCCGACCGGCGCCCAGGGCATGAACACCGGGGTGCAGGACGCCTGCAACCTGGCCTGGAAGCTCGCCCTCGTGGTCCGGGGCGAGGCGGGTCCCGGACTGCTCGCCACGTACGACGCCGAGCGGCGGCCGGTCGGCGAGGAGGTGGTGGGCCGGACCGTGCGGCACGCCGCCCGCGGCGTCGGGGCCGACCCGGACGACGACCGGCGGACCCTGCTGCTCCGCGAGGCCCAGCTGCTCGTCGGGTACCGGGGAGGGCCGCTCGCGGGCGCGCCGTACGGTCCGGCCGGGGCACCGCAGCCCGGTGACCGGGCCCCGGACTGCGCCGGTCTGACCACACCGGCCGCCACCTTCCCGCTGCGACTGCTCGACGTGCTGCGCGGCCGCGCGGGGCACGTGGTGCTCCTGTACGGCTCCGGCGCCGCCGAACTGTCCGGCGCGGTGGAGGCGGTGCGGGCGGTCGGCGGCCCGCCGGCCGTGGTGGTCCTGCCGGCCGGGGCCGACCGGTCCGCCCTCGCGGCCCTCTCCGTACCCGTGTACCGCGACGCCGCCGGGGAGTTCGCGCGGCTCTACCTCCCCGACGGCGCCACCGGTCTCGTCGTCCGGCCGGACGGGCAGCTCGGTGCCCGGTTCCCGCTCGGCGGCGCCGCGGCCGCCCTGGACGACTACCTCGGGGCCCTGTCCCTGCGACCTCGTTCGTGATCCGCCGGGCAGGAGCCCGGGCTTCGGGCGCACGCGACCGGGGCGGGCGATCCGGTCCCGGTGCGCGGCGCGCACGGCGTCCCAGGGGGCGTCGCCGGAGGCCGTGCGGAAGGCGCGGAGGTGGTCGACCGTCCGCTCTCCCGCGGCACGGCCGTCAGGGACAGCGCCGGCGGAGCCGCGCCGTCGGCGGAGAGCGGGGAGGGCCGTCCTCCCGCGCGGGAGGGGAGAGGGTGGAGGTGGTGACGGGGGCCTCGGCGGCGACCGCCGCGACGGCTCCCCGCGCCCCGTCGGTCCATTCGAGGAGCCCGAGGCCGGTCCCGCCGCCCGCCTTGAACAGGGCCTCGCCCCGCACCCACAGCCGGAGCAGCGCCGGGCCGGGGTCCTGACGGGCGGCGGCCTCCCGCAGGTCGGCCTCGGACAGGAGCCGTCGCAGGACGGACGGGGGGCCGGGCCGGCGCGCCGCGGGTTCCACGTCCACGCCGACCGGGCCGGGGCCGACGGCGGCCGCGACGAGGCCGTCGGCGTGGCTTAGGCTGACGCCGAGGTCGGGCCGGCCGTCGAGGCGGGGGCGCCCGTGGCCCGTCCGGCCGCACTCGGCGCAGTACTGCTCGGGGCCCGACTCACCGAGGGACAGCCCGGTGGACCGGGCCGCGCACAGGCGTACGAGGAGGCGGGCCGCCAGGACGTCGTCGCGGCGGGCGGGCACCCGGATCCGGTCGAGGCGGCGCCGCTCCCACGGGGCGAGGACCCCCTCGTGGAGTTCCGGGCGGGCCAGGACCTCGGCGGTGGTCGCCACCACGGCGAGGACCGCCCGGCCCGCGTTCATCGGCGGGGGCCCGGAGAGCTCATCCGGCGGCGCTCAGGAAGCGTTCCCGGACGCGGGCGAGCGTGCGGAAGTCGTCGATGGTGACCTCCTGGAGGTCGATGGAGCGGCCGGAGAGCTCCTCCAGGAGGTCGACGAACTCCAGGAAGTCCATGGAGTCGATGAGACGGGCCTCGATGAGGTCCTCGTCGGGGCCGATCGGCCCGTCGAGGCCGGGGTTCTTCTCGTGCAGCCACTCGGCGATGCGTTCCATGGGGTGGGGTCGCTCCTCATTCGTGCGCTGTGCGGGTGTGCGTGCGGGCCGGGGCCCGGCGGGTGTCAGGCGCCGGCCTCGCGCAGGCGGTCCAGCGCCCGCGCGGGAGTGCCGTGGGCGAGGACCATGGCGTGGACCCAGCGTTCGACGCCGAAGGCGACGCAGGCGCTGTACGCCGGCCCCTCGGAGCCCGCGCGGATGCCCAGGCGCTCGCCGAAGAAGTTGCGGTGCCGGTTCACGGAGGCGATCGCCGTGCCGTCGGGGGCGCTGAACTCGTGCTTGACCGGGTCAAGGGCCATCAGGCGGGCCCGGGAGCCGCCCCTGTCGTAGAAGGGGTCGTCGGCGACGGCCCGGGTGAGGTCGAGGCCGAGGCGTCCGGCCAGTTCCCGGACGAACTCGGCGCCCTGTTCCAGGTGTTCGAGGGCGCCCTGCTTGGTGCCGAGGTGGAGGACCTCGCGCATGTGGAAGCCCCACAGGCGCCGCAGGCCGTCGAAGCGGGTCTCGTTGCGGAAGCAGCGGCCGGTCGCGGAGAGCCGCAGGCCCTCCGCGCCGACGTCCCGGCCCTCCAGGGAGAGCAGCAGCCCGTAGCAGGTGGCGGACGGCAGCAGGTAGCCGGTCGGCCGGAGCGGGAGTCCGGCCGGGGCCTCACCGGCCGCCAGGCCGTCGAGCGCTTCGGGCTCGAACCGGCCGGCGGAGACCCCGAGGTGGGGGAAGTTGCGGAAGAAGTCGAGACGGGCGAGGCCGTCCACGGAGAGCAGGGGCGGCCCCACCACCTCGGGGGCGGAGAGGCGGACGGCCAGGCCCGCGAGCAGTTCGTCCAGGCCGCGCAGCAGCGCGGTGTGGTCCGGGTCCAGGGTGATCAGACCCGGGCCCGGACTCCGCAGACCGCCGTCGGGCAGGACCGTGGTGCCGGGTGTGCTCATGGGGAACCGCTCCCTCTGGGGTGGGCGAACAGTCAAGGGCGTCGGCGGGACGGGGGAGGCGGACGCACCGCGGCCCGGTCTCCGGCCGTGAACGGCCTCGCGGGTGGTCGGCGTCGACCCCGGCACGACGAAGAGGCGCCTGACCTTCCGTCAGGAACCGGGCCGCGCAAGGGGACAGTAGGCCAGCCCCCCATCTGTTGTCTAGACCAAAGCTGCCGCCCTGACAACGTTCGCCCCGATCCCCCCGCAACATAACTCGGCGTATTGAGAAGGCACTTGCCAACCGCTAAGGTCTAAACCAATTCTTCCGTACGACGTGGCGCCCGACCAGCGCCACGGCACCTCCACGCGTCCGTGCCGTCCGCCGCCGCCCCTTCCCCGGGGGCCGTCGCGTGCCGCCCGCCGACCGGGGGCGAAGCGCT
Source organism: Streptomyces bikiniensis (assembly GCA_000716465.1). Classification (GTDB taxonomy): domain Bacteria; phylum Actinomycetota; class Actinomycetes; order Streptomycetales; family Streptomycetaceae; genus Streptomyces; species Streptomyces bikiniensis. The sequence goes on from JNWL01000063.1 coordinate 6,448, forward strand.
CCTCGCCCCCGGTCTCCCGGACCTCCTCCCCGACCCCGCACCCGGAGGGACCCATGACGACCCCCGTTCCGCACCGCCCGCCGCGCCGGCCCCCTCTGTACCGGGCGGCCTCGGACCGCCCGTACTTCAGCGCGGACGGCGAGTCCTACCTCGCGCAGACCACCCTGCGGGAGCTGAGGAAGGACCGTCCGCTGCGGGTGCTGTCCGAGGAGGACTTCGCCCACTGGCAGACGTACGGGTACGTCGTCGTCCGGGAGGCGGTCCCGGCGGAGGCGGCCCGGCGGCTCCTCGACTTCGCCTGGGAGTTCCAGGGACTCGACCCGGAGCGCCCGGAGAGCTGGTACGAGGACCGGCCCTTCCGCTCCCAGCTGGACCGGCAGCTGCACGTCTACGGCTTCGTGGAGGCGTACCACCACCAGCTCCTGTGGGACAGCCGCCAGTCGCAGCGGGTGTACGACGCCTTCGTGGACGTGTGGGACTGCGAGGAGCTGTGGGTCACCCAGGACCGGCTCAACCTCAACCCGCCCAACGTCCGCAACCGCGACCGCGCCCTGATCGAGCCCACCGACCGGGGCTTCGACATCGAGCTGCACTGGGACATCGACACCACGCTCGGCGTGCCGCCGCAGCGGGTGCAGGGGATCGTCGCGCTCAACGACACCGGCCCGGAGACGGGCGGGTTCCAGTGCTGCCCCGAGCTGTTCCGGCGGTTCGAGGAGTGGAAGGTCGGGCAGCCCGCCGACCGGGACCCGATCCGGCCCGCCGTGGACCGGGCCGAGTACCCCGTCGTCCGCCCCGAGCTGCACCCCGGCGACCTGCTGATCTGGAACGGGCTCCTCGCCCACGGGGTGGCCCGCAACACCTCGGAGGACCGGGTGCGGGCCGTCCAGTACCTGTCGATGATGCCGGCCCTGGAGGAGCACGAGCGGCTGCGGAGGTCCCGGGTCGACTCCTGGCGCCACCTGCGCACCCCGCGCTGGAACCGCACCCTCGTCGGCGACCCCGTCCGGCACGAGTCCGAGCGCTACCCCACCGCCGTCCTGAACGGGCTGGGCAGCCGGCTGCTCGGACTCACCTCGTGGAAGGACCGCGACGGGCGGGCGGCCGGGGACGGGGAGCCGTCGTGCGCCGCGTCTGCCTGACCCTGCCCACCGACCGGGCCTGCGCCGCGACCGTACGGGCGGTCGCGGAGGAAGCGGCGTACGGCGCGCGGCACTTCGGCGTCGAGGTGCGCCTGCTGGTCCTGGACTCCTCCGGTCCGGCGGCCCTCGCCGCCCACCGGGAGGCGGTGGCCGCGCTGCCGCCCGAACCCGGCGTGGTCGTCCACCACTTCGACGAGGACGAGCAGCGGGACTTTCTGCGCGGGGCGGTCGCCCGGTCCGGGGCCGCCGCGCCGGACCGGGTGCTCGGCCTGATGCTGCCGTCCGGGGTCTCCTACGGCGCCTGCACCAACCGGGCCTTCCTGATCGCGGAGGCCCTGGGCTGCGCCTCGGTGCACCGCAGGGACTCCGACAGCCGCTACCAGTACCTGGACGGGGAGCCGGTCTTCCCGATCCACCACGAGCTGACGGCCCTGGGACGGCGGGCCGGCGACGTGGCGGGGCTCGTGTCGCGGAGCAGGCTCGACCCGGCGCTCGCGGACCGGCCGGTGGCCGTGGTCGGCGGCTCGTTCGTCGGCGAGATGTCCGTGGACGTGGCGGAGATCCGGGCGCTCGACCCCGCCGTCCACGCCGACCTCGTCGGCCTGTCGCTCCCGCCCGACTGCCCGGAGATCTGGCGGCGGCACCTCGTCGACGAGGCGTTCCGGGGCGCCGGGACCACCGCGTTCACCGGCGACCGCACCACGCTCGCCACCGTCGACCCCGCGCGCGTGGACATGTGCAACGTCGCCCTCGCGCGCGAGGTCTACGGCCGGGTGCCGCTGCCGCCCGCCACCGACACCATCGGCAGCGACTACTTCCTCCTCCACCTGGCGCACGGCGCCCGGCTGCCCGGCGTCCTGCACAACCGGCACATCGTCAACTTCCACACGCCGGAGCGGCGTTCGGACGCGGGCTTCCTCGCGTACCAGTTGCGGCTGGCGAAGTTCCTGCTCGCCGCCCCGTACCTCCGGGCCGTCTACGCGGGGATGACGGCCGGTGACGGACCGCTCGACGCCGACGGGCTCCTGCGCACCTCCGCCGTCGCCGCGGCGGTCGAGGAGGGCGAGGGCCCCGAACCGGCGGAGAGCGCCGAGCGGTTCGACGTGGTCGAGCGCTCCTACCGCAAGCTCGGCGGCCGGTACGCGGCCGCCGCCGACGTCCTCGCCGCCCGCCGCGAGCGCCTCCTCGACGAGGCGCGGCGGGACATGGCGGACTTCGCCCTGCTCCTCGACGCCTGGGGGCCCCTGGTCCGCGCGAGCGAGGGGCGTCCGCCCTCCCCGAAAGGCACCGCGCCATGAGCCTCCCTCCGCAGCCCCTCCCCCGGCCCGGGGCGGTGGCCGCCCCGTGACCGCGTACGAGCGGGACCTCCCGCGGCCGTCGAAGACCCGCACCGTGACCGTCGCCCACGCGGGCGGCGAGGAGCGCCGGGGTCCGGTCGCGCTGGGCCAGGCCAACATGATCCGGTGCATGCTGCGGGACGAGCCCGAGCACATCAACATCCACGCCGTGTGGCCGGTGCCCGCCGGGACCCGGACGGACGCGGTGATCGACGCGCTGCGCACCCTGGTCGTACGGCACGAGGCGCTGCGGACCACGTTCCCGCGCGCGGCGGGGGCCGCCGAGGATGCCGTGCCCCGCGAGCAGGCGGTGGCGGCCGGGGGCGAGTTCACGGTCACCGTCCTCGACCACGACGAGCCGCCCCCGGACCCGGAGCGGTACGCCGACGCCGTGGCCCGCCGGGCCCGTGCCGGACGCTTCCGGCTCGACCGGGACTTCGGCCTGCGGATCTCCCTCGTCACCGTGGGCGGCGCGCCGGTCTTCGTCGCCCTGGCGGCGAGCCACGCCGTGACCGACGTCAGCGCCCTCGCCGTCCTGGAGGAGGACTGGCGGGCCCTGCTGACCGGTCGGCCCCTGCCTCCGCAGACCGCCTTCACGCCGCTGGACCTCGCCGCCGAGGAGGCCTCCCCCGCGGGGCTCCGGAAGTCGGCGGCGTCCCTGCGGTACTGGGAGCGGATCATCCGCACCGGGCCGCAGGCGATGTGCGACGGGCCGGGCGCGGAGGGCACCGGGATCGCGACGCCGGAGGTGACGCTCCGGTCCCTGCGGGGCGCGCGGGCCCTCGCCCGGGTCGCGGCGCGCACCGGCGGGCTGCCGTCCACGGTGCTGCTCACGGCCTGGTGCGCGCTGGTCGCCCACCGGACCGGCCAGAGCGTCTGCGTGGCCGCCGTCCCGACCTCCAACCGGTTCCACGACCGGCTCGTCCGCTCGGTGAACACCGTGTCCCAGGACGCCCTGCTCGCCCTCGACGTGCGGGTGCCGTCCTTCGACGCGCTGCTCGCCAAGGCGTGGGGGGCGGCGCTCGACGCGTACCGGCACAGCCGGTTCGACGCGGTCGCCCTGTGGGAGACGATCGACCGGACGACGTTCGAGCGCGGCAGCCGGTTCGCCCGGGACGTGGTCTTCAACGACGTGAGCGCGCTGCCGGGGGCCGGAGGTTCCGGGCCGGCGCCGGAGGGGCCGGACCTCGAACTGGGCCGCGGTCCGGTCCAGGTGCTTCCGACCCGGCTGCTCGCCTTCGTGCACGAGACGGAGCCGCTGCTGCGGATCGGGCTGTGGGCCGACCCCGCGCTGTTCGCACCGGGCGAGGCGGAGGGCTTCCTGACGGGCCTCGTACGGCTCCTGGAGGCGGCCGCCGAGGGGGACGTGCCGCTCGCCTCGCTGACCGGGGCGACGGGGGTCCGTCCGGTGGAGCGCGGCCCGGACTGGGTCCGGGTGGACGGCTGCTGGGTGTCGCCGGCGGCCGTGGCGGACGCGCTGGGCGGCGCCCTCGGAGGCGTACCCGTGCACGTCGTGGCGGACGGGTCCGGGGAAGGGCTCACCGCGTTCGTCGCCTCCGGCGGCGGTGCCCCGCCGACCCCGGCGGAGGCCCACGCCGCGCTGATGCGCGTCCTCCCGGGCCGCCCGGGGGTCCTCGCCCCGCGCCGGTACGTGTGCGTCCAGGACCCGCCGGAGGAGGCGGACCGGACGGACGCGTGGCTCCGGCAGCGGATTCTCACCGAAGGGAACGGCCGGACTCCGGCGATCTGACATGACGAAGAACGACGTGCCGGAGAAAGACGTGACGGAGAAAGACGTGGCGGAGGGCGACGTGACGGAGAACGGCACGACGCCGGGTGACGCGACGCCGGACGGCGTGCCCGCCCCCCCGCCGCCCAGCCCGTGGCGCTCGGGCCGCTTCCGGCTCTTCTTCACCGCCCGCAGCACCTCGCTGCTCGCCGACGGCATGCTGATGGTCTCGCTGACCACGGCCGTGCTCGGCGCGGGGTACGGGGCGAGCGGCGTGGGGTACGCCCTTGCCGCCTGGATGGCGCCGATCGTCCTCCTGGTGCTCTTCGGCGGCGTCCTCGCCGACCGGTTCACCCCGCAGGTGATGATGGTCGGCGCGGACGTGGTGCGCATGGTCGCCATGCTGGCGCTCGCGGGGCTCCTCGCCCTCGGGGACGTACGGCTGTGGCACGTGATGGCGCTGCTCGCGGTCAGCGGCGCGGCGACCGCGATGTTCCAGCCCGGCCTGGCGAGCCTGGTCCCCCGGGTCGCCGAGGACATCCAGCGGGCCAACGCGCTGCTGCGGATCTCGGAGTCGATCTGCACCCTGCTCGGCCCCGGCCTGGCCGGTCTCCTCGTGGCGTACTGGGACGTGGCCGGGTCCTTCCTGGTGATCGCGGCCTTCTACGCGTGCAGTGCCCTGGGCCTGGCGCCGCTGCGGAGGCTCGGCACGGCCCGGGACGAGAGCGACGAGCCGATCTGGCAGCGGCTCGCCACGGGCTGGCACGAGTTCCGGTCCCGTTCCTGGCTGTGGGGCGTCATCGCCGTGTGGGCCGTCTACGGCCTGTTCGTCTTCGGCCCGGCCCTGCCGCTGGGCGCCGCGCTCCTCACCGAGCAGCACGGTGCCGACGGGTACGGCTGGATCGCCTCCGCCGACGGGGCGGGCACGATCGTCGGCGGGCTGCTGGGGATGCGGGTGCGGCCCCGGCGGCCGCTCGTCGCGGGCGCGTGCGCCATGTTCTTCTTCTCCCTCAACCCGCTGGCGCCCGCCCTGGGCTGGTCGTTCGGGCTCACGGCCGCCACGGGCGTCCTGGCGGGCTGCGGGTTCGCCTTCTGGGGCGTCATGTGGGCGACCAGCGTGCAGACCCACATCCCGCTGGCCGTCCTGAGCCGCGTCTCGGCCTACGACGTCGCCGGGTCCATCATGGTCATCCCGGTGGGCCGGGCCCTGGCCGGTCCCGCGGCCGAGTCCGTGGGCGCCGACCGCGTGCTGCTCTTCTCCTCCGTCACGGGCCTCGTGTGCCTCGCGGTCATGCTCGCCGTGCCCGCCGTCCGGGCGCTGCGCCGGGCGCCGGAGAAGGCCGCCGGACCGAGGGCCGCGGTCGCGGACGGCTGAGCGGCGCACACCCCGGGGGAAACGGGTGTGCGATTGTCGTACGCGCGTGATAGTCACTACCCCCACGGGGCGGACGATCACTGACCGCCCCGTTCGTTCGGAACAAGGGGTGGGACATGGCGTTGCTCCGTAACTGGGGGCTCACGCTGGGGAAGAGGGCGGGCCGGCCCGTCGCGCGGCTGGAGAAGGACTCGGACGACCCCGAGGTGGTCCGTCTGAAGGAGGCCGCCGCCACGGCGGACTGGGCCACCGTGCGGACGGTGCTCGAAGCGCGGGCCGAGGGCGAGGGCCGGACGGAGCTGCTGTGGACCGTCTGCGACACCGCCGGGGTCGAGACGTGGATCACCGATGTGGCCGAGGCCGAGCCGGGGGCGGCGCTGCCCCGCCTCCTGGCGGGCCTCCGCCACGTCAGCTGGGGCTGGGAGGCCCGGACCTCGGCCCGCGCCGAGGACGTCTCGCGGGAGCAGTTCGAGGTCTTCCACGAGCGGCTGCGCACGGCCGAGCGGTGGCTGTACGAGGCGGCCGAGCTCGAACCGGGCTGGGCCTCGCCCTGGTACTGCCTCCAGGTCAGCGGGCGCGGTCTGGAGGTCGGCCCCGAGGTCGCGCGGCGCCGGTTCGAGGCGACGGTGCGGCGCGACCCGTACCACCTGGGGGCGCACCAGCAGCAGTTGCAGCAGGTCTGCCGGAAGTGGGGCGGTTCGCACGAGGAGATGCACGCCTTCGCGCGCGCGTCCGCCCTCGGCGCCCCCGGCGGCACGCAGCTCGGCCAGCTCGTCGCGGTCGCGCACGTGGAGGAGTGGCTCTCGCTCGACTCCGGGCCCGACGCCGCCTACATCGGCCGGCCCGAGGTGGCCGCCTCCCTGCACGAGGCCGCGGACCACTCGTACCGGCACCCGGACTTCGTCCGCCGGGACGGCTGGCTCCAGGTGCTCAACAGCTTCGCCATGGCCTTCTCGCTGGCCGGGGAGCGCGAGGCCGCCCGGGAGTGCTTCCGGGCCAGTGAGGGGCGGGTCACCGAGTTCCCCTGGTCCTATCTGAACGGCTCCGACCCCGTCGCGGCCTACCGCGAGTGGCGCTCGACGGCCGGCCGCTGAACCGGCGGGCGGCCGGGCTCCGCACCGGAGCCGCCCCCACCGGACCGGCGGCCGGTTCCACCGTCCCCGCCCCTCCCACCTCCTTCTTCCTCCCGCCCGTCGTCGCGGGCGCGTTCACCGAAAGACTTCACCGGGTGTCTCCTTCCGAGTCAGCGCACACCTTCCAGGTCGACCTGCGCGGTCTGGTCGACCTGCTCTCCCACCACCTCTACTCCAGCCCCCGCGTCTACCTGCGCGAGCTGCTCCAGAACGCCGTGGACGCCATCACGGCCCGGCAGGCGCTCGACCCCGGCGCGCCCGGCGCCATCACGGTCCGCACCGGTGACGTCCTCACCGTCACGGACACCGGCGTCGGTCTGACCGAGGCCGACGTGCACCGGTTCCTCGCCACCATCGGGCGCAGCTCCAAGCGGACCGCCGACGGCGCCCTGGACGGCGCCGGGCTCGACGCCGCCCGCGGGGAGTTCATCGGCCAGTTCGGCATCGGCCTGCTCGCCTGCTTCGTCGTGGCCGACGAGATCACGGTGGTCAGCCGGTCCGCGTCGGACCCGTCGGCGCCCGCCGTCGAGTGGCGCGGCCACTCGGACGGCCGCTACACCATCCGCACCCTGCCCGCCTCCGAGGCGCCCGGGCCGGGCACCACCGTCCGGCTCGTGCCGCGCGCCGACAACGCCGAGTGGACGAGCCCGCAGCAGGTCGTGCGGCTCGCCCGGCACTACGGCGGGCTGCTGCGGCACGAGGTCACCGTCGTCGACTCCCGGGGCGAGACGCACCGGATCAACGAGGCGCCGCCGTGGGAGCGGAGCCACCGCTCCCCGCTGGCGCGCCGCGAGGCCCTCACCGCGTACTGCCGCGACCTGTTCGACTTCACCCCGCTCGACAGCATCGAGCTGGACCTGCCGGCGGCCGGTCTGCGCGGTGTCGCGTACGTGCTGCCGACGGCCGTCAGCCCGGCGCAGCGCGCGGGGCACCGGGTCCACCTCAAGGGCATGCTGCTCACCGACAAGGCCCCCGAACTCCTCCCGGAGTGGGCGTTCTTCGTGCGCTGCGTGGTCGACACGACCAGCCTGCGGCCCACCGCCTCCCGGGAGTCGCTGTACGAGGACGGCACGCTGTCCGCCGTACGGGACGCCCTCGGCGACCGGATCCGGGACTGGCTCACCGGGCTCGCCGCCAGCGACCCGTCGCTGCTCCACCGCTTCATCGACACCCACCACCTGGCGGTCAAGGCGCTCGCCCGCTACGACGACGAGCTGCTGCGGGTCGTGCTGCCGTGGCTGCCGTTCGAGACCACCGACGGCAACGTGACCCTGGAGGAGTTCGTACGGACGCACCCGGCGGTCCTGGTCACCCGGAGCGTCGAGGAGTTCCGCCAGGTCGCCCCCATCGCGGCGGCCGCCGGGCTCGGCGTCGTCAACGGCGGCTACACGTACGACCGCGACCTGGTGCACCGGCTGCCCGAGATCCGGCCGGGCACGTCCGTCACGGACCTGGACCCGGCCACGGTCACCGCGCACCTGGACGCCGTGGACCCGACCGCCGAGCTGCGGGCGGCGGGCTTCCTCGCGGTCGCCCGGGAGACGATCGGCGCCCACGACTGCGACGTCGTCCTGCGCGACTTCCAGCCGGTGACCGCGCCCGCGCTGCTCCTCGACAACCGGGAGGCGCGCCACGAGCGGACCCGGGCGGACCTGGCCGCCGACAGCGACGGCCTGTGGGCCGACATCCTCGGCTCGCTGCGCCACGAGACCCCGCGCGCCCAGCTCGTCCTGAACCACCTCAACCCGCTGGTCCGCCAGGCGATCACGATCACCGAGCGCGGGCTCGCCGTGACGACCGCCGAGGCCCTCTACGGGCAGGCGCTGCTGCTCAGCCGCCGTCCGCTGCGGGCGAGCGAGAGCGCCCTGCTCAACCGGGCCTTCATCGGCCTGCTGACCCACGCCATGCACCGTCCGGACGCGGCGGCACCCGGCTCCGAGCCCCGGAAGGAACTGTAGATGCTGGACACGCCCGAGGCCGTCGTCGAGGCGCTGCGCGAGAACCACGAGCGCCCCCACGGCACGCAGCGGACCGTCACCGCGGAGGAACTGGTCGAGGCCGCCGAGGTCTTCGACAAGCCCGACACCCTCGTCACGGCCCTCCTGGAGCTGATGACGGCGTACGAGTTCACCGGCGAGCAGCGCAAGTCCCCCGTGGTCTTCGCCCGGCTGCTCAAGCTGTGGGACACCGCTCCGGAGTCCTTCAGCCCGTGGGAGGCCCACCAGGTCTTCTGGCGCTTCAAGTGGGTGACGACGTCCCTGCTCCAGGTGCCGGAGGTGCCCCTCGACACCGTGCGGGGCTGGATCGACCGGATGCGGGAGCGGTACGAGGAGGCCGGGCACGGCATGCAGCCGGTGGCGGCGATGCGCCACCACGTGGCCGCCCACCTCGGCACCGGCGTCGAGGACGCCTACGACCTGTGGGTCACCCGGCCCCGTACCGAACTGAGCGACTGCGAGGCCTGCGAGACCCGGCACCGTGCCTGGCACAGGGTGGCGGCGGGCGACGACGCCGCGGCCCTCGACGTCTGGCGGCCCGTCCTGGCGGGCGAGCAGAGCTGCTCCGAGGAGCCGCAGACGAGCCAGGCGCGCGCCCTGCTGCCGCTGCTGCGCCTGGGCCGCACGGACGAGGCCCGCTCCCACCACCTGACCGGCTACCGGCGGGTGCGGGGCAGCACCGGCATGCAGCACGAGGTCGGTCTGCACCTGGAGTTCTGCGCGCTCTCGCGCAACGAGGGCCGGGGCCTGGAGGTCCTCGCGGAGAACCGCCCGCTGTTCGAGGCGACCGGCGCGCCGCTCGACCGGCTCGGCTTCCTGACCGGCGTGGAGGTGCTGCTCGCCCGGCTGGTGGAGGACGGGCACGGGGAGACGCCCGTCGCCGGACCGCCGGGACGGAACTGGACCGCCGGCGAACTCCTCGGCCACGTCGGCGCCGAGGCGGACCGGCTCGCCGCCGCCTTCGACGCGCGCAACGGCACCACCGCCGTCGGGGACCGGCGCCGCGAGCGCCTGGCCCGGCGTCCGCTGCTCGACGAGCCGCTGCCGCTCGGACTGCGGACGGCCGCCGCGCCCCGCACCCCCGCGAACGCGACCCCGGCGGCCCCGGCCGCCGCGGGTCCCGGGACGCCCGGGGCGCCCGGGGACTTCGTCGCCCTCGTGGCCGAGGCGCGGCGCCTGAACCACCTCGGACACCCCGGGGACAGCCGGCTCTGGACCCGGATCGCCGAACGGCTCGCGGACGGCTCGGCCGCGCACGACGACCGGCTCGGCCCGGAGGAGCTGCTGCGGGCCGAGCTCGCCGAGGAGCGCGCCTACCGGCTCAGGCAGAAGGACGAGGACGCGGAGGGCGGCGCCGAGCTGGAGACGGCCGCCGGGCTCTACGAGGAGCTCGGGATGGAGTGGCGGGCCCTCGCCGCCCGGGCCCGCGCCCTCGCGTGGACGACCGGCGAGGGCGACGCCGACGCCGGGCGCGACGAGGCGGTCCGGGTCCGTCTCGACCGGTTGGTGCGCGAGGCGGAGCACCTTATGGACGAGGCCCCGCTGACCGGTGAGAAGCCCGGGGACGGCGAGGCCGCGGCCGGTGTCGACGTGGCGGCGGACCGCGTGGTCGCCTACTTCACCGTGCTGTACGCCGACGCCTACGCCGCCTATCGGGAGGCGATGCGGCGGGATCCGGAGGAGTCCGGCTCCGCCCCGGAGCGGTTCCGGGAGGCCGTGGGGAGGCTGCGCGCCGAGGCGGAGCGCCTGGGCGTGCCCCACCAGGTGGCCAACGCGCGCCAGTTCGTCGCGGACGAGGCGGGGCGCCGGGGCGACGTCGCCCTCGCCGAGTCGGAGCTGCGCGCGGCCCTCGTGGACATCGAGGCCTCGGAGCGGCCCTGGCGGGGTTCGCGCCCGCGCGCCCTGCTCGCCCAGGTCATGCTGTCGCGGCAGGAGCCGGCGGAGGCGGCGGAGCTGCTGCACCGGGCGATCGCGGACGCGGTGCGGTACGACGACGAGGACTTCCCGCTGGCCCCGACGTACTCCCTGCTCGGCCACGCGTCCTCGCACCTCGGGGACCACGCCGGGGCCGTGCGCCACCTCTCCGAGGCGGCGGCGCGGTTCGACCGGGAGGGGGAGCACGGGGAGGCCGCCGACGTGCGGATGCAGCTGGCCGGCGTCCTGACGGAGGCGGGGCGGCAGGCGGACGCCGTGGCGGTCCTGGAGTCGCTGCTCTCCGAGGAGTCGGCCGCCGCCCTCGACGAGCGGATGGTGGCCCAGATCCGGTTGTCCCTGGCGCGCGGGCTGCGGGAGCTGGAGGAGTACCTGCCGTCGGCCGAGGAGTTCCTGCGGCTCGCGGGCACGGTGTCCGGGTGGGAGGAGGACGACGCCCCGATCCGCACCCTGGTGACGGCGGACACGGCGGTCGCGCTGGCCCTCGCCGACCGGTGGGAGGCGGCGGAGGCCGCGTACGAGCGTGCCCTCGCCGCGCACGCCGAGGCGCCGAACCCGCCCATGATCGTGCGGATGGCGCGTGAGTTCGCGCGTCTCACGACGGAGGTCCGGGGGGACGAGGGGGTCGAGGCGGCGCTCGCGCACCTGGTGCGGGCGGACGGGGTCCTGGACGCCGTGCCGGCGGACGTCGAGGGCTTCGCCGTCTGGTACGAGCGGGGCGAGGTGCACTACCGCAGGGCCCGCGTCCTGGCGGAGGCGGAACGCTTCGAGGAGGCCCTGGCCGAGGCGGAGGCCGCGATCGGCGTCCACGAGGAGGGCGGGGAGCACGGCGAGCTGCCGAGGGCGGAGGCGGTGCGGTTCGCCGCCCTGGTCGAGGGGAACGGACTCGGCCGGACCGACGAGGCGATCGCCCGGCTGACGACGGCGGCGGCGCGCTGCCGGAACGCGGGCCGTCCCGAGGCCGCGCAGATCCTCACCGCCCTGCGGGAGGAGTACGTGGCGCGGCCCCGGGGCTGAGCTCCCGGGGCCGGGCGAAGGTGAACGGGCGGCCGCCGGGCCGCCCGTTCACCGTCCTTGCGGGCCACCGTCCCGGCCGGTCGCCGCTCCGGCGGATCACCGTCCTGGCGGGACACCGTCCTGTCGGGTCGCCGTCCTGGTGGACCGCGGTCCTACCGGGTCACCGTCCACTTCTGGTTGGCGGTGCCCCCGCAGGTCCAGATCTGGAGCCGGGTGCCGTTGGCCGAGCTGTTGCCGGTGGCGTCCATGCACTTGTTCGCGCGCGGGTTCACCACGTCCCGGGCGTCGTTGGCGACCCAGCGCTGGGCCTCCGTACCGTTGCAGTCCCACAGCTGGAGGGGCGTTCCGTCGGCGGTGCCGGCGGAGGTGACGTCGAGGCACTTGCCGAGCGCGCGGAGGGTGCCGTCCGTGCCGACGGTCCAGCGCTGGGCGGCGGTCCCGTTGCAGTCGTAGAGCTGGACGGGGGTGCCGTTCGCGGTGTTCGCGGCGGCCACGTCGACGCACTTGCCGCCGATCCCGGTGATCGGTCCGCCGCCGGCGGGGGCGTCCGAGGTGGTGACGCGGACGTGGTCGACGACGAGCTGTCCCGGGAAGGGGGTCGAGCCGTCCGGGTCTCCGGGCCAGTAGCCGCCGACCGCGAGGTTGAGGATCAGGAAGAAGGGCTTGTCGAAGACCCAGGTCCGGCCGCCGAGGTCGGCGGGCGTACGGGTCTGGTAGACGTTGCCGTCCACGGACCAGGTGATCCGGCCGGGCGACCAGTCGACGGCGAAGGTGTGGAAGGCGTCGGCGAAGGCCTGCCCGCCGGGCAGGGTGTAGCCGGCGCCGATGCCGCCGGAGCCGGAGTAGCCGGGGCCGTGCAGGGTGCCGTGGACGGTGGAGGGTTCGAAGCCGACGTTCTCCATGACGTCGATCTCGCCCGAGTTCGGCCAGCCGACCTGGCCGAGGTCGTTGCCGAGCATCCAGAACGCGGGCCACATGCCCTGGCCGCGCGGCACCTTCATGCGGGCCTCGACGTGCCCGTACCGGGTGGTGAACTTCCCCGCGGTGTTGAGCCGTGCCGAGGTGTACTCGCACCGGCCGTACCAGCACTGGTAGTTGCCCGGGTTCTCCTTGCGGGCGGTGATGACCAGGTGGCCCTGGCCGTCGAGCGCGGCGTTGCGGTTGCCGGCCGTGTAGTACTGCCGCTCGTGGTTGCTGACGTTGTCGCCGGTCTCGATCTGCCACTTGCTCCCGTCCACGGCGGCGCCCGCGGGGCCGTCGAAGTCGTCGGAGAAGGTGACGGCGGCCGCTCCGGCGGCGGGGGCGGCCTCCCCCGCGGGGGTGGTTCCCCCGGTGGGGCCGGCCGAGGCCGCCGGGCCGAGCGCCGTGACGGCGAGGGCCAGGGCGAGGGCGGACAGGGCGGAGGACAGCGTGCGCCGTCGCGTGCGGGAGGAGGTCATGGCTCTCTCTTCCGTCGGGTGGGGGACGGCGCCGTGGACGCACGCCTCGCCTGCATGTCAGGTACATGACACGCATGGAGGCGGTCCGCTTCGCCGCCCACCTGATTTAAGAAGTGAAGGAAGGGGGCGTCAAGAGGTGTGACCGTGCGGGCCGCCGGGACTCCGTACGATTCCCTTCGTTGTCACTCGTACCTCTGAAGGAGATCCCCATGGCCCAGGTCACGCTGAAGGGCAGCCCGGTGCAGGTCAACGGCGTCCTGCCGGTCCCCGGCAGCCAGGCTCCCGAATTCACGCTCGTCGCCGAGGGTCTCGCCGACAAGTCGCTCAAGGACTTCGCCGGCGTGCGCAAGGTCCTCAACATCTTCCCGAGCGTCGACACCCCGACGTGCGCCTCCTCCGTTCGCGCCTTCAACAAGAAGGCCGGCGAGCTGGAGAACACCGTGGTGCTCTGCATCTCCGCCGACCTGCCCTTCGCGCAGGCGCGCTTCTGCGGCGCCGAGGGCCTGGAGAATGTCAAGAACCTCTCGACGCTCCGCGGCCGCGAGTTCCACACGAACTACGGCGTGGAGATCGCGGACGGGCCGCTGGCCGGTCTGACCGCCCGCGCGGTCGTCGTCCTCGACGAGAACGACAAGGTCCTGCACGCGCAGCTCGTGGGCGAGATCGCGGACGAGCCCGGCTACGACGAGGCGCTCGCCGTCCTGAAGTAGTCCCCGAGCAGTCCCCGCATCCCGGAAGGGGCCGTCACCGACCAGCGGTGACGGCCCCTCCCTCATGCGCTCATCCCCCCGAATCCCTCATGCGCTCGCCCCCCGGATCCCTCATCCGCCCGCCCCCGAGCAGTCCGGGCACAGCCCCCGGTACGTCACGTCGGCCTTCTCCACGGCGAAGCCGAAGCGCTCCTCCGCCGGAAGGACGGCCAGCGGGTCGCCCGCCGGGCGGACGTCCCTGATGAGCCCGCAGCCCGAGCAGACCAGGTGCTGGTGCGCCCGGTGCGCGTTCGGGTCGTAGCGCTTGGCCCGCCCGTCCGTGGAGAACTCCACGACCTCCCCCAGCGCCACGAGTTCGCCGAGGGTGTTGTAGACCGTCGCCCGCGCGATCTCCGGCAGCCGCTCGACGGCGCGCGCGTGCACCTCGTCCGCCGTGAGGTGCACGTGGTCGCCGGCCAGCACCTCCGCGACCACGCGCCGCTGGGACGTCATCCGCCACCCTCGGGATCTCAGCCGTTCCAGCAGGTCGCTCATATCGGTTCACCTCTTCGGCTTCGGCACGGGGCCCGTGGCGTCCGGTGTGCGGCCGGTGTTCCTCGGACAGGATCTGGCGTTGTTCTTGACTTGGACAAGGTCCATTGTAGGATCAGTTCCGTTGATGGCCAAGGGACAGGAAGACTTCAGCGCGGCGGGAGTCCGAGACGCAACGGCTCTCCGGGCCCTGCCCGGCCGCTCTGCCGATCGCACTTCCCGAGCACTGTTTGTCCGCCAGGTCCGGAAGGATTCCGATGTCTGAGAACCGCGTGCCCGAGAACGAAGCGCCCGAGAACCACGACGCGATCGTGGTGGACGCGAAACTGGACGAAGCCGGGGGCGGCTGCCCGGTCGCACACGGCCGCGCCGCCCACCCGACCCAGGGCGGCGGCAACAACCAGTGGTGGCCGAACCGGCTGAACCTGAAGATCCTGGCCAAGAACCCCGCCGTGGCCAACCCGCTGGGCGAGGACTTCGACTACGCCGAGGCGTTCAAGAGCCTCGACCTGGCGGCCGTGAAGCGCGACATAGCCGAGGTCCTCACCACCTCCCAGGACTGGTGGCCCGCCGACTTCGGCCACTACGGCCCCCTCATGGTCCGGATGGCGTGGCACAGCGCGGGCACGTACCGCATCAGCGACGGCCGTGGCGGCGCCGGCGCCGGCCAGCAGCGCTTCGCGCCGCTCAACAGCTGGCCGGACAACGTCAACCTGGACAAGGCCCGCCGTCTGCTGTGGCCGGTCAAGAAGAAGTACGGCCAGAACCTCTCCTGGGCCGACCTCCTGATCCTCACCGGCAACGTGGCCCTGGAGACGATGGGCTTCGAGACCTTCGGCTTCGCCGGCGGCCGCGCGGACGTGTGGGAGCCCGACGAGGACGTCTACTGGGGCCCCGAGACCGCCTGGCTGGACGACAAGCGCTACACGGGCGACCGCGAGCTCGAAGAGCCCCTCGGCGCGGTCCAGATGGGCCTCATCTACGTCAACCCCGAGGGTCCGAACGGCAACCCGGACCCGGTCGCGGCGGCCCGCGACATCCGGGAGACCTTCCGCCGGATGGCGATGAACGACGAGGAGACGGTCGCGCTCATCGCGGGCGGCCACACCTTCGGCAAGACCCACGGCGCCGGTCCGTCCGAGAGCGTCGGCGACGACCCCGAGGCCGCGCCGATCGAGGCGCAGGGCCTCGGCTGGGCGAACTCCCACGGCACCGGCAAGGGCGGCGACACGATCACCAGCGGTCTGGAGGTCACCTGGACCACCACCCCCGCGCAGTGGGGCCACGACTTCTTCAAGCACCTCTTCGAGTACGACTACGAGCTCACCAAGAGCCCGGCCGGCGCCCACCAGTGGGTGGCGAAGAACGCCGAGGCGATCATCCCCGACGCCCACGACCCGTCGAAGAAGCACCTCCCGACGATGCTCACCACCGACCTGTCGCTGCGCTTCGACCCGGCGTACGAGCAGATCTCGCGGCGCTTCTACGAGAACCCGGACCAGTTCGCGGACGCCTTCGCCCGCGCCTGGTACAAGCTGACGCACCGTGACCTGGGCCCGGTCTCGCGCTACCTCGGCCCGGAGGTCCCCTCCGAGGTGCTGCTGTGGCAGGACCCGCTGCCGGAGCGCGAGGGCGAGCTCCTCGACGCCGCCGACGTGGCCTCCCTCAAGGAGCGGATCCTCGCCTCGGACCTGACCGTCGCGCAGCTGGTCTCCGCCGCCTGGGCCGCGGCCTCCTCCTTCCGCGGCAGCGACAAGCGGGGCGGCGCCAACGGCGGCCGCATCCGCCTGGAGCCGCAGCGCAACTGGGAGGTCAACGACCCGGAGGAGCTGGCGCAGGTCCTCCGCGTCCTCGAAGGCGTCAAGGCCTCCTTCGACGCCGAGGGCGGCAAGAAGGTCTCGATCGCCGACCTGGTCGTGCTCGCGGGCTCCGCCGCCGTCGAGAAGGCCGCCAAGGACGCGGGCTTCGACGTCGAGGTGCCGTTCACGCCGGGCCGGGTGGACGCGAGCCAGGAGCAGACGGACGTCGAGTCCTTCGCCGCCCTGGAGCCGAAGGCCGACGGCTTCCGCAACTACCTCGGCAAGGGCAGCCGGCTCCCGGCCGAGTTCCTCCTCGTCGACCGGGCCAACCTGCTGAACCTGAGCGCCCCCGAACTGACCGTCCTCGTCGGCGGCCTGCGCGTCCTGGGCGCCAACCACCAGGGCTCGAAGCACGGCGTCCTGACCACGGCCCCGGGCACCCTGACGAACGACTTCTTCGTCAACCTGCTCGACCTGAACACGGTCTGGCGGCCGGTGGCCGGGGACGCGGACCTCTTCGAGGCCCACGACGCCGCGACGGGCACGGTCACGTGGACGGGCACCCGCGCCGACCTCGTCTTCGGCTCCAACAGCGAACTGCGCGCGCTGGCCGAGGTCTACGCGAGCGACGACGCGAAGGAGAAGTTCGTGAAGGACTTCGTCGCCGCGTGGGACAAGGTGATGAACCTGGACCGGTTCGACCTGGTCTGATCCCCCTCACCCCGCGGCCGGACGGCACCGCCCGTCGTCCGACCGCGGCACGCCCGGCCCGGACGGCTCCCCCGCCGCCCGGACCCGGCCGCCCCTCCCCTGTCCGAGGCGGTCCCGGGCGGTCTCCCCCTGTGGTTCTCCGTCCCCGCCGGAGAGACGACCGCGGAGCTGACCGTCCCCGTCGTCACGGACGGCCTCAAGGAACCGACGGAGTCCCTGCGGGCAGCCCTGTCCCTCTTCGACGGCTCCTGGGAGCTCGTCCCGGGCCCGGAGTTCACCGGAAGGGTACGGGACGCGGCGTAGCCTCTCGCCGTACGGGAAACGGGGCGGCCGGCGGGCCCGGGGACAGATTCCGGGCCCGTCGGCCGCCCTCCCCGCGCCCCGGACGTAAACGCGTCGACAGCGCCGCACACGCCTGGCAGTCTGACGCCCCGTGACGAGCAGCGAACCGTGGACCCGTGAGACCGCCGACCGCTACGACGCCGAGGACGCCGAGATGTTCTCGGCCGCCGTCCTCGGGCCGACCCTCGACTTCCTCGCCGAGCTCGCCGGAGACGGCCGGGCCCTGGAGTTCGCCATCGGGACCGGGCGGGTGGGGGTTCCGCTCCGGGAGCGCGGCGTGCCGGTGGTGGGCATCGAACTGTCCGAGCACATGGCGGCGGTCCTGCGCCGCAAGGTGGACGAGGAGACGCTCCCGGTGGCCTTGGGGGACATGGCCACCACCGTCGTCCCCGGCACGTTCTCCCTGGTGTACCTCGTCTACAACACGATCTCGAACCTGCTCACCCAGGACGAGCAGGTCGAGTGCTTCCGCAACGCCGCGCGACACCTGGCGCCCGGCGGCCGGTTCGTCGTCGAACTGGGCGTGCCGCCCCTGCGGTTCCTGCCGCCGGGACAGATCGCGGTGCCGTTCGACGTCTCCGAGCGGCACCTCGGCTTCGACACCTTCGACCTGGTCGAGCAGCTCCTCGTCTCGCACCACCTCACCCGCGACGGCGACGACGGCCGCTACCGCCGCGGCAGCTCCCGGCACCGGTACGCCTGGCCCGCGGAGCTGGACCTGATGGCGCGGATCGCCGGACTGGAGCCGGAACGCCGCGTCGCGGACTGGAACGGCGCGCCGTTCACCCAGGACTCCACGAAACACGTCTCCGTCTGGCGCAAGCCGGCCTGAAGCCGGGCCCGCGCCCGCACGTGGCAACGGGCGACTCGCCTCTCAGGAAGTACGGGGCGTCCGCGCCGACTCGGTCTTCGACGACACCGTCGGCACGGCGCACGCCTCTCCGCTTCCGAGCGGACAGGCCAGCCAGGGCGATCAGAGGGTGAGGCCCACCTGGTCGATCGTCCAGAAGGCGCTGTTGGTGCCGGTGTAGTGGAAGTGCAGCCGGGCGGTGGTGACGCCGGGGGGAACGTCGACCGCCAGCCTCTCGTGGGCGTTGTGGTCCGCGCGGTAGGAGCGCAGCAGCTGCCGGGGGCCGCCGTCGAAGGAGATGTGCACGTCTCCGGTCTGCGGGCCGTCCACCTTGTAAGTGGTGGCGTAGGAGACGGTCGCGAGCGCTCCGCCGCTCACGGCGAAGGCCGGGCTGGTGAGCGTGGAGTCGAACGGGCCGGCGCCGTGGGTCTTGTCGTCCCACTCGTCGGAGTCGGCGACGGCGAAGACGTCGCGCGCCCGGACGTTGGTCTCGCGCCCCTGCCCCAGGTCCGTGTTGCTCCAGAACTCGTCGGTGGCGAAGGACCAGCCCCTCCACTCGGTGACGCCGCCGGCGGGCATGGCGGAGTTGTCGATGGTCCAGCCGCTGGGCGAAGTGGCCGTCCAGCCCTTGAGGGTGGAGGGCAGGGCGAGTTCGTCGACACGGGTGTTCAGGGCCGGACGCAGCGCGTCGAAATCGTCGGGCGCCAGGGCGCCGATCGCCGTGCCGTCGAGCTGCCACGCCGGGTCCGCGGCGACCCCGAAGTGGCGGAGGACGGTCGGAGCGACGTCGGTGACCTTCACGTCGTGGCGGACCGAACCGGGCGCGAAACCGGTGCCCTTGGCGATGACGAAGGTCTGCCGCTCACTGGGGCTGTTGCCGCCGTGTCCGCCGTTCGGCAGGTGACCGTGGTCTGCGGTGACGACGATCTGCCAGTTCTCTTCGGCGTACGCGGCGCGGGCGGTGACGGCGTCGAGGATCCGGCCGATCCGGGTGTCGGCCCTGTTGAGGGCGTCCAGGTAGGCCCGGTGACCGGTGCCGTAGTAGTGACCGGCGCCGTCGACCTCGTCGAGGTGGACGAAGGCGGCTTCCACGTCGGTGGCCCCCAGCCGGGCGACGGCGGTGGCCGTGGTGTCGTCGTCGCTGACGCCGCCGAGGCGGGTGTCGACGGCCGGCCCGAAGACGGTGTCTCGAATCGGCGCCCAGGTTCCGACGACCAGGGTGTCGAGGGTGGGGTCGGCGTTCTCCAGACGGGTGGCGTAGTCCGGGTAGAGGTCGGGACGGGCGCCGTTGAAGCTGTTGTCGACGACTTTGTGCTTGTCGGGCCAGGCTCCGGTCGCGAGGGACGACCAGCCGGGGCCGGAGGACGTGGGGGCCATCGGGTTCGCGTAGAGGTTGCCGGTGGCGGTCATGCCGTCGGCCATGAGGCTCTTGACCCTCGGCATCTCCGCCTTGGCGAACGAGGCGAAGGTCGCACCGTCGATGCCGATCACCAGCGACTTGGGACGCTTCACGATACCGGGGGCGCCGGAGGACGACGGCTCCTCGCCGCGGGCGGCGGCGTTCGTGGAGGCGGCAAGCGACAGCACCGCTGCCGCGAGGGTGCCGGCGAGGGCGGCACGCAGGGGACGGGACAGCTGCACGAGGTCTCCTCGGAGGACGTGTGGGAGTGCACGGCCGTCACGGCCAGGCGTCTGCGATCCTCCCCTCGCCCATTAATCAACAGACATCAACATCACCCATCAGAAATGAACGGACCGTGAAGTTCGGTTCAGACCTGTTGTCTCGGTGTGACATGCGAGGAGACCTGTCTTGCGGGCCGGAACGCTCGGGTGCCCCTCCACCGCGGGGATGGAGGGGCACCCGAGCGAGCGCCACCGTCAGACGGTGGCCCGGTCCCACTGCTGGTTCTGACCGTCGTTGCAGGTCCACTGGTCGAGCGCCGCGCCGTCCGCGTACGAGTACTCCGAGACGTCCAGGCACTTGCCGCTGTGCCGGGCGACGAGCCGGCTGAAGCCGGCGTCACCGGACGGCTCGATCTTCCAGTGCTGGGACTTCAGGGAGCCACAGGTCTTCTGGACGACCGCCGCGCCGTCGTCGGCGGACGCGCCTTCCACCTCGAGGCACTTGCCGCTGTTACGGGCCATGATCTGGACGTAGCCGCTGGTGCCCACGTTCTTGAACCAGTACTGCTGGTTGATGTCGCCGCCACAGCCCCACTGGACGATCCGGGCGCCGTCGGCGGAGTCGAAGTTCGCGACGTCGGCGCACTTGCCGCTGCTGCGGACCGAGAGGGTCTCCCAGACCGCGTTCATGCCGCTCACCTTGCCGGCCGCCGCGTCGATCGTGAGCCGGGGCGAGTAGTCCATGGTCATGGTCGTCTTGGTGGGGAACTTCAGGGGGAGCCAGACATACTGGGAGTCGTTGACCGTGCCGCCCATCGAGTTGCCCCAGCGGTCGCCCATGTAGAGGTACGAGGTGCCGGACGTGCCCTGGACCGGCAGGACGTACGCCGTCTGCGAGCGGTAGGTGGTCGAGTTGCCGATGTCCTTGAGGCCGCTCCAGGTGCCGGTGACGCTGGTCGCCGTGGCGTACTTCTGCTGGTTGGGGGCCCAGCCCGTGGC
>JNWL01000064.1 GCA_000716465.1 Streptomyces bikiniensis
ACCGAGATCTACACTAGATCGCTCGTCGGCAGCGTCAGATGTGTATAAGAGACAGCGGCACGTCCGTCCTCACCACGACGCTGGTGATCATCGCCCCGGCGGTCCTCGCCACCGCGATCCTGCGCTCCCGCTCCCGCTGAACCCACCCGCCCCACCTGCCCCGCCCACCCCACCGATCCCACCGGAGGAATCCGTGTCCGAATGGCTCGTCCTGTCCCTCGCGATGGCGGCGGCCTGTGCCGTCGTGCTCACCATCGTCGTCATCAACCACCGCCGGATCCCCGAGGACGACGACCCCAGCGAGACCCCGGACGTCATCGAGTACATGACGATGATGATCGGCGTGATCTACGCCATCGTCCTCGGTCTGGCCATCGCCGGCGTCTGGGAGGCGCGGGGCGCCGCCCAGGAGACCGTGCGGCAGGAGGCCCAGGCGCTGCACGAGATCTCGGCCCGCGCCGAGGTCTACCCGCAGGAGGTCCGCGCCCGCATCCGCGCCGACGTCGAGGCGTACGCCTCCCATGTGGTCCACGACGAGTGGAAGCACATGTCCGAGACCGGCGAGCTGAGCGACGAGGGCACCGCGCTCCTGGAGAAGGTGCGCCGGAGCGTCACCGACTACCGGCCGGCGAACGACTTCGAGGGGCAGGCGTACCAGCCCCTCGTGGACCAGGTGGCCGCCGTCGACGACGCCCGGAACGCGCGCGGGCAGAACGCGGGCGAGACCATGCCGGGGGTGGTGTGGTTCGGCCTGATCGTCGGCGCCCTGGTGACGGTCGGCCTGATCTTCACGCTCCAGATCCGCAGGACCGGGCGGGAACTGCTGCTCGCCGGGCTCTTCAGCGTCCTCATCGCCTTCCTGCTCTTCCTCATCTGGGATTTCGACGCCCCGTACGGCCGGGGCATGTCGGCCACCACCACGCCGTTCACCGACCTGTTCCCGCGGCTCGACGGATGAGGAGCGCCACCCGGGTGGGCCGCACGGGGGACACGCGTGACCCGTTCGCACCTCTGGGATCGCGGGCGTGGTGACGCGCTCCTAGCGTTTCGGGCATCGAGGTGCACGCAGGCCCTTCGCGGGAACCCCCTTCCGCGGCTGCCCCTCGGGACCCGGAGGATTCACCATGCGCGCGATACGTGCCGCATCCACCGCCCTGCTGGGGGTGGCCGCCTTCGCCCTGGCCGCCCCCTTCGCCGTCGCGACGGAGGGTGCCCCGGCACCCAACCCGCGGGCGAGGGGCGCCAAGGCCCCGGGCGATTTCGTCGTTTCGCCCTCGGTCGTCTCGCCCGGCGGCCGGGTGACCCTGAGCGCCCCCGGCTGCGCCAGCACCGCGACGGCCGCGGCCGGTGTCTTCGACACCGCCGTCATCGCCCCCGGGGCGACGGCGACCGCCACCGTGGACCTGGACGTGCGGCCCGGCAGCGTCTACACGGTCGCGTTCAACTGCACGGGCGGCGTCCAGGACACCGTCGACCTCACGATCGCCGGCGGTGCCACGGCCACTCCCACCGCCACCCCGACGATCCGCTCCACGATCCTCACTCCCCCGCGGGGCGTGCAGGGCGGTCTCGGCGGTTCGGTGGACGACGGGGCCGGTCCCGTCGAACTGGCCGCGGGCGGAGCGCTCGTCCTGGCCGCCGCGGGCGGCGTCTTCTACGTGGTGCGCCGTCGCACCGCCGCGTCCCGGCGCCACTGAGGTGCGGCGGGACGCGGGGGCGCGGGCGCCCTCGGACGCCCGTCGCCCCCGGGTCCTGACGAGGACCCGGGGGCGACGGGCACGGCGGGCCGACCGGGAGGTTCGGCCGGTCAGACCCCCGCACCGGTCACACGGCGGCGGCGGGCGATGAAGAGGCCGCCGCCGAGCGCGGCCGCGGCGACCAGGCCGCCGCCGATGGCCATCTCGGTGGAGCTGGGGGCCAGCGAGCCGCCGAGGCCGCCCTGCGCGCCGCGGCCCGGGAGGACCCGGAACGACTGGGTGACCACGGAGGAGCTGCCGTTGCACCGGACGGCCAGGTTGTAGTTGCCCGGGGTGGCGTGGTTGTAGACGCGGGCGACGGCGGTGGAGACGCCGTTGTTGTTGCCCGACAGGGTGGTCTCGGGGAAGGCGTTGGACGTGACCGTGCCGCCGCGGTTGCAGCCACGCGCGGTGATCGTGAGCGTCGAACCGGGGTGGACGTCGTAGGGGTTGACGGTGACGTCGGTCGGGCCGCCGTTGCCGCCACCGTTCCCACCGCCGTTCCCACCGCTGTTACCGCCGCTGAGGACGGTGGTCGGCCCGTGGTCGGCGGCGGCGAGGGGGGCCGCGAGCCCGACCGCCGCGATCGCGGTGGCGGTCACCGCCAGAGTGCGTGCAGCACGCATGGTTGAACCTCCAGTGGAAGACGCCCCAAAGCGGTGCTCCGGGAGTTTCGACGAGTACGCCTTCCATGACGAACCATCACCATTCGTGACGGAACACGCATGTCGGCACTGGGCCACTCCGGTGAGGCGACACGCCGGGGCGGAGGGTCCCGGACGTGCCGTAGGCGCAGGTCAGGGGCTTCTGAGCTGCTTATCTGACGATTACTCGGATGGGTCAGCCCGGCGTCACCCACCTGTCGGCCCGTCCGGCGGCCGTCCGGCGGCCCTCAACCGCCCTCAGCCGGTCCTCAGCCGTTCCTCAGCCGCTCCTCCGCCGGTCCGTGCGTCGTCCGCCCGGGGTGGTCCGGGAGGGGCGGGCCCCACCCGTTCGGACCGTCCGGCGCGACGTACCGCCGGGCCGCCCTTACCGTTCTGACGACGCCACGAAGGGAGAACCATGCCCCCGAAGGACTTCCGCGTCTCCGAGCGCAGGAGACTCCAACCCTGGGGTGTCCTGGCCCTCGCCATGCTGTCCGGGCTCGCGATGATGCGCAACGGGGTGGACGTCGCCTCCGGGCCGCCGCAGCCCGCCGCGGCCGCGCGGCCGGCGGCGCTCCCGACCGCCCCGGCGGCCCCCTCCGCGGCCACCGGCCTGGAGCCGCTGCCCTTCGCCCCGGCCTCCCGGATCAAGATCCCGGCGATCCGGGTCGCGGCCCCGATCATGGACGTGGGCCTGGACCCGGACGGCTGGGTGGCGGCGCCCCCGCCCCAGGACGCCAACCTCGCCGGCTGGTACCAGAACGGCATCTCCCCCGGCCAGCGCGGGACCGCCGTCGTCGTCGGACACGTCGACAACACCCAGGGCCCGGCGGTCTTCTACGGTCTCGGCTCCCTGGAGAAGGGCCAGCACGTCGAGGTCGAGCGGTACGACGGCCGGGTCGCGGTCTTCGAGATCTACGGCGTCGAGGTGTACGCGAAGGACAACTTCCCCGGCGTGCGGGTCTACGCCGACACCGGGCAGCCGGAGCTGCGGGTCATCACCTGCGGCGGCGGGTACACGCGCGCGCGTGGGTACGACGGGAACGTCGTCGTCTACGCCCGGATGGTCGGCTCCCGCTGACCCGCCGTCACGAGAGGAAAGGGGCCCGGCACCTGAAGTGCCGGGCCCCTCTCCCGTGTCCGGCCGGTCAGCGCCGGGGGACGGTGACGTGGTAGCCGGCGTCGAGGAGTTCGGGCAGGTAGCGGCGGAGCGCGGCCACGCTCTGGGAGCGGTCGCCGCCCGCGTCGTGGTTGAGGACGACGACGCCGGGGGCCGCGCCGTCCAGGACCCGGCGGACGATGGAGTCGGTGCCGGGCTCCTGCCAGTCCAGGGTGTCGACGGTCCAGGCGAGCGGCTCCATGCCGAGTTCGGCGCCGATCTCGAAGGAGTGCCGGTTCCAGGCCCCGTAGGGGGCGCGGTACCAGAGCGGGGCCGTGCCGAGGGCCCGTTCGACGACCTCGCTGGTGGAGCCCAGCTCGTCGCGGATGCGGGAGGGCCGCAGCCCGGGGATCAGGGGGTGGGACCAGGAGTGGTTGCCGACGACGTGCCCCTCCGCGGACATGCGCCGCAGCAGGTCCTGGTTCTCGACGGCCATCTCGCCGCAGACGAAGAACATCGCCCGGCAGTCGTACCGGCGCAGGGTGTCGAGGATGCCGGGGGTGTAGCGGGGGTCGGGCCCGTCGTCGAAGGTCAGCACCATCGAGCGGCCGGCCCCGGAGACGCTGAGGAAGGGCCGCTGCCGCACGGGCGGCAGCGCGCGCCGGTACGCCGGGGGCGCGTAGGCGGTCATCGGCTGGAGGCGGTACGCGTTCGGGTGCAGCCGGGCGGTCCCCGCCTGCGGACCGGCGGCCGGGCCCGCAGACCCGGGTCCGGCCCCGGTCCCGGTCCCGCTTCCCGGGGCGCCGCCGGGGCCGGGACCGGCGGCCCGGTCGGGGGCGGAGAGCCGGTCCGCGGCGAAGACTCCGACGGCGGCGGTGGCGCCGAGCGCGGCGGCCAGCCGCAGCACCGCTCGACGCCCGTTGGGCATCTGATCCTTTTTCATGACCAATGGTTCGTACGGATGAGGGTCGACGCGGCTCAGCGACACCGGCCGCCCGTCCGAAAGCACCCGTTGGGCGGACAGTCGCGAAGGGCGACCGGACAGCGGGGCCACCGGTTCGCCGGCCCGGTGGCCGCCGTACCGCCGCCCGCCCCTGCGCACCCGTCCGTTCGCCCGTCTACTTGCCCATCACGAGGCCGTCCTCGCCGGCGCCCCGGTTGAGCACCACCCTCCGGATCGTGTCGCGGATCGCGGCCAGGCGCGGGTCCCCGCCGGTGTCGGCGCCGAGGTTGACCACCCGGCCGCGCCCGGTGTCGAACCACTGGGGGACGAACTCGGCCCGGGTGACCTCCCAGCGCCCGCCGGGGGTACGGGGCGGAGCGAAGGTGAAACGTCCGATGCTGCCCTGGTTGCCGCGCGGGTCGTGGACGCCCTGGTGGTTGATCATGTCGCCGGCGATCTGGTCGCCCATCCCGTAGACCACCCAGGTGCCGTTGACCTTCTCGTAGGCCTGAGGAACGTGGGCATGCGTACCCAGGAGAAGATCGATGTCCGGGCGGCCGCCGGTCCGCGAGGCGGTCAGCGCCCGGCCGAGGGAGAGCTGCCGCTCGTCCGGCTCGGTCTGCCACTCGGTGCCCCAGTGGACGCTGACCACGACCACGTCGGCGCCGGCCGCGCGGGCCGCGCGCGCGTCGGCGACCACCCGCCGCTCGTCGAGCAGGTCGACCGCCCAGGGCCGCCCCTTCGGGAGCGGGTGGCCGTTGGTGTCGTAGGTGTAGGCGAGCTGGGCGACGGTGGCGCCACCCGCCTCCATCAGGGTGGGCCGGGCCGCCTCCTCGGCCGTACGGGCCGATCCGGCGTGGCGGATGCCGACCGCGTCGAGGGCGTCGAGGGTCCGGCCGAGGCCCGCCGCCCCGTCGTCGAGGGTGTGGTTGGAGGCGGTGGAGCAGGAGTCGTACCCGGTCTCCTTGAGCCCGGCGGCGACCTCGGGCGGGGACTTGAAGGCGGGGTAGCCGGTGTAGGGCCCGCCCTTCTCCCCGTACACGGTCTCCATGTGGCAGAGGGCGAGGTCGGCGCCGGAGACGACGGACTTCACGCCGGCGAGCATGGGGCGGAAGTCGTGGCCGGCGCCCGCGGAGTCCTCGGCCGCCCTGCGGATGATGGAGTCGTGCGGGAGGACGTCCCCGGAGGCCACGAGGGTGAACCCGGCGGGCGCGGAGGCCGCGCCGGGGGCGGCGGAGGGTCCGGTGGGGCGTCCGGCGGCTCCCGGAGCGGTGGCCTTCGGGGTGGCGTCGCCCGCGGCCGGACCGCTCCCGCCGCCCGTGCCGCTTCCGCCGGTGCAGCCGGTCGCCGCCGCGAGCAGGACGGCGGCGAGCGCGGCCGTCCTGCTCGCGGGCCTGGTGCGTGAGGTCATGTGCGGCACTCCACCCAGATCATGTGATGAACATCTGTTCTGAAGAATTGATCCCGGAGAGAAGCCGCAGTCAAGGGTCAAGGCCGCACAAGCCCACGAACCCCGCTGAAACGGACGCAGTGACTCCGTCCGACCGTTCGCCGTACCATTCGCCGCTCGGTGCGACCGTTCGTCGCAGACCGATGTCCGTTCCCTGTCCCTCGCCGTCCGAATGCGTTCGTATACGGGCCGACGACGAGCCGCGGGAGAGGTGGGCAGCATGACGACGGCGACGACCGACGAACGGACCCTGGAGGAGTTGCAGCGGGACCACGGCCCCGCGCTGCTCTCCTTCCTGCTCGGCCTCACCTACGGGGACCGGCAGCGGGCCGAGGACCTCGCCCAGGAGACCCTCGTACGGGCCTGGCAGCACCCGGAGGCCTTCGACAGTCCCTACGACTCCATGCGCCCCTGGCTCTTCACCGTGGCCCGCCGCCTCGCCATCGACGCGCGCCGCTCGCGCCTCGCCCGGCCCGCCGAAATCGGCGACGGCGTCCTCGCCGTGACGCCCGACCCCGCCGACGCCACCGCCTCCGCCGAGGCCGCGCTCGACGTGCGGGCGGCCGTCCGGGGGCTGAGCCCCGAACACCGGGCGGTGCTCGTCCGGCTGTACTTCCACGGCCTCACCGTCAACGAGGCCGCCGTGGAGCTGGGCATCCCCGCCGGGACCGTCAAGTCCCGCTCCCACTACGCCCTGCGGCAGCTGGGCCGGTCGCTGCCCGGCTACCGGCCGCGCCGGAGCCTCGCGGGGGCGGCGGGGCGCTGATCCCGGCCCCGGGCCGCCTCCGCCGTCCCCCGCGTCACCCCCGGCGACCGGAATCCCACCCGTACCGATCCGGCCGGAGAACGTATCCGAAACCGCTCGGGCGAGTTGAGCAAAGCGGGACCCGCGGGCGCCCCGCACGGAGGAGGCTCTTCCCCGGGCCCCGTCGTCCGGGCCCCTCACACGGCCCCGCACGCGCGGTCATGTCCGGGAGAAGGTGGGAGCGTTGCTGCCCGAGAGCACGAACGGCACCGGCGGCACGAGCGGCGGCGGCCTGGCCGTCCCGATGGCCTGGCTGTGCGCCGAGTACCTGGCCGACGAGGTTCTGCGGGCCGCCGCGCTCGTCGCGCCCGGCTCGCTGGAGTACCGGGCGGGCCTCCGGGCCCTGGCCCTCACCGTCCACCTCGCGGAGGACCCGGACCGGCCGCCCGCCGGCCGGATCGACGAGTGGCTGCGGCACACGGCGTACGACCGCCCCTGGCCGCCCTGGGTCGAGGAGCGGCTCGCCGGGCGGCAGGCGGCCGGCGGCGGGGGGCCCGACCTGGCGCTCGCGGAGACCGCGTGGCGGCGGCTGCGGGACACCTGGATCCTCGCCGCCGACCTCGACGGCCGGGCGGACGCCGACCCGGGGTGCCCGGTCGACGAGGGCGAGCAGATCTGGCTGCCCGCCTGGAAGCTGGGCCTGCCGCTCGCGCACCTCTCGCTCCACCTGCGCTGACCGGGACGCCCGGCCGGAGCTCAAGGACGGGGCTCACGGCCGGGACTCACGGGGCCGAAGGGTGCACCCCCGGGCGGTACTTGGGTATCCGTACCGTCACCTTCATCCCGGCGCCGACGCCCGTCTCGATGACGAGGCCGTACTCCGTCCCGTACACCTGGCGCAGCCGCTCGTCCACGTTGGAGAGGCCGATGCCGGCGCCCGCCGGGTGCTCCCCGCGCAGGACGGCGCGCAGCAGCTCCGGGTCCATGCCGATGCCGTCGTCCTCGACGGTCACCACGGCCTCGGCGCCCGCGTCCCGGGCGGCGATGACGACCCGGCAGCCCTTCTCCCGGTCCTGGAGGCCGTGTTTGACCGCGTTCTCCACCAGCGGCTGGAGGCAGAGGAACGGCAGGGTCACCGGCAGCACCTCGGGCGCGATCTGGAGCGTCACCTTGAGCCGGTCGCCGAAGCGCGCGCCCGCGAGCGCCAAGTACTGCTCGATGGAGCGCAGTTCGTCGGCGAGCTGGGCGAACTCGCCGTGCCTGCGGAAGGAGTAGCGGGTGAAGTCCGCGAACTCCAGGAGGAGTTCCCTGGCCCGCTCGGGGTCGGTGCGGACGAAGGAGGCGATGGCGGCGAGGGAGTTGAAGATGAAGTGCGGGGAGATCTGGGCGCGCAGGGCCTTGATCTCGGCCTCCACGATCCGGGTGCGGGAGCGGTCGAGCTCGGCCAGTTCGAGCTGGACGGAGACCCAGCGGGCCACCTCGGTCGCGGCCCGCACCAGGACGGCCGACTCCCGCGAGCCGTAGGCGACGAGCGCGCCGAGGACGCCGTCCTCGCCGGTGAGCGGGGCGATCACCGCCCAGCGCAGCGGGCAGGCCGGGTCGGCGCAGCCGGAGTCGGCGGAGCGGCTGCGGCCGGTCTCCAGGGTCTCGGCGGCCTGGGCGGGGACGTGCGCGCGGTGGTGGTCCTCGCCGGGTCCGTCCCAGGCGAGGACCGCGCCCCGGTCGGTGAGGCAGAGCGCCTCGGTGCCGAGCAGCGAGCGGAGTGTGCGGGCGGCCCTGCGGGCGGTCTCCTCGGTGAGTCCGGCGCGCAGCGGGGGCGCGGCGAGCGAGGCGGTGTGCAGGGTGTGGAAGGTGGCCCGCTCGACGGGCGTGCCGAGGTCGGGGTCGGCGTCCCGGCCCCCGCGCCGGGCGGCGAACCGGCCGAGGACGAAGCCCGCGGCGAGCAGCACGGCCCCGGCCGCGGCCGCGGCGGCGAGGGCGATGCCGCTCATCGGCGCACCTCCGAAGGGGCGTCCGGGCGGGTCTCCTGGGCGGGGACGGCCCCCGTGATCTCCTCCGGGAGGTGCAGGCGGGCGAGGAGCGCCGGTGTGCCGGGCGGGATCCGACGGGGGGTGGCGAGGGAGACCAGGACCATGGTGAGGAAGCCGAGCGGGACCGACCAGACGGCGGGCCAGGCCATCAGCGTGTGCGGCCAGCCGCCGGGCGCGAGCCCGGCCCGGGTGGCCATGACGGCGGCGAGGGCGGAGCCGCCGCCGAGCAGGAGCCCGGCCATCGCGCCGGGCGGGGTGAGCCGCCGCCACCAGATGCCGAGGACGAGCAGCGGACAGAAGGAGGAGGCGGAGACCGCGAAGGCGAGGCCGACGGCGTCGGCGACCGGCACCTTGGAGGCGACCACCCCGACGCCGAGCGGGACGGCGGTGGCGAGCAGGGTCGCGAGCCGGAAGTGCCGGACGCCCCGGGAGGGGAGCACGTCCTGGGTGAGGACCCCGGCGACGGACATGGTGAGCCCGGAGGCGGTGGAGAGGAAGGCGGCGAAGGCGCCGCCCGCGAGGAGCGCCCCGAGCAGGTCGCCGGGGAGCCCGCCGAGGATCCGGTCGGGCAGGACGAGGACGGCGGCGTCGGCGGAGCCGGTGAGGGCCAGTTCGGGGGCGTAGACCCGGCCGAGGAAGCCGTAGAGCGGCGGCAGGAGGTAGAAGGCGCCGACGAGCCCGAGGACGACGAGGGTGGTGCGGCGGGCGGCGCGGCCGTGCGGGCTGGTGTAGAAGCGGACGGCGACGTGCGGCAGGCCCATGGTGCCGAGGAAGGTCGCGAGGATCAGTCCGTACGTGGCGTACAGCTGGTGTCCGTCGCGTCCGCCGGCCAGCGGCTGGGACCAGCCGAGGGGGTCGGTGCCGCCGGCCATCCGCTCGGGGAGCTTCGCGCCCGGCTCGAAGGCGAGCGTGGTGCCGGCCAGGACGTGGTGGGTGCCGGGGCCGAGGGTGACGGTCCGTCCGGTGTACGGGGCGGAGTCGACGCGGCCGGTGACGGTGGCGGTCAGCGGGGCGTCGAGCCCGATGCGCACCGTGTCGGCGACCCGGACGACGGTGTGGTCGCGCAGCACGGCGGGGGCGTCGAAGCGGGCGCGGGGCGCCCCGTCCCCGTGCCAGGCGGCGAGCAGGAAGAGGGCGGGCACGAGCAGGGCGGTCAGCTTCAGCCAGTACTGGAAGGCCTGGACGAAGGTGATGCTGCGCATCCCGCCGGCGGCGACCGTCCCCGTGACCACGAGGGCGACGAGGAGGCCGCCGACCCAGTCGGGGGCGCCGGTGAGGATCTCCAGGGTGAGCCCGGCGCCCTGGAGCTGCGGCAGCAGGTACAGCCAGCCGATGCCGACGACGAAGAGGCTGGCGAGCCGCCGGGCGCGCCGGGATTCGAGGCGGGCCTCGGCGAAGTCGGAGAGGGTGTACGCACCGGAGCGGCGCAGCGGGGCGGCGACGAGGACGAGCAGGACGAGGTACCCGGCGGTGTAGCCGACCGGGTACCAGAGCATGGCGGGGCCCTGGACGAGGACGAGTCCGGCGATGCCGAGGAAGGAGGCGGCGGAGAGGTACTCGCCGCTGATGGCGGCGGCGTTGAGGCCCGGCCGGACGGTCCGCGAGGCGACGTAGAAGTCGGAGGTGGTGCGGGAGATCCGCAGGCCGAGGGCGCCGATGAGGACGGTGGCGAGGACGACGGCGGTGACGGCGACGACGGCGTGGGTCCGGTTCATGCGGGCGTCCGTGCGGAGGGGGTCATCGTTCGACGAGGCCGGTGAAGTCGCGTTCGTTGCGCTCGGCGCGGCGGACGTACCAGTGGGCGATGCCCCAGACGACCGGGTGGACGCCGACGCCGAGGGCGAGCCAGACCAGGGCCTCGGGGGCGGGCAGCGCGAGGACGAGCGGCAGGGAGCCGACCAGCAGGGCGAGCGCGCCGAGGGCGGTGAGGGCGGCGCGGAGCTGGCTGCGCATCAGGGAGCGGACGTAGGTGTGCCCGAGGGTGGTCTGCTCGTCGATCTCGGAGCGGGCCGGGGGGTGGGCGGGGGGCCGCCCGGCGGGGCCCGGGGCTCCGGCGGCGCCGTGGGCGGAGGCGTAGGTGACGGTCTCGCGCCGGGGTCTGCGCGGCGGGTGGTGCTCGGACATCGGCGTCCGCTCCGGCATCTCTGGACTTCGGGTGGTTCTCG
Organism: Streptomyces bikiniensis; assembly: GCA_000716465.1. Lineage (GTDB taxonomy): Bacteria > Actinomycetota > Actinomycetes > Streptomycetales > Streptomycetaceae > Streptomyces > Streptomyces bikiniensis. Next base: position 10,813 of record JNWL01000064.1, read on the forward strand.
CGGGCTCTTCCGCGGTGGTGCGCGGGCGGCGCGGCCCGGGACGCGTGGAGTCTACGCAGCGGGGTCGTACGGCGGTAGGCCTGCGGCGGCGGAGGTGCGGGCGGGCGCGTGCGTACGCGGGTCAGCCGCCGGCCCGGCGCATCAGGAGGTCCCGGAGCTGGCGGGCGTGGCGGCGGCTGACGGCGAGGTCGGTGTCGCCGATCCGTACGGAGGTGGCGCCGCCGTCGAGCCGCAGTTCGTCGATCCGGGCGAGGGCCACGAGGTGGCTGCGGTGGATGCGGACGAAGCCCCGGTCCGCCCAGCGCTCCTCCAGGGCGGAGAGCGGGATGCGGACGAGGTGGCTGCCCCGGTCGGTGTGGAGGCGGGCGTAGTCGCCGTGGGCCTCGACGTAGGCGATGTCGTCGACGGGGACGAAGCGGGTGACGCCGCCGAGTTCGACGGGGATCTGCTCGGGCGCGGCGGCGGGGGCGGCCGTGGCGTGGACCAGCTCGTGGACGCGGCGGACGGCCTCCGCGAGCCGTTCGCGGCGCACCGGCTTGAGGACGTAGTCGACGGCCTTCAGGTCGAAGGCCTGGAGGGCGAAGCCCTCGTGCGCGGTGACGAAGACGACGAGCGGGGGGCGGGCGAAGCCGGCGAGCAGCCGGGCGACGTCGAGGCCGGTGAGGCCGGGCATGTGGATGTCGAGGAAGACGACGTCGACGGCGTCCTCGCCGTCGGGCCCCGACTCCAGGGCGCGGCCGATCCTGCGCAGCGCCGCCGTCGCGTCGCCCGCGCCCTCGGCGGTGCGGACGCGCGGGTCGGCGCGCAGCAGGTAGAGCAGTTCCCCGAGGGCGGGCTCCTCGTCGTCGACGGCCAGTGCGCGCAGCATGCGGCGGAGTCTAGGGCCTGTCCGGCGGGGGGTGTCGTGGCCCGGGGGCGCCGGTCTCCGGCGGGGGGGCGCCCCGGGGGCGTCACGCCCCCGCGTCGTCGTCCCCCGGCGGGTCGAGGAGGTCGAGTTCGGCGGTGAGGGCGGCGGCGAGGGCGTCGAGGTCGGGGACGGCCGCGCCGTCGGCCACGAGGCCGATGTGGACCCGGCCGCCGTACGGGGACATGGCGACGGCGAGGGACTGGCCCCGGGCGAGCGGCGCCATGGGGAAGAGGGCGCGCAGCGGGGCGCCGCCGAGGGAGAGCGCGGAGCGGGGCAGCGGGACCTGGGTGACCAGGAGGTCGAAGAGGAGGCGGGCGGCGCCGGAGGCGAAGGGGGCGCCGAAGCGGTGGGCGAGCGGCGGGAGCTGGTCGGCGAGGAGGGCGACGGCCCCGGCGCCCCGGAAGGGGCCCGCCGCCTTGTTGCGGTCCATGGCGCGCCGGACGGCGGTGAGCCGGGCGGCCGGGTCGGGTTCGGTGACGGGCAGGTCGAGGAGGTAGCCGGAGAGGCTGTTGCCGGGGCCGGGCGGGGCGCCGGGGCGGCGGCGCGAGACGGGGACGAGGGCCCGGGGGTCGGCGTCGGGCAGCGGCAGTCCGCGCTCGTCGAACCAGCGTCGGAGGGCTCCGGCGACGACGGCCAGGAGGACGTCGTTGGCGGTGCCGCCGGTGGTGCGGCGGACGCGGTGGACCCGCTCCAGGGAGAGGGTCGCGGTGGCGATCCGGCGGGTGCCGCTGGAGTGGGCGGCCAGGGCGGCGGTGGGGCGTCCGTCGAGGCGGCTGGCGCGGACGACGGAGGCGCCGACCTCGACGGCCCGGCCGAGGTCGCCGAGGCGGTCCCGGGCGAGGTCGAGGAGGCGTCCGGGACCGGGGAGCCCGGGAAACCCGGAGAGCGGGGGACGCGGGGGCACGGGGCGGGAGCGGCGCGCGGGGCGGTGGCCGGCGGCGATCTCGTCGAAGATCCCGGCGCCGATGGCGACGGCCCGCATGCCGTCGGCGAGGGCGTGGTGGAGTTTGACGAGGACGGCGAAGGAGCCGTCGGGGGCGCCGCTGAGCAGGTACATCTCCCAGGGCGGCAGGCCCCGCTCGACGGGTCGCTCCATGAGTTCGGCGGCGAGCCGGGCGGTCTCGGCGGGGAAGTCGGCGCCGGGGAGGGTGATCTCGCGGACGTGGCGGCGCACGTCGAAGTCGGGGTCGGCGCTCCAGGCGGCGCCGCCGACGGGGATGAGGACGTCGCGGACGCGCATCCGGAGCCGGGGGACGGCGGCGGCGCGGCGGGCGAGGAGGTCCAGGACGTCGGCCGGCTCCTCGCCGGGCGCGGCGGGCAGCGGGCCGAAGTGGGCGAGGGCACCGAGGTGCAGGGGGTGGGCGGTGGATTCCAGGTGCCAGAAGGCCAGGTCCAGCGGGGCCAGGAGCTCGGTGGTCACGGGTGTCCTCACGTCCTGCGCGGAGGGGTGGAAGACCGCAGTCAATCGCGCACCGACAGTTACGGTCAAGTACGGTCAGTTAACGCTCCGTAAATACCCTCGGTCGCGTGCGTCGGGGCCCCTCGCGGGCTCCCGGGGCGCCGCTCCCTCCCCCTCCCCGGGCCGCCCTCAGGTCTCCGTCGGCGGGCTCTCCGCGGGGACGCTCTCCACGACGAACTCGCACCACACGCACTTGCCGCCGCCCCGCGACTCCACCCCCCACGCGTCGGAGAGCTGGTCGACCAGGAGCAGTCCCCGGCCGGACACGCCCGCCTCGCCGGCCTCGCGGCGCCGGGGCAGGGCGCTGGAGCGGTCCTCGACCTCCACCCGCAGCCGCCGCGTGGGCCCGGGGAGGACCCGTAGGGTCACGATCGCCCCGCCGTCGGTGTGCATCAGGGCGTTGGTCATCAGCTCGTCGGCGACCAGCTCGATCTCGTCCGCCCGCTCCCCCGCGCCCCAGGCCCGGACCGCCGCCCTGATCATGTGGCGGGCGGAGCTGAGCGCCTCCGGGTCGCTCTGGGCCACGTGCTGCTGGAACCGGCCGGCGCCGGGGGCGGCGTAGGTGCCGTGGCGGCGCAGCAGCAGGATCGCGACGTCGTCCTCGCCGCCCCGCTCGGCGACCACGTCGCACAGGTGGTCGGCGAGCTCCTGGAGGTCGGCGGGACCGCGCCGGACGAGGGAGGAGAGCCACTGGAGGCCCTCGTCGAGGTCGGCGCCCGGCTTCTCCACGAGGCCGTCGGTGTAGAGCAGCAGGGTCTGTCCGGGGTCCAGTTCGAGGGTGGTGACCGGGTAGTCGAGGCGTCCGAACTCCGCGGAGAGCCCCAGCGGCAGGCCGCCCTCGACCGGCAGTCTGCGGCAGCGGCCGTCGGACTCCCGGATCAGCGGGTCGACGTGGCCGGCCCGGACCAGCTGGACGACCCCGGTGCGGAGGTCGACCTCGGCGTACGTGCAGGTGGCGAAGCGCTCGGTGTCGAGTTCGTGGAGGAAGACGGAGGCCCGCGCCATCACCGTGGCCGGGGTGTGGCCCTCGGCGGCGTAGGCGCGCAGCACGATCCGGAGCTGGCCCATGACGGCCGCGGCGTGGGTGTCGTGGCCCTGCACGTCGCCGATGACGGCGCCGACCCGGCCGCCGGGCAGCGCGATGACGTCGTACCAGTCGCCGCCGATGTCCCGGCCGAGCCGGGCGGAGCGGTAGCGGACGGCCGTCTGGGCGCCGGGCACCTCCGGGATCCGGCGCGGCAGCATGGCCTGCTGGAGCCCTTCGGCGAGGTCGTGCTCCTGCTCGTACAGCATGGCCCGCTGGAGGCTCTGGGCGATGCTGCTGCTGAGGGCCACGAGCAGGGTCCGCTCGTCCTCGCTGAAGCCGGTCCGGTCGCTGTAGAGCAGTCCGAGCGCGCCGATCGGGCGGGCCTGGGCGATGAGCGGGAGGTAGGCGGCGGCGGTGACGCCGAGTCCGCTGATGTGCGGCCAGAGGACCGGGTAGGAGTCGGAGAAGTCCCGCGGCGAGTCGATGAACCGGGGGCGCAGGGTGCGGATCACCTCGCTCATCGGGTACGGCTCGTCCACCCGGGTGAAGCGGGTGCCGGGCACGAAGGCGCCCTCGGGGCCCTCGGCCACCAGGTGGATGCGGCCCGCCTCCAGGAGGCCCATGACGAGGCTGGCGGCGCCGAAGTGTTCGAGGGCCTGGGAGTCGTCGAGGAGGTCGATGACGTCCTTGACGGTCCGGGCGTGGGCGAGGGCGGCCGTGGTGCCCTCGACGACGCCGGCGCGCTTGCGGCGCCCCTCGTCGAGGCCGAGCCGGGCGGCGGACTCGGTGAGTTCGTGGGTGGCGTCGCGCAGGACGCCGACGATCCGCACGGGGCGGCCGGTGGGGTCGCGGTGGACGATGCCCTGGGTGTGGGTCCACTGGTGGGCGCCGTCGCGGCGGCGGATGCGGAAGTACGCGCCGTACTGGTCGCTGCCGTCCTTGAGCGCCTGCGCCACCAGGGCGTCGAGGCGGCTGCCCTCGTCCGGGAGCACCCGTGAGCCCAGGGACTCCGGGCGTCCGTCGTACTCCTCGCGGTCCAGGTCGAAGACGGCGAGGGCGGCGTCGTCCATCTCCATCGTCCCGGCGGGCAGGTCCCAGTCGAAGCCGCCCATGCGGAAGGCCGAGCCGTACTCGGACAGGATCGGCGCCCCGGGCGGCGGCCCGCCGGGGGGTCCGTCCTGCGCACGGCGGGCCGGGCCGCTCGTCTGCCCGCTCCCGTTGCCCGTGCTCATGGGGCCACGCTAGGCGCAGCCCCGCCCGTACGCACCACGAAGATCCGCTCCACTTGTCAGGCTCACCCCTCGAAGGCCTCGAAGGTGTCGGGCTGGTCCGGCACCGGCTCGGGCGGGAAGAGCTCCTCGGGCGGCAGCTCCCCGTCCGGTGGGACGGGCGGCTCGGCGGAGGGGTCGGGGAGGGGTTCGGTGTCGGGGTCGGTGTACGGGTCGGGGGCCGGTTCCGTGTACGGGTCGGGGTCCGTCGGGGCGTCGGGGGCCGGCGGGTCCTGCGGCGGCACGGGCTCCGGCGGGGCGGAGCGGTCGGGGGTGCTGGGGGCGGGCACGGCCGGGCCGGAGGCGTCCGGGTCGGGCGTGCCGGAGCCGTCCAGGGTGCACGCGTCCGGGTCGCAGGACGGCTCCACGGCGGGCTTGCGGTCCTCCTCGCCGTCGCTGCCGGTCCGGCGCTCGATCCAGCTGCGGTCGGTGGCGTTCACGATGACCAGGCTGGTGACGACGGTGCCGGTCGGGCGGACGACGACCACGTGGTCGGGGTCGAAGGCGTCCCAGGGGACGCCCACGTAGACGCCGCCCCGGTCCGCGGCGGGGGCGCGGAGCGGGTTGCCGCCGGCGCAGCGGACGCGCGGGGAGCCGTACTGGTCGACGAGGACGGCCGTACCGGTCTGCAGGACGGCCTGGTGGGCGGCGGCCCGGCCACCGCGGTAGCCGTGGCCGGTGACGCGGGTGTCCACGCGCAGGGCGACCGGGGTGAGGCCGCGCAGCCAGTCGGCGACGCCGGCCTCGGGGATGCCGGCGGCCTCGGCGAAGGCGCGCGCCTTCTTCGGGTCCCCGGTGAGGAGGGAGGCCTGCCGTTCGACGTCGCAGCTGCCGACGGCGCGGGTGCCGCCGTAGAGGCCCGGGGTGGAGCCGGTGACCTCGCGGGCCCGCTGCCCCTCGGGGGGCCGGGGCGGGTCGGAGGGGCGGGCGGTGTTGCGGACGGTGGAGGCGGTGAAGGGGTCGGGCCCCGGGGCTGCGGCCGCCTGGAGGAGGACGTCCTGGGCGGGTGCCGCGACGGGCCGCCCCGCGCTCCCGGCACCGGTGCCGCCGGAGGAGCAGCCGGCGAGCAGCAGGACGGAGGCGAACGCGGCCCCGGCGAGGCGGACGCCGTCGCGAGGAGCGATCGCGCCGCCGGGGGGAGGGACGGGGGTGGGGGTGGGGTTTCGCCGCGTCCGGCGAAGGGGTGAGCGCACCTGGTACTCCCGACTTTCTCTCCCCCGGGCCCGGGGCCCGGTTCCGGCCAAGTCCCTCTTGTCTCCTCATGTCTGTCGCAGCGCGGGGGCACGCGCAAGCGGAGGGGGGCCGACCGGGTCGCCCGCCGGAGCACGCCACTTGAACACGTTCAACAGAAGCCGTACGCTCGAACCATCACTTGAACGCGTTCAAACGGGGGTGGTGGCATGACCGCGCTGTCGATCCTGGTGGCATCGGTCGTGACGATCGGGATGTTCTGGGTGGTCCCTACGGGGCTCTCGCTCCTCGACGGCCCCAGGCCCCCCGGCCTGGACCGGCTCCGGCGCCTCTGGCCGCTGCTCGCCGTCCCCGGGGCGCTCTCCCTCTGGCTGCCCCGCTCCGGCCTCTCGGCCGGCCTCGCCGCCGTCTACGCCCTCGCCGCCCTGGCGCTCGCGTGCCAGGCGCCGGCCCGGCTGATGCTGACCCGCTCGCTCCGGCCCCGGGAGGTCGCCGTCCTGACCGCCCTGGCCTCGCCCTCGGTCGCGGGCCTCGCGCTCGTCGCGGAGCGGGCCTCGTACCCGCTCTTCGGCTTCGACCTGGACGTCCTCGCGCTCACCGTCCCGCACTTCCACTTCGCGGGCTTCGCCGCCGCCCTGGTCGCCGGTCTCGTCTGCCGCGCCTCCGAGGACGGCCCCACCGCCCGCTTCGCCGCGCTCAGCGTCCCCGCCGGCACCCTGCTCGTCCTGATCGGCTACTTCGTCGACGACTGGGCCGAGCTGGCCGGCGCCGTCGTCCTCACCGCCGGCATGGCGGCGGTCGCCGTCCTGACCCTGCGCGAGCGCCGCGAGCTCGCGGCCGACCGCCCCGCCCGCACCCTGCTCGCCGTCTCGGCCCTGGTCCTCGCCGCCACCATGCTGCTCGCCCTGGACTGGGCACTCGGCGAGGCCACCGGCCTCCCGCACCCCGACCTGACCTGGATGGCCGCGACCCACGGCCTGGGCAACGCCCTCGGCTTCGCCGTCTGCGCCCTCCTCGCCCGCCGCCGCCTGCACGCCGACGGCGCCCCCGGCCCGACCACACCCGCCCGCCCGCGAACGGAGACCCCGGCATGACCCGCCTCCTGAAGGACCTCGCCCGGCCCGACCGCCACCGCCCCGGCCCGACCTACCGCGAGGTCGGCGCCACCCGCACCCCCGACGCGCTCCCCGAGGGCTACCACCATCTGCGGTACGGCACGGTCGTCGGCCACGGCCGGGCCGCCTTCACGACGGCCGGCACCGCCGTCACCACCTGGCGGATGCACCGCCGCTCCGGCGCGGGCCTCCTGGCCGACGCCGACCGCGCGGGCCCCGGCGTCCGCGTGGAGGTGTCGGCGGGCGTCGGACGGCTCCGGATCGCCGTCCCCTGCGCGGTGATCTGGACGGCGTACGAGAAGGACCGCACCGGCTTCGCGTACGGCACCCTCGCCGGCCATCCCGAATGCGGCGAGGAGTCCTTCCTCGTGACGCTCGAACCGGACGGCGCCGTCCGGTTCGCGGTCACCGCCTTCAGTCGTCCCGCCGTCTGGTACACCCGGCTCGCGGGGCCCCTGGTCCCGCTCCTCCAGCGCGCGTACGCCCGCCGACTCGCCCGGACCCTGCGGCGCCTCGTCAGGACGTGACCCCGGCCCGATACTGGAGGCGATGGAGTGGTTCACGGCACCCGACCTCTGGCTGAGCCGGATCGTCTTCCAGCGCGGCCTGGCCGGGCTCTACTTCGTGGCGTTCCTGTCGGCCGCCCTCCAGTTCCGGGCGCTGATCGGGGAGCACGGGATGCTCCCGGTGCCGGAGTACGTGCGCCGGACCCGGCCGCGCCACACGCCCTCGCTCTTCCACTGGCGCTACTCCGACCGCCTGTTCGCCGCGGTCTCCTGGACCGGCGCCGCCCTGGCGCTCGCCCTGGTGGCGGGCGCCGGGGACGCCGTGCCGCTGCCGGTGTCGATGCTCCTGTGGCTGGTGCTCTGGGCGCTCTACCTGTCGATCGTGAACGTGGGCCAGACCTGGTACGCCTTCGGCTGGGAGTCGCTGCTCCTGGAGGCCGGGTTCCTGGCGGTCCTCCTCGGCAACGACGACACGGCCCCGCCCCTCCTGGTGCTCCTGCTGCTGCGCTGGCTGCTCTTCCGGGTGGAGTTCGGGGCCGGGCTCATCAAGATCCGCGGCGACCGCTGCTGGCGGGACCTGACCTGTCTCTGCCACCACCACGAGACCCAGCCGATGCCCGGACCGCTGAGCTGGTTCTTCCACCACCTCCCCCGTCCGCTGCACAAGGTGGAGGCGGCGGCCAACCACGTCGTCCAGCTCGTCGTGCCGTTCTTCCTCTTCGCCCCGCAGCCGGTGGCCACGGTGGCGGCCGGCCTGATGGTGGTCACCCAGCTGTGGCTGGTGCTCTCGGGCAACTTCGCCTGGCTGAACTGGATCACCATCGTGCTCGCCCTCTCCGCCGTGGACGCCTCCCCTCTCACCGGCGACCGCCCGCTGCCGGACCCGCCGCTCTGGTACGTCGTCCTGGTCGTCGCGGTGACCGCCCTCGTCCTGGTCCGCAGCCACCGCCCGGTGCGCAACCTGCTCTCCCGGCACCAGGCCATGAACCGCTCGTACGACCCGTTCCACCTGGTCAACAGCTACGGCGCGTTCGGCACGGTCGGCCGGGTCCGGGACGAGATCGTGGTCGAGGGCACCGACGACCCGGCGCCGCACGAGGGCACCGTCTGGCGCGAGTACGGCTTCAGGGGCAAGCCGGGCGACCCGCGCCGGCTGCCGCGCCAGTTCGCCCCGTACCACCTGCGGCTCGACTGGCTGATGTGGTTCGCGGCGCTCTCCCCCGGGTACGCGCGCGCGTGGTTCGGGCCCTTCGTGGAACGGCTGCTCGACGGCGACCGGGACACCCTGCGGCTGCTCGCCCACAACCCGTTCCCGGACGCGCCGCCGGTTCACGTCCGCGCCCGGCTGTACCGGTACCGCTACACGACCTGGCGCGAGCTGCGCGCGACCGGGGCGTGGTGGCACCGGACCCTGCTGCGCGAGTACCTGCCGCCGACCCGGCTGCGGAAGCCCGTCGGCGAGCCCTGAGGGGGTCCAGACGTGCCGGTGCCCCGGCCGGGGGTTCGGCCGGGGCACCGGGGGGCATCACTCCGGGGCGTCGGCTCAGTCGATGCCCGGCAGGATGTGGGGCTCGGCGAGGTCCTCCTCGTAGCCCGCGAGCCGGATCGGGGCCGAGCGGGCCCAGACTTCCAGGCTTCCCAGCTCGCCCTTCCGGCGCGGCCGCTCGGTGGATTCGGTCGGTCGCGGTTCCTGCTTGGTCAGTTCGGGTGTCACCGCGCACTCCTTAGTGTCGCGCTACCTGTAGGACAAGTGCCGTGCGGTCGCGGTGGCGCCGTTCGTCGGGCGGGATCGCGGCCTTGGTGGCGGGCCAGTCCCTGGCCGGCCGTGAGGAAGGTGTGTCTCCTCGGTGGCCGACCGTGGACATCAGAGTAACCAAATGAGCGCGCCCGCGCTCTACCGGGCTCGGAAGTGTGACGCGTTCGGGTGAAACAAGCCGAAAGAGCGCCCCACCTGGCCGATGGGGCGCTCTTGCCGAAAAGGGGTGGCGACCTCCCGGCTACCAGTTGCCGGGGGCGTAGTCCTTGAGGAACACGCCGTACAGGTCCTCGCCCGCCTCGCCGCGGACGACCGGGTCGTAGACCCGGGCCGCGCCGTCGACCAGGTCGAGCGGGGCGTGGAACCCCTCCTCCGCGAGGCGCAGCTTGTCGAAGTGCGGACGCTCGTCGGTGATCCAGCCGGTGTCGACGGAGGTCATCAGGATGCCGTCGGTCTGGAACATCTCCTGGGCGCTGGTCCGCGTCACCATGTTCATCGCGGCCTTCGCCGCGTTGGTGTTCGGGTGCCCCGCGCCCTTGTAGCCGCGGCCGAAGACGCCCTCCATCGCGGAGACGTTCACGACGTAGGAGCGCCCGCTGGCCGCCTTGCGCGCGGCCTCGGCCATCACCGGCCGCAACTTGCTGATCAGGATGAACGGCGCCGTGTAGTTGCACAGCTGCGTCTCCAGGAGCTCCACCGGGGAGATCTGGTCGATGCTCTGCACCCAGGTGTTGGTCTCGACCACGTCCGGCAGCAGGCCTCCCGCGTCGATGGCGGTGCCGTCGAGGTGCCGGGCGATGCTGGCGTTGCCCGCGACCAGGGCGAGGTCCGCGACCTTCTGGGCCTCCAGGCCGCTCGTGCCGAGCGGCAGCGCGGCGATGCCGTCCACCGCGCCCGAGTTGAAGGCGCCGATGACGTCGTGGGCGGGCAGCTCGCCGGCGGGCAGCGGGGCGCTCTCGCCCTCGACCAGGGCGGCGTACGCGGAGGGCAGCCGGCGCACGGTCTGGGTCGCGTTGTTGATGAGGACGTCCAGCGGACCGGCCTCGGTCATCCGGTCCGCGAGGGCCACGGCCTGGGCCGGGTCGCGCAGGTCGATGCCGACGACCTCCAGGCGGTGCAGCCAGTCCGCGGAGTCCTCCATCGCCTTGAAGCGGCGGATGGCGTCCTTGGGGAAGCGGGTGGTGATCGTGGTGTGGGCGCCGTCGCGCAGCAGCCGCAGCGCGATGTACATGCCGATCTTGGCGCGGCCGCCGGTGAGCAGCGCGCGCTTGCCGGTGAGGTCGGCGCGGGCCTCCCGCTTGGCGCGGTTCTCGGCGGCGCACGGCTGGCAGAGCTGGTGGTAGAAGTAGTCGACCTCCACGAACCGCGTCTTGCAGACGTAGCAGGAGCGGGGGCGCTGGAGGATGCCCGCGATCCGGCCCTCCTCGGTGACGGAGGTGGGCAGGATGCCCTCGGTCTCGTCGTCGATGCGCTGCGCGGAGCCGGTGGCCGTGGCCTCGGTGACCGCCTTGTCGTTGGCGGTCTTGGCGGCCCGGCGCTCCTGGCGGCGGCGCTGCTTCACGGTCCGGTAGATCCCGGCGGTGGCCCGGCGGACGCGGATCGCGTCCGGGTGGTCTATCTCCAGTTCGTCGAGCTCGTCGAGGACGGCGAGGCAGACGGCCAGGCGCTCGGGGTCGATGCCCGGCCCGTAGTCCTGGTTTTCTTGGGTCACCGTCATGGCCTTCGGGTTCCTCGTTCGCTCGTGCGTCGCCGCTCTCGGAGTTTCGCCGCCCCCGGGCTCTCGCCTGCGCGGGCTTTCGAAAGGGGGAGTTTACGGAGCGGGGGGCCGCGCCTCCAAACCCGTTCGGGGGGCGTGGTCGAAGACACAGTCGCCGCACAGTCCGCCGCCGGGACAGCGGTAGTGGAGGCAGCAGCTGGCGCGGCGCAGCCGGGGGCCGCGGACCGTGCCGGCGAGGTCGGGGTGGTCGAGGAGCTCGGCGACCAGGGCGGCGGCCCGGTCGGCCGCGTCGGGCCTGCCGTGGGCGCGGGCCCAGCGGGTCAGTTCGCGCAGGGCGCCGGCGAGGGCGGAGCCGGCGTTGCCCCAGAGCAGCCGGGGCGATATCCGGCCGTCGCGGCGCAGGGCCGCGTGGAGCGGGACGAGGTGGGCCTCCTGGACGGCCGCGCGGAGGTCGGCCGCGGTGGCGGGGCGGGTCGCCGAGCCGGCCCACCACAGGTCATCGGGCGAGGTCAGGGCCCCGTCCCAGGACAGTTCGGCGGGGTCGAGGCCGGGGAAGCGGCCGTAGAGGGCGGCGGGGCCGAGGGCGGTGGACCAGAGGCGGGCCGCGAGCCCCAGGTGGGCGACGGAGGCGCCGACCCGCCGCTCGGGGGCCCCGAGCCGGGCGGCGACCCGGTCCACGCGCGCGGTGAGGGGGCCGTCCTCCCCCGCGTAGATCCGGGCGAGCGGCAGGTGGGCACCGCCGGTCTCCGGCGGGGCGGTCCGCAGGGCGAAGAACCCGCCCACCGATCCGCTCTCGACGAGGTCCATCCGGCCCCACGCTCCTGTCCCGCACCGTCGTCCGTTCCCGGTTCCCGAATCCCGGGCCGGCGCCCACGGTAGCGCCCCCGCCGGAGGCCGGAGGACCGGTTCGCACCGGTTCCGGCCTGCGGCCCGTACACCTGTGGACGTACGCGGAAGGCCCGTACTGCGGAAGGGGTACGCGCGAAGGGGTCCTCCGGTACGACGACGCGAACCGCCGGAGAGGAGGATCGTGGAAGGCATGAGTCCACTCGCGCTGTCCGTCGTCCTGGCCTTGGTCTCCGCGGTGGCCTACGCGGCCGCGGCGATCGTCCAGGAGCGGGTCGCGGCCTCCGCGGCCGGCCCGCGCTACGCACCGCTGCGCCGTCCGGCCTGGTGGGGGGCGGTGGTGCTCAACGGCGTCGGGGCGGCCCTGCACGTCGCCGCCCTCGCGTACGGACCGCTCAGCCTGGTCCAGCCGCTGGGCGCGCTCACGATCGTGTTCGCCCTGCCCATGGCGGCGCTCTTCGTCGGCCGCGGGGCCGGGCGGCGGGCCCGGCACGGCGCCCTCATGGCCACGGCGGGCCTGGCGGGCCTGCTGAGCCTGACGACCGGCACCGACGCGCGGGCCCTGGGCGACGGGGACCGGTGGCTGCTCACGGGCACCGCCTTCGGCGCGGTGGGGCTGCTCTTCGCGGGCGCGCACCTGGTGGGCCGGCCGGCGCTGCGCAGCGTCCTCCTGGCGACGGCGGCGGGCGTCTCCTTCGGCGCCGCGTCGGTGTTCACCAAGGCGGTGGCCGGGGAGTGGACGGCGCGGGCGCCGCTGGCCGAGTGGACGGCGCTCCTGGTCCTGTCGGCGTTCGCCGTGGGCGGGCTGCTGCTCTCCCAGGCCTCGTACCGGGGCGCGGGGCTCGCCGCCCCGCTCGCCACCCTCACGGTGGTCAATCCGGTGGTCGCCGCGGCGGTGGGCGTGACGCTGTTCGGCGAGGGCTTCCGCTACGGCGCGGCGGGCGCCGTGGCCGCGCTGCTGTGCGGGGCGGTCGCCGCGGGCGGTCTGGTGGAGCTCACGCTCGACCGGATGACGCCCGCGCCGGAGTCCCCGGCCCCTCCCGCCAAGCCGGCTCGCGGGAGGGGGAAGGGGCCGAGGGGGTCAGACGGAGACGCCGCGGGCCCTGAGATAGGCCAGGGGGTCGATGTCGGAGCCGTATCCGGGGCCCGTGCGGACCTCGAAGTGGAGGTGCGGTCCCGAGCTGTTGCCGGTCGATCCTGAGCGGGCGATGCGCTGCCCGGCCGTCACCCGCTGGCCCTCGCGGACGGTGAGGGCGGAGAGGTGCGCGTACTGGCTGTAGCGGCCGTCGTCGTGGCGGAGCACGATCTGGTAGCCGTACGCGCCCGCCCAGCCGGCCGAGACGATCCGGCCGCCGGCCACGGCCTTGACGGAGGTGCCGGTGGGGACGGGGAAGTCGACGCCGGTGTGGTAGCCGCTGGACCAGGAGGAGCCGGGCTTGCCGTAACGGGTGCCGATGCCGGCGGAGACGGGAGCGGAGTAGCTGACCTGCGGCGCGGCGGCGGCCGGGCGCGGCTTGGCGGCGGGCTTGGTCGCGGGCTTGGCGACGGCGGGCTTGGGGGCCGGTTTCGCGGCCGGCCCGGCGGCGGTCTTGGCCGCGGGTCTGGTGGCGGGTTTCGCGGCCGGTGCGGTCGTCGGCCTGGCGGCGGGCCGGGGGGCGGCGGCCTTGGGGGGCGTCGACGGCGGGGCGGTCCTGGCGGGAGCGGGGGCCTTCCCGACCGCCCCCGTCTTCCCGGCCTGCCCGGCCTTGTCCGGCTGTCCGGCCTTCTGTCCCTGCCCGGTCCCGCTCGGCTGGGCGGGCTTCTTGGGGGCGGCGATGCGCAGGGTGAGGCGCTGGCCGGGGAGGATGAGGTCGGGGTCGTCGCCGACGACGGGCCGGTTCGCCTCGTACAGCCGCTGCCAGCCGCCCCGTACGTTCTCCTCGCGGGCGATCTTCGACAGGGAGTCGCCGGGGGTCACGGTGTACATCTCGCGCACGGTGGGCACGGTGGTCGGGCTCGCGCTCCGGGCCGGGCGTTCCGATAAGGCGCGCTGTCCGGGCAGGGAGGCCGTGCGCGGCTGGTTCCCGCCGGACGGCTCGGCCTCGGCGGCCCGGGTGGAGGCCTCGGGGGCCTCACCGCCCCGGGCGAGGCCCGCGCGGGGGCCGCAGGACGGCCAGGCGCCGGGGCCCTGCCCCTTCAGGACGCGCTCGGCGATCAGGATCTGCTGGTCCCTGGAGGCGAGGTCGGCGCGCGGCGCGTAGTGCGTGCCGCCGTACTCCTCCCAGGTGGACTGGGTGAACTGGAGGCCGCCGAAGTAGCCGTTCCCCGTGTTGATGTGCCAGTTGGAGGAGGATTCGCAGGCCGCGACCTTCTCCCAGACGTTCAGCGAGGCGGCCTGCACCGTGCCCGCGCCCATCAGCGGCAGCGCCATTCCGGCGCCTCCCGCCGTGATGGTGAGCGAGGCGCGGTTGACGCGGCTCGGCTGGTGACGGCGGTGACGTCCGCGTACGGCCATGGGCCCCCCTAGAACACAGCGACAGCCGCCAAGTTAGGGGTGGCGCACGCTCCGTGACAAGCGGTTCACGGAATCCCGGCCGTCTTCCGTCACCTCCACGCGGGCGCGGGGCCTCCGCCGGCGGGTCCCGGCTGGGGCTGGGGCTCGGGTTCCGGCACGGGTCCGCCGGGCTGCGGGGCGGGACCGGGGCCGGGGTCCGGAGGGGACGGGACCGGGCTGGGATCCGGCGGGGGCACGGGGTTCGGGCCGGGTACGGGGGGCGGGATGGGCGACGGGGGCAGCGGGTCGGGGTGGGGGTGGGTCATCACGGACCTCTCGCTCGTCGGGTCGGTCGCTTCCCAGGGTGGCGCGGCGGGGCTCCCGGCGCCCGTCGGACCGGCCCTTCGGGTCAGTCCCGGCCGGCCGCTCCCGCCGCCTCCGCGGCCGCCGCGAGTCCGGGACGGGGACTGGACAGGACGGGCAGGGGGGTGGAGGTCCGCTCGGCGGCGTCGGCCATGGAGGCCTGGGCGAGGACGACGGCACCGCCCTCCGTGACGGGCGCCCGGTCCACGGCCGCCGCGACGGCGTCGAGGTACCCCTCCCGGTCCCCCGCCTCGAACCGTTCCCAGGCCCCTTCCACCACCACGGTGGTCACGCGGGGGGCGTGCGCCCCCGATGCCTTCGCCTCCTCCGCGAGGAGGTCGGTCGTGGGCTCCAGGGTGGAACGCAGGGCGGCGACGACGAGGACGCGGTCGTACCGGGCGGCCTCGGCGGCCATCGGCCGGTCCACCCGGAGGACGGGCACGCCGAGGGAGGCCGCGGCGCGCTCGGCCGCCCCGCCGAGGGTGGAGCAGGTGCAGAGCACGGCGTGGACGCCGTCCGCGACGGCCCCCGCGAGGACGGCGGCCACGGGCCCGGCGACGGCCCCGGGGCCCGCCTCCCGGGCCCGTACGAGCAGCTCCTCGTGGACGAGGTGCCGCAGGACGAGCCCGGGGTGGTGCCGGTCGCGCAGGGCGTCGAAGACGGGGACGTGGACCGGCGAGGTGTGCAGCAGGGCCAGGGTGCCGGCGGGGTTCACCACAGATCGGGGGTGGACCTGAGCTGCTCCTTCGCCGCGCGGACCACCTCGTCGGACGGTACGGGCGCTTCGTCGGGGTGGCGTTCGGCCCACTTCGCGGCGTACGAGCAGAGGGGGACGACGGGGACGCCCTCGCGGGCGGCGGTCGCGTAGAGCTCGCGCACGAGCGCCCCGGCGATCCCCTTGCCCTCGTGCTCCTCCTCGACGACGGTGTGCACCGCGACCAGGGCGTGGGGCGCGGCGTCGAGGACGAAGTAGACGACGACGCCGACGGGGGCGGGGGCGCCGGCGGGGGCGGGGGCGCCGGCGGGGGCGGGGGGGCCGGCG
>JNWL01000065.1 GCA_000716465.1 Streptomyces bikiniensis
CCCTTCGGTCTTGCGTCTCCGACTCTATCAGATCTTTCCGACCCGATTTCCTCGGTGCTTTCCGGTCCCTTTCGCTTTCACTCCGGGGGCCTTCCGGCGGGGTCAAACATTACCAGGCTTTCTCGGTCCCCCTGACCACGTCCCGCTGCGAGCACGCAGAGGTGTAGACCACTGGGGTTAGGATCTGGCTTGATAGGTGCTGCCGACCCGCGACTCAAGGCCGCGTTGGGGTCAGGCAGGAGTACGACAGTACATCCCACCGTCAGTAGAGGCAAACCGTCGCCGGTAGTCCCTAGCTCCGCCCAACTGGTACGTCTCGTGCGGAACCGGGACTTCTCATGACATACGCTTCGGAACAGTTCGCCGTCCAGGACAGGTAGTGACGGCGCCACACAATCTCCGCCCCTGGGAGGCTTCCCATGACAGTCGTGACCTCGCCGCTCGCCGGCCGTGCCATCGGTCTCGCCGCAGTTCCCGATCCGGTCTTCTCCGGTGCGATGGTCGGTCCCGGTACCGCCATCGATCCCGTACGCGAGCCTTCCGAGGCCGTCTCCCCCGTCGACGGGGTCATCGTCTCCATGCACCCGCACGCCTTCGTCGTCGTCGACGGCGAGGGGCACGGCGTGCTGACGCACCTCGGCATCGACACGGTCCAGCTCAACGGCGAGGGCTTCGAGCTGCTCGTCAGCAAGGGCGACACCGTGACGCGCGGCCAGGCCGTCGTGCGCTGGAACCCCGCCGCGGTCGAGGCCGCGGGCAAGTCCCCCATCTGTCCCGTCGTGGCCCTGGAGGCCACCCCGGACTCGCTCTCCGACGTCGCCGAGACCGGCGAGGTGACCACCGGCGACAGCCTCTTCGGCTGGAGCTGAGCCGGTTCGTCCGTCGTGACGACCGCGAGTTCGACATTCAACGCGGCGGCCGGGGCCGTCGCTCAATCGGAGACGGGTGAGATGGAGACAACGCTGCGAGGCGTCGGCGTCAGCCACGGGGTGGCGATCGGCGAGGTACGGCACATGGGCACTGCGGTTCTGGAGCCGCCGGCCAAGTCGATTCCGGCCGAGGAGGCGGAGCGCGAACAGGGGCGTGCCCGTCAGGCCGTGGAGGCCGTGGCCGCGGATCTGATCGCCCGGGGCAACCTGGCCGGCGGCGAGGCCCAGGCGGTTCTCGAGGCCCAGGCCATGATCGCGCAGGACCCGGAGCTCATCGCCGACGTGGATCGCCGGATCGCGGTCGGCAGCACGGCCGAGCGCGGTATCTACGACGCCTTCTCGCACTATCGCGAGCTGCTCGCCGGGGCCGGCGAGTACATGGCGGGCCGGGTCGCCGACCTGGACGACGTGCGGAACCGGATCGTGGCGCGGCTGCTCGGCGTGCCGATGCCGGGCGTGCCGGACAGCGACGAGCCGTACGTGCTGATCGCGCGGGACCTGGCGCCCGCCGACACGGCGCTGCTCGACCCGGCGCTCGTGCTCGGGTTCGTGACCGAGGAGGGCGGGCCGACCAGCCACAGCGCGATCCTCGCGCGGGCCCTGGGCGTGCCGGCCATCGTGGCACTGCCGGGCGCGGGCGAGCTGGCCGAGGGCACGCTCATCGCGGTCGACGGTTCCACGGGCGAGCTGTTCGTGGACCCGAGCGAGGAGAAGAAGGCGGAGCTGACGAGGGCCGCCGCCGAGCGCAGGGCCGCGCTGGCGACGTCCACCGGGCCGGGGGCGACCTCGGACGGGCACAAGGTGCCGTTGCTGGCCAACGTCGGCGGTCCGGCGGACGTGCCGGCGGCGGTGGAGGCCGGTGCGGAAGGCGTCGGTCTGTTCCGTACGGAGTTCCTCTTCCTGGACGACAGCAAGAAGGCGCCGTCCGAGGAGAAGCAGGTCGAGGCCTACCGCCAGGTCCTGGAGGCGTTCCCCGAGGGACGCGTGGTCGTGCGGGTGCTCGACGCGGGCGCCGACAAGCCGCTGGACTTCCTGACCCCGGCGGACGAGCCGAACCCGGCGCTGGGCGTGCGGGGGCTGCGGTCGCTGCTCGACCACCCGGAGGTGCTGCGGACGCAGCTCTCCGCGCTCGCGAAGGCGGCCGAGGGGCTGCCGGTGTACCTCGAGGTCATGGCCCCGATGGTGGCGGACCGTACGGACGCGAAGGCGTTCGCCGACGCCTGCCGTGAGGCGGGGTTGCGGGCGAAGTTCGGTGCGATGGTCGAGATCCCGTCGGCCGCGCTGCGGGCGCGCTCGATCCTGCAGGAGGTCGAGTTCCTGTCGCTGGGCACCAATGACCTGGCGCAGTACACCTTCGCGGCCGACCGGCAGGTCGGTGCGGTGTCTCGGCTCCAGGACCCGTGGCAGCCGGCGCTGCTCGACCTGGTGGCGCTGTCCGCCGAGGCGGCCAAGGCCGAGGGCAAGAGCTGTGGCGTCTGCGGCGAGGCCGCTTCGGATCCGCTGCTCGCGTGTGTGCTGACGGGTCTGGGTGTCACCTCCCTCTCCATGGGTGCGGCGTCGATTCCGTACGTGCGGGCGACGCTGGCGAAGTACACGCTGGCGCAGTGCGAGCGTGCGGCGGCCGCGGCGCGGGCCGCGGACACCGCGCACGAGGCGCGGCTGGCCGCGCAGGCGGTGCTGTCCGGGGAGTGATCCCCGGGAGCGGGAGACGACGAAGGGGCTTTCCGTCACGGAGGTGGCGGGGAGCCCCTTCGTCGTGCGTGGGGCCGGTGGTCAGTGGTGGGTGGTCCAGTCGTCGTCGGGGCCGGGGACGAGGGGGAAGCCGGCGCGGTACTCGACGCCGGGTTCCGGGGAGAGGGGTTCTCCCGTGCGGGCGTCGGTGCAGTAGGCGGAGAAGACCTCGGCCTCGGTGAGCGGGGTCAGGGTGCCGTCGGTGAGGCGCCAGCCGTGGAGGCGGTCGGGGGTGTCGGGGGCGGTGGTGCGCAGGACGAGTCCGCCGGGTGCGGCGAGGGCGATGCCGGCGGCGAGGACGGCGGTGAACTCCGCGGCGGGTCCGGTGTCGGTGGTGGCCTCGGATGGTGCGGTGCCGCCGGCGTGGAGGACGGCGAGGAGCTGGTCGTCGGCGACGGGGACGCTGCAGACGAGGTGGTGGATGCCCGGTCCGGCCGCTTCCAGGAGGCGCACGAGCAGGCCGGCGGCCCGCTCGTAGGCGGCTTTGCCGATGTCCTTGCCGCAGCTCGCGCAGTCGCCGGCGGTGGCGAGGACGGTGGTGGCGTACTCCCAGGTGGCCTGGCGGACGGCGGTGTCGACGAGTTCGGGCAGGAGGGTCGTGAGGGGCTGCCCGGTGTAGGCGACGCGGGCTCCGACGGCGGCGAGGTGGGCGGTGAAGCGGCTGCGGCTCTCGGGCAGGTCGGGGTCGGTGTCGGTCTCGGCGCACCAGGCCGCGTACTCCTCGGGGTCGAAGAGGGCGACGGTGGTGTGACCGCCCTGGCGGGCGAGGGTCCTGAGAAGGGCTTCGACCTGGCGCAGGTAGGTGGTGTGGTCGGTGAAGGGGAACGTGCGGTAACGGCGCATGGCCGCGAAGTCCTGCTCGTCGGCGAGGAGTCCGACGGTGCTGGGGATCTCGCGGCGCAGTGCGCGGCGGAGGTTGTTCGGGGTGGTTCCGGTCCGTGTCATGTCTCCCCCTTGGTGACGGTCCGATCAGTGCTCACTCACCGTAACCTTCGCCACTGACAGTGACGATCCGGGGAGGCGTCGGCGGACGAGGCGGTTCTGGGCGGCGGCGGTGGCGGCGAGGGCCGCGCCGAGGACGGGCCAGGCGAAGGGGCCGGCGGAGACGAGGCCGGTCACGAGGAGGGGGCCGGCGAAGCGCTGGGTGGACTGGGCGAGGCCGTGGACTCCGAGGTAGGCGCCCTGGGCGTCGTCGGGGGCGAGGGCGACGGAGATCTCCCAGGAGGCGATGGTGTGGATCATCTCGGCGAAGGTGAGGACGACGGCCGCGGTGATCAGGGCACCGACGGCCAGGGCGGGGCCGCCGAGGGCGGAGGCGCCGACGGCGAGCGTGCCGATGACGAAGAGGACCGCGAGCGGGGTGAAGAGGCGGCGGGCGGCCTCGGTGGTGGTGCCGAAGCGGGAGAGCGGGACCTGGAAGAGGACGACGAGGACGCTGTTGACGACCAGGAGGAGCGGGGCGAGGCCGACGGGGGCGTCGGTGGCGTGGACGATCCAGAGCGGCAGGGCGACTTGCAGGATCGAGTCGTGGAGGAAGAAGACGGTCTCCCCCGCGGTGAAGCGGAGGAAGCCACGGTCGCGCCAGGGGTTGGAGGGCTTGGTCGCGGGGGCGGCGTCGGCGGACGAGGCGGCGACGCGGGAGGTGCCCGGGGAGGGGGGCTCGGCGCAGCGGAGGGTGAGGACGGCCATCACGAGGTAGGAGAGGGCGTCGCCGACGAGGAGGAGCTGGAAGGCGGCGGTGGAGCCGACGGCGAGCGCGGCGGCGGCGCCGAGGCCGCCGAGGGTCCAGCCGATGTTGGAGGTGGTGCGGTTGACGGCCTGGTAGCGGACGCGGTCGGGGCCGGCGACGCGGGTGGCGTAGAGCTTGGTGAGGACGTTGGTGGCGCGGTCGGGGAGGGCGCCGGCGGCGGAGAAGAGGACGAGCAGGAGGTAGTGGTCGGTGGTGAGGAGGGCGAGGAGGGCGGCGGCGCGCAGGAGTTGGGTGCAGATGATGACGCGAACGAGGGGGAAGCGGTCGGCGAGGCGTCCGCCGAGGGGTGCTCCGGCGATGCCCGCGGCGCCGGATATCCCGAGGAGGAGGCCGACCTGGCCGAGACCGAGGCCGGTGACGTAGGTGAAGTAGAGGGCCGTGGCGGTGGACCAGAGGCCGGTGCCGCACTTGTCGATGAAGCCGATGAGGAGCATGCGGCGGCCGTCGGCGCCGCCGGGGATGCGGTCCTTGAGGGGTGTGCGTCCTTCGCGGGGCGCGCGTTCCTTGCGGAGTGCTCGGGTGGTGCGGCTCATGGGTCCCCCTGTGCGCGTGCCACGGGTTTCGTTCCGTGCCGTGGACGTCTTGCGCTCAATTTTGTATTGATACATACTCAGTTACGTGGCAGCACAATATTCGATCGAAGGGGCGACGGCCAAGGGGATTGCCGCGTCCGTGGAGCGGGGCGTGGCCGAGGGCGGGCTCGCCCCGGGGGACGCCCTGCCGCCGGTGCGGCGGCTCGCGGACGGGCTGGGGGTGAGCCCGGGGACCGTCGCCACGGCCTACAAGGAGCTGCGGCGGCGGGGCCTGGTCGTCACCCGGGGCCGGGGCGGGACGGTGGTGGCCGGGGCGCCGCCGGTGGCCTCCCGGCGCCCGCCGCGCGTCCCGGACGGCCTGGTGGACCTCGCCGACGGGCATCCGGACCCCGCCTTCCTTCCCGTACTGCGTCCGCCGGCCGCCGTCACGCCCGTGTACGGCTCCCATCGCGCGGCGCCGCGTCTCGCGGCCCTCGAAGAGCTGACCAGGACGTGGTTCCGGCGGGACGGGGTGCCCGCGCGGCACGTGACGTTCGCGCACGGGGCGCTCGACTGCGTCGCGCGGCTGCTCTCGACGGAGCTGCGGCCCGGGGATGCCGTGGCCGTGGAGGACCCCGGCTTCCATCACCTGCTCGACCTGGTGCCCGCGCTCGGGCTGCGGACGGTGCCGGTGACGGTGGACGGCGAGGGGCTCGTACCGGATGCGCTGCGGGCCGCGCTGCGGGGCGGGGTGCGCGCGGTGGTGTGCAGCCCCCGGGGGCAGTGTCCGACCGGGGCGTTCTTCACCCGGTCGCGGCGGGACGAACTGGTCGCGGTGTTGCGGGAGTTCCCCGAGGTGCTGGTCGTCGAGGACGACCACAACGCGGAGGTGGGCGGGGCCGCCGCGTACACGCTCGCGGCGGCCGGGCTCGACCGGTGGGCGCAGGTGCGGACGGTGTCGAAGCATCTGGGGGTCGACCTGCGGTGGGCCGGGGTCGCGTGCGACGCGACGACCCTGGCGCGCCACGACGGGCGGATGCTCATGACCTCGGGCTGGGTCAGTCACGTGCTCCAGGAGACCGTGGTGGACCTGTTCACCGACGGGGCGGTACGCGCGCTCGTGGCGGCGGGCGAGGAGGCGTACGCGGAGCGGCGCGCGGCGCTGATCGACGCGCTCGGCGCGTACCGGATCCGGGCGGTGGGGGCGAGCGGGCTGAACGTGTGGGTGCCGGTGCGAGGCGAGTCGGACGTGGTCAACGGGCTGCGGACACGGGGCTGGTGGGTCGCCGCGGGGGCGCGGTTCCGGATCGCGTCCCCGCCCGCGGTGCGGATCACGACGGCGACGCTCGCACCCGCCGACGCGGTGCGGCTGGCGGCGGACTTCGCGGAGGCGCTGGGTGACGGGCAGGCCACGTACGGGGGTTGACGGCATACGGGGTTGACTGCGTACGGGGAGGAAGTACGGGGACGCTCCGGAGAGGGGGTCTCCCCGGAGCGTCCCGGGGCGCCGTGGGGCGGTGTCTCAGCGGGTGCGGTAGGCGTTCGTCAGGGTCTGGGTGAGGGTGTTGCCCCGCGTGTCGGTGAGTTCGGCGCGGAGCGAGACGGACCGGCCGGCGGCGGGGTTGCGGAAGGCGGCGCGGCCGTCGGCGACGGGGACGCGGGTCCAGGTGGTGCCGTTGTCGGTCGACACCGACACGGCCAGGGAGCGGACACCCGTTCCGGCCGCCGCGCCCTGGACGGTCACCGGCACGCGCATCCGGTCGTCCGCCGGGGCGGTGCCGTCGAGGCCGAGGGCCGGGGTGAAGCGGACGGTGCTGAGGGGAAGAGCGGTCGGGCGGGCGGTCGCGGCCGAGGTGAAGGTCCAGGCGGCGGTGACGCGCCCGCTCGGCGCCGCGCCGTCGCCGCGGGTCGCGGTGGCGGTCAGTCGGTACGAGGCCGCCCCCGGGGTGGTGGTGAACGTGCCCCGGCCGGGCTCGCCCCGGCGGGTGCCGATCAGGACCCCGTCGCGGTGGAGCGTGGTGGTGGCGGCGCGGAAGCGCGGCGCGCTCGGCGCGTGGCCCTCGCCGTCGGCGAGCAGCGGCACGTCGAGGGAGAGGGCGGCGCCGTCGCGGACGCCCGCCGGGCGGGCGCCGGGCTCGGTGTCGAGGGCCGGGCCGAAGACGGCGTTGTCGAAGGTGTGGGTGGTGGTGGCGCCCGCGCGCACCGCGAACCCGTTCCGGGCGTACCGGTTGGGCGTCTCCCCGGGGGCGGAGGGACCCTCGTACTCGACGTTCCACCGGCCCCGCTCGGGGGTGACGAGGACGGTCGCGGTGCCGAGCGGCCGGAGGGGCTGGACGAGGCCGACGGTGGGGCCCGCGCTGGGCTGGACGGAGGCGAACGCGGTTCCGGTGTCGCCGTCCGGGGCGGCGCGGCGGACCTTGACGGCGGCGAGGGAGGAGGGGGACGGGTGGCGGACGAGGCCGGTCAGGGCGCGTGAGGAGGTGAAGGTGTAGCCGAGGGCGTAGTCGGTGGTCGCGCCGGCCCAGTAGGTGTCGAACCACTCCTTGACCGAGCCCGGTTCGGCGTCGGGGCCGAGGTGGGCGACGCGCAGGCCGGGGCCGGCCATGACGTTCGCGAAGCGGGTCGTGCCGCCGTGGGTGACCTCGACGGCTCCGAGGCGGCTGAGGAAGCGGGCCTCCGGATCCTGAGGGCGGACGTCGACGGGGGCGGTCGTGCGGGCGTCGACGGTGACCGTGGTGTCGCGGTCCAGGTCCAGGCGGGGCTGGACGATCCAGTCGGTTTCGGAGCCCTCCTCGCGTCCGACCACGGTGGAGTCGAGCAGATAGCGACCCTCGGGGAGGCGGACGGTGACCGTGCCGGAGTCGTCGTGGGGCGTGACCGCCTCGGAGGCGCCGGGGCCCGAGATGCCGGTGACGCGGGTCCGGTACGCGTCGGTGGCGGCTCCCTGGCGATCGAGGTGACGGATCGTCAGGGTGTGCGTCTCGGGGACGCGGGCCGCCGCCACGGCGGTCGGGGGCAGCGCGGAGAGCGTCGTGCCGGAGAGGACTCCGGCGAGGGCGAGGACGCGGAGGGCCCTGCGGCGGAACGCGGGGCGGGGCGCGCCCTGGGCGGTGCGGGGGGATGCCGTCGTGCGGCTGGGTGTCGTCGTCCGGCTGGGTGTCGAGGAATCGTTCATGCTCAGCACTGCTCGTGGCGGCGAGGGCGTTCCCGTGACCTGGGCCACAGTGCGGAGGGGTGTGTTCCAGGTCACGGGAACGTGGACGAACCTCCACCCAGTACCAGGTGTGGAATCACCTATGAGAGATCGTTTCCGCGCCGGGGACCCCTCGGCGCTCGGAGAGGCGTACGACGAGCACGCACGCGTGCTGTACCACTACGCGTTCCGGGTGTGCGGGGACCGGGCGGCCGCGGAGGACGTCGTCTCCGCCGCCTTCCTGGAGGCCTGGCGCTGTCGCGGGAAGCTGCGCGCCGACGGCGGGAGCCTGCGTCCGTGGCTGCTCGGCATCGCGACCAACGTCATGCGCGGCGCCGCCCGCGAGGCCCGGCGGCGGGACGCGGCCCTCGCCCGGCTCCCCGAGCGCGGTGTCCTGCCGGACTTCGCCGACGACGTCCTCGCCCGGATGGCGGACGGGGAGCAGATACGGGCCGCCCGCGTCGCGCTGGGCAGGCTCCGGCGGCGCGAGCGCGAGGTGTTCACGCTCGTGGTGTGGGCCGGTCTGGACTACGCGGCGGCCGGCGAGGCCCTCGGCATCCCGGTCGGGACCGTCCGCTCCCGGCTGTCCCGCGCGCGCGAACGGCTGCGGAAGCTCGCGGACGCCGAGTTGAGGGCGGCGCGGCGGCGCGAGCGGTCCGCCGCCGTCGCCGTCCGGGCGGGCGGTCCCGTCCGCGCGGCCGGCGGGCGCGAACCCGCGCCCGTCCCCGTACCCGGGCATCGGCCCGTACCGCCGTCCGCCCAGCCGTCCGTACCGGCGGCAGGTCCCCTCTCGTCCCGATCGAATCCGGAGAAGCAGGCATGAACGCTTTCACCCCCCGCCCGCCGCACGGCGCCGACGCGGACGCGCTGCTGCGGGCCGAGCTCGCCGAGCTGCTGCCCCCGCCGCCGGTGCCCGACCCGGCGCCGGAGCGGAACCTCGAACTGCGGCACGCCGTCCTGCGGTCCGCGCTCGCCGCCGACGGCGGTGCGGGGCCGTCGCCCGAACGCCGGACGCGTCCGGGGTTCCGGTTCGGTCGGATCGTCGCTCCCGCGGTCGCGTGCGCGCTCGTCGCCGGTGTCGTCGTGCTCGCGCCCGGGGAGACGCCGGGCGGGTCGCCGGGTCGGGTCACGGTCGGGCAGCCGGCCCCGTCCGAGGCCGTGCGGTTCCTGTCCCACGCGGCGCTCGCCGCGGCCGCCGCGCCCGCGCCGGAGGTGCGGCCCGGGGAGTACGTCTACGTGAAGAGCCTCGTCTCGTACGCCGGACGCGACGCGGGCGGCGGCCCCGCCGTGCTGCCGCCCGCACGCGCGCGCGAGGTGTGGCTCTCCCCCGACGGCAGCCGCCCCGGGCTGCTGCGCAAGGCGGGGGCCGCCGACACGCCGCTCGGGTCCCGGGCGCCCGTGTACGAGCTGGACCGTCCCGGAGCCGTACCCCGGAAGACCACCCTCGGGACGGAGGCGCCGTCCGTCACGAATCCGACGCACGCGTACGTGGCGGCGCTTCCCACGGACCCGGAGGCGCTGCTGCGGCTGGTCCGCGAGCAGACCCGGGGGACCGGGGACCCCGGGGGTGACGCCGACCAGCGGGCGTTCGCCGCGATCGGGACGCTGGTCGCCGAGACCTGGGCTCCCCCGGAGGTCACCGCCGCGCTGTACCGGGCCGCGGCCCTGATCCCGGGCGTGGCCGTGCTGCCGTCCGCGACCGACGCGGCCGGTCGCGAGGGCGTCGCCGTGGTCCGTACCGCCCACGGGGAGCAGACGCAGTGGATCTTCGACCGTACGACGTCGGCGTTCCTCGGGGAGCGGACCGTCCTCACCGAGACCACGCCTGCCGGGCGGGCGGGCACCGTCCTCGGCGCGTCGGCGGTGCTCGTGAAGGGGGCCGCCGCCGCGCCCGGTGAGCTGCCGAAGGCGTAGGGAAACGCTCCGGGCCCCGATCCTGGTGGATCGGGGCCCGAGGCGTTCGTACGTCTAGGCGCGGCGGTTCGCGGCCAGGGTCTCGTAGAAGTGGAGGAGGCCGAGGTCGTCGACCGAGCCGGCGTTGACGGCCTTGGCGAGCGGGGTGCCCTGGAGGAGGCGCTTGACCGGGACCTCGATGCGCTTGCCGGTGAGGGTGTGCGGGACGCCCGGGACCTCGATGATCTCGTCGGGGACGTGGCGCGGGGAGAGTTCGGAGCGGATGGTCCGCTTGATGCGGGCGACCAGTTCCTCGTCCAGGACGGCGCCCTCCACGAGGTGGACGAAGAGCGGCATCCAGTACCCGCCGTCCGGCTCCTCCAGGCCGATGACGAGGGATTCGCGGATCTCCGGGAGGCGTTCGACGGCCTCGTAGATATCGGCGCTCCCCATGCGGACGCCCTGCCGGTTGAGGGTGGAGTCGGAGCGTCCGTGGATGACGACCGAGCCGTGGTCGGTGATCGTGATCCAGTCGCCGTGGCGCCACACGCCCGGGAACATCTCGAAGTAGCTGTCGCGGTAGCGGCTGCCGTCGGGGTCGTTCCAGAAGCGGATCGGCATGGACGGCATGGGGTTGGTGACGACGAGTTCGCCGACCTCGTCGACGACGGGCTTCCCCGAGGGGTCCCAGGCCTGGAGGTCGGTGCCGAGGCCGGCGGCCTGGAGCTCGCCGACGTGGACGGGGAGGGTGGGGACGGCGCCGGCGAAGCAGGAGCAGACGTCCGTGCCGCCACTGACGGAGGCGATCCAGAGGTTGTCGCGGACCTCGTCGTGGAGCCAGCGGAAGCCGTCGGGGGGCAGCGGGGAGCCGGTGGTGGCGACGCACTTCACGGCCGAGAGGTCGAAGTCGCGGCCGGGGTGCACGTCCGCCTTGGCGCAGGCCGTCACGTACGCGGCGGAGGTGCCGTACAGGGTGGCGCCGGTGCGTTCGGCGACGCGCCACTGGGCGGCGGTGTCGGGATAGCCGGGGCTGCCGTCGTACAGGACGATCGTCGTACCGGTGAGCAGGCCGGAGACGAGGAAGTTCCACATCATCCAGCCGGTGGAGGTGTACCAGAAGAACACGTCCTCGGGGCCCAGGTCGCAGTGCAGGCCGAGCTGCTTGACGTGCTCGACGAGGATGCCGCCCTGGGACTGGACGATCGCCTTCGGCAGGCCGGTGGTGCCGGAGGAGTACAGGACCCACAGCGGGTGGGAGAAGGGGACCTGCTCGTAGACCGGCTCGGTGTCGGCGGCGACCAGGTCGTCCCAGGCGAGGGTGCCCTCGGGGGCCGGGGTGCCGAGGAGCGGGATGTGGACGACGGCGCGGAGGGTCGGGAGTTCGGCGCGCAGTTCGGCCACGGTGTCGCGGCGGTCGTGCTCCTTGCCGCCGTAGCGGTAGCCGTCGACGGTGAAGAGGACGACCGGTTCGACCTGCTGGAAGC
This sequence comes from Streptomyces bikiniensis, assembly GCA_000716465.1. Taxonomy (GTDB): domain Bacteria; phylum Actinomycetota; class Actinomycetes; order Streptomycetales; family Streptomycetaceae; genus Streptomyces; species Streptomyces bikiniensis. The sequence continues at coordinate 11,493 of JNWL01000065.1, forward strand.
GGTCGAGGACGCTGCGGGCGCCGAAGTCCGGGGCGCAGGAGGTCCACACGCCGCCGACGGCGGCGGTGGCGAGGAGGGCCACGACGGACTGCGGGACGTTGGGCAGGTAGCCGCTGACGCGGTCGCCGGGGCGTACGCCGAGGGCGCGCAGCTCGGCGGCGAGGGAGCCGACCTGGCGGCGGAGCTCGGCCCAGGTCGTCGGCGCGGGCTCATGTGTCTCGTCCACATGGAGCAGGGCCGTGTCGTGGGGGCGCTCGTCGGCGGCGCGCAGGGCGTGCTCGGCGTAGTTGAGGGTGGCGCCGGGGAACCAGTCGGCGCCGGGCATCGAGCGGTCGCCGAGGACGCGCTCGTACGGGGTGGAGAAGCGGATGTCGAACCACTCGGCGACCGCCCGCCAGAACGCTTCGAGCTCCTCGACCGACCAGCGGTGGAGCGCCGGGTACCCGCCCTCGGCCGGGGCGCCGTGGTGCTCGGCCGCCCAGGACTGGAAGCGGGTGACGGCGGCCGTGGCGATGCGTTCCTCGTCCGGCTGCCAGAGCGGCTCGGTCTGCGCTGATGTCATGGGGCGGCTCCCTGGCTGTACGCGGGGTCTGCGTGTGTCCCGCGCACGTGCTGGGGTGTGCGCGCGACGCGGCTGACAGGACGATGCCATGTGATCGTCTTTCGCACCAGGGCTGCCCGCCCATGGTCCGGTAGTTGAATATGTGCTCCCACCACGGGTGAACGGCAGTTGAACCCGGCTCGTTCCGTCTTTTCCGGGTGGCAGGGTGAGCCGCATGGACGGTCGTGAACTGCTGCGTTCGATGAAGGTGTTCGGTTCCGGGGAGGGCTTGCGGACGGTGCGGTCGGCGTGGCGGCAGCGCCGTACGGACGCGTGGGGGACGCCCCCGAGGGGGCCGGAGCGGGCCCGGGTGCCGGGGCTCGCGGAGGCGGCGGAACCGGCGCCGGGCGGGGGGACGATCCGGTTCGCGCGGTCCTCGCTGCGGCTGTGCGTGTCGGCGGGCGGCACGGTGTTCTGGGGGTGGGACGGGGCCGGGCCGCTGCCCTCGTACGCGCTGGCCGGCGAGGCGCCCGAGCCGGACCCCCGCGCGGCCCTGGAACCGGACACGGACGGCGGGTGGCGGATCGTGTCGGAGCGGGTCACGGTGGCGGTCTCCCGGCACGGGGCGGTGGAGGTCCGGACGCCGGGCGGGCTGCTGCTCCGGCGTGACCTGCCGCCGCGCTGGTGGGAGCCGGTGGAGGCCGCCGGGGCCGCCGGGCCTTCCGGGGCCGCGCGCTGGGTGCAACGGAGCGAGGTGCCGGCGGACGCGCGGTTCTTCGGGCTCGGCGGGCGACCGGGAGGGCTGCGGCTGCGGGACGGCTCGTACGGGCTGCGGGGCGCGGCTTCGCGAAGGGGTGCTGGGGTCGGGCAGGGGCTGGGGCTGGGGTCCGGGCTCAGGATCGGGTTCAGATCCGGGCCGGGGTCGGGGTCGGGGTCCGGGCCCGGGTCAGGGCTCGAGTCCGGGTCAAGGCTCGGGTCCGGGTCCGGGTCCGGGTCGGGGTCAAGGTTCGGGTTCGGGTCCGGGTCGGGGCCCGGGGACGTTCCGCCGCGCCTCGTCATGCCCGTGCAGTTCATCGTCTCGGACGCCGGTACGCACCTGGTGTTCCACGACAGCTCCTGGGACGGCCGGGTCGCCCTCTCCGAGGGCGAGGAGGGGGCCGGGTCCGGACACGACCGGCCCGGGACCTGCGAGGTCCGGATGGAGGGCGGTCCGCTGCGCTGCTGGGTGGTGGTCGGCACCCCCGCGCGCGTGCTGCACGGCTGGGCGGCGCTCACGGGCGCGCCCGCGCTCCCGCCGTCCTGGGCGCTGGGCCCGCAGCACGCGCGCGAGGGCTCCGGGGGTGCGGCGGAGGTGCGGGGGGCGGTGGACGCGTACCGGCAGCACGGGCTTCCGCTGTCCGCCGTACACCTGGACACCGAGCACCCGGCCACCAGGCACCCGGATGCCGGGCGCTCGGATGCCGGGCGCTCGGACGGTCTGTCCGGTCTCGCGGAGGAGCTGTGGAAGGGGGGCGTGCGGCTGGTGGCCGCCGTGGACCCGGCGGTGCGGGCGGAGCCCGGGGACCGGCCGCGCGACGCCGATCACCGGGAGACGAGCGGTGTGCGCGGCCTGGCGGCGGCCCGGGCCGAGTACGAGGGGCTGCGCCGGCTGCGGCCCGACGAGCGGCCCTTCCTCCTGTCGCGCTCCGGCTGGGCCGGCGTGCAGCGGTACGGCGGGACCTGGGCGGGCGGACTGCCGGCGGGGTGGCCGGGGCTGAGGGCCTCGCTCTCCCTGGTCCTGGGGCTCGGCCTGTGCGGGGTGCCGTACTCGGGGCCGGACGTGGAGGGTTCCGGAGCCGATGGCGGGTCGTCGCCGGAGCTGTTCCTGCGCCGGTACCAGCTGGCGGCGTGGCTCCCGCTGTTCCGCACGCGCGCGGGGACCGGCCCCGGGCCGCACGAGCCGTGGGAGTTCGGGCCTGAAATCGTGGAGTACGCGCGCGTGGCGCTGGCCGAACGGGAGCGGCTGCGGCCGTACTTCACGACCCTGGCGCGGCTCGCCCGGATGACGGGCGCCCCGTACGTACGGCCCGTGTGGTGGGGGACGCCGGAGGACCGGGCGCTGCGGGACTGCGAGGACGCGTTCCTGCTCGGCGACGCGCTGCTCGTGGCCCCGGTCCTGACGCACGGCGCCGACCGGCGGGCGGTGCGGCTGCCGCGCGGACGCTGGTACGACACGTCGACGGGGCGGGCGTACGAGGGGCCCGGGCAGGTGCTGCTCGACGCGCCGCTGTCGCGGGTGCCGGTCCTGGCCCGGGCGGGCGCGGTGCTCCCGGTGCGGGGCGAGGAGGGCGGCACGGTCCTGGAGGTGTGGGCGCCCGCCGCCGGGCGGACGGGCGGAGGGCTCGTCGTACGGGACACGGGGGACGGCTGGGAGCCGGCCGAGATCGAGCGGTACCAGTCGCGCCTGGTGGACGGGCGGGTGGTGGTGGAGCGGGTGACGGACGACGGGGTCGCGGAGGCGGGGCTGCCCGTGCGGGTGCGGGGGCTCTGAGGCGGGGCACCGGCCCGGGCCGGGGGCCGGGCCGCCGGCCGGGTCCCCGTGCCCTCAGCCGTACTCCCCCGCGAACCACTTCCGTACCGCCTCCGTGTGGAGCGGGAAGGCCAGTTCCTCCGGGGCGCGGAGGAGGTGGTGGCCGGTGGTCTCGTCCGTCGGCGCCGAGGCGGGCAGGGCGGAGGCCGGACGGGCCGGGAGGAGGCCGAAGAGGAGGAGGTGGCCGCCCGGGGAGCTCATCGCGTCGGCGAGGCGGACCTCCTCGGCGGCGGCCTCGATGCCGGTCTCCTCGCGCAGTTCGCGGGCGACGGCGGCGCGCCAGTCCTCGCCGTGGTCGACGAAGCCGCCGGGGAGCGCGGTCCCGCCCCGCTGCGGCTCGATGGCGCGGGTGACGACGACGAGTCCCGTGGTGCCGTCCGCGTCCGTGACGGGCAGGAGGGCCACGGCGACGGGCAGCGGGTTGCGGTAGGCGGTGCGGCCGCAGCCCGGGCAGGTGCGGGGCCAGCCCGCGTCGGCGGAGTGGGCCGCGCCGCAGGAGGAACAGTGGGAGTCCTGCACGGGCGAGCCCTTCGCGGTGGAAGGCCGCACGGTCGGTTCGGTCACGGTCGCAGGCTGCACGGGCGAGCTCTTCGCGGTGGGAGGCCGCACGGTCGGTTCGGTCACGCCACGACCGTATGCGATCGCCCTTTCCCGGCGCTGCCGGAACTGGTAGACGGGGGCGCATGACAGGACTCGCCTCCGCCCTCCGTACCCTCGCCGTCACGGCCACCGCCGGGCTGCTCGCCCTCACCGGTTCCGTCGCCGCACCCGCTCCCCCGGCCTCGGCCGCTCCGGAGCCCAAGGCGCCGCGGGAGTTCGTGGCCCTCGACGCCGTGGACCGGACGATCCTCCAGGAGATGCGCTACACGACGGCGCACAACTTCACGGGCGTGCCGGTGGACGGCTACCGGCAGCCGCTGTGCGTCCTGACCCGGCCGGCGGCGGAGGCGCTGCACCGGGCGCAGGTGCGGCTCCTCGCCCGGGGCCACACGCTGAAGGTGTACGACTGCTACCGGCCGCAGCGGGCCGTCGACCACTTCGTGCGGTGGGCGGAGGACCTGGAGGACGAGCGGATGAAGGAGGAGTTCTATCCGCTCGTCGACAAGTCGAGGCTGTTCGCGGACGGTTACATCGCGGAGAAGTCCGGGCACAGCCGGGGCTCGACCGTGGACCTGACGATCGTGCGGCTGCCGGCGCTGCCCACGCGCGCGTACCGGCCGGGCGAGAGGCTCGTGGAGTGCTACGCGCCGCGGGAGGAGCGGTTCCCCGACAACTCCGTGGACATGGGGACGGGTTACGACTGCTTCGACACGCGTTCGCACACCGACGACCCCCGGATCACGGGTGCGCAGCGGGCCAACCGGCAGCTGCTCAAGGGGGTGCTCGCCGAGCAGGGGTTCGTGAACCTGCCGGAGGAGTGGTGGCACTTCACGTTCAGGCCGGAGCCGTTCCCCGACACCTTCTTCGACTTCCCGGTGGCGCGGAGGTCGGTCGCCGGGCACTGATCCCCCGGTGGAGGGCCCCTCGTCGGGCCCTCCACCGGGGGATCAGGAGGTGACGGCCGCGCGCGGGCGGTCGGCGAGGACGAGGGCGTGCTCGACGACCGCCACGAGGACGTTCTTCACGGACTCGCGGTCCCGGGCGTCGCACATGACCAGCTCGACCTCGGGGTCCAGGTCGAGGGCCCCGCGCACGCTCTCGGCGGGGAACCGCTGGGCGCCCTCGAAGCAGTTGACCGCCACCGTGAACGGGATGCCGCGCCGCTCGAAGTAGTCGATGGCCGCGAAGCTGTCCTCCAGGCGGCGGGTGTCCGCGAGGACGATCGCGCCCAGGGCCCCCTGGGCCAGCTCGTCCCAGAGGAACCAGAAGCGGTCCTGGCCGGGCGTGCCGAACAGGTACAGGACGAGGTCCTCGCGCAGCGTGATCCGACCGAAGTCCATGGCGACCGTGGTGGTCGTCTTGGACTCGACGCCGTGCAGGTCGTCGACGGGCCGGCCCGCCTCGCTGAGCATCTCCTCGGTCCGCAGGGGCCTGATCTCGCTGACCGCGCCCACCAGGGTCGTCTTCCCGACCCCGAACCCGCCGGCGACGAGGATCTTCAGGGTCACCGGTTCGACGTAGGGCTTGGTGCGGCTAGAGCGCCCGAAGGCCATTGATCACCTCGCGGAGGATGTTCACGTCCGGCAGCTCGGCAGGCGGAACGGGGCGGGTCACGTGGACGAGTTCGTCCTCGACGAGGTCGCCGACGAGGACCCGGACCACCCCGACGGGGAGGTCGAGTCCGGCGGCGAGCTCGGCGATCGACTGGGGCTGCTCGGAGCAGCGTTCGACGATCTCCACGTGTTCCGGGGAGAGCGTCTGGTCCCGGCCGGGGTCTTCGGCGGCGGGTTCGGGGACGACCAGCGCGATCAGGTCGAGCCGGTGGCGGGTGGCGGCGCTCGTCCGGCCGCGGGTCATCGCGTACGGGCGGACCACCGGTCCGGCCTCGTCGTCGAACCAGTGGTGGGGGCGCGGGGCGCGTCCCTCCACGGGTAGGTTCCGCTCGGCTTCGTCACTCATGCCGTCCCACTCACCCTCCCGAGGGCAGTCCGGTCCGGGGGGCCGTCGCCAGGTGGGCTCCGACCCGCTTCACCATCAGCGTCATCTCGTAGGCGACCTGGCCGACGTCGGAGTCGGCGTCCGCGAGCACCGCCAGGCAGCTGCCGTCGCCGGCGGCCGTGACGAAGAGGAAGGCGTCCTCCAGTTCGACCACCGTCTGGCGCACCTTGCCCGCCTCGAAGTGGCGGCCGACGCCCTTGGCGAGGCTGTGGAAGCCGGAGGCGACGGCGGCCAGGTGCTCGCCGTCCTCCCGGGTCAGGTCCTGGGAGGCACCGGTGGGAAGGCCGTCGCTGGAGAGCACCAGGGCCTTCCGGATGGAGCCGACGCGCTGGACGAGCTCGTCGAGGAGCCAGTTCAGTTCGCCGTTTCCGGAGGTCGTGCTGGATGCTGCGGCGTTCGGTGCGGTCATCGACCGTCCCCCTCGGGTGTCGTTCCTGGTGCTGTCGGGTCGTCAGGGTCGGTGGTGTGCCGGCGTCCGCGCTGCCAGCCGCGCTGCATGGCGGCCATGCGGGCGCGCACCTCCTCGGCGTCGCGCTCGAAGGCATCCGGTCCGGCGGGCGCGGCGGACTCCTTGTCGGTGCCGGCCTTGCGGTCGGCCTCGCGCAGCTGGGGGGCGAGGCTGGCCTGGCGGACGCGGCGGGGCAGACCGTCGAAGAGGACCGGGGCCTCCGGCCGTGCGGGGGTCTCCCGCGGGGCGGGGGCGGTCGCGGGCGGAACGGGGGGCTGCGGCCGGCCGGAGCCGCCGGGCTCGGCGGAGCCCTTCTGCCGCGCGAGCCCTTCCGGCGGTACGGGGCTTCCCGGGCGTACGGGGCTTCCCGGCCGTACGGGACCTCCCGGGCGTACGGGGACGAGGTTCGGGCCCTGGTGGTCCTCGTGGCCGTTGCCCTGGCGGCCCGGGGCGGGGTGCGCCCGGCCGGGGGCCGGGTGGGCGCGGTCGGGACCGTCGAGGCGGCGGCCGTGGTCCACGACGAGGGTCGGGGTGTGGCGGCGCGGCAGCGGTACGGGGCGGCGGACGGCCTCGTCGGCGGGCTCGTCGCGGCCGGCGGCGGTCCGGTCCGGGGCCTGGTCGTGCTGCTCGCCCGCCGGGGCGAGGCCGGTGCGGCGCCGTTCCCGGGGCTTGAAGAGGCCGCCGCGCTCGCTCTCGGTGTCGTCGAGGAGGTCGGCGGACCGGTCGAGGAGCGCGTCGAAGTCGTCTTCGAGCGGGGCCTCCAGCTCGACGGGGCCGTCGAGGGGGCCGCCGGTGGTGACGTCGGGGACCCTGGCGAGCGCCGGGCGGCGGGTGGGCAGGGCGGTGGAGTCGCCGTCGGCGCGGTCGGAGACCTTGCGGTCCAGGCGGAAGCCGGCGCCCTCCGTCTCGGGCGCGTCGGTGAGCAGCGCGGCCGGGATGAAGACGACCGCGGTGGTCCCTCCGTACGGGGAGGTCTGGAGCGAGACGCGGACGTTCTGCCGCTGGGCGAGCCGGCTGACCACGAAGAGGCCGAGGCGGTCGGTGTCCGACAGCTCGAACTCGGGGGTCTCGGCGAGCCGGAGGTTGGCGTCGAGCAGGGCGTCGGGGTTCATGCCGAGGCCGCGGTCGTGGATCTCCAGGGTGAAGCCGTTGGCGACCCGCTCGCCGAGCACCTGGACGGCGGTGTGCGGCGGGGAGAACACCGTGGCGTTCTCCAGGAGTTCGGCGATGAGGTGGGTGAGGTCGGCGACGGCGGGGCCGCCCACGCCGAGGCGGGGAAGCCGGCGCACCTCGATCCGCTCGTAGTCCTCGACCTCGGCGACGGCGGCGCGGACGACGTCCATGAGCTGGACGGGCTTGCGCCACTGGCGGGAGGGGGCGGCGCCGGACAGGATGACGAGGCCCTCGGCGTGCCGGCGCATGCGGGTGGTGAGGTGGTCGAGCCGGAAGAGGTCAGCCAGTTCCTCGGTGTCCTCCGTGCGCCGCTCCATGGTGTCGAGGAGGGTGAGCTGGCGGTGGAGCAGGACCTGGTTGCGGCGGGCGAGGTTGACGAAGACCTCGGAGACGCCGCGGCGCAGCTCCGCCTGTTTGACGGCGGCCTCGACGGCGGCGCGCTGGAGGGTGTTGAGGGCCTGGCCGACCTGGCCGACCTCGTCCTCCCCGTAGCGCAGGTGGGGCACTTCGGTGGTGACGTCGACCTGTTCGCCGGCGGCGAGCCTGCGCATGACGCTGGGCAGGCGGACGCCGGAGACCTCCTGGGCCTCCTTCTGGAGGCGGCGCAGGTCGCGGACGAGTTCGCGGCCGATGCGGACGGAGATGACGATCGAGGCGAGCAGGGCGAGGAAGCCGAGGACTCCGGCGACGCCGGCCTTGAGGAGGACGCCGTACGCGGCGGGCTGGACGCGCTCCTGGTAGCGGTCGCCCGCGGCGGTGTTCTCGCGGGCGAGGGCGTCGAGGACGGGGCCGGCGTGGTCCTGCCAGTGGGCGGCGGTGACGGCGCGCGGGCTGCCGGTGGGGCCCTGTTCGACGAGGGCGTTCTCGGCGGTGCGCAGGGGCAGGGTCTCGGGGCCGCGCCAGAACTTCTCGAAGCGGGTGCGCTCGGCGGCCGGCAGGAGTTCGAGGTTGACGTCGTAGAACTGCTTGCGGTTGGCGATCAGGTCGGATATCGCGCGGATCTCCTGGGCGGTGACGCGGTCCGCGACGAGCGCGGAGAGCACGAGGGCGTCCTCGCGGGAGAGCAGTTCGCGGGCGCGGGTGACGCCGACGAGGGCGCGGCCCTGCTTGTCCATCTCCACGTTCTCCAGGGCGTGGAGGGTGATGAGGAAGCTGTAGCAGGGGTCGACCAGGCGGTTGTAGAACTCGAGGGCCTGCATGCGGCCGATGCCGCGGTTCTCCACGGAGCGGCGGATCGATTCGAGGCCGTCGAGCGCTTCGAGGAGGCTGTCGATCCGCTGGGCGGTGACGGGCCGCATCTCCTCGCGGACGCCGGGCTCGGCGGCGTTGGCGCGGATGCGGGCGATCTGCCGGTCGGTGGCCCGGCGGGTGTCCTGGAGCGAGGCGAGGGCGTCGGAGCCGCGGGGGTCGGCGAGGTAGATGAGGGACTGGCGGCGTTCGAGCTGGATGAGCCGGGCGGTGTCCTCCAGGGGGTAGCCGACCTTGTCCACGATGTAGCCGACGTCGAGGAGCTGGTCGGCCTCGCGGCCGGTGAGGACCGTGGCGAAGCCCCACAGGCCGGTGAGCGAGACGAGCGGTACGAGCAGCAACGCCACGATCTTCCTGCGGATGGACTTCCCGCGAAAGCGCATGGCCTCCCCCAGCTCGGCCCCCGTTCGTCGCGAGGGTCCTTCACGTCGTGACGTCGGGCGTCAACACACGGCGTCAACCTTGAGTTTCAACAAACGGCGGCGCGAGCCTACTACTGCATCGCGACCATCCCGAAGGTGTGTCCGGGCTATTTTCAGCCTGTCGAGTGAGCGTCGATCATGAGATGTCCCGTTATTCAGGGAGTTGAGATCGGCCACTGTGGCGCAGGACACCCACTGACGTGCCGCTCCGCCGGCCTGCGGAGATGGCTGGAACTGTGCGTTCCGTTCGTACGCGGTCTCGCTTTCATCCCTGACAAGGCGAAACCTTTTCCCTCTGTCGCGCGTCATTGGGTACGGGGAGGGTTCTGTCCGCGTAAAGGCGCTCACAACGGGCAGCCGTCTCCCTGGAGTCGTTCAGTGGTGGGGAGTGACAGGGCAATGGAACACGAGGCGCGGTCGGCGCGGCAGTTGTGGGTGGAGGAGGAGCGGGGCCGGCGGCGGATGCCCGATCCGGTGCGCAACGCCGCGGTGCGGGCCGTGCTGATCACATCGGTGACGCTCATCCAGGCGGTGGTGGCGTTCTTCTGCAGCCTCGCGGGCTCGTGGCTGGCGTTCCCGATCACGCTCACCGCGGTGGCCTCGACGGTCGTGGCGACCTGGAGCGTGCTCGACGTCTGGATCACCCGTCAGGTGTGGCGTCAGCGCAACGGGGTGGTGTCGGAGCCGAGCAGCACGGCGCGTCCGCCGCTGCGGGCGCGGCGCGACGAGGACCGGATGGAGGCGGCGCCGCTGTCCGAGGCGGCCTGAGGAGAACGGAGAGCGGCCCGGCCCCGGTGGGGGCCGGGCCGCTCTCCGTTGCCCGGAGGATCCTCTACGCGGCGTCCGTCGGGGCCGGGTCGTCGGACTGGTGGCGGCGGAACATGCGCGTCGCCGTGATCTCGCCGTGGATCGCCTCCCCCTCCGGGTCGGTCTGCGGAAGCCCCGGGCGCAGGTGCTCCTCCACGCTGATGTACTTCAGTCCCGCCCGCAGGTCGGCGTCGTTGCGGAGCCGGATCACCAGCGGGAACTCGGCGAGCGCGGTCGTGTCGAACAGGCCCGTCGTGTACAGGAGCTGGACGCCCAGCGCGTCCGACACGGCCCGCTGGAGCTCCAGGAGGTACGTGGCGTTGGCGCGGCCGATCGGGTTGTCCAGGAACAGCGTGCCCGCGTGCCGGTGCTTGTCGCGGCCCCGGTCGTTGGAGCGGAGCGCCGCCATCGTGCAGTACAGGGCGATGGCCGCGGTGAGCAGCTGGCCGCCGGAGAAGACGTCGCCCATCTGCCCGACGGGGACCCGCTCGGCGCGCAGCACCGCGTCCGGCTTGAGGATCTCGACGGAGACTCCCTTGGGTTCGAGGGCCGCCTGCACGCCCCGCAGGAGCAGGGACATGCCGTCGCGGCGCAGGTCGGAGTTCTTCTTGACGGCGGCGCGGGTGGCCTCGTCCACGACCTCGCCGAGCCGCTCCGCGAGGGTGGCCTGGTCGGGCTCCTCGAAGCGGATCCGCAGGAACTCCTGACCGGACCACTCGCCCAGGCCCTCGGGGAGCCGGGAGAGTCGCTGGGCCGAGCGGAGCGTGGCGAGGGAGGACTCGACCAGGCCGCGGAGGCGGTCCACGATCGAGTCCCGGTTGCGCTCCAGCTGCTCCAGCTCGTCGGTGAGGACCCGCAGCCGGGGCGCGAAGGCCTCGGCCCACTTGGCGGCGTGCTCGGGGAGCGCGGACGCCGGGAGTTCGCGGATCTGCTGGCGGGCCGGGGTGCGGACCTGCTCGTAGCGGGTGGAGTTGGCGTGCCGGACGAGGACGTCGCTCGCCTCGCGCACGGCGGCGTCGGCGGCGGACAGCTCGCCGGTCCGGCCGCGCAGCGCCCGGCGCGCCTCGGTGGCCGCCGTACGGGCCTCCTCCAGGCTGCCGGGGTACGGCTCGGCCTCCTCCTGCTCCTCGTCCGCGTGGTCGCGGAGCAGGTCCCGCAGCAGGGCCGCCGTCTCCTCGAAGCCGCCGGCCGCGTCCTCGGCGGCCCGGTGGTCGCGGAGCAGCCCGGCGTGGGCGGCGCGGGCCGACTCAAGGGCGGCGCTGCGGGAGGCCAGTTCGGCGGTCGCGGTCCGCAGGAGGGTCTGGGCCTGCTCGGCGTCGGCGGGGACCAGCTCCTCGGGCAGTTCGGTGTGCGCCTCGCCGTCCTCGGGGGCGAGGCGCTCGGCCTCGCCGCGGAGCCGGCCGAGCTTCTCGCTCGCCTCGGAGGCGCGGGTCTCCAGCATCTGGACCAGGGACTCGGCGCGGGCGGCGGCGGCCTGCCGGGACGGGCCGTCGGCGCCGTCGGTGGACTCCAGGAGCTGTTCGGCGCGGGTGCGGACCTTGTTGGTGAGGCGGTTCAGCTCGGCGAGGGCGGCGGACTCGTCGCTCTCGGCGCGGGCCTGCTCGGCGCGCAGGTCGGCGCCGACGCCGACCTTCTCGTACAGCTGGGACGCGGCCCGGTAGGCCTCGCGGAGGGTGGGCAGGGCGGTGCGGGGCGCGGCCGGGTCCGCCTCGGGGAGCGGGTCGGGGGCGCCCGCGATCTCGGCGCGCTCGGCCCGCAGGGCGCGGGCGGTGCGGTGGGCGTCGTCGGCGGCGCGCTGGGCGGCGCGGCGGTCCTCGTCGGCGGCCCGGGCGCGCTCCAGGCAGGTCTGGGCGCGGGCCTCGTACTCGGCGGCGTCGTCGGCGAGTTCGCGGAGCCTGGCCTGCCAGGCGGACCGCTCGCGCAGCCGGAACGCCAGGCCCGCGAGGGCGTCGGCGACCCGGCGGGCGCGCTGGGCGGCCTCCTGGCGCTCGTCGCGGACGCGGATCGCCTCGGCGGCGGTCTCGTCGGCCTCCGCGCGGGCGGTGCGGGCCTCTTCGAGGGTCGCGGCGGCCGTCCCGGCGCTCTCGCGGGCGGCCTCGGCTGCGGCGGCGAGCTCGGCGAGCATGCCGGGCGGGCAGTCGGCGCGCCAGGCGCCGATCCGGGCGGCGAGGGAGCGGTCGCCGGCGAGGCGGGCGGCGAGGGCGCGGATCTCCTCGTCGCGGGCGGCGGCACGCGCGCGCAGGGCGTGCCGCTCCTCGTCGGCCGCGTGCTCGTCGTGCATGGCCGGGTTCGGCGGTACGAGGAAGACGCCGGGGTCCTCCCCGTCCGCCCGCGCCGGTACGGGGGCGAGCAGGGCGGCGGCGGTGCCGACGGCGACGGCGGAGCGGGGCAGCAGGGCGGCGGCGGCCAGGACCTCGCGGGCGCGTCCGTACGAGACGGGGTCGGTGATGACGACGCCGTCGACCAGCTCGGGGCGGGCGGCGAGCACGCGCGCGTGGTCGGCGGGGTCCACGGCCTGGGCGAGGTAGCGCCAGCCGGGGAGCGCGGGGATGCCGTGCTCCCCGAGGTGCTCGACGGTGGCGAGGACGTCGGGGCCCGGCGGCAGCAGGCCGCCGTCGCCGAGGGCGCCGAGGATGCGGGAGTCGTCGGCGGCGGCGGTGCGCAGGTCGAAGAGCTGCCGCTCGGCGGAGGAGACGGCACCGTCGAGCAGGGAGCGCAGTTCGTCGGCGCACCGGTCGAGGTCGGTGACGGTGAGCGCTCCCCCGTGGGGCGCGCCGTCGTCCCCGGCGGCGGGCAGGCCCAGGAGTTCGACGAGGCGTGCTTCGGCGGCCAGGGACTCGGCGGCGCGGCGCTCCGCGTCGTAGGCGTTCCCGGCGGCCTCGGCCGCGTCGGCGGCGCGGGCGGCGGCGAGTTCGGCCCGGGACTCGGCGGCGGCGGCCTCGCGGGCGCGTTCGATGGCGGCGCGGGCGGTCTCGCGGGCGGTGTCCCAGGCGGCGACGGTGGTCTTCTCGGCGTCGCTGGCGGCGAGCGCGGCGCGGGCCGGGTCGGCGTCGGGCGCGGTGTCGTCGAGCCAGCCGGCCCGTACGGCCTCGGCGGTCTCCTGCTCGACCTCGGCGAGCCGCTGGCGCAGGTGGCCGGCCTCGCTGCGGGCGCGCTGGGCCCCGGTCGCGGCGGCGGTGGCGTCGCGGTGGGCCGTCTCGCCCGCCTCCTGGAGGGCGGTGGAGCGCTCCTCCTCCTCGGCCGCGTGGCGCTCGCCCTCCTCGGCGGCGGCGGCGAGGGCCCGTACGAGGTCGGCGGCGGCCCTGGCGCGGGCCGCGAGGGCGGGGGCGGCGTCCCGCTCGGCCTCGCGGATGGCGGCGGCCACGCGCGCGGAGCGGTCGCCGGCGGCGCGGTGGCGGAGGACGGCCTCGGCGGCCTGCCAGGCGGAGTGCAGGGTGCGGGCGTCGGTGAGTTCGCGGCGCTGGGAGGCCGCGCCCTTCTCGGCGGCGGCGAGGGCCAGGGAGGCGTGCCGGTAGGCGAGTTCGGCGGCGATGAGGGCGCTGCGGCCGCGGGCGTCCTCGGCCTCGGCGACGGCGTGGGAGGCGGTGGTGACCTGCTGGGCGAGTGCGGCGCCCCGGCCGCGCTCCTCGGCGGCGCGGGCGGAGAGCCGGCGGGCGAGGGTGCGGGTGCGGCGCTCGGCGGCGGTGTGGACCTCGCGCGCGTGGGCCCGGACTCCGGCGGCCTCGACGATCCGGTTCAGGAGGTCCACGGAGCCGGCCGTGAAGTCGCGTTCGGCGGTGAGTTCGGCGCGGCGGCCGAGCTTGTTGCCGAAGCCGCCGACGAGGTCGGCGAGGCCGTCGGTGTCGCGGGTGTCGGTGACGGCGCGCAGCAGCAGGTCGGTGAAGTCGGAGTCCTTCTTGACCGCGAAGAGGCCGGCGGCCTCGCCCTCGTCGGCGTTCATCTCGCGCTGGTAGCGGAAGAGTTCGGGGTCGAGGCCGAGTTCGCCCAGGTGCTCGTTCCAGCGGTCGTGGATCTCCTCCCAGACCACCTCCAGGTGCGGGTAGGCCTTGCCGGCCTCGGTCAGGGCGTCGCGGAAGCCCTTCATGGTGCGGCGGCGGCCGCGCGCGCCGGAGGCGCCCTCGACGGGCGGGCGGACCGAGGTGGCCTCGGCGACGGGGAGGTTGTCCAGGCTGAGGCCGGGCCCCGGCCGGAAGGAGTACCAGGCCTCGGCGAACTTCCGCGGGTCGTTGGAGACCTGGCGGCCGCGCCACTCGCTGGCCTTGCCGACGACGACGAGTTCGCCGGTGAGGGTGTGCTGCCACTCCAGGGCGACGTGGCCGCAGTCGTCGGCGAGGAGGAACTTGCGCAGCACGCCGGAGCTGGCGCCGCCGAGGGTGTTGCGGTGGCCGGGGAGCATGACCGAGAAGATCAGCTTGAGGAGGACGGACTTGCCGCCGCCGTTCTCCAGGAAGAGCACGCCCGCGGGGGCCGGGCGGCGCGGCGGGCCGACCGGCTCGTCCTCGAAGAACTCCGCCTGGGTGGGGGCGGGGTGGGGCACGGGGGCGCCGACTCCGCGCAGGTCCAGGACCGTGTCGGCGTAGCGCGCGCCGGCGGGGCCGATGGAGTAGAGGCGGACCCGGGACAGCTCGTACATGGCGGGGACTCTCGTGCTGGGAAGGTCGGTGGGGCGGCGGGACCGCGCGCGGGGGGGACG
>JNWL01000066.1 GCA_000716465.1 Streptomyces bikiniensis
CCCCTAACCCCTGTTACACGCTCGTCGACAATTGGGGACAAGCTCGCCCTAAAGTACGCGCGTTCGAATGCCGATGAGACGCCCCCCTGCGCACACGACGACGGGGGCCCCGGGCCGAAGCCCGTGACCCCCGTCGCGTCGGTCGCCCGTCACTCCGCCGCGCGGTCGCACTCCTGGGCGCGCAGGGCCCGCGCCAGGTCGTCGCGGGACTCCAGGACCAGGCGCCGCAGGGCCGGGGCGGAGGACTCGTGGGAGGTCAGCCAGGCGTCCGTGGCGGCCAGGGTCGCCGGGTCGTCCTGGAGCCCCGGGAAGAGCCCCCGGACCACGTCCATGCCGATCTGGATCGACCGCTCGGCCCACAGGCGCTCGATCGCCGCGAAGTACTTCTCCGCGTACGGGGCGATCAGCTCGCGCTGCGAGGGCTGGACGAAGCCCGCGATCGTCGCCTCGACCAGCGCGTTCGACAGGGCGTCCGACTCGACGACCTGCGCCCAGGCCTGTGCCTTGACCGCCGCCGAGGGGCGCGAGGCGAGCAGCCGCACCTGGTGGCGCTTGCCCGTCGCCGTGTCGTCCCGGGCCAGCTCCTCGCCGATCCGGGCCTCGTCCGCCCGCCCGTGCACGGCGAGCGGCGAGAGCAGCGCCCAGCGCAGCTCCTGGTCGACGTCCAGGCCGTCGATCCGCGCCGTGCCGTCGAGCAGCCCCTCCAGGAGCTGGAGGTCGGCGTCGGTGGAGGCCGCCGCCGCGAAGAACCGCGCCCAGGTCAGCTGGTGCTCGCTGCCCGGCTCCGCCGCCCGCAGCTCGCGCAGCCCGCCCTCGGCGAGCAGCCGGCCGCCCTCCTCGCGCCACTCCGGGTCCGCGTACAGGGTGACGGCCGACTTCGTCCAGGCGTGCACCATCTGGAGGACGCCGATCTCCGTCTCGCGGCCCGCGAAGGCCAGCACGACGGCGACGAAGTCCCGGGCGGGCACCAGCCCGTCGCGGGTCAGGTTCCACAGTGCCGACCAGCACAGGGCGCGGGCCAGCGGGTCGGTGACGTCGCCCAGGTGCTCCCGCAGGGTGGCGAGGGAGCCCTCGTCGAAGCGCATCTTGCAGTAGGTGAGGTCGTCGTCGTTGACGAGCACGAGGTCGGGCCGCGCCTCGCCCGCGAGGTCGGCCACGACCGTGCGCGCGCCGGTGACGTCCGCCTCGGCCCGCGCGTACCGGATGAGCGCGCCGTCCGCGTCCAGCCGGTAGAGGCCCACGGCCGTCCGGTGCGGGCGCAGCTCGTCGCCCTCCTGGAGGACGGCCAGCTCGGTGATCCGGCCCTCGGCGTCGTAGGTGACGTCCGGCGCCAGGACGTTGACGCCGGAGGTCTGCAGCCAGGACTTCGCCCACGCCTTCATGTCGCGTCCGGAGGTCTCCTCCAGGATCGTGAGCAGGTCGTTCAGGCGCGTGTTCCCGTACGCGTGGCGCTTGAAGTAGCGGCGCGCCCCCTCCAGGAACGCGTCCCGCCCGGCGTACGCCACGAGCTGCTTGAGCACCGAGGCGCCCTTGGCGTACGTGATGCCGTCGAAGTTCAGCTTGGCGTCCTCCAGGTCACGGATGTCGGCCGTGATCGGGTGGGTGGACGGCAGCTGGTCGGCGCGGTACGCCCAGGACTTGCGGTTGTTGGCGAAGGTCACCCAGCTGTTCGTGAAGCGGGTCGCCTCGGCGTTCACGAAGGAGCCCATGAAGTCCGCGAAGGACTCCTTCAGCCACAGGTCGTCCCACCAGACCATGGTGACCAGGTCGCCGAACCACATGTGCGCCATCTCGTGCAGCACGACGTTGGCCCGCGCCTCGTACGAGGCCTGCGTGACCTTGCCCCGGAAGACGTACTCCTCGCGGAAGGTCACCATGCCCGGGTTCTCCATCGCGCCGAGGTTGTACTCGGGGACGAAGGCCTGGTCGTACTTCCCGAAGGGGTACGGGAAGTCGAAGTTGTCGTGGAAGAAGTCGAAGCCCTGCTTGGTGACCAGGAAGACGTCGTCCGCGTCGAAGTGCTTCGCGAGCCCCTTGCGGCACATCGCCCCGAGCGGGATCTCCAGGTCCCCGCGCCGGTAGGTGTCGGTCACGTGGTGGTACGGGCCGGCGACCACGCAGGTGATGTACGTGGAGATCGGCGCCGTCTCCGCGAACCGCCACACGCCCCCGGCGTCGCGCTCCCCGGCGCCGTTCGACCAGACCGTCCACTCCTCCGGCGCGGTCACCGAGAAGCGGTACGGCGCCTTCAGGTCGGGCTGCTCGAAGTTGGCGTACACCCGGCGGGCGTCGGCCGGCTCGTACTGCGTGTAGAGGTAGACCTCGCCGTCCTCCGGGTCGACGAAGCGGTGCATGCCCTCGCCGGTCCGGCTGTAGGCGCACCGCGCGTCCACGACGAGCGTGTTCTCGTCCTCCAGGCCGTCGAGCGCGATCCGCGCGCCGTCGAAGACCTCCGCCGGGTCCAGGGACCGCCCGTTCAGGGTCACCGCGGTCACGGAGGGGGCGATCAGGTCCGCGAAGGTGCTCGTGCCCGTCCCCGTGCGGCGGAAGCGGATCGTCGTCACCGAGCGGAAGGTGCGCACCGCCTCGTCGGACTCGCCGACCGCCGAGCGCAGGTCGAGTTCGACCTCGTACCCGTCGACGGACAGCAGCGCCGCCCGCTCGCGGGCCTCGTCGCGGGACAGATTCTCACCGGGCACGGTCACTCCTTCGTGGCACGTTCGAAACAGCACCGATCCTCCCATGTGCCCCTGTCGCCCGGCGCACGGGAATGCCCTTCCGGGTGCGTGGCGTTCTTCCCCACTGGCGCACCACCTTTTTCCCGCGGCCGTACCGAGGAGTGACATGTCCGAGAGCAGGACCACCGCAGACTTCTACTTCGACCCGCTGTGCCCCTGGGCCTGGATGACCTCCCGCTGGATGCTCGAAGTGGAGAAGGTGCGCCCGGTCGACGTGCGGTGGAAGGTGATGAGCCTCGCCGTGCTCAACGAGAACCGGCTCGACGAGCTCCCGGAGGAGTACCGGGAGATGCTGGAGACCAAGGCCTGGGGCCCGGTCCGGGTCGTCGTCGCCGCGCGTGAGCTGCACGGCGACGAGGTCGTCGGCAAGCTCTACACCGCGCTCGGCACCCGCTTCCACAACAACGGCGAGGGCCCGACCCGCGAGGCGATCGCCGGCGCCCTGAAGGACGTCGGCCTGCCCGAGGACCTGGTGGAGTACGCCGACAAGGACACGTACGACACCGAGCTGCGCGCCTCCCACAAGGAGGGCATCGACAAGGTCGGCCAGGACGTCGGCACCCCGGTCGTCGCGGTGCCGGGCCCGGACGGCGACGAGGTCGCCTTCTTCGGCCCCGTGGTCACCCCGACCCCGCGCGGCGAGGCGGCGGCCCGGCTGTGGGACGGCACGCTGCTCGTGGCGTCGACGCCGGGCTTCTACGAGATCAAGCGCACCCGCACGGCGGCGCCGAGCTTCGAGTAGCCGTCGCGTTCCCCGGGCACAGAAGAACCCCCGCGATTCACGTCATCGCGGGGGTTCTTCCTCATTCCGCCTGCAAGTGAAGGTTGAGAAGACGATCACGAGCAGGACGAGGGGGGCCGTCGGTCAGGACGGGCTCAGAAGGAGATCAGCGGCACCGAGGCCTTGGCGGCGTGGTAGCGCTTGTTCACGTCCTGCCAGTTGACGACCTGCCACATGGCCTCGATGAAGTCGACCTTCTGGTTCTTGTACTGCAGGTAGAAGGCGTGCTCCCAGGCGTCGAAGACCAGGATCGGGACCGAGCCCTGGCCGACGTTGCCCTGGTGGTCGTAGACCTGCTCGACGATGAGCCGGCCGCTGATCGGCTCGTACGCGAGGACGCCCCAGCCGGAGCCCTGGGTGGTCGCGGAGGCCTTGGTCAGCTGGGCCTTGAACTTCGCGAAGGAGCCGAAGGACTCGGTGATCGCGTCCGCGAGGTCACCGACGCCGTCGGCGGCCAGCGGCTCGCCGCCGCCCCCGTCCTTCGGGCTGTTCATGTTGTTCCAGTAGATGGAGTGGAGGATGTGGCCGGAGAGGTGGAACGCGAGGTTCTTCTCCAGCCCGTTGATCGAACCCCACTGGTCCTTGTCGCGGGCTTCCTCCAGCTGCTCCAGGGTGTCGTTCGCGCCCTTGACGTAAGCCGCGTGGTGCTTGTCGTGGTGCAGCTCGATGATCTGCGGATTGATCACCGGCTCCAGCGCCGCGTAGTCGTACGGCAGCTCGGGAAGTGTGTAGATCGGCATGTGCCCGGCCCTTCGACTGCTCCTGCTTGTTGCAACCTGTATGCAGGTGCAGGCTAACAGCAGGTGCGTCGGGTAGTTGATCAGCCCTTCGTCCTAGGTCTCGTGTCCGGGCATGGAGAAACCCCCGGACCGGGCGCGGTCCGGGGGTTTCCCGCGGGTGCGGGACGGGGTCAGGAAGTACGGCTCCGTGCCGCCTTCTGGCGTACGAGGCCGACGGCGGCGAGCAGCAGGGTCAGGCCGCCCGTCCAGTACAGCTGCGTACGGGTGTCCTCCTCGCGGGCCATCAGGACGAAGACCACCGCCATGCCGGCCAGCGCCACCCACGTCAGGAACGGGAAGGCCCACATCCGCACGACCAGCTTCTCGGGCGCCTCGCGCTCGGTGCGGCGGCGCAGCACCAGCTGGGAGGCGGCGATGAAGAACCAGACGACCAGGATGATCGCGCCGATGGTGTTGAGCAGCCAGACGAAGATGTCGTCCGGGCGCCAGTAGCTCAGCAGCACGCAGCCGAAGCCGAAGACGGAGGAGGCGAGCACGGCCGGGCGGGGGACGCCGCCGGAGGTGCGGCCGAGCGCCTTCGGGCCCTGGCCGCGCGCGACCAGCGAGCCGGCCATGCGGGAGGCGCCGTAGATGTTGGCGTTCATCGCCGAGAGCAGGGCGACGAGCACGACCACGTTCATGATCTGGCCGGCGCCCGGGATGCCCAGGTGGTCGAGGGTGGCGACGTACGGGCCCTTCTCGACGACCGCCGGGTCGTCCCACGGCACCAGGGTGACGATGACCGCCATGGAGCCGATGTAGAAGAGCGCGATCCGCCACATGGCCGTACGGACCGCCTTGGCGACGCCCTGCACCGGGTGCTCCGACTCGGCCGCCGCGATGGTGACCGTCTCCAGGCCGCCGTACGCGAAGACCGAGGCGAGCAGGCCCACGATCAGGCCCTCGGAGCCGTGCGGGAAGAAGCCGCCGTCACCGGTGAGGTTGGCGGTGCCGGGGGCGTCCGCGCCGGGCAGCAGACCGGTGATCGCCAGGACGCCGATGCCCAGGAAGAGGACGATCGCGCCGACCTTGAGCGCGGCGAACCAGAACTCGAACTCGCCGAAGTTCTTCACGGCCGCCAGGTTGGTGGCGCAGAAGACCACCATGAAGAGCGCGACCCAGGCCCACTCGGGGCTGCCGGGGAACCAGCCGGTCATGATCTTCGCCGCGCCGATGCCCTCCAGGCCGACGGCGACGCAGAGCAGGAACCAGAAGGCCCAGCCCGAGGTGAAGCCCGCCCAGGAGCCGAAGGCGCGCTCGGCGTGGACGGAGAAGGAGCCCGAGGCCGGGTTCGCGGCGGACATCTCGCCGAGCATCCGCATCACCAGCATCACGAGGATGCCGGAGAGGGAGTAGGCGATGACGATGGAGGGGCCGGCGGCGGCGATGCCGGCGCCGGAGCCGACGAAGAGACCGGCGCCGATGACGCCGCCGAGGGCGATCATCGAGAGGTGGCGCTGCTTGAGGCCGTGGGAGAGCCCCTCGGCGGGGGCCGCGCCGTCGTCCTCGCGGTCGACGGAAGCGGGCACGGTGGTCCGGGACATGGGCCGCCCTGTTCACTGGCTGGGACGGGGGAACGGGCCACAGTCTGGGCGGGCACACCGCTGAGAGGGAACAGACGTCCGCTATACGAGCACGGGGTTCACACAAGGTGAAGAGTCGGTTCCGTTTCGTGGGCGGTTTCGTGGGCGGTCCTCACGCGCCCCGGGCCCGCCGCGTACGCCCCTCGGCCCCGCTCCCCTCAGCCCCTGCCCGCCCGCAGCTCCCGCACCCACGCCACGAGCAGCACCGCTCCGGTCGCCCCCGCCGACCACAGCACCTGCGGCCGCGCGCCCTCGTCGTACAGCATCAGGACGAGCACCGCGCCCATCGCCGCGAGCGCCACCCACGTCAGCCAGGGGAAGCCCCACATGCGCAGGGTCAGCGTCTCGGGCGCCTCCCGCTCGATCCGGCGCCGCAGCCGCAGCTCCGAGACCGCGATCAGGCCCCACACGAAGAGCAGCACCGCGCCGACCGCGTTGAGCATGTAGAGGAAGACGGAGTCCGGCCACTTCAGATTGAGCAGGACGGAGACGAAGCCGAAGGCCACCGAGGCGAGCACCGCCCGGCGCGGCACCCCTCCGCCCGAGACCTTCAGGAGCCCCCGCGGCGCCTCCCCGCGTTCGGCGAGCGAGAACACCATCCGCGAGGAGCCGTACAGGTTCGCGTTGAGCGCCGAGAGCAGCGCCACGAACACCACCACGTTCATGATCTGGCCCGCCGCCGGGACCCCGATCGCGTCCAGGACCGCCACGTACGGCGACTCGCCCGGCTCCATCGACGTCCAGGGCAGCAGGGTCACGATCACCAGCATCGAGCCCACGTAGAAGAGCAGGATCCGCCACACGGCGCTGCGCACCGCCCGCGCCACGTTCCGCGCCGGGTCGTCCGACTCGGCCGCCGCGATCGTGACGACCTCCAGGCCGCCGAAGGCGAAGACGACGGCGAGCACCCCCGACACCACCCCGGACCAGCCGTTGGGCAGGAAGCCGCCCTGCCCGGTGAGGTTCGCGAGCCCGACCGGGTCGGTGTCCGGGAGCCAGCCGGCGATCGCGAGGACGCCCAGGACCAGGAAGAGGACGATCGCGCCGACCTTGAGGGCGGCGAACCAGAACTCGAACTCGCCGAAGTTCTTCACCGCCGCCAGGTTGGCGACCGTGAACACCACCATGAAGACCAGGACCCAGCCCCACTGCGGGACCCCCGGCACCCAGCCGTGCGCGATCCGGGCCGCGCCCGTCGCCTCCACCGCGAGGACCACGACGAGCAGGAACCAGTACAGCCAGCCCACCGAGAAGCCCGCCCAGCGGCCCAGCGCCCGCTCCGCGTGCACCGAGAAGGCGCCCGACGCGGGCATCGCCGCCGACATCTCGCCCAGCATCCGCATCACCAGCATCGCGAGCGCGCCCGCGATCAGGTACGAGAGCACGATGGCCGGCCCGGCGACGGCGACGCCGGCCCCCGAGCCCATGAAGAGCCCCGCGCCGATCACCCCGCCGAGTCCCAGCATCGTCAGGTGACGCTGTTTCAGACCGTGGGAGAGGGGCTCCGGTTCGGTGAGCGGAGAGGGCGGCGGGGCGTCGGGCATGGTGAGGGGCTCGTGCTCTCGGGAGGCGGTGCTGGAGACGGTGCTTTATGGAGACTCCACAGTCTCTCCGCTGACCTCCCTCCGACGCAAAAGGGGCGTCTCCCAGCGAGTTACCAGTGACAAGGGTCACGTGGCGCGCGGCGGGAAAACCGTCCTTTGTCGAAACCCCATGAAGTGGTCGGCCTCTGCTTTGTCAGCCGCTGACGGTGATCGAACGTTCACTCCTGGCATAGCGTCAACCTGTCCGTCCACCCTCACCCCCGCGGAGTACCGATGAGCACCGCCGCCGCCCCCGTCCGCTCCCTCCGGCCGGGCATCGTCCTCGCCGACCTCATCCCGGCGAGCCGCGCCCGCGACCTCGCCCTCGTCGTCGGCGGCGCCGCCCTCACCGGTCTCGCCGCGCAGCTCTCGGTGCCGGTCCCCGGCTCCCCGGTCCCGGTCTCCGGCCAGACCTTCGCCGCCCTGCTCGTCGGCACCGCCCTCGGCGCCCGCCGCGGCTTCCTCTCCCTCGCGCTGTACGCGGTGGTCGGCATGGCGGGCGTGCCCTGGTTCGCGCAGGGCACCTCGGGCTACGGGATGCCGTCCTTCGGCTACGTCCTCGGCATGCTCCTGGCCGCCACCGTCGTCGGCGCCCTCGCCCGCCGCGGCGCCGACCGCTCGGTGCTCCGCACGGCCGGCGCGATGGCCCTCGGCTCCGCGCTCGTCTACGCGGTCGGCGTGCCCTACCTGGCCCTCGCCACCGGCATGACCCTCGGCCAGGCCGTCTCCGCCGGCCTCGTCCCGTTCCTCATCGGCGACGCCCTCAAGGCCGCCCTCGCGATGGGCGCCCTCCCGGCCGCCTGGAAGCTCGCGGGCCGCAGGGGCTGAACCCCGTACGGCACGCGGAAGGGCCCCGGCGGAGTGCGCCGGGGCCCTTCCGCGTACGCACGCACGCGTGCACGGCTCACACGTGGGCGAAGTACCGGTCCATCCAGCGCAGAGGCACGGCCTCCTCGTCCTCTTCCTCGTCCCCCTCGGAGGGGGCGAGGAACGGCGAATCCTCGTCGAGGGTCTCCAGGAACGCGGCGAACGCCTTGTCCCCGTAGAGGTCCACGGCCCCGTCGCACTCCTCCTGGAGCAGTTCGACGGGCACGTGGACGCAGTCCAGGGCGGCGCAGACCCCGTCGAGCCGGTCGAGGACCTCCGCGCCGGGCGTCTCCTCGCGGGCCGGCGCGGGGCCGACGAGGGGCCAGGCGGCGACGAAGGGCCCGTAGTTGCTCATCGGCACTTCGAGCGGTCCCTCCGTCCCCGCGTCCTCCGCCGGGACCACGACCGCGCCGTAGGAGGAGACGTCCTGCCCGTGCTCGGCCCGGGCGGCGGGGCCGAAGCGCTCGCGCGCGGCGTCGAGGAGCCGCCCGAACCGCTCCTCGGCGGCCGTCCAGTCGTAGTCGGCGGGGGCGTCCCCGGTGAAGGGGGCGTCATGTCGGCGCAGAAGCGCCCTGACCCGGTCGTACGGCAGCATGCCGCCACCCTTCCGGGCGCCGTGCGTCAGCGGCGGGCGTCTTTCCCGACCCGCTCGCGGACCAGCGCGACCGCGACCACGAGCGCGGCCACGAGGAGCGAGAGCACGACCTGCTCACGCGCGCTGCCGCCGTCGTAGATCATGTAGCCGAGGACGAAGACGATCATGCCGATCGTCGCCCAGGTCAGGTACGGGAAGAGCCACATCCGCACGACCAGCTTCTCCGGCGACTCGCGCAGGATGATGCCGCGCATCCTCAGCTGGGTCACGCAGATGACCAGCCAGACGAAGAGCGCCACCGCGCCGGAGGAGTTCAGCAGGAAGGCGAAGACGGTGTCCGGCCACTTGTAGTTGAAGAAGACCGCGACGAAGCCGAAGACGACCGAGCAGAGGATGGCCGTCCGCGGCACGCCCCGCCCGGTGGTGCGGGCGAAGGCCTTCGGGGCGTCGCCGCGCTGTCCGAGCGAGAAGGCCATCCGGGAGGCGGTGTAGAGGCCGGAGTTCAGGCAGGACAGGACGGCCGTCAGGACGATCACGTTCATGACCTGGCCGGCCTGCGGGATGCCGATGGAGTCGAGGGCGGCGACGTACGAGCCCTTCTCGACGATCGACTTGTCGTTCCACGGCAGCAGGGTCAGGACCACGAAGATCGAGCCCAGGTAGAAGACGCCGATCCGCCAGATCACGCTGTTGGTGGCCTTGGTGACCGCGCGCTGCGGGTCCTCCGACTCGCCGGCGGCCAGGGTGACGATCTCGCTGCCCATGAAGGAGAAGACGACCATCAGCACACCGGTGAGGATCGCGCCCGCGCCCATCGGGAAGAAGCCCCCGGCGTCGGTGAGGTGCGCGAACCCGGCGCCCGGGTTGTCCGAGCCGGGCAGCACGCCGAAGACCGCGAGCAGGCCGACGACGACGAAGGCGCCGATGGCGACGACCTTGATGCCGGCGAACCAGAACTCGAACTCGCCGTAGGAGGCGACCGAGGCGAGGTTGGTGGCGGTGAGGACCACCATCACGATCAGCGCCCAGGCCCACTGCGGGACGGCCGGGACCCAGCCCTCCAGGATCACCGCGCCCGCGGTCGCCTCGACGGCGAGCACGACCACCCAGAAGAACCAGTACAGCCAGCCGATGCTGAAACCGGCCCAGCGGCCGAGGGCCTGGTCGGCGTAGGCGGAGAAGGAGCCGGAGGAGGGCCGCGCGGCGGCCATCTCGCCCAGCATCCGCATCACGAAGACGACCATGGCGCCGACGAGCGCGTACGAGAGGAGGATCGCGGGGCCGGCCGCGGCGATGCCGGAGCCGGAGCCGACGAAGAGGCCGGCGCCGATGACGCCGCCGATGGCGATCATCGAGAGGTGGCGGTTCTTGAGACCGGCCTTGAGACCGTCGGAGGAGTCGGGCGTGCCGGTGGTGCCGGTCGTGCCGTCGTCCTTCGTCAGGGTCGGTTGCGTGTTCATGGACGCTTCCTCGGGTGGGTGTGGGGGTGCTCGGATCGCGAGCCCGGGCATTCAACCCTGGGAGGGGGGCTGATCGGAACCCCCTATTCCGGATCGTTGTACGAACGGCCGCGGGAGGGGCGAAGGTCCGTACCAGGGCGGACAAAGGTCCCGACCCCCCTGCCCACTACCCCGGTCCGGACGTGCCACACTCGGCACCATGCGCGTCTACATCGGTTCCGACCACGCCGGCTACGAACTCAAGAACCACCTCGTCGAGTGGCTGAAGGCCCACGGCCACGAGCCCGTCGACTGCGGCCCCCACGTCTACGACGCCCTCGACGACTACCCGCCGTTCTGCCTGCGCGCCGCCGAGAAGACGGCCGCGGACCCGGACAGCCTCGGCATCGTCATCGGCGGCTCCGGCAACGGCGAGCAGATCGCCGCGAACAAGGTGAAGGGGGTGCGCGCCGCCCTCGCCTGGAGCGAGCAGACCGCCGCCCTCGGCCGCGAGCACAACAACGCCAACGTGATCTCCGTCGGCGGCCGGATGCACACGCGGGAAGAGGCGACCAAGTTCGTCGAGATCTTCCTCGACACCCCGTACTCCGGTGACGAGCGCCACACCCGCCGGATCGACATGCTCACCGCCTACGAGAACACCGGCGAGCTCCCCCCGATCCCGGCCCACCACCCGCAGGAGCCGACCGCCTGATGCCCGAGGGGCACACCATCCACCGGCTGGCCGCCGACCACCGCGAGCGGTTCGGCGGCCGGCCCGTCCGCGTCTCCAGCCCGCAGGGCCGGTTCGCCGACTCGGCCGCCCTGCTCGACGGCGCCGTCCTGGAGACCACCGAGGCCCACGGCAAGCACCTCTTCCTCGGCTTCGCCGGCCGGGGCTGGGTCCACATCCACCTCGGCCTCTTCGGCAAGGTGACCTTCGGCGACGCCCCCGCCCCGCCGCCCGCCGACACCGTCCGGCTGCGGCTCGCGAACCCCGAGGCGTACGTCGACCTGCGCGGCCCCACCATCTGCGCCCTGATCACCGACGCCGAGAAGCGGGCGATACACGACCGCCTCGGCCCCGACCCGCTGCGCGACGGCGACGACCCGGACAAGGCATGGCGCCGGATCTCCACGTCCCGCACCACCGTCGCCGCCCTCCTCATGGACCAGAAGGTCGTCGCCGGCGTCGGCAACGTCTACCGCGCCGAGGTCCTCTTCCGGCACGGCATCGACCCGTACCGCGCCGGCAAGGACCTCACCAGGGCGGAGTGGGACGCGATCTGGGCCGACCTCGTCCTCCTCATGCGCGAGGGCGTACGCCTCAACCGCATCGACACCGTACGGCCCGAGCACACCCCCGAGGCCATGGGCCGCCCGCCCCGCGTCGACGACCACGGCGGCGAGGTGTACGTCTACCGGCGCGCCCGGATGGCCTGCCACGTCTGCGGCACCGGCATCCGCACGGCGGACCTGGCCGCCCGCAACCTCTTCTGGTGCCCGGGCTGCCAGACCCGCTAGGGCCTGCCCGGCGGACCACGGCCGGGGCCGCGACGCCCGGCACGGCACCTCGCCGCGTTGCCGAAACGCCGCGACAGCTCCGCCATCGACCCGCTCCGGCGCCTTGCGGGGCACCGCACCGGACGCCGCGGCCCACCCGACCCCGATCCACCGGACAGGCCCCAGCCCCCTGAGCTAGAACCCGTGCGGCAGCCACGGCGCGACCGGCGAGCCGAACGCCACCGACGCCTCCACCAGCGCGCCCTCCCGCAGCTCCCGCACCCGCCCGGCCGCCGCCAGGGACGTCAGCGGGACACCGCCCAGGTACGCCGCTCCCAGCTCCCGCACCGAGAGCGACAGGTCCGCCGGGTCCGAGGTCCGGACGCAGACCGCGCCCTTCGCGTCCCCGGTCAGCCGCCAACGCCCCTCGTTCCACGGACAGAACGCGTCCTCGACCTCGAACACCACGTCCACCGGCGCCTGGTACGTCCGCGCCTCCAGGGCCGGGCCCACCTCCACCAGGCGCACGTGCAGCCCGTCCCGCAGGGTCGGCTCGCACCGCCGCACGTCGTCCACCAGGTGCTGCCAGCCGTCGTCCACCGGCCGCCCCCAGAGCCGTACCGACGCCGTCAGGTCCACCGAGTGGAGGAACCGCCACAGCGCCGCCTCCGCCACCGGGTCGAGCGCCAGCAGCTGGCGCACGTTCACCGAGCCGTCGGCCCCCGCGAACGACCAGTCCGGCTTGACCGCGTAGTGCGCGAAGCCCACGACCTCCCCGTCCCGCTCCGCCAGCACGCACAGCCGC
The DNA here is from genome assembly GCA_000716465.1 of Streptomyces bikiniensis. Classification (GTDB taxonomy): domain Bacteria; phylum Actinomycetota; class Actinomycetes; order Streptomycetales; family Streptomycetaceae; genus Streptomyces; species Streptomyces bikiniensis. The sequence continues at coordinate 12,674 of JNWL01000066.1, forward strand.
GGCGAGGCCCCGCCCCGCTCGCCCTCCGGATCGATCAGCGGCAGCCGCTCCCAGCCCGGCAGCCGGGCGATCATCCCCGGCCGCGAGGACACCAGGCGCGCGTACACCGCCTCGCACGCCGCCGAGGACTCCACCGGGTCCGCCTGCCGCAGCACCACCCCGTCCGTGCCCTCCGGCACCGCGAGCCGCACCCGGTTCGTGTCGATCACCGCCCGCAGCGAGTACGAAGCGATCCCGTAGCCGAACCGCCCGTAGATCCCCGGCTCCGACGCCGTGAGCACCGCCAGGAACTCGCCCGCGGCCCGCAGGTCGTCCAGCTGCCGCCGCATCATCGAGGTCAGGATCCCGCGCCGCCGGTGCGTCCCCGCCACGCTCACCATCGTCACCCCGGCCGCCGGCACCGACGCCCCGCCCGGCACCGTGAGCCGGAAGGAGAACGACCCCGCCGTCCCCACGCACAGCTCCCCGTCCCAGGCGCCCAGGGAGCGGTCGAACTCGGTCAGGTCCCGCCACAGCCGTCGCTCCTCGGGCGACTCGGCCACCCCTCCGAAGGCGAGTTCGAGCACCCCGTACCAGCGGTCCCATTCGATCGGGTCGAGAACCCGCAGCTCAGTAGTCATGTCCCCAGTCATATGCCATCGATATCAGCGGCCCGCGCCCGGGGCGACCCGATTTCGCGCACATTGTCACCGGGGTACCCCTGCACGACGCCGGACGGGATGGATAGGGTCCAGGCCCATGGGACACCGCGACGGAGTGAGCGCGTACGCGGCCCGGACACGCAGGCGCGTGCGCCGGGCCCGCGTTGCGCTGCGCAAGTCCGCCGTGGACTACTTCCGCGGGGACGGCGCCGACTGGCTCGCCTTCGCCGGGCTCCTCCTCACGATCCCGGCCATCGCCGCCGGCACCCTGGTCGACCCGGTCTGGTGCGCGCCCACCGCGCTCGCCCTGCCGATCGTGGCCGGCGGCCTGCTGCTGCGCCCCGCCAGCCTGCTCGGCCTGTACGCGGCCGCCGCGGGCGCCCTCATCGTCGAGTCCGTGGTCCTCGGCCCGTACACCCAGGGCCCCGCCCGGGTCACCCCCGGCACCGTCCTCGTCGTCGCCGCCTGCGGCCTCTTCGGGCTCCTCATCGCCCAGTTCCGGGCCCGCGTCGGCGTGCCCTGGCGGCGCGGCGGCACCATGCTCTTCGACCTGCGCGAACGCATCCGGGTCCAGAGCGCCCTGCCCCGCCTCCCGCAGGGCTGGCACCGAGAGATGGCGCTGCGCCCGGCCGGCGGCCAGTCCTTCTCCGGGGACTTCGTCGTCGCCGCCCGCACCCACGGCGGACGCACCCTGGAGGTCGTCCTCACCGACGTCTCCGGCAAGGGCATGGACGCGGCCTCCCGCTCCCTGCTGCTCTCCGGCGCCTTCGGCGGCCTCCTCGGCTCGCTCCCGCCGCACGGCTTCCTGCCCGCCGCCAACGGCTACCTGCTGCGCCAGAACTGGGACGAGGGCTTCGCCACCTCCATCCACCTCGTCCTCGACCTGGAGTCCGGCGACTACGAGCTCTACTCGGCCGGCCACCTGCCCGCCCTCCAGCTCCACGCGGGCAGCGGCCGCTGGGAGGAGAAGGAGGCCGAAGGGCCCCTCCTCGGCGTCTACGACGGCGCCGAGTTCCACCCGGTCAAGGGCTCCCTGCGCCCCGGCGACGTCCTGATGCTCTTCACCGACGGCCTGGTCGAGGCCGCCGACCGGGACATCGCCGAGGGCATCGACCGGCTCACCGGCGAGGCCGACCGCTGCGTCACCGACGGCTTCGACGGCGTCGCCTGGGACCTCATCGAGGCCGTCGCCAAGGACGTCAACGACGACCGGGCCCTGCTCCTGATCAGCCGCCGGTCCTCCTGAGGACGCCTCCGGGCACACCCGGACACGGGGACGGCCCCGGACCGTCCCGCGCGGGGAGGCGTCCGGGGCCGTCCCCGTGCGACCGCGGAGGTCAGGCCTGCTTCGCGGCCTCGTCCTTGCGGAAGGCCCAGGCCATCTCGGGCTCCGTCACCCACTTCAGCGCCTTGCGCACCGGGGGCGTGCAGAGCAGGGTCATCGCCGCCAGGGCGACCAGGGTGACCACCACCCGGCCCGGGTCCGTGGTGAGCCACGGGTGGTCCTCGAAGACGTCCAGGTACTCGGCCCCCGGATCAGGAAGCCGTGCAGGACGTAGCCGCAGATGGTGCCGGCGCCGAGGACGGTGAACCAGCGCCGGGTGCCCGGCACGAGGGAGAGGAACGCTGCGCACAGCACCAGCGTGCCGACGAAGAGGACCGCGACCAGGAACATGCCCCAGCCCACGCCGGCACCCATCTCCTGCACGCTGCGGGAGCGGTAGAACCAGTTGAGGTAGAAGGTCGGCGCCTGCCAGTGGAAGAACGGCACCGCGGCGACGAGCACGACGGCCGAGGCGATGCGCACGGGCCGCCGCCGCAGGAGGGCGAAGTGCTCCGGCTTCATGCTCAGCCCGATCACGAAGTACGGCGGGTGGCCTGGCTCCCCGCGATCACCGTGGGCCAGACGTGGCCCATGACGACGAGCAGGATCGCGAGGTACTTCGCGTCGTCGAAGTAGGGATCGCGCACGGTGGGCTTGCGCGGGGCCCCGCTCTGCGGCGCCGTCGCCGGGGCCGTCGACGTCTGCTCCGCCTCTCCGGGTTCGGAGGACGGAGCCTTGGCGTTGTTCTCCGTAGCGGAGGGCATCGGGAAGGAATCGGCCGTTACTCATCCTTATGTTCCCGGTTGATATGCCTTGTTCCGGGTAAACCGGGCTTGGTTGTGCGGGTGTGCTTTTTCTCTCCCCCTCCCCGCCGCCGGGGGCCGTCCGCGGCCCGCCCGTCCGACGGGTCGTCAGTGGGCGGCGGGAGAAGAGGGGTTGATGGCACCATGGGAGCAGCGGGGGCGTGGGCGACGTGCGACCCCCGGACGGCAAGGCGGAACCGACCGAGGGTGTGATCAGTTGTGGCCATTTCGCTGTCTGTGGTGTTGCTCCTGGCAATCATCATGGTGGTGCTGATCCGCGGGGGGAGCCTCAAGGCGGGTCCGGCCGTCGTGGCGGTCCTCTTCGGCTTCTTCCTCGCCTCCACCGGCATGGCCGACGACATCCAGCGCTTCCTGGACTCGATAACGCAGACCGTGGCGTCCATCAAGTTCTGAGGACGCCCCCGGGAACGACAAGGGGCCCGGACCGCGAGAAGCGGTCCGGGCCCCGAGGCCGTGGAGCGGGTGACGGGAATCGAACCCGCGTAGCTAGTTTGGAAGACTAGTGCTCTACCATTGAGCTACACCCGCACAGCATCGCGCCGCAGGTCACGAGGACCGCGGCACGAAGAGCATGTTACCGGGTCCGCGGCCGTCCGCGCACACCCCGTGGAAGAGGGGGCGCCGCACAGTCCCCGTGCATGTACCCTACGTGTCGCACCGACGGGGTGTGGCGCAGCTTGGTAGCGCGTCCGCTTTGGGAGCGGAAGGCCGTGGGTTCAAATCCCGCCACCCCGACCATGACGATCACCTGCCCGTCCCGGGCGTTCTTGATCATGTTGTGGGCGTCCTCCCGCTTGCGGTTACTATGCAAGCTGCGTGCCCGTGTGTCTCTCTGACCGGGCCGATCGGCCGGACCCGCCCCGCGCGGACCGGCGGAATCCAGGAATCAGCCACAAGGAGACCGAACCGTGAAGAGCGCCGTGGAGACCCTGAACCCGACCCGGGTTCGGCTCACTGTCGAGGTGCCCTTCGAGGAGCTCAAGGACAGCCTCGACGCGGCGTACAAGAAGATCAACCAGCAGGTCACGGTCAAGGGCTTCCGCAAGGGCAAGATCCCGGCTCGCGTGATCGACCAGCGGTTCGGCCGCGGCGCCGTGCTGGAGGAGGCCGTCAACGACGCGCTCCCGAAGTTCTACACCGAGGCCGTCAACGAGGCCGAGGTCAACCCGCTCGGCCAGCCCGAGGTCGACATCACCGAGCTGAAGGACGGCGAGCTGCTGGCCTTCACCGCCGAGGTCGACGTCCGCCCGGCGATCGAGATCCCGGACTACTCCGGCATCGAGGTCACCGTCGACGCGGTCGAGGTCACCGACGAGGACGTCGAGAAGTCCGTGGAGCAGCTCCGCGAGCGCTTCGCCTCGACCTCCCCGGTCGAGCGCGCCGCCCAGGACGGCGACGTCGTCACCATCGACCTGGAGGCCAAGGTCGACGGCGAGGTCCTGCCCGACGGCGTCGCGAGCGACGTCTCGTACACCATCGGCTCCGGCGAGCTGCTCGACGGCATCGACGAGGCCGTCAAGGGCCTGGAGGCCGGCGGCGAGGCCACCTTCACCTCGCAGCTGAAGGGCGGCTCCGCCGAGGGCAAGGACGCGGAGGTCACCGTCAAGGTCACCGCCGTCGCCGCCCGCGAGCTCCCCGAGCTGGACGACGACTTCGCGCAGCTGGCGTCGGAGTTCGACACCCTCGACGAGCTCAAGGCCGACAGCCGCAAGCGCCTCGAGAACATGAAGCAGTTCGACCAGGCCACCCAGGCCCAGGAGCGCGTCCTGGACGAACTCCTCAAGCTGGTCGAGGTCCCGATGCCCGAGAAGCTCCTCGAGGACGAGATCAACACCCGCAAGCACAACCTGGAGCACCACCAGCTCGGCCAGATGGGCCTCGACCTCGGCAAGTACCTGGAGATCCAGGGCAAGACCGAGGAGGAGTTCCTGGCCGAGACCAAGGAGCAGGCCGAGAAGGGCATCAAGACCCAGTTCATCCTGGACGAGCTGGTCAACCGGGAGAAGCTCGACGTCTCCCGCGAGGAGCTCACCGAGCACCTGTTCCGCCGTGCCGCCTCCTCCGGCATGAGCCCCGACCAGTTCGCCCAGGCCGTGGCCCAGGGCGGCCAGGTGCCGATGCTCGTCGGCGAGGTCGCCCGCGGCAAGGCCCTCGCGGTCGTCGTCGAGGCCGCCAAGGTCGTCGACACCAACGGCGAGGTCGTGGACCTCTCCGACGACGAGGACGAGGCCGCCGAGGGCGCCGAGACCGCCGTCGAGGCGGCCGAGGGCGCCGAGGCCGAGGCCTCCGAGGACAAGTAGGTCCGGAAGCGGCGGGGAGGCCGGTCCCCCTCGCCGCACCCCTCCGCGGGCCCGTGCGCACAGCTGTGCGCACGGGCCCGCGGACGTACCGGGACCCGCTGCGCGCCCCCAACTACCTTGCGCTCCCAGCGAACAGTTCGAGAACCGGGATGGCGTTGTCCCACCTGCGCGTTAGGGTCCATGAATACGGGGGCAGTGCCTTCTGGACAAGACGCAGTGCCTTCTGAACGAGACGCGGAGACGGCCCGGGGCCGTCGGAGACGAGCAGGTGGATACGTGACGAATCTGAAGCCTTACGCCGCGGGTGAGCCGTCCATCGGTGGCGGCCTCGGCGACCATGTCTACAACCGGCTGCTCGGCGAGCGCATCGTCTTCCTCGGCCAGCAGGTCGACGACGAGATCGCCAACAAGATCACCGCCCAGATGCTCCTCCTGGCCGCCGAGCCGGACAAGGACATCTACCTCTACATCAACAGCCCCGGTGGCTCGGTGACGGCCGGCATGGCCGTCTACGACACCATGCAGTACATCCCGAACGACGTCGTCACCATCGGCATGGGCATGGCGGCCTCCATGGGACAGTTCCTGCTCACCGGCGGCACCCGCGGCAAGCGCTTCGCGCTGCCGAACACCGACATCCTGATGCACCAGGGCTCCGCCGGCATCGGCGGCACCGCCTCGGACATCAAGATCCAGGCCGAGTACCTCCTGCGCACCAAGAAGCGCATGGCCGAGATCACCGCGCACCACTCCGGCCAGACCGTCGAGGCGATCATCCGCGACGGCGACCGCGACCGCTGGTTCACCGCGGAGGAGGCCAAGGAGTACGGCCTCATCGACGAGATCATCTCTGCCGCCTCGGGCGTTCCGGGCGGCGGCGGCACGGGCGCCTGAGCCCCGCCGGCCCGCTCCAGAGCCCCAGCCCACCGAACGCCACCAGGACGGTGAACACCCAGATGCAGAACAACCTCTCCCCGAGCGGCCTCCACACCGGCGCGCCGATGGACAACCGCTACGTCGTGCCGCGCTTCGTGGAGCGCACCTCGCAGGGCGTGCGCGAGTACGACCCGTACGCGAAGCTGTTCGAGGAGCGCGTGATCTTCCTCGGCGTGCAGATCGACGACGCCTCCGCCAACGACGTCATGGCGCAGCTCCTGTGCCTGGAGTCGATGGACCCGGACCGCGACATCTCGATCTACATCAACAGCCCCGGCGGCTCCTTCACGGCGCTGACGGCGATCTACGACACGATGCAGTTCGTGAAGCCGGACATCCAGACGGTCTGCATGGGCCAGGCGGCCTCCGCCGCGGCCGTGCTGCTCGCCGCCGGCACCCCCGGCAAGCGGATGGCCCTGCCGAACGCCCGCGTGCTGATCCACCAGCCCTCCGGCGGCACCGGCCGCGAGCAGCTCTCCGACCTGGAGATCGCGGCCAACGAGATCCTGCGGATGCGCAGCCAGCTGGAGGAGATGCTGGCCAAGCACTCCTCGACCCCGATCGAGAAGATCCGCGACGACATCGAGCGCGACAAGATCCTGACCGCCGAGGACGCCCTCGCGTACGGTCTGGTCGACCAGATCGTCTCGACCCGCAAGAGCACGGCCGCCGCGGCCTGACGCTCGACCTTCCCCTGGCACGGTGAGCACCGTCCGGCGGCCTCGTGGCCGAATCGCGACCGTGTGAACCGTGCCAAGGGGGGCCCGAACGGGGGGCCCGGCAAGGTACCGTCGAATATGAGGCACCAGGAGTCGCTGAACCAAGCGGCTCCCAGGCGAAGGGGAAGCACCTCGTGGCACGCATCGGTGATGGCGGCGACCTGCTCAAGTGCTCGTTCTGCGGAAAGAGCCAGAAGCAGGTGAAGAAGCTCATCGCGGGACCCGGTGTGTACATCTGCGACGAGTGCATCGACCTCTGCAACGAGATCATCGAGGAAGAACTCGCGGAGACGAGCGAGGTGCGCTGGGAGGAACTCCCCAAGCCCCGCGAGATCTACGAGTTCCTCGAGGGGTACGTCGTCGGGCAGGAGCCCGCGAAGAAGGCCCTCTCGGTCGCGGTGTACAACCACTACAAGCGCGTCCAGGCCGGCGAGAACGGCGGCGCGCAGGGCCGTGACGACGCCATCGAACTGGCGAAGTCCAACATTCTGCTGCTCGGCCCCACGGGCTCCGGGAAGACGCTGCTCGCGCAGACTCTGGCCCGCATGCTCAACGTCCCGTTCGCCATCGCCGACGCGACGGCGCTCACGGAGGCCGGCTACGTCGGCGAGGACGTCGAGAACATCCTGCTCAAGCTGATCCAGGCGGCCGACTACGACGTCAAGAAGGCCGAGACCGGGATCATCTACATCGACGAGATCGACAAGGTCGCCCGCAAGAGCGAGAACCCGTCGATCACCCGGGACGTCTCCGGCGAGGGCGTGCAGCAGGCCCTGTTGAAGATCCTGGAGGGCACCACCGCCTCCGTACCGCCGCAGGGCGGCCGGAAGCACCCCCACCAGGAGTTCATCCAGATCGACACGACGAACGTGCTCTTCATCGTGGGCGGCGCCTTCGCCGGCCTGGAGAAGATCATCGAGTCGCGGGCGGGCGCCAAGGGCATCGGCTTCGGGGCGACCATCCGCTCCAAGCGCGAGATCGAGGCGAGCGACCAGTTCCAGGAGGTCATGCCGGAGGACCTGGTGAAGTTCGGGATGATCCCCGAGTTCATCGGCCGTCTCCCCGTCCTCACCTCCGTCCACAACCTGGACCGCGAGGCGCTCCTCCAGATCCTGGTCGAGCCGCGCAACGCACTGGTGAAGCAGTACCAGCGCCTCTTCGAACTCGACGGCGTGGAGCTGGACTTCGACCGCCCCGCCCTGGAGGCCATCGCCGACCAGGCGATCCTCCGCGGCACCGGCGCGCGCGGTCTGCGCGCCATCATGGAGGAGGTCCTCCAGTCGGTGATGTACGAGGTCCCGTCCCGCAAGGATGTGGCCCGGGTCGTCATCACGGCCGACGTGGTCCGCGACAACGTCAACCCGACGCTGGTCCCGCGGATCGTGAAGAACGACGGCAGGCACGAGAAGTCGGCCTGACGCCGCGCGAACGACGAGGGGGTCCCGCCCGAAGGCGGGACCCCCTCACGCGTGCGCGGGGCAGCCGGGTCAGAGCTTGACGCGAATTTCCTTGCGGAGCTTGGCGGTGGTGGCGGCGGCCTCGTCGGCGGAGGAGCCGGCACCGGTCAGCAGGGAGGCCATGTCGATCGGCATCACCACGGCCGCGGTGCTGTGGTCGGCCCAGGCGCACATCGTCACGGTGACCTCGGGCAGGGTCTTCTCCCCGGTCTTCATCTTGGCCTGCTGGCACTTCAGGACCGCGCCGTCGAGCCCCTCCGGCGTGTACTCCCGCGGTTCGCCCTCCATCCGGGGCGCGTTGGGCTTGCCCGCGTTCTTCTCGGTCTCGGCCTTGATGCCCGCGAAGGCGAGGTCGACGGCCTTCTCGGGGTCCTCGATCTCGCCGTAGAGTCCGCCGAAGGAGAGGGTCTTGCCCGCGAGGGGGTTGGCCTTGTTCTTCAACTGGTAGGAGGCCTCGACCTCCTTGGCGTTCTTGACGGTCTCCCGGAGCGCCTCCAGGCCGCCCTCCTCGGACGACTCGTTCTGTGCGGGGTTCTTCTCGTACCCGTCGAGCACCGTGTTCGGGGCGATCAGCTTGTGCGGGCCGTCGTTCGCGACCGAGGAGCCGCCGCCCCCGCCGATCACGAAGTACGCGCCCACCGCGATCGCCGCGACCGCGGCCACGCCGCCGATGACCCAGCCCGCCCTGGACTTCCTGGGGGCCGGCGGGGGCGGCGGGAAGCCGCCGGGGCCCTGGGGGCCGCCGTACGGGGGCTGCTGGCCGTACGGGCCGGGCTGCTGCGGGTAGCCGTACGGGCCCGCCTGCTGGGGCGGGACGCCCTGCGGAGCCTGCTGGGGGTACCCGTAGCCGGGCTGGGCCCCGTACGGCCCCGGCTGCTGCGGCTGGCCGTAGGGACCCGGCTGACCGTACGGCCCGGGCTGCTGGGGCTGCTGGCCGTACGGGCCCGGCTGGTTGTAGCTCATCGACAGGTTCCCCTCACAGGATGTTTATGCCTGCCGAACATCCTGGCGGAAGCGTCGGACACCCGGTGCGGCGGGGGCCGGACCGTTACCGAACCAAAGCGTTTCAGGACAGGGTCGAGACACCCCTAAACTGGCCCCGTGACCGAGAACACTCAGCAGCAGACAGCGCCCACCACCGAACTGCCGACCCAGTACGCGCCGGCCGAGGTAGAGGGGCCGCTGTACGAGCGCTGGGTGGAGCGCGGGTACTTCGAGGCGGACGCGAAGAGCGAGAAGCCGCCGTACACGATCGTCATTCCGCCGCCGAACGTCACCGGTTCGCTCCACCTGGGCCACGCCTTCGAGCACACGCTGATCGACGCCCTCACCCGCCGCAAGCGGATGCAGGGCTACGAGACGCTGTGGCAGCCCGGCATGGACCACGCCGGCATCGCCACCCAGAACGTCGTCGAGCGCGAGCTCGCCAAGGAGGGCAAGTCCCGCCACGACCTGGGCCGCGAGGCGTTCGTCGAGCGCGTCTGGCAGTGGAAGGCCGAGTCCGGCGGTCAGATCTCCGGCCAGATGAAGCGCCTGGGCGACGGCGTCGCCTGGTCCCGCGAGCGCTTCACCATGGACGAGGGCCTGTCCCAGGCCGTCCAGACCATCTTCAAGAAGCTCTACGACGACGAGCTGATCTACCGCGCCGAGCGCATCATCAACTGGTGCCCGCGCTGTCTGACGGCCATCTCGGACATCGAGGTCGAGTACCAGGACGACGACGGCGAGCTGGTCTCCATCCGCTACGGCGAGGGCGAGGACTCCCTGGTCGTCGCCACCACCCGGGCCGAGACGATGCTCGGCGACACGGCCGTCGCCGTCCACCCCGACGACGAGCGGTACAAGCACCTGGTCGGCAAGCAGATCAAGCTGCCGCTGACCGACCGCACGATCCCGGTCGTCGCCGACACCCACGTCGACCCCGAGTTCGGCACCGGCGCCGTCAAGGTGACCCCGGCGCACGACCCGAACGACTTCGAGATCGGCCAGCGCCACGGTCTGCCGAACCTCGCCGTCATGGACGAGCGCGCGGTCATCACCGCGCACGGCCCCTTCCAGGGCCTGGACCGCCTGGAGGCCCGCTCCGCCATCGTCGCCGCGCTGCGCGCCGAGGGCCGGATCGTCGCCGAGAAGCGCCCGTACACCCACTCCGTCGGCCACTGCTCGCGCTGCAAGACCACCATCGAGCCGCGCCTGTCGATGCAGTGGTGGGTCAAGGTCGGCCCGCTCGCGAAGGCCGCCGGCGACGCGGTCCGCGACGGCAAGGTCACGATCCACCCGCAGGAGATGGAGAAGCGGTACTTCGACTGGGTCGACAACCTGCACGACTGGTGCATCTCGCGCCAGCTGTGGTGGGGCCACCGCATCCCCGTCTGGTACGGCCCGGACGGCGAGGTCGTCTGCGTCGGACCCGACGAGCAGCCGCCGACCGGCGAGGGCTGGCACCAGGACACCGACGTCCTGGACACCTGGTTCTCCTCCGGCCTGTGGCCGTTCTCCACGCTCGGCTGGCCGGAGCGGACCGAGAGCCTGGAGAAGTTCTATCCGAACTCCGTCCTGGTCACCGGCTACGACATCCTCTTCTTCTGGGTCGCCCGGATGATGATGTTCGGCCTGTATGCGATGGACGGCACCCCGCCGTTCCACACCATCGCCCTGCACGGCATGGTCCGTGACCAGAACGGCAAGAAGATGTCGAAGTCCTTCGGCAACGTGGTCAACCCGCTGGACTGGATGGACGAGTACGGCTCCGACGCCGTCCGCTTCACCCTGGCCAACGGCGCCAACCCGGGCGTCGACGTCCCGATCGGCGAGGACTGGGTCAAGGCGTCCCGGAACTTCGCCAACAAGATCTGGAACGCGACCCGCTTCGCGCTCATGAACGGCGCGACGATCGAGGGTGAACTGCCCCCGGTCGAGCAGCTGTCCGCGACCGACCGCTGGATCCTGTCCCGCCTCAACGCGACGGTCGCGCAGGTCGACGCGTACTACGAGGACTACCAGTTCGCGAAGCTCAGCGACGCGCTCTACCACTTCGCGTGGGACGAGGTCTTCGACTGGTACGTCGAGCTGTCGAAGACGACGTTCTTCGCGGGCGGCGAGCAGGCCGAGGTCTCCGGCCGGGTCCTCGGCGAGGTCCTGGACGTCATGCTGCGGCTGCTGCACCCGATCGTCCCGTTCGTCACCGAGGCCCTGTGGACCACGCTGACCGGGCGCGAGTCCGTCGTGATCGCCGACTGGCCGAAGGACTCGGGTTTCCGGGACCCGGCCGCCGAGGCGGAGATCGAGAACCTCCAGCAGGTCGTCACCGAGGTCCGCCGCTTCCGCGCCGACCAGGGCCTCCAGCCCGGCCAGAAGGTCCCGGCCCGCCTGGAGCTGGGCGGCACCGCGCTCGCCGCGCACGAGGCCGCGATCCGGCAGCTGCTGCGCCTCCAGCCGGAGGGCGAGGGCTTCTCCGCCACCGCCTCCCTGCCGGTCGCCGGGGCCACCGTCGCGCTCGACCTGTCGGGCACGATCGACGTGGAGGCGGAGCGCAAGCGCCTCACGAAGGACCTCGCGGCGGCCGAGAAGGAGAAGGCCCAGGCGAACGGCAAGCTCGGCAACGAGGCGTTCCTGGCGAAGGCCCCGGACAACGTGGTCGAGAAGATCCGCACCCGCCTCGCCAAGGCGGACGAGGACATCGCCCGCATCCAGGCCCAGCTGGCGAACCTGCCGCAGGCCTAGGTTCTGTCGTCAAATGTCACGCCCACATCAGGAGTGATGCGAGGGTGACGGCTGCTTCGTAGGACTGGGCGGTTTTGTCGTAGCGGGTGGCGATG
>JNWL01000067.1 GCA_000716465.1 Streptomyces bikiniensis
CGGAAGCTGCGGTGTTCCACCACACGCATCACCGCCCTCGTTCAAGCCGTCCTCACCCTGCATCTGGCCAGCTCAGACCGAGGATGAAAAACGCTCAGTGGCGGAGAGGTACTCCTTGGTGTTGTTGGCAAGATGGGGCAAGCTGCGGTCGCTCCTCGGTGGCTCGCCGGGGCGAATGTAGCGAGGGCCGTCGCGGTGCTTCGTTGCAGAGACGTGGCTGTGGCGCCACTACTGTGCGCCTGGCTCGGATCGAATCACTTCCTGCGTCAGGCTGAGTTGGCAACGAGCGGCGACAGTATTCAGCCCACGCTTGGCATGAAGGACCTCGCGCGGTTTGACATCAACTTGCCGACTCATCCGCGTGCGGCTGTGGACCTCGCAGCCCAGACGGCGAAGATCGACACGCTCATCGCGGAGGCGGAGCGATTCATCGATCTGGCCGTTGAGCGCCGGTCGGCGTTGATCACGGCTGCAGTGATGGGTCAGATCGACGTACGGGAGGCGGCGTGATGGCTGATCACAACGAAGCGGCCTTCGAGAAGGAGATCTGCGAGTACCTCAAGGCACGCGGCTGGCTGTACTCGATGAACGACCACGACGGGGGCGAGTACGACCGCGAGCGAGCGCTGTTCCCGGCAGATCTGTTCGCGTGGCTGAAGGCGACTCAGAAGCCTGCGTACGAGAAGGCGCTGAAGGCGGCGGGCTCGCAGGCGAAGTTCCTTGACGTGCTGACCGCCGCTTTGGATAAGCCGCTTGAGCATGGCGGCGGGACGCTGAACATCCTCCGTAACGGGGTTCAATACATCGGTGGCGGCCGGTTTAAGATGGCGCAGTTCCGCCCTGAAACCTCTCTCAACGCGACCACCGTGTCGCATTACGAGGCGATGCGGGTGCGGGTGGTGCGGCAGGTGCACTTCTCGACCGCCGACCAGCGCACCATCGATATGGTGTTCTTCATCAACGGGCTCCCGGTGGCCACGGTCGAGTTGAAGACCGACTTCACCCAGTCGCTGGACGAGGCGATCAACCAGTACAAGCACGACCGTAAACCGCTGACGAACGGGCGTCCGGAGCCGCTGCTGTCGTTCGGTCACCGGGCGCTGGTGCACTTCGCGGTCTCCAACGGCCTGGCGGCCATGACTACGAAGCTGGAGGGGGAGAAGACCCACTTCCTTCCGTTCAACATCGGCTTCGACAGCGGTGCTGGCAACCCGCCTGGCGCGGACGGTGGGTCGGCGACGTCGTACCTATGGGAACGCGTCTGGGAGAAGCACGCTTGGCTGAACATCATCGGGCGGCTGGTGATCGTGCAGACCAAAGAAGAGTGGGACGTCACCACCGGCACCTCGGTGCGGCGTACGAGCATGCTTTTCCCGCGCTTCCACCAGTGGGAGGCCGTCACGAGCATCATCGCCGCAGTGAAGGAGGAGGGCGTCGGGCGCCGGTATCTGATCGAGCACTCGGCCGGGTCAGGCAAGACAAACACCATCGCCTGGACCGCCCACGGGCTGGCCCGACTGCATGATGCCGCCGACAAGAAGGTCTTCGACTCCGTCATCGTGGTCGTGGACCGTACTGTGCTTGACTCCCAGCTGCAGGATGCGATTCGGCAGATCGACGGAAACAAGAAGATTGTCGCGACGATCAGCCCCGAGGACGTCCGCAAGGCCGGCGCGAAGTCGAAGTCGGGTCTGCTGGCACAGGCGTTGAAGAACGGCGAGCTCATCATCGCGGTGACGGTGCAGACCTTCCCGTATGCGCTGGAAGAGATCCGGACCGACGCCGGCCTGCAGGGCAAGCGGTTCGCCGTGATCGCTGATGAGGCGCACTCTTCCCAGTCGGGGCAGATTTCCTCGAAGCTGAAGCAGGTGCTGACAGCCGAGGAGATCAAGGAGATCGAGGAGGGCGGCGAGGTCGATGTGGAGTCGGTGCTGGCATCGGAGATGACCGAGCGAGCCGAGTCGGAGAACATCTCCTACTTCGCCTTCACCGCCACGCCGAAGAGCAAGACCCTCGAACTTTTCGGCCGCAAGGGGGCCGACGGGAAGCCGCGCGAGTTCCACCTGTACTCGATGAAGCAGGCGATCGAAGAGGGATACATTCTCGACGTCCTTAAGGGCTACCAGTCCTACGACACCGCGTTGAAGATCGCGGGTAGGGCGGAGAGCGGTGACGGGAGCAAGGAGGTCGAGGAGGCCGCCGCCCGCAAGGGGCTGATGAGGTGGGTGCTGCTACACCCGACGAACATCAGCCAGAAGGTACAGATCATCGTCGAGCACTTCCACGCCAACGTCGCCTACCTCCTTGAAGGCAAGGCGAAGGCAATGGTGGTCACTGGCTCACGCAAGTCCGCGGTGAAGTACAAGCTGGCGATAGACGCCTACATCGCCAAGCGCCGAGCCGAGGACGCCTCGTACAATTACCGCACCCTCGTCGCCTTTTCGGGCGGGGTGACGATGCCCGAGGACGAGACCTGGCACAGCGACTGGGGTCCGCAGCCATCGAAGGACGACGAGTTCACCGAGGCAAATATGAACCCCGGCGTCGGAGCTGATCTGGCGGCCGCGTATAAAGGCGACACATACAAGATCATGCTGGTCGCCAACAAGTTCCAGACCGGCTTCGACCAGCCCCTGCTCTCGGCGATGTACATCGACAAGAAGCTGCCAGGGGTCACCGCGGTGCAGACGCTCTCACGCCTCAACCGCACCCACCGGACCGCTAGCGGGGAGCAGAAGCGCAAGACGTTCGTCATCGACTTCGCCAACAAGCCCGAGGACATCAAGACGGCCTTCGAGCCGTACTTCAAGAACGCGACTCTGGAGACCGAGACCGACCCGTATGTCGTCGTCCATCTGGCCAACAAGCTCGCCCAGGCCGGGATCTACACCGAGGACGACGTCCGCAAGGTCGCCGAACTGTGGGTGACCCGGAAGGGCAACAACGCGCTCTCGGCAGCGATCAGCCCGGCACAGCACGACTTCCGGCGCCGTTACGCGCGGGCGATCGAGGATAAGGACAAGGTAAAGCTCCAGGAGCTGGACCTGTTCCGAAAGGATGTCTCCACCTACGTACGGCTCTACGACTTCATGTCCCAGATCGTCGACTACGGCGATCCCTACATGGAGATGCTCTCGATCTTCCTGCGTCTGCTGGAGAAGGTGATTGCCGAGTCCGCTTGGGCGGCCGACGTAGACCTCTCCGACGTGGTGCTGGTCGGGGTCAAGCACACCAAGGCGATCCCGGTCGACATCTCGCTCGTGGGCGACGGACAACTGAAGGGAATCAGCGCCGCTGGCACGGGCGCGAAGAAGGATCCGAAGTACGTCGCGCTTCAGGTCGTCATAGACAAGATGAACGACCTCTTCGGTGCCGAGACGTTTGCGGCCTCCCAAATCAGGGAGTTCGTACAGGGCCTTGTGCAGCGGCTGCTCGCCGACCCGAACCTGGTACAGCAAACCAAGGTGAACTCCAAGAAGCAGTTCCTGGAGTCACAGGACTTCCAAGCTGCCGTTACGGAGGCAGTCGCAGACAACCAGGACGCCCACAACACGATGGCTGACTACTTCTTCACCGACGGACCGGCCATCAGCGCGATCATCGTCGCCCTCGCGGATGCCTTCTACGAAGCGGCAGTCGATCAGCAGGTGGGTTCAACCTGAGTAGACGCCGAAGTCAGGCGTCCTTGATCTGTACGCGGTCGCCGCACAGTTTCGACCAGTCATCGCGGTCCGAGGTGAGTACGAGGACGGGTGCCGGGGAGCGGAGCGCCATCGCGGCGACGAGGGCGTCGATGGCGTACTTGTGGCCGTGCAGGCCGCCGGCGTCGCTCAGCAGTTGCACCGCGGTGAGGCTGTCCGCCTGGGTGACGTCCTGGACCTGAAGCCGGGAGAGCACCCAGTGCAGCCGAGCGGCGTCCGTCTTCCCGTAGACGGCCTCCACCACCGTCAGGGCCGACACGAGGACGGGCACCCCCACGCGTCGAGCGGCCTCGATCCGGGTGATCATCTGGCGGTCGTTGCGCAGGAGCAGCGACAGTGCCTGGGAGTCGAGTACCAGGGACCTGGCCGCGGGTTCCTTCATGCGGCGCTGTCGTTCGATGCGTAGGGCGCCGGTGCGTCACCGAATAGTTCGCGCTGCGCGGCCTGGACCTCGGCCTCGCTCAGCGGCTCGTGCTCGGCTTCGTAGGCGGCCACGATCTCGGCGAGGCCGTCCATGGCGAGCTGATGCCGGACCGCCGCCGTCACGTACGCGGACACGCCGCGCTTACCGGTACGGGTGCGCAGAGCACCGAGGAGTTCAGAGGGCATCGACACGGAGATGTTCTCCGTGCCGCCGGGGCGGGGTGACTTCATGGCAGCAAGTCTAGTACAGAAACTATTACAGCGTCTGGAGTGCTGCGCAGTCTGTATCCGGGGCGGGCGTTGACGCGTAGTCTTGGCGCTTCTGGATCTTCTCGTACTTGGCAGTGAATCCCGTGCTGGGATGGTGCTGGGATGCGCCCACATAACCGCAGGTCAGAGTGGTTGTGGTGGAGTTCCGCTTCAACGTGTAGTGCCTGACTCCTTGGAGGAGTGGATCCTCGGTGCGCCGAGGGGCGGTGGCGACCGCCCTGGCTCGGCAGGGCGGATTCAGTCGTGGTTGCAGGTCTGCTCCGACCCCCGCCGACTCCTTGCTGCGGGTTGTACCCGCAGGTCGGAAGAGTGGCGGGGCTCCGTCTGTCGGCGGCCTGAAGGGACGGGAAGGGGAGGGTTCGCCCTCCCCTTGGCGCCGGGGTTTGTCCGCTGAGTCGTGCGCGGGGTCGTCCCCGGCTGCCTCAGGGTTGTTGAGTGCTCAGGTGGTGAACTGGGCGCTGATGTAGGACTGTTGCGGGGACGACGATCGTGTTCCCGAGCTCCTGGCACGTGTCGAGCGCGAGGACGACGCAGGGGCGTGGGACGAGCTGGATCACCGGCTGGTTCTTGAGGGCGACCTGGTGTTCCCCGCCGGTTTCGCCGCACTGCCGCGTCTGGTGCGTCTCGCGTCGCGGAGCGCGCGGGCGCGCGGGCCGGCCGGGGCGATCGTGCGGTGCGCGGCAGGGGGCCACGGGTGCGACGACCTGCTGGCGGGCTGTGCCGACGCGATCGTGGAGTTCCGGGAGCTGCTGGACCGGCACCTGCGGTCGCGGCCGGTCGACCACTTCGAGACTTTCCTCCACTTGCTCGCGGCGGAGGAGCAGTACCACTGGAGTGCGGCCCTGGGGGACTTCTCGGATGACTTCTACCAGGTCGACTGCCCGCACTGCGCTGCAGAGGTGACGATCGCCATCGGCGACCACGGGCGCTACTCGGCGATCCGGGACTGGCACCTCGGTGACGTGGACCGGCGCGGACTCGGGCCGGCGTCTCCGGGGAGCCTTTCCGGCGTCGGTCGATGGATGCACGAGACTGCCGTCCGTGACGGGAAAACCGTGCTCGCCGACGGGATCGCCCATCTCTTCGGCCGTGCGGAATGCCCGCGCTGTGCCGGCGTCTTCGACATCGCGGACGAGTACGCGTCCTTCCACCGCCCCGTCATGTGAGCGGTGTGTCGGGAGCGAGCGGCTCCCGGTGGGTTGCGCAGGATCAGCCGTATGCGGGGCGGCCTTCGCGACTGCTCGGCCGAGGGGGCTCGCGGAGGCTGTTCCGGGCGTGGAGGAGCTCCGGATCACCGTGGTGGTCGGCGGGTCGGAGGCATTGGCGGTCGATGTGTGGTGAGTGCCGTATCGCCGTGGTTGCGGTGCGGTAGGCGTGCGGGTGAGAGAGGCCTGTCCTTTGGGGCGGGTCCCTTTTGTTTGTTTGTGTCGGGTTTGTGTGGGGTCAGAGGGTGAAGACGATCTTGCCGAAGTGGGTGCCTTCGGTCATGCGGGTGAAGCCTTGGGGGGCCTGGGTGAGGGGGAGGGTGTGGTCGAGGGTGGGGCGGGTGCGGGTGGTGGTGAGGAAGGTGAGGAGAGCGCGGAGTTCGTCGGCGGTGGCGACGGTGGAGCCGACGACGCTGAGCTCGTGGGAGGCGATGCGGGTGAGTTCGGTGGTGGTGGGGCGGTCGCCGGAGGTGGCGCCGGAGAGGACGAGGGTGCCGCCGCGGCGCAGGGAGCGGATCGAGTGCGACCAGGTGGCGGCGCCGACGGTCTCGAGGACGGCGTCGACGGGGTGGGGGAGGGGGGCGCCGGGTTCCAGGGCGTCGGTGGCGCCGAGGGCGAGGGCGCGGGCGCGTCTGCGGGGGTCGCGGCCGGTGGCGTAGACGCGGAGGCCGGCGGCGCGGGCGAGGGCGATCGCGGCGGTGGCGACGCCGCCGCCGGAACCCTGCACGAGGACCGAGCCGCCGGGACGGACGCGGGCCTGGGTGAAGAGCATCCGGTACGCGGTGAGCCAGGCGGTGGGAAGGCAGGCGGCCTCCGCGAAGGAGAGTCCGGGGGGCTTGGGGACGAGGTTCCCGGTGGGCACGGTGACCTGCTCGGCGAAGGTGCCCTGGTACTTCTCGGTGAGGATCGAGCGGGCCTCGCCGGGGGCGAGGCCGTGGCCGGTGAGGCCGACGACGGGGTGCACGACCACCTCGTTGCCGTCCTCGTCGACGCCGGCGGCGTCGGTGCCGAGGATCATGGGGAGCCGGTCGGCGGAGAGGCCGACGCCGCGCAGCGACCACAGGTCGTGGTGGTTCAGCGAGGCGGCGCGGACGGTGACGCGGCTCCAGCCGGGGCGGGGCCGGGGAGCGGGGAGCTCCCCGAGGCGCAGGCCGTCCAGGGGGTCGGGGAGGCCGAGCTCGGCGGCGTAGGCGGCGAACATGGCGGGGCGGTCACCACTCCCGCTGCGGGAAGTCGTCGGCGCCGCACCAGTGGACGACGGTGCCGCCGTAGCTCATGCCGGCGCCGAAGCCGAGCAGGAGGACCCGGTCGCCGGGGGAGAGCCGGCCGGTGCGCTCGGCCTCGGCGAGGGCGATGACGACGCTGGAGCCGCTGGTGTTGCCGTACCGGTCGGCGACGACGACGGCCTTGTCCTCGGGCTGCCCGAGGCGCCGGACCAGCTCCCGTACGAGCACCGGGTTGGCCTGGTGGGTGACGATCAGGTCCACCGCGTCGAGGGTGGTGTCCGCCGCCGCGAGGACGTCGTCGACGAAGCCGGGGACCACGGTGAGGGCGAAGTCCTTGACGCCCCGGGCGTCCATGCGGGTCAGGTTGGCGCCGCTGAAGCGGTTCGGCCGGCCCTCCTCCACGACGCGCTCGACGTACGCCGTGTAGTACCGCTCCGGGTCGGTGCCGAGCAGCGTCCGGCCGATGCCGGGGCTCCCCTCGCACCGTTCCAGGAGGTAGCAGGCGGCGCCGTCGCCGAAGATCGCGTGCTGGGTGCGGTCGTCCGGGTCGTTCAGCTGGGCCACCGTGTCGGCGACGACGACCGCCACCCGCTCGTACTGCCCCGACCGCAGGTACTTGTGGCCGACGTCCAGGGCGAACACGCCGCCCGCGCAGCCGCCCGCGTTCACGTCGAAGCCGGGGACGCCGTGGACCTGGGCCTTGCGCAGGATGAGCGTGGCGACGGCCGGGACCATGTGGTCCGGGGTGAACGTGCAGCAGATCAGCAGGTCGACGTCGGACGGCTCCACCCCGGCGCGCTTGCACGCGTCCTCGAAGGCGCCGAGCCCCAGGTCCGAGGTGTGCTCCCCGGGGCCGGCGACCCGCCGGCCGGTGATGCCGAGCCGTTCGCGCATCCAGGCGTCGCTGGTGTCGAAGCGCTCGACCAGCTGCGCGTTGGTGACCTCGTGCTCCGGCAGGCAGACGCCTATGGCGCGGATGCCGATGCCGATGCCGGTGTCGGTGTCGGTGGGCTCGTGCGTACTGGCGTCGGACCTCGTCATGTCGAACTCGCTTCCCCCGTGTCGGGCCGTTCCCGGTGGTGTGTGTTCCTCGTGTCGTGGTGCCGCAGGCCGGACGACATGCGGACGGCGCCGTCGACGCGGATCGTCTCGCCGTTGATCATCGGGTTGTCCAGGACGTGCGCGACGAGGGCGGCGAAGTCGTCCGGGTCGCCCCACCGCCGCGGGTGCACCAGGTCGCGGTCCAGCTCCGCGCGGGCCGCGGCGGGCACGGCGGCGACCGCCGGGGTCGCGAAGAAGCCGGGGGCGACGGTGACGACGCGGATGAGGGAGCCGGCCAGTTCGCGGGCGAGCGGCAGCGTCATGGAGACGACGCCGCCCTTCGACGCGGCGTACGCGGCCTGCCCGACCTGGCCCTCGAAGGCGGCGAGGGAGGCGGTGTTGACGATGACGCCGCGCTCCTGGCCGGCGGGTTCGTTGGCCGCCATGCGCGCGGCCCCCAGCCGGACGACGTTGAAGGTGCCGACCAGGTTGGCGGTGACGACCTCGGCGAACCGTTCCAGGGAGTGCGGCCCCGAGCGGCCGACGACGCGCTCCGCGTGCGGCACCCCGGCGCAGTTGATGACCGCGCGGAGGGTGCCGCGGTGCTCCGCGGCGTCCAGCGCCCCGGTCACGTCCTCCGGGCGGGTCACGTCCCCGGGGACGAAGACGGCCCGGCCGCCGAGGGTCTCCAGGGCCGCCCGGCCGCGCTCCTCGCCGCGGCCGAGGAGGACGGGGACGACGCCGGAGGCCAGCAGCCGTTCGGCGACGGCGAGGCCGAGGCCGGAGGTGCCGCCGGTGACGAGCGCGGTCGTGGTGGGGGACATCAGCGCTCCTCGTGGGGGCCGCCGGGGCGCCGGTGCGCGGAGAGGCGGTCCGTGATGACCGCGGCGAGCGCGCGCGGCCGGTGGGTGACGAAGTAGTGGTCGCCGCCGGGGATCTCGGCCAGCTCGACGTGGGCGGCGTACCGCTTCCAGCCGGCGTAGGCGTGCGCGTAGCCGGGAGTGGCGGCGTCCTCGTCGCCGATGACGACGACGAGCGGGGCCTCCAGGAGCGGCGGGCCGTTCCGTTCGGTCTCGATCTGGAAGCGCAGGCCCTGCGTCATGTCGTGCCGGAGCACGTCGAGGACGGTCCGCAGGTCGGCTTCGTCGAGGACGCCGTCGAAACCGCCGAGCGCCTTCATGTACGCGTACAGGTCGTCGGCCGACCGGCCGAGGACGTGCTCCAGCTCCGCCTCCGGTGCGGTGGAGGGCAGCGCGCCGCCGAGGTACACGGCCTCGGGCCGGCGGCCCCGGCGCTCGGTCCGCCGGGCGACGGCCACCGCGAGGGCCGTGCCGGCGCAGTGGCCGTACACGGCGAAGGGGCCGTCGATCGTCCGGCAGATCTCCCCGGCGATCAGGTCGGCGGTCTCGTCCAGGCCGAGGAGGGGTTCGCCGGGTCGCGTCGGGTCGTGGCCGGGCAGGGCCGCGCTCCAGGTCGCGACGGCGGGGCCGAGCGCGGCGGCGAGTCGGTGGTAGGCGGCGGCGGTGCCGCCGCCGTAGGGGACGCAGACGAGGGCGAGCGGTGCGGGGGGTGCGCCGGGGCCCGGCACGCGGGCCGGGTCGTGTGCCGGCCGGTGTGCCGGATGGCCCGTCGGCAGGTCCGTCGGCCGGTTCGTCGGCCGGTTCGTCGGCCGGTGTGCCGGACGGTTCGTCGCTCGGTCCTCCGGCCCGTGTGCCGGCCGGTCCTCCGCCCCGTCGTTCTCCTGTCCCTCCGTGGTCAGCCGGCGCAGGATGCGGGGGGCCGTGGTGATGTCGCGGTGGCGGAGGCGGAGGGCCAGGGCGGCCGGGGTGGGGTGTTGGAAGACGTCGAGGACCTCGGTGCCCCGGCCGATGCGGCGTGCCGCGCGGACGGCCTTGAAGGAGTCGCCGCCCAGGGCGAAGAAGTCGTCGCGGGCGGCGACCGCCGGCACGCCGAGGACCTCGCGGAAGACGTCCGCGACCAGGCGTTCGGCGGGCGTGGCCGGGGCGTCGCCGCCGCCCGGGACGGCGGTCGGCTCCGGCAGGGCGCGCCGGTCGAGCTTGCCGTTGGCGGTGAGCGGGATGCGGTCGACGGAGGTGACGGTGGCCGGCACCATGTGGGCGGGCAGCCGGAGGGCGAGCGCGCGGCGCAGGGCGACCGGGTCGGGGGCGTCCGGGCCGGCGGGCACGACGTACGCGGCGAGGACGGTGTCGCCGACGGCGTCCTCCCGGACGACGACGCGGCAGGCGGCGACGGACGGGAGGGCCCGCAGCGCGGCCTCGACCTCGCCGGGTTCGACGCGGAAGCCGCGGACCTTCACCTGGTCGTCGGCGCGGCCCTCGTACCGCAGGAGCCCCTCGGGGGTGCGGCGGGCGAGGTCGCCGGAACGGTACATGCGGGAGCCGGGCGGGCCGAACGGGTCGGCGACGAAGCGCTCGGCGGTGAGCCCCGGCCGGTCCAGGTAGCCGCGGGCCAGCTGGGATCCGGCGACGTACACCTCCCCGGTGACGCCGGGCGGCACCGGGCGGAGCCGGGTGTCGAGGACGTACAGGCCGAGGCCGGGCAGGGCGCGCCCGACGAGGCTCCCGCCCCGGGAGGCGGCGCGGGAGGGGTCGAGCGCCAGGTGGCTGGCGTGCACGGTGGTCTCGGTGATCCCGTACATGTTGACCAGCTCGGGGCCGCCGTCGGGGTGCAGGGCGTACCACTCGGCCAGGCTCCGGAAGTCGAGCGCCTCGCCGCCGAGCACGACGTACCGCAGCGGCGGCCCGGGGGCGGTCGGCGGGGCGGCCCGGTACGCGTCCGTCAGCTGCTGGAACGCGGAGGGGGTCCGGCTCAGCACGGTGACGCCCTCGTCGGCGAGGAGCCGCAGGAGGCGGTCGGGCGCGCGGCGGACGTCCGGGGGCACCAGGACGAGCCGGCCGCCGTGCAGGAGGGGTCCCCACAGCTCCCAGACGGAGAAGTCGAACGCGAAGGAGTGGGCCATGGACCACACGTCGTCGGCACGGAGGTCGAAGAGCTCGCGGGCGGCGGCGAACAGGTCGAGGACGTTGCGGTGCGGCACGACGACGCCCTTGGGGCGCCCGGTGGAGCCCGAGGTGTGGATGACGTACGCGGCGTCGTCCGGTGCCGGCGGACGGCCGGGTCCCCCGGGGAGGTCCGCGGACGCGTCGGGCGCGGGGCCGCCGGGCCCCGGGACGGGGAGGACGGGCAGGCCGGGGACGGCCGGGGGCGGCGGTCCGTCGGCGGTGCTCAGCAGCAGCGCCGGCCGCGCGTCGGTGAGCAACGCCCGGATCCGGTCCGGCGGGTGCTCCGGGTCGACGGGCAGGTACGCGGCGCCCGACGCGAGGACGCCGAGGAGCGCGACCACCAGGTCGGCGGAGGGCGGCAGGCAGACGCCGACCAGCAGCCCGGGGCCGCAGCCGCGCCGCCGCAGCAGGCGTGCCAGCCGCTCGGCGCGCGCGTCCAGTTCGGCGTAGGTCAGGGAGTCGGGCCCGCAGGTCACGGCGGTGGCGCCGGGGGTGCGGCGGGCCTGTGCGCGGAAGGCGTCGACGAGGGTGGCGGGGCCGTCGGCGCCGTCGGCCGGGGCGCGGCGCGGACGGATCCGTACGAGCTCCCGCCGCTCCTCGTCGCCGAGGACGCCGACGGCGTCGAGCGGACGGTCCGGGGAGGCCAGGACCCGGCGCAGGAAGGAGTCGAACCGCTGCCGGTGGCCCGCGAGGTCGGCGGGTTCGTAGAGCGCGGCGTTGGCGTCGAGGGTGAAGGTGAGGTCCTGGGGCGTCGCGTACGCGCCCAGCATGAAGTCCTCGACGGGGCCGGGCGCGTGGTTGCGCAGCCGGGCGGCGCAGGGGCCGAACGACACGTCCGCGTCGAGGGACATGACGTTGGCCGTGGGGCCGAAGACGCGGTCGTCGCCGTGCCGCGCGCGCCGGTCGCGGCGGAGGTCCTCCAGGCGGTAGCGCCGGTGGGCGCGGCCGGCGTCGATCGCCGCGCAGGCGCGTCCGAGCACGGCGAGGAAGGTGTCCCCGGGCGCGCACGGGACGCGCAGCGGCACGATGGTGGAGACCATGCCGGGGGTGGTCGCGGCCGCGCCGCCGTGCCGGTTGGACACCGGCAGCCCGAGCACGGCCTCGGGCGCGCCGGTGACCAGGCCGGTGTACGCGGCGAACGCGGCGATCACCACGCGCGGCCACGGCACGCCGTGGCCGCGCGCGAAGGAGGTGAGCCGTTCCCGCAGCCCGTCGTCCGCGTACCAGGTCTCGCGGAGCGGCACGCCGGCCGGGGGCAGGGCCGTGTCGGAGAAGCCGGGCACGTCGGCGAGGTCCGCGCAGGCGTCGCGCCAGTGGCGGCGGTCCTCGGCGAAGGCGGGCGAGGCGCGGTAGCGGCGGTCCTCCTCGACGAGGGCGTCGAGGCGGCTGAAGGGGGAGGGGGGCGGGGTGCGGCCGGCGGCCAGCGCGCCGTACACCTCGGCGGCGCGGCGGACGAGCAGCAGCGATCCGACGCCGTCGGAGACGATGTGGTGCAACTGCCAGAACCACACGTGGCGGTCGGGGGCGAGGCGGAGCACCGCGTGGCGCTGGACCTCGCCCGCGGCGGGGTCCAGCGGCGTGTGGACGCGGGCGCGTGTCCACTCCCCCGCCGCCTCGTCGGGGTCGGGCGCGCCGGTGAGGTCGACGAGCGGCACGGGCGGGTCGGGCCGGGCGCCGATCCGCTGCCAGGGCCCGTCGTCGTCCTCACCGAAGTCGGTGCGCAGCGCGTCCGCCTCGGCGAGGGTGCGGCGGACGGCTTCCTGGAGCAGGGGCGGTTCGAGGGGGCCCCGCAGCTCCAGGGACTCCGCGTAGGCGTAGGCGAGCTTCGAGACGTCCAGCCGCTGGCCGTACCAGATGCCGGCCTGGCCTTCGGTGAGGGGGAGCCGGCGCGGGGAGCCGGCGGGTGAACCGGGCATGTCGGAGCCTCTCGTGGGAGGAGGGCCGGGGGATCGGCCCTCCCGCTCGGTCCCGTGGCACGGGGGCGGCGGGCGGGGGCGCGGGCGGCGGGCCGCCCGGTGGGGCCCTGGTATTCGGGCGGGGCCGGGGGTCTCGGGGCGGGGCCGGGGGTGTCCGGAAAGTGGTGGAGTCTGCCCGGCGGGGCAGGGGCGGGGGTGTCTCGGGCAGGGGCGGGGTGTCTCGGAGCAGGGTCGGAGGTGTCCGGTGCGTGCGATCGCGAGGCGGAGGGGGAGTCGTGGCACGCCGGGCGACCGACGGCGACGCGACCGCTGGGGGCGCCTCCGTGTCCGAAGGGCCACGGGGGATGCGTGTCGGGCGTTCCCGTGTCCGAAGGGCCACGGATTCCGTGACGGGCGCCTCCGTGTCCGAGGGGCCACAGGGGGTGCGTGTGGGGCGTTCCCGTGTCCGAAGGGTCACGGAGTCCGTGTCGGGCGCCTCCGTGCCCGAGGGATCACGGGGGGTGCGTGACGGGCGCCTCCGTGTCCGAGGGGCCACAGGGGGTGCGTGTGGGGCGTTCCCGTGTCCGAAGGGTCACGGATTCCGTGTCGGGCGCCTCCGTGCCCGAGGGATCACGGGGGTGCGTGACGGGTGCCTCCGGCTGGGTGGGGCCTCCCCGGCGCCCCCTAGCGGGCGGTGTGGCCCGTGCCGCGGCAGATCTCCAGGAGGGCCATCGCGATGGCCGTCCCCTGCCGCCCGTACGCCTCGGTGTAGGGGGAGATGACGCGCATCTCGCGGGTGAGGTCGGTACGGGCGCCGCCGGCGGACTGCCGGACGCGCTGGATCTCGCGGGAGAGTTCGAGGCGGCGGGCCACCAGGGCCCGGACCTCCGCGTCGACGACGTCGAGGCGGGCGCGCAGGGCGGTGACCTCCGCGGCGGCGGTCGGCTCGGTCCGCGTCGTCATGGTCAGTTGCCCCAGGTGTGGCCGAGCGGGGTGAGCAGGTCGACCACGGCCTTGCGGGTCTCCTTGGTGGCGTCCCCGATGGTCTTCGCCGTGGTCGAGATCGTCCGGCCCGCGGGGGACTCCGTGGCCATGGCCGACGGTGCCGTCGCGACGGCCGCGAGAGCGATTAAGGCCACGGTGGCGACTCTGCGGGTGGCCGGCTTCACGGTGGGGTGGGGGATGGCGCGCATGCGTCTCGTCTCCTCGGCTGTCTCATGTCGGTGGAGGTGGTGGTCGTTCTCGGTGATCCGATCCTCACACTCGTCACGAGTCCCAGTCAGCACTGACGATTGTCAGGGTCCTGTGATGGCAACTCCCTGTCATGCCGACGATTTCCGGCCCCCGCGCCGAGCTCCTCCAGGGCGCTCACGAGCGGACGGGCGGGTTCCCAGCGGAGCGCCGAGCCGGCCGCCGAGGGCAGGGCGCGGGCCACCAGACGGGCCGCCGCCAACTCGGTCTCCTCGCCGTCGGGATGGCCGAGGAAGAGCGTCAGATGCGTCGCACCGTCCGGCGCCCGGAGCACATGGACGTGTTCCAGACAGTCCTCGGGCCGTGCGGTACGGCGGATCCGGTCGATCAGGGGGGTCCCGCCGGGCAGTGCTCCGACGGGAACGGTGGTCGTCACCAGGTACATGAGTTGCGCCTCCACGAATATCCAGTGAACCAGCTCGTGTACCCCTGAGTAAGGTTGCCCTGGCTCGAAACGGGCTGGGATAGTTGAAGTGGCTGCGGTGTACTTCGCGCAGTTGTCGGGGGAACTTCGGGGGGAGTCGAGCGATGGGACAACTGGGTCTGGATGCGGATGCCGAAGCCGTGTACCGCATTCTTCTGAAGCGGCCCAGAGCAGGGGTGGCGGAGATCGCCGAGGGGCTCGACTGGACCGTCGAGCGCGCCCGGCGCACCCTCGACAGACTGGCCGAACTCACCCTGGTGCGGGACTCCTCCGAGGAGCGGGGAAAGGTGCGCCTCGTCAACCCGGAGTTCGGCCTGGCCGGTCTCCTCCAGCGCCAGGAGCGGGAGCTCGCCCAGCACCAGCAGGCCGTCGCCGCCACCCGTCTGGCCATCACGCAGATGCTCACCGAGTACGACGACGACAGCGAGGCGCAGACCGACGAGGTCCGCCGCTACACCGGCCTCGACGCCATCAACTCGCAGATCGAGCGGCTGGCGCAGAGCGCCGAGAGCAGCGTCGAGGTGTTCGCCCCGGGCGGCGCCCAGACCGAGGCGGCCCTGGAGGCGGCCCGCCCGCTGGACCGGGCCGCGGTGGAGCGCGGGGTGCGGGTCCGCTACGTCTACCTGGACTCGGTGCGCAACGATCCGACCACCCTCAACTACGCGCGCTGGCTGCACGACATCGGGGGCGAGGTGCGGGTCCTGCCCCAGCTCCCACCCCGCATGATCATCTTCGACCGCCGGGTCGCCATCGTGCCCATCGACCCGGAGGCCGCCGCCCGCGGCGTGCTGATCCTGCGCGGCGCCGGCGTCGTCACCGCCCTGGTCTCCCTCTTCCGGCAGACCTGGGCGCGCGCGGAGCCGCTCGGCGGCAGCAGGGTCGAGACGGCGGACGCGCACGGGCTCACCCGTCAGGAACAGGCCGTCCTCGACCTGCTCTTCGAAGGGCACACCGACGACGTCGTCGCCCGCAAGCTGGGCGTCTCGGTGCGCACCGGCCGCCGCATCACGGCCGACCTGATGGCGCGCCTGGGCGCCCGCAGCCGCTACCAGGCGGGCGCGCTGGCGATGGAGCGCGGCTGGCTGGGGAGCGGCGCCGCGCACACCGGCGTCCCCGCCGGGGCGGAACCCCGCGGGGACGCCGGAGCGGCGGCCGGCACACCGGCCGCCGACGCCTGAGGCCGTCCCGCGCGCGGCGCTGCCCCCCACCGTCATCGGGCGGGCACGGGCGCTTCGGCGCTGCCGGCCGCTGTGCCGGCCGCCGCGACCGGTCCGGGCACGGCGGCGAACGGCCCGACGACCGCGACCGGCTCCGGTGCGGCGGGGAGCGATACGGCGACCGGCTCCGGTCCGGTGGCGAGTGGCACCGCGACCGGCTTCGGCGCGGTGGCGAGTGGCACCGCGACCGGCTCCGGTGCGGCGGGGAGCGGGGTGTTGACCGCGTCCGGGACCGGCATTCCGGCGAGTGCCAGCAGGACCGACTCGGCGGCCTGGGTGCCGGCCCGCTCCTGCGCCTCGGGAGTGCTCGCCCCCAGGTGCGGGGTGACGACGACGTTGTCCAGCCCGAACAGCGGGGAGTCCGTGCAGGGCTCCCGCTCGTACACGTCGAGGGCGGCGCCCGCGACCCGGCCCTCCACCAGCGCCGCGTACAGCGCGTCCTCGTCGACGATCCCGCCGCGCGCCGCGTTCACGATCCGCAGGTCGGGGCGGACGCGGCGCAGTGCGTCCGCCCCGACCAGCCCCTTCGTGGCCGCGGTCAGCGGCAGGTGCACGGTGAGGAACCGGGCCCGCGCGAGCAGCTCGTCGAGCCCGGTCAGCCGCACGCCGAGGGCGCGGGCGTGCTCCTCGTCCGCGTACGGGTCGTACGCCACGACCTCCATGTCGAACGCGGCCAGCCGGCGCGCCACCAGCGAGCCGATCCGGCCCAGGCCGAGGACGCCCGCCGTCTTGCCCGCGAGCTCCACGCCCGTGAACGACGCGCGCTCCCACCGCCCCTCCCGGAGCGCGGCGTCCGCGCGCGGGACGTGCCGGGCGAGGGCCAGGAGCAGCGCGACCGCGTGCTCGGCGGCGCTGACGACGTTGGAGGCGGGGGCGTTGGCGACGAGCACGCCCGCGGCGGTGGCCGCCGCGACGTCCACGTTGTCCAGGCCGACCCCGGCCCGCGCCACCGCCTTCAGCCGCGGCGCCGCCGCCAGGGCCTCGGCGTCGACGCGGGTCGCGGAGCGCACCAGGACCGCGTCGGCGCCGGGCAGCGCGGCGAGCAGCGCCGCCCGGTCGGTGCCGTCGACGTGCCGCACCTCGACCGCGGGGTTCCGGGCGAGGAGTTCCGCGGCCTGCGGGCTGAGCGCGTCGGCGATGAGGACGACGTACTGACTCATGGGGCGACTGGCCTTTCCTGCGGGAAGGGGGTGAGGTCTCGGAAGGTGCCGGAGGCGGCCGCCGCGACGGCCGCGGCGAGCAGGGCGGACCCGTCGAACGGGACCGGGCGCACCGGGGCGCCCAGGGAGGCGAGCGCGGCCAGGTGGCCGGCGCCCGCGTCGAGGTCGTACAGGTGCAGGGGGAGCCCCGGGCGCGCCGGGCCCGACCACGACAGCAGCCGGGGCCGGGCGTCGGGCGCCGTGACGTGCAGCAGCTCCGGCGGGACGGACAGTCCGTCGCCGGTCGCCTTGAGCAGGGCCTCCTTGCGCGTCCAGTAGCGCACGAAGCCCGCCGGGCGGCGGGACTCCGGGAGCCCCGCGAGGACGGCGCGCTCCGGCCCGCACAGCACCCGGTCCGCGGTCTCCCCGGCGAACGGGGCGATCCGCTCGACGTCCACGCCGATCTCGGCGCCGGCCGCGACGGCCACCACCACCCGGTCCCCGGAGTGCGACCAGGAGAGCCCGAGCGGCCCCCGCGGCCTGGGCTTCCCGTGCGGGCCGCCGCACCGCTTGCAGGTGGCGGTCAGCTCCAACTCCCCGGCGGGGACGCCGAGATGGGCACCGGCCACGGTGCGGGCCAGGGCGTGCGCGGTGAGGTGCAGGGCCCGGGCGGCGGGCTGCCGCAGCCGGTCCGCGCGCTCCCGCGCGGCGTCGTCGAGGAGGCCGCGCAGCAGCGGGTGGGCGTCGCGGGCCGACGCCCACCACAGCTGGCAGGTGCCGGGCCGCAGCGCCGGGACCGGCCCCGCGGTCCCGGCGGTCACAGCCCGCCGTCCACGGGCAGCACGGCGCCGGTGACGTACGAGGCGCGGTCCGAGGCCAGGAAGGCGGCGACCTCGGCGACCTCCGTGGCGAGCCCGGTCCTTCCGAGCGCGGTGCGGTCGGCGACCTGCGCCCTGACCTGCTCGTCGAGGGCGGCGGACATGTCGGTGTCGATGAGGCCCGGGGCGACCGCGTTGACCCGGATGCCGCGCCGGCCGACCTCCTTCGCGAGGGAGCGCGAGAAGGCGATGATGCCGGCCTTGGACGCCGCGTAGTTGGTCTGCCCGGCGTTGCCGTACAGGCCGGACACGGAGGCGACGGTGACGATGCTGCCCGCCCGGCGCTTCATCATCGGGAAGACCACGGACCGGCAGACGTGGTAGACGCCGTCGAGGTTGGTGTCCATGACGTCGTGCCAGTCGCCGTCGGCCATCATCAGCAGCGGCTTGTCCCGGGTGACGCCGGCCGAGGTGACGGCGACCGCCACCGGGCCGAAGTCCGCCTCGGTCTCCTCCACCCAGTCCCGCACGGACGCGGCGTCGGAGACGTCGACCCGCCGGGCGAGCGCCCGGGCGCCTAGGCCGTCGAGCTCCTTCTCCAGGAGTGCGGCGGCCTGTTCGTTGCCGCGGTAGCAGAACGAGACGTCGTGCCCGTCCCGGGCGAGGCGCAGGGCCACCGCCCGGCCGATGCCGCGCGAGCCGCCGCTGATCAGCGCGACGGGCCGGGGACCGGCCGCCGTGCCGCCGCTCATCCGGCCGCTCCGTCCGTCAGCAGCCGCAGCACGGCGCAGCCCACCGGGCCGTCCGGGTCGGCGGCGGTGAGCAGCGCGATCCGGCCCGGCGCGCCGGGCTCCGACAGGAGCGCCGCGAGCTGGTACGCCCCGGTCGCCGCGGCCGTCTCGCCGAGCAGCGCCACGGACGCCGCCCGGTCCCGGGCCGCCGCGGGGAACAGCTCCTCGTGCACCCGGCGCTCCTGGTCGCCGGCGGTGCCGGGGGCCTCGGAGGGCACGGCCGCCCAGACGCCGGCCGCGGTGGTGCCCGCCTCGGCGAGCGCCGCGTCGACGGCGGCCGCGAGCGCGCCGGCGAAGTCGCCGTCCGGCGCGACCCGGTGGTGGACCGCGAGGACCTCGGCGAGCGGGGTGCCGGTCGCGGTGCCGACGGGTTCGAGCAGGACCATCACGCAGCCCTCGCCGAGGACGGTGCCAGCGCCGTGCGCCGCGCGCGTCAGGTGCGCGCGGGTCGCCGAGTACTCCTCGGCGGAGCCGGCGAGGACCCGCTCGGCGCGCCCGTCGGCGAGCAGCCGGCGCGCCTGGTCGAGCGCGACGAGGCCGGAGAGCCGGCCGGCCGCCACGGTGGTGTTGGGGCCCTTGAGGCGGTGGCGGATCGCGCTCGCCGAGGCGGCCCGGTTCATCGCCATGTTGGGGGTCTTCGACGGCGACACGTCGATGGGGCTGGCGCCTTCGAGGGAGGACTTGGTGAACTCCATGAACCCCTGGACGCTGCCGGAGGCGATGCCGAGGACGAGGCCGGTGCCCAGCTCCTCGTCCTCGCCCACCGGCCCGGTGCCGGCCAGCAGCTCCCGGACGGTCACCGCGGTGAGGCCGGTGAGCCGGTCCATGCCGCGGGTGCCGGCCTTGCCCAGCGCGTCGCGGACCTCGAAGCCGGGCACGACGCGGGCGGTCGTCTCCGGGTCCGAGGTCCACTCCTCGGGACCGGCGGACTCGGGCGCGGCGGTGCGGGCGCGCAGCGCGGCGGCGAGCGGGGCGCGGCCCGTGCCGTACGGCGACACGGCCGACCATGCGGTGATGACCGCGGTGCTCATCGGGCGTACTCCCCTCGGGGGCTGTCGTGGCGGCCGAGCAGGACGACGGCGTTGTTGCCGCCGAACGCGAGGCCGTTGTTCTGCACGATCCGCACGTCGGCCGGGACGGAGGCGTTCGGTACGACGTCGACCGGGCAGTCCGGGTCGGTGGTCCGGTGGTTGGCCGTCGGCGGGACGAAGCCGTGCCGGATGGCGAGCGCCGAGGCGATGGCGCCGAGGGCGCTGGCGGCCCCCATGGTGTGCCCGATCATCGCCTTGACGCCGACGGTGCGCGGCGGACGGTCGCCGTAGACCTCGCGGATGGCCGCGATCTCGGTGGTGTCGTTGGTGGGGGTGCCGGTGCCGTGCGCGGAGATCAGGTCGACCTCCTCCGGTTTGACGGACGCGTTCTCCAGGGCGAGCCGGATGCAGCGGGCGACGCTGTCCCGCTCCGGTGCCGTGGGGTGCGAGGCGTCGCAGTTGATGCCGTAGCCGAGGACCTCGGCGTAGATCTCCGCGCCGCGGGCGCGCGCGGACTCCTCGGACTCCAGGAGGAGCAGGCCCGCGCCCTCGCCGGTGAGCAGCCCCATCCGGTCGGTGTCGAAGGGGCGGCACTCGTCGGGGGCGATGAGGCCGAGCCGGGCGAAGCCCGCGAAGGTCTTGCGGTTGAGGGCGTCGGCGCCGCCGACGAGGGCCCATTCGGCGCGGCCGGCGCGGATGGCGTCGAAGCCGGCGCCGATCGCGTAGTTGCCGGCGGCGCAGGCGGTGGCGACGGTGGACGGCTCCACGTCGGACAGGCCGAGTTCGCGGACGACGCCGAGCGCGAGGCCGCCGGTGGCGGTGCGGCTCAGCGACGCGCCGGTGAAGGCGGCGAGACCGAGGGCGAGCGCGGACTCGGTGAGCAGGTCCAGCTCGCCGACCTCGCCGTCGGTGGTGCCGACGACGACGGTGCCGCGCCGGGCCCGCAGCCACTCCTCGTCGAGCCCGGCGTCGTCGAGCGCCATCCGGGCCGCGGCGGCGGCGAACTGGGTGGCGCGGCCGGTCCGTTCGGGCTCGAGGCGGTGGAGCCGGGCGGCGGCGTCGAAGCCGTTGACCTGGTGGCCGCGGCGGCTGGGGAAGCCGGT
Organism: Streptomyces bikiniensis; assembly: GCA_000716465.1. GTDB lineage: Bacteria > Actinomycetota > Actinomycetes > Streptomycetales > Streptomycetaceae > Streptomyces > Streptomyces bikiniensis. The sequence continues at coordinate 20,559 of JNWL01000067.1, forward strand.
GGTGTCGAAGACGCTGATGTCCCCGGTGCCGACCCGCCCGGCCCGCAGGCCCTCGGTGAACTCCGCGACCCCGTCGCCGATGCTGGAGAGCGCGCCGCAGCCGGTGAGGACGACGCGGCGCGGCTCCGCGACGGGGCGGGCGGCCGCCGTACGTGCGGTGCTCCCCGCCGGTTCCGTGCGGGCGGCGCTCCCGGCCGGCTCCGTACGTGCGGCGCCCCCGGCCGGCGCCGTGCGGTCGGCGCTCACGGCCGGCGCCGTTCGGCGGTGGCGAGGACGCCGAGGACGGCCTCCAGGTTGACCAGCTTGGCGAGGTCGTCCTGGGGGATGACGACGCCGAGCTCCTTCTCGATGCGGGAGAGGATCTCGATGGCGCCCAGGGAGTCGGCGCCGTGGTCCTCGATGAACAGGCTGGTGGCCGTGAGCTCGTCGTCCTCCAGCTCCAGGATGTCGACGATGATGGCCCGTACGGCCGTGACGTCCACGGTGTTCGCAGTCATGGCGGTTGCCTCTCGGGTCGGTACGGCCTGGTTCTCAGGCGGCGTTGCGGATGAGGGAAGCGGGGCGCATGTCGGTCCAGGTGCGCTCGATGTGGGCGAGCGCGGCCTCGCGGGGGCCGGCGGGGAGGACGGTGGTCCAGCCGTCCGGTACGGCGGCGAACTCGGGCCAGAGGCAGTGCTGCCCCTCGTCGTTGACCAGCACCAGGAAGGTGCCGCTGTCGTCGTCGAACGGGTTGTTCTTCATGGTTTCTCTTCCTCGGTGTGTACGTCCGGGATTCCGCGGCCCGACCCGTTCGGGATTCCGCGGCCTGCTTTCTCGGGGGCCGCGGGGGAATCCGCCGGGATTCCGGCGGATTCCCCCGCGCGCCGGTCAGCGCAGGGTGTCGAGGTGGGCGGCGATGATCCGGCCGATCGCCCGCTGCGGTGCGGGCCGCATCATTCCGTCGTGGTCGGAGGCGATGCTGTGGTGGGTGATCCGGCCGCCGACGTGCGGCTCCCACACGGCGACCGTCGGGGAGTCCTGCGCGGTGCCCTCGGCGGCCGACAGGAAGAGCACGTCCCCGCCGAAGCGGTCCGGCGCGAACTCGGCGCTGAGCACCGCGTGGTTGCGCACGATCCGCAGCAGCCGGGCGAGCTGCTCCTCGTCGAGGCCGGCCAGCGGGTTGGCGTCCCGCCGGAACAGCTCCAGGACCTCGGAGAGGGTGGGCTCGCCGCCGGCGAACGCCGCCGCGTCGTACCCGCAGTACTCCAGGATCTTGGCGAGCAGCGCCCGGTCGTCCGGGATGCCGTCGGGCTCCGGGACCGGGTAGCCGTCGAGGTTCACGAGGAGCGCGACCCGGTGCCCGAGTCCTTCGAGGCGGGTGGCCGCCGCGTGGGCGAGGAGTCCGCCGAAGGACCAGCCGAGAAGATGGTAAGGCCCGGTGGGCTGAATTTCCAGAATTCTGCGGACGTATTCTTCCGCCATTTCCGGGATGCTCGTCGGAAGCGGTGCTTCCGAAATGATTCCGGACGTCTGGAAACCATAGACCGGGAATTCCTTCGCCAGGTGCTCGGCGAGCCCCAGGTAGGGCCAGCTGAGGCCCACGCCGCCGTGCAGGAAGAACAGCGGCTCGCGGCTGCCGTCCGGCCGGATGGGCAGCAGCGTCTCGAACGCCTCGGTGAGCAGCGCGGGCCGCCGCCCGGCCGTCCCGCCGTCGGCCGGCCGGGTCGCGGCGAGTTCGCCGGCCCGCTCGGCCAGCGCGCGCAGCGCCCGGAACCAGCCCTCGGCCAGGGCGCCCGCGTCGTCCGGGGCGAGGAGCTGTCCCGCCCACGTCCAGGTGGCCACCAGGACCGGCCCGTCGGGGCCGTCCTCGACCAGGGCGTCCACCTCCACGGTGTGGCCCAGCGGCATCCCGCCGGACGTCGCCGCGAAGCCCTCCCGGGCCTCGGGAGCGGCCGCCCAGCCGCCGTCGTACGACTCCACCGCGGCGAACCGGCCCAGGTAGTTGAAGCCGAGCTGCGGATCGCGCGCGGGCAGCGCGGAAGGACCGTCGCCCAGGTGGCGCAGGACGCCGTGGCCCAGTCCGTGGTCCGCGAGGGCCGAGAGCTGCTCGCGCATCTCCTTGACGGCCTGTTCGGCGCCGAGCGGGGCGGCCCGCAGCAGCACCGGATGGGTGCTGGTGAACCAGCCGACCGTCCGGGACAGGTCGACGCCCTCGCCCGACTGCTCGCGCCCGTGCGACTCGACCTCGACCAGCAGGCTCCGGCCGCGCCACTCGGCGACCGCGAGGCCGAGGCCGGCCAGCAGCACGTCCTGGACCTCCGCGTGGAAGGCGGACGGGCCGTGCTCCAGGAGCGGACCGGTGTGCTCGGCCGGCAGGGCGAGCCGCAGCGTGCGGGCGGTGGCGTACGTGTCCCGGGCCGGGTCCAGGGCCCGCGCCCCGACCGGCCGCTCCTCGCGGTCCAGCAGCTTCGTCCAGTACGGGAGTTCGCCTGCGCGGGCGGCAACCTGCCCGCGCAGGAGGCCGGCCCAGTGGCGCAGGGAGGTGCCGACCGGGTCGAGCGCCGCGCCGGGCCGCTCGTACGCGGCGAGCAGGTCGGGCAGCAGCACCCGCCAGGAGACGCCGTCCACCACCAGGTGGTGCAGCATCAGGACCAGCCGGCCGGGACGCTCGGCCCCGCGGTCGATCCACACGGCCTGCAGGACGGTCCCCTCGCGCGGGGCGAGCCGGTCGCGCGCGGCCTCCGACTGGGCGGCGACCGCCCGCCGCAGCAGCGTCTCGTCCTCGTACGCGCGGTGCGAGGCGTCGACGCGGGCCACCAGCGGGGCGACCGGGACGGTGCCCGGCTCACCGACCACGAGCCGCCAGTCGGCGGCGCTCCCGCCGGTCAGCCGCAGCCGCAGCGCGTCGTGGTGGTCGACGACCCGCTGGAGCGCGCCGGTGAGCCGCTCCAGGTCCAGGTCCGCGGGGGTGGTGAGGACGACGGACTGGTTGAACCCGTCGATCGGGCCGCCCCCTTCGAGGAGCCGCAGCACGACGGGGGTGGGGGCGAAGGCGCCCACGCCGTCGTCGGTGCCGACGGTCTCGACCGGCTCGGCCTCGTCGACGGCCGCGGCGAGCGCGGCCACCGTCTTGTGGGTGAAGACGTCGGCCGCGGTGACCCGCAGCCCGGCCCGCCGGGCGCCGGCCACGACCTCGATGGAGCGGATGCTGTCGCCGCCCAGGTCGAAGAAGCTGTCGTCGATGCCGACGGCGGGCAGGCCCAGCACGGTCGCGAAGACCTCGCCCAGGACGCGCTCGGCCTCGGTGCGGGGCTTCCGCGCGGGGCCCGTGGTGTGCGCCGAGGGGTCGGGGGCGGGCAGTGCCTTGCGGTCGACCTTGCCGTTCGGGGTGAGCGGCAGCGCGTCCAGGGTGAGCAGCGCGCTCGGCACCATGTAGTCCGGCAGGAGCGCGCCGAGCGCCGTGCGCGGGTCCTCGGTGGTGCCGATGAGGTAGCCGACGAGGCGTCCGTGGTGGACGGTGGCGGCGGCGTCGGTGATGCCGGGCAGGCGGCGCAGGGCGGTTTCGACCTCGCCGAGTTCGATGCGGTGGCCGCGGATC
>JNWL01000068.1 GCA_000716465.1 Streptomyces bikiniensis
TCTCCAGGAACGGGACCACGTCGTCCGGGCCCTCGGGACCGCCGAAGGAGAGCAGCAGCAGGGCGTCGTACGGGGCGGGATCGTGCTGATCGGACATGGCACCGATCCTCCCACCCGACCCCGGGGGCGGGTGGCGCGGCCCGTCGGAAGGGGTGCCGGCGGCCGTCGGCGCCGGACGCCCGGAAAAGGGGGATGATCCATTCAGTTCAAAGCCGTAGGCTTTAGCTGTTAACTACACGTGCCCGGCGGTCGCGCAGGGGTGCGTGCCGAGTCGTCGCGCGGAGCCAGCTCCGAAGCACGGAGATTCCGGAGACCCTCTTGCCCAGTCCCTACCGCGCGATCTTCGCGGCGCCCGGAACGGCGTCGTTCTCCATCGCCGGTTTCTTCGGCCGGATGCCCCTGTCCATGATGGGCATCGGCATCGTCACCATGATCTCGCAGGTCACCGGCCGTTACGGCCTGGCCGGCGCGCTCTCGGCGACGCTCGCGGCGTCCGCCGCGGTCCTCGGCCCCCTGGTCTCGCGCCTGGTCGACCGGCACGGGCAGCGCCGGGTGCTCCGGCCGGTGACGCTGGTGTCGCTCGCCGCGGGCACCGGGCTCCTCCTCTGCGTGCAGCAGGGGGCGCCGGACTGGACGTTCTTCGTCTTCACCGCCGCGATCGGCTGCGTGCCGAGCGTCGGGGCGATGATCCGGGCCCGCTGGGCCGAGATCTACCGGGGCGAGGGACGGAGCCTGCACACGGCGTACTCCTGGGAGTCGATCGTCGACGAGGTGTGCTTCATCTTCGGCCCGATCATCTCCATCGGCCTGTCGACGACCTGGTTCCCCGAGGCCGGTCCGCTGCTCGCCGGGGTGTTCCTCGCGATCGGCGTCTTCTGGCTGACCGCGCAGCGCTCCACGGAGCCCCGGCCGCACCCCCGGCGGGGCGCCGAGCGGGACGCCTCCCTGCTCCGCTCCCCCGGCCTGCGGGTCCTGATCCTCGCCTTCGTCGCCACCGGCGCCGTCTTCGGCTCGGTGGACGTGGTGACCGTGGCCTTCGCCGAGGAGCGGGGGCACAAGGCCGCCGCCAGCCTCGTCCTGGCCGTCTACGCCCTCGGCTCCTGTCTGGCCGGGGCCGTCTTCGGACTGCTCCACCTCAAGGGCGAGCCGTCCCGCAGGTGGCTGCTGGGCGTCTGCGCGATGGCCGTGAGTATGATCCCCCTCCTACTGGCCGGGAACCTGCCGTTGCTGGCCGTGGCGCTCTTCGTCGCGGGCCTCTCCATCGCACCTACGATGGTGACCACGATGGCCCTCGTCGAAGCGCACGTACCGCGCACCAAGCTGACCGAGGGCATGACCTGGACGGGTACGGGTCTCGCGATCGGCGTGGCGCTCGGCTCCTCGGCCGCCGGCTGGGTGGTCGACGCGTCGGGAGCGGAAGCGGGGTACGTGGTGCCCGTCGTCTCGGGCGCGGCCGCGGTCGTGGTGGGTCTCCTCGGACACCGCCGGCTGCGCACGCCGGCACCGAACCGGGAGGGGCAGCGTGAGCGGGACGACGACAGCGGGGTCGGGGAGCAGCAGGACGGCGAGCGGTCCGTGGCGTAACTGGGCGGGGAACGTCACCTCCCGGCCGGTCCGCGAGGTGAGCCCGGCCTCGGCCGAGGAGCTCGCCGAGGCGGTGCGCCGGGCGGCCGAGGACGGGCTGCGGGTGAAGACGGTCGGCACCGGCCACTCCTTCACCTCGATCGCGGCCACCGACGGCGTGCTGATCCGGCCGGGGCTGCTGACCGGGATCCGGCGGATCGACCGCGGGGCGATGACCGTGACGGTCGAGTCCGGCACCCCCCTGAAACGGCTCAACGTGGCGCTGGCCCGGGAGGGCCTGTCGCTCACGAACATGGGCGACATCATGGAGCAGACCGTCGCCGGGGCCACCTCCACCGGCACCCACGGCACGGGCCGCGACTCGGCGTCGACGGCGGCGCAGATCCGCGCCCTCGAACTGGTGACGGCCGACGGGCAGCTGCTGACCTGTTCGGAGAAGGAGAATCCGGAGGTCTTCGCGGCCGCCCGGATCGGGCTCGGCGCCCTCGGCGTGGTCACCGCGATCACCTTCGCGGTGGAGCCGGTCTTCCTGCTCACCGCGCGCGAGGAGCCGATGAGCTTCGACCGGGTCACCGCGGAGTTCGACGCGCTGCACGCGGAGAACGAGCACTTCGAGTTCTACTGGTTCCCCCACACGGACAACTGCAACACCAAGCGCAACAACCGCAGCGCGGGCCCCGCCGCCCCTCCCGGGCGGATCAGCGGCTGGGTGGAGGACGAGCTCCTCTCCAACGGGGTCTTCCAGCTCGCCTGCTCGCTGGGCAGGGCGGTGCCGCCGGTCGTCCCCGCGCTCGCCAAGGTCTCCAGCCGGGCCCTGTCGGCCCGTACGTACACCGACATCCCGTACAAGGTCTTCACCTCGCCGCGCCGGGTGCGCTTCGTGGAGATGGAGTACGCGCTGCCGCGCGAGGCCGCGGTCGCCGCGCTGCGCGAGCTCAAGGCGATGGTCGAGCGGTCGCCGCTCAAGGTGAGCTTCCCCGTCGAGGTGCGCACGGCCCCGGCGGACGACATCGCGCTGTCCACGGCCGAGGGCCGGGAGACCGCCTACATCGCCGTCCACCTCTACAAGGGGACGCCCCACCGGGCGTACTTCACCGCGGTGGAGCGCATCATGACGGCGCACGGGGGGCGCCCCCACTGGGGCAAGCTGCACACCCGCGACGCCGCCTACTTCTCCGAGGTCTACCCGCGCTTCGCCGAGTTCACGGCGCTGCGCGACCGGCTCGACCCGGACCGGCTCTTCGCCAACGACTACCTGCGGCGGGTGCTGGGCGACTGACTCGTCGGCCGGCGCGTGAGAACGGCCGGCGCGTGAGAACGGGCGACGCGCGAGGACGGGCGACGCGCGAGGACGGGCGACGCGCCGAAAAGGCAGGCGCGTGAAAACGGCCGCCACGCGGGTGCGTGGCGGCCGTTCACGTCGGGCGGGTCCGTCATTCGGCTCCGGGTTCCGCGCCCGTCCCGGCGCCGGGTCCCGACGGGGCCGGGACCGACGGGGCGGTCGGGTCCCCGGTCGGCCCCGTGCCGGTGGACGGCTCCCCGGTCGGGGCGGTCGGTCCCGTGGTGGGTCCGGTCGGCCCGGGCGAGGGCGTCGTCCCGCCGTCGGTGGGGGCGGAGGAGGACGGCCCGGTCGACGGGGTCCCGGTTCCGGTCCGTCCGGTGTCCGGCCGTCCGGATTCCCCGCCGCCCGGGCTCGGGGTGGCCCCCGGCCCGGAGCCGGCGCCGTCCCCGGGCCGCCCGGTGCCGTCGGAGGAACCGGAGGGCGCGGGGGTGGTCTCCCCGCCCGGCTCCGGCGCGTCCTGTCCGCCGTCGCCGCCGCCGCGGACGGCCGAACCGAAGGTCGTGGTCCCCTGCCGGCCGCTGAAGTCCTCCCCGGCGACCAGCTCGTAGGTGGTGATGCCGCCCATGGTGACGCCGAAGACCAGGGCGGCGGCGACCGCCGGGCGCCTCCAGCCCCGGACCCGGGTGCCGTGGACGGTCGCCTCGCCGAACTCCTCCCGCTCGGGGAGCGGCGGCGGGACCGCGGCGAGCAGCAGGGTGGGGTCGTCCGTGCGGGGTGCGGGGACGGCGGTGGCCCCGCGGGCGGTGCGGGCGGCGAGCGGGAGCCGGCGGGGCTTCGGCCGGGCGGCGGCGGTCGCGCCGCGGACCTGCTCGCCGGTGCGCCGGAAGACGTACTGGAAGAACGGACCGCCGCAGGTGGCGATGACGCTGATCACTCCGGCGCCGACGATCGTGCCGTACACCCCGAGGGTCGAGGCGAGCTTGGCGGCGACGACCGCGGCCAGGGCGCTGCCCGAGACCTGGGCCACGCTCAGGTCGATCCTTCCCCTGCCGCTCTCCGCGTCCTTCTCCCGCCCCTCCGCCGCCGCTTCCTCCTCCGCCTCCTTCGGCTCGTCCGTGTCGGTCTCCGGCCTCTGGCGCATCTCCAACCCCTGCTGACTCATCCGAGTGCCTTGCACCCAGAAGGGACAAATGGGGGAAGTGAATAGTTCCGTTTCCGCTCTTTCTGTGAAGAGCGCCACGCACGGGGCAAGATCGCGGAGACTCAACTCCCGCACGGCCCGAGAAGTTGGGCGGCGCGCCGGTCCACCCAGGTGGCCCGAATGGAGTACATTGACGAAACCTGGGTCCGGACGCCCTCACGGGTGCCCGGGATCGCGGGAAGGGGGCCGGAGACGGCACTCGAACCGGCGGCGCTCGACATCGCACGGGAACCGGCTGCACAGAGTGACCGCCAGTCACTCCGCGTAGCAGATGGGTAACCGTGCCATAACGGCGTTCCAGGGTCCACGCCCGACACGCGGGCAACTCGGCAAGGTAGTGGCAGGCTGCACCCGGGCAGGCCACACTCGACTAGCGGAAGCAGCGACGCACGTGACGTCGGCAGGCACCACCCGGGAGGTCCCCATGCCCGAACTGCGTGTCGTGGCCGTCTCCAACGACGGCACACGACTGGTGCTGAAGGCTGCTGACAGCACGGAGTACACACTTCCGATCGACGAGCGGCTCCGCGCCGCCGTGCGCAACGACCGCGCGCGCCTCGGCCAGATCGAGATCGAGGTGGAGAGCCACCTCCGCCCCCGCGACATCCAGGCGCGGATACGAGCCGGTGCCTCCGCGGAGGAGGTCGCCCAGCTCGCCGGCATCCCCGTCGACCGCGTGCGCCGCTTCGAGGGCCCCGTGCTCGCGGAGCGCGCCTTCATGGCGGAGCGGGCCCGCAAGACCCCGGTCCGCAGGCCCGGGGAGAACAGCGGCCCCCAGCTCGGCGAGGCGGTGCAGGAGCGGCTGCTGCTGCGCGGCGCCGAGAAGGACACCGTGCAGTGGGACTCCTGGCGACGGGACGACGGCACCTGGGAGGTGCTGCTCGTCTACCGCGTCGCGGGCGAGGTCCACACCGCCAGCTGGACGTACGACCCGCCCCGGCGGCTCGTCCAGGCCGTGGACGACGAGGCGCGGGCCCTGATCGGCGAGACGGACGACACGATCGCCGCCGCGCCGGAGCCCAGCTTCCCGTTCGTGCCGCGCATCGCCCGGCTGCCCCGGGACCGGCCGCTCGACCGCGCCCTGGACCGCCAGCTGGAGCGGGCCCCCTCCCCCTCGTCCGAGGGGGAGGACGAGCGGGACTCCCTGACGAGCCTCCTGGAGGCCGTACCGAGTTTCCGGGGCGACATGGTCGTGCCCGAGCAGCCGGACTCCTCCGAGCCCGCCGAGGAGCCCGAGGTGGAGGAGCCGCCGGCCCCGGCCGCCTCGGCGGGCGCGGGCGCCGCGTACGCCGACGTCCTCATGCCCCGCGCGGTCTCGGGCCACCGCGACCGCCTCACCGGCACCACGGACCGCCAGGCCGAGGCGGACGGCGTCCGCCCGGGGCGGCGGGCGGCGGTGCCCAGCTGGGACGAGATCGTCTTCGGCACCCGGAGGAAGAAGCAGGACTGACCTCCGTACGGAACCGACCTCCGTACGGAGGTGTACGACGGGGCCCGCGCCGCGGTTGCGGCGCGGGCCCCGTCGCGTCCGGTGCTACCGCGGGTCCGGGCCCGTGGCCACCGGGCGGGACGGGTCGGCGGACCACTCCGACCAGGAGCCGGCGTAGAGGGCGGCCGGGATGCCCGCGATCTCCAGGGCGAGCACCTCGTGGGCGCCGGAGACGCCGGAGCCGCAGTAGACCGCGACCGGGGTCCCCTCGGCCGCGCCCAGGGCCGTGAACCGGTCCCTCAGGGCGCCGGCGGCCAGGAAGAGGCCCCCGGCGCCGACGTTCTCGGTCGTCGGGGCCGAGACCGCGCCCGGGATGTGCCCGCCGACGCGGTCGATCGGCTCCACGTCCCCGCGGTAGCGCTCGGCCGCCCGCGCGTCCAGGAGCAGCCCCGAGCGGGCGAGGGCCGCCGCCCCGTCGGCGTCGAGCAGGCCGAGGGCGCCCGGCTCCGGCCGGAAGTCGCCGGGCTCGGGCGCGGGGACCTTCTCCGTGAGTTCGCCCGTCCAGGCCGCGAGGCCGCCGTCCAGGACCCGCACGTCCGGGTGGCCCGCCCAGCGGAGCAGCCACCAGGCGCGGGCGGCGCCCCAGCCGGAGCCGCCGTCGTAGGCGACGACCGGCCGGTCCGCCGAGACACCCGCGCGGCGCATCGCGGCGCCGAAGACCTCGGGGTCGGGCAGCGGGTGGCGGCCGCCGCTCCCGGGCGGTCCCGCGAGCTCCGTGTCCAGGTCGACGTAGACCGCGCCGGGCAGGTGGCCGGCCTCGTAGGCGGGCCGTCCGGGCGGGCCGCCGAGCGCCCAGCGGACGTCCAGGAGGACCGGCGGCCGGGCCCCGGCCGACTCGCTCAGCAGTTCGCTTGCGGAGATGATGGGCTTCATGGATGCCATACTCGCGCAGCCGCACGGCCGCGCGGGACGGACCCGGCGTCTTCCCGCGGGATCGCGCCACGACGCGGTACGGCCGGGGCGCACCGCGCCGCCACCGGTGCCACCATCGGCCGGGGGCACGGCCACGACGATGGTCCGAGGAGAGGGTGACGATGACCGAGGCGACTCGGCGCCCACCCGGCACACCCTGTTGGGTGAGCCTGATGGTGCACGGGCTTGACGCCACGCAGGAGTTCTACCAAGCGCTCTTCGGCTGGGAGTTCGTGCCCGGCCCCGAGCAGCTCGGCCCGTACGTCCGCGCCCTGCTCGGCGGCAGGGAGGTGGCGGGCATCGGCCGGCTGCCGGTCGACCGGCACCTGCGCATCGCCTGGACCCCCTACCTGGCCACCGGGAACGCCGACGAGACCGCCGAGGGCGTCCGGGCCTGCGGCGGCACCGTCGCGGTGGGCCCGCTGGACGCCGGCGAGGCGGGCCGGATGGCGATCTGCTCCGATCCGACGGGCGCGGTCTTCGGCGTCTGGCAGGCCGAGGCGCACCACGGCACGGCGACGGCGGGGCCGCCGGGGACCCCGGTGTGGAACGAGCTGCTCACGTACGAGACCTCGATCGGCAAGTTCTACCGGACGGTCTTCGGCTTCGAGCTGGAGCCGGTCGACTCGCCCGGGAACGACTACGCGACGCTCTTCGTGGACGGGTCCCCCGTGGCCTCCCTGCACGGTGTCGGCGACGCGCTGCCCCGGGACCGGGGCCCGCACTGGATGACGTACTTCGAGGTGGCCGACGTGGACGCGGCCGCCCGGCTCGTCGTGGAGCTGGGCGGCCGGGTGCTGTCCCCGCCGCGCGACGGCACGGCGGGGCGGCTCGCCCTGGTGGCGGACCCGGAGGGCGCGGTCTTCACCCTGGTCAGGTCGGGCGGGCGCTGACCGGGACGGGCCGCGTGCGCGTGCGGCCCCGGCCGGTCAGCCGCGGCGGCTCCGCGCGAGGCTCCGGCGCAGCCGGGACGCGGCGCCCGGGGCCGGCGCCGCCGTTCCGCCCGGCAGGCCGAGCAGGGTCAGCCGCTCGGCGTCGAAGTGGTGGGCGGTGCCGGGGGTGTCGTGGTGGGCGGCCAGGAAGCGGGCGGCCTCCTCCCGGAGCCCCGGGTGGCTGGTGTGCCGCATGCAGTAGCCGACGGCCCGGACCAGGGGCGTGAGCGAGGCGGGGGCCGGTCCGGGGACGGCGGGCTCCTCGCCCCGCTCCAGGTCCGCGACGAGGTGGTCGACCACGGTCAGCGGGATGCGGTTACTGTTCTCGAAGGGGGTGAGCCGTGCGAGGACCTCGGCCGTGCCCACGCGCGCGACGGGCACGCCGTAGTACACGGCGGCGGTGAGCATCGCCGTGGAGAAGCAGCCGACGACGAGCCGGGGCCTGCACCGCTCGTAGAAGGTCTCGGCGAGCAGCGGCCCGTCGAGGACCGTCAGGCGCACGCCGGTCCGTTCCGCCTCCGCGTCGAGGGCCCGGGAGTAGCGGACGGGGGCGCTCGGGTGCGGCTTGAAGACGACCGAGCGGTGTCCGGCGGCGGCCGCCCCGCGCAGCATCCGTACGTGCAGCTCCTCTTCCTCCTCGGCGGTGAGGAGGTTGAGGGCGGCGAGGTACTGGCCGAGCAGGAGGGCCGTGGGCCCGTCGGCGGCCGCCCGCGCGAGCGCCGGGTCGTCGGCGGCCTCCTCGGCGATCTCGGCGAGGACGGCACGGAAGGCGGCGTCGGGGACGATCTCGGGCTCGACGTCGTACTCGCTCAGGAGGAGGGGCCGCAGGCCCGGCACCAGGTCGAGGTGGAGGACCCGGCGGACGCGGCAGGCGACCGACTGGGCGAGGTCGTTGCGGGTGGGGCCGTAGCTCATCAGGCCGTCGGCGTAGACGTGCACGGAGCTCTCGGCGAAGGCGACGGCGAGCGCCTTCGCGGGGTTGACCTGGATGGACTCGACGGCCAGCTCCACCGGGGCGTCGCCCAGGTCCCAGGCGGTGCGCAGCACGCGCTGCCAGAGCGGGGCCTCCTCGGGGCGGGGGGCCCAGGCGGCGGGGTGGTACGGGTGGATCGTCTCGTTCCAGTCGAGGACGCCGTCGAAGCGGGCGGCGATCCGGTCGTAACCGGTCATGGCCTCCAGGCGCAGCGCGGTCTCCGGGATCTCGGCGTTGTGCGAGACGAGCAGGAGCCGGCGGGCGTCCTCGCGGGGGCCGAACAGCCCGGCGTCGAGGGCGGCGGCCAGGGTGGCGGCGCCGTAGAGGGTGGAGACCTGGAAGACCTGGACGGGGCGGGCGTCGGAAGGCGTCCGGGAGGCAGGGGTCGGGACCGTGCCGGAAGTCGTGTCGGGAGCCATGGTTCAGGCGGTCCTTCCGGTCTCGCGCAGGCTCCGGAGGAGGGTGCTGCGGCGGGTGTCCATGGTGGCGAGGGTCTCGTCGAGGACCCGCTGCGGCATGCGGCGCAGCGCGTCGCCGACGTTGGCGCGCAGCCGTGCGGCGACGGCGGGGTCGTACTTCTCGGCCTTGCCCATGTGGAAGGCGATCATCGCGCAGTACGTGCGGACCGCCTTCGGCAGGAACCGGTCCGCCTCGGCGTCCTCGGAGACGTCGGCGAGCAGGAGGTCGTACGAGGGGATGAAGTCCAGCTGCCGGTTGTCGGTGATCTGGGTGAGCGAGGTGGTGACGCCCCGCCGGTAGAAGACGCCGTGCAGGGAGAGCGCCGCGAAGGTGCGGGCCTTGAGGTGCAGCCGCCAGATCCAGAGGCGGTCCTCCGCGGTCCTCAGGGACGTTTCGAAACGGGACGCGCCGTTCTCGAAGAGGCGGCTGCTGTACATGCCGAAGGGGACGAAGGGATAGTCCACCATCGTCACCATGCCGGCCGGCGAGATGCCGTCCCTGGGGTCCATCACGGTGTCGCGCAGTTTGGCGGGGGCGTAGCGGATCTGGCGCTTGCGGCCCTCCGACAGGACGTGGTCGGTACGGGCGAAGTCGCACTCCAGGCGGGAGATTCCGGCGACGGCGGCGCTCAGGTGGCCGGGTGCGTACCAGTCGTCCCCGTCGAGGAAGGTGAGGTAGTCGCCGCGCGCCGCGTCGATCCCGGTGTTGCGCGCCTGGGCGACGCCGAGGTTCGTCTCGTGCCGGATGACGGTGGCGTTCGGCAGGCGGTCGCGCCAGCGGTCGAGGATTTCCGGGGTGTCGTCCGTCGAGCAGTCGTCGACCAGCAGGAACTCGAATGCGGGATCGGCGTTGTTCACGAGGCTGCGCAGGGTGTCGGGGGCATAGGCCCCGACATTGTGGAACGGTACGACGACGGACAGTTTCGGCACTCGGTTTCCCCACGCTGAATCGGACTGTTGAACGCCGCTCACGGCTGGACGCCGTTCACGGCGGGTACGGTAACGCTCCGCTTCTCCGGGCGAACGAGCCTCGTGTGCACGCCGGGTGAACTCTTTCCGTCCTCTCGGAGAACCCGGTGCGGCCCGTCACCCGCGGGTCCGCCGGCGGTGCAGGACGCCCGTCGCGGCGAGCGCGAGGAGCGCGGCCGCGCCGACGGCGCCGCCCAGCCGGAGGCCCGGCGGCCGGAAGGAGCAGTGGACCGTGTCGGCCCGCCCGTCGAGGGGGACGGCGACGAGCCCCCCGTACGCGCGCGCGGGGCGGAGGTCCGCGTCCCCGGCGGCGCAGCTCCAGCCGGAGATCCGGGGTACGGCGAGGACGGCGACGCCCGTACTGCCCGGCGGGAGTTCGGCGGTGACGGTGTGTCCGGTGGTACGGACCCGGGTGGCGCCGGTGGCGGTGAGCCGGTCCACGGCGGTGTCGAGCCGGGCGCGGACCAGGCAGCCGACCGGTTCCCCGGGCAGCCGCGGCTCGCCCTCGGCGTCGAGGGCGATCCGCACCTCGCCGGAGGCGGGCACGTTGCCGAGGGCGCCCATGGCCGCGCTGACGGCCGGCGGCTTGCCGTCGAACTTCACGGGCCTCTGCTCCGCGAGGGCCGCCGTGCCCCGGTACTCGGGCGCCCAGAACCAGACTTCGGAGCCGGCCGGACAGCGGGCGGTGAGGGTGCGGTCGGTGCGGCGGAGGGCGGGCAGCTCGTACACGGAGGCGCCGAGCAGGCGTTCCTGCCGGGCGAAGGCGGAGTCCCCGGAGGGGCCGGCCGGACGCGGCGAGGGGCGGACGGTGACCAGCGGCGGTACGGGAACGGTGGTGGCGGTGACCGTGGCGCGGGGCGGTGCGTCCTGCCGTACGGGCCCGGTGGGTTCCGAGCGGATCCGGGTGCCGACGGAGAACAGGGCGTCGGTCACGGGGTTGTCGAGGGTGACCGGGTGCCGGCCCTTGGCGTAGGCGCCGAAGCCGAGGGAGACGAGGGTGCGGGAGGTCGTCTCGGAGGTGAGGCTGCTGTAGTGGTCGGCGCCCTGTCCGCCGACGAGCAGGACGTCGTTGCCACCGGGGACCTCCCCGGGGTCGGTGCGGTGGCGGGGCCAGGCGTCCGCGCGGGCCACCTCGCGCGCCGCGGCCTCGTGCCAGGGGCCGGTCCGGGGCGACCAGGCGACCTCGGCGCGCTGCTGCTCCTCGATCCGCTTGCCGGTGACGGCCGCCTCGCCCGCCTGGGCGGCGACGAGGAGGACGACGGCGAGGAGGGGGAGGAGGCGGGCGGCGCGGGTGGGGACTTCGAGGGCGGCGCCCGGGGACCCCTTGCGGGCGGCGCCCGGGGGTCCCTTGTGGACGGCGCCCGAGGGTCCCTTGCGGGCGGCCGTCAGGGCGAGGAGGGCGGCGGCGAGGGCCAGGAGCGCGGCCGTGCCGAAGGCGGGGAAGGTCCACGGGTCGATGTCGACGCTCCCCCGGGCCGCCAGGGCGAGGACGCCGAGCAGGGCGCCGCCCGCGAGGAGCGCGGCCGGCCGGGGCACTCCCCCGGCGACCGAGTACCAGGCCGCGATCAGCAGCAGGCCGCACAGGACGAAGGCCTGGCGGTACGGGACGCCGTTGGGCGAGGCGCCCGCGTGCCAGAGCAGATGGGTGGGTTCCCACTGGAGGGAGAGCGCCACCAGGGCGACGGCGGCCGTGAGGGCGGCCCGGACGCGCGGGGCGACGGTCCGGTTGAAGGGCAGGGTCAGGGCGAGGAGCAGGGCGGGCGTGCCGATGAAGAGGGCGGGGCTGGCCGTGCTCGCGGTGGCGGGCAGGAAGCGGGCGAGGACGTCCGCCCAGGCCGCGGGCGCGAAGGTGACCTCGGGGGTGGGGTCGGCGGTCTTCGTGCCGAGGAAGACGACCGCGACGAGCGGTGCGGCGAGTCCGACGCCGACGAGGACGCTCCGGGCGGCGCGCAGCGCCCCGGCGAGGCGCCGCCGGGCGGTGGCGGCCTCCTCGGCGGTGAGGAGCCGGACGGCGAGGACGACGGCGGCGCCGAGGGTCGCCATGTACGCGGTGTAGAAGTTGGCGATCCAGGCGAGGGCGACGACGAGCGGCCCGAGGACGGGGCGGCGGCCGGTGCGGGCCCACTCGCCGACCAGGCAGAGCAGCGGGAAGGCGGCGAGTCCGTCGAGCCACATCGGGACGGTGGAGCCGAAGTTGAAGGTCCAGCCCGAGAGGGCGTACGCGGTGCCGAGCACGGCGGCGACCGGCCAGGGACCGGGGCGCAGCCGCAGGAGCAGGGCCGCCATGGCGGCGCCGGCGGCGGTGATCTTGACGGCGGTGACGACGTACAGCGCGAGTTCGATCCGGTCCGCCGGGAAGAACACGACGAGCAGGTCGACGGGGCTGCTCAGATAGGTGCCGATGTCACCGAGGAAGTTGGCGCCGAAGCCGGAGTTCCAGTTGAGGAAGGCGTCGCCGTGCGTCTCGCCGCGGAGGAAGGAGCGCCAGTAGGCGTGGTACGGCAGGTACTGCTGGCCCAGGTCCACGACGTTCCTGGTCACCGGGCCGAAGGGGTGGCTGCGGGAGAGCGCGGTGGCGAGGCAGAACAGCAGGGCGGTGAGGAGGGCGGCGGCGCCCGCGGCCCGCGGCCCCCGCCGGGCCGGGGCGCCGGTCCGGGGGCCGGGCCCCGCGTCCTCCTCGCCCTCGACCTGGTCCGGCACGGTCTCGGCGACGGGGGGCACGCGTCCTCCAGGGGTCGTACGGCGCGGAACGCCCGGAGGTGGGGTCGTCACGTACGGGCCGGACGTCATTACCGCCGAGGCGGGCGACCTTCGAACGATCGGCGGGGGATGCCCGGGTACACCCCGGGTGAACTCCCGGTGCCGTCTCCGGCCTCGGCCCGGCCCTCGACGGGTCAGGAGGCCGGAGCCGGGGCGGGGGCGGGTCCCGCGAGGTCGTCGACCGTGCGGACCACCGTCCCGAACAGGTCGGAGACCGTCGTCAGGCTCGCGGCCGCCAGCGCGTCCGACGACAGGACGGTGCCGTCCGGCGCCTCCAGGGGGCGGGTCGCGGTGGCCTCGGCGACGACGGTCGGCCGGTAGCCGAGGTTGAAGGCGCCCTGGGCGGTGAACAGGACGCACATGTGGGTCATGAACCCGGCGAGGACCAGGTCGCCGCCGGTGCCGAGGCCCTTCAGGACCTCCTCCAGGTCCGTGGCGTGGAAGGCGTTGGGGAACTGCTTGACGACCACCTTCTCGCCCGCGGCCGGGGCGACCTCGTCGCTGATGGCGCCGATCTCGGCCCGGATGTCGTACGGGGTGCCCTCGCC
Source organism: Streptomyces bikiniensis (assembly GCA_000716465.1). Lineage (GTDB taxonomy): Bacteria > Actinomycetota > Actinomycetes > Streptomycetales > Streptomycetaceae > Streptomyces > Streptomyces bikiniensis. Next base: position 13,109 of record JNWL01000068.1, read on the forward strand.
GCCGTCGTTGACGACGTGGACGACCGGCGTACCGGCGGCGCGGGCGGCCGCGAGCAGCCGGGCGCCGGCGGCCACGGCCTCCTCGGCCCCATCGAGCCGCATGACGCCGGTGCGGTAGGTGTTCTGGAAGTCGATCATGATCAGGACCGACTCGCCCAGTCGCGGCGGCTCCTGGGGGAGGCCGATCACTTCGCGCAGGGTGGTGGACGCGGTCATGGCGGTTCCTTTCGGTCGGGCGGGACGGCTCCGGCGGGGCCGCCCGCGAACGTTTGCAACGCTAACACAGTTCGTAATCAATGATTACAAGGATGTGGACGCCGCTGCGGCCATGCGGCCCAGACCGGAGGATTCGCCCAGGTCCGGCCTGTTAGCGCTGCTACCGTGGGGGCATGTCGACGGCCCGAGAACGCATCCTGGAAGCGACCGGAGAACTGCTCGCCACCAAGGACGCGCTGGCGATCTCGACCCGGGCCATCTGCGACCGGGCGAAGGTCGGCATGCCCGAGATCTACCGTCAGTTCGGCGACAAGCAGGGGCTGCTCACGGCGGTGGCCGACCTCGGCTTCGCGCGCTTCCTCGCCGAGAAGAGGCGGAACCCCCTCACCGACGACCCGGTGGCGGACCTGCGCACGGCCTGGGACAGCCACGTCGCGTTCGCGCTGCGCAACCCGCACCTCTACCGCCTGATGTTCACGCCGACGGGCGACGCCAAGCCGCAGGCCATCAAGGAGGCCCAGGCGATCCTGCTGAAGGCCGTGGAGCGCTGCCGCGACGCCGGACGCCTGCGCATGCCCCCCGAACGGGCCGGCCAGTCGATCCTCTCGGCCAACGTGGGCGTCTGCATGATGGCGCTCTCCTTCCCCGACCTCTTCGGGGAGCCCGACATCTCACGGGCGGTACGGGACGCCGTGATCGGCCGGGCCACCGGCGACCAGGAGGAGGACACCCGCGTCGCCGCCGCGACCGTCCTGACCCGGGCCCTGCTCGGCACGCTGACGGGGACGGAGCCGGTGAACGACGCCGTACTCGACCAGTTGACGGCTTCTCGGACAGAGTGAACCACTTGCGGGCAGCGGGCAGCGGGCCGTGCTCGTCGCCGTCCGGTCCGCCGGGGCGCTGCACCGGCTCCTCGAAGTCCAGGGCCGCTCCGGCCACGCGGGGGCGACGCCGGGTCCGCCCAGGAGCTCCGCGACCGCGTCCGGCACCTCCACCACGCCGTCCCCGCGCAGGTCGTCGAGGTCGACGTACAGGACTCCGTCGGGTCACCGCTCGCTGAGCCGGCGGGCCTCGTGGAACCCCGGGGCGGTCTTGCCGACGCCGCCGATGCCCGCCAGGCCGACGACCGGCGGCCCGGCCCGGCCGGTGTGGTCCTCGACGGCCCGGGTGATCCTGTCCTGCTCGGCCAGGCGGTTCTCGAAGTGCGCCGCGGCGGGCGGGATCTGGAAGGGCGCCGGCGGAGGAGGGGCCACGCCGTGCAGATGCCGGTGCGGTTCCCCTGTGCGGCGAGCCCGGACGACCACCTCTGCACGCCCGTCCATCGTCTTGTACGTGTCCTCGGCCATTCCCCAACCCTGCTGCCCACAGGGCGTGCCGACGGAAGGACGGTCACATCGGGAACGGCTGCGCCGGGGCACCGGACTTTCCCGTGGTGTACGGAGAAGTCGACCCGGGGAGCGCACGATGGACCCGATCACGGCGGCCGCCCTCGCGGCCCTGGCCGGAGGACTCGGCGGCGAGGCCGGCCGTCATGTGTGGCAGGGACTCGCCACCCTCGTCCGGCGGCGCTCGACCCCGAGTTCCGGGACCTCCTCGAAGAGTGGTGGGAGCGGGCGCGGGAGGTGGAGCCGGAGGGCCGGGTCCACAACAGCATCAGCGGGGGAACGCAGCAGCAGGTGTTCCAGGGCCGGGACTTCTCCGGCCTCACGTTCACCGTCCAGCGGAGCTCGTCGCCCACCGACTAGGACGCACCTCGGAACCCGGTCCTCTGCTCTCCGTCGAAGGCGCCTGGCCTGATCGGGCGTTGTGCGGCCGCCGCCCCGGATCCCAGACTGGCGCGTACGAACGGGAACATGGGAACGGGACGCTCGGTGAAACGGATCCACTTCACGGCCCAGGACCTCATGCGGACCCGGGTGGCCGCGTCGATCGGTACGGCGGCCGAGACGTTCGACAGCGTGAAGCTGCTGCGGGCCCCCGACGCCGGCCCCGCTTTCCGGCGCTGGCGGGTCGCGGTCCGGGGGCGCCTGGACGAACGGGCGCGGCCCCTCGCCGCGTTGCTGCCGCCCCTGGGTCCCGAGGTCGACGTGAGGAGCCTGGCGGGCGACTCGGCGTGCATCGAGGAGGCGGTGGACCGGTTGCTCGGCGCCCCTCGCGCCCTGCTGCGCGTCGAGTTCGAGAACATCCGCTTCCGCCCCGCGCACCGCACCTGGGCCCGCAACCTGGTGGACGGCGACCGCGAGACGTGGCTCCAGGTCGCCACGGCCCTCCGGGCCTGCCACGGCGTGGCCGTCGCCCCGTACTGGGACGGGGTGCGCGCGCATCTGGCCGAGGTCCGCGCCGCGTACGTGAACGCGATGGCCGAGGGCGGGGTCGAGCGCCTGCTGAAGAGCCTGTGCGGCCCGACGCTGCGCTGGCGGCCGCCGGTCCTCGAACTGGAGCATCCGTACGAGGCGGACGTCCATCTGAACGGGCGCGGTCTCGTCATCGCCCCCACGGTGTTCTCCACGCGGCGGGCCGAACTGATGCATCCCGTACTGGATCCGGACGAGGCCCCCGTCCTCGCCGTCCCGACCGTCACCGACGCCGTGGCCTGCGGCACGCTGTGGGACGACACGCGCGCATCCGGCGGTCGGGCGCTGGAGGACCTGCTGGGGCGCACGCGCGCCGCGGTCCTGGAGGCGGCGGCCGGCGGCCGCAGCACCACCGATCTGGCGCGCAGGCTCGACATCTCCCCGGCGACCGTGAGCCATCACACCTCGGTGCTCCGCAAGGCCGGCCTGGTCACCACCCGGCGCGAGGGCAAGGCGGTCCTCCACACCGTGACGTCAATGGGCATGGCCCTCCTGGAGCCGGGCTCACGTCTCCTCTGACCGGACTCCGCGCCGCCGTCGCGCCCGTTCCGGTGGTTTCGACGGGGCTCGAAAGCTTGGCCCCGCGATCAGGTCCGAACCTACGGTGGGCCCGCGCCGACCGGCCGCGCCACGCATCGACCGACGTGTCACCGGGCCCGGCCGGCGCGGAGCCGCCGGAGTCGCTCGCGGCGGCACGACGAGAGGAGAAGAGAGATGCGTGCGCATTCCTTCCGCGCGGGAGCCCTCGCGCTTCTGGCCGCGGCCGGGTTCCTGGCCACCGGCACCACGGCGGTGGGGGCTCAGCCGCCCGCTCACGCCGGGGCGGGCACCGACGCCGGCGTCCCGCGCGCGGCCGACGCGGTCCAGACGTTCGCGAACATGGCCACCGGGTCCTGTCTCGACGACAGCCGCCAGTACGGCCTGCGCGGATACGGCTGCAACGGCGGCGTCCACCAGCAGTGGAACGTGCGCGCGTGGAACGACGGCACCCGTCGGCTCCGGAACATCGCGACCAACGAGTGCCTCTACGACAACGGAGTCACGCTCGACACACGGACCTGCGACTCGTCGCGCGAGCAGAGCTGGTTCCCGCACAAGAGCGGCGACAAGGTGACCCTCCAGAGCCAGGCCACCGGCGAGTGCCTGGACGACAGCGCGTTCGGGCTGCGGACGATCCGGTGCAACGGCGGCCGCAACCAGACCTGGCGCTGAGCCGGGACCTGCTCGGCCGGGGAGGGGATCCGTCGGACGGGGGTCGGCGGATCCCCTCCCCGGCCGGGCAGGTGCGTCAGGCGTGGTTGACCGGCAGGACGTCCGGGGAGAGGGCGCCCGCGCGGGCCGAGGACGCGGTCATCCGCTTGCGGTGGTGGCGGCGGCAGAGGACCTCGTAACCGACCTCCTCCGCCGGGCGGTTCACGTCGCCGACCACGACCTGCTCGCCCTCGACCACCATCTCCCCGCCCACCGTACGGGCGTTGTGCGTGGCCCGGGCGCCGCACCAGCACAGGGCCTCGACCTGGAGCTGCTCTATGCGGTCCGCCAGCTCGATCAGCCGCTGCGAGCCGGGGAAGAGCTTCGTGCGGAAGTCGGTGGTGATGCCGAAGGCGAAGACGTCCAGTTCGAGGTCGTCCACGATGCGGGCGAGCTGGTCGATCTGCTCGGGGGCGAGGAACTGCGCCTCGTCCACGATCACGTAGTCGGCCTTGCCGCCCTGGGAGAGCTGGCCGACGAGGTACGCGTACAGGTCCATGCCCCGCGGCGCCTCGACCGCCTCCGTGACCAGGCCGAGCCGGGAGGACAGCTTGCCCGCGCCCGCCCGGTCGTCACGGGTGAAGATCACGCCCTGGAGGCCGCGCGCGTCGCGGTTGTGGGCGATCTGGAGCGCCAGGGTGCTCTTCCCGCAGTCCATGGTTCCGGAGAAGAAGACCAGCTCGGGCATGACGGGGCGGGGACCTTTCGGGGCGTGGAGAAGAGGGGAGGCGGAGGGGGTCAGGAGCGCACTTCGAGCAGCGGGACGAGCTGCTCGGCGGGGGTCATGGACCCGTGCATGCCGGTCATCGCGGACTCGTGGGGCTCGTTGACGGAGGCCGTGATGGCCACGTCGTCGTGGGCCGCCGCGACGACGTCCCCGATCCGCCCGTACACGCGTTCGTCGACCTCGTCCCCGAACCAGCCGAGGGCGATCGCCTCGTCGCGGCCCGCGACCCAGAACTGCTCGCCGACGACCTCCCGCCAGCAGGTGAGGACGTCCGCCTCGGCGCCGGGCACGGCGTAGACGTGGCGGGCGCGCCCCTCGCCGCCGAGGAGGGCGACGCCGGCGCGCAGCTCCCAGTCCTCGTCGAAGTCGATGCGGTGCTGCTCGTCGAAGGGGATGTCGACCATGCCGTGGTCGGCCGTGACGTACAGGGCCGAGCGGGGCGGCAGTTGCTCGGCGAGCCGCTGCACGAGCCGGTCCACGAACATCAGCTGGCCCCGCCAGGCATCGGAGTCGATGCCGAAGCGGTGCCCGGCGCCGTCGAGTTCGCTGTAGTACGTGTAGACCAGCGAGCGGTCGCCGGCGGCAAGCTGCTCGGCGGCGAAGTCCATGCGCTCCTCGCCGGAGAGCCGCCCGTGGAACGTTCCGCCGCTGAGCGCGATCTGGGTGAGCGGGGTCTGCTCGAAGACCGGGGAGGACACCTGGGCGGTGTGGACCCCCGCCTCGTGGGCGAGCCCGAAGACGGTGGGGTACGGCTGCCAGGCGCGCGGCGCGGTCCACGGCTTCCAGCGCAGTTGGTTCATCAGCTCGCCGGTGTCGGGGTTGCGCACGGTGTAGCCGGGCAGCCCGTGGGTGCCGGGGTACCGGCCGGTGCCGACGGAGGCGAGCGAGGTCGCGGTGGTGGCGGGGAACCCGGCGGTGACCGGACGGCCCGTGCCGCCCCGCGAGGAGCCGAGGAGCGAGGTCAGGTAGGGCGCCTCGTCCGGGTGGTCCTTGATCTGCTCCCAGCCGAGCCCGTCGATCAGGAAGACGCAGTTCCGGTCGGCCGGGGCGAGTTCGGCGATCCGGGGGGTGAAGCCGGGCACCCCCTGGCCCGCGACGAGCGTCGGGAGGAGGTCGCCGAGGGAACCGGTGGCGTACTCGGGCACCGGCGCGGTCTCCGGGGCCAGCGGGACCGGGTCGTCGGGCCAGCCCTGGGACACGGCGGCAGGCTGCGCCATCAGCGGGTGGGGGCGGCGGTGGCCGCGGTGGCTTCGGAGAGCGCCTGGGCGAAGGCGAGGGTCTGCCGGACGGTGTCCGGGCCGTCGCCGGCCTCGCTCACCCGCAGGCTGAGGTCGTCGGCGGTGGTGTTGCCCGTGTACCCGTGGTCGGCGTCGCAGTTGGCGTCGCCGCAGGCGGCGGGCTCCAGGTCGATGCGGGAGACGGCGCCCCAGCCGATGGTGAGGACCACCTCGCGGGGCAGGGTGCCCGGCGTGTACGACTCGGGGTTGGCGACCACGCGGCTGACGACGACCGAGGAGATCCGGTCGAGCTTCACGGACTCGGTGGAGGTCGTGGCGTACGGGGTCGGGGAGCTGGTGTCGGCGGCCTGCTCGTCGGTGTGGCTGACGATGAAGCGGTTCGGCGTCAGGACGAGGACGGTGACGTGGCGGCGGACCTCGTTCGCGTCGAAGGTGGTCTCCTGGTGCACCACGTACGACGCGACGGCCTCGCCGCCGACGGCGGCCTCCACCGCCTCGGCCACGAGGGCCGGGTAGTAGCCGCTGCGCTCGATCGCCGCGCGCAGCCCCTGGGTCGTCGTACCGGTCTTCGCCATGGACTCCATCCTAAGCCCCGGGTAAGGACGCCTCGGCCGGTTGCGGGGACGGCGGGGTCGCGGGGGAGCGCGGGGGCTGTGACATGGGACTCCCCGCGTCAGTAGTTCGGCAGGCTGCGCGGGCCGAGGTCCGTGCGGGGCGGGGGCGGGGCCAGGCGGACGGCCGCGCCGAGGACGGAGAGGCCGCGGGGCGCGACGACCACCGGTTCCAGGGAGACGGCGACCACCTCGGGGTGGTCGTCGACGAGTCGGGAGACCCGGAGGAGAAGCTCCTCCAGGGCCGGGGTGTCGACGGGGGCGGAGCCGCGCCAGCCGAAGAGCAGCGGGGCGGTCCGGAGGGAGCGGACGAGTTCCGCGGCGTCCCGGTCGGTGGCCGGGACCAGCCGGTGGGCGGTGTCGCCGAGGAGTTCGGAGGCCGCGCCCGAGAGGCCGAAGGAGAGGACGGCGCCGACGGCCGGGTCGATGGCGGAGCGGACGACGGTGTCGACGCCCCGGGGCACCATCGCCTGGACGACCGGCTGGAGCTCCTCGGGCTTGCCGAGGACCTCGGTCAGCTCGGCGTAGGCGGTGCGGAGCTGTTCCTCGGTGGCCAGGTCGAGCCGGACCCCGCCGAGGTCGGGGCGGTGGCGGAGGTGCGGGGCGGTGGTCTTGAGGGCGACGGGGTAGCCGAGCCGGGCGGCGGCCGCGACGGCGGCGTCGGGCGTGGGGGCGGGCAGGGTCGGCAGGACGGTGATGCCGTACCGGGCGAGCAGTTCGCCGGCCTGGTCGGTGCCGAGGGTGACGCCCCGCGGGTCCGCGTCCGCGCCGCCGAGCACCCGCCGGATCAGGGCGGCGGCCCCGGTCTCGTCGATGTCCTCGTACTCGGGCACCCGCCCGGGGTCGGCCGCCTGCCGCCGCCACTGCCCGTACCGCACGGCTTCGGCGAGCGCCCGCACGGCCCGCTCGGCGGCGGGGTAGGCGGGGATGGTGACGGTGACCGAAGAGCGGTCTCCGTCCGGGGCGCGCCCGCCGTCCGGGGAACCCTCCACAGCGGGAACCGGGACCGGGCCGGGGTCCGGGACCGGGCCGGGGTCCGGGGCCGGGCCGGGGCGCTGCGCCGGTTCCGCGGCCAGGGCCTGTCCGGGGCCCCGGACAGGACCGGACACCGGAACCGGGCCGGGGGCCGTGGCCGGGCCGGGGGCCGTGGCCGGGCCGGGGGCCGTGGCCGGGCCGGGGGCCGTGGCCGGTCGCAGTGCCGGTTCCGGTTCCGTGGCGGGCGCCGTCGCCGGTACGGCTCCGGGCCCGGCGGCCGTACCGCTCCCCGTACCCGTCTCCGTAACCCCTCCCGTACTCGTACTCGTACTCGTACCCGCCCCGGCCCCCCGCCCCGCCCCGGGCGGCCTCGTGCTCGTCGCCACCGCCAGGGCCTCCGCGAGGCCGCCCATCTCGACGTGGACGACGACGACCGGCTTCGTCGGGGCGGGGGCGGAGGCGACGGCCTCGCGGAGGGCGGCCGCCAGGACCTCGCCGTCGCCGAACTCGGTGGCGCCGTCCTCGCCGACCCACGGGATCGCGGTCACGACGACCGCGTCGGAGGTCTCGTCCGCGAGGGCCGCCGCCAGCGCGTCCCGGAAGTCCGCCGGGACCGCCGCGGTCGTCAGGTCGAGGGGCCGCAGCGGGCGCAGCCCCTCGGTGAGGCAGGCGTCGTACGTGAGGAGGCCGAGCGACTCCGAGTTGCCGAGGATCGCGACCCTGGGCCCGGCGGGCAGCGGCTGGGCGGCGAGGAGCAGCCCGGCGTCCACGAGCTCGGTGACGGTGTCGACGCGGATCACCCCGGCCTGCCGGAGCAGCGCGGAGACCGTGGCGTGCGGGACACGGGTGACGGGCACCCGGTGGCCGGGCGGGGCGCTGCCGCTGTGCCGGGCGCCCTTGACGACGACGACCGGCTTGACGGCGGCGGTGCGGCGGGCGAGCCGGGTGAACTTCCGGGGGTTGCCGATCGACTCCAGGTAGAGGAGGACGACGTCGGTGCCGGGGTCGTCGTACCAGTGCTGGAGGAAGTCGTTGCCGGAGACGTCGGCGCGGTTGCCGGCCGAGATGAAGGAGGAGAGCCCGGCGCCCCGCCGGTGCAGTCCGGCGAGGAGGGCGATCCCGATCGCGCCGGACTGGGTGAAGAGCCCGATCCGCCCGGCGGCCGGCATCTGCGGCGCGAGCGAGGCGTTGAGCCGCACGTCGTCGGCGGTGTTGATGATGCCGAAGGCGTTGGGGCCGATGATCCGCATGCCGTACGAGCGGGCCTGCCGCACGAGCCGGCGCTGCCGCTCGCGCCCGTCGGGGCCGCTCTCGGCGTATCCGGCGGAGAGCACGACGAGGCCCCGCACCCCGTGCTCGCCGCAGTCCGCGACGGCCTCCGGCACCCGTTCGGCGGGAACGGCGACGATCGCCAGGTCCACGGGTTCCCCGATGGCGCCGACGGAGCGGTGCGCGGGGACCCCGTCGAGCTCGGCCGGGCCCCCGTCGCCGGTGTCCCCGCCGGTGTCGGGGAACGCGGCGTTCACCGCGTACACGCGTCCGGTGAAGCCCGCGCCGAGGAGGTTGCGCAGGACGGTGCGGCCGACGCCGCCGGGTGTGCGGCCGGCGCCGACCACGGCGACGGAGGCGGGGGTGAGCAGTCGCTGTACGGAGCGGGCCTCGGCGCGCTGCTCGCGGGCGCGCTGGACGGCGAGGGACCGGTCGGTGGGTTCGAGGTCGAGGTGGAGCCGGACGGAGCCGTCCTCGAAGCTGCGCTTCTGGGTGTAGCCCGCGTCGGTGAAGACCTTGATCATCTTGGTGTTGGCGGGGAGCACCTCGGCGGCGAAGCGCCGGATGCCCCGCTCGCGGGCCACCGCCGCGACGTGTTCGAGCAGGGCGGAGGCGACGCCCCGGCCCTGGTGCGCGTCCTGGACGAGGAAGGCGACCTCGGCCTCGTCGGCCGGGGCGGAGGCGGGCAGTCCGCGGTCGTCGATGCGGTCGTAGCGGACGGTGGCGATGAACTCGCCGCCGACGGTCGCCGCGAGTCCGACCCGGTCCACGAAGTCGTGGTGGGTGAAGCGGTGCACGTCCTTGGCGGAGAGGCGCGGGTAGGGGGCGAAGAAGCGGTAGTACTTCGACTCGTCCGAGACCTGCTCGTAGAAGCTGACGAGCCGGTCGGCGTCGTCGGTGGTGATGGGCCTGATGCGCGCGGTGCCGCCGTCGCGGAGCACGACGTCCGCCTCCCAGTGGTCGGGGTAGGCGTGCTCGGGCGGGGCCGGCCGTGCCGGCGTCGCCCGCGGTTCCGTCGCTTCCGGCTGCTCCGACGCGCTCTGCATGGGGTCAGCCTACGGCGGCGCCACGCGTGGGGCACCGGTCGCGCGGTGGGGGCGGGCGTTGCAAGGTGGGAGGGCCGAGAGGCGGTCCGGGCCGGGCCGGAGGTCGGCGTGAGCACCTCGCATCCCGTGAGAGACTGGTCTAGACAACCCGCTTGAGACTTGAAGGGCAACACCATGGCTGAGCGCCGCGTCAACGTCGGCTGGGCCGAGGGCCTGCACGCCCGCCCCGCGTCCATCTTCGTCCGTGCCGCCACGGCTTCCGGCGTTCCGGTGACGATCGCCAAGTCCGACGGCACCCCCGTGAACGCCGCCTCCATGCTCGCGGTGCTCGGCCTGGGCGCGCAGGGCGGCGAGGAGATCGTGCTCGCGTCGGACGCCGAGGGCGCCGAGGCCGCTCTGGACCGCCTCGCGAAGCTGGTCGCCGAAGGACTGGACGAGCTTCCCGAGACCGTCTGACCCCTCCCGCACCTCGAAAGGCCGTGAGCGTTTTTCATCCTCGGTCTGAGCTGGCCAGATGCAGGGTGAGGACGGCTTGAACGAGGGCGGTGATGCGTGTGGTGGAACACCGCAGCTTCCGCA
>JNWL01000069.1 GCA_000716465.1 Streptomyces bikiniensis
CCGCCCACCGCCCACCGCAGCCGATCACCGATCACCGACCGCTCGGAGGAGCCCGATGGACACCACCGCCCCCGACCGCCCCTGGGAGGAACTCGTCACCTCGGCGCTGCTCGGAACGGACCGGCGGACACCCCTCGGGCCCGTGCGTTCGGCGGGCGGCGACAGGAGGGAAGCCGACACGACGGACCCCGGCGCCACAGGCGGTGAAGCGACGGGCCCCGGCGCGACGGACGGTGACACGACGGACCCCGGCGCGACAGGCGGTGACGCGGCGGATCACGGCACGGCGGCTGGTGCCGCAGCGGGTGGCGACGCGGCGGGCGCGCTGCTCGACGCCGCCGCGCTGCACACCGTGCGGCGCAGGGCGGGACTGCGCCCCGGGCCCGCCGCGCCCCTGCCGGAGCCCGCACCGGAGGACCCGCGCGTGCCGCTGCCCGAGGCGGCCCGGCGGCGCCTCGACCAGCTGCTCGCGGGCCGGACCGCGCCCTCGCCCGCCGGGCGGCGCGGAGCCGCGCCCGACCTCGCCGAACTGCTCCCCCAGTGGCTGGCCCTCGCCGAGGAGCACGGCTACAAGGCGCCCGCCGCCGCCCTGCCCGCGCTCCTGGACGCGGCCAGGGCCCGCACCGATCTGCGCCCCTCGGCCCTCCGGTTCGCGGGACCGCGCGGACTGTGGCTGGCCCGGCTCAACCCCGAGTGGAGGTTCGCCCTCCGCGGTACGGGGGCGGCCGGTGCCCTCCCGTCCCCCCGGGACGCGGAGGGGGTGCGGGCCCTGTGGGACGAGGGCCTGTTCGCCGAACGGGTCGCCCTGCTCACCGCCGTACGGAACGACGATCCGGCCGCCGGCCTCGCCCTCCTCGCCTCCACCTGGGCCACGGAGCGGGCGGAGGACCGGTTGATGTTCCTCGACTCGCTGCGGGCCGGACTGTCCGACGCGGACGAGGAGTTCCTGGAGGAGGCCCTCGGCGACCGCAGCCGGAACGTCCGCGCCACCGCCGCCGAACTCCTCTCCGCGCTTCCCGCCTCCGCCCTCGCGGGCCGGATGGCGGCCAGGGCCCTGACCTGCGTCGGCCTCGACCGGACGGCCGACGTGCCGACGATCGGCGTCGAGGCCCCGCACGAGTGCGACGCGGCGATGCAGCGGGACGGCGTCGTGGCGGTCCCCCCGGCGGGTCGGGGCGAGCGCTCCTGGTGGCTGGGCAGGATCGTCGAGTCCGCCCCGCTCTCCTGCTGGCCGGCCAGGTTCGGGGGGCGCTCCCCGGAGGAGATCGTGGCCCTGCCGGTCGCCGACGGGTGGCGGGACGAGCTGCACGCGGCCTGGTGCAGGGCGGCCGTGCGGCAGCGGGACGCGGACTGGTCGCGCGCGCTGCTCGGTCCGCCCGCGGTCCCGCCCGCGACCGGGCCCGGCACCTCGTCGCTCGCCGAGCGGGCCAGGCTCCTGTCGATGCTGCCCCCGGAGGAACGGGCGGGCTGGGTCGCCCGGTTCGTCGCGGCCCACGGCCTGTCGGAGGCGTTCCAGCTCCTCGGCGTCTGCGCCGTGCCGTGGGCGGAGCCGCTCGGCGAGGCGGTGACCGACGCCCTGGACGTCGCGCGGGAGGCGGGCGGTTACCCGTGGAGCTTCAGCGGGGTGATGGGCCTCGCCGAGCGCTGCCTCGCCCCGGAGGCGGCCGGGCACCTCGAACCCCTGGCGGCCCGTCCGGACGAGGCGGAGGACATCGTCCCGGGAGCGGGCGGCTACTGGTCGGAGGCCTTCCGGCGCCTGGTCTCCACACTCCGCCTGCGCGCCGCGATACGCGCCGAACTCGCGCCGCCCGCCTGAGGGTCCGTACGGAGACGGCGAAGGGCCCTCCCGCGGGGGAGGGCCCTGGACGGCGAGGGGGCGCGACGCGCACGGGCCGGGGTACTGCGCGGCCGCGCGAACGGCCGGGCGCCAGGCGTCCGGGCGCGGACCGCCTCCCGCGTACCCGCGTGAACGGACCGGGTACACGACCACCCGAACCAACCGGGTCCCGGACGCGCGGACCAGGTCTCCGGACGCGCGGACCGCGTCCTACGCGGCCACGCGGACGTTCGCGTTCACCCAGTCGACGATGGACGCCGTCGTCGCGCCCGGGGTGAAGATCTCCGCCACGCCCTTCTCCTTCAGCGGCGCGATGTCCGCCTCCGGGATGATGCCGCCGCCGAAGACCTTGATGTCCTCCGCGTCACGGTCCTTGAGGAGCTCCAGGACCTTCACGAAGAGGGTGTTGTGCGCGCCCGAGAGGATGGAGAGGCCGATCGCGTCGGCGTCCTCCTGGATCGCGGTGTCGACGATCTGCTCGGGCGTCTGGTGGAGCCCCGTGTAGATGACCTCCATGCCGGCGTCCCGCAGCGCTCGCGCGATCACCTTGGCCCCGCGATCGTGGCCGTCGAGACCCGGCTTGGCCACCACCACGCGGATCGGACCGGTCACACCCATCACTGCCTCCACATGCGACCCCCGCGCCTCTTTGCCGGGGAGGTGAACGAACGTTATCCCCAGCATCCCGCAAGCGGCCGTTTCGCGGCAGCCACCGAGGGGGAAATCACACGTGGGACATGTTCGCTCCGCGCCGATCCCGCTTCCGGGCCCTCCTCCTGGGCCCACCAGCCGCAGGCGGGACCGGTTGCGAAAGGAGCCGCGACGTGGTCGCCGCGCCTCCGTGCCGCCGTCCGTGCGGCGCGGGGGCGCGGCGCACCGGCCACACCGTCCGGCCCCGCACGCCGTTCGGAGGCCGGCCATGGAGTTCGCCAAGGTCACCACCCTGATGAAGGCCACCGCGCTCGAGCTCGCGATCCTCACCGGCCATCTCGCCCTCTACCCCACCGGGATCGCGGCCGAGCGCCTCGCGCCCGCTCCGCCCGACGCGCCGGCCGGGGGACCCGCCCGGGGCAGGCGTCCCGTCCTGCTCCTGCACGGTTTCGTCGACAACCGCTCCGTCTTCGTCCTGCTGCGCCGCTCCCTCGCACGGCACGGCCGTAACGGGATCGAGTCGCTCAACTACTCACCGCTCACCTGCGACCTGCGGGCCGCCGCCGAACTCCTCGGCCGCCGGGTGGACGAGATCCGCGCCCGTACGGGTCACGCCGAGGTCGACATCGTCGGCCACAGCCTCGGCGGGCTGATCGCCCGCTATTACGTGCAGTGCCTCGGCGGTGACGCGCGGGTGCGGACCCTGGTCATGCTCGGCACCCCGCACGCGGGCACGACTATGGCCCGGCTCGCCGCCGCCCACCCGCTGGTGCGGCAGATGCGGCCCGGTTCCGAGGTGCTGCGGGAGCTGGCGGGCCCCGCGCGCGGCTGCCGGACCAGGTTCGTGAGCTTCTGGAGCGATCTGGACCAGGTGATGGTGCCGGTGGAGACCGCCCGCCTCGACCATCCCGACCTGGTGGTGCACAACGTACGGGTGAGCGGCATCGGCCATCTCGCGCTGCCCGTGCACCCCACGGTGGCCGCCGGGGTCCGCGAGGCGCTCGATGCCGAGGCCCCCGGAGTCCCGACCGGCCGGGGAGAGGAGCCGGGCGCCTCCTCCGTGGCCTGACCGGAAGCCGCCGCGCGGACGCCTCGCCAACGCCTCGCCAACGCCTCGCCGACGTCGCGTAGACGTTCCGTGGACACACCGTGGCCGCCCGTTCACAGGGCATCGACGGTGTCGACACCCCTTCGCCCGACCGTGCGACACCCCTGTTCGAACGCTTCTCGAACACAAGGCCAAAGCTCTCTCCGTGAGCTGGCGAAACACGACCGATTGCCCGTTTCCTGCGTCCGCGGATCCCGCCGAAGATTGTCCGCCGCGCATACCGCCGGGTACAGTCGCGCCACTGCTTACCCCCGGGACACCCCTCGTCGGGCCCGCCCCGGACTGGTCCTGCTGCCGAGGCGAGAGAGACGTTGGTGAACGACCAGCACCCCCACGCCGGGTACGTCGGAGACGACGCCCACACCACTGGCAGTTTCGCCGCAGACCCGCTGTTCGGCACGTATCCCGGTGGTCAGGCCGACCACAGCGGCCAGTGGGACCTCGGCCCGTACGGCACCACCGGGCAGTACGACACCACCGGTCAGTGGAACGTCGGGACCCCCGCCTACGGGACCACCGGTTCCCACGAGGGGTACGAGGCCCACGAGACCGGCGCGGCGCAGTACGACACGACCGGCCAGTACGACACCACCGGCCAGTACGACACGACGGGCCGGTACGACACCACCGGTCAGTGGGACGCCTCCGCCTGGACCGAGGCCCGGCACGCCGGCCCGTACGAGACCGCCCACGCCGGCGCGTACGCCGCCCAGGGCGCGTACGGCTACGAGGCCTACGACGCCACCGGCCAGTGGGCCGCCCCCGGCTTCGCGACGGAGACCGGCGCCTACGACGCGACCGCGTGGAACCACCCGGCCCCGGAGCCCGAGCCGGTCGTCCCCCACCAGTACACCCCGGAGACGGAGCAACTCGCCGAGCACACCGCCGAGTTCTCCTTCGACTACCCCTCCGAACACCCTTCCGGTACGGAGCCGGGCGGGTTCGCCGACACCGGTGCCGAAGACGGCCTCGACGACGCCGAAGCGCTCGAAGGGTTCGAAGGGCGCGAAGACGGCGAGACCCACGACGCCGACGAGGAACCCCACGGCGAGCCCGTCGTCGAGATCCGCACCGACTCCCCCGCCGGCCGCCCCGTACGCCGTTCCTCCGGCGGCGGTCGCGGCCGTCGCCGTACCCCCGCCAAGCGGTCCGCGCTGCTGACCGTCGCCGTCCCCTCCGCCTGCGTCATGGGGGTCGCCGGCATCGCCGCCGCGTCCGTCGGCGGGCTCCCCGGCACCGGCACCGGGGGCGAGAAGAAGGACAACACGACCGCGCTCGCCGCCGCCCCGGACGCCGTCAAGCCGGTCGTCGCCAACAACGCCTTCAACACCCAGCTCGACGCCCTCGACACCGACGCCCGCGACTTCGGCAGCCGCGTCAGCCGCACCCAGGAGCGCATCGACCTCAAGGTCCGCCAGGCGGCCGAGAAGAAGAAGCGCGAGGAGGAGGCGGCCCGCAAGGAGGCGATGCGCCCCAAGTTCGCGCTGCCGGTGAAGCTCCACCGGCTCAGCGCGCGCTTCGGCCAGTCGGGCGTCAACTGGATGTCCGTGCACACCGGCATCGACTTCCCCGTGTTCAGCGGCACGCCCGTGATGGCCGCGACGGACGGCACCGTCCGCACCCAGCTGAACAGCGCGTACGGCAACATGGTGATCGTGACCGCCCCGGACGGCACCGAGACCTGGTACTGCCACCTCAGCAGCGCCAAGATCCGCTCCGGTTACGTGAAGGCCGGCGAGGTCATCGCGTACTCCGGCGACTCCGGCAACTCCACCGGCCCGCACCTGCACTTCGAGGTCCGGCCGGGCGGCGGTTACGCGATCGACCCGCTGGCGTGGCTGCGCAGCCACGGCCTGGATCCGACCGGCTGACCCCTGCTCACGGGAAGAGGGCCCCGACCGGAGTCGGGGCCCTCTTCCCGTGTGCGCTCGTCCGCCCTACAGCTTCTCGACCGGCGCGTACCGCAGCAGCAGCCGCTTCGGCTTGTCGTCACCGAAGTCGATCGTCGCCTGGGCGTCGGCGCCCGTGCCGGTCACGGCGGTGACCGTGCCGAGGCCGAACTGGTCGTGCGTGACCCGGTCGCCCACCTGGAGCGAGATCACCGGCTTCTCGCCGGCCCGCCGCGTGGCGAACCCGGAGGGGCCGGAGCGGGCGCGGGAGGAGGAGAACGAGGAGGTGATGCCCGAGGTCGGCCCGGCGGGCTTCGCCATCGGACCGGTCCGCTTCCACTCCAGGTGCGTGGGCGGGATCTCCTCCAGGAAGCGCGAGGCCGGGTTGTACGAGGGCTGGCCCCAGGCGCTGCGCATCGCCGAGCGGGTGAGGTACAGCCGCTCACGCGCGCGCGTGATGCCCACGTACGCGAGGCGCCGCTCCTCCTCCAGCTCCTTCGTCTGGCCGAGGGCGCGCATGTGCGGGAAGACGCCGTCCTCCATGCCGGTCAGGAACACCACCGGGAATTCGAGGCCCTTGGCGGTGTGCAGCGTCATGAGGGTGATGACGCCCCGGCCCTCCTCGTCCTCGTCGGGGATCTGGTCGGAGTCGGCGACGAGGGCGACCTGCTCCAGGAACTCGGCGAGGGTCGCGGGCTCCTCGCCCCGCTCCTGCTCGAACTCCAGGGCGACGGAGGCGAGTTCCTGGAGGTTCTCGATCCGGGTCTCGTCCTGCGGATCGGTCGAGGCCTGGAGTTCGGCCAGGTAGCCGGTCCGCTCCAGGACGGCCTCCAGGACGACGGCGGGTCCGGCGCCGGACTCGACGACGGTGCGCAGCTCGTCCATGAGCGCGTTGAAGCGCTTGACGGCGTTCGCGGAGCGCGCTGCCATGCCGTACGCCTCGTCCACCCGCTTGAGGGCCTGCGGGAAGGTGATCCTCTCGCGGAGCGAGAGGGCGTCGATCATCGCCTCGGCGCGCTCTCCGATGCCCCGCTTGGGGACGTTGAGGATGCGGCGCAGCGGGACGTTGTCCTCGGGGTTGGCGAGGACGCGCAGGTACGCGAGGACGTCCCGGACCTCCTTGCGCTCGTAGAAGCGCACGCCGCCGACGACCTTGTAGGGCAGGCCGACGCGGATGAAGATCTCCTCGAAGACGCGGGACTGGGCGTTGGTCCGGTAGAAGACGGCGACGTCCCCGGCCCTGGCCTCGCCCGCGTCCGTGAGCCGGTCGATCTCGTCGGCGACGAACTGGGCCTCGTCGTGCTCGGTGTCCGCGACGTAGCCGGTGATCCGCGCGCCCTCGCCCGCGTTGGTCCACAGGTTCTTGGGGCGGCGGGACTCGTTGCGCTCGATGACGGCGTTGGCGGCCGACAGGATCGTCTGCGTGGAGCGGTAGTTCTGCTCCAGGAGGATCGTGGTCGCGTCCGGGTAGTCCTCCTCGAACTGGAGGATGTTGCGGATGGTGGCGCCGCGGAAGGCGTAGATCGACTGGTCGGCGTCGCCCACCACGCACAGCTCGGCCGGGCCGAGGTCGTCGTAGCCGGTGCCGACCAGCTCGCGCACCAGGGTGTACTGGGCGTGGTTGGTGTCCTGGTACTCGTCGACGAGGACGTGGCGGAAGCGGCGGCGGTAGTGCTCGGCGACGTCGGGGAACGCCTGGAGCAGGTGGACCGTCGTCATGATGATGTCGTCGAAGTCCAGGGCGTTGGCCTCGCGCAGCCGCGCCTGGTACATCCGGTAGGCCTCGGCGAGCGTCTTCTCGAAGCCGTCCTGCGCCTGGTCGGCGAAGGTCTCCTCGTCGATCAGCTCGTTCTTGAGGTTCGAGATCTTGGCGCTGAACGACTTCGGCGGGAACTTCTTCGGGTCGAGGTCCAGGTCGCGGCAGACCAGGGCCATCAGGCGCTTGGAGTCGGCGGCGTCGTAGATCGAGAAGGAGGAGGTGAAGCCGAGCCGCTTCGACTCGCGGCGCAGGATCCGGACGCACGCGCTGTGGAAGGTCATGACCCACATGGCGTTGGCGCGCGGGCCGACGAGCTGCTCGACGCGCTCCTTCATCTCGCCGGCGGCCTTGTTGGTGAAGGTGATCGCCAGTATCTGGCCGGGGTGGACGTGCCGCGTGCCCAGGAGGTGGGCGATGCGGTGGGTGAGCACCCGGGTCTTGCCGGAGCCGGCGCCCGCGACGATGAGCAGCGGGGTGCCGGTGTGCACGACGGCGGCGCGCTGCTGTTCGTTCAGCCCCTCCAGGAGCGCGGCGGGGTCCACGACGGGGCGCGGGGCGCCGTCGCGGTAGTACGCGTCCCGGGGCGGGGGCGCGTCGAAGTGCTCCCCGAAGAGGTCGTGCGGGACCTCCTCCGGGGCCGGGGAGCCCTGCTCGTCGTCCTCGGGGTGGGGCGGGGGCTCCTCCGAGGAGTTCTGGAGACCGGCCAGGAAGCTGTCGTCAAAGAGGCTGCTCATCGCCTCACGAGTCTAGGACGCCGGGCCGACATCCGGGTCCGCTTCGGGGGGCGGTCCGTGCGGCCGGGGTGCGGAACGGGTCACACCGGGGGCGCGGGTCGCGGGTGCGGCTCAGGTCCAGAGGGTCGCGATGAAGATGTTCGCCGTGGTCAGGCCGCCGACGGCCGCGAAGAGGCTCTTGTCGACCTTCTCGTCGTCCCGCTTCACGTAGACCAGGCCGAGGATCACGACGAGGATCGCGAGCTTGATGCCGATCTTGAGGTTGTTCACGGTCTGGTCGTCGGCCTGGTTCAGGCCGACGAGCGCGACGCCCGTGACCAGCATGGTCAGCGCGCCGTGCAGCATCGCGGGGCTGAAACGGGCCGTACCGGCGCCCATCGCCTTCATCTGGGTCAGGAAGCCGCCGAGGAGGGAGGCGATGCCGATGACGTGCAGGGCGACGAAGACATTGATGAGTACGTCCATGGGGCGGAGCCTAACCGGGCCTCCGGACCCCCTTCCGGGTGGGTCCACCGCTCTCCGGCACCCGGGCCGACCCCCAGGCCTCTCCCCGTTCCGCTACCCGACCACATGCCCGTACGTCCGCCGGAAGGGCCCTGTCCCGTCACCCGGCGAAAGAGTTCGGTCCCCACACGTCAACTGTCGCCAATAGCGGTCAATCCGTCATCCGGGCGTGACCCCGCGCCTAGCGTCCTCCACCAGGTGACCGGCTCCCCACCCCGCCGGCAGGTCGGCGGTCGTCGGTCACCCCCGCCGAGAAAACCGGCGGCGGCCCGTCCCCCTGTGCGGACCGCCGCCGGCCCGGCGCACCCCGTCCCCCAGGGAAGAGGATGTGACCCGCCCTCGTGGCAGCACACCGAAAGTCCGCACAGTCCCTCCTCGGTGGCCGGGCGGTCCGCACCGCCGCCACCCTCGCCCTCGCCTCGGCTGCGACGGCGACGCTCTTCGAAGGGTCCGGCCACGCGGACCCCCGGCCCACCGCCGCCCAGGTCAGGGCGCAGGTCGACCGGCTCTACGAGGAGGCCGGGGCCGCGACCGAGCGGTACAACGGGGCGAAGGAGAAGGCGGACGAGGCGCGCGCCGCCTTCGACCGGCTGCGCGACGAGGCCGCCCGCAGGACCCGGCGCCTCAACGACGCGCGGGACGCCCTCGGGGCCGTGGCCGCCGCCCAGTACCGCTCCGGGGGGCTCGACCCGACGGTGCGGCTCGTCCTCACCTCCGACCCGGACCAGTACCTGGCGCGGGCCGCGCTCGCCGAGAAGGCCGGCGACCGGCAGGCGGCCGCGATCCGGGCCGTACGGCGCGAGCTCGGCGCGATCGGGCAGCTGCGCGGCGAGTCGGCGGAACGGCTGACCGCCCTGCGCGGACACGAGGCCGAGCTGCGACGGCAGAAGGCGGCCGTCCTCGGCAGGCTGGGGTCGGCCAGGACCCTGCTCGCCCGGCTCACCGCGGAGGAACGGGCCCGGTACGAGGCCGCCACCGCCGCCCGGAACGTCTCCGGCCCCTCGGACCGGACGGCCGGGACGAACCCGGCCGACACCTCGGCCCCCGCGCGGGCCGACCGCTCCTCCGGTGGCGCGCGCGGACCGGTGAGCGCCCCGGACTCCCGCGCCGCCCAGGCCATCACCTTCGCCCGCGCCCAGCTCGGCAAGCCGTACGTGTGGGGGGCGACGGGCCCTTCCGGGTACGACTGTTCGGGCCTCACCCAGGCGGCCTGGCGCGCGGCCGGCGTCTCCCTGCCCCGCACGACGTACACCCAGATCAACGCCGGCAAGCGGGTCTCCCGCTCCCAGCTCGCCCCCGGTGACCTGGTCTTCTTCTACTCCGGGATCAGCCACGTCGGGCTCTACGTCGGCGGCGGCCAGATGATCCACGCCCCCCGGCCCGGCGCCCCGATCCGGGTCGCCCCGATCGACGAGATGCCCTTCGCCGGAGCGACCCGCGTGGGCTGACGCCCGGGCCCGGCCCGCCGCACGCCCGTCCACCACCCCGGCAGGGCACGGTCCCGGGCCCCGGACCCACCGCGCCCCAGGTGCGGGCCGCGGGTTCAGACCAGACGGCGGGCGGTGGCCCAGCGGGTCAGCTCGTGGCGGTTGGAGAGCTGGAGCTTCCGCAGCACCGCCGAGACGTGCGACTCGACCGTCTTCACCGAGATGTAGAGCTGCTTGGCGATCTCCTTGTACGCGTAGCCGCGGGCGATCAGCCGCAGCACCTCCCGCTCCCGCTGGGTGAGCCGGTCCAGGTCCTCGTCCACCGGGGGCGCGTCCGTCGAGGCGAAGGCGTCCAGGACGAAGCCGGCGAGCCGGGGGGAGAAGACGGCGTCGCCCTCCTGGACCCGGAAGATCGAGTCGACCAGGTCGGTACCGGTGATCGTCTTGGTGACGTAGCCGCGGGCGCCGCCCCGGATCACCCCGATCACGTCCTCGGCCGCGTCCGACACCGAGAGCGCCAGGAAGCGGACCGGGTCCTCGGGCGCGCCGAGCAGGCTCGCGCAGCGCCTCAGCACCTCGACCCCGCCGCCGCCCGGCAGGTGCACGTCGAGCAGGACGACCTCGGGCCGGGTCGCGGTGATGACCGTGACCGCCTGGTCGACGTCGGCCGCCTCGCCGACCACCTCGACGCCGGTGACCTCGGTCCGGCCGATCTCGGCCTGCACCCCGGTGCGGAACATCCGGTGGTCGTCGACGAGCACCACCCGCACCCGCCTGCCCACACCCGGCGCCGCGCCCGCGTCGGTCCCCGTGTCCGCGTTCGCGTCCGCCCCGCTCCCGGTCGCTGCCCCGGTCCCGTCGCTCATCCGTCCGCCCTCTCCATCTCGAGCTCCACTTCGGTGCCGCCGCCCTGCGGTGACCGCAGCCGGGCCGTACCGCCGTTGCGCCGCATCCGGCCGATGATCGATTCTCGTACGCCCATCCGGTCCTCGGGCACGTCGTCCAGGTCGAAGCCCGGCCCCCGGTCCCGCACCGAGACGAAGACCGTGCGGCCGTCCACCTCCGCGAACACCTGCACCGCCCCTCCCTCGCCACCGTACTTGGCGGCGTTGACCATCGCCTCGCGCGCGGCCTGCATCTGCGCGACCAGCCCCTCGTCGAGGGGGCAGTCCCCGACGACGACCACCTCCAGCGGGACGCCGTGCTTGTCCTCGACCTCGGCCGCGGCCCTCTTCACCGCCTCCGCGAGGGTCTCCGGCTCCTCGTCCCGGCCGGTGCCCTCCGGTCTGTAGAGCCAGTTCCGCAGCTCCCGCTCCTGGGCGCGGGCGAGCCGGCGCACCTCGCCCGGGTCGTCGGCGTTGCGCTGGATCAGGGTGAGGGTGTGCAGCACCGAGTCGTGGACGTGGGCCGCGACCTCGGCCCGCTCCTGGGCGCGGATGCGCATGGTCCGCTCCTCCGTGAGGTCCTGCGACATGCGCACCAGCCAGGGGCCGGCGAGCAGGACCATGCCGGTGAGGACGGCGACGGCCGCGGTGAGGGCCGTGCCGAGCTGGGCCACGGAGCCGCGGACCACCACGAAGACCGCGAGGCCCGTGCCGACCAGGGCGACGCCGACGAGCCCGCGGGCGAGCTGGAACGCGCGTCTGTGCCGGCCGGGCTCGGTCCAGCTGGCACGGCGGGCGTTGTCCGCCTGGCGCCAGAAGACGGCGAGCCCGATGCCGGTGAGGAGGACGGGCCAGACGTACCGTCCCGTCTCGCCGTCGAAGCTGGCGTTCCCGGCGACGACCGCGAGGCTCACGGCGAGCGCGGCCAGGGCGAAGACCTGGCCGCGGTCGGGCTTGCGCAGCTTGCGGCGCCCGTCCGGAGCGGTCTCGAAGACGGGGCGCGGGGCGGTCCGTCCGCCGACGCCGAGCGGGACGACGATCCAGAAGACGGCGTAGAGCACGGCGCCGAGGCCGTCGGCCATGGCGAGGACCGCGAACGCCGTGCGCACCCAGACGACCGGCAGTCCGAGGTGTCCCGCGAGACCGCGTGCGACGCCGCCGAGCCACCGTCCGTCGGCGCTCCGGTAGAGCCTGCGCAGGGACGGTTCGTCGGTGTCGGCGACGCGAGCGGATGCGGACATGCACCGATCGTCACACGTCCGACCCGCCCGGGACATCAGGGTCGGCCCTGAGATCTCCCCCGGTACGGCCTCGGGGACGGGGGCCCTCCGAATATCAGGGTCGGGCCAGGGTCGTCCCCGGTGCCGCACGGCGTCACGGGCCGTCACCATGGTGGCATGAGGAGTTCGGTGTCTTCGCAGCACGAGGCCCCGCCGCCGGCGGAGGCCGCTTCCGCCGCGCCGCTGCGGCGCTCGCGCGGGAGCAAGGTCGTGGGCGGTGTCTGCGGCGGTCTCGGCCGGTACTTCGACCTCGACCCGGTGGTCTTCCGCGTCGTGATCGGCGTCCTGGCGGTGACGGGTGGCTTCGGGCTGCTCTTCTACGGCTTCGCGTGGCTGCTGATCCCGCTCGCGGGCGAGGAGGAGAACGAGGGGCGCAGGCTGCTGACCGGCCGCGTCTCCGGTTCCTCCCTCGCGGCCCTGCTGATGGCGCTGATCGGCTGCGGGGTCCTCCTGTCGATGCTGCGCAGCGGATCGATGCTGGGTTCCTCGCTGCTGGTGGCGTTCACGGCGTGCGGGGCGGCGGTCTGGTCGCGGCGGAGGCAGACCGGCGCGGTGGAGACCGAGGGCAGGACGGACACGGCGGCGGCACTCGCGGTCGCCGAGGCCCCGCCCGAGACGAAGGCCCCGCCTCTGATCGAGCACACCTCCTGGTGGAAGGACCCGATCGTCAAGGACGGCTCGACGGGCAAGGTGGCCGTCGGCTACCTGTGGGGTCCGCACGGCGTGGTGGACGGGGACGGCAGGGTGAACGGCGAGGTGCCGAAGCCCGGCGGCCGGTGGGGCGCCCCGGACCCGGCGCCCGGGCGTCCGACGCCCTCCGTCCGGAAGAGCCCGCTCTCCATCAGCGGCCTCGTCCTCCTGCTCGCGATGGTGGCGGCCGGTCTCGGCACGGGCCTGACCTGGGAGACCGAGCCGCTCGGCACCAGCCTGCAGACCGGTCTGGTCGCCGCCCTCGGGGTGTTCGGCCTGGGGCTCGTCGTCAGCAGCTTCCTCGGGCGGACCGGGTTCGGCACGGTCTTCCTGACCGTGGTGACGGCGGGCCTGCTCGCCCTGGCCACGACGCTGCCCGACCGGATCACCACGGACTGGGTCCGCGAGACGTGGGCGCCCGCGTCGGCCGCCGCCGTGCAGCCGCGCTACGAGCTGGGCACGGGGGTCGGCACGCTCGATCTGGCACGGCTCCCGCTCCCCGCGGGCACGACGGTCACCACCGGTGCCGAGGTGGGGGCCGGCCGGCTCGAAGTGATCGTCCCGAAGGACGCGGTCGTGAAGCTGCGCGCCAAGGTGTCGCTGGGCGACCTGCGCCTGCCGGGGCAGCCGCCGAACGACGTCGACGTCGCGCCGGACCGCGAGGAGGCCCGCACGCTCGCGCCGCCGGCCGGGACCGCCCCGGCGGGCATCCTGGACCTCTCCCTGGAGGTCGCGCTCGGACAGGTGGAGGTCATCCGTGCTGCTTCATGAGTTCCGTCCCGGCCGGCTCCTCGCCGGCCTCACCGCCCTCGCCCTGGCCGCCCTGTACGCGGGCGACCTCGCCGGGGCCTGGACGACCCCCTGGTACGCGGTGGTGCCGGTGCTCTGCGGCGGCCTGGGCACGGCCGCCCTCGCGACCTGGGTCGCCTATCGAGTACGGCGCCGTTCGGCGAGGAGCCGGTCCAGCGAGAGCACCGGGGCCCCGGCGAGCAGCAGCGGCAGCCAGGCCATCAGATAGACGAGGTCGTTGCCGAGGTAGTACGGCGACACCTGCCAGCTCACGGTCAGCCAGAGGCTCAGCGAGATCAGCGCGCCCCCGAGCGCCGCCACGCGGGCGAAGAGGCCGAAGAGGGTTCCGAGCCCGACGGCGAGCTCTCCGAAGGCGAGGGCGTACCCGAAGCCGGCGGGGCTCTTGAGGGCGAGGTCGACGAGCGCGGGGATCGCGGAGACGTCCCGGACGCCGCGCATCGTCTCGCCGATGGATCCGCTGCCGGTGCCGGCGAGGAAGGAGGAGTCCGTGAGCTTGTCGAGCCCGGCGTAGACGAACGTGATCCCGAGGAAGATCCGCAGGGGAAGGAGGGCGTGGCGGGAGGCGAGGGCCTTCCAGGCACCGGTCCCGTCACCCTCACCGGGACCGCCGTCACCACCGCCGGTGTCGTCGTGCCGGTCCGGGGTCCCGTCGTCCCCCCGGCCCGTCCGGTCCGTCTGTCCCGTCATCGTCGGTCACCTCTCACGCCCCGTACGGCTGCTCGCGGAACGATTCTCCTCCGAGCGGCGCCCCGGGGGCGCGGGGAAGGGGCCGGACGGTCAGTCCACGACGTCGATCGTGACCCGGTTGGTCTCCGTGCCCGCCGCCGTCACGACCGAGACCTCCACCCGGCCCGGTTCCACGTCCGCCGGGAGGGGGACGGTCAGGGCGGTGTCGGTGGGGTTGGCGAAGCCGCCCGGGACCGGGACCAGGGGGACGTGGGCGTGGACGGCGCCGATGCGGACGACGAGGCGGGTCAGCGGGTCGGGGGCGTCCGCGCCCGGCGGGACGAAGCCGCGGCCGCGGATCTCGATGTCGTCGCCCGTGCGGATCGGGGCGTCGAGGTCGCCCGCCTCCCGGGACCGGACCACGGAGTGGATCGTGGGGCGGACGCCCTCGGCGCACTTCGCGGCGAGGTGCCAGGCGGCCGAGACGCCGAGGAGGAGCACCAGGGACCAGGGGACCCCGGGGAGCCGGTCGGGGTCGTGGGCGAGTCCGGCGGCCGTGAGGACGAGGACGGCTCCGGAGACGAGGAGGTACTGGACGTCGGCGAGGCAGGCCCGGCCGCTGTCGTCGCAGAGGAGGTCGGCGGCGCGCGGGCGGTCGGCCCGCACCTTCTGGAGGCGGCCCGCCGTGATGCCGGCGGTGACGACGAGGCGGGCGGTGACGGTGACGGCCGCGACCAGGGCCAGGGCGGTGAGCAGGCCGGCGTCCCGGGCCGGGTCGAAGGCGGTCGCGGCCGGGGCCGGTGGCCCGGGGGCCGGGAAACGGGCGGCCAGGAGGACGAGGGAGAAGGAGGGGAGCAGGAGCCAGGCGGCGGCGACGGCGCGGGTGGTGGAGAGCCGGTTGTCCTCGCCGGTCAGGGGCGCGAGGAGGCCGCCGCGGGCCCGGTGGGCGTGGGCGGCGGCGCTGAGGAGGGCGGCGAGGGCCAGGGCGGTGCAGAGGCCGGCCGTGCGGGCGCCGGTCCAGCCGGCCTCGACGGCGGTGAGGGCCTGGGCGAGGAGGAGGGCGAGGACGGCGCCCCAGACGGTGCGGAGGGTGCCGCGCCGGACCAGGTCGAGCCGGGCGGGCCCGGCCTCCCGGCCGTGCGCGGTGACCGCGCGGGCGGACTGGGCGAGCTCGTCGGAGACCCACTGGCGGGCGGCGACCGGGGAGTGGGCGACGGCGGCGGGGACGCCGTGTCCGGCGGCGAGTTCGTCGCGGCGGGCGAGGAAGGCGGCGACCGCGCGCCGGTGGCCGGCCCGCCCGCAGTGGGCGCAGCCGGCGCAGCCGGTCGCGTGCTCGCCGTACCGTCTCGCCTCTTGAACCGCCACGGTGCTCACTTCCCGAGCTCGCTCCACGACAGCTCGGGCCGGTGCGTTCTGGTGCGTTCCGGTGTGCCGTGGAGGGCCAACGTGCCGTTGGTTCCACGGAATTGTGCCGTACTGGAGGCTCACCGGGGTGCCGTGCGCACCCCGCTCAGGAGTGATTGTCGAGTCGCCTGATTGACGTACGGAAGGATTGGCGTACGGAAGGATTGGCGTACGGAAGGGTGCGGGGAACGGCGAAGCCGCCGCCCCGGTCGTCCGGGACGGCGGCTTCACGGGCGGGTGGGAGGGGTCACTCCCACTCGATGGTGCCCGGCGGCTTGCTGGTGACGTCGAGGACGACGCGGTTGACGTCGGCGACCTCGTTGGTGATGCGGGTCGAGATCTTGGCGAGCACTTCGTAGGGCAGGCGCGACCAGTCGGCCGTCATGGCGTCCTCGGAGGAGACGGGGCGCAGCACGATCGGGTGGCCGTAGGTGCGGCCGTCGCCCTGGACGCCCACGGAGCGCACGTCGGCGAGGAGCACGACCGGGCACTGCCAGATGTCGCGGTCGAGACCGGCGGCGGTCAGCTCCTCGCGGGCGATGGCGTCGGCCTCGCGGAGCAGGTCCAGGCGCTCCTTGGTGACCTCGCCGACGATGCGGATGCCGAGGCCGGGGCCGGGGAAGGGCTGGCGCTGGACGATCTCGTCGGGCAGGCCGAGCTCCTGGCCGACCATGCGGACCTCGTCCTTGAAGAGCTGGCGCAGCGGCTCGACGAGCTCGAACTCCAGGTCCTCGGGGAGGCCGCCCACGTTGTGGTGGGACTTGATGTTGGCGGTGCCGGTGCCGCCGCCGGACTCGACGATGTCCGGGTAGAGCGTGCCCTGGACGAGGAAGGCGACCTCCTCGCCGTCGGCGGCGCCCTCGGCGATGATCTCGGCCTGGGCCTGCTCGAAGACGCGGATGAACTCGCGGCCGATGATCTTCCGCTTGGTCTCCGGGTCGGAGACTCCGGCGAGGGCGGTGAGGAAGCGCTCCTGCGCGTCGACGACCTTCAGCTGGACGCCGGTGGCGGCCACGAAGTCCTTCTCGACCTGCTCGGTCTCGTTCTTGCGCATCAGGCCGTGGTCGACGTACACGCAGGTGAGCTGGGAGCCGATGGCCTTCTGCACGAGGGCGGCGGCCACGGCGGAGTCGACGCCGCCGGAGAGGCCGCAGATCGCGCGCTTGGTGCCGACCTGGGCGCGGATGGCCGCGACCTGATCCTCGATCACGTTGCCGGTGGTCCAGTTCGGCTCGATGCCGGCGCCCCGGTAGAGGAAGTGCTCCAGGATCTGCTGGCCGTGCGTGGAGTGCAGCACCTCGGGGTGGTACTGGACGCCGTACAGCTTCTTCTCGTCGTTCTCGAAGGCGGCGACCGGCACGACGTCCGTGGAGGCGGTGACGGCGAAGCCCTCGGGGGCGGCGGAGCAGGCGTCGCCGTGCGACATCCACACCGACTGCTCGACCGGGGTGCCCTCGAAGAGGGTGGAGCCGGCCTTGGAGACGTGCAGCGGGGTGCGGCCGTACTCGCGGGCGCCGGTGTTGTCGACGGTGCCGCCGAGGGTCGTCGCCATCAGCTGGAAGCCGTAGCACATGCCGAAGACGGGGACGCCCGCCTCGAAGAGCGCGCGGTCGAGGCGGGGGGCGCCCTCCGCGTACACGGAGGACGGGCCGCCGGAGAGGATGATCGCCTTCGGGTTCCTGGCCAGCATCTCGGCCACCGGCATGGTGGACGGGACGATCTCGCTGTAGACCCGGGCCTCACGGACGCGGCGGGCGATGAGCTGGGCGTACTGGGCGCCGAAGTCGACAACGAGGACTACGTCCGGGTTGGTGACGTCGGGCGCGGCAGCGGGGGTCGCTGATGACACTACGGCGGCCTTCCGGCGGTAGGAGGGGGTCCCTCGAAAGGGGTGCTATTTGTCGATTCTACCGGCGCGCCGGTCGGACTATTCGTCTCACCATCCGAACCCGGGTTGGCCCCGGCTCCGGGGCGGGGTCCATACTGTCGCCATGCGCGAGCACTCGACCTTCGTCTTTACCTATGGCATCCGGCCCACCGGCTGCCATGGTCGTGCTGCTTGAGCAACTGACAAGCGACTTCCCAGGCGCCCCGGGCCACACGGCCCGGGGCGTTCTGCTTGCCTCCGGGCCATGCGGCTCCAGGGCGTCCGACCTCACAGGAGCCCTGCCATGACGACGCACACCGCCACCACCGAGAAGACCGGCGCCCGCACCGACGAGGCGGCGGCGCTGATCGGCGACGCCCGTGGACGCATCGACGCGCTGGACGACCGGATCATCGGTCTCATCCAGGAACGGATGGCCGTCTCGGCCGTCATCCAGGAGGCCCGGATCTCCTCCGGCGGCCGCCGGGTGAACCTGAACCGCGAGATGGAGGTCCTCGGCCACTACAGGGACGCGCTCGGCAAGCCGGGCACGGCGCTCGCGATGACGATGCTGGAGCTGTGCCGGGGGCGCATCTGAGAGCTGCGCCGAGGAGGCGTCCGAGAGCCGCGCCGGGGCGCATCCGAGTGGGCGCCCGCACCCGAGTTCGGGCCCGCTCTCACCCGTACGGCGCGTGACCGGCTCCGTACCGGCTTCGTTGGTCCGGTTGTCCGTGCCAGCCAGGGGCGGGCCCGAAGAAAAACCACGCGTGGCTTCGCTGGGGCGTGTGGCGTACCTCTCCGGTGCGCCGTGGGACCTCGCACCAGCGCGTGTGACCGGGCAGCAGGGGACAGCGGCCCGGTCACCCAGAAAGGGCGGTCGGCCCCGGGGACGCCCGGGGCCGACCGCAACCGGCTCCCCCGGCCGCACCCCGCGGCCCCAGCACCGTTGCGAAGACCCCGTCCCCTCGTCCCCCCACCCCGTTCCCCTCCCCAGCGGCGCAGCCCCCCGGCGCCGCCCCGCTCGGCACCGCAGCTGCCCTGACGCCGGTGCCGGCCCCGAGGGCCCCGTGCCGCGACCGGAATCGCGGCGCGGGGCCCTCGCCCGCACCCCCTCCCCGTACGACGTGACGCGCGTCACACGACGATCCCGTGCAACCGCTACAACCAATCGCCGGGGTCGCGGGTCAACCATGCAGCAACACCAGAAGCCGGAAGGGCGCTGCATTCGGAGGGGGATGCAGCGCCCTTTCCGTGTCCGCCGTTCCGGCCCCGGTCACTCCCGCTTCGACGGAACCTCTGCCGGAACCTCCGCCGGGATCCCTGCCGGGGCCTCCGACGGGATCTCCAGTGGAACCTCCGGGGGGATCTCCGACGAAACGGCCCGCTGAGCGTCCGGCGGGGCCTCCGGCCGGACCTTCGGCATCCCCAGGAACGGCAGGCGCAGCGCGCCGAAGGCCTCGGCCGGGACCGCGGGCGACTTCGGCTCGATCGCCGCGAGCCGCGCGTACCCCTCGCCCTGCGCCGGGCGCGGGTCCTCCTCGCCCTTGTTCGGCCAGAAGGACATGGCCCGCTCCGCCTGGGCGGTGATCGTCAGGGACGGGTTCACGCCGAGGTTGGCGGAGACGGCCGCCCCGTCCACGACGGAGATCCCCGGGTGGCCGTAGAGCCGGTGGTACGGGTCGATGACGCCGGACGCGGCGTCGGCGCCGATCGGGCAGCCGCCCAGGAAGTGGGCGGTGAGCGGGGTGCCCATCAGCTCGCCGACGTTGGAGCCGGCGAAGCCGTTGATCTCCTCGGCGAGGAGGGAGGCGGCCCGGGTGGCCTCCGGGATCTGGACCGGGTTCGGCGCGCCGTGCCCCTGGCGGGCCGTGAGCAGGCCCTTTCCGATGCCGCCGGGCTTGCGGTAGGTGGTCAGGGAGTTGTCGAGGGACTGCATGACCAGGCCGATGATGGTCCGCTCCGACCACTTCCGGTTGGAGAGCGAGCGGGCGGCGAGCGCCGGGTGCCGGAGCAGGTTGAGGAACCAGTTGCGCACCCGGTGGGCGCCGTAGGGCACCTGGAGGACGGTGAGGCTGCCCATCGAGTTGGAGCCCCTGCCGTACCGCACCGGCTCGATGTGGGTGTTCTCGTCGGGGTGGACGGAGGAGGTGATGGCGACGCCCCGGGTGAAGTCGGCCTTCTCCTTGCCGTGCTTCCTCCGGTAGCGGCGGTCGGTGGTCTGCGCGCCGACCAGGCCCTCGGAGTTGGTGCGGGTCAGCTCCCCGAGCCGGTCCGAGATCCGGGGCAGCAGGCCGGTGTCCTTCATCCGGTGCAGCAGGGTCTGCGTGCCGTACGTGCCGGCCGCGATGACGACCCGGCGGGCGGTGAACGTGCGGCCCCTCCCCTTCTTGCGGTTGTCGGTGGGCAGGGTCTTCACCGCGAAGCCGCCGCGCGAGTCCTCGGTGACGGTGACGACGGTCGTCATGGGGTGGACGGTCGCGCCCGCCTTCTCCGCGAGGTACAGGTAGTTCTCGTTGAGGGTGTTCTTGGCGCCGTGGCGGCAGCCGGTCATGCACTCGCCGCACTCGGCGCAGGCGCGCCGGGAGGGGCCCGCGCCGCCGAAGTACGGGTCGGGGACCTCGCCGCCGGGCTTCGCCCTGGCCTTCCCGTCGGCGTCCTCGCCGTCGCCGAAGAAGACGCCGACCGGCGCCATGTGGAAGGTGTCGCCGATGCCCATCGCCTCGGCGGCCGACTTCAGGTGCACGTCGGAGGGGGTCATCGTCGGGTTGAGCCGTACGCCGAGCATCCGCTTGGCCTGGTCGTAGTACGGCCGCAGCTCGTCCTCCCAGTCCGTGATGTCCTTCCACTGCGGGTCGTCGAAGAACGCCTTGAGCGGTACGTAGAGGGTGTTGGCGTAGTTGAGGGAGCCGCCGCCCACACCGGCGCCCGCGAGCACCATGACGTTGCCGAGCAGGTGGATGCGCTGGAGGCCGTAGAGGCCGAGGGCGGGGGCCCACAGGAAGTTCTTCAGGTCCCAGGAGTTCTTCGGCAGGGTCTCGCGGGTGAAGCGGCGCCCGGCCTCCAGGACGCCGACCCGGTAGCCCTTCTCGGTGAGGCGGAGGGCCGTGACCGAACCGCCGAAGCCGGAGCCGACGACGAGGACGTCGTAGTCGTACGCGCCGTCCTCCACCTGCTCCTGATTTTGGGTAGGGGGTACCGCGGTCATGGCTCTCCTCGTACGGAGTACGGAAAAAGGGGTGGAAAAGAGGGAGCGCCCGGGCCCCGCCGTCGACGGGGCCCGGGAGGTCTCAGCGCAGGCGCAGGGCCTTCATCGCCTTCAGGGACAGGCTCATGAACGCGGCGTACTTCTCGTCGTCCATCCCGAAGGAGGGCGCGAGCGGGACCAGCCGCTGCTGGGCGACGGTCTGGGCCTCGGTGTACTTGAGGATGCCCTCGGAGCCGTGGCGGCGGCCGAGCCCGGAGTCCTTCATGCCGCCCATCGGGGACTGCACGCTGCCGTACGCGGGCGCGTACCCCTCGTTGATGTTGACGGTGCCGGTCCGCAGCCGGGCCGCGACGGCGTGGCCGCGGCGCGAGTCCTTCGTCCAGACGGAGGAGTTGAGGCCGTACGGGGTGGCGTTGGCGAGCTCGATCACCTCGTCCTCGTCCGTGAAGCGGTAGATCGAGACGACGGGGCCGAAGGTCTCCTCGTTGCAGACGGTCATCGGGGCCTCGACGCCGTCGAGGATGGTCGGCTCGTAGAAGAGGGGGCCGACGTCGGGGCGGGCGACGCCACCCGCGACCAGCCTGGCGCCCTTGGCGACGGCCTCCTCGACGTGCCGCTTGACGGTCTCCAGCTGCCGCTCGCCGACGAGGGAGCCCATGTCCGCCCCGTACGCGAGGGAGGTGCCGAGCCGCATCGCCTTCGTACGGGCGGCGAACCGGGCGACGAAGTCGTCGGCGACGGACTCGTGCACGTACAGGCGCTCGATGGAGATGCAGAGCTGTCCGGCGGAGGAGAAGCAGGCGCGGACGGCGCCGGCGGCGGCCTTCTCCACGTCGGCGTCCTCCAGGACGAGCATGGCGTTCTTGCCGCCGAGTTCGAGGGAGACGCCGACGAGGCGGGCGGCGGCGCCCTGCGCGACCTCGCGGCCGGTGCGGGTGGAGCCGGTGAAGGAGACGTAGTCGGCGTGCCGGACGACCTCGGGGCCGACGACCGGGCCCTCGCCGAGGACGACCTGGAAGACCTCGGCCGGCAGACCGGCCTCGATGAGCAGGTCACGGGCCCACAGCGCGGTGAGCGCGGTCTCGGTGTCGGGCTTCATGACGACGGCGTTGCCCGAGACGAAGGCGGGCAGGGCGTCGCCGACGGAGAGTTCGAGCGGGTAGTTCCAGGGGGCGATCTGGCCGACGACCCCGCGCGGCTGGCGCAGTTCGGTGACCTTGGTGAGGGTCGGCACGACGCCGGTGTGGCGGCGGGGACGCAGGTACGAGGAGGCCTTGCGGCCGTAGTGGCGGGCGGCGACGGCCACCGCCATGACCTCCTCGTGGGCGTGCAGGCGCGCCTTGCCCGTCTCCAGCTGGATGAGGTCGAGGACCTCCGCCTGCCGTTCGAGGACCAGGTCGTGGAAGCGGAGGAGCACGGCGGCGCGGGTCCGCACCGGCGTCGCGGCCCAGACCGGCTGGGCGGCGCGGGCGCGGTCGAAGGCCTCGGCGACGTCCTCGGGGGCGGACTCGGGCAGGTCCGCCAGCTTCTCCCCGGTGAAGGGGGTGTGGTTGGCGGTCCGGCCGGAGCCGACCACGCCCCGGGAGAGCCGGGCGACCAGGTCGGGCGTCACGACGTCGGCGGCGGTCCGGACGCCGGCGGGTACGGGCGCGACCGGGTTGGTCGCCCCCGCGGGGGCGGTCCCGGTCTGCACCGCGGAGGTGGCGGCGGTGGCGGTGGCGTCGGGAGCCGAAGGGGCGGCGGGGGCCTGCGAGTCCGTCATGAGGGCGAGCGTAAGCCGCCGTCCGCCCTTTGGGTACCCGTCGGTAACGCGTTTTCACCGGGGGCGCACATCGCGCCAGCGATCACTGGCACATAAGCCCTGATCAGCGGCTCACGGCCGCCGAGGGCCGGTCGCGGAGTTTTTTCCGGGCTTTACCCGCCCGTCTGCTCCCCTCCCTGCTCCCCCGATTCCCGCCAGTGCCGGAGGACGATGTCGAACTGCTCCCGGGTGGTCTCCCAGCTCGACGCGGGCGAGGACATGTAGAGGGCGTACTCGGTGCCGTCGTCGCCGTAGTACATCTGGTCGATCGCGCGCCGGGGCCCGGGGAAGGTCTTCCTCTCCGTCCAGGTGAACTCCCACAGGCAGGAGAGGGTCTGGTCCCGGTAGGTGGTCGGAAGGAGCTTGATCCGGTTGTAGTCCATCCGCTTCGCCAGGACGCGCTCCAGGTCGAGCGCGTGCATGTACGGGTTCTCGAAGTCGGGGCTGCGGTCGATGCTGATCCGGATGCGGTGGTTGCCGTTGTCCGGGGTGTAGTCGATCTGGTCGCCCTCCGTCTGGCGCTTCCAGCCGTCCGGGACGAGGAGGCTGAAGCCCTCCGGGTCCTCGACGCGGTGCCAGCCGTCCGGGATCCCGTTCTTCCCGCCGCTCCCGGCGGAGGGGGTCGCGGGCGGGGCCGTGGCGGTGGTCGTTCCCCCGGTGCCGTCGACGTCGCGGTCGCCGCCCGCGTAGTGCATGGCGGCGAAGACGGCACCGCCCGCGACGATTCCGGCGAGCAGGGCCGCGAGGACGACGGTGCGGCGACGGCCGCCCCGGCCGGACGGGGGGTGGGCGGGGCCCGGTACCGGGG
>JNWL01000070.1 GCA_000716465.1 Streptomyces bikiniensis
CCGCTGGGCCGTGATCGGCATCATGGTCCACCGACTCACCCGCGGCCGACCGGCAACCCGACCAAGCCCCCGACCCCTCACACACGTCAATCATTGAGCTTTTTCAGAGTGGCCACTGATCGAGTGACCCTGGCCGAGTCAGGATGAGGGCCGCAACGCACAGAGCCCCGTGCCGTTGAGGGAGGTGTTCGAAGTCTCAACCCATCGGCGCAGGAGCCCTGTTGGTTCCCCATCCTGCCGCACTCGACCTGCCGCACGCCCTGGTCGAGTGGGTCACCATGCTCATCGTCACCCGTGAGGGCGACCGCCGCTGCAAGCTCCCGCCCCGCCAGAGGGCCCTCGTCGGCCTGGTCTACCTCCGCCGGCACGACACGCTCGCACAGATCGCCGTCGGCTTCGGCATATCCGTCGGCACCGCCCACGCCTACGTCACAGCAGTCGTCCGGCAACAGCAGTCGTCCGGCACCTGTCCGGCCGGGCACCCGGACTGCTGCGGGTTCTGCGTGAAACCGGCCCGGACTACGTCCTGCTTGACGGGACCCTTGCCGAGTGCGACCGCGTCGGTGACAGCCGGGCCGACTTCTCGTAGAAGCACCGCCGTCACGGCGTGAACGTGCAGGTCGCCGATCCCACCGGCAAACTGTTGTGGATCTCGCCCGCGCTGCCCGGCCGCACCCATGACGTGACCGCGGCCCGCACCCACCGCATCATCCGGATTTGCGAACGCCAAGGCGTCCCCGTCCTCGCCGACCGCGCCTACATCGGCGCCGGCCCCTGGGTGACCACGCCCATCAGACGCCTCCCGAACCGGAACCTCACCACGACCCAACAGACGATCAACCGAGCCCTGTCCGCGGCGCGGGCACCGGTCGAACGCAGCATCGCAAGGCTGAAGGACCTGGCGAATCTTCCACCGGGCCCGCTGTAGCCCCAACCGCATGACCGCGATCGCCGCAGCCATCCTCACCTTGGAGCGGCAACGCTAAAAGTGCTCACTTATCGCCCATGTTCGCGACCTATGGGGTGAGATGTTCGTTTACCAGATCATGGTTCAGCGTTATAGCGCCGCGACGATCGGTCTGACAGATTTCGCGTTCTTGGGATGTCTGGCCTCTGCCAGCCCCGCGTCGGCCGGAGGCGTGGGTGACTTCCTCTCTCCCGCGTTCGGGACGTCGTGCGCCAATCAAGGCGTTGGAGCACAGGCCCGCGGAGTGACTACGCATGGGGTCGGTACGGCCACCAGTAATGCGGCAGGTCTGCCCCTTGTCAGCGCTTTCAACCAGTGCGGGGGTGCTGACCTGCCTGTGCAGGCCAATACGGGGCGCGTCCAAACGGTCGTTACCTCTCTGCTCAGCTCCTACACCGCTTACTGATCGTTTCAGAATGAGGTTCGTAGGCGTCGCAAGCAGATGATGCTGCAGGCCAGTTGGAGCAGCCCGAGGTGGAGGTCGGCGCGTATCTCATAGCGGGTGCGGAGTCGTTTGAACTGGTGGAGCCAGGCGAAGGTCCGCTCCACGACCCAGCGGGTCTTGCCCAGACCGGAGCCGTGTGGGACGCCGCGTCGGGCGATCTTGGGTGTGATGCCGCGGGCTCGGAGGATGCGGCGGTACTTGTCGTAGTCGTAGCCGCGGTCGGCGAACAGCCGGCCCGGCCGGTGCCGCGGCCGCCCGCGGACTCCTCGGATGCGGGGGATCGCGTCCAGCAGGGGCGTCAGCTGGGTGACGTCGTGCCGGTTTCCGCTGGTCAGCGAGATGGCGAGGGGTGTTCCGTGCCGGTCGACGATCAGGTGGTGCTTGCTGCCCGGCCGTGCGCGGTCGACCGGCGAAGGTCCGGTGTGAGCCCCCCTTTCAGGGCCCGGATGTGCGAGCCGTCGATCGCGCAGTCGTCCATGTCCAGCAGGCCGGCCTTGCGCAGTTCGGCCAGGAGAACTTCATGCAGGCGGGGCCAGACGCCGGCCTCGGTCCAGTCCCGCAGCCGCCGCCAGGCCGTCACCCCGCTGCATCCGGTCCGCTCGGCGGGCACGTCTCTCCAGCTCACGTTCTTGCGCAGCACATACACGATGCCCCGAAGAGCGGCGCGGTCGTCCGCGGGCAGGCGTCCGGGATACCGATGGCGCCGCGGCGGACGGGGCGGCAGCAGCGGGGCGACACGTTCCCACAGGTCATCAGGCACAAGATCATCCGACACCTACACCACTGTGCCGCCACCCAACCCGACTGCCAAGCCCCTACGCCGAACTCATTCTGAAACGATCAGTTACTGAGCCTTTTCCAACCTGGCTGTCAGGTCGGCCGTCCTTGTCCGTCAGAGCGTTCACAGCATGGTGACCGACTGTGAATCTGCTGGTCACCGGTCTGTCACCGGCTGACATGGTCACTCCTCGACGCGCCCTTGACCAGCACAGATGTGAGGTTGGAAAAGGCTCACTTCCTGGTGGGCCGTTGGCTGATCCCCCGTGAATGGAACGCCCCCGAAGAGCAGGCCGGCTCTGCCTGACCGGGTCTCGCTACCCCGGCAGCTGGTGAGCTCGAACCAGCCGCCGGTGGAACTCGCCGACGACGGCCTCGGGTACGGCTTGGGGGGCAGCGTCGCCGCCATAGGTCGCGTACTGGGTGACGACGTCTCCGGTACGCACATAGGTGATCACGGACCGAGCCGTCAAAGGGGGCGGCTCTTGCGGTTCGGCGAAGCTCGGGTGGCTGCCCGGAGCGCTCAGCACCTGGTATGCCAGCATCTCATCGCCCGGATACTCCGCCGGCGGCAACGGCTGCAGGCCCTTGTGGGTGTGCTCTTCAGCGGTCCACACGGGCACGGTGTAGTGGGCGCACCGAGGGACCGCGGCCCGCAGCTCGTCCATCACCCGCACCGCCTCCCCGTGCGGATAGCTGTACGAGGTGGCCAGGACGCCCGGCTGCCCGGCACGAGGATCCAGACGGACCGCAGTGGCCGCGACCGGATCCCGCCGCTCGTTCGCCAGCGCGCGGGCCACCTCCATGCAGAGTTCGACCCGCTGGTAATCGTCGTGCGGCGCAGTGCGTTCGAAGGCGGCCCGGTAGCCCGGGACCGCCCCGCCGCGCGGTAGGACCGCCATCAACTGCTCCATCGCCAGCGGTCCGCTCCGCGGCCGGAGCCCCGACCGCGGACTGTCCGCGACCGACACCGCGCCACACACCAGCACCGTCAGCGCCATGACCACCAGCGCGGGTACCCGCCGTCCCATTCCGCCCCCGCCCACGATCCCGCCGCACCTTCCCCGGCCCGGCCCCCAGCATGCACCACCCCCGGTCCGCTTCTCGGGACTGTAAATCGTTCGGTGTAACTCCCGATCATGGAGGATGCACCGATGACCAGTGAGAACGTGACCGAGGACGAGCCTGTCGAGACGGCTGAGTCGCAGCCGGCGAGGGTGGTGGATGACCGGCTGATCGACGAGCTGGTGTCCCGGGCTCAGGCCGAGGGTCTTCAGTTGACCGGTGAGGGTGGACTGCTCCAACAGCTGACAAAGCGGCTGCTGGAGTCCGCCCTGAAGCGGCAGCGCTGAAAACGCTCATTGAGATCCCAAACGCGGTCTCAGCGTCATCACGTCCAGAGAACTAACGAAAAGATCAGCGGTCCAGCGGTTCGGAGAAGATAAGGCGGACTTCCGTAGTGCGGTATCCGGCGCGGGTGAAAGCCGCCGCCATCGGACGGTTGCCGAGGTCGGTTGTGGCGGTGATGCGGTCCGCACCGTCTTCGGCCTGGAAGCGGGTGATGGCGGCCAGGATCTCTGACACGTAGCCGCGGCCGCGTAGTTCGGGGACGACGCCGAGATAGCCGACGTTACGGCTGTACGGCGTGGCCGACGGTATGGCAAGGCCGGCCAGGGCGCCGTCGGGAGTGTGCGCGAGGCGCCACCAGTCCCGCTTGCCGGGACGGTCGAGGTAGAACTGCAGGCTTTCGCGGGCCGTGGCCTCCGGCCCGTTGGCCGCCTCGCTCTCCACCGTGTGGGCGTCGAGCGTGCCCTCGGCGATCCGCAGCATCGCCCGCAGGAACACCTCATCGTCCAGCTCTGGGGAGAAGACCAGTCGCTCGGGCTCGGCGGGCAGCGGCACCTCGGGCGTCCACTCGAACTGCAGCCGCTCCACCTCGACAGTCAGGCCCGCGCGACGGGCGGCCTCCTGGCGCCAGGCCACGGCGGCGACGTGCTCAGGGTCGTCCCGCCACGAGCCGGGCAGCTTCACAAGGTTGTACAACGGTGGGGCTTGGGCCCCCGTTTCACGAAACGACCGGTGCCCCGCGTCAAGGAGCGCGGCGGCAAGAGCAGCCCGCTCGGTGGCGGGCACCTCGTCTGCGACGGCGAGACAGTCGAGCGCGATCGGATGCGCACTGTCGCTCTGCCCCCACCACAGGGCCCGGGCCAGCACCCGGCCGTCTGGCCCCCAAGCCGCCCAGGTCCACTCCGGGCGGTACATCCGCTGAGCGGCCTCCTCCCGGTACACGTCGGCGGGCAACCGCCACACGGGCTCAGTCGAGGGAAGACCCAGGACTTGGTCAAGCTCCACGCCAGGTCCCGGCACGGCGGAGAGGCGAGGAGCGGCACCGCCCGGAAAGTTCATTCAGGCACCTTTCGCGTGCGAGAGCACCGGTCGGCGACGCGATGACGAGACGACCGGGGAGGAGAGAGCCACGACCGAGCTGCCACAGGCGGCTGAGCGTGTGTGACGACCGGCGCACGTCGCGCCGGCCCCGAGCGATCTTGCCAGGGGCGTATGCATAGCGCAATGAATTGACCTCGCCACCAGGCACACCAGTCGTCCGGCTCCGGCAGCGCGGGGCTCGGTCTGCTCCGGACGCGTGCGCATCGCGCACATACAGAACCTCCGGGCTGCCCAGTGAACCGACCGCCGGCAATCGCCGACACCGGCACCCTGCTCGCCGTCCGCCTTCTGTTTGAAGCAGCCTCAGTGGTCTGCGCGGGCATCTGGGCCCGGCGCACGATCCCGCCCCGTGGCACCGGCTCCTGGTCATCGTGTTGCCCGCCATCGTGGACCGGGTGTGGGGCACGTTCACCGTGCCAAACGACCCGTCCCAGGGCAGCTGCGACCAGCGCCGGCAGTCCCAGCTGTCACTCGACTGTGGGCGACTTGAAAAAGCTCACTGCCACCAAACCGGCGCATCGCACTTATGCCGACGTTCGAGTTTTCCCGGGTTGGGCGGTTTGAGCGTTATGTAATTTCCCTCTTGAATCCTCCTGCTTGGCCATGGGTGGCGCGGAGGTCGGGACCGAGGGACCTGGTCGTCGCGGAGCTGCTCGTGTTCCTCGTCCCGTGGTTCGGACGGCCGATGGGCAGCCCGGACGGCGAGAAGGATGTTCGTCGTGGTCGACGTCACCGAGATCCACGTCCGGAGGGGCAGCAGGCCGCGTGTACCGTCCGAGGCTCAAGGCGTTCCTCCGGCCGTCGCCGTCTCGGGGGCGAACACTCACGACAACCAGGCCCCGAAGGCACTGGTCCGCGCCACACCCGCCGTCCGCTTCCGCCGCGGGCCACGCCGTCGCCGACCGGAAAAGTTCCGCGCGGACAAGGCGTACTCCTTCGCCGGCCACCCGGCCCGGCTGCGTGAACGAGGCATCGTCGCGCACATCGCCCGACCGGGGATCGAGTCGAGTGAACGGCGCGACCGGCACCGCTGGAAGATCGAGAGGTCGATGGCCTCGTCGTGGTCGCGCGGCCCCGCCGGCAGGTGTACTGGCGGGCCTCGGGGGCCTCCCAGCAGACGGTGGGGCAGGCGTCGTCGCCCGGCGGTCGGTCCGCTTCACGTTCGGTGTCACGCAGGTGGCCCACGGACCATGACGCTCGGGCGCATCCCGCCACGCCGACCCGGTCCGGAACTCCGGATCCGATGGTGACGGGCCGTCGGGTTGCGTCACCGCACTCCCCGGGACGCTGCGGCTGCCCGGTTCGGACATCGGGCACGAAATGCGTGTGGACGCGCGCACCACACCCGCGGGGAGGGCCTCCCCGCGGCCCGACCGACCTCCGTCATACCGGCTGTACGCGGCGCACCGTCCGTGGTTCCGGGTGCGTCACCCCGCGAGGCCGGCGTCGCGGGCCAGGAGGGCGGCCTGGACCCGGTTGGTGACGTCGAGGGTGGTGAGGATGCGGCTCACATGGGCCTTGACGGTGCTTTCCCGCATGCCGAGCCGCTGGGCGATCTCGGCGTTGGTGGCGCCCTCGCCGAGCAGGGAGAGGACGTCCCTCTCCCTGGGGGTGAGGGACGCGGCACGGGTGCGGGCGTCGGTGGCCCGGGGGCTGTTCGTGCGGTGGTAGCGGTCGATGAGGCGGCGCGCCGCGCTGGGGTGGAGCATGGCGGAGCCCCCGGCGACGAGGTGGACCGCGCGCAGGATCTCGGCGGGGTCGGTGTCCTTGAGCAGGAAGCCGTCGGCGCCGGCGGCCAGAGCGTCGTACACGGAGGAGTCGAGGTCGAAGGTGGTCAGCGTGATGACCTTCGGCGGGTGGGGCAGGGCACGGAGGCGCGCGGTGGCGGTGATGCCGTCCATGCGGGGCATGCGGACGTCGACGAGGGCCACGTCGACCTGGTGTGCGGTGGCCTGCTCGACGGCGTGCAGACCGTCGGCGGCCTGGGCGACGACCTCGATCTCCTCGTCGCCGTTGAGGAGGTCGGTCAGGCCGAGGCGTACGAGGGCGTCGTCGTCGACGATCATGGCGCGGATCATGCGGAAGGACCGATCTGCCGGGGAGTGGGATGGGGGATGCGGGCGGCGAGGCGCCAGGCGCCCGCGCCGCCGGGGCCGGCGTGGAGGTGGCCGCCGAGCGCTTCGACGCGTTCCCGGAGGCCCACCAGGCCGAAGCCGGAGGGCACCGCCTGCCCGGTACGGGCGGCGGCGGCGGTGTTGGTAACCTCGACGAGCGTGGCGGGCGGGCCGTAGTCGACGCGTACGTGCACGGCGGCGTCGGGGGCGTGTTTGCGGGCGTTGGTGAGGGCCTCCTGCACCAGGCGGAAGACGGCGAGCCGGTGGGCGGCGGGCGCCTGGTCCGGCGCGCCGTCGATGGTGGTGTCGACGCGCTGTCCGGCGTCCCTGGCCTGGTCGATCACCTCCTGGACGTCCCGCAGGACCGGTGTCGGAGCCCCGGTGGGAGCGCGGTCGTCGGTGGTGCGCAGGGCGCCGAGGACGTCGCGGAGGTCGGTCAGCGCGTCGGTGGAGGCGGTGCGCAGCAGGGCGAGGCGTTCGACGACGGGGGCGGGCAGGCCCTCCTTGCGGGTGGCCAGGACGCCGGTGTGCAGGGCGATGAGGCTGAGCCGGTGGGCGAGCACGTCGTGCATCTCGGCGGCGATGGCCGAGCGCTCGGCGCTGCGGGCGGCCTGTTCGCGCAGTTCCCGTTCGATCCTGAGGTGTTCCACCTGGGCGTGCAGGGCTTGGACGAGGCGGCGCCGGTTGCCCATCCACGACCCTCCCACGACGGCGAGGAGCAGGAACAGGCTGGATCCGTACTGCTGCGGCCGCCAGAGCGAGGCCGCCGGGTGGAGCAGCACGTTGCCGACGAGCGCGGTGGTGGCGCAGGCGACGGCCGCCGGGGTGTGGCGGTCGGCGGCGAGGTCGAACAGGGCGAGGAGCAGCAGGGGGAGCATGGGCCATCCCCAGACTCCGGCCGCGGCCGTCGCCGCGACGGGCGCCAGGAGCCAGTGGCTCCCGCGCAGCAGCAGGAGCGCTCCGCAGACCACGGCCACCGCGCTGCGCAGCGTGAGGTACTGGCCTCCGGCGGTCGACGCCCCGTTGTGCACGGCCGTCAGGGTGAGCAGCGCGACGAGGCCCCGGCGCCCGTAGGTGCCCCATCTGTGGCTCTGTTCCCGGTTCACCTTTCGATCGTAGGCGCGGGGGCGTCTCCGCTCCTCCGCCGTTCTGCTCCGGTGACCCCCTCCTTTCGTAGGGGGTGAGCGGCGTACAAGGGCGGATTCGCAGGCGGGCCGGGATTCCTAGCGTCGAAGCCATGGACGAATGGACCACCTCACACGACCGTGTCCTCGCGCAGCGCAACGCCGAGGGCTGGTTGTTCCTCATCGAAGCGGCCCGTGATCTGCGCACCACCGGCGCCCTCGCCCCGAGCGGCAGGGCGCTGGCCCGTCTGCTCACCGACCCCGTCGACGAGAACGGGCCCCGCCCCTTGAACGTGCTGGAGGCGGGCGCGGGGACCGGTTCGGTCACCCGTGCGCTCATCTCACGCCTGTCGTCCGGCAGCCGGCTGGACGTCGTCGAGGCGAACCCCCGCTTCGCGGACCGGCTGCGCCGGCTCGCCCGTACGCATTCCCGTCCGGTGGGCGACGGCGAGCGCGTCCGCGTCCACGAAGGGCTCGTGGAGCGCTTCGACACCGGCCGCCGGTACGACGTGATCGTCTCCGGTCTGCCCTTCACCAATTTCGCTCCCGCGCAGGTGGAGGCGATCATGGACCGGTACCTGGAGCTGCTGGAACCGGGCGGCACGCTCACGTACTTCGCGTACCGGGGGACCCGCTGTGCCCGGGCCCTGACCGCGAGCCGCGCCGAGGCCCGGCGCCACCGCCGCGTCGAGGAGGTCCTGGAGGCGTACCAGCGCCGGTACGCCACCGGCTGCTGGACCGTGTGGGCCAATCTGCCCCCGGCGACGGTCTGGCAGCTTCGCCGTCCCGTGCCTCCGGCTCCCTCGGCGGTGGCGGACACCGCCGCTGCCGCCGAGGCCGAGGCC
Source organism: Streptomyces bikiniensis (assembly GCA_000716465.1). GTDB lineage: Bacteria > Actinomycetota > Actinomycetes > Streptomycetales > Streptomycetaceae > Streptomyces > Streptomyces bikiniensis. The sequence goes on from JNWL01000070.1 coordinate 8,721, forward strand.
GTACGGTGACCGGGCCGGTCGAGCTGATCGGGCAGGTTCCCGCCGGGGCCGCGTACGGAATCCTCGCCGCCGGGATACTGGTGGAGTCGGTGCTGCTGCTCGGCGCGTTCGTCCCGACGCTGACGCTGTTGCTGGCCGCGGGGGCGCTGGCCAGGGCCGGGGAGCTGGACCTGGGTCTGGTCGTCGTCACCGCGTCGTGCGCGGTGGTGGCCGGGGACGCGCTCGGCCACCGCACCGGGCGCCTGCTGGGCGGTCGGCTGCTCAGTGGACGGCTGGGGCGCCGCGTGCCTTCCGCCGCGTGGCGTCGGGCCGAAGCGTTCATGGCACGACATGGCGGCCGGTCCGTCTTCTTCGGCCGGTTCGTCCCCGTCATGCGGACCTTGGCCCCGCACCTGGCGGGCGCGAGCCGGCTGCCGTACCGGCGCATCGCGCCCTCCAGCGCGATGGCCGCACCGCTGTGGGCGGGGGCCGAGTCCGGGGCGGGCTACGCCGCCGCCACGTCACTCCAGCACGCGTCGGCGTTCGGGGGCCCCGCTCTTGCCGCCGCGGCCGTCCTGGCCGTCGGGGCGGGCGCGTCGATCCGTACCGTCCGCCGGCGGGCGCGGGGGCGGCGGGCGGCGGGCGCGGGGGCGGCGGGCGGCGGGCGGCCACGACCGCGACACCGGCCGCCGCCGGCCTCGGCGGTCACCCCGGTGCCCGCCGCTTCCGAGACGGTCGGCCCCGGTCAGGACGCCGACGGGTCGAACCCCGTCAGGAGCGCCGTCGCGTGGGGCGCTCCGCTCTCCTCGACCACCTCCCCGAGGGTCTGCGGCGTCCGCACCGGCGCCAGCTCGACCCCGCCGTCCCGGTGGAGGAAGCCGTAGATCCCCGGCCGGGGAAGGCTGTTGTACGCCCAGGGGGCGGAGAAGTAGTAGGCACCGGTGTCGTGCAGCACCACCACGTCGCCCTCCGCAAGCTCCGGCAGGAGCCGCTCGTGGGCCACGACGTCGCCGGCGAAGCAGAGCGGCCCCGCCACGTCCTGCGGCACCGCGGGGGTGGTCCTGGGCCGCCCGTCCGGGCCGTGCGCCGTGATCCTCACCGGCCACGCCCCGGGCATGAACACCGTACGGGTCGCCACCTGCGCTCCGGCGTGGGTGACCGCGATCCTCCGGCCCCCCGACTCCTTGACGTACTCGACCACGGCCGCGGTGAAACCGTTCTTCGCGAGCAGCGACCGGCCGAACTCCGTGACCACCTGGTACCGGCCGTCGAGCAGGGCCGGTTCCGTGTCGGTGAGGACCCGGACGTACTCCTCGAACGTCGGTGTGACCGTGTCGTCCAGAAAGTTGACGGGAAGTCCGCCGCCCAGGTCGAGGCTGGTGACCTGACGTCGTCCCACATGGGCGTTGATCTCCTCGGCGAGCCGGTGCAGCACGGCGAGGCCCCGGGCGATCAGCGGCAGCGGACATCCCTGGGAACCGACGTGGGCGTGCAGGCGGGTGAGCCAGGGCCGCCGCCGGAAGGCGTCGAGCACCCGGGCGCGTGCGCCCGGGTCGTCGAGGGCGACGCCGAACTTGGAGTGCGCCGTCGCCGTGCTCATCGCGGCGATGGTGCCGCCGCCGACCTGCGGGTTGACGCGCAGGCCCACGACGGAGCGGGAGTCGGCGGGGCGCAGGGCGTCGACGCGTTCCAGCTCGGAGAGGTTGTCCGCGTTCAGGGCGATGCCCAGGGTGAGCGCCTCGCGGATCTCGGTGCGGGTCTTGGCCGGCGAGTCCAGGACGATGCGGTCGGGTGCGAACCCGGCGGCGAGGGCCAGCCGGGTCTCGCCCGGGCTCGCCGTCTCACAGCCCATCCCCGCGTCCGCGAGCAGCCGCAGGACGGGGACGAGGGGTGCCGCCTTGACCGCGAAGGCGTGCAGCACGTCCGGTACGTGGGCGAAGGCCTCGTGCAGGGCGGCGACGCCGTCCCGCACCCCTTGCACGTCGACGAACCCGGCGACGGGGCGGTCCTCGCCGAGGACGCCCCGGCTCAGCGCCTCCTGCAGTACGGTCGCGGCCTTCTCCGGGCTCTCCACGGGTTCCTTCCTCGGCGGCGGGGGCGGGGCGTGGTGCGGACGGGCGGTGGGGGGCGCGCCCGGCGGACGGGTCACGGGACGTCCAGCCGCAGGACGTCGTCGAGCGTCTCGCCTCGGACGACGAGGCGCGCCGCACCGGCGCGCACGGCGACGACGGGCGGCCGGGGCTGGGCGTTGTAGTTGTTCGCCATGGAGCGGTGGTACGCGCCGGAGGCCGGTACGGCGAGGAGGTCACCGACGGCGAGGTCGGCCGGCAGGCGGGCCGGGTCCACGACGATGTCGCCGGACTCGCAGTGCCGGCCGCAGACCGTGACCGTCTCGTCGGCGCCCCTCGCGGTCGTCCGGGCCGCGAGGACGGCCGTGTAGGTCGCGTCGTAGAGCGCGGGGCGCGGATTGTCGGTGAGGCCGCCGTCGACGGACACCCAGGTGCGCAGGCCGCGCTGGCGCTTGACGGTGCCCACGGTGTACAGCGTCACCGTGCTGGGGCCCGCGATCGCCCGCCCGGGTTCGACGGCGAGCCGGGGCATGGGGATGCCCGCGTCGGCACACGCTTTCCGGACCCGTTCCACGAGGACGGGAGCGAGGTCGCGCACGTCCAGTGGTTCGTCCTCGGGGAGGTAGGCGATGCCGAGGCCGCCGCCGAGGTCGAGGCGCCGCAGCAGCACTCCGTGCGTGCGCGCGGTGTCGGCCATCAGGGCGACGAGCCGGTCGGCGGCCGTCATGAAGACGTCGGGGCGCGTGATCTGGGAGCCGAGGTGGCTGTGCAGGCCGACGAGTTCCAGGCCGGGCGCGTTGACGATGCGGGAGATGGCGCGGTGGGCGGTGCCGCTGGAGAGGGAGAAGCCGAACTTCTGGTCGTCGGTGCCGGTGGTGATGTGCGCGTGGGCGTGCGCCTCGACTCCCGGTGTGACGCGGACGAGGACGGGCTGGCGCCTGCCGCGTCGGGCGGCGATGTCGGACAGCCGGGTGATCTCGTCGTCGGAGTCGACGACGACGAGCGAGACGCCGTGGTCGACGGCCTCCGCCAGTTCGGCCGGGGACTTGTTGTTGCCGTGGAGGACGAGGGAGGCCCCGGGCACTCCGGCGCGCCGCGCGATGCGCAGTTCACCGGCGGAGCACACGTCGATGCCCAGTCCCTCCTCCCTCAGCCAGACGGCGACCCGGTGGCAGAGGAAGGCCTTGGCGGCGTAGAAGACGTCGTGGCCGGCGAAGGCGTCGCGCCAGGCCCGGCAGCGGGCGCGGAAGTCGTCCTCGTCGAGGACGAAGGCCGGTGTGCCGAACTCGTCGGCGAGGTCGCCCAGGCGCACCCCGCCGATCGCGATGCCGTCGGGGCCGCTGGTGGTCGTGGCCGGCCAGAGGTGCGGAGGAAGGTGCATGGTCGTTCGCCCTTCGGAACGTGGCTCAGTAGGTGGTGAGGAACCGGTGGAGGACGCGGACGCCGAATTCGAGGCCGGACACGGGCACGCGCTCGTCCACGCCGTGGAACATGCCGAAGTAGTGCAGGTGGGGGTCGAGCAGGAGGGGTGCGAAGCCGTAGGTGCTGATGCCGATCCCGGCGAAGGCCTTGGCGTCGGTGCCGCCGGACTGGAGGAACGGCACCGGGTGCGCGTGGGGGTCGTGGCTGCGGATCGCCGCGGCCATCGCGCCGAAGGCCGGCCCTTCGTGGTCGGCGGCGACGGCCTCTTCGCAGTTGATGAACTCGCGGGTCACCTTGGGGCCGAGGAGCCGGTCGACGGTCTCCAGGAAGGCGTCCCGTTCGCCGGGGAGGAAGCGGCCGTCGACCTCGGCGCGGGCATGCGAGGGGATGACGTTGACCTTGCCGCCGGCGGTGAGCACGGTGGGGTGGGCGGTGTTGCGGACGGTGCAGTCGAACAGCTCGCCCAGCCGGCCGAGGCGGCCCGCCTCCTCCTCCAGCCTGGTGCGGTCCACGGGGAAGCCGAGGGCCCGGTCGAGGGCGTCGAGCAGGGCGCCGACGGCGGGCGTGAGGCGCGTGGGCCAGCGGTGGTCGGCCAACCGGGAGAGCGCGCGGACCAGTTCCGCGACCGCGTTGTCCTCTCCGGGGCCCGAGCCGTGCCCGGCCGTGCCGCGGGCGGTGAGCCGCATCCAGGCCGTACCGCGCTCTCCGACGGCGATGGGGTACACGCGCGCGTCCGGACCGTCGTGCGTGCTCCTCGTCGTGATCGAGAAGCCCCCGGACTCGCTGATGGCCTCCTCGACGCCGGTGAAGTGGTCCCGGTGCGCGGTGGTGACGTGCCGCGAGCCGTACGCGCCGGTCGACTCCTCGTCGGCGAGGAAGGCGAGGACCAGGTCGCGGCGCGGCCGCTGTCCGGTGCGGGCCCAGGCGCGCACCAGGGCGAGGGTCGTCGCGAGGGTCCCCTTCATGTCGACGGCTCCGCGTCCCCACAGGCAGCCGTGGTGGAGGTCTCCGGAGAGGGGGTGCAGGGTCCAGTCGCGCGGCTCGGCGGGCACGGTGTCGAGGTGCCCGTGGACGAGCAGCGGGGGCAGGCGGGGGTCCTCGCCGTCGATCCGGGCGAGGACGCTGGTGCGGCGGGGGCGCGGTTCGGTGAGGGTGGCGCGGACACCGGCGGCGTCCAGGGCTTCGGCGACGTACTCGGCGGCCCGGCGCTCGCCGGGTCCCGACCCGTCTCCGGAGTTGGTGGTGTCGATGCGCAGGAGGTCCGAGCAGAGTACGGCGACGTCGGTGGCGTATCCGTCGTGCGGGCCGGACGGTCGGGTGGTGGTCACGGGCTGCTCCACGAGGGCGGTGCGGGCAGGGGGCGGGGGGTGCGGCGGTCAGTCGAAGTGGTCCTCCATCGCCGCGCCGGCGACGGTCGTGCACACCTTGAAGGTGCGGGCGGCGGTGGTCGCGTCCGGTGCGGTGAAGGCGACTCCGCGCGGACCGTTGGCCTCGACGGTGGGGACGGCGAGCACCGCTGCCGCCAGATGGGGCGCGTGGAAGTCGAGTTCGAAGCGGTGGGGCCCGCCGGGAGCGCCACGCCTCCGCGCCGGGTCGGCGTCCGCCGGGGCGCTCGGCACCGGATGCCGGGGGAGGCGGGCGGCGGCCTCGGCGGCCCGGGCACGCAGCAGCTCGGCGCTCCGGGTGGGCGGGAGGCAGACGGCGGCGTACCGGCTGACGCACTCCTTGACCGCCGCCACGAGGGCGTCGGGAGCCCATGCCTCCGCTGCGCGGCAGGTGAGGTCGTCTCCGGTCACGAGGACGACGGGGACGCCGTGCTCCTCGGCGGTCAGCGCGTTCATCCGGCCCTCGTCGGCCGGTTCGCCGTCGATGCGGAAGCCGGTCAGCCCCGTGCCGAGGTACGTGTGGGAGAGGACTCCCTGCTCGCCGGCGCCCGTGTGGTAGCCGAGGAACACGACGGCGTCGGCCCGTTCGATCCCCGCCATCATGCCGAGCGGCTTGTGACGGCCGGTGAGCAGGCGGGCCCGCGGGTCGAGTGCTTCGAGGAGGAGGTTGCGCTGGGTGTAATGGGCGTCGTTGACGAGCACGTCGCTCGCGCCGCCGGCGAGGAGGCCGTCGACGACGGCGTTGACGTCGCCGGTGAAGAGCGGGCGCATGCGCTCCCACGAGGCGGTGCCGGGTTCGACGTCGTCGGGGCAGGTGACGCCGGTGGCGCCTTCCATGTCCGCGGAGACGAGGACGCGCGTCATGCCGTGTTCCTTTCATACGGAGGGAGGACGACGCGGCGCAGGGCCGTGTCCAGTACGGCGCGCGCCCCCAGGGGCACGGTCAGCTGGCGCGGTCCGTGTCCGGCGGCAAGCCCGGCCGCCACGGGGACGCCCAGGTCGGACAGGCGCTCGCGCAGCACGGCGTCCACCTGGTCGGGAGGGCCGCAGTCGGTGAAGTCCCCGAGGACGACGCCGGCCGCTCGCCGCAGGACTCCGGCCCGGCGGAGCTGGGTCAGGGACCGGTCCAGCCGGTACGGTTCCTCGCCGACGTCCTCCAGGAGGAGGATGCGGCCTTCGGTGACGGGCGCGGTGGCGGTGCCGAGCGACGAGGCGAGCACGGTGAGGTTGCCGCCGGTGAGAAGGCCCTCGGCGCGCCCCGGGGCGAGGACGGGCCCGTCCAGGCCGAAGGAGTGCGGCGAGGGCCCGAAGAGCGCGGCGTGCAGGGACGCGGCGGTGGCCTCGTCGTCGTGGACGGGACGGCACGCGGGCATCGGGGCGTGCAGCGTCACCAGCCCGAGCCCCTCCCCCACGGCCCGGTGGAGGCAGGTGACGTCGCTGGAGCCGACGAGGAACTTGGGGCCCGCGGCGGCGAGGCGACGGTGGTCGAGGCGGTCGGCGACGCGCTGGGTCCCGTACCCGCCGCGTACGCAGAGGACCGCGCGCACCTCGGGATCGAGCCAGGCCTCGGTGAAGTCGGCCAGGCGCGTCCCGTCGGTACCGGCCAAGTAGTCGCGGTGGGTCGCGGAGAGCCGGGAGGTGGTGCGGGGCCTGAGGCCCCAGCTCTCCGTCAGGGCGCGGGCCAGGGCCGTCTCGCGGTCGCCCACGGGCCCGGCGGGGGCGACGAGGGCCACCGTGTCGCCCCGTCGGAGGAACGGGGGGCGCGTGCGGTCCGGCTCCGGCGGGCTTCCCGCGGCCGCGGCGGGCGTGGTCGCGGCCGTCATGACCGGGGAGCGGGGGCCGCGGAAGGCGTCGTCTCCGCCCCGGAGCCGTGCGGTGGGCCGAAGATCCTTTCGTAGAAACGGATTTCGGCGTCGAGAGCGGCCCGGATCGTCTCGGCGCGCCGCCAGCCGTGGCGTTCCCCGGGGAACTCGACGTGCTCGTGGGGCAGGCCGGCCTCCTCGAGGGCGCGGGCCATGGCGGACGACTGCGCGGGGTCCACGATGGCGTCGTCGAGGCCGTGGAGCAGCAGGGCGGGGCCGCTGGCGCGGGGTGCGGCCAGGACCGGGGAGCGCTGTTCGTAGAGGGCGGCGGCGGCAGGCAGCGGGCCGATCAGCCCGTCGAGGTAACGGGATTCGAAGTCGTGGGTGGTGACGGCCCAGGTGACGGGGTCGGTGATGCCGTAGAAGGAGACGGCGCCCGCGAAGACGTCCGTGTGCGTGAGGGCGGCGAGCGCGGTCCAGCCGCCCGCGCTTCCGCCGCGGATCGCGAGGCGTTCGGGATCGGCGAGCCCTTCGCGAACCAGGGCACGGGCGACGGTGACGCAGTCGTCCACGTCGACGACGCCCCAGGCGCCGTTGAGACGCTCGCGGTAGGCGCGGCCGTAGCCGACGGAGCCTCCGTAGTCGACCGTCGCGACGCCGATGCCGCGGCTGGTGAAGTAGGCGATCTCCAGGTCGTACACCATGGGGTGGTCGCCGGTGGGGCCGCCGTGGACGAAGAGGACCCAGGGCGGGCGTTCCCCGTCGGGCGTGACGCGGTGGGGGTGAGCGGGCGGATAGGTGTGCGCGTGCACCGGGGCTTCGGGGAGGCCGGACGCGTCGCCGGTCGCCGTCGCGGCCGGACGCGGGAAGGCCTTGGCGGTGGGGCGGGGCAGCCAGGCGGGGTCGACCGGCGCGGTCCTGGGGGTGGACAGGATCCGGGCGCCCGGGGAGCCGGAGGCGCCGGGGCCGGGGAGCTCCGCGGTGATGACGCTGTACGGCAGGAGGGTGCTCGCCCCGGCGGTGGCCAGGCGGTTCGCGTCGGCGTCGATGCTGTGGACGAAGTCGGTGCAGGGCAGGCCGAGATCGGTGAGGACGGGCAGGCCGGGACCGGCGTCGGGATCCACGAGGGACACGCGGCGCCCGGCGCCCGTGCCGTGGACGGCGACGGCCCGCCCGTCGGGGAGCGGGGCGAACCAGGTGGCGCCGGGCTTCCACAACGCGCCCCCGAACTCCTCCTCGGCGCACGTGACGGGGCGGGCGGGGCCCTCGTGCGCGGACACGAGGTGGAGCGTCCACCATCCGTCGGGGTCGGTGACCGCCCAGAGGCTGTCGGCGTCCCTCCACTCGGCCTGGATCACCGACTCCCCGGGGCCGCCCGCACGCACGCTGTGGGTGCCGGCGGTGCCGTCCCGCCGCAGTGGCGCGACGCACAGTTCGGTGCCGTCCCACGGCATGGCCGGATGGTTCCAGCCGATCCAGGACAGCCGGCGGCCGTCCGGGGAGAGACGAGGGCAGGTCATGAAGTGATGGGTGGCGGCGACGGTCCGTTCGGCGCCCGTGGCGAGCGAGACCGCCACGAGGGCGCGCTCGACGTCGCGCACCCCGCCGCGGCGCGTCTCCCGGACGGCCCAGACCTCGTCGCGCGACGGCGGTACGTAGAGGTCCCCGTAGGTGACGTTCCCGCGGGCGGGCGTGAGGGGCTCGGGCGGGTCCTGGGCGTCCGGGTGGTGGAGGTAGAGGCACTGGTCGCCCCAGTGGGTGAACACCAGGCCGGTGCCGGTGGGGCGCCAGGACCTGCCGCCGTACTCGTGCAGGCCGTTGCGGGCGTCGAACCCCGGGGGCAGCACGTCCTCGACCCGGCCGTCCGGCTTCGCGCGCACGACACAGCGGCGGCCGGCCTCGTGGGGGCGCGGTTCGTCCCACCACACGTCGTCACCGACGAGGGAGACCCAGCCCGGCGTCCCGTCCTGGCGGGCGACGTCAGCGGCACTGATGTCGGAGTTCCAGGCCCGGAACGCGGGCGAGGTGCTGCGGGTGGGGGGAGCGTGGTTCATGGGGTTACCGCCTTGGGGCCGTGCGAGGGGGCGTCGGGTCGTGAACGGGGGGAACCGCGAGGGATCGGAGCGGTTCGGCCGTACGGGGAAGGTGCGGGTGCGCCGTGTCGTACGGGGGGGTGCGGTGTCGTGCGGGCCGTGCGATGCAGTGCGCGGGGCGGGCCGTCAGTCCTGAGCGCCGCCGTGCGCGCGGCGACCGGCCGCCGAGGACCGGCCGCGCGGGGGCATCGTCGTACGTCCGGGGAGCGGGTCCGCCGCCGTCCCGGAGGAGTGGTGTCGGTGGCGGCCGGGCCCGGTCCGACGGGCGTCAGCCGGGCGGAGCCGTTGTCATGTGCCCCACGCTAGTGAGCCACCGCCGGGCCGCACGATCAACGAAAGGTCCCGCCCCTCGACGGGACCGTCGACGTTTCGTCGTACGGGTCGGGACGACGGGGCCGAGGGCCGGCGTCGGCGTCGGCGTCGGCGTCGGCGCGAGGGCTACCAGTTGGGGTCGAGGCCGGGCACGTGGGGAGGAAGGGGGAGATCGGCGGGGTGGAGAAGGTAGACCACTCCCCCGCCGCCCGAGGCCGCCAGCCACACGCGCTCGAACTCGCCGCGCGGGTAGGTCCGCCGTACCTCCTCGTCGGTGGCCGACAGCGGGTCGTTGACGACGACGTCGCCGTCCGGTGTGAAACCGCAGACGATCTTGATGCTTCCGGCGGGTGAGTAACCGGCGCCCGCGAGCTCGCCGATGCGGAAGCTCTGGGCCGTGGCGATCGGGATGCCCGCGCGGATGAAGCGTTCGAGCTCGCTCAGCGAGCGCAGCCGCGTGACCATCCCGCCGAGCCCGTAGCGGGCCGGGTAGGCGGCGTTGAAGGCCCAGTTGCCGCAGCCCTTGTAGGCGTAGTCGTAGACCGCGCGGGCGGTGAAGTCGACCTGCGGGGCGGTGTCGGCGGGGTCGATCCAGGCCATCTCGCCGGCGTCCGGACCGTGCCCGAAGTACTCGACGAGCATCGCGGTGCACGCGGGCGCCGACCAGGCCTCTCCGCCGCCGTCCCACTGCGGGCTGTGACCGGTGTGCACCTCCTGGGAGCGGCGCGGGACGTCGAGGACCGTGCCCCAGGCCCCGCCGGGGCCGCTCACCGCCGGACGGTGGTCGGGAGGGGTGGAGGACGCGGCGAGGTACAGGGCACGGACGGCCGGGCCGTGCGGGGCTCCCGGGGTGCGCGCGAGCCGGACCTCCAGTTCGTAGGCGGCGGCGGGCCTGCCGGGGGCCGCGACGAACACGTCGACGTCCGCGGTCCCGAACGGGCCGGTCTGGCCGGGCACGGTGGTGCGGTGCACGACGTCGTCGTCCGTCGCCCAGTGGGCCATCACGTACCAGGGCGAGGTGTCTCCCGCGGCGTCGCGGACGCGCAGCCGCACCGTCAGCCGGGTGCCGGACGGCGTGAGGGCCGTCCACGACGGGATCAGCTCCTCGGCGGGGAAGGGCAGGTCGCGCCAGCCGGTGGAGCAGCTCGCGTACTCCCACTCCAGGCTGGCGTGGCCGTGGTGGTCGACGTGCGTCTCGCGCCCTTCGACGCTCCGCAGGCACAGGGCCCCGTCGTCCCAGGCCGTGCCCCGGAAGGCGGCATCGGTGAAGTGGCAGGCCTCCGACCAGCGGTGCAGCACCGCCTGCGGCTCGCAGGGGTCGTCGCTTCGCCCTCGGTTCTCGCCTGTCACGGTCTTCCTGCCGCTCTCTCGTAGCCCCGGCGTGGCTCCGGTGGGGACCGGCCGGACGCCGATGCCGGGACGGGGCCCACATGGTAACGGCCCGGGTTCCCGCTCAGGGCCCCGGGCCGGTCGGGATCGGTCCCGCGCTCAGTGCGCGACGCGGGGCATCGTGGCGGCGGACCGGAGGATCACGTCGTCCGCCCTGACGAACATGACGCGGTGGCCGTACTGCACCTGGTGGTACCTGAGCGCGCCGCGGACCACGGTGTGGCCGGCCGGCTCGAAGGTCTTGGAGTGGTAGTACTCGCCGTCGACGGTCTGGCCGACGCTGTACGACTCCCCGGGCAGCAGCGTGTACGGCAGCGGTACGAGGGGCTGGACGGGGACGTCGGCGGGATAGGCCGCCGCCTCGGGGTAGGCGCGCCCGTAGAGCGGGGCGCTGTCGAGGCCGGGCCGCAGCTGGGCCACCAGGCCCTTGGCGGGCAGGGTCTTCGGGCGTCGGGGGTCGTCCTCGAACCACCCCTTCCGGCCGAGGTACCACAGGGCCGTCCAGTCGCCCCGGCGCTCGGCGACCACGTACTTCTGACCGGTGCTCACCCGGGCGGCGTGGTTGTAGACGGACCAGGTGCCCGGCGTGGGACGGATGCCGATGTCCGTGACCAGGGGGGCGTCGTCGCGGGGTTCGGTGCGCAGGGTGATCGAGGCCGATCCGTGGACGGGGCAGAGGTCGGCCGGGGTCGCGCCGCAGTAGTAGGGCTCCGTGTGGGTGGCGTAGTCCGGGCGTACGGTCACCAGCGGCGAGCCGGTCCTCCCGTCCGCCTTGAACGGCTTGCCGAGCAGGTCGAAGTAGTGGGCCCAGTCCCAGTGGGGCCCGGGGTCCTGGTGCATGCCGGCGACGGTCGCGGGCACGGTGCCGGGGACGTTGTCGTGGCCGATGACGTGGGCGCGGTCCAGCGGGACGTCGTACTTCTCGGCCAGGTGGCGCACGAGACGGGCCGACGTCCGGTACATCGCCTCGGTGTACCACTGGCCGCCCTGGGCGAGGAAGCCCTCGTGCTCCAGTCCGACGGCCTTGGCGTTGACGTACCAGTTGCCGGCGTGCCAGCCGACGTCCTTGACGCGCAGGTGGTTGGCGACGTGGCCGTCCGCGGAGCGGAGGCTGTAGTGCCAGGACACGTAGGCGGGGTCCTGGACGAGTGCGAGGGTGGTGTCCCAGGTGGCCTCGGTGTCGTGGATGACGATGTAGTCGATGCCCTGGTTGCGGGGACGGTCGGAGAGGTCGTGGTTGCCGAAGTCGCCCGGTTCCTCCGACAGCATCCGGTACGGCGCGGGGATCCAGTCGCAGCCCAGGTCACGAGGGCAGTCGGCGCCGGGGGTGGTGGGGTCGAGGCCGAGCCGGTCGGCCTGGCGGGTGTCGGGGGTGACGGGCGCCGGGGACAGTGTGACGACGGTTCCGTCGTCGGTGCGCCGCGTCTCGCCGGTGTTGACGAGGCGGAAGACGTCGTCGGCGAAGCGGCGCGCGGCGCCGGCCTCGGTGGCGCCGGAGTACGCGGCGACGGCCCCGTACCACTGTGCCGGGTCCGTGCTCGGGGGCAGGCCTGCGGAGCGCTGGTGGGCCGCGAGGAGCGCGGCGCCGCCCTCGATGTTGGCCCCGGGGTCCGTGCGGAGCCGGTCGGCGGGGAGCCCGGTGAGCGCGGCGGCCCGCCCCAGGGTCTCCAGGGCGGCCGGCAGGCGGTCGGTGTCGACGGGTGTCTCGCGGCGGGCGAGGGACGGCCGGGAGGTGTCGCCCCGCGGGTCCTCGTCGCCGTCCGCGTGGTGGGTCGCCCCGGCGAGCGTGGCCCGGGCGTCGGTCAGGTGCATGGGTCCGTATCCCGCGTCGACGCTCGGAGCGCCGCCGTGGTCGTCCCAGCGGCTCTGCAGGTACGACACCGCCAGCAGCACGCTCTCGGGTACGCGGTGGCGTTCGCCGGCCGCGCGGAAGAGTTCGGCCCGGCTCGCCGCCTCCACCGGGGCGCGTCCGTCGTCGGACGACCGCGCCCGGGCCGGAGGAGTGGCGTCGGGTGGCTGGGCCCGGGCGGGGGCCATGGCGAGGCCGGCGGTGAGCACGGCGGCCAGGACCGCTCCGTGGCCCGCCGCCCGGCGGCGCGTCGTTCGTCTCGTCACGCGTGCGTCCTTCATCTGGTGGTCTCCCCGGGGAAGTGACAGGCGGTCGGGTGGTCGGTCCCGTCCCGTACGCGCAGTGTCGGTTCCGTCAGGCACCGCTCGCGGGCGTGGGGGCAGCGCGTCCGGAAGCGACACCCGGACGGCGGTGCGGCGGGTGACGGCAGGTCGCCTTCGAGGAGGAGCGCGTCGTCGGGCGTGCGCCGCCTCGGGTCCGGTACGGGCGCCGCGGCGAAGAGGGCGCGGGTGTAGGGGTGGCGGGGGCTCGTGCAGATCTGTTCGCGCGTGCCGGTCTCCACGATCTTCCCGAGGTACATGACCGCGATCCGGTCGCAGAGGTGCTGGACGACCGCGAGGTCGTGCGAGATGAGGACGCAGGCGAGGCGCAGTTCGCGGCGCAGGTCGTCGAGCAGGTTGAGGACCTGCGCCTGGACGGAGACGTCGAGGGCGGACACCGGCTCGTCGCACAGGAGGAGCCGCGGTCCCAGCGCCAGGGCGCGGGCGATGCCGAGGCGCTGGCGCTGCCCCCCGGAGAACTGGTGCGGGTAGCGGTCGCGGTGCGCGGGGTCGAGGCCGACGGTTTCGAGGAGTTCGGCGACGCGGCGGCCGCGGTCGGCCCGGGGCACGGCCTCGGGGTGGATGGCGAAGGGCTCCCCGACGATCTGGCCGGCCGTCATCCTCGGGTCGAGCGAGGTGTACGGGTCCTGCAGGACCATCTGCACGCGGCGGCGCAGCGCGCGCAGGTCGGGGCCGGAGAGGGCGAAGGGGTCCTGCCCCTCGATCGTCACCGTCCCCGAGGTGGGGCGGTCCAGGGCCATGAGGAGGGAGGCGAGCGTGGACTTGCCGCATCCCGATTCGCCCACGATGCCGAGGGTCTCGGCGCGACGGACGGTCAGGTCGACGCCGTCGACGGCTCGGACCGCCCCGGTGCGGCGTTTGAACAGGACTCCTTCGGTGACCGGGAAGTGGCGGGTGAGCGCGGTGGCCCGGAGGAGCGGTGGAGCGGTCTCAGCCGACGGGGGCATGGTGGACCTCCTCGGCGAAGTGGCAGGCGCTGCGGTGTCCGGTGGGTGTCAGCGTCCGGAAGGGGGGCTCGTCGGCGGCGCAGCGCGGCTCGGCCCGCGGGCACCGGGGGTGGAAGGCGCATCCGGTGGGGACCGAGGAGGGCGGGGGCGGGGTGCCGGTGATGGGGACGAGCGGCTTGCCCAGGCGGTCCAGGCGGGGCACGGAGTCGAGGAGGCCCCGGGTGTAGGGGTGGCCGGGCCGGGCGTAGAGGTCCTCCGCGTGCGCGGACTCCACCGTGCGGCCGGCGTACATGACGGTGATGCGGTCGGCCGCCTCCGCGACGACGCCGAGGTCGTGGGTGATCAGCAGCAGGCCCATGCGGGTCTCGGCCTGGAGCTGCCGGAGCAGGCGCATGATCTGGGCCTGGACGGTGACGTCGAGGGCGGTGGTGGGCTCGTCGGCGATGACGACCTCCGGGTCGAGGGCGAGCGCCATCGCGATCATGACGCGCTGGCGCATGCCCCCGGAGAACTGGTGGGGGTAGTCGTGGACCCGGCGCGCGGCGGCGGGGATGCGGACGCGGTCCATGAGGGCGACGGCGCGCGCGAGGGCGGCCTTGCGCCCCAGGCCCCGGTGCACCGTGTACATCTCCGCCAGCTGGTCGCCCACGGTCAGCACGGGGTTGAGGGCGGTGAGCGCGTCCTGGAAGATCATGGCGAGGCGGGTGCCGCGGACCTCGCGGTGGCGCTCCGGGGGCATCGCGAGGAGGTCGTCGCCGCGCAGCCGGACGGTTCCGCGGGTGATGTGCGCCGGAGGGGTGTCGAGCAGTCCCATGACGGCCTGTGCCGCGACGGACTTGCCCGAGCCGGACTCACCGAGCAGGGCGAGGGTCTCGCCTTCGCGCAGGGTGTAGGAGAGTCCGTTCACCGCCCGGATCGTGCCGCGCCGGGTGCGGAACTCGACGCAGAGGTCCTCGACCTCCAGGAGGGGTGGTACGGAACGGGACATGTGCGCTCATTTCAGCCGGGGGTCGAAGGCGTCGCGTGCGGCATCACCGAGGAGGATGAAGCTCAGGACGGTCGCCGACAGGAAGAGTGCGGGGAAGGCCAGGAGGTGGGGGTGGTCGAGGACGAAGGCCTGGGCCGCGTTCAGCTGGAGCCCCCAGGAGACCTCGGGGTACTGGAGTCCCACCCCCAGGAAGTCGAGCGTCGCTTCGCCCGAGATGACCGCTCCGACGTTCAGCATGGCGACGACGACGACCGGGGTGATCGCGTTGGGGAGGATGTGGCGCACCATGAGGCGTGCGGGCCGGGCTCCGAGCATGCGGGCGGCCCGGACGTAGTCGGCGCCGGCCAGGGCGATGACCTGGGAGCGCATGATGCGCGTCATGGTCGTCCAGCCCAGCACCGTCAGGACGAGGATCATGGCGCCGAGGCCGTGGTCGGGGAAGGCGACGAGGATGACGGTGGCGCCGAGCACGAAGGGAAGGCCGAAGAAGACGTCGGTCACCCGGGAGACGAGGGCGTCGAGCCATCCTCCGTAGAAGCCGCAGAGCAGTCCGAGCACGACGGCGATCAGGAGGGAGGCCGCGGTCACGGCCAGGCCGGCGATCAGGGAGGGGCGGGTGCCCCGGATGACCTGGGCGAGGTAGTCACAGCCCTGGAGGTCGAATCCGAAGGGGTGGCCCGCGGAGGGTCCCTGTTTGGAGTGGGCCAGGTCGCAGCGGTCTCCCCCTTCGGTCAGCAGCGAGGTGAGGACCCCGGGCGCGAGCGCCATCGCCGTCATCAGCAGGAGGGTGATCAGGGCGATCCACACGGTGGGCCGCGCCCGCAGTTCGAGCCGGGCGTCCCTGCTGAGGGACGCCCGCTCCCCGGACGGCGGGCGCGCCGGGTCGGGCGTCGCGGGCCGCTCCGCGGCGTCGCCCGCGACCTCCAGGGGCCTGGTGGTGTCAGTCATGGCGGATCCTCGGATCGAGCAGCCCGTAAAGCAGGTCCACGAGCAGGTTCGCGAGCAGGAAGACGAGCACGAGGGCCGTCGTGGTGCCCACGACGACGGGGCCTTCGCGCAGCTGGATGGACTGGAAGAGCTGCTGGCCGACTCCGGGCAGGTTGAAGATGTACTCGGTGACGACCGCGCCGGCCATCAGACCGCCGAGCTCCAGCCCGAGGAAGGTGACCACGGGGATCAGCGAGTTGCGCAGGGTGTGCCGGACGACGACGCGGCGGCGGCTCAGTCCCTTGGAGTGGGCGGTGCGCACGTAGTCGGCCCGCAGGTTCTCGATGAGGGAGCTGCGCGTGAGCCGGGCGACGTAGGCGAGGCCGAAGGAGGCGAGGACCAGGCCGGGCAGGAGGTAGGCGAGCGGCCATCCGCCTTCGGTCCCGGCCACCGGCAGCCAGCCGAGCTGGACGCCGAAGACGAGCTGGGCCAGGTACCCGACGACGAAGACCGGCACGGAAATGACCAGGGTGGTGCCGAACAGCACCGCGCTGTCGTCCCACTTGCCCTTCCGGAGCCCGGCCCAGACGCCGAGTGCCATTCCGAGGACGACCTCCAGGACCCAGGCGGTCAGGCCGAGCTGCAGCGTGACGGCCCATCGGTCGGCGAGCAGTTCGGAGACGTCGCGGCCGGTGAAGGTGGTGCCGAGGTCGCCGGTCAGCAGGCCGGTGAGGTAGTGCGTGTACTGCACCCACAGGGGGTCGTCGAGGTGGTAGCGGGCGTGCAGTTCGGCGAGGACCGCCGGCGGGACGGGTTTGTCGCCGGCGAGTCCCTGGATGGGGTCGCCGGGCAGGACGAAGACGAGCGTGTAGATGAGGAAGGTGGTGCCGAGGAGTACGGGCAGGGCGTGCAGCAGGCGACGGGCGACGAATCTCCACACGACGGACGGCCCCCAGGGGTAGGTCTGTGCGGGCACCGGGTGCTCCGCGGAGGGTCGGTTGCGGCGTCAGTCGCTGACGGTGACACGGTCCAGGTGCAGGCCGGCGGCGTAGGGGTCGATGATCACGTTGTCGATCCGGTCGCTCCACGCCGACTGGTCCTGCCAGTTCCAGAGGGGGATGTACGGCAGTTCCCGCAGGGCTATGTCCTCCGCCTTCTGGTACGACGCGATGGCCCGCGGGCCCTGTGCGGCGTTGCCCTCGGCCACGAGGGCGTCGAACTCCTCGTTGCTCCAGCCCGAGCGATTGCCCGGGTAGTAGAGCCCGTCGAGGTAGTTCTGGATGCTGGGGTAGTCGATCACCCAGTTCTGCCGGAAGGGTCCCTTGCTCCTTCCTTCGCCGAGCAGGGCGGAGAGGTCGGCGGGGGCCATCTTGCGGAACGTCACGTCCTGGATGCCGAGGTTCTCCTTGAGCTGGTTGGCGATCGAGGTCATCCACTGCTCGTAGGTGGTGTCCGCGTTGGAGAAGTGGAGTTCGAGGCGTCCTTCGAATCCGCCGGCGGCCTCGAAGAGCTGCTTGGCGGCCACGGGGTCGTACGCGCAGGTCCGGCCGCAGGCGTCCGTCCGGTGGCCGGGGATCATGTCGCCGACGAGCGAGGTGGCGGGCTTGTAGACGCCGTTGTAGATGGCCTGGGTGATGCCCTTGCGGTCGATGGCCATGGAGAGGGCCCTGCGGAGGCGGGGGTCGGTGAACCGGGGGTCCTTCACGGGCAGGCCGAGGTAGTCCATGGTGCCGCTGGGCCGGATCGAGAAGCGCTCGCCGAAGAGCCGCTCGGCCTGTGCGGAGTTGGCGGCCGGAACGGTGGTCAGGACGTCGACGTTGCCGGCCTGGAGTTCGGTGAAGGCGGTCTCGCGACTCGTGTAGATCTTGAAGTCGACGCGGTCGGCCATGGGTTTGCGCGGGCCGCGGTAGCCGGTGAACTTCGCCAGCCGGATCTTCCGGTTGCGCTCCCAGGCGCCGTCGATCCGGTAGGGGCCGTTGCCGATCGGAGCGACGTCGGCGGCGTCCGGGTTCGCCGTGGCCGCCTTGGGCAGGGGGGCGAAGGCGGGGAAGGAGAGCAGCATGGGGAACTGTCCGAAGGGCGCCTTCAGGGTGACCTGGAGGGTCGTCTCGTCGAGCACCTTCAGGCCGGACAGGGTCCGCGCGGAGGGCTTGGCGCCCTCTTTCGAGGGGTTGAGGGCGTCGTATCCCCTGATCTGGGCGAAGTAGTAGTTGGCGTCCCAGGCGTTGGGTCCGTAGGCCGCGGCGTTCCACGCGTCGGCGAAGCTGGCGGCCGTGACCTTCTCGCCGTTGTGGAAGGTGGTGCCGGAGCGGAACTTGACGGTCCACACGACGTTGTCGGTGGTGGTCCAGGAGACGGCGGCCAGCGGCTTCACGCTGCCGTTCTCGGGGTCGAGCGCGGCGGGCGGGTCGAACAGGCCCTGCAGGACCTGGAGGGAGTAGCTGCTGGTGGTGCGGCCCGGCAGGAGGTGGTCGGGCTCCGTGAGCGCCACCGAGTAGGCGCCACCGGGCTTGCCCGGCGCGTTCTTCGGCTTCGCCGGCCCGTCGGAACCGCAGGCGGTCGCCGAGGCGACGAGGGTGAGGACGGCTGCCGCCGCGAGGGCGGTGGAACGGCTTGGATTCATGGTGCGCTGTACTCATTTCAGGAGGGCGGTCCGGCGGAGGACCGGGGAAAGCCGTCGAGGGCGGCCGGGGAGAGGGCTCTTGGGGTGCGGCTGGGGCGACACGGTAGGGACCGGGACGACGGGTCGACGATCGACGGAATGTCCACGCTCGGCGAAGGAGGCTGGACATCGGGTCGTTGCCGCCGCGGGTACGGCGGGACGAGCATGGGGCTGCGGCCCGGCCGTCGTTCGCCTCCTTCTCGATCGCCGGGGCCACCCGACGCCGGAAGGCCCCTCGCGCCCACCGCGCCGCTCGGGGAGCGGACCCGACCCGACGCCAGTGGTGCGGCCGTCGCCCGCACACGCGCGAAACAGAAGATACATAACGCGATGTCAGCGATCCAGAGTTACGCACGTTACTAGCGGGGCCGGCTTCGGACCCCGCTCCAGCGCCTCCCGTCCCCTCGTCACCTCGTCCGCGAAGGCAGCCATGACACCGATGCGCACCACCGGTTCCCCGGTCTCCTCCCCACTCCCCCGCCGCACGCTGCTCGCCGCCGCGGCGGCCGGCTGCGCCGCCGCGCTCGCGCCGTCGGCGGCCGGGGCCGCGGCGCCCCCCGTCGACCCGGTCGGGCGGCAGATGCGCGGGGTGTGGATCGCCTCCGTCGTCAACATCGACTGGCCGAGCCGGACCGGTCTCGACGCCGCCGCCCAGCGCGCGGAGTTCACCCGGCTCGCGGACGAGGCCCTCGCCCTGGGCTTCAACTCCCTGTTCGTCCAGGTCCGGCCGACCGCCGACGCGTTCTGGCCCTCCCCCCTCGAACCCTGGTCCCAGTGGCTCACCGGCACACAGGGCCGGGACCCCGGCTACGATCCGCTGGGCTTCATGGTCGAGACGGCGCACGAGCGCGGCCTCGCCTTCCACGCCTGGTTCAACCCCTACCGCGTCTCCATGCAGGCGGACCCGGCCGCGCTGGTGCCCTGGCATCCGGCGCGGGTCCACCCGGAGTGGACCGTCTCCTACGGCGGCAAGCTCTACTACGACCCCGGGGTGCCGGCCGCCCGCCGCTTCTGCCGGGAGGCCATGCTCGACGCCGTCCGACGGTACGACATCGACGGCGTGCACTTCGACGACTACTTCTACCCGTATCCGGTGGCGGGCTCCGACTTCCCCGACGACGAGACGTTCCGTGCGTACGGCGCCGGTTTCACGGACAAGGCGGCCTGGCGCCGCCACAACGTCGACCTGATGGTGCGGGAGATGCGGGACGCCGTACGGGCCACGCGCCCGGACGCGCTCTTCGGCATCAGTCCCTTCGGCGTCTGGCGCAACGCCTCGACGGACCCGCTCGGCTCGCCCACCGCCGCCTTCCAGTCGTACGACGGCCTGCACGCGGACACCCGGGGATGGGTCGAGCGCGGCTGGCTCGACTACATCGCGCCTCAGGTGTACTGGCACATCGGGTTGCCCGTGGCCGACTACGCCGTCCTCGCCCCGTGGTGGGCCGACGTCGTGCGGGGCACCGGCACGGAGCTGTGGATCGGGCAGGCGGTCTACAAGTCGGGGGCGCCGGGGCAGCCCGCTCCGTGGCAGGACGGCAGGGAGCTGACCCGCCACCTGACGCTCAACGCCACGCTCCCGGAGGTGGGAGGCGACCTCTTCTTCAGCGCCAAGGACGTCCGCGCGGACCGCGTGGGGGACTTCGCCGCCATGCGGCTCGCCCACTGGCAGCAGCCCGTCCTCGGCCCCCTGCCCGCCCGGCTCGACGGGGGCCCGCTTCCGCGGCGGCCCGCCGTCGGGATCCGCCGGGACAAGGAGACCGGCGCGGTCACCCTGCGCATCACCGCCGGGACCCACGGCCGGAAGGACGTCCCGTTCCGCTACGCGGTGCACCGGTTCCCCGGTGACCCCGGCGGGCGTCCGCAGGCCGGGAACTCCTCGCTCGTCGCCGTGATCCCCGGCGGGAAACGAGCCGTGCACGTCGAGCAGGACCCCTCGGGAGACTGCTGGTACGCGGTGGCCGCCGTCGACCGCGTCCAGCGTCAGGGCAGGCCGTCGCGCCCCGTGTCGTGACCCGCGCACGCAGCGGCTGCCGCTGCCCGTACGCGGCGGCGGCCGCACTCCTCCCCGTGCCCCCGGGCCCGCACGGCCGGCCCGAGGTGTTGGACAAACGGTCGACAGGCACAGCCTCGTGATGGACCATGCGTCCCATGCCTCTCACCGTTCGTGACCTGCTGGCCATCCCCGCACTCCGTCTCAGCCTCGTGGCGGGCAGTGCGGGGCTCGGCCGAGTGGTCGAGGCGGCGCACGCGACCGAGAACACCCGACCCGCCGCCTGGCTCGAAGGCGCCGAAGTCGTCATGACCAACGGGCTGTTGCTCACGGCCGACGAGCCCGGTTACGCCGCGTACGTGCACGAGCTCAGTGCCGGCAAGGCCGCCGCCCTCATCGTGGGCACGGGTCCCGGACTGCCGCTGCGGAGCGTCCCCGACGACCTGAGCAGACATGCGGAGGACGCCGGGCTGCCCCTGCTCACCGCTCCCCCGACCGTCTCCTTCGCCTCCATCACCAAGGCCGTCTTCGTGGCCCGCGCGTCCGAGGAACGGCGCCTGCTGGAAAGGACGTTGCGCACCCAGCGCCTGCTGTCCTCCGCGGCCGCCTCCGGCGACGGACTGACGGGCCTGCTCTCCTCCTGGCACCAGGCGGTCCATTCCGGTGTGGCGGTGTGCGACGCGGCCGGCCGCCTCCTGGGCGCGGCGGGGACCGACGGGCCGGAACTGCTCGAGAACGCCGCCTCCGTGCTGGAGACCGTCGCCCTGCACGGCCTGCGGGGAAGCGGCGGCGCGGACCTGCCGTGCGGAAGGCTCGTCGTCCAGCCGCTCGGCACGACCCGGCTGCGCGGCTTCCTCGTCCTGCTCGACGCGGACTCGCCGGAGGCCCGGCTGCTGATCAGCGTCCTCGTCTCCCTGCTCTCCGTCGAACTGGAGCGCCGCCACCTGGCCGACGAGCCGCAGCGTCGCAGCCGCGCCGCCCTCCTCGCCCGGCTCTTCCGTCCCGACGTCACCGCCGACCAGGCCAGGGCCCTGCTGCGGACGGCCGACGTCTCCTCGGCGTCGGTCCGCGCCGTGGCCGTGCACGCGACCGGCGAACCGGTGGAGCTCGCGGCCGACCTCGCCCTGGCGGTGCCCGGAGGTCTCGCGCGCGTGACCGGGGAGACGGTCGAGCTGGTGGTGCCGGAGGAGGTCGACACGGCGGCGGTGCTCCGCCGCTTCGCCACCGGCCTTCCCGCGGGGATAGGACCGGCCGTCGCACCGCAGCACGCGGCGCTCTCGCTCCGGCAGGCGATCGCCCTGCTGTCCTCCAGTACCGAGCTGGGGCGGCCCGTGAGCGCCTCCGAGGCGGGTTCGGTCAGGCTCCTGATCGGTCTCGGCAGCCCCGCGACCCTCGCGGCCTTCGCCGACACCGTCCTGGCCCCGCTCGACGCCGCCGACCCGGGCGGGGAACTCACCGAGACCCTGCGGGTCTGGCTGGAGACGAACGGCTCCTGGGCCGAGACCTCGTCCCTGCTGGGCCTGCACCGGCACACCGTCCAGAACCGCATCGAGAAGGTGGCGCGGCTGACGGGGCGGCAGCAGGACCGGGCGGAGGACCGGGTCGACCTGTGGCTGGCGCTGACGGCACGGGCGGTGGGCGGCCTCCCGGCCCACCAGCGGAGGAACGGGAACGCCCTTCCGTCAAAGGGCTAAACGGTCCAGGCCGCCGACGGAGGGATCGACATCACGTCGATGTCCGGCCGGGCCCGTCCCTCCCTACCGTGTGCCTGCCGGTCGGCCCTCCCGGCCGGGGCTCGTGGAGGCCCCCGCACGGGCCCCGATCCCGCCCGGGCCGGCAGTCACAGGAACGGAGAGGACCGCCCATGCCCCCTGCTTCCGCCACGGCCCCCGCGGCTCGCCCGTCTCCCGCGAGGATCCGCGCCCTGGTCACCGTGCCGCTCGCGGCCCCGCTGCCCGGGCTGCTCGGCACCGTCCCCTCGTACGCGGCCCCGCCCGCCCGGCCTCTGCCGCAGAAGGGGGC
The DNA here is from genome assembly GCA_000716465.1 of Streptomyces bikiniensis. Lineage (GTDB taxonomy): Bacteria > Actinomycetota > Actinomycetes > Streptomycetales > Streptomycetaceae > Streptomyces > Streptomyces bikiniensis. The sequence goes on from JNWL01000070.1 coordinate 30,901, forward strand.
GGCCGGAAACGACGTCGCCGGCCCGCGGTTCCTCCCGCGCCGGCACGGCGGCACCGCCCGGCTCGACGGCTCCTGCGGCCCGGGCGTCGCGATCGACGGGGTCCGCCGCCGGTACCGCCGTCTCGACAGCCGCCCCGTCGGCGACGGGACGCGGGTGACGGCGGGCCGACCGATCGCCCGCACGGGTGACACCGGCGACTCCACCGGTCCGCATCCGCACTTCGGCATCCTCCGCCAGGGTGACTCCGTCCGCCCGCAGCAGATGCCGATCGTCCTCCACGACGGTCTCGCGCCGCCGTCTCCCTGGACGCTGCCGGACGCGGGCCGCACGTACTGACCACCCCCGAGCCGTGCCACGAGCCCGGCCCCTCCCGACCGGCACCCCGTGACCCCATCCCCTGAGCCGCTCCGTACGCCGGGTCCGGCTCTCCCTGATCGTCCTGCCCGCACGGCCTGCGCCCCGGGCGGGACCGCACCGCCCCCCACCCCTCGGAACAAGGAGTTTCCGCATGCGCCTCCGGTCCGTCCTGACCGCCCTCGCCCTCGTCCTCGGCGCCCTCTTCGCGCCCGGCGTCGGCGTCCTCGCCTCCGCCGGCGAGGCCCACGCGGTCACCAAGATCAGCCACGCCACCGCGACCTCGATGTTCCGGTCCTCCGGGATCACCTGGTCCTCGTCCGGCGGCTGCTCCGACCGCAACGTC
>JNWL01000071.1 GCA_000716465.1 Streptomyces bikiniensis
TAGACCGCTCGTCGGCAGCGTCAGATGTGTATAAGAGACAGCGTCGGGGGCGGGCGCGTCGGTGGCCGGGGGGCCTGCCGGGGCGGCGCGCAGGGTGGTGGCGACGGCCGCCGCGACCGCCCGGGTGGCGGCCCGGCGCAGGACGCGCGCCGGGGTGCGCCGGGGTGCGTGGAGCTCGACGTGGCCGCCCAGGTAGGCGCGGCCGGCCTCCGTCAGGGCGCGCTGCGCGGTGCGCCGGGCGGTGCCGTCGAGCCCGTACGGAAGGGGGGCGCGGCTCCCGGCGGCGGTGACGGTGATGCCGGGGACCTCCCGTACGGAGAAGCGGGCGCGGACGGCGGCGGCGCGCGGACGGCGGCGGTTCACGCGGAACGGCCCGGTCCGTCGGCCGGAGCGGGGCCGGGGGCGGAGGGACCGGCGGAGGCGGTCGGCGGGGCCTGGTCGGGGGCAGGGGTCGGGGCCTGGGCGTGAACGGGGGCCGGGGCCTGGGTCTGGGCATGGGCATGGGCATGGGCGTGGACCGAAGCCGGCGCCGAGGTCGGGGCGTGGACCGGAGCCGGGCCCGGGGCCCGGGGGTGCGTCGGAGCCCGGTGGGGGTCCGGCGCGGGGCCGGCGTACGGGGCGGGGCCGGCGTACGGGTCGGGGCCGGCGTACGGGTCGGGGAACGGGGGCGGGGACCAGAGGTCGTCGGGGGCGAGGGCGGCGGGGGCGTACTTGCCGAGGGCGCTGACGAGGAGGCGGAGTTCGAGGGCGAGCGCGCCGACCAGGCGCTCCAGGCCGTGCTCGGGGTCCTCGTCGACGGCGACGAGGGCGGCGCGGCCGAGGCCGACGGCGCCGGCGCCGAGCGCGAGCGCGCGGACGGCGCGGCCGCCCTCCCAGACGCCGCCCGTGGCGAGCAGGCAGCCGGTGGGGGTGCCGATCCGGCGCAGGGCCTCCGCGAGCGGCAGGCCGACCTGGTCGAGGAAGACGCCCGGCGCCCAGCCGGTGCCGCCTTCCGCGCCGTCGACGGTGACGGCGTCGGCGCCGGCCGCCCAGGCGGTGCGGGCGGCGTGGCCGATGTCACGGCCGGGGTGGAACTTCACCCAGGTGCGGGCCTTGGGGAAGTTGTTGCGCATGAAGCGGAGCTGCTGGCGGAGGATCTCCTCGGTGAACGTGCCCGGGGTGGCACAGCGCAGGCTGCGCGGCGCGTCCGGTCCGAAGACCTCGCGGACGGTGAAGCGGCGGGCGAGCTGCTCGGCCTCGGCCCGGTCGACGACGGTCATGCCGCCGAGGCCCGGCTTGGCGCCCTGGCCGGTCTTCAGCTCGAAGGCGAGGCGGCCCGTCTCCAGGAGGGGGCGGAAGGCGGGGTCGCTGTAGAGGAGGTTCCACACCTCGGAGTCGGCGTCCTCGGTGGACTGCTGGACGACGATGCCGCCCGTGCCGTCCGGGGCGGCCTCCAGGTACGCCTCGACGCGGGCGAGGAGGGCGGAGCGGGTGGCGTCGCCTCCGCCCGCTCCACCGCGCCGGTAGCCGTGGACCGGGACCATGTTCTCCCCGATGACCATGGGGATGCCGAGGCGTGCGGCCTGGCGGCTCGCGTGGACCGCGAGGTCGCCGCTGCCGGCCCGGGTGGAGCCGAAGGCGGAGAGGTAGAGCGGCAGGCGGGCGGTGAACCCGCCGACGCGGGTGGTGAGGTCGACGTCGTCGAACTCCGGCTCCCGCGCGAGGTCGATGAGCTTCTCCAGCCGCTCGGGCATGAAGACCGGCGGCACGATCCGCATCCGGTCGAGCGCGTCGCCGGCGGCCGCGGCCGTCGGGCCGAAGAGGCGGCTGCCGTACGCCGCGGGGTCGGGGAAGACGGCGGCGGTGCCGAGCCGGGCGCGGGCGCGTACCGGTTCCTCGGGGAAGCCGGGGGCGGTGAGGGCGGGGGCGGTGGGCCGCGCCGGAGCGGCGGGGGCGGTCGGGCGCGTGGTCACGGGGCCACCACCCCGGGGAGCTTCGGGTAGGCGCTGACCTGCCAGAGGGCGTCCAGGCCGGTGAGGAAGCGGACGAGCCGCTGGAGGCCCATGCCGAAGCCGGCGCTGGACGGGATGCCCTCGCGGGCCTCCTTCAGGTACCAGGCGTACTTGGCGGGGTTCTCACCGCTCTCCCGCATCCGGGTGACGAGGGTGGCGTAGTCGGCCTCGCGCTCGCTGCCGGAGACGAGCTCGCCGTAGCCGTGCGGGGCGATGAGGTCGAAGTTGCGCAGCACGCCGGGGCGTTCGGGGTCCTCGCGGTCGTAGAAGCCGCGGGATCCCTTGGGGTAGTCGTCGACGAAGAACGGCCGGTCGCTCTCCAGGGAGAGGATCCGCTCGCCGGTCCAGTCGATCTCGCCGTCGGGGTTCTGCGGGTGGCCGAGGGAGAGCAGCCGGGCGACGGCCTCCTCGTGGGTGCGGACGTCGTACTTGCCGGCGCGGACGTCGGCGAAGTCGGCCTCCTCGCGGCCGAGTCCGGTGAGCAGCTCGGGGACGGCGGTCCAGACGTGCTCGGTGACGTGGGTGAGGAGGCCGGCAGCGATCTCCTGGGCGTCCTCGCGGCTCGCGTCGGCGATCTCGACGTCGATCTGGTGGAACTCGACGAGGTGGCGGCCGGTGGTGGCGGTCTCCTCGGGCTCCACCCGGACGTTGGGGGCGATGTAGAAGAGCCGGGGGAAGCCCCGCAGGGACGCCTGCTTGTAGAGGATGGCGCTGGTCATGAGCTTGTACGGGTGGCCGTAGTAGTCGACGTCGAGGGCCTTGGCGCCGCGCCCGCCCGGGTCGGTGACGGGACCGACGAGCGGCGGGAGGAGCTCGGTGAAGCCCTCGCCGCGCAGGTAGTCGCGGGCGGCCTGGAGGGCCTCCTGCTGGACGAGCATGGCGGTGCGCAGCCGGGGCGAGCGCAGGTGCTCGCCGAGCGGCGGCGGGGTGCCCGGCGCGGTCTCGTCGGCGGTGGCGGCGGTCAGGTCCATGTCGGGGCTCCTGTTTCGTGCGGGCGGGTGGCGTGTGCGGCGGCCGGGGAGGGGGCCGGACGCGTGCTCCGCGGCCGGGCGGTCCGGGGCGTGTGTCGTGGGGACGGGGTGCGTGCGGTGTGGCCGGGCGGCCCGTGGGTGGGCGGTGCGGCCGGGGCGACCGTGGTCGTGCTCTTCGCGGCCGGGTGGCCCGGGGCGGGTGCGGGAGGCGGGCGGGACGGTCCGGTGGTGTGTCAGACGGTGAGCGGGGTGGCGGAGGAGTGGTCGTGGCCGCCCCCGGGGGCGGGGCCGTCGGGGGGTTCGCCGGCGGGGGCGCGCCGTCCGTCGTAGCTGCCGGCCACGTGCCACAGGGCGGTGAGCAGGCCGTCGGCGGTCAGCGGGGCGGTGTCGGCGGCGGCGTCGGGGCGCAGCGGCATGGCTCCGGTGCGGGCCCAGCGGAGGCGGCCGGCCGGGTCGATGAAGCCGAGGGAGCGGCCGGGGTTGTCGGGGTGCAGGCAGAAGGGGACGTCGAGGAGGCCGCGGGCGAAGGCGTCGGGCAGTGCCCGGGCGAGGTCGGGGTGGAGGTCGAGGACGGCCTCCACGAGGGCGCGGGCCTCCAGGTAGACCTCGCTGTCGGCGCCGTCGTCGGGGCCGGGGGCCTCTTCGAGGGCGGCGGCCGCGGCGGCGGTCTCCAGGGCGCGGACGTTCTCGTCGACGGTCGGGATGCGGTGGGCCTCGGCGGCGGTCTTGACGATGAGCCGTCCGGCCCCGGCGCGGACCGCGAGCCGCGCGGAGTCCTCCAGCAGGCGCAGCGCGCCCCGCTCGGTGTGCGGGTAGACGCCCATGTAGGTGTAGAGGACGACGTGGCGTTCGACGTCGGCGGGGAGGAACTCGGCGGCGAGCCGGCCCAGGGCGCGCAGGGCCTCCTCGTCCTGGCCGGGGTGGGTCTGCTGGGCGTAGCTGAGGGAGACGCTGCGGAGCCCGTACCGGACGAAGAAGAGGCACTCCAGGAGGCTGGTGGCGACGAGCAGGCCGGGCGGGCAGAGCTGGCCGAGGAGGCAGCCGCCGAAGCTCTCCAGGTGCGGGGTGGAGCCGGGCCGGGCGCCCTCGGCGAGCAGGGCGCAGGCACGGACCCAGGCGGCGACCGAGTCGCGCAGCGGGGTGCGGCCGTAGGGCAGGCAGTAGGAGACCGGGCCGCCCTCGGTGGCGTCGAGCCCGGCCGCCAGCAGGGCGCGGACGATGGGCTCGGGACGGGCGGAGCCGTGCCGGACCTGGACGGGGAAGCCGGCGCCGTGCAGCCCGTCGAGGACGGCGCGGGTGGTGGCCGGCGCGTGGGCGGCGATCGGGTAGCCGTTGAGGCGGGTGCCGTCGGCGACGGCGGCGCGGGCGCCGGCCAGGTCGCCGACACGGGTGTAGCTGTCGACGGTCAGGGTGCCGGCGGTGTGCGCGGTGGCGGCCCGGGTGCGGGCGAGGCCGTCGCGCATCGCGCGGGGGTCGCCGAAGCCCATGCGGGGCTGGACGACGAGCCGGCCGGCGGCGGCCGAGGCCGTGACGAAGGCTCCGAAGGAGGGGGCCGGGCCGGCGGGGTGCGCGGTCACGCCGGGACCTCCGTACGGGCTCTGACGGCGAGGAAGCCGCGCAGGGCTGCGAGGTCGTCGCCGAGGACCGCGTCGCAGCCGGCGTCGAGGAGCCGGGCGACGTCGTCGTCCTGGCGGTGGCCGGCGACGCCGAGCTTGCCGCCGAGGACGACCGGCAGGGCGGCCAGGGCGGGTTCGGCGCGCAGCCGGCGGACGGCGGCGAGGCCGTCGCGGTAGCCGTGGCCGTTGACGCTGCTGAGCACCACCGCGTCCGGCGCGTGCCGCCGGCAGGCGTCCGCGAGGAGTTCGGCGTCCACGCAGGGGCCGAGCCCGACGACCTCGTACCCGAGCTCCTCCAGGAAGAGCCGGAGGTACACCAGATTCCACGTATGGGAGTCCGAGGCGGTCCCGCTCAAGAGAATCTTCATGCTTGAAGAATAATTCTCGGAGGGTTCCGGAAGGGGAAGGAGAAGCGGCAGCAACGACCGGCACTTTCGCTTTTCAGGGGATTTTCGGGAAGGGCATGGAAAAGGCGCCGCGCCCCGCTGGGAATGCGGGGCGCGGCGCCTTTCGCGAGAAGGCCGCGAGAAGGGTCAGGCGTACTGGGCGACGAGGCTCCGGGGACGGATGTCGGTCCAGCTGGTGGTGATGTACTCCAGGGCTTCTCCCCGGTCACCGGGGCCCCAGACGCTGGTCCAGCCGGCCGGGACGGCGGCGAAGGCCGGCCACAGGGAGTGCTGCCCCTCGTGGTTGACGACGACGCGGAAGGGGTTCTCGGCGTTGTCGAAGGGGTTGACGGAATCGCTCATGACTGGGTCCTCGATTCTTTCTTCTGCAGGGCGGAGAGCTTCTCCGAGACGATGTTTCCGATACGTGCGAGTGGTTCCGGTTCGGCCAGGTGGAGATGGCCTTGTTCGAGCGTGTGGTTCTCCACGATTCCTTCGGTGAAGGGAATCCAGGTGGCGGCAAGGGCGCCTTCGGGCTCCCCGGGCCTGCGGGCGGTGAAGAACAGGAGGTCGGTGTCGGCGCGGCCGGGGACGTGCCGGGCCATCAGCTCGGCGTGGGTCTCGGAGGCGCGAAGCACGGCGCGGAGCTCGGCGGTGGAGAACCCGGCGAGGACGGGGTCCTCGCGGCGGATCCGGTCCATCGCCTCGGCCGGGTCGACGGCGGGGCGGGCCGCGGTCTCCTCGGGCGGCAGCACGGACACGCTGCCCGGGCCGGTCTGGTGGACGTCCATGAGGGCGAGCAGTTCGACGCTCTCGCCGGCCTCCCGCAGCCGGACGGCCATCGTGTGGGCGACGAGGCCGCCGAAGGACCAGCCGAGGAGCCGGTAGGGGCCCCAGGGCTGGATCCGGCGGATCCGCTCCAGGTAGGCGTCGGCCATCTCCTCGACGCTGCCGGGCCGGTGGCCGGGGTCGCCGAGCGCGCGGGCCTGGAGGGCGTACAGCGGCTGCTCGGGGCCGAGGTGGCGGGCGAGGCCGGCGTAGGCCCAGCCGACGCCGGTCCCGGGGTGGACGCAGAAGAGGGGGCGGCGGGACCCGGCGGGGCTGAGGGGCAGGAGCACGCCGAGGGCGGAGGCCGTCGCGCCGGCGTCCGGGCCGTCGTCCTCGCCGAGGAGGCCGGCGGGGGTGGGCGCGCGGAAGAGGTCGCGGACGGTGCGCTCGACGCCGAGGACGCCGCGCATCCGGTTGACGAGGCGGACGCCGAGGAGCGAATGCCCGCCGAGCGTGAAGAAGTTGTCGTCGACGGTGACGCGGGGCACGTCGAGGATCTCCGCGAAGAGCGCGCAGAGGACCTCCTCGCGGGCGTTGCGGGGCGCGCGTCCGCCCGGGGTCGCGGCGGGGCGGTCGGGGACGGGGAGCGCGGCCCGGTCGGGCTTGCCGTTGACGGTGAGCGGCAGGGCGTCGAGGACGACGACGGCGCCAGGGACGAGGTGTTCGGGCAGGACCCGGCGGGCTTCGGCGAGGAGTTCGGTCGCGGTGACGGCGTCGCCGGCGCGCGGGACGGCGTAGGCGACGAGGCGCTTGTCGCCGGGGCGGTCCTCGCGGACGACGGCGAGGGCCTGGCCGACGGCGGGGTGGGCGGCGAGAACCCGCTCGACCTCGCCGGGTTCGACGCGGACGCCGCGGAGCTTGACCTGCCCGTCCGCCCGGCCGAGGAAGCGCAGTTCGCCGTCCGGGGTCCACAGGACGCGGTCGCCGGTGCGGTACATGCGACTGCCGTCGGCCTCGAAGGGATCGGGCACGAAGCGTTCGGCGGTGAGGCCGGGGCGGCCGGTGTAGCCGCGGGCGACGTGGCCTCCTGCGATGTACAGCTCGCCGGGGACGCCGGGCGGGACGGGTCGCAGGGCGTGGTCGAGGACGTGGCTGCGGGTGTTGTCCATGGGCCGGCCGAGGTGGAGGCCGGTGCCGGTCAGGGTGCGCTGCCCCGTGGTGAACCACTGGTTGTGCGAGGCGAAGGTGGTCTCGGTGGGGCCGTAGGAGTGCACGAGGACGGTGTCGGGGCAGTGGGTGAGGACCCGCTGGACGGCGGCGGGCGAGGCGACGTCGCCGCCGGTCCACACCTCGCGCAGCAGGCGGAGGGTGTCGAGCCCCTCGTCGGCCATGACGTGGAAGAGGCCGACGGTGAAGTAGGCCGTGGTCACGCCGTGCGCGCGGACGGCCCGCGCGGTCTCGGCGAGGTCGGTGCCGTCGCCGCGCATGAGGACGAGGCTGCCGCCGGACAGGAGCGGCACCCACAGTTCGAAGGCGGAGGCGTCGAAGCCGGTCGCGGAGTGGACGAGCATCCGGCGGCCGGGGCCGAGGGAGACGTCGCGGTCGGCGGCGAGTTCGACGAGGTTGCGGTGGGTGACGCCGACGCCCTTGGGGCGTCCGGTGGAGCCGGAGGTGAACATGACGTAGGCGAGGTCGTCCTCGGAGGCGTCCTCGGCGGTGTCCGGGGCGAGGGGGCCGGTCCCGTCCGTGTCGACGCGCAGCACCGGTACGCCCTCCGGGGCGGTGTGGTGCCGGTCGGTGGCGACGAGCCGGGTGCCGGAGTCCTCGAGCATGAGGCGGACGCGGGCCTCGGGGAGCCCGGGGTCGAGCGGCAGGTAGGCGGCGCCGCTCTTGAGGACGGCGAGCGCGGTGGCGACGAGCGGGACGCCGCGGTCGAGGAGGACGCCGACGGTGTCGCCCCGGCGGACGCCGGCGGCGCGGAGCCGTGCGGCGAGGGCGTCGGCGCGGGCGTCGAGCTGCCCGTAGGTGAGGGTCTCGTCGTCGGCGACGAGGGCGGTGGCCCCGGGGACGCGGGCGGCGCGGCGGGCGATGACGCCGTGCACGGTGCCCCGTTCGGCCGGGACCGTGGCGGTGTCGTTGTGGTCGCCGGTGAGCCGGAAGCGGTCGGCGTCGGTGAGGAGGGGCAGGTCGCCGACGCGCACGGCGGGATCCGTGGCGACGGCGCGCAGGGTGCGTTCGAGGTGGGTGGCGAGGAGGGCGGCGGTGGGGGCGTCGAAGAGGTCGGTGGCGTATTCGAGTCCGCCGGCGAGGCCCGCGGGCCGGCCGTCGGGTCCGCGCCGCTCGGTGAGGGCGAAGGTGAGGTCGAACTTGGTGGTGACGGTGGTGAGGAGGGCGGGCCCGTCCTCGCGGAAGAGGCCGTGCGCGGCGGCGGCGCCGGGGACGCCCCGGGTGTAGTCGTGGTGGAGCTGGACGACGATCTGGGCGAGCGGGTGGTGGGCGGTGGTGCGCACCGGGTTGAGGTGTTCGACGACCCGGTCGAAGGGGAGCTCCTGGTGGGCGTAGGCGGCGAGGTCGGTGCGCCGGACGCGGTCGAGGAGCTCGGTGAAGGCCGGGTCGCCCGTGGTGTCGGTGCGCAGGACGAGGGTGTTGACGAAGAAGCCGACGAGCCCGCCGAGCCGGTCGTCGTCGCGGCCGGCGGTCATGGTGGCGAGCGGCAGGTCGGTGCCGGCGCCGTGCCGGGTGAGGACGGCGGCCAGCGCGGCCTGGAGGACCATGAAGAGGGTCGCTCCGCCCCGGCGGGCGAGGGCCTCCAGGGCCTCGTGGGTGGCGGCGTCGACGCTGATCGGGGCGTGCGCGCCCCGGTGGCCGGCCTCGGCGGGCCGGGGGCGGGCGACGGGCAGGTCGAGGACGGCCGGGGCGCCTGCGAGGGCGTCGCGCCAGAAGGCGCGGTGGGCTTCGGCGCGGGGGCCTTCGAGGAGGTCGCGCTGCCAGAGGGTGTAGTCGGCGTACTGGACGGGCAGCGGGTCCCAGCCGGGGGCGCGTCCCTCGGTGCGGGCGGTGTAGGCGGTGGCGAGGTCGGCGAGGAGGGGGCCGGTGGACCAGCCGTCGGCGGCGATGTGGTGGACGAGGAGGACGAGGACCTGTCCGGTGCCGTCGTCGGGGGTGAGGAGGGCGGCCCGGAGCGGGGTCTCCTCGGCGAGGTCGAAGACGTGGCCCGCGGCTTCGGCGGCGGCGTCGGCGAGCCGGGCCGCGGGGACGGTCCGTACGTCGAGGGTGGGGCGGACGCCGGTGAGGACGTCCTGGTGGGGCTCGCCGTCGACGGCGCGGTAGCGGGTGCGCAGCACCTCGTGCCGGTCGGACAGGTCGGCGAGCGCGGCGGCGAGGGCGGCCGGGTCGAGGGGGGCGGCGGGGCGCAGGACGAGCGGGATGTTGTAGGAGGCGCTGGGGCCTTCGAGGGTGTCGACGAACCAGAGGCGGCGCTGCGCGTACGAGAGCGGAAGGCGCTCGGGGCGGTCGGCGCGGGCGACGGGCCGGAGTCGCGGCGCGGCGTCGGGCTCGTCGCCGGCGGCGCCGATGCGCCGGGCGAGGGCGGTGGGCGTGGGGGCGAGGAGGAGGTCGCGGACCTGGACGTCGGCGCCGAGCCGGGCGCGGATCCGGTTGGCGAGGCGGACGCCGCTCATGGAGTGGCCGCCGATGGTGAAGAAGCCCTCGTGGGGGCCGACCTCGTCGAGGCCGAGGGCTTCGGCGAAGAGGGCGCGCAGGGTGTCGACGAGCTCCCGGTCGGCGGGATCGTCCTCGGGGGCGTCCGCGCCCGGCGGGGCGTCGGGCGCGGCGGCGGCGCGGTCGCGGCGGGCGTCGAGGGCGCGCCGGTCGGCGGCGGGGACGAGGCGCTCGTCCGTGACGGGGGCGGCCGGGTCGTCGGCGGCGGTGCGCAGCGCGGTTTCGAGGGCGGCGAGGAGGAGCCGGGGGACGTCCTCGTCGAGGACGTCCCGGGCGTATTCGAGGGCCAGGGCGAGTCCGGCGGGCGCGCCGTCGGCGTCGCGGTGGTCGACGCAGGCGGCGGTGAGGTCGAACTTGGTGGTGGCGGGCCCCTCCTCGGCCGGGAAGCGGCCGGTGAGGCCGCCGAAGGAGAAGGTCTCCGGGTCGGGTCCGGCGGCGCGGAGGGTGAGCATCACCTGGAAGAGGGGGTGGACGCCAGGTGTGCGGGGCGGGTTGAGGTGTTCGACGAGCAGGTCGAAGGGGAGCCGCTGGTGGGCGAAGGCGGCGAGGTCGGTGTCGCGGACGCGGTCGATGAGGTCGGCGGAGGAGGGCGCGCCGGTGGTGTCGGTGGGCAGGACGAGGGTGTTGACGAAGAAGCCGACGAGGTCGTCGAGGGCTTCGTCGTCGCGGCCTGCGACGGGGGTGCCGAGGGCGAGCCGTTCGCCGGCGCCGGCGGCGCGCAGGGCGAGGCCGAGGGCGGCCTGGAGGATCATGAGGAGGCTGGCGTCGTGGTCCTCGGCGAGGCGGACGAGCCGGGCGTGGACGGCGGGTTCGAGGCGGGTGGCGACGAGGCCGCCGGCGTGGTCGCGGAGGGCGGGCCGGGGCCGGTCGAGGGGCAGCGGGGTGACGGCGGGCAGGGCGCCGAGGGCGTCCCGCCAGTGGGCGAGGCCCTGGCCGGTGACGGAGCAGGGGTCGTCGGGGTCGCCGAGCACGTCGTGCTGCCAGAGGGTGTAGTCGGCGTACTGGACGGGCAGCGGCTCCCACTCCGGCGCGCGGCCCCCGGCGCGGGCGGCGTAGGCGGCGGCGAGGTCGGTCATGAGCGGGGTGAGCGACCAGCCGTCGCCGGCGACGTGGTGGAGCAGGACCGCGAGGGTGGCGCCGGGGCCGTCCTCGGGGAGGAGGAGGGCGACGCGCAGCGGGAGTTCGCGGGCGAGGTCGAAGGTCTCGGCGGTGAAGCGGGCGACGAGGCCGGGCAGGGCGCCCGCCGGGGCTTCGACGGTCCTGAGGCGTACCGCGCTCGCGGCGAGGACGTGCTGGTAGGGCTCGCCGTCGGGGGCGAGGAGGACGGTGCGGAGCGCCTCGTGGCGTTCGGCGAGGTCGGTGACGGCGGCGGCGAGCGCGGCGCGGTCGGGGGCCGTGTCCAGGTGGAGGACGATCGGCATGTTGTAGGCGGCGGAGGGGCCGTCGAGCTGGTTGACGAGCCAGAGGCGGCGCTGGGCGTGGGAGAGCGGCACCCGCTCGTCGGCGGGGAGCGGGTCCTCGTGGACGACGGGGAGCCGGGGGTCGGTGGTGCGGAGCACCTTGCGGTTGATCTTGCCCGAGCTGGTGCGCGGCAGGGCGACGACGATCGAGACGACGGGCACGGCCGCGGCGGGCATCCGCTCGCGCACCCGGTCGCGCAGTTCCTCGGCGCCGGTGCCGCCGTCGGTGACGACGAAGGCGACGAGGCGCTTGACCCCGTCGGCGTCCTGCTGGGCGACGACGGCGGCCTCGCGGACGGCGGGATGTCCGGCGAGGACGGAGTCGACGGCGGCGGGGTCGATGCGCTGGCCTCCGATCTTGACCTCGTCGTCGAGACGTCCGTGGTAGAGGATCTGGCGGTCGTCGCCAATGGTGACCAGGTCGCCGGTGCGGTAGGCGCGTTCGCCGTCGAGCTCGGTGAAGCGGCGGGCGTTCAGCTCGGGCCGGTGGAGGTAGCCGCGGGTCAGACCGCCGCCGAGGAGCCAGAGCTCCCCTTCGACGACGGCGGCGCGGACGCCGGGGAGGGGGCGGCCGATGGGGACGGGCCCCGCGTCGTGCCGGGTGAGGTCCGCGACGGTGGCCACGACGGTGGTCTCGGTGGGCCCGTAGGCGTTGAGCAGCCGGACGCGGTCGCCGACGAGGCCGCGCCACTGGGCGATCCGCTCGGGCAGGGCGGCCTCGCCGTAGATGATGACGGTGCGCAGCGCCGCGGGGAGCCGGACCGCGCCGGTGGTGAGGACGTGCACCAGCTCGTGCCAGTAGGCGGCGGGCAGGTCGAGGAGGGTGACGCCGGCCCGTTCGCAGCCGGCGAGGAGTTCGCCGACGTCGAGCATGTCGTCGGTGCGGAGCACGAGGGTGCCGCCGGCGCCCAGGACGGTGAAGACCTCCTGGATGCTGGCGTCGAAGTGCAGAGGGCTGAACTGCAGGACGCGGGAGTCGGCGTCGATGCCGTACGCGGGGGTGGCGCCGGCGATGAAGTGGGCGAGGGAGTCGTGGGCGACGACGACGCCGTTGGGAACGCCGGTGGAGCCGGAGGTGTAGATGACGTACGCGGCGCCCTCTCCCGCGCCGGGCCCGTCGAGGACGAGCTCGCCGTGGCGGGCGACCTCGGCGGGCTCGGGGGCGGCGTCGCCGCAGGCGTCCCGGAGGATGGCGGCGTTGCGGGCGTCGGGGGCCTGCACGTCGAGCGGGAGGTAGGCGGCGCCGGTGGTGAGGACGGCGAGGAGGCCGACGATCGCGTCGACGCCGCGCGGCCGGTGGAGCGCCACGAGGCGGCCGGGTCCGGCGCCCCGGGCGGCGAGTTCGGCGGCCCGGGCGCGGACGGCGGCGCCGAGTCCGGCGTAGGTCAGGCGCGCGTCGGCGTGGACCAGGGCCACGGCCTCGGGGCGGGTGCGCTCCTGGGCGGCGATGAGGTCGAGCACCGGCGGCGCGGCGGCGGGAGAGGGTCCGCCGTCGAGCAGGTCGTCCGTTCTGCTGCGGGGCATGCTGGGTTCCTCCGGTAAGGGGCGGGAGACCGGGGCGAACGGTTCCTCTCGCCTCCGTGACCACCACGCTAGGGGCGGCCCCCGCCCTCCCGGGGCAGAAGACGCGGCAGCTCCGGGCGGCAGGTGCGCCGCCCGGAGCTGCCGGTGGGAGGAGGCGTGCGGAGGGGGTGCGGGGAGGGGCGGTCCCGGGTGGGAGCGGGTCGGGGGCGCGGGACGGTCACGGCGCGGCGCTCCGTCCCGTACGGAGCCCGGCCCCGTACCCGCGCCCGCGCCCGCGCCCGGCCCCGTCTCGGGTCGTCCACGGGCACGGCGACCTGCCCGTACGGAGCCCTGCCCGTCCCGGAGCGCGCCCGGGGCGGGTGCCGGCCTCAGCGGCCGGTGCGGGTGCCCGCCCGGGTGCGCCGCTTGAGCGCGGGGGCCGGGACCGGGGGGCGGGGCGGCCCGGCGGGGCCGTGGGCGCGGGGCTCACCCGGGCTCCGGGGGGCGCCGGCCCGGGTGCTGTCCGGGGCCTTGCGGGTGCCGGGCGCCGGGTCGTCGAGCAGCCTTGCGAGGGCCGCGGCGGTCGGGTTGCGGAAGACGTCCCGCAGGGTGAGGTCCTGGCCGAACTCGGCCCGGATCCGGTTGAGGAGCCGCACCGCGAGCAGCGAATGCCCGCCGGTCTTGAAGAAGTTGTCCGTGCGGCCCACGTCCCGGCCGCCGAGGACCTCCCGGAAGAGGACGAGCAGCCGCTCCTCCCGGGCACGGGCCGGGGCCCCCTCCTCCGGCCCGGCCGTGGCCGCGCCGGACCGCTCCCCCCCGCCGCCGATCGCGACGCGGGCGGGGGCGAGGTACTCGGGGAGCCGCCGCTCGGCCCAGGCCCGCAGCTCCTCCTCGGTGACGGCGGCGCCGGGCGCGCGGGCGACGGTGGCGTGCAGCCGGTCGTCGTGGACGGCGACGGAGACGCCGGTGACGGCCGGGTGGGAGAGCAGGGCCTCCTCGACGCGCCCGGGTTCGACGGCGTAGCCGCCGGCGGTGAGGACGGCGACGGGCCGCAGGGTGCCGTCGGCGGCGGCGTACGCCCTGAGGCCGGTGGCGCGCAGTCCGCCGCCGGGCGCCGGGGCGTGCACCTCGCCGGGGACGCGGACGGGTGCGGGCCGTCCGTGCTCGTCGAGGACGGTGCCGTGCACCGACGGTGACGGTGCGCCGGTCCCGTAGCGGGGGGCGGAGAGCGGGGCCGCGGGGTCGGCGGCGAAGGCGTCGAGGGTCTCGGCGAGGCGCCCGGCGAGCAGGCGGGCGGTGTCGGCGTCGTACAGGGCGGTGGCGTACTCCAGGACGCCGCGCAGTCCCCCGGGGGCGCCGTCGGGGCCGGTGAGTTCGGTGAGGGCGAAGGTCAGGTCGCTCTTGGCTCCCGTGCCGGTGAAGGCGACGGGGTCGCCGTCGAGGACGGACGGGACGCGGCCGGCGGTGTCGGCGGCGTGGACCTGGAGCATGACCTGGACGAGCGGGGCGTGGGCGGCGGAGCGCTGCGGGCTGAGGTGCTCGACCAGCCGGTCGAAGGGCAGGTCCTGGTGGCTGTAGGCGGCCAGGCCGGACTCGCGGACCCGGTGGACGAGGTCGGTGAAGGCGGGGTCGCCGGACGTGTCGGTGCGCAGGACGAGGGTGTTGACGAAGAAGCCGACGAGCGGGTGGAGGGCGTGGTCGGCGCGGCCGGCGACGGTGGTGCCGAGGGCGATGTCGGTGCCGGCGCCGTGCCGGGTGAGCAGGGCGGCGAGGGCGGCCTGGACGACCATGAAGAGGGTGGCGCCGTGGGCGCGGGCGGTGCGCAGCAGCGCCTGGTGGGTGGCGGCGCCCACCTCGAAGCCGGTGAGGGCGCCCCGGCCGTCGGCCTCCAGCGGACGGGGGCGGTCGGTGGGGAGGGCGAGGAGCGGCGGCATCCCGGCGAGGGCGGTGCTCCAGTGGGCGAGTTGTTCGGCGGCGACGCCGGGGGTGCCGGGTTCGTCGTCGGTGCCGGGTGTGCCGTCGAGCAGGTGGTGCTGCCAGAGGGTGTAGTCGGCGTACTGGACGGGGAGCGGCGGCCGGGCGGGCGCGCGACCGGCGGCACGGGCGCGGTAGGCGGCGTCGAGGTCGGCGAGGAGGCAGGAGGTGGACCAGCCGTCGCCGGCGATGTGGTGGACGAGGAGGACGAGGGTCTGCCGCTCGTCGGCGTCGGTGACGAGCGCGGCCCGGAAGGGGATCTCGGCGGCGAGGTCGAAGACGTGGCCCGCGGCGGCGTCGACGGCGGCGCGGACCGCTTCGGGTCCTTCGGCGCGGATCTCGTCGAGGACGGGGGCCCGGTCGTCGAGGACCAGCTGGTACGGCTCTCCGTCGGCGTACCGGTAGACGGTGCGGAGCACTTCGTGCCGGGCGGCGGTGTCGGCGAGCGCGGCGGAGAGGGCGGCCGGGTCGAGCGGGCGGTGCAGGCGGGTGACGACGGGGATGTTGTAGGTGGCGCTGGGGCCTTCGAGGCGGCCGACGAACCAGAGGCGGCGCTGGGCGGCGGAGAGCGGCAGCCGGGCGGGGCGCAGGGCGGCGGGGACCGGGCGGAGGGCGGGGCGGGCGGGGCCGTCGCCGTGCTCGTCGAGGCGGCGCAGCAGCGCCTCCGGGGTGGGGGCGAGGAAGACGTCGCGGATGGTGGCCGGGAGGCCGAGGGTGCCCCGCACCCGGTTGGCGAGCTTGCCGGCCAGGAGGGAGTGGCCGCCGAGCTTGAAGAAGTTGTCGTCGGGCAGGACGGCGTCGCGGTCGAGGAGTTCGGCGTAGAGGCCGCGGAGGATCTCCTCGCGGGGGTCGGCGGACGCGGTCTCCCGGCGGCCCGGTGCGTCCTCGGCGCCGGTGGCGGTCTCGCGCGCGGCGTCGAGCGCCGCGTGGCGCCGGTCGAGCTCCCGCCGCTGGGCCCCGGTGGTCCAGGCGACGGTGCTCAGGGGTGTGTCCCCGGGCTGTGCGGCGAGTGTCGCGAGGGCGTGGCGGAAGAGGCCGAGGAGGAGGTCGGCGGTGCCGGCGTCGTACAGGTCGGTGGCGTACTGGAGGCCGAGGAGGAGCCCGGCGGGCTCGCCGTCGGCGCCGGTGCGCTCCTGGCAGTGGAAGGAGAGGTCGAACTTGGCGGTGGCGAGGTCGGCCTCGTCGAGGACGGCGGGGACGCCGCCGACGCGCAGTTCCCGCGCCTGCCCGGGGTGTGCCGCGACCATCACCTGGAAGACGGGGTGGCGGCCGAGGGAGCGCTCGGGATTGAGGTGTTCGACCAGGAGGTCGAAGGGCAGGTCGTCGTGGGCGAAGGCGGCGAGGTCGGCGTCCCGGACCCGCCGGACGACCTCGGCGAGGGTGGGGTCGCCGGAGAGGTCGGTGCGCAGGGCGAGCGTGTTGACGAAGAACCCGACGAGGCCGTCGAGCGCTTCGTCGGACCGGCCGGCGACCGGGGTGCCGACGACCTGGTCGGGGCCGGCACCGGCGGCGCGCAGGGCGAGCGCGAGGGCGGCGCGGACGACCATGAAGAAGGTGGCGCCGGAGTCCCGGGCGATCCCGGTGAGCGCCCGGTGGGTGGCGGCGTCGAGTGCGGCGGTGGCGGAGGCGCCCGCGCGGGTCGGCTCGGTGGGGCGGGGCCGGTCGGCGGGGAGCCGGGTCTCGGCGGGGGCACCGGCGAGGGCTGCGCGCCAGTGGGCGATCTGTTCGTGGGCGGTGCTGTCGGGGTCGTCGGGGTCGCCGAGCACGTCCCGCTGCCAGAGGGTGTAGTCGGCGTACTGGACGGGCAGCGGCTCCCACTCCGGCGCGCGGCCCCCGGCGCGGGCGGTGCAGGCGGTGTCGAGGTCGGCGAGGAGGCGGCCGACGGACCAGCCGTCGGTGGCGATGTGGTGGACGGCCAGCACGAGGATCGCCGACTCCTCGCCGTCGGTCTCGAAGAGGCCGACGCGCAGCGGGAGTTCGCGGGTGACGTCGATCGGGGCGCGGGCGAACTCCGTGGCCTGTCCGGCCGCCTCGCCGGCCGCGCACCGGGTGGTCTCGACCGGGATCCGGACGCCGTCGAGGATCCGCTGGTGCGGCTCGCCGTCCACGGCCGGATAGACCGTGCGGAGCACCTCGTGCCGCGCCACCACGTCCCCCACGGCCGCCTCCAGGACGGCCGGGTCCGGCCGGGTGGCGAGGTGCAGCACCACGGGCGCGTTGTAGGCGGGGGACGAGCCCTCCAGCCGGTTCATGAACCACAGACGGCGCTGGGCGTAGGACAGGGGGATCACGGTTGCTGCCTCTCTTGAGGGGCGGGGGCGGGCGGGTGGACCCGAGGCGGCGGCCTCGGCGGTGCGACGACCGGCGGTCAGGCGTCCCGCGCGGCCGTCAGCTCCTCGATGTGGGCCGCCAGGTCGCGGAGGCGGGGGTGGGCGTAGACGGCCTTGACCGGCAGGGCGACGGAGAGTTCGGCGCGGACGCGGGAGACGAGCTTGATGGCGAGGAGGGAGTGGCCGCCGAGCTTGAAGAAGTTGTCGTCGGGGCCGATGGACGCGGCGCCGAGGACCTGGGTCCAGACGCGGGCGATGAGTTCCTCGGCGGGGCCGGTGGGGCCGGGTCCGCCGGCGGGGGCGGCCCCGGCGGGCGCGGGCGTCTCGGCGCGGGTGGGCAGGGCGGCCCGGTCGAGCTTGCCGCTGGGGGTGGTGGCGAACCTCTCCACGGCGACGAACGCGGACGGCACCATGTAGGCGGGCAGGGTCGCTGCGAGCGCGGTGCGCAGGGCGCCGGCGTCGCCGCCCCGGTGGTAGGCGAGCAGGGCGGGGTTTCCGGCGGCGTCCTCGCCGAGGACGACGGCGGCCTCGGCGACGCCGTCCTGCCGGGTGAGGGCGGCCTCGATCTCGGGGAGTTCGATGCGGTGGCCGCGGAGTTTGACCTGGCCGTCGGCGCGGCCGAGGTAGGCGAGGCGGCCGTCGGGGAGGAGGCGGCACCGGTCGCCGGTGCGGTAGGCGCGGGCTCCGGTGGCGGCGTCGGACGCGGGGTCGGCGACGAACCGCTCGGCGGTCAGGGCGGGCCGGTTGCGGTAGCCGCGGGCGACGCGGGGGCCCGCGAGGTACAGCTCGCCGGTCTCGCCGGGTGCGACCGGGGCGAGCCGGTCGTCGAGGAGGCGCATCGACAGGCCGGGCAGGGCGGTGCCGATGTGCGGCTGTCCGGGGCGGTCGATCCAGCCGGCGGTGGCGTCGACGGTGCACTCGGTGGGTCCGTACACGTTGAGGGCGCGCAGCAGACCGGAGGTGTGGGCGGCGGCGAGCCGGTCCCACAGGGCGGGGCCGATGGCCTCGCCGCCGATGAGCAGGGTCAGCGGGCGGGGGCCGCCGTCCGTGGTCAGCAGGTCGAGCAGCGGGTCGGCGTGGGAGGGGGTGATGTCGAGGTCGGTGAGGCCGTGGGCGTCGACGAAGGCGGCGAGGAGGGCGGGGTCCCGGCGGGTCTCCTCGTCGATCATGACGAGGGTGTCGCCGCGGCAGAGCCGTACCCACTGCTGGACGGAGGCGTCGAAGGACGGCGAGGCGTTCCAGCCGACCCGGCGGCCCTCTCCGGTGGCGGCGCCGATGCCCTCCAGCTCCGCGAGCAGCAGCGAGGCGGCGCCGCGGCCGATCTCGACGCCCTTGGGGCGGCCGGTGGAGCCGGAGGTGTAGATGACGTAGGCGAGGGTGTCGGCGGTGACGGGGACGGGCCGGTAGGGGGCGGCCGGGACGGCGCCGGGGGCGGTTCCGCGGGCGGTGAGCTCCGCCAGGGTGAGGGTGCGGGTGCCGGTGCGGGCCGCGGCGGAGGCGTCCGCGTCCTGGACGACGACGAGGTCGGCGCCGGAGTCGGCGAGGAGGTGGGCGCGGCGCTCGGCGGGCAGCGCGGGGTCGACGGGCAGGTAGGCGGCGCCCGCGGTGAGGGTGCCGATGAGGGCCGTGGCGAGGCCGGCGCCGCGCGGCAGGCAGAGGGCGACGACGCTCTCGGGGCCGATGCCGAGGGCGGTGAGCCGGGCGGCGACGGCGGCGGCCTCGGCGCGGAGTTCGTCGAAGGTCAGGACCCGGTCGGCGGCGACGACCGCGGTGCGCCCGCCGGGGACGGTGGCGAGCCGGGCGAGGAGGTCGGCGTGCCCGGTGCCGGCGGCGCAGCCGGAGCAGGCGCAGGGCGTGGCGTCGGCGAAGAGGGCGGTCGCGTCGAGGGCGGCGGTGGTCTCGGGGAGGGTGGCGGTCATGGCGGCGGGCTCACATTCCGTACGGGTGGGCGGAGGGGGCGACGGTCGGGGCGCAGTCGGACAGGGGGACGGGCTCGCCCATGGCGACGAGGATCTTGCGTGCGCCGGTGTACGACTCGCGTCCGTGCGCGCAGAGGATGTTGTCGACGAGCATCAGGTCGCCTGCCTGCCAGGTCTCGCGGACGGTGACGGCTTGGTAGGCGTCGTTGACGGCGTCGACCTCGGCGGCGGTGAGGGCGGTGCCGTCGCCGAGCCGGGTGTCGAAGGGCAGGCCGTCGGCGCCGAAGGTCTCGGTGAGGACCTCGCGGACGTCCTCGTCGAGGCTGCGGGCGTTCCAGAAGGCGAAGTGGTTGAACCAGACGCGCTCGCCGGTGACGGGGTGGGTGACGATCGCGGAGCGGAGCTGGCGGGTGCGCAGGGTGTCCTCGTCGAGCCATTCGTACCCGATGGAGTGCGCGTCGCAGTACTCCTCCGCGCCGGCCGGGTCGTCGGCGGAGAACGCCTTGCGCCAGGGCATTCCGGCGAGGTCGGAGTAGTTGCGGACCAGCAGCCAGCCGGCCTTCTCGAAGCGGGCGACGAGCTCCGGCGGGAGGAGGGACAGGGCGCGGCGCATGTCGCCGACGGTGGTGGCGCCGCCGGTCTCGGGGGCGGTGACGCAGCCGAAGAGCAGGACGCCGGGGAAGTCGAGGGTGTAGCTGTTCTCGTTGTGCAGGCGGATCGGCTGGATCGCCGGCAGGTCGGTGGAGGAGAAGACGCCCTCGCCGAAGTCGGTGCGCGGGGTGGCCTTCTCCTTGTAGCCGGCGCGACGGGCGATCAGCGCGTCCCGGGCCTCGGCGAAGGTGCCGGCGTCGGTGACGGGCAGGCCGCGGAGCATCACGGCGCCGGAGCGGTGCAGCTCGGCCTGGATCTCGGGGCGGCGGGCGGTGAGCCAGGCGGTGGCCTCGGCCATGGCGGCGAAGCGGGGCATCTGGATCAGGGCGGGCTTGCCGGGTTCCCGGACGACGGTCACCGCGTCGTCGGCGGTCGTGGCCGGGTGCGGGGCGAAGGTGGTCATGGCGTGTTCCTCGTCTTCGGTGGGTGGCCGGCGCGGAGGCCGGGGAGGCGCGGTCGGAGCCGGTGCCGGGGCGGCTCGACCGGTGGTTGCGGGGCGAGCCGCCCGGTGGTGGCGGCGGGCGCGGGGGGGGCGGGTGCTCGGGCGGTGGCGGCGACCGGGTGGCTCGGGCCGTGACGGAGGCCGGACCGCTCAAGCGGTGACGGAAACCGGACCGCTCAGGCGGTGGCGGCGGGGACCGTGTCGAAGGAGCGCAGGACCGGGTTCAGCCGGGCGAAGAAGCCGGCCAGGTCCTGTTGGAAGTAGAAGTGGTCGCCCGGCAGGACCTCGGGGGCGACGGCGTGGCCGGCCACGAGGGCCCATCCGGCGAGCAGTTCGACCGGGACGATCGGGTCGGCGTCGCCGCCGAGGACGGCGACCGGGCAGTCGAGCCGCGCGTCGGGCGCGGTGCACCGGTAGGCGTCGTCGATGGCGAAGTCGGCCCGGATGGCGGGGAGGACGATCTCGCGGAGCTCCGGGTCGTCGAGGATGCCGTCGTCGGTGCCGCCGCGCTCCTTGATGGCGGCCACCAGCTCGTCGTCGTCGAGGCGCTCCGGGTGCACGGGGGCCTGGTTGGGCAGGACGGGCGCCCGGCAGGCGGAGGCGACGAGTCCGAGCGGGGTGCGGCCGGCGGCCTGGAGCGCGCGGGTGACCTCGAAGGCGACCAGGGAACCCATGCTGTGGCCGAGGACGACCAGGGCGCCGACGTCCGCCGGGAGGGCGTCGACGACGGGAAGGGCCAGGTCGTCGACGGAGGCGGGCAGGTCCTCGCAGTAGCGGGCGCCACGGCCCGGGTACTGGCTGATGAGGAGCCGGACGTCGGCCGGGAGGTGCTCGCGCCAGGCGCCGTAGGCGTGGGCGTTGCCGCCGGCGTGCGGGAGGACGAGCAGGGACAGGCTGTGCGGCGCGTCACCGGGCAGGTCCCAGACGACGTCCTCGGGCGCGGGGGTGGAGGAGGCGCTCATGAGCTGATCCGATCTGTCTCGGTGCGGCGGCGGAGGGCCGGTCGGGCCTTCCGGGCGGCCGGTGCGGTCTTGAGGGAGTCGAGGTGCGCGGCGAGCCGGGCGGGGGTGGGGTGCTGGAAGACGTCGCGCAGGGTGAGGCGGACGTCGAGGGCCTCGGCGATGCGGTTGGTGAGGCGGGCGGCGAGGAGGGAGTGCCCGCCGAGGTGGAAGAAGTCGTCGTCGATGGTGAGGGGGGTGGTGGTGTCGAGGGCGTGGACGAAGAGGGCGACGAGGGTCTCTTCGAGGGGGGTGCGGGGTGCGCGGCCGTCGGTGGTGGGGGCGGTGG
>JNWL01000072.1 GCA_000716465.1 Streptomyces bikiniensis
AGCGGTGGGCGAGGTCGCGGGCGGCTGCGATGTCCAGGCTGCCCTGGAAGACCCCGGACACCGAAAGGGCCGCCTCCCGGCCCGCTCGCCGGTCTGCACCATCCACGATCCGCTCCACGGCATCCCCGCTCTCGACGACTTCCAGATCCCAAACGACCGAAGACCGCTTACCCCCGAAATCTGCTTCGATGCGTGGAGACCTTGGAGAGGACACCGGCTCTTTGCCCTGTCTTCAACCCTCGTCGAGAACGGCAGCCGAATCCTCTTGTCGCGACAGCGGCTCGCGACGTTCCACCGCCTGTCCGGGATGAAGCGACAGCGGCCCGAGCACCGTCCCCCGCCCCGATGACGGCTCCACCCATTGCGCCGGTCGGCGCGTACACAGCGACCACGTCCCTCATGACGTCGTTGGGCAGCGATGACGGTCACGGCTGTCACGAGGCAACCGGATCACTGCTGCCGGGCGCGCATTGCACGGGTGGCCGTCCACCGAGGACGCGCCCGTCCGCGCCACCGGTCCGCGTCGTACCCGGGGCGCGCACGATCTCCGGCCCCCGCTGTGGCTCAGGAGTAGGTCATCGGGCAGCCGTACCGCACGGAGTACTGCGCGGCGCGCAGGTAGAGCGCCACGTAGAAGGCCGTGTCCCGCTGCTCGGCCCACGGGCCCGGCCGCGCCCGGGCGGTCCGCTCCGCTCCGTCCTCCAGGAACCACCGGCTCAGTGCGAGGTTCTCGCCCTCCGGTATCGCGTCCACGGGCAGCGCGACGGCGCCGGCGAGGCGCTCGGCCAGCGCGAGCACCTGCGGGGCCCCGGAGACCACCGTCTCCTCGCCGGAGTAGGCGGTGCCGACGGGCAGGACGATCGTCTCCTCCAGAGCGAAGGGAACCAGCACGCTCCAGTCGAGGAGAGCAGACAGCTCCGCATCGGTCAGCCGCTTCCTGCACAGGGCCACGAAGCCGTCCATGGACGGGCTGACCTTCTCCTCGAACCAACCCGGCGCCTCCCGCGCGACCCGCGACAGGTCGTAAGGGGGCAGCCCGCGTCGCCGCAGTTCGGTGTTCAGTGCGGCGGCGACATCCCCGTAACCGTCCTCCCCGGGCCGCGACCAGTCCTGCGCGGCGACACTCACCAGATAGACACCCATGGGCACAACGTACCGGCCACCGCTGACACCCTTGCGAACGCCGTGGTGCGAGCCCCTCCCGACCGCGTCGCCCCGACGGGGGACGCACGGTGCGCAACCGCCTGGCTCCGAAGGCGACTACGGCGTTGGTCTTCTTCGGTACGGACCCGACCTCGGGGAGGAGCGACCGCCCGGCGATACTGCGCGCCGAGCGCGTCCAGGACCGTGCCCGCCCGGTTCGCGCGCCCCTACCCGGTCGGACCGCCTCGTCGCGCCCTTCCACCCACCACGCAGGCACACGAGGGGAGCGGCCCCGTGATCCCGGGGTCCGCACGCGTACCAGCACGGACTGCTGCGTGCGCAGCGTCTGGGCCCGTGGGCGCCCGTGTCACCCCTCTGACGAGAAGAGCCGACCGGGACCAGGGAGCCGACCGGCACAGATGTCAGGCTGGAAAGGACTCGTCGTTCTCATCCCTGCAGAAGCGGAGTGTGCCGTGCCGAATGCGGAGCTTTCTCGAACCGGACGCAAGCACCCGGGCTCACGTTGGCCCGTTCTTCTGGGGCTTCTGTTGATCTGCTACGCCGTTGCCGCACTCGGTGGGCTGGCGTCCGCAGACGCGGGCGACACCTACAACGCGCTGGACCGGCCGTCCTGGGCCCCGCCCGGATGGCTTTTCGGGCCCGTGTGGACCGTGCTGTACGGCACCGTCGCCGTCGCCGCGTGGCTGGTACTGCGAAACCCCCACGGATCCACCCGTACGGCCATGACCTGGTGGTCGGTCCAACTGCTCCTCAACCTCGCCTGGACCCCGCTCTTCTTCGCCGCCGGCCAGTACGGCCTGGCCTTCCTCGACATCTGCCTCCTCCTCTCGGCTCTCCTCACCACGACGGTCCTCTTCGCCCGCCACCGCAGGGCTGCCGCACTCCTGCTCGTCCCCTACGCGCTCTGGGTGACCTTCGCCGCGGCCCTCAACCTCACGATCTGGCTCTCCAACACCTGAACGACCCGATGTCGCTGCCCGGAAACACCGATCCTCCAGCCACTCCCGATCGACTTGTGAACGGTGATGCCGAACGTCCTTCGTCCCGGATGCCGGTGCGTCCTCCGACAGGACGGGGCGTCGGCCCGGAGAAGAGAGACGAAGCGGTGCGGAGCCCGACGGTGTTCCCGGCATGGCTTCGGCGCCGGTACGCGGCGAGGGAACGCCCACGAGCTCACCCGCGAGCCGGGCGTCTCCGCCCACGCCATCCGGATCCGGATCCCTGACTCCGGCCGGCGCGGCCGTCCGTCCGCCCGCAGGAGCTCCCGTCCCACCGGCTCGTCCCGCGCCCGCCCGTGAACACCGGTCCCCGCGCCTCGGCCACGAGTGCGCCAGATCCCAGGAGCCGAGCCCAGTACCAACAGACGTACCCGATTGGGCGACTGTGCCCCGGCCTGTCACAGGTCAAGATCATCCGGTGAGTTCTTCTCTGACGCGCAGCGCGTGCGCCGTAGCCCTTCTTCTGACTTCCGCCTTGGTCCCCGCCGTGACCGCATCCGCCCAACCGGGAGATTCCGGGAAGGGATCGGGGCGCGCCCTCCAGGCCCGCCTGCTCGGTGAAAGGATCGTCCCGCACAAGCTCACCTTCCGTGACACCACGGTCGGGGGCCTTTCCGGCATCGACCGCAACCCGTGCACCGGCGAGTACGTGTTCATCAGCGACGACCGCTCCTACCTCCAGCCTGCCCGCTTCTACACCGCCGAGCTGGACGTGGACGCCGGCGGCGTGCACGCCGTCGACTTCACCGGCACCCACCCCTTCCTCCAACCCGACGGCTCGGTTTACCCGGCCCCGACCACCGGGGACGGAGAAGCCGTCGACCCGGAGGAGATCCGGGTCGACCCGCGCAGCTGCGCCTACTGGTGGGCACAGGAAGGCGACCGTCCCAAGACGGCCGGCCCGCCGGTCATCCAGCCCTCCATCCAGTACGCCTCTCCCACCGGCGACCACCTCGGCCGGCTGAGGCTGCCGGCGAACTACACGATCACGATGGAAGAGCGCGGACCGCGCCGGAACCAGGCGATCGAGGCGATCACCTTCGGCTCCAGGGGCAAGGTGGTGACCAGCGCGGTCGAGGGACCGCTCCTTCAGGACGGCCCGGAACCGGACGTGAACAACGGCGCGCTGGTCCGCGTCACACAACAGAGCCGGGAAGGCCGGGTGCTCGGACAGTTCGCCTATCCGCTGGAGAAGATCTTCGCCGAGAACGACCCCGACAGCCCCTGGGGTCCGGACACCGGAGTGCCGTCCATCCTCGCCTTCCCCGACCAGCCCAACCGCTATCTGGTCCTGGAGCGCACCTGGGTCGCCGGCGCCGGTTACAAGATCCGCCTCTTCGACGCCACTACACGCGGGGCGACCGATGTGCGGGAGACGGAGTCGCTGGCCGGGCGGGCCGTCGTGCCGATGCGCAAGAAGCTCGTCGCGGACTTCGACGCCCTGGGCCTCTCGGCCGTCGACAACACCGAGGGCATGACCTGGGGGCCGGACCTGCCCTCCGGGGAACGACTGCTGGTCCTCGTCAGCGACGACAACTTCGACAGGGAGGCGATCACCCAGATCGTCGCCCTCGGCATCAGGTGACCGCACCACCGCCCGGCACTCGCCCATGAGCACACGAGGGCACCTGCGCGCAAAGGCTCACCGCGGGTGTCCTCGCCCTACCCCAAGCCCCTTGCGCTTCGACCGCGGCCGCGCCGCGACACGCCCTCCGCGGTTCGCGTCGTGTCCCTCACCCGGTGATCGCGCGGTACGGGGCACGACGTGTTTCCGCGCGCGGCTCACGGTGCGGGGTCGCGGTGGATGACGGTGGTCTCGTACGTCTCGGCGTCGCCCCGTCAGGACCTCCCCGAGTCGGGGAGGCACCCCGACATCGACACCGGAAACCGGGCCCACCACGGACACGCCGCGGCCCGGCCGCCGACGTGAGCCGGGCGCCGGGCCGATGGGGACTGTGGGTTCAGAACGGCATGTGGCCGCGGGCGCGGCGGCCGAAGGAGCCGCTCTTGCCGACTGCCTTCGAGCTGCTGCGGAACGGCTTGCTGAAGAGGCGACCCAGGGGGCCGGGGGCCTTGCCGCCTGCGCGGGAGCCCAGGCCGAGGGTCTTCCGGGTACCGCGCTCGGGGTGCTTGGAGAGGCGGGGCAGGAAGAACGCCAGAACGGCGAGTACCACGCAGATGGCGACGATTCCGGCAATCATCATGGTCGGACTCCACTTCCTCGGTGGCGCGGTGACGTTTCGTCGTGTGTGACCGCGCGTACCCGGCGAACCTTCGTTCACGCCCGGCCGCCAAGTGGGCTACGGCGCAGGCGAAGTCCGACCCCGGCGGACAGGAATTGGTTGTCCCGGTGGTGCCGGGTGGGCTGGATCAGCGGGGCGGGAGGGAAGCCAGGGAGAGGTCCCACTCGTCAGCCGCGCACAGCAGCGCCGCGGCGTCCAGGCGGACCTCCACGACGTACTGGTAGAGGTCGGCCGCGTCATCGTCTTGCTGCCACGGAGGTGCCGCCTCCAGGGACAGATGAACGCGGATCACCGCCGTCCCGCCCTCCGTTCGACGGGCGAGGCTGAGAGCCACGACCGGCTCGACGAACCATGTGTCCGGCGACAGCTCGCCTTCGGCATCGGGTTCGGTGACGTCCACCGTCCCTGCGGCCACCGCGCGCAGCCACGCGGACACCCGGCGGGCCTCGTCGGTGAGCAGACACGGATCGGCGAAGGACCACTTTCCCTCAGGAGTCGCCACCGTGCCTTCGACGACAAGCCAGTTGTCGTCGAAGGAATCGCCCCGAACGGTGGCGAACTGATAGCGCACCGGGTGGAGGCCGACACTGGTGGTGGGATCGTTCAGGAGCACGGGGCCAGGATGTCACGCGTCGACCGGCGGCGGACTCGGCCCTCGGCCCAGGTGTACGGACCAGAGCGCCGCCCCTGACTCCGGCTCGGGGACGACCGGGAACCCACCACGACCCGGCGGGCGGTCGACCGGGTCCTGTCAGCGGCACGAGCACCGGTCGCACGCAGCACCACGCCACCCGAGCCCCGGCGGGCCGCTGCTCGCCGTTCCTCGGGATCGCGTCCGGTGCGGGCCCGCAGGTCGTCCGAGTCCGGACCGTCTCCGGTCACAGGCCCCGGTCCCGGTTCCAGCGCGACACGTGCACGGCGTAGAAGACGTTCCCGATCCCGCAGGTGAGGAGCAGCAGGACGCAGTGGATCCCGAAGGACTGGCGTCGTCGCCGGACCGTCCCGTACCCGCCGACCGCCGACGCGGCGGCCGAGGCGGTGACGTTGTTGTTGATGATGATCGGCGGCTGCCCGGCCGGAGCGGGGGGCTGACCCGGAGTCGTCATGGAACGGTCCTTCGTGAGCAGTGATCGAAGGACCGAACGTAGGGCGTGGGTCGCCCGGGCGGACCCGAAACCTCCCGCCGTCACACCGGCGGGTTACGGCCCGATCGCCAGTCCCCCTCGGCGCCTGCCGCCCCGGACGGTCCGGACAGGGAACCGCCGGACGGTCCCGCAAGGACGGCGTGAGTACGGCTCACGGACCGGTCGAACCGGGCTGGGTGACGGGAACGCGCCGGGTGGAGAACAGGGCGACGAGTGCGGTGCCGAGGGAAGCGCCGAGGTTGGTGACGGCGTTCTGGACGCCCCCGAGTCGCCTGTTCTGCAGCATGGCGGGGTCGACGAGTGGTTCCTCGCGTCGCTTCACCCGGCCAGGTCTCCGCACGCCTCGGCGTCACCGTCCGCGCGCTGCACCACCGGGACGAGATCGGCCCGGCCCGGCCCTCGCTGCGTACGGGCGCCGGGTACCGGCTCTGCACCGCCGCCGATCTCGAACGCCTGCACCGCGTCGTCGTCCACCGCGCGATCGGCCTCGGTCCGGACCGTGTCCAGGCCGTCTTGGACGACGCCGGCACCGACGTCCCCGCCGCACTCCGCGCCCAGCGCGCCCAGGTCGCGGAACGCGTCGAGCGGCTCCAGCGGCTCGGCGCGGGCCTGGACCGGATGATCG
The DNA here is from genome assembly GCA_000716465.1 of Streptomyces bikiniensis. GTDB lineage: Bacteria > Actinomycetota > Actinomycetes > Streptomycetales > Streptomycetaceae > Streptomyces > Streptomyces bikiniensis. The sequence goes on from JNWL01000072.1 coordinate 6,176, forward strand.
AGGCGCACGAACGCGGTCTGCTGCTGACCGTCGAGCAGCAGGCCGCGATCTTCGGCCCGGACTGGGACCCGGAGGGGTCGGTGAAGGCCCGGCAGCGGCACGGGGATACCCTGCAGCGGCGCCAGTACGCCGAGCGTTCGGCGGCCCGCACGTACGCGTCGGGTCCGGGCTTCGCCGCGCACTGCGACAGCGTCCGCCCGGGTCTCGCGGCGTGGTTCCGCACGGTCGTGGACGCGAGCGCCCGCGCCCACGGCATCGACCCGGACACGGCCGCCTGGCGGTAGGCGGTACGGCCCCCGGGCCGACCGCGCGGGCGCCCGGCCCGGGCGGCGGCCGGCGAGAGCGGCGCCCGCCGCCGTGTCCGTGGCAGCGATCGTGAGGATCCCGGCCCCGGCCGCTGGGGCCGGCAGGACGACCTCTCCCGGCCTGCCGGCCCCTCTCCGGAAAGTCAGGGGGAATGGATGCGGGCTTCGGGGGCAGGAGGTCGTCGAGTCCATGGGACCCCTTGTGAAGGAAGAGCCCGCCGGTTCCCCCCTCCGGCTGGTTCTCGGGTTGTCGAACGGCTCGCACCATCGGGCGGTGGTGCGAGCCGTTCGGCATGTTCGAGACCCTCCGGCATCCACGGAATGGGATTGAGGGGTCGACGAGTCCGCCGGGTCGCGCGGCCGGCCCCCTGCCGGATCAGGACGTGGACCGCCGTCCTGCCGCGCTCGTCAGCACGCGGCCGGCGCCCGAAAGGGAAAGCCGCACATCCCGAAGGAGGAGAGCGCCCCGGCACCACGGTCCGACGAACCCGAGCCCCGGCCGCCGTCTGGTGCGGCTTCAAGGGTGACCGCTCCCACCTCTGCGACCTCCGGACCCTCGACCCCGAAGCACGATCCGCCGGACGGTGTCCGGGGAGGGCGCCGGCACCGGCGCCCCCGACGGGTCGGTCGCCCCGGACGTTACGGGCGGGCCAGGACGTCGCTCAGCCGGTGGGCGTAGATCACCCGGCCGCACGGGGAGCCCGCGTCGGTGCAGCCTGCCGTGGTGTCCGCACGGTGCTCGGTCAGCGACCAGAGGTACTGGGGAGCGCCGGACACGCTCTGGCCGTGCTCGACGTAGAGGTCTTCGGGACCCACCGCGTTGGTGATGTTGCTGCCGTAGTCCACCAGGCGACCGTTGGTGACGGTGGCCCGGCGCAGGCTTCCGCTGTGGTCGAGGTAGCTGCGATTGAAGTAGTACATGCCGTTGTAGCGGGCGGCACCCTGGGTGAGGTCGCGGGGCAGGTGGTACGCCGAGGTGGCGATGACCGTTTCGCCGGTCTGCTGGAGCAGGCCCGTGGCGTCGTTGACGGGAAGCGCGCCGACGCGGCCCCTCTCCGGGTGGTCGGTGTCGGAGTTGCAGTACTCGCCCATGATCAGCGCGGGTGCGTCGGGGGAACTGCGGTCGATGGAGACGTACGACGCCTTGGGCGCCCCGGTGGCCACGCAGGTGCCCGCGGACGAGTTGCCCTGGGCGGCGACGAACTTGTACGACGCCACCTGCGGCATCACGTACCGGTAGGTGTGCCCGTAGTACACACTGTTCTGCCTGCCGATCTTGCTCTCGTCCGTGACGTTGCTCTTCAGCCCGTTGAGCGTGGTGTCGTCCACCGAGGCGTTCCGGTCGGGGTTGAGGTCCAGGACGGAACGCATGTCGAAGACCCGCAGGCCGTTGAGGGTATCGGCGACGTACAGGTGGTGCTTGTACCAGGCGATGCCTCCGGCGTGGACGTCGACGGCCCGGTAGGAGGCGTTGCCGTACGAGTTGACGTACGGCTCGACGAGGAGGACGTGGCGGTAGCGGTACCCGTCGGGGGTGCCCGTCACGGGCGTCTCCGGGTCCAGGAACGACAGCCGCACGCCCTTGTCGGGACAGGTGCCGGAGTCCGCCGTGCACAGGGCGGGGTTCGCCTTGTCGTACCAGGCGGTGACCAGCGGCTTGCGGGTCCCCCAGAGTTCGTCGGCCTGGGCGTCCGAGACGCCCGTGATGCCCTGCGGGATCCACTCCTCGGTTCCGGCGTCGCCCGCGTCCCAGCAGAACTTGCGGGCCGGGGCGAGCACCGCACCGTTGTCGCCGGCACCGAACGGATCCGTGGTGCATGACGTACCGGTCTTCGCGATGCGGTTGCCGTCGTCGAGCAGGTCCTGGACGCCTTCTGTCGGCAGGGCCGCCTTCAACGCGGCCACCGTGCCGCTCAGGTCCGGTCCGGGCTTGAGGTTGAAGGAGGAGGCGGCGGCCGGGTCTCCGGGGGCCGCGGCCAGTGCCGGGGGGGGCTGAGGACCGGCACGGTCAGGACCGCCGTGACGAGCGCGGCGACCCAGCCGACATGGCGACGGGAGCGGCGTGTGGTGAGCTGATGCGGAGTCAACGTGCTCTGGCTTTCGTGCGAACAAATACGGATGAGAGTCGTGATCATGCCAATCCGTGCACGGCTGCGTCCAGACGCGGACCCGGATCCCGCCGTCGGGCCCTTGAGCACGTTGTCGCCGGTAGGTGGCCGTCCGCTCGGGTACCGGCGGTCCTGCGGGGTTCAGACGGTCAGGAGCTGGTTGGCGACGGTGTCCAGTCCCAGGGCGTGGGCGCCCTTGACGAGCAGGACGTCGCCGGGAAGCAGAAGGGAACGGGCGGCGGCGCCGACCGTGGCGGGGGTGTGCCGGTCGGGAGCGGTTCCGGTGGCGGCGGTGTAGGCGGCGGCCAGGGTGTCGGCGTCTTCGCCGGTGCCGACGACGAGGAGGCGGGCGAGGCCGGCGCGGGCGGCGGCGTCGGCGACACGGCGGTGCCACTCCGTGGAGGCCTCGCCGAGCTCGGCCATCTCGCCCAGGACCGCGACCCGTCGGCGGCCGCGTCCCACTTCGGTCAGGGCGTCGAGGGCGGCCAGGACGGATTCGGGGGATGCGTTGAAGGCGTCGTTGATGATGGTGACGTCGTCGGTGCGGGTGGTGACGGCCATGCGTCCGCCGGTGGCCATCCGCGCCTCGGGCAGGGCCGCGGCGACGGTGTCGAAAGGGACGCCGGCGGCGAGGGCGGTCGCGGCGGCGGCCAGCGCGTTGGTGGTGTTGTGCCGGCCGTGGAGGGCGAGCTGGACCGGTGCGGCCTGGTCACGGTGGCGCAAGGTGAAGAAGGGACGGCCCTCGACGGAGCCGATGCCGGTGGCCCGGACGTCGGCGCCTTCGCCGGTGCCGAACGTGAGGATCGGGCCCGCGTGTTCCCGGGCCATGGCGGTCACGAGCGGGTCGTCGGCATTGAGGACGGCCGTGCCGGTCGCCGGCAGGGCGCGGACGATCTCGGCCTTGGCGTCCGCGATGGCCTCCCGGGAGCCGAACTCTCCGACGTGCGCGGAGCCGATGCCCAGGACGGTGGAGATGCCGGGGCCGGCGATGTCGCACAGGGTCTGGATGTGGCCCTTCCCCCGCGCGCCCATCTCCAGCACGAGGTAGCGGGTGTCGGGCCGGACACCGGTGACGGTGACGGGGAAGCCGATCTCGTTGTTGAAGCTGGCCCGGTTGGCGACGGTGGGGCCGTGGGCGGCCAGGAGATGGGCGAGGAGGTCCTTGGTGGTGGTCTTGCCCGCCGAGCCGGTGATGCCGATGGTGGTGCCGTCGTAGCGCCGGTGGACGGTGCGGGCGAGGTCGGACATGGCGGTCAGCACGTCGGGGACCAGGACGGCCGGGACGCGGACCGGCCGCTGGGCGAGCACGGCGACGGCACCTTGGGCGACGGCGTGGGCGGCGAAGTCGTGGCCGTCGGCCAGAGCGCCGGAGAGGCAGGCGAACAGGGCGCCGGGCGCGGGGTGGCGGGAGTCGAACGCGAGCGGCGCGGTGACCGTGGGGGAGCCGTCGGTGGTGTGGAGGACGCCCCCGGTGGCGGTGGCGATCTCGCTGAGGGTCATGGGGATCATACGAGCGGCTCCTTGATGGGGGGGCAGGACGATGTCCCGGCGGGCGGAGAGGCGGGACGGGCCGGCCCGGGGGCGCGACGGGCACGCGGTCGGGCACACCCGCCAGTCTCACCCCCGGCACGCCGGGGGACCGGCTGAACGCGCTGCCGATCGGCCGACCGGGTCGACCATTTCTCCGGGCCCGATGACGAGTTGCGGCAAAGCGGCTCCGGACACCCGCGTTCGTCCGTAGCGTGGGACGGCATGACGGTGCTGATCATCGGCGGCAGCGGCTTCCTGGGCGCCGAGCTGGTGCGCCAGGCGGTGGCGGCGGGCCGCTCACCGGCCGCCACGTTCCATTCCCGCCCCGGCGGCCGCGGCGGAGCGGCCTGGCACCGTCTCGACCTTCGTGACCCCCTCCGTTTGGAGGAGGTCCTCGATACGGTGGCTCCGGACGTGGTGATCAACGCGACGAGTGGCGGAGCGGACTGGGCGGTCACCGCCGAAGGGGGTGTCCGTCTCGCCCTGGCCGCGGCCGAGCGCCGTATCCGCCTGGTGCACGTCTCCAGCGACGCCGTCTTCTCCGGTACGGACCGCGCGCAGTACGACGAGACGTGCCTCCCGGACCCGCTCACCCCGTACGGGGCCGCGAAGGCGGCTGCCGAGACCGCCGTACGCCTGCTGTGCCCCGGCGCGGCCGTCGCCCGCACCTCCCTGATCGTCGGGGGCGGTGGCTCCGCGCACGAGCGGCTGGTGCACGCGCTGGCCGCCGGCACCCGGCGGGGCGCCCTGTTCACCGACGACGTCCGCTGCCCCGTACACGTGGGAGACCTGGCCGCCGCCCTGTGGGAGATCGCCCCTTCCGACACGGCCGGCATCCTCCACTTGGCGGGCCCGGAAGCGGTGAGCCGCTATGAGCTGGGCGAACTCATCGCCCTCCGCGACGGCCTCGGCCCCGGTCGGCTCCCGTCCGCGCTCCGCTCCACCACGGGCCTGCCGGGCGGGCTCGTCGTACGGCTCGACAGCCGCGCCACTCAGCGAAAGTTGGCCACCCGGCTTCGCGGCGCCCGCGAGTTCCTGAGTGAGGACGGACCGCAGCCGGACTGAACGACCGGCGCCGCTTCCCGCCGGACAGCCCGAAGACCTCCTTCGGCGTCCCGGCCCGGCCACGCCGCTCGCGACCACGCCACCCGACCGGTCGCACCGGACCACCCGTGACGCGTCGCGCGGGCCGACGACCAGCCGCGCCCGGCCCGACCGCTCCCTGCCGTCGACCTTCTCGGCGGCCTCTGCGCGCGCCTCGGTGTCGAGGAGGGCCCCGCAGCGTGCCGATCGCCATCGGGTACGTGGCGGCCACGGCGGTAGGGGGCGCAGCCTGATCGGCGGCGACTGCCGTACGTCGCACGAGCCCCTCAGCGGGCGGAGCGCGCAGCGGGGTCGAGGAGGGTGGAGCCGACCCGCTGGAAGGCGCCGGCCAGCGCTTCACGCTGTTCCGGGGGGAGGGAACCGAAGAGCACGCCGTCGAGATCCGACAGCGTTTCGTCAGCCCGCGCTCGTGCCTGTCGCCCCGCGTCCGTCAGGTTCAGCTGTGCGGTGTTGCCCCTGCCCGTGGGGCTGACGCGCTCGACGAGGCCCTCCGCTTCCAGCCGCCGCACGACGGAGAGCATGCTCGGTGCGCTGATCCGGGCCCTGCGGGCGAGCTCGCTGATGGACAGACCCGGTGACGCGGACAGATGGCCCATGACCCCCAGGAGCCGGACGGACAGCCCGACCTCCTTCAGACGGCCCTCGACTTCCTCCCGGACGATGCGTCCGATGCCCGCCAGCTGAAGCGACAGGGGCATTCCCGGGCCCCTTCGCCGCGTTCCCTCCGGCACCGCTCCTCGGCGGTCCGAAGAATCATCGGTCACCGCAGCAGCCCTCCTCTCGCCTCGTCGTCCCCCGATGCTACTGTCCCTGTCGGCAGTTTTAGCCAAGCTAAAACCAGAGGGAGTCCGATGAGCAAGTTCTTTCTGACCCTGCACGTGCTTGTCGCCGTCCTGGCGGTGGGGCCGGTGACCGTCGCCGCCAGCCTCTTCCCCCGAAGCGTGCGCAACAGTCTCAACGGCTGTTCGAACCGGGCCCCCGAGGCCCGTCTGCTGCACAGGCTCACCCGTGTGTACGCCACGGTCGGCGCCGCCGTCCCCCTGCTGGGCATCGCCACCGCCGCGGCCATGGGGGTGACGAAGGACCCCTGGGTGATCGCTTCGCTCACGCTGACGGCGATCGCGGCGGGTTTGCTCATCACGCGTGTCCTTCCCGGTCAACAGGAGGCCCTGGCCATGCTGAACGAGGACGGGCGCCGTGCGGCCGCCGCGACGGACGTGCCCGCCGCGACGGACACCGCTCAGGAACCGGCCGCGCTCCTCAAGCAACTGTCGATGACCACGGGGATCTTCTCCCTCCTCTGGGCCGTCGTCCTCGTCCTCATGGTCGTCCGACCGGGCTCCTCGACCGGAGGCTGACCCGCTCGACCTCCTGTTTCCCGCCTCCGCACCGCACGGGTCACGACCGGTCCTCCATCTCCCCGTCCTTGCGCCACGGCAGATACGCCGGCAGGTCCCGCGGGTCGAGCCCGGGGAACTCGGGGGCGCGGCGCTCGAGGAAAGGGACCACGCCCTCCGGCGCGACGCCGCACCGGCCGGCTTGCGGCTCCTGCTGCCGACCGCGAACCTGTTCCCCACGGCCTACGACATTCCGCGGTTGACGCCCGACGCCCCCGTCGGCCTTCTGGCCCGCAGGCCCTGATCGGCTGACGAGCTCGGCCGGAGCCTCCCGCGCGTGGACCCGGTGCCCTGCCCCTCATCGGCCGGGCCGTGCCGCACGTGGGGACTGCCGCACTCCGGTCGGCTGCTTCGGGCGCCTGCTCCCGGGCTGCCGCACCACGCAGCAGGTCGTGGTCGGACGTGCTGACGGCGCGGCCCATGGCGTCGCCCTGCACGGTCTTGAAGTGGTCGGCGGACCAGTTGTCCATCGAGGTCTTGATCGTGGCGGCCCACTGCGCCGCTGTGACCCCTTCGTGTGTGCACGGGTTGCCGCAGGCGTTGTACGTGAGCATCCGCGCGGAGGGCGCGGTCGGGGCGTGACGACGTCGGCGCGGGCCGCGGTGGGCGCGAGGCCGACGGCCGCCAGGAAGGCGGCTGCACCGAAGGCCGTCGCCCGGCGCAGGGTCGGCAGCGGTGTGGCAGGAGCCATTGCCCCAGGCTTCCTCAAGACAGGAACGTGCCCCAAGACAGGAACGTGCCCCTGACGTGCACGTTCAGAGCACGATTATGGGGGGCACCCGGGACGGCGGCGGATGGGGTGCGGGTCAGAGCGGCCGGAGCGCCGTGACGACGAAGTAGTCGAGGATCTTGTCCTCGTATGCGCGCAGGAAGTTGCGCGGCCAGGTGCCCGGGGCCCACCAGCGGGCGAGCCAGGCGTCCCAGCCAGGCCAGACCTCCGGGCCGATGGACCCGGTCCGCACGTCGACCAGGCCCGCGGTCCTGAAGGCCTCGGCGAGGGCGGTCACGGGCCGGGCGATGTCCAGACCGCTCGCGTACGTGTCCAGCAGCCCTGCGAGCTGCTCGGGACGGCCGGGGGCTTCGTCCGCAGTGAAGAAGCTGGTGACGGCCACGGTGCCGCCGGGCCGCAGGACCCGCGCCGTCTCGGCCGCGAAACCGGCGAGGTCGGGGAAGTGCTGCACGGCCTCGACACTGACGACGACGTCGAACGCTTCGTCCTGCCAGGGCATCTGCTCCGCGGCCCCCTCGGCGAACCGCAGCCGGCCCGACTGCTCACCCAGCAGAACGGCCTGCTCCTCGCGGGCCCTGGCCAGCTGGTCGGGGTGGATGTCCATGCCGGTGACGCCATCGGGCTCGTACTCGGTGAGGGCGACCGCGCAGCCCATGCCCAGTCCGCAGCCCACGTCCAGCACCTGACGTCGGCGCAGCGGCCCGGCGGCGTCCAGGACGTGCCGGTACAGGGCCCGCTGGCTGCGGGCCCGCTCGTCCTCACCGAGCGGGCCGGCCAGGTCGATGCCCCGCCAGTAACCGAAGTTGATGAAGCCGCCGCCGAACAGGGGCTGGTGCCCGAGGTCCAAGGGCCCGTACGTCTCCTGCACCGTCGGCCGGATGCCGGGGCGGCCCTGCTCGACACCGGTGTCTTTCCTCATCGCTGTCCTGGTTCCTTCCCGGCACGATCCGACCGCCGTCGCACGTATGCGAATCCCACCGATCCTGCCCCCGGTACCGTGCGATCATGCCGGCGGCCGCCGGAGCCGGGGGAGGGCGACTGCCGGCAGCGGCATGTGCTCGGCTGCGGAACCGACCGGCTCAAGAGAAACCGGACGGCAGCCGCCCGGTGCGACGAACTCGCCGTTCGCCGGAACCGGCCTCGCCGGCCGGCGACGGTCACCTCCGGCGCCGTCCCCCTCGCGGACCTCCTTCCGGTCGATCACGTACTTCCTCGCCCGCGTGGGACCGAAGGAACTCCCTTCGTCCGTACGTTCCACTTCTCAGCGTGTGCTCAGCAGTTTCGGACCGGTGTCGAGGCCGACGACGTGTCACAGGGGTGGTGGTTGCTGCCGGGCGCAGCCGGCCGCCGGTTTCGGTGGGAGTCCGGTGGGCGGTGACGAGGAAGTTGATGCCGCTGGAGCCGATGAAGGCGACGTGCCGCATGTCGGTGACCATCCGGGTGCGGGGGACGACGTGGATGTCGTCGGTGGCGGTGGCGGTGGCGGTGGCGGTCAGGCGGTCCGAAGAGTCGGTCTTTTCGGTCTTCGTCGCCTCACTGTCAGCCATGTGAGTGATACTGGCACTGCCAGACCTTCGTCCGTAGTTCCTGCCCCCGCAGGCTCACGGCGACATCTTCATGTGATCGGTCTCATGTGGGGGGTGCAGACGCCGTTCATCCGAGCGCGGGTGGGGCGCGAAGGGCGAACGGGGTAGCGAAGGCGGCAGTGATGGAAGCAGTGCCCGTGGGCGAGGACGGCGCCGCACCGGACGAGCAGGTCATGCGGTCCACCACGGCTTTGCACGGTGACGACAGTGACATCTCCCGTGCCCGCCGTCTGGCCGGCGGTTTCCTCACCCGTGCTCGGACCGAGTATGGGCTGCTCGTGTCTCAGCGTGCCATCGATCTGGCCCAGCTGGTGGTCAGCGAACTGGTGACCAATGCCCGCAAGTACGCGCCGGGGCCGGCGGCGCTGGATCTGCGGATCGTCGGGGGGATGGTGGAGATCGGGGTGTGGGACTGTGATCCGGTGCTGCCGGTGGCGCGGGCCGCGGATGCCGGCCGGGTCGGGCAGCACGGTCTGGAGATCGTCGTGGCCGTCGCCCACAGTTTCGAGGCACGGCGCGAACCGGTCGGCAAACGCATCACCGTCCTCCTCACCCTGGCCGACGAGACCAGTCGTGCTCCTACGGGCCGCTGGCCTTTGGAGAACGGACAGATCTGACGGACCGGCTTCTCTCGAGCGCCTTGAGTGTTTGGACCCGGCCCGCGGAATGCCCCGGACGGGGAGCCTGCTGCCGACCTCCACGGCACCGGAGCGGGCAAGGGCGTTTCGTGTGTCGGACGGATTCCAATCCGTCCACCGGTTCGCGCCTTGCAGCGTGGCGGAATCGAAGGCGCCCGGGCAACGGACCGTGAACATCACCCCGGCCTGATCGACGAGGAGCTGGGAAGCAGGGTTCGGCCGGCTTCCGGCAGGACTGGCAGGAGATCCACGTGCCCGACGGTCGTGCGCGGCGAATGGCTCCCTCGGCGACCATCGAGCCCCACCGATGTTTCATCAATGACGACAGAGGATGTCGGGTTTACGGTCGACCATGGACGTATGCGTGAAACCCCAGAAGAACTCGACAAGCTCCAGTCCCTCCTCGCCTCCTCTCTCCGGCTCGACCGCACACCTCCGCTCCATCGTCGAGGGCCGCACCATCACGGCGGCGCAGCTCACCGGGGTCCTCACCGGCATGTGCACGCTCGCCGTCTCCACGGTGACCGCGAAGGGCGAACCTCGGATCAGCGGCGCCGACGGGCACTTCCTGCACGGCCGGTGGCACTTCGGCACGGCGCGCAACGCCGCCAAGGCCCGTCATCTCGCCGCCCGCCCGGCCGCCAGCGTCGCGCACATGCGCGGTGAGGACCTCGGCGTGTTCGCCCACGGCACGGTGGAGGAGATGAACCCCGAGAACGCCGAAACCACGGCCGACTGGCACGAACTCCTCGCCTACCTGAAGGACTTCTACGGCGACGACGACGCCTTCGACTGGAACCACGAGGTCGTCTACTACCGGCTGAACCCGCACTGGATGACCGTCTACGCCCCCGACCTCGACAAGCTCACCGGAACGTGACGCCGGGCCCGTGGGCACATCGGCGCCACCGGATGAGAAGAGGGAAGCACCGGCAGGACGACCCGGGCGATCACGGTTCTGGCCGATCCCGGGGAGGCACGGCCACCACACAGCACCTTGCCTGCGACGGGAAGGGCCACCGCCCGATTGTGTTCGAACCCGCGCTCCACAGGACGGTTCCGTGTGTCCCGTGCATTGAGCCCGGACCGTTTGCCGCCGAAGCGGACGACCCGGCATGATCGAAGTATGGACGTAGTGGATCGGCTGACACGGGCCGCGGAGGAGGGAGACGCGGCATCGGTGACACAGTCGCTGGACGCCGGTGCCGAGGTGGATGCCGTCGGCACCGCTGGGCGTACCTCGCTCGATCTCGCGGTACACGCAGGGCACGCCCGGATCGTTCGTGTGCTCCTTGCCGCGGGAGCAGATCCACGGCAGCCGGCGGGCGAATACAGCGAGTTGACGCCGATGTGCCTGGCGGCGATGTACGGGCACACGGCAGTAGTGGGGGCTCTCCTCGACGCCGGCGCCCCCATCGGTGCCCAGGGCAGAAGGAGCTACGTACCGCTGGTGTTGGCGGCGACTTCCGTGGAGCGGGGGCATCTGGAGACCGTGGACCTGCTCCTGCGCCATGGTGCGGACATCAACGGGACGATGAAAGGCAAGACGCCTCTTGAGTGGGCGGCCGCCTTCGGGCAGGTGAGCGTGGTGCGCCAACTGCTCGCCCGGGGGGCGACCCCGACAGCGAAGGCGTTGAACGAGGCCCGCGCAGGCGCCGAGCGGCATCCGAGGAACGCAGAGAAGTACAGGCTCGTCAACGACGCCCTTCATGCTGCAGGTGTCGAGGACTGAACCTCCGCCCGTCCGACTTCACCGGCGAACGGGCCGAGTTCGATGTCGACGGACAGCCGCCGAATTCTGGCAGGCAGTGGCTCGCGGGGCGCTTGCGCGCCTCGCTGCAGGAGGGGGCCCGGGGGCTGGGGATCGAACGTGCACCGACGGAGGTACGGATATTCAAGACGGCCCCGGACACCTCCGCCACGGCGCTGAGCGTGCGTACCGCGTCGGTGCGGGCCCGTACCGATGGCATCGAGTGGACGTGTCCGACGGACGCGTGGGAGCAGTCGCCTCCGAAGGCGGCGCTCATGCCGGCGGCGAGGAGGTGTGGCTGCGGATGTCCACCGACCGCCGCTGCTGCGCTGTGCGCATGCGCTGATCGAGGGGGTCATGGTCTCGCACCGACACCAGGTCGGCCACCGGCACCGACAGCGCCTCGTGCAGCCGGCCCGGCGTCGGTTCCTGGCACAGTTCCCCGCCGTCGCGGCCGACAAGGGCGGCTTCGTTTCCGCGGTGCCCTGCAGAACGGCCACGTCCAGGACGACCGCCGCGGCCGTCCGCCTCCGGGCTGGTCAGCGTCATGTGCCGCTCGTACGCGGCCGCGCTGCGCGCGATCCCGTGGACGCCCTCCCCGTAGAACGGGAACGTCGTGGTCGCCCCGTGCGCGTCGGCCACGTCACCACGGCTCTCAAGCCGGTCCCGACGGCGCCGACCTGCTGGAACTCGTACCGTACGGTCAGGATCGCCGCGTTCGGCGACCGCAGCGTGGAGGCTGAGCGGCCCGTCGATCAGGGACAAGGAGGATCACCACCGTTCGCCGGCTGCCGCCGAGGTGCGCGGAGGGGGACGGTTCGGACGGTAGGGAGTGGCACCGACACGGTGTCACCCGCAGAACCAGGTCCAGGGTTGTCCGTGGTCCTGGCGGACCGGGTGGAGGCAGAGGTCCGGGCCCGTGGGGATCCCCGGCGCGGTCGGCCACCCCGCGACCGTCGGTCGAGACGACGAGCCTGGGGCGTGACCCGGTGGTGCGCACGCAGAAAGTGCCTTCCTGCTTGCGATGACAGAGACCTTGGACAAGCCTCGTCGCCCCGGCTCGGAAAGCACTTTCACGTCACCGCTCATGATCCGGACACAGACCCGGGTGAACGCGCGGACCCGGGCCGTTCCGACACCGGGAGACGCAACCGTTCGTACCGCCGTGAAACCGCGTCGAGCGCTTCTCCCAGCCCGCCGGGCCGCAGTACGCCGGCTTCCCGGGGTCCGCCCGCCCAGCCCGGACCTGCCAGCAGGACCATCGGCGCGATCCGGGCTCCTCGCGGTCCGAAGGCGGTTCCCGCCACTTGTGCGGCCAAGGGGCGGTCGGCGGTGGCGCGGGCCTGGGACCACAGGGCCACCACCGCGGGGCCGCACCGTCGTACCGCGGCGTCGAGCGCTTCGGCCGGGACCGAGCCGCCCAGGACGAGCACCGGCAGGGCCCGTTCGGCGAGCCCCGCGGCCAGCGCCTCCAGGGGAAGGGTGTGGTGCTCGGTGGGCGTGCACGCCAGGACGACGGGTGGTGCGGCCGAAGGCGTTGCGGATCCTGCCACGATCATCCGGCGCAGGGCCGTCGAGACGTGCCACGACAGCAGGTGCTCGACCTCGACGTAGCGCTCCTGCGTCGATTCCCACTTCTTGCCGACCGCGTGGAGAGCGGGCGCGACGACCTCCTCCCAGGCGACGACCAGTCCGTGCTTCCGGACGGCCCGCTCCAGCAGGTCGTCCATCGCCGGACCGTCCAGCCTCACCGCGGCACGCGCCAGCCCCCGGCATTCCGCACGCACCGTGTCCGGAGGCAGGGCCTGGCGGGAACCGGGCCGACGGGTGACTTCCGGAACGGCCACCCTTTCGCTTCCTGCGGAAGGATCCGGCAGCCGGGCGGGGCGTGAGGAGCCGTCGGTGGGCGTGTCGCGGCTCGTCAGGACCACGCGCGCGGCCTCGGCCGGGGAAACCCCGGAAGCGGTCAGCCGACACAGCTCTTCGAGCATCGAGACGTCCTCGGCCGTCCAGCGGCGATGCCTCCCTTCCTCGCGCACCGCCGGACGCAGGCCGTACCGCTGTTCCCAGGAGCGCACGGTGGTCGGCGACACCCCCAGGTGCCTGGCGACGGCCCCGGTGGTCATTCCGTATCGGTTTCCGGCCATGGCTTCGCTCCTCGTCGTGGAGCCGGTGGAGGACGGAACGTCCTCCTCTTCCCGGGTGTGGTGTGCTCACAGGTCTTCGTGCCCGGGGGCACCGGGCCGTCGTCCTGGTTTTCCGACGGAGAGGACGCGTGGATGCGCCCGGGCGGCGAGGACGAGTGGAGGCACGGGGGTCGCCGGGCGGGTGAGCGAGGCGCCGCGAGGAGAGCCGACCGGACTGCATCCGCGCGGCGAGCTCCGAAGAAGTATGTCCCGAATGAACCTTACGGGAGCTTTCGGAAGGTGAGGAGAGGGAATTGTCGCGAGCCGAGTTGTTCCATCCCGGTGGTTGCACTCCGGGCGCGGGCACGTTCGTGTGCGACTGCGCCGAGGAGCACGCGTGGCGGATCGATGTGGCCGGGCACGTCTTCCCGTCCTTCCCGCCCTCGTGCTCCGGAAGTTCGTGGCGATTGACCGAGGAGGGCGCGTCGTCACGGGATCCGGAGTCGCGGGTCCCCGCCTGAACGGACAGGAAACCGGCTTCCGGAACCGGAGGCCCTCATGACGCAGGAGGAAAGATGATCGTCAAGAAGCTGCACGAGTCGGGTGTGCGCAGTGAGCACGCGTATCTGGCCGCCGTGGGGTCGATCGGACTGTCGCTGGTCTCATGGCTGACGTCGAACCGGCAGGAGAACCTGGAGCGGGCCGACCGCTGGGGCATCTTCGTGGGGGAGTGGGCGCCGACCTTCTTCGGGCTCGGCCTCGCGCTCGCGAACTACGAACGTGACCAGACCGCACGACCCGCCGGTTTCGGGGTGGACGCCTGACGGACGGTCGTCGACCCGGCGCCGTGAAGCGCCCGCAACCTCCGGAGGCCCGGTGAGAACGAGCGTTCCTCTTCCCACCGGGCCTCCCGGACGTCACGCGTAGGGGCTGTCGGCGCCGGCGGCTGCGGGTCGTTCGGTCCGGGCCGGGCAGCAGCCGGTCGGGCACAGGTCGTGGGAGGGGCCGAGGGTGCCCAGGGCGCACCGTTCCACTCTGGTGCCCCGTTCGGTGGCGGCTCGTTCCAGGAGGAGGTCGCGGACGGCGGCGGCGAAGCGCGGGTCGGAGCCGACGGTGGCCGAGCGCCGGACGGGCAGGCCG
>JNWL01000073.1 GCA_000716465.1 Streptomyces bikiniensis
GGCCCCACCCCACGGCCGGTCCGCCCCACGGCCGGCCCCACCCCACGGCCGGTCCGCCCCACGGCCGGTCCGCCCCACGACCGGCCCCACCCCACGGCCGGTCCGCCCCACGGCCGGCCCCACCCCACGGCCGGTCCGCCCCACGGCCGGTCCGCCCTACGACCGGCCCCACCCCACGGCCGGTCCGCCCCACGGCCGGTCCGCCGCCGTCGGCGAGCACCGTCCACGGGAGGGCCCGCGCCTCCGCCCTCCTGCCTTCGCGGGCGGTGCGGGTGGGGGAACGCCCCGGCCGGAGGCCGGAAACGAGCCGACCGCGGTCACCCCACCCCCCACCGCCGCCCGCCCAAGGGCCCCGCACCGGGGCTTACGGCACGGTTCACTTCCCGTTCACCCTCCCCCGTCGACGGCTTCACCTGTTCTGCCTAATTTCGGCCTTACGAGGTGCTCGGAGCACAGGGAAGCACCCGCCAAACCGACACACGCCGCCGTAGAACGTTCAGGACACTCGGTCCGCGACAAGGCGGCTTCTGGAAGGAACACCCGAAAGTGAAGCTTTCGCGCAAGAACGGGCTTCGCGCCTCCGCGATCGGTGCCCTCGTCGTCTCCGGCGCCCTGGTCCTCTCGGCGTGTGGTTCGGACGACAACTCGGCGGCCCCGGACAAGAAGGACGGCGGCAGCGCCTCGGCCGCCGCCTCCGACATCGCCTGCGAGGGCGCCAAGGGTCAGCTCCTCGCCGCCGGCTCCAGCGCGCAGAAGAACGCGATGGACCTGTGGGTCAAGAACTTCCAGGCCGCCTGCTCCGGCGTCGAGATCAACTACCAGGCCATCGGTTCCGGCGGCGGCATCACCAAGTTCAACCAGGGCCAGGTCGCCTTCGCGGGCTCCGACTCCGCCCTGAAGGAGGAAGAGGTCGCCGAGTCGCAGAAGATCTGCAAGGGCGGCAAGGGCGTCAACCTGCCCATGGTCGGCGGCCCCGTCGCCATCGGCTACAAGCTGGAGGGCGTGGACAACCTGGTCCTGGACGCCCCCACCCTCGCCAAGATCTTCGACAACAAGATCACCAAGTGGAACGACCCGGCGATCACCAAGCTGAACCCGGGCGCCAAACTCCCCGACTCCACCATCCAGGCCTTCCACCGCTCCGACGAGTCGGGCACCACCCAGAACCTGGGCAAGTACCTCTCCGAGGCCGCCCCGGCCGACTGGAAGCACGACCCGAAGTCGAAGTCGTGGCCCGCCCAGGGCGGCCAGGCCGCCAACGGCTCCTCCGGCGTCGCCACCGCGGTCAAGGACGCCGAGGGCTCCATCGGCTACTTCGAGCTCTCGTACGCCACCGCGAACAAGATCTCCACGGTCAGCATCAACACCGGCGCCGCCGCCCCGGTCGCCGCCACCTCGGAGAACGCCTCCAAGGCCATCGCCGCCGCCAAGGTCAAGGGCACCGGCAGCGACCTGGCCCTCTCCCTCGACTACGCCACCAAGGCCGAGGGCGCCTACCCGATCGTCCTCGTCACGTACGAGATCGCCTGCGACAAGGGCAACAAGGCGGAGACCCTGCCGACCCTGAAGGCCTTCCTCAACTACACCGTGAGCGAGGAGGGCCAGAAGGTCCTCGCCGACGCCGGCTACGCCCCGCTCCCGGCCGAGATCGCCGCCAAGGTCCGCACGATCGTCCCCACCCTGTCCTGACCCCCGGCCGGGGGCGGCCCCCCACCTCCCGTGGAGGAGCCGCCCCCGGCATCCGGTGCACCGCCGCCAGGAGCCGTACGACCCGTACCGGCCCCGCAGACCGGAGAAGCAGATGGCCACCACCACACCAGAGCTCAAGAGGAGCCGGAGCGCCAAGAGCGCCACCCGCCCCGGAGACCGCATCTTCAGCGGCCTCTCCCGGGGCTCCGGCATCACCCTCCTCGTCATCATGGCCGCGATCGCGGTCTTCCTCAGCTACCGCACCGTCATCGCCATCTCGAAGGACAGCACCAACTTCTTCACCACCTTCGAGTGGAACCCGGCCGGCGACCCCCCGGTCTTCGGCATCGCCGTCCTCGCCTTCGGCACCGTCGTCTCCTCGATCGTCGCGATGGTCATCGCCGTGCCGGTCGCCATCGGCATCGCGCTCTTCATCTCGCACTACGCCCCGCGCAGGCTCGCCAAGCCCCTCGCGTACGTGGTCGACCTGCTCGCCGCCGTGCCCAGCATCATCTACGGCCTCTGGGGCGCGATCTTCCTCGTCCCCTACCTGGCCGGCCTCAACGAGTGGCTCGACCAGTACCTCGGCTGGACGTACGTCTTCGACAAGGCCAACGAAGGCCCCGCCCGCAGCCTCTTCACCGTGGGCATCCTCCTGGCGATCATGATCCTCCCGATCATCACCAACGTGACCCGCGAGGTCTTCCTCCAGGTCCCGAAGATGCACGAGGAGGCCGCCCTCGCCCTCGGCGCCACGCGCTGGGAGGTCATCCGCATGTCGGTGCTGCCCTTCGGCCGCTCCGGCATCATCTCCGCCTCCATGCTGGGCCTCGGCCGCGCGCTCGGCGAGACCATGGCCGTCGCCGTGGTCCTCTCCCCCAGCTTCCTCATCTCGGGCCACCTGCTCGACCCGGGCGGCGGCACCTTCGCCCAGAACATCGCCGCCAAGTTCAACGAGGCCAACGAGTACGGCCGGGACGCCCTCATCGCGTCCGGTCTCGTCCTCTTCGCCATCACCCTGCTCGTCAACGGCGCGGCCCGCTGGATCATCGGCCGCCGCAAGGAGTACTCGGGGGCAGCGGCATGAGCCACGCCATTCAGGACCGTCCGCTCTCGGTGGCCCCGCGCCGCGGGACCCTCTCCCACGCCCGCCTCCCCCGCTGGACCCCGGCCGCCGTCGCCGCCGGCTCGGTCCTCGCGGGCGTCGGCACCGGCCTCGCCGCCGGCTGGCACAGCAAGGTCCAGTGGGGCCTGATCTCGGCCCTGCTCTTCGTCCTCGTCACGTACGCCCTGACCACCAAGGTCGAGGGCAGCCGGCAGGCCAAGGACCGCGTCGCCACCAGCCTCGTCTGGGTCTGCTTCGTCCTCGCCGTCGTCCCGCTGCTCTCCCTCGCCTGGGTCACGGTCAGCAAGGGCCTCGCCGTCCTCGACGGCTACTTCCTGACCCACTCGATGAACGGCGTCCTCGACGCCGAGGCCGGCGGCGGCATCTACCACGCGCTGCTCGGCACCGTCGAGCAGGTCGGCATCGCGACCCTGATCGCCGCCCCGATCGGCCTGCTGACCGCGGTCTACCTCGTGGAGTACGGCGGCGGGAAGCTCGCCCAGGCCGTCACCTTCTTCGTGGACGTCATGACGGGCATCCCGTCCATCGTCGCCGGCCTCTTCGTCCTCACCACCTGGAACCTGACCCTGGGATTCGGCCCCTCCGGTTTCGCCGGCGCGATGGCCCTCGCCATCCTGATGATGCCGGTCGTGGTCCGCTCCACCGAGGAGATGCTCAAGCTCGTCCCGAACGAGCTCCGCGAGGCCTCCCTCGCCCTCGGCATCCCCAAGTGGCGCACCATCCTGAAGGTGGTCCTGCCCACCGCGATCGGCGGCATCACCACGGGCGTCATGCTCGCGGTCGCCCGCATCACCGGCGAGACGGCCCCCGTCCTGCTCCTCGTGTTCGGTACGAAGCTCATCAACCCGAACCCCTTCGAAGGCGCCCAGTCCTCCCTGCCGCTCTACGTGTACGAGCAGTACGCGGTCGGCACCGACGCCGCCGTGGCCCGCGCCTGGGCCGCCGCGCTCGTCCTGATCGCCTTCGTCATGATCCTCAACCTGGTGGCCCGCGGCATCGCCCGCTGGAAGGCCCCGAAGACCGGCCGCTGACGCGGTCATCCTGGAAGTGAACTGATATGGCCAAGCGAATCGACGTCAGCGGCCTCTCCGCCTACTACGGCGCCCACAAGGCGATCGACGACATCTCGATGACCGTCGAGCCCCGCTCCGTGACGGCCTTCATCGGCCCCTCCGGCTGCGGCAAGTCCACCTTCCTGCGCACCCTGAACCGCATGCACGAGGTCACCCCCGGCGGCCGCGTCGAGGGCAAGGTGATGCTGGACGACGAGAACCTGTACGGCACGAACGTCGACCCGGTCGCCGTGCGCCGCACGGTCGGCATGGTCTTCCAGCGCCCGAACCCCTTCCCCACCATGTCGATCTTCGACAACGTGGCGGCGGGCCTGCGGCTCAACGGCAACTACAAGAAGTCGCAGCTCAACGACATCGTCGAGAAGTCCCTCAAGGGCGCCAACCTCTGGAACGAGGTCAAGGACCGCCTCAACAAGCCGGGCTCCGGCCTCTCCGGCGGCCAGCAGCAGCGCCTGTGCATCGCCCGCGCCATCGCGGTCGAGCCCGACGTCCTGCTGATGGACGAGCCCTGCTCGGCCCTCGACCCGATCTCGACCCTCGCCATCGAGGACCTGATCGGGGAGCTGAAGGAGCGCTTCACGATCGTCATCGTGACGCACAACATGCAGCAGGCCGCCCGCGTCTCCGACCGCACCGCCTTCTTCAACCTGGCGGCCGTCGGCCAGCCCGGCAAGCTGATCGAGCTGGACGACACGGAGCGCATCTTCTCCAACCCGAGCGTCCAGGCGACCGAGGACTACATCTCCGGCCGCTTCGGATAAGGCCGTCCTGCGGTGCTGCATGGCGGTGCCACCGCACGACGAAGGGCCCGGCTCCCCCGCGAGGGGAACCGGGCCCGTTTCCGTACGGAAGCACTACCCGAAGCAGAGCCGCACCACGTGGAAGCTCAGCGCGGCGACCAGCGCCGCCGCCGGCACCGTGATACCGCATCCCCCGGGGGACGACCCCCGGACCCCCGGCAGTACCGGGGTGTGCCGCCCGTCAGCCGAAACAGAGCCGCACCACGTAGAAGCTCAGCGCGGCGACCAGCGCCGCCGCCGGCATCGTGATACCGCATCCCCCGGGAGACGACCCCCGGACCCCCGGCAGTACCGGGGTGTACCGCCCGTCAGCCGAAACAGAGCCGCACCACGTAGAAGCTCAGCGCGGCGACCAGCGCCGCCGCCGGCATCGTGATGAACCAGCCCAGGATGATGTTCTTGGCGACGCCCCACCGGACCGCGTTGACGCGCTTCGTCGCGCCCACGCCCATGATCGCGGAGGTGATGACGTGCGTGGTCGAGATCGGCGCGTGGAACAGGAACGCCGAGCCGAACATGATCGACGCGCCCGTGGTCTCCGCCGCGAAGCCCTGCGGCGGGTCCAGCTCGATGATCTTGCGGCCGAGGGTCCGCATGATGCGCCAGCCGCCCGCGTACGTACCGAGCGACAGCATCACCGCGCAGGCGATCTTCACCCACACCGGGATGTCGTCACCGGCCTCCTGCACGTCCGCGATGACCAGGGCCATCACCACGATGCCCATCGTCTTCTGGGCGTCCTGGAGGCCGTGCCCGAGGGCCATGCCGGCCGCCGACACCGTCTGCGCGATCCGGAAGCCGCGCTTCGCCTTGTGCGGGTTGGCCTTGCGGAAGATCCACATGATCGCGCACATCACCAGGTAACCGGCCACGAGGCCGACCACCGGGGAGACGAACATCGGGATGACGATCTTGTCGAGCACCCCGCCCCAGATCACCTCGGTGCCGCCGGCGAGCGCCGCGCCCACCATGCCGCCGAACAGGGCGTGCGAGGAGGAGGACGGCAGACCGAAGTACCAGGTGACCAGGTTCCAGATGATCGCGCCCACGAGCGCGGCGAAGAGGATGCCCATCCCCTTGTCGCCGGTGGGGGTCTCGATGAGCCCCTCACTGACGGTCTTGGCGACCCCCTGGCCCATGAAGGCGCCCGCGAGGTTCATCACCGCGGCCATCGCCAGGGCCGCCCGAGGCGTCAGGGCCCGGGTCGACACCGAGGTGGCGATGGCGTTGGCGGAGTCGTGGAATCCGTTGGTGTACGTGAAACCGAGCGCGACACCGATGGTCACGACCAGAGCG
Source organism: Streptomyces bikiniensis (assembly GCA_000716465.1). Taxonomy (GTDB): domain Bacteria; phylum Actinomycetota; class Actinomycetes; order Streptomycetales; family Streptomycetaceae; genus Streptomyces; species Streptomyces bikiniensis. The sequence goes on from JNWL01000073.1 coordinate 5,985, forward strand.
AAGGTGTCCACGAAGCCTCAGGACTCCTTGACCGCGATGGTCTCCACCGTGTTGGCCACGTGCTCGAACGCGTCGGCCGCCTCTTCGAGGACGTCCACGACCTGCTTGAGCTTCAGCACCTCGATGGCGTCGTACTTGCCGTTGAAGAGCTGGGCGAGCAGCTTGCGGTGGATCTGGTCGGCCTGGTTCTCCAGCCGGTTGACCTCGATCCAGTACTCGGTGAGGTTGGACATCGTCCGCAGGTTCGGCATGGCCTCGGCGGTCAGCTCCGCCGCCCGGGCCAGGACCTCGATCTGCTGCTCGACGCCCTTGGGCAGCTCCTCGATGTTGTAGAGGACGACCAGGTCGACGGCCTCCTCCATGAAGTCCATGATGTCGTCGAGGGACGAGGCCAGGGAGTAGATGTCCTCGCGGTCGAACGGCGTGATGAAGGAGGAGTTCAGCTGGTGGAAGATCGCATGGGTGGCGTCGTCGCCGGCGTGCTCCGCTGCCCGCATCCGCTCCGCGATCTCGGCCCGGGCGGAAGGCTCCGCCCCGAGCAGTTCCATCAGGAGCTTCGAGCCCGTGACGATGTTGTCCGCGGACGCGGCGAACATGTCGTAGAAGCTCGTCTCCCTGGGGGTCAGACGAAATCGCACGTGAGGTCCTCGGGGTGCTGGGTTGGGTCAGGCTGATGCTAGGCGCATCATCCGGCCACGGCTAACCGGCGTCCTCTCAGTGTCGCCCATCAGGCACAGTGATCTGCACGGGCCCCCGCCCGGTTCGGCGGGGATCGGTACCATATACCCACGAGGGGTATACACCCCCTTTCTGGACAACGGGAGGACGCGATGACGACCACCGAGACGGACCAGGTCACCCCCGAGCCCGTCGAGGCCGTCGGGCCCGTCGAGACCACCGGAGCGGCCGGCCACGAGCAGGGCGTGCACGGCTACCACAAGCAGAAGGACGAGCACCTCAAGCGCCTCCGCCGGATCGAGGGCCAGATCCGCGGCCTCCAGCGGATGGTCGACGAGGACGTCTACTGCATCGACATACTCACGCAGGTCTCCGCCTCCACGAAGGCGCTCCAGTCCTTCGCCCTCCAGCTCCTGGAGGAGCACCTGCGGCACTGCGTCGCGGACGCGGCGGCCAAGGGCGGCGACGACGTCGACGCCAAGGTCGAGGAGGCCACGAAGGCCATCGCCCGCATGATGCGCACCTGATCACGCGCGCCTCCCGGCCCCCCGTGCGCTCAGCGGCCCCGTACGGCCCGCTCCGCCGCCACCCGCAGCACCTCGTCTATCCGGTCGGCGCTCAGCCGCTCCCCGTCGGCGGCGGAGGCGGCGATGATCAGCTCGCCGCACAGCTCTATCTCGGCGAGGGCGACGCGCTCCTGCTCTGCGGGCACGGTCGCGGTACCGGGCGGGGCCACGCGCATCCACCTCTTCCTGCCGGCGTCGGTCTCCCAGCGGTCTCCCAGCGTAGGGACGGAGCCACGCACCGCGCATGACACGTCCGGACCATTTGCCGATGGCCCGTGTCAGCCCTCGACCTTCCCGTCGTAGAGGTCCCGGCGGTCCGGCAGCACGACCCGGACGGGGACCCCGAAGCCGTACAGGAGCGTGGTCGACGCGACGGCGACCGTGCGGCCCTGGTTGCTGAAGCTGAACCGGTGGCGGACCTTCCGCAGCCGCCCCTCCCCGTCCAGGTACGCGTCGAACGGCACGGCGTGGTCGGAGAACCCTTTCGCCGCCGCGGCCAGCGCCCCGCGCAGCTGCGGCGAGGCGGCCCGGGCGGCGCGCGCGATGTCGGCGACCCCCCGGTAGTGGCCGACCCTCTCCCCGGCGAGCTCGACCTCGCCGACGTACGCGACCTCCCGGACGCCCCGCAGCAGTTCGGCCGCGGCGGCCGGGTCGGTGGCGCCGCCCGTCACGAGGTTCCCGTCGTCGAGGGCGGTGGTGTCGACGCGGACCCACTTGCCGGCCGGCACCCCGGCCCCCCGGTTCTTCATGTAGAGGGCGCCGGGGGTGAGGAGTTCGGTGATCGGCCGGTGGCCGCTCTTCCCGGCCGGGTCCCTGGGCAGCACCACCTGGAGGTGGCCGGTCCGGCGCCGGAAGTCGTAACCGCCCTCGCCCCGGATGGTGACCCGGGTCCCGCCCGAGGCCATCTCCATGGCGGTGCTGGCCTTGGCGGTGCCGGCCCGCGTCAGCGCGTCGGCGGCGCCCCGCACGGCGAGCGCGGGATCGGCCGCGGGCTTCGGGTCCGGGGGCGCGGCGCACCCGGAGGCGGCGGCGGACCCGACGAGGGAACCGACCAGAACGACGGTGGCGGCGAACGACCCGCTCCCCCGGCCGTACGGACGCCCGTGCTCCTGCACCGTCATCGCCTGCCAACCCCCCACGCCTCGCCGCCGTCCGCCCGGGACCGCCTCGCCCCCGGCGCGGGGGCGTCCGTTCCGGATAACGACGGCCCGGACGAGCCGTCACGCGCAGTACGGTGGTCGCGTGCACGCGCAGGCTTCCTCCCACACGACCACCACGACGGAACGCGGCTCGTTCGCGCTGGCGCGCTGCAGCTGCGGCTGGTCGGGCCCGGCCCGCAGATCGAGGGACCGCGCCCGTACGGACGCGGCGGACCACACCCGTACGGCGACGGACCCGGGCACCGGCACCCCCTGAGGGGTCTCCTCACCCGCCGTCAGGCGGCCAGGTCCTTGCGGTCCTTGCGGCCGGTGCCGGCGGACGGGCCGCCGACGCGGGACTCCGGGATGTCGATCGTCTCCGGGAGCCGCGCCGCCTCGGTCCGCCGGGAGCGGACGAGGCGGGCGCCGCGGCCCGAGCGGGCGACGGCGGAGACGACCGGGGTCAGCAGGGCGAGTGCGAGCGGGGCGAGGAGCAGCGCGACCGCCGTGCCGAGGGCGAGGCCGCCGATGACGTCGGTCGGGTAGTGGACGCCCATGTAGACGCGCGCGAAGCCCTCGGCGAGGGCGAGGCCGATCGCGGCGAGCCCGAAGCCGCGGTGGGCGACGAAGACGCCCACGGCGAGGGCCATCGCGAGGGTGGCGTGGTCGCTGACGAAGGAGAAGTCGGTCTTCCCGCCGACGAGGACCTCGAGGCCCCGGTGGTCCACGAAGGGGCGGGGGCGCTCGACGAAGCCCCGGATCGGGATGTTGACCAGGAGGGCGATCCCGGCGGCCAGCGGGGCCCAGACGAGGCCGGCGACGGCCGAGACGGAGTCGGCGAGGACGCCGCGCCGGCGGACGCTCCACCAGCACCCGAGCACGGTGAGGAGGATCGCGAGGACGATCCCGTACTCGCCGACGTACGCCATGACGCGGTCGAACCACGGAGGAGCGGACCTGGCCAGTCCGTTGATGTCGTGGAGCAGGCTGACATCGGGGTTCGAACCGTCCGATGCGAGTACAGCCATCTGCTGCGGCCCCTTGCTCTCGTGATCTGTGGTTTCCAACCCCCGTGGTCAGAGCGGTCGGATCAGGGAACGAACCGCCTGAGGCGTACGTTCCGCTCTCTCCGGTGGATCATGCCGACGTTATCGAAGAGTGACGGCCCGCCGCAGCTCAGGGCCTGTGCATGACGGAGAGTTCCGGCCATGTCCCGTACGCCCCGAAGGCGCGCCTCCCGCCCCGCTACGTCTGCGGCGGGTGCGTGGGCAGGGCGGCGGCGCCCTCCGCGGTGACCCGGGTGGCGCCGAAGTAGTCCGGGGTGTCGATCCGGTCGAAGCGGATCACCGCGCCGGTCCGCGGCGCGTTGATCATGTAGCCGCCGCCGACGTAGATGCCGACGTGCCGGATGGCCCGCGAGTTGGTCAGGTCGTCCGAGAAGAAGACCAGGTCCCCGGGGAGCAGCTCCTCGCGCGAGGGGTGCGGCCCGGCGTTGTACTGGTCGTTGGCGACGCGCGGCAGCCGGATGCCGACGGTGTCGTACGCGGCCTGGGACAGCCCGGAGCAGTCGAACCGGCCGTTCTGCGCGGCCGTGCCCGTGCCGCCCCAGAGGTAGAGGGTGCCGAGCTGCTGCTGCGCGAAGTGGATGGCGCCCGCGGCCTGTCGGGACGGGTCGACGCGGCCGAGGGGCCGGGCGAAGCTCTTCTCCAGGGACTTGATGATGCGGACGTAGTTCCGGGTCTCGCTGATGGGCGGCACCCCGCCGTGCCGGATCACCCGGTACGCGCCCGCGTTGTACGCGGCCAGCATGTTGCTCGCCGGGTCCCCGGGCACGTCCTTCACGTACGTGGCGAGCTCGCAGTCGTACGAGGCGGCCGACGGGATCGCGTCCTTCGGGTCCCAGATGTCCCGGTCCCCGTCCCCGTCCCCGTCGATGCCGTGGCTGGCCCAGGTGCCGGGGATGAACTGGGCGATGCCGCGGGCGTCGGCCGGGGAGACGGCCCGCGGGTTCCAGCCGCTCTCCTGGTAGAGCTGCGCGGCGAGCAGGGCCGGGTTGATGGCGGGGCAGAGGTTCCCCCACCGCTGCACGAGGCCCTGGTAGAGGGCCGGGACGGCGCCCTTGGCGAGCGCCACGGTGCCGTTCTTCCCGCTGCCCGCGCCGGCGGCGAGGCCCGAGGCCGCGGAGTACGTGCCGACGACGAGCATGGCCACGAAGGCGAGGCAGACCCCGAAGACCCCGCCGGCCACCAGCCACGCCCTGCCCGCCCTCCGGGCCGCCCTACGCACCGTCAACCACCCCTCGGCCCATGGCAGTACGTCCGGGAAGCCAGTCTAGGCGGCGAAGCCCTCCGTGGGGACGGTGCGCGACGACCTCGTCACACGCGCCCTGCGCGCGCCGCACGTACGCCGCACGTACGCCGCCCGTACGCCGCCCCAAGAGTGCAACAACGACGATCATTGCCCGGAGTCACCCTCCGTGATACACAGAGTGACCATACGCTTCTTCACGCGGAAACCGGCCACACCACCGCAGGTCAAGACGGTCAGACCGGTCAAGTGTGCGGGGATCGGGTAAAGAGAGCCGCCAAGCAGTCACATGCGAGCGGTTTCATCAGCGAAGATAGAGCGATGACCCGTGCCGTCCGGGAAGGGCGGCCAACAACCCATACAGGGGCGGTGAGTTACATGTACCTGGCGGCTGAAAAGGGCGACATCACCACCATTATCGGTGGAATCGCCCCGAACTGGGGACCCTTCGGGAGCCTGGGCAACGAGGCCAAGATCATGATCGAGGTCGTGATGGCGGTGGCCATCCTGCTCTGCCTGGGCATCGCCATCTGGGGCGCGGCCAAGCAGCGCATCGGCGCGACCGCCCTCCGCGACACGTTCAGCGCGGAACAGGGCAAGGGCCTGATCGTGGCCGGCCTGACCGGCGTCTTCATCATCGGCTCGCTGGGGACGCTCTTCACCATCGTCTACGGAATGGCGGTCTGACGTCCCGTCGGACCGACCGCTCCGCGACCGCCCACCCGGATTGTCCACCTGAACCTGATGCCCAGTCCTGTTGCAGCACGGCCGTACCCGCGAACGAGTGAGGGGGCGTACCCGGCATGAGTCCCGGAGACGAGCACGACAGCTTCGGCGGCGTGGGCGGCTCGGGCCAGACCCGGACCCGCCTGCCCGAGGGCAACAGCGGCGACGTGTACGGCGCCGGCTGCCGGCCCGTCCGCAGCTCCCGCTCCCTCGTCACGGTCGTGGGCGTGGTGGTCCTCCTCATCGGCGCCATCGCCCTCGCCAACCGCGGCGGGGGCGACCCTGCGGACCCCTCCGCCCCCCGCTCCGGCACCCCGGGCAAGGCGGCCCCCACGGCCGCCACGGGCGTCCCCCCGGTCACCACCAGGAACGGCCCGATCCCCACGGGCTACGCCCACGACGAACAGGGGGCCCAGAGCGCGGCGACGAACTACGCGGTGGCGCTGGACTCCGAGGAAATGGTCAAGGCCGACAGCCGCCACCGGATCGTCGACACGATCTACACGCCGGAGGCGGCGAAACGGCTGAAGCCGCATCAGGACGCCGCGTACACCGCCGACCTCCTCAAGCTGATGGGGCTGGACGCGGACGGCAACGCGCCCCAGGGAAGCATCTACGTCTCACGGACCATTCCGATCGGGACCAAGGTGGAGAGCTTCGACGGAAACACCGCCAGGGTCTCCGTCTGGTGCACCGGCCTGACCGGCATGTCGGGCGCCGACTCCACCGACCCCGTGCGCACCACGTGGAAGACCCGGACCTTCGACCTCGTGTGGACGAACGGCGACTGGAAGGTCACCGGGGACACGGAGAAGAAGGGCCCCGCGCCCGTACCCGGGGACGTCGCGGTGTCCGGGACCGAGGACATCAGCAGGGCCGTCACGGAATTCGGAGGGTTCACCTATGCCCGGTAGCTCTGGGACGCGTGCGCCTTCCCGTGCCCGATCCCTCGCCACTCTGGTGGCGGGCCTCCAGACCACGGCCTTCTTCTTCGCAGCCCGCGCGTCGTCCGCACCGACGCCCACACCCACGCCGTCTCCCACCGCCGAGGGCAGCGAGAAGTGCCGCTACCTCAGCGGCCACGCCAAGTACTACTGCGAGCAGGGGGAGAGAGGAGGCACGGGAAGCGGTCCGGGTACCGGTGGTGTCTCCACCGACCCCACCGCCGCCCTCGACCCCCTCACCTCCCTCTCCCGAGGCTTCGCCGACGCCGCCACCGCCACCATCGACTACCTCTCCAAGGCCGTCAAAGAGACCGCCGACGTGGACTTCACCAACATGGAGTTCCTCGGCCGCTACGCCGTCGTCTTCGCCGCCTCCACCGTCCTCACCCTCCTCCTCTGGCTCCTCGCCGTCGCCAAGCGCGCCATCCGCGGCGTCCCCCTCACCACCGCCCTCTCCGAAGCCATCGGCTTCCTCTGGCTGACGGTCCTCGCCTCCGCCTTCACCCCCCTGATCCTCTACACCGTCGTCAACGCCACCGACGCCGTCACCGAGGTCATCGCCTCCGGCACCGGCCGGCAGACCGACGTCTTCTTCGGCAGCTTCAAGGAGGCCCTCCAGAAGGGCGACAGCATCGGCGGCGGCCCCATCATGCTGATCATCGTGTCCCTGGTGACCGTGATCGCCGCCGGCGTCCTCTACCTGGAGCTGTTCCTCCGCGCCGTCATGCTGTACGTCGGCGCCCTCCTCGGCGTCGTCGTCTACTCCGGCCTCGTCGACAAGAACATGTGGGGCCACGTCCGCCGCTGGGCCGGCATCATGATCGCGATCATCCTGGTCAAGCCGGTCATCGTCATCGTCCTCGGCCTCGCCGGCGCCCTCTCCTCCGGCACCGGACCCGACTCCTTCTCCGCCGTCGTCTCCGGCCTCGCGATCATCCTGCTCGCCATCTTCGCCTCCGCGATGATCTACCGCTTCGTCCCCGGCTTCGGCGACGAGATCGCCGCCTCCCGCAACAACCGCCTCCACCGCGCCGGCGAGAACGCCGCCGCGGCCGTCATCTCCTCCCCCGCCTCCCTCGTCTCCCAGGGCATCAAGACCCACAGCTCCCGCGGCGACGGCGGCGGAGGCGACGGCGGCCGCTCCCCCGCCCCCCGCCCCGCCAACCAGCTCTCCGGCGGCATGGCCGCCCACAGCAGCCGCGGCGGCACCGGAGGCGGCGGCACGACACCGCCCCCCGCCCCCCGCAGCAGCAGCCCCACCGCGGGCACCCCGCACGGCAACCGCAAGAACTCTGGAGGTGCAGGGCGTTGACGACCCAGTCCCAGCCGGTCGCGCCCCGCCGCACGTATCTCATCGGCCGCGCCCGGCCGAACGCGATCGTCGGCAAGAACCGCGAGACCGGCGAGATCGCCCTGATCATCGTCGGCGCCTTCCTCGGCATGATGAGCGGACTCCTCGTCCCCTCCCTCCCCCTGCGGATCGCCCTCCTCGCGGGCCTCCCCATGCTCGCGATCGCCGCCGTCTACCTCCCGTACAAGGGCCGCACCTTCTACAAGTGGTACGAGATCAACCGCAGCTACAAGCGCATGCTCAAGCGCGGCACCGCCTACCGCTCCGCCGTCGTCGAGGCCGGCACCCGCCTCGACGGCCGCGAGGTCGAGGTCGGCCCGCCCCCCGGCATCGGCCGCGTCGGCTGGCTCTCCGCCCCCTTCGGCCCCGACGAGATCGCCGTCCTCCTCCACGCCGACCGCCGCACCGTCACCGCCGCCATCGAGATCGAGGGCCCCGGCGTCGGCCTGCGCGACAGCGAGGACCAGGAGGCCCTCGTCGACCGCTTCGGCACCCTCCTCAAGCACGTCGCCAACGGCGACGGCTTCGTCACCCGCCTCCAGATGCTCGCCCGCACCCTCCCCGCCGACCCCGACGCGCACGCCAAGGACGTCGGCCAGCGCGGCGACCCGCACGCGCCCGCGTGGCTCCAGGAGTCCTACGACCAGCTCCAGTCCATGGTCTCCACCTCCAGCGAGCAGCACCGCGCCTACCTCGTCGCCTGCATGCACTACACCCGCGAACTCGCCGCCGAGGCCAACGCCATGGCCCGCGCCGCCAAGCACGCCTCCGGCGCCCGCCGCCTCGACCGCGACGCCGGCCTCGCCGTCGTCATGGCCCGCGAGCTCACCGACATCTGCGCCCGCCTCGCCGAGGCCGACATCCGCGTCCGCCAGCCCCTCGGCCAGTCCCGGCTCGCCTCCCTCGTGCACTCCATGTACGACCCGGACCACCCCATCGACCACATCCAGGCCATGACGAAACGAAACGCCTGGCCGGCCGAGCTGGACGCGATGGAACCGACGTACCTGCAGGCCAAGACCCGCGAGTCCTCCACCCGCGCCCCCTGGTGCCACGCCACCGCCTGGGTCAAGGAGTGGCCGATGACCCCCGTCGGCGTCAACTTCCTCGCCCCGCTCCTCGTCCACACCCCCGACGTCATCCGCACGGTCGCCGTCACCATGGACCTGGAACCCACCGAGGTCGCCATCGAACGCATGCTCACCGAGAAGACCAACGACGAGGCCGACGCCAGCCGCGCCGCCAAGATGAACCGCACGGTCGACCCGCGCGACATCGCCGCCCACGGCCGGCTCGACCAGCGGGGTGAAGATCTCGCCAGCGGCGCTGCCGGGGTCAACCTCGTCGGGTACATCACGGTGTCGTCGCGTTCGCCCGAGGCCCTCGCCCGGGACAAGCGCACGATCAGGGCCTCGGCCGGCAAGTCGTACCTGAAACTGGAGTGGTGCGACCGCGAGCACCACCGGGCCTTTGTGAACACCTTGCCGTTCGCGACCGGCATCCGCCGCTAGGGCCGAAGGGGCACAGACCCATGCGAGATCCGCTGTCCGTCCTCACCGAGGCCTTCACCTCCTTCCTCTTCGGGAAGGTGGAGACGACCCGCCTGCCCGTCCGCACCTCCACCGGACAGGCCCAGGCCGTCTACCTGCCGACCGCGGCCCCCGGCCTCGGCGACTCCGGCGTCATCATCGGCCGCGAGGTCTACAGCGGCAAGGGCTACATCTACGACCCCTTCCAGCTGTACGGGCAGCAGCTCCCCGCCCCCCACTGGCTGGTCCTCGGCGAGTCCGGCAACGGCAAGTCGGCCCTGGAGAAGACGTACGTCCTCCGCCAGCTCCGCTTCCGCGACCGGCAGGTCGTCGTCCTCGACGCCCAGGGCGAGGACGGCGTCGGCGAGTGGAACCTCATCGCCCAGGAGCTGGGGATAACCCCCATCCGCCTGGACCCGATGGTCGCCAACGACGCCGGGATCCGCCTCAACCCGCTCGACCCGTCGATCACCACCACGGGCCAGCTCGCGCTGCTCCGCACCATCATCGAGGTGGCGATGGGCCACGGCCTCGACGAGCGCTCCGGCTTCGCGCTCAAGGTCGCCCACGCGTACGTGAACAACCACGTCACCGACCGCCAGCCGATCCTCACCGACATCGTCGAGCAGCTCCGCCACCCCAAGGCCGAGTCCGCCGAGGCGATGAACGTCGCCATAGAGGACGTACGGGCCTGGGGCCTGGACGTCGCCCTCGTCCTGGACCGCCTGGTCGACGGCGACCTGCGCGGCATGTTCGACGGCCCGACGACCGTCGGCATCGACCTCGACGCGCCCCTGATCGTCTTCGACCTCTCCCACATCGACCGCAACTCCATCGCCATGCCGATCCTCATGGCGATCGTCGGCGTCTGGCTGGAGCACACCTGGATCCGCCCCGACCGGAAGAAGCGCATCTTCCTGGTCGAGGAGGCCTGGCACATCATCAACAGCCCGTTCGTGGCCCAGCTGTTCCAGCGCCTCCTGAAGTTCGGCCGGCGCCTCGGCCTCTCCTTCGTCGCCGTCGTCCACCACCTCTCCGACGTGGTCGACGGAGCCGCCGCGAAGGAGGCCGCGGCGATCCTCAAGATGGCCTCGACCCGGACCATCTACGCCCAGAAGGCCGACGAGGCCCGCAACACCGGCCGGGTCCTCGGCCTGCCCCGCTGGGCGGTCGAGATCATCCCGACCCTCACCCCCGGCATCGCGGTCTGGGACGTCAACGGCAACGTACAGGTGGTCAAACACCTCATCACCGAGAAGGAACGCCCGCTCGTCTACACCGACCGCGCCATGACCGAGTCCTCGGTCACCGACCCGGAACTGGAATGGGAGACGGAACAGCGGGCCATGCTCATCGAGCAGCAGATGAACGGCTCCTCGCAGTCGACGGTGGCGTAGCCGGGACGGGGCCGGGCCCGGCGAGGCGGAACGGCAAGGCAGGTGGGGCGGATGGATCGGACGGACGCGGCGCGGAAGGGCGGCGGAGGGATCTCGGACGGGCTGCTGCTCAGCCTGTTCGCCCTCCTCCTCTGCCTCACGGTCCTGGTGTGGACGGCGACCGGCCTGGCGGGCCTGTTCGCCCACGGAGCCTGGCCGGACGGCGTCGCCTTCACCGGCACGCCGCCGGCCCTGCGCTCCCTGGCGACGGCCCCGACGGACCTCCCGGCGGCCTGGCCGGCCACCCCGCCGGACCAACTGTCCGGGTACGGCCTCTTCTGGGGCCTCCTGATCGGCGAGGCGATGGTCCTCCTCGTCCTCGCCGTCTTCGTCCTGGGCACGGTGACCCGCTGGCGCGCCGTCCGCGCCCACCGCAGGACGGGCGCGTACGGGACTCCCGTACGGGACGTTCCCGAGGCCGCCCGTGTACGGGAGGACCGACCGCATCCGGTACGGGACGGGGCCCCGCCGCCCCCCGTACGGGAACACGACCGCCCCCACCCGGCGAGCGCCCCGACGCCCACCACTCCACACGAGCACACCAGGGAACCCGCTCCCGCCCCCCTGGCCCCCGTACGGGAGACCCCGAGGCCACCCCTCACCGCGACCGAGCCGCAGATCCCCCCGCAACCCCGCCCCGCTCCCGAACCCGCGCCCGTCCACCCGGCTCCCGCCGCCTCCGACTCCGCAGGGCCCGGCACCCTCTTCGGCCCGCCCGATGTCCGCCGCCCCGCCGCCGTCCGGGCGGTGCGGGACGCCGAGGGCCCGGTCCTCGTCGTCACCTCCGACCCCGCCGTCTGGTCGGACACCAAGGACGCGCGCGGCAAGCTCGGCCCGGTCCTCGTCTACGACCCCGGCCACCTCTGCGACACCCCGGGCCGGCTCCACTGGTCGCCCTCCGAGGGCTGCGAGGACCCGGAGACCGCCCAGGCCAGGGCCGCCGCCCTGCTCGCCCCGGTCCGTCCGCACTCCCGGCTCGACGCGGCGACCGCCGACACCGCGGAAACGCTCCTGCGCTGCTGGCTGCACGCGGCGGCCGTCGACGGGCGCCCCTTCCGGCAGGTGCACCGCTGGGCCCAGGGCTCCGACGCCCACGAACCCGTACGGATCCTCCGCAGCCACCCCAAGGCCGTCTCCGGCCTGGCGGGCGTGCTCGAATCCGCCCTGACCGCACACCCCGAAAGCCGCCGTCTGGCACAGGAACTGACGGCCCGTGCGTTCTCGGCGTTCTCCACGGTCCACATCAGGGAGGCGTGCACCCCGAATCGAACGGATTCGCTGGCACTGGCATCTTTCCTGCCCGAAGGGGGCACCCTCTACGTGGTGGGTGAATCGATCGAGGACCCCCGCACCCACCCCGGCGCGATGCCGCTCCTGACGGCGCTCGCCGCAAGCGTGGTCGAGCGCGGCCGCCGCATGGCCGCACGGTCATCCGACGGTCGGCTCGACCCACCACTCACCCTGGTGCTCGACGACGTCGCCGCCGTCGCCCCGTTTCCTGCGCTCCCGGCCCTCCTGGCGGAGGGCGAGACCCGGGGCCTGCCCACCCTGGCCCTGATGCGCTCCCGCGAACAGGCCAGAACCCGCTGGCCGAACGACGCACTGACCCCCAGGTCCTGACGGGACCTCACCTACCCCCCGAACCCACCGGCCGCCGCAGCTCGTACTCCACCTCCTCCGCCGAGTCGCTCCCCGGCACCGCGATCCGCTCGCCCGTCGGCGCGAACCCGAACCGCCGGTAGAAGGCCGCCGCCCGCGCGTTCTCCTCGTGCACGTACAGCCGCACCCGCTCGACCACCGGGTCCGTCAGCGATCAGGACCACTCCACGCCCGCCCGGAACAGCGCGTCGATCACGCCCGTCCCGCGCGCCTCGGGACGCACGTACACCCCCACGACGTGCGTCTGGTCGGCCTTCGCCGCCTCGCCGAACCCCGCCTCGTCCGAGGGGCGCTCCACGAGCAGCGTGATCGTGCCCGCCCAGGAGCCGTCCGGCCTCTCGGCCACGAACTGCCGTGCCTTCCCGCCACCGCTCGCGGACGACCTCTCCGCCCACTCCCGCCAGGAGGAATCGGGCCGCTCTACGGCCGCCTCGTACGTGTCGAGGAACGCGAGGTGCGCGACCGGGTCCCGGAGGGCGGCGAGACGGATCTCGCGCGCCTTCTCCCACTCGTCGGCGCGGGGGGTGCGTATCAGATAGTCCATGGACCCGATCCTGACGACGGGCGCACGCCCCTGACAAGGCATTTCCCGGGGCCCCACCGCCGGCGCCTCGCCCCCCGAACGCAGAAAAGCCCCGCACCAGGAGGTGCGGGGCTTTCCCACAATGATTGTTCGGCGGTGTCCTACTCTCCCACAGGGTCCCCCCTGCAGTAC
>JNWL01000074.1 GCA_000716465.1 Streptomyces bikiniensis
TCGCCTTAGTCTCGTGGGCTCGGAGATGTGTATAAGAGACAGCCCCTCCCCCACGGGCCTCCGCGGCCCTCCACGGCCCCCACAGCCCTCCCCCTAGGACACCCCTCGCCATGACGTACCGCGCGCTGCCCTTACCCCGCGCCTCCCTCGCCGTCCCCGGCCCCCTGCCGGCCCGGCCCGCGCCCGGTGCGGGCCCGCTCGACCGGGCGCGGGCCCGGCTCGCCACCCGGCTCACGGCCGCCGCCGGGCCGGACGGCCTGCTGCGGGCGCCCTGCGACGGCCGGATGCTGGAATCCGCCCTGGCCCTGCGGCTGCTGACGGCGACGGAGGTGGACCCGGACGCACGGGAGCGGCTCACGCGGCACCTGAAGACCGGCCTGGACGAAGGCGCCCCCGATCCCGTGCAGGAGGCGGCGGCCCGCGCGGCCCTCGGCGAGTACGCGGACGGGCGGGGCGCCCTGGCCCGGCTGCTCGGCGGTTTCGACCACTTCACCGCCGGGCGCAAGCAGCTGATGTTCCGGACGGTCCTGGCGGAGCTGGGCGCCGACGCGTTCCCCGAGGTCCCCGACCCGGACCGCGCGTTCGAGGCGCGTGGACAGCAGCGCTGGCTGATCACGGAGATGGCCGCCCTGAAGGTCCTGCACGCCTTCGGCACCCGCTCGCCCGAGCGCGTCGCCGAGGACGACTGGCGGACCCTGGAGCCCTGCGCGCTCCCCGGCCCGCCCCCGTACGGCAACCATCTCGCCCGGCTCCTCGCCCTGCTCGCGCTGCGGCTGCGGCCCCGGTACGCGGCGGCCGTCCGGGCGCGGGCGCGGGAGCTGCGGGAGGTGCTGTGTGAGGACGGCGGGGTGCCGTTCCTCACGGGCATGGACGTGTTCGCGACGGCGACGGGCGGTCTCGCCCTGGCCGGCGCGGGGGCGCCCGCGCCCGTCCTGCGGGCCCTCGCGGAAGCGCTGGCGCGCCAACAGAACCCGGACGGGGGCTGGGGGTTCGACCGGGGGGTCGGGCAGAGCGACGTGGACGACACGGCGTACTGCGTGGAGTTCCTGCGGACGACGGCCCCCGGGCGGTACGGGGCCCGGGTGGCGGCCGGCGAGCGGTACCTGCTCGCCCGGCAGGGCGCGGACGGCGGTTTCCCCACCTTCGAACGCGGGACGGCCTCCGAGGTGGCGATAACGGCGGCGGCGGTGAACGCGCTGGCCCCCGAGCCCGCGCACCGCGCGGCGGTCGCGGCCGCCGTCCGGTTCGTCACGGCCCGGCAGGAGGCGGCCGGCCCATGCGAACGCAGCTGGAGCCTCAACGAGAGCAACGCCCTCTTCCGCACCGTCCTCGCCCACGACTCCTTCCTCGCGGTGGCGCCCGGCCACCCGGCGGCGGCCGGCGCCGCGCGGGCCCGGGCGCGGGCGGTGGCCCGGCTGCTCGCCACCCAGCACCCGGACGGCGGCTGGGGGCACGTGCCGGCGGACCCGAGCGACCCGATCAGCACGGCGTACGCGCTGATCGCCGTGGCCCGCACACCGGGCACGCGGGCCGCGACCGCGCGGGCGGTGCGCCACCTCCTGGAGCGGCAGCGGCCGGACGGCGGCTTCACGTCGCGCCCGGACCAGGCGGGCCCCCGGCCGCTCGCCTATCACGTACCGCTCCTGACGGACGTGTGCGTCCTGCTCGGCCTGAACCACGCGCGCGCGGGGCTGACCGCCCCCTGAGGGAGGTCAGGCGCAGCCGGAGAGGTCGTCGGGGCCGACCGCGTCGAGCCGGACGGCCAGCGCGTGGAGCCGTTCGCGCAGGTCGCCGAGTTCCGCGAGGTCGAGGCCGGTGGCGGCGGCGATCCGGCGCGGCACGCCGAGGGCCTTCTCCCGCAGCGCGGCCCCCTCCTCCGTGAGGCGCACGGTGACCGACCGCTCGTCCTCGGGGCTGCGCCGCCGCTCGACGTGCCCGGCCGCTTCGAGCCGCTTGAGCAGTGGCGACAGGGTCCCGGAGTCGAGCCGCACCCGCTCCCCGATGCCCTTCACGGACAGCTCGCGGTGCTCCCAGAGGACGAGCATCACGAGGTACTGGGGGTAGGTGAGCCCGAGCTCCTTGAGGGCCTCGCGGTAGACGCCGTTGAAGGCGCGGGTCGCCGCGTGCAGCGAGAAGCAGATCTGCCGGTCGAGGCGGAGGAAGTCCCCCTCGGGGAGGGTGTCGGGCGTCTCCATGCCTCCAGGATACGCGAGTGACCTCACGCGCGATTGAGTTGCGCACAACTTAATCGCGCGCTACAAATGAAGGACCACCGCATCCGCAGGACAGCACCAGGACGGAAGAGGACCCCATGGACGCGATCTACACCGCCGTCGCCACCGCCAACGGCCGCGAGGGCCGCGCCGTCAGCTCCGACGGCCACATCGACCTCCCCCTCGCCCACCCGCAGGCCCTCGGCGGCAACGGACAGGGCACCAACCCCGAACAGCTCTTCGCCGCCGGCTACGCGGCCTGCTTCGCCAGCGCGATGGGCGTGGTCGCCCGCCAGGAGAAGATCGACGTCTCCGAGGCCTCCGTCACCGCCGAGGTCTCCATCGGCAAGGACCCCGCCGACGGCGGCTTCGGCCTCGCGGTCGTCATGCGCGCCGAGTTCCCCGACCACCTCCAGGGCGAGGCGGGCCTGGCCCTCCTGAAGAAGACCCACGCCTTCTGCCCGTACTCCAAGGCCACCCGCGGCAACATCGAGGTCGAGCTGGTCGTCGAGTGACCGGCCGCCTCCTCCCGTAGGAGCCGTACGAAGGTCCCGGTGCCGCCCGCGCGCACCGGGACCTTCGCACGAGCGGCACGGGGGGTTCGTCCGCCGTACGGCGGGCAGCCATGGGACGGCCGCCGGGCGGTGGCCCGCGGGCGCTGTCCTTGGGGCGCCCGCCGGGCAGGAGCCCGGCCGCCGCACGCACGCCCCCGCCCGTGCCCCCACCCCGGAGGAGAACTCCCCCATGGCCGACCTCGACCGCCGCCGGTTCCTCCAGCTGACCGGCGGCGCCGCCGCGTTCACCCTGCTCTCGGAGAGCATCGCCCGCGCCGCCGCGATACCGGCGCAGGGTTCCACCGGCACCCTGCAGGACGTCGAGCACATCGTGGTCCTGATGCAGGAGAACCGTTCCTTCGACCACTACTTCGGCGCGATGAAGGGCGTACGGGGCTTCGGCGACCCCCGCCCGGTGACGCTCCCCAGCGGCAAGTCCGTCTGGAACCAGTCCGACGGCTCCAGGGTGACGCTGCCGTTCCGGCCGGAGAGCGCCCGCCTCGGCATGGAGTTCCTCCAGGGCCTCAACCACGACTGGGCGGGCGGCCAGAAGGCCTTCGCGAAGGGCCGGTACGACCAGTGGATCCCGGCCAAGACCAGGGCCACGATGGCGTACCTCACGCGTGAGGACATCCCGTTCCACTACGCGCTCGCCGACGCGTTCACGATCTGCGACGCGTACCACTGCTCGTTCATCGGCTCCACCGACCCGAACCGCTACTACCTGTGGAGCGGGCACACCGGGAACGACGGCACGGGCGGCGGCCCGGTCCTCGACAACGCCGAGGCGGGGTACGGCTGGAAGACGTACCCGGAGCGCCTGGAGGCGGCCGGGGTCTCCTGGCGGATCTACCAGGACGTCGGCGACGGCCTGGACGCGGCGGGTCACTGGGGCTGGATCAGCGACGCGTACCGCGGCAACTACGGCGACAACTCCCTGCTCTACTTCAACAGCTACCGGAACGCCCGGCCGGGCAACCCGCTGTACGACAAGGCCCGCACGGGCACGGACGCCAAGAACGGCGAGGGCCTGTTCGACCGGCTGCGCGCCGACGTCCAGGGCGGCCGGCTGCCGGAGGTCTCCTGGATCGCGGCCCCGGAGGCCTTCTCGGAGCACTCCAACTGGCCCGCCAACTACGGCGCCTGGTACATCGCTCAGGTCCTGGACGCGCTGACCTCGAACCCGGACGTGTGGGCCCGTACGGCCCTGTTCGTCACGTACGACGAGAACGACGGCTTCTTCGACCACGTGGTCCCGCCGTACGTCCCGGCCTCGGCGGCGCAGGGCCTCTCCACGGTCGCGACCGCCCTGGACCACTTCCCGGGGAAGACCGGCTACGTGGCCGGGCCCTACGGCCTCGGTCCCCGCGTCCCGATGATCGTCGTCTCGCCCTGGTCGAAGGGCGGCTACACCTGCTCGGAGACCTTCGACCACACCTCGGTCATCCGCTTCATGGAGGCGCGCTTCGGCGTCCGGGAGCCGCAGATCTCCCCCTGGCGCCGGGCCGTCTGCGGCGATCTGACCTCGGCCTTCGACTTCACGCGCACGGACGCCCGGCCGGCCGCGCTGCCACCGACCGCCGGCTACTACCCGCCGGACCGCAGCCGCCACCCCGACTTCCCGGCCACCGCGCCCGCGACGGGCACGATGCCCCGCCAGGAGCGGGGCGCGAAGCCGACCCGCCCTCTGAGGTACGCGCCGTACGTGGACGGCACCGCCGACACGGCGGCCGGCACCTACCGCCTGACCTTCGGCGCGGGCCCCGGCGCGGGCGCCCAGTTCCACGTCACCTCGGCGAACCGCACGGACGCGCCCTGGACGTACACGGCCGAGGCGGGGAAGTCGATCGCGGACACCTGGAACACGAAGTACTCGGCCGGTGTCACCGACCTCACGGTCCACGGCCCGAACGGCTTCCTGCGCCGCTTCCGCTCCCCCGGCAAGGCGCCCGTCCCGGAGGTCGCCGCCCGCCACAACTCCGGCACGGGCCACCTGGACCTGGTCCTCACCAACCCGGGTGCGACCACGACGGTGACGATCACCGACGCTTACGGGGGCGCACCGCGCACCGTCCAGGTCCCGCGGGGCGCCACGGTCGCCCACACCGTCGCCCTGACCGCCGGCCACCGCTGGTACGACGTGACGGTCACCTCGCCCGCCTCCCCCGACTACCTCCGCCGCCTCGCGGGCCACGTGGAGACGGGCGCCCCGGACGTCTCGGACCCGGGGATCCTGACCTACTGACCGGCCCGCCCCCGCGCTCCGCACCGGCTCCCCCGCCGGCGCGGGGCACGGGCGCACGCGCGCTCGAAAGGCAGTCTGAGTGACGAACGGGTGATTCCGGCGTGTCCCTCTGGTGGCGCGCGTCACGACGGGTGCATCGTGGGCGCAGGCATCACGGTGCCCGGCGCATCCGCGGGCAAAACCTTCCTGCGCTCACGAACGGTGAGTGGGGCGGGTGGGACTCGAACCCACGGCCGACGGATTATGAGTCCGCTGCTCTAACCGGCTGAGCTACCGCCCCGTTCGGTGAGGCGCGTACATGTGTGCGCGCCGTCTGCCGCAGCATAGCCGCTCATACGATCTCCTGCTCCGGAAGATCGGCTCTGCCGACCATGAAGACCCCGCCGCGCCCCGCGCGGTTCCCCCGGACGCGAAAAAGGACCCCGAAGGGTCCTCTTCCGTTCCGCTCCCCCGGCTGGACTCGAACCAGCAACCCTCCGGTTAACAGCCGAATGCTCTGCCAATTGAGCTACAGGGGATCGCGCTCCCCCGACTGGACTCGAACCAGTAACCTGCCGGTTAACAGCCGGCTGCTCTGCCAATTGAGCTACAGGGGATTGCTGCGTTGCACCGAACGGATCCACCTCGGGCCTTCCCGGGCGGCGCGCGCTCGCTGCGACACATACATTAGCGCAAGCAGGGGGGTGCTCCGCCAATCGGTATCGCCGTGGCACCGCCGTGGGCACCAGCGATGCATCAAGGAAGCTCTCCAGGGAAGGTGGTGGCCATGCGATACAAGCTGACGTTCGTCACGGGACTCGCCCTCGGTTACGTCTTCGGCACGCGGGCCGGACGCGAGCAGTACGAGAAGTTGAAGAAGTCCGCCAAGGACATCGGCCAGAACCCGGCGGTGCGCAACGCCGCCGAGTCCGCCGCCCAGACCGGGCGGCAGGTCGCCGGCAAGGCTGCGCACGTCGTGGGCGACAAGGTGGGCGACCACCTGCCGCCCGCCGTGGCCGACAAGGTCCACGCGCTGCGCGAGCGGGGACAGAGCAACGGAAAGGTCGAGAACGAGGAGTGGGGCACCAGCAACACCTGAGGCCCCGCGTGCGGCAGAATCTCTGTCATGGGGATAGTCGCCGGACTGGACAGCTCTGCTGAGTTCACACGCATCGTCGTCTGTGACACCGACACGGGTGCCGTACTGCGCCAGGGGTACGCCCCGCACCCCGGTGAGCCGAAGGCCGTGGACGTCGATCCGCAGACCTGGCTGCTCTCGCTCGGGGAGGCCGCCACCGGCGGTCTCCTGGAGGGCGTGGAGGCCATCGGCGTCTCCGCGCAGCAGCACGGGGTCGTGCCGCTCGACGCGCAGGGCGGCCTCGTCCGGCCCGCGCTCGTGCGCAACGACAAGCGGGCACAGGTCGCCGCCGCCGATCTGATCGACTCCCTCGGCGGGCGGCAGGCCTGGGCCGAGGCCGTCGGCAGCGTGCCCGCCTCCGGGCAGCCGGTCGCCAAGCTGCGCTGGCTGGCCCGCACCGAGCCCGAGCACGCCCGGCGCACCGCCCTCGTCCTCCAGCCGCACGACTGGCTGGTCTGGCAGCTCCTCGGCCGCCCCGCGCGCCGCACCACCGACCGGGGCGCCGCCTCCGCCACCGGCTACTGGTCGGCCGGCACCGGCGCGTACCGTCCCGACCTGGTCGAGCTCGCGCTCGGGCACCGGGCCGCGCTCCCCGAGGTCCTCGGGCCCTCCGACGCCGCCGGCACCACCCCCGAAGGACTGCTGATCTCCGCCGGCACCGGCGAGACCATGGCCGCCGCGCTCGGCCTGGGGCTCGGCCCCGGCGACGCGGTCGTCTCCCTCGGCGCCTCCGGCTCCGTGATGGCCGTGCACCACGAGGCCCTCGCCGACCCCGGCGGCATGATCACCTCCTTCGCCGACGCCACCGGCATGCACCTGCCGGTCGTCTCCACCTCCAACGCGGTACGGGCACTGCGCGGCGCCGCCGAGATGCTGGGCCTCGACTCCCTGGACGAGCTCTCCGCGCTCGCCCTCAAGTCCACGCCGGGCGCCTCCGGGCTCGTCCTGCTGCCCTACCTGGAGGGCGAGCGGACCCCGAACCTGCCGCACGCGGCGGGCACGCTCAGCGGGCTGCGGCGCGAGTCGATGAAGCCCGAGCACCTGGCACGGGCGGCGTTCGAGGGGATGCTCTGCGCGCTCGCCGACGCCCTGGACGTGCTGCGCGGGCGGGGCGTGGAGGTGCGGCGGGTGTTCCTGCTCGGTCCCGCCGCCGCGCTGCACGCGGTGCAGGCGCTCTCTCCGGCGATCTTCGGCGCGCAGGTCGTCGTCCCCCAGCCGGCCGACTACGCGGCGCTCGGCGCGGCCCGGCAGGCCGCCTGGGCCCTCGGGGTCGCGCGGGGCACCCTGTCGCCCTCCGCTCCCCCGGCCTGGCAGGGCGCCGCCGCGCAGGTCCTGGAGCCGGCGGACGAACTGGCGGCGGGGCGGGCCGTGCGGCAGCAGTACACGGCAACGCGGGAGCAGATCCACCCGGGCGCGTTCGGCAGGTGACCTCCGCCGGTCCGGGGCGGTGCGCGGGGGGCCGCGGGGCCCCTTCGCAAAGAATTCCCCAGGGTTTCCACCGCCCCGGAAACCGGTCGTAACGGCCCCGGGCCGCGGGCGATAGTAAGTCCCGTGCTCATAAGACTTCTCCGGACCCACCTACGGCCCCACCGAAAACCCATCGCGCTGCTCGTGCTGCTCCAGTTCCTGCAGACCTGCGCGAGCCTCTACCTGCCGACCCTGAACGCCGACATCATCGACAACGGTGTCGTGCACGGGGACACCGGCTACATCCTCCGCTTCGGCGCCCTGATGGTCGGCGTCTCCGTCGTGCAGGTCGTCTGCAACGTCGGAGCCGTGTACTACGGCGCGCGGACCGCGTCCGCCCTCGGCCGGGACGTGCGCGCCGCCGTCTTCGACCGGGTGCAGTCCTTCTCCGCCCGGGAGCTGGGGCACTTCGGCGCGCCCTCGCTGATCACCCGTACGACCAACGACGTGCAGCAGGTCCAGATGCTGGTCCTGATGGCGTTCACGCTGATGGTCTCCGCGCCCATCATGTGCGTCGGCGGCATCGTGATGGCGCTCGGCCAGGACGTGCCGCTGTCGGGCGTGCTGCTCGCGGTGGTGCCGGTGCTCGGCGTCTCCGTGTCGCTGATCGTGCGGCGGATGCGGCCGCTCTTCCGGACCACGCAGACACGCCTCGACACGGTGAACCGGGTGCTGCGCGAGCAGATCACCGGCAACCGGGTCATCCGGGCCTTCGTGAAGGACGGGTACGAGGAGGAGCGCTTCCGGGGGGCCAACGCCGGGCTGACCGACGTGTCGATGGCGACCGGCCGGCTGATGGCGCTGATGTTCCCGACGGTGATGACGGTCGTGAACGTGTCCAGCGTGGCCGTGGTCTGGTTCGGCGCGCACCGCATCGACGGCGGCGACATGGAGATCGGCGCGCTGACCGCCTTCCTCGCCTATCTGATGCAGATCGTGATGGCCGTCATGATGGCCACCTTCATGTTCATGATGGTGCCGCGCGCCGAGGTGTGCGCCGAGCGCATCGAGGAGGTCCTGGCGACCGGGTCCAGCGTGGTGCCGCCGGCCGAGCCGGTGACGGCGCTGGACCGGCGCGGGCACCTGGAGGTGCGGGGCGCGGAGTTCCGCTACCCGGGCGCGGAGGAGCCGGTCCTCAAGGACGTCGGGCTGGTCGCCCGGCCCGGCGAGACCACCGCGATCATCGGTTCGACGGGCAGCGGCAAGTCGACCCTCCTCGGGCTCGTGCCCCGGCTCTTCGACGCGACCGGCGGCGAGGTCCTCGTGGACGGCGTGGACGTGCGCGCCCTCGACCCCGCGCTCATGGCGCGGACCGTCGGGCTCGTGCCCCAGAAGCCGTACCTCTTCTCGGGGACGGTGGCGACGAACCTGCGGTACGGGAAGCCGGACGCGACCGACGAGGAGCTGTGGCACGCCCTGGAGGTCGCCCAGGCCGCCGACTTCGTGCGGAACCTGGAGCACGGTCTGGACGCGCCGATCGCGCAGGGCGGCACCAACGTCTCCGGCGGGCAGCGGCAGCGGCTCGCGATCGCGCGGACGCTCGTGCAGCGGCCGGAGATCTACCTGTTCGACGACTCGTTCTCCGCGCTCGACTACGAGACGGACGCGCTGCTGCGGGCCGCGCTCGCGGAGGAGACGGCCGACTCGACGGTGGTGATCGTCGCCCAGCGGGTGGCGACCATCCGGGACGCCGACCGGATCGTGGTCCTGGACGGGGGCCGGGTCGTGGGCACCGGGCGGCACCACGAGCTGATGGCGGACAACGAGACGTACCGGGAGATCGTGCTCTCCCAGCTGACCGAGGCGGAGGCAGCCTGATGGCCGGTCCTGGCGGACGCATGATGGCCGGTGGCGGCCCCGACCAGCGGTCGATGGACTTCAAGGGCTCGGGCAAGCGGCTGCTGCGGCAGCTGGCGCCCGAGCGCGGCGCGCTCTGGGTGATGCTGATCGCCTGCGTGCTCTCGGTGGCGGCCTCCGTGATCGGGCCGAAGATCCTGGGCCGGGCGACGGACCTGATCTTCGCCGGGGTGGTCGGGCGGCAGACGGACCCGGGCGCCACGAAGGCGGAGACCCTGGCGGGGCTGCGCGCCGACGGGCAGGACGGCATGGCGGACATGCTGTCCGGCGTCGACTTCACCCCGGGGCAGGGGATCGACTTCTCCGCCGTGGGCCGGGTGCTGCTCCTGGTCCTCGCGGTGTACGTGGCGGCGGGCCTGCTGATGCTGGTGGCCACCCGCCTGTCGATCACGGTGATCAACCGGACGGTCTACCGGATGCGGGAGGACGTCCAGACGAAGCTGGCGCGGCTTCCGCTGTCGTACTTCGACCGGGCCAAGCGCGGCGAGGTGCTGTCCCGGGCGACCAACGACATCGACAACGTCTCGCAGACGCTCCAGCAGTCGATGGGCCAGCTGATCAACTCGCTGCTCACGATCGTCGGCGTGCTCGCGATGATGTTCTGGATCTCGCCGCTGCTCGCCCTGGTGGCCCTGGTGACGGTCCCGGTGTCGGTGGTCGTGGCGGCGCGGATCGGCAAGCGCTCGCAGCCGCACTTCGTGCAGCAGTGGAGGTCCACGGGCACGCTCAACGCGCACATCGAGGAGATGTACACCGGGCACGCCCTGGTGAAGGTCTTCGGGCGGCAGGAGGAGTCCGCGAAGGACTTCCGCGAGCAGAACGAGGCGCTGTACGAGGCCGGGTTCAAGGCGCAGTTCAACTCCGGCGTGATGCAGCCGGTGATGTTCTTCGTCTCGAACATCAACTACGTCCTGGTGGCCGTGGTCGGCGGGCTGCGGGTGGCGAGCGGCACGCTCTCCATCGGCGACGTGCAGGCCTTCATCCAGTACTCGCGCCAGTTCTCGATGCCGCTGACGCAGGTGGCGTCGATGGCGAACCTGGTGCAGTCGGGCGTGGCCTCGGCGGAGCGGGTCTTCGAGCTGCTCGACGCGGAGGAGCAGGAGCCGGACGCCCCGACGGGTGAGAAGCCGCTGGAGTCGCGCGGCCGGGTCGCGCTGGAGCACGTCTCCTTCCGCTACGAGGAGGACAAGCCGCTCATCGAGGACCTGTCCCTGACGGTGGAGCCGGGGCAGACGGTCGCGATCGTCGGTCCGACGGGCGCGGGCAAGACGACCCTGGTGAACCTGCTGATGCGGTTCTACGAGGTGACGGGCGGCCGGATCACCCTGGACGGGGTGGACGTCGCGAGGATGTCGCGGGAGGGGCTGCGGAGCGGGATCGGGATGGTCCTCCAGGACACCTGGCTCTTCGGCGGGACGATCGCGGACAACATCGCGTACGGCGCGACGCGGCCGGTGACCCGGGAGGAGGTCGAGGAGGCGGCGCGGGCCGCGCACGCCGACCGCTTCGTCCGGACCCTGCCCGACGGGTACGACACGGTCCTGGACGACGAGGGCTCGGGGGTGAGCGCGGGCGAGAAGCAGCTGATCACCATCGCGCGCGCGTTCCTGTCCGACCCGGTGATCCTCGTCCTGGACGAGGCCACCAGCTCGGTGGACACCCGTACCGAGGTCCTGATCCAGAAGGCGATGGCCCGCCTCGCGCACGGCCGCACCTCGTTCGTGATCGCCCACCGGCTCTCCACGATCCGGGACGCGGACGTGATCCTGGTGATGGAGAACGGCGCGATCGTGGAGCAGGGCACCCACGAGGAGCTGCTGTCCTCGGGCGGCGCCTACTCCCGGCTGTACGCGGCGCAGTTCGCGCAGGCGGTGGCGGAGGTGGACTGACGGCCGGGCGGCCCGTACCACTTCCCCGCGGGGCACGCGGTACGGGCCGCCGGACAGGCCCTAGTCGAGGTAGCCGCGCAGCTGGTCCGCGTAGGTGTGGTCGCGGAGTTTGCCGAGGGTCTTGGACTCGATCTGGCGGATGCGTTCGCGGGTGACGCCGAAGAGCTGCCCTATCTCCTCCAGGGTGCGGGGGCGGCCGTCGTCCAGGCCGTAGCGGAGCTGGACGACCTTGCGTTCGCGTTCGCCCAGGGTGGAGAGGACGTCCTCCAGGTGGCGGCGGAGGAGGAGGAAGGCGGCGGACTCGACGGGGGAGGCCGCGTCGCCGTCCTCGATGAGGTCGCCGAGGGCGACGTCCTCCTCCTCGCCGACGGGGGTGTGCAGGGAGACCGGTTCCTGGGCGAGGCGGAGGACCTCCCCGATGCGCTCGGGGGGCAGGTCGAGCTGGGCGGCGACCTCTTCGGGGGTGGGTTCGTAGCCGCGCTCCTGGAGCATGCGGCGCTGGACGCGGACGACCCGGTTGATGAGTTCCACGACGTGGACGGGGACGCGGATGGTGCGGGCCTGGTCGGCGAGGGCGCGGGACATGGCCTGGCGGATCCACCAGGTGGCGTACGTGGAGAACTTGTAGCCGCGCGCGTAGTCGAACTTCTCGACGGCCCGGATGAGGCCGAGGTTGCCCTCCTGGACGAGGTCGAGCATGGTCAGGCCCCGGCCCACGTACCGCTTGGCGACGGAGACGACGAGGCGCAGGTTGGCCTCGATGAGCCTGCGCTTCGCGATCCGGCCGAGGACGACCAGCCGGTCCAGGTCGCCCGCCAGGCGGGTGTCCAGGTCCGGGGTGTTGGCCAGCTTCTCCTCCGCGAAGAGGCCGGCCTCGACGCGGCGGGCCAGTTCGACCTCCTCCTCGGCGGTGAGGAGCGGGATGCGGCCGATCTCGCGCAGGTACTGGCGGAAGAGGTCGGAGGAGGGGCCGTTGCCTCCGGGGTCCGGGCGGTGGCGCCGGGCCGGGACGGCCGCGGGCTCCTCCGCATCTTCCACGTTCTCGTCGGACTTTGCCCGGTCCTGCTGGTCCTGCTGGTCCTGCGGCACGGTCTGGGTCTGCACGGCGGGCGACCTCCAGGAGGAGCGGAACGGCACCGTCATCCAGTGTGGGGTACGACACATCGCCGCCACGAGGGGCGTGCGGTGACTTTTTGAGGCCGCCGGGTGACCGTGCGTCAGAGCGCGGCGGCGCCGTGCGCTTGCAGCGCCACCTTGTACTGCTGGAGGACGAAGACCTCCTGCTGGGCGGCGCCCACCTGCTCCGGGTTCGTGTGGCTGAGCCGCTTCAGCGCGGCGTTGAGCTGATCGATGCGACGGTCCACCGCACGGCGCCGGACCTCGACCAACTGCACGGACGCGTAGACCTCGTCCGCGCCCTTGGCGGCGAGGATCCTCTCCACGGCGAGCTCGCGCACGAGGGTGCGGACGGTGTCGTTGGGCGCGGCGGCGAGAACGGCGTCGATGTAGTCGGCGGGGGCGCCGTCGGCTCCGCCCGCGTCGTGGATGCACTGCCGGACGGCCGCGTACGGCGGGGCGGTGAACTCGTCCACCCCGTACGCGTCGAAGAAGGGAGAGACCAGCTCGGGCCGTTGCAGCGCCAGCTTAAGAAGCTCCCGCTCGGTGCGGTGGGCGGGGCTGCGCAGGTTGAGCGCGGGGCCGGCGGGGGCCGCGGGGGCCGGCACGTCGTCGTACGAGCGCTGCCGGGCGGGCTGCGGGGCGTCGCCCTTGCCGCGCTGCCACTGGGCGATCCGGCTGACCCGCCGCACGACGAACTGGTCCTCCATGATGCCGAGCAGCCCCGCGAGCTTGACCGCGACCCGCTGGCGCATCGAGGGGTCCTTCAGCTTCGCGACGATCGGGGCGGCCTCGTTCAGGGCGGCGGCCTGGCCGGCGGGGGTGTCCAGGTCGTACCGGGCCACGATCTGGCGGAGGGCGAACTCGAAGAGCGGGGTGCGGGGTTCGACCAGGTCCGCCACGGCCTCGTCGCCCTTGGCGAGCCGCAGGTCGCAGGGGTCCATGCCCTCGGGAGCGACGGCGATGTACGTCTCGGCGGCGAACTTCTGGTCGTCCTCGAAGGCGCGCAGGGCGGCCTTCTGGCCGGCGGCGTCGCCGTCGAAGGTGAAGATGACGCGGGCCGAGCCGTTGTCCATGAGGAGGCGGCGGAGGATCTTGACGTGGTCGCCGCCGAAGGCGGTGCCGCAGGTGGCGATGGCGGTGGTGACCCCGGCGAGGTGGCAGGCCATGACGTCGGTGTAGCCCTCGACGACGACGGCCCGGCTGGTCTTGGCGATCTCCTTCTTGGCGAGGTCGATGCCGTAGAGGACCTGGGACTTCTTGTAGATCGGGGTCTCGGGGGTGTTGAGGTACTTGGGGCCGTTGTCGTCGTCGCGGAGCTTGCGCGCGCCGAAGCCGACGATCTCGCCGCCGACGTCCCTGATCGGCCACATGAGCCGGCCGCGGAAGCGGTCGATGGGGCCGCGGCGGCCGTCCTGGGAGAGTCCGGAGAGGATCAGCTCCTTGTCGGAGAAGCCCTTGCCGCGTAGGAAGCGGGTGAGGTGGTCCCAGCCGGCCGGGGAGTAGCCGACGCCGAAGTGCTCGGCGGCGGCCTGGTCGAAGCCGCGCTCGGCGAGGAACGCGCGGCCGATCTCGGCCTCGGCGGAGCCGAGCTGGTCGGCGTAGTAGCGGGCGGCGACCTGGTGGGCCTCGATCAGGCGGATGCGTTCGCCGCGCTGGTGGCCGGGGTTGTAGCCGCCCTCCTCGTACCGGAGCGTGATGCCCGCCTTGGCGGCGAGGCGTTCGACCGTCTCCGAGAAGGAGAGGTGGTCGATCTTCATCACGAAGGCGATGGTGTCGCCGCCCTCCTGGCAGCCGAAGCAGTGGAAGAGCCCCTTGCTCGGGCTGACCTGGAAGGAGGGCGACTTCTCGTCGTGGAAGGGGCAGAGCCCCTTGAGGTTCCCGCCGCCCGCGTTGCGCAGCTGGAGGTATTCGGACACGACGGCGTCGATCGGGACCGCGTCCCGCACCGCCTTCACGTCGTCGTCGTTGATCCTGCCTGCCACGCGTGAAGTCTACGTGGGAGCGGCGGTGATCAGATCAGCCCGTCCAGGGGTACGGAGGGGTCCGCCAGGGCCTCCGGGTCCACCGGCGTCCGGGCGCGGATGAGGTTCTGGATGGGCTCTGTGACGTCCCACACGTTCACGTTCATCCCGGCGAGGACGCGCCCGTCCTTGAGCCAGAAGGCGATGAACTCGCGCTTGCCGGTGTCGCCGCGGACCACGACCTGGTCGTACGAGCCGGGGGGCGCCCAGCCCGAGTACTCCATGCCCAGGTCGTACTGGTCGGTGAAGAAGTACGGCACCCGGTCGTACGAGACGGGCTTGCCGAGCATGGCGCGGGCGGCGGCGGGGCCGCCGTTGAGGGCGTTGGCCCAGTGCTCGACGCGGAGCCGGGTGCGCAGGAGCGGGTGGTGGGCGGCGGCCACGTCCCCGGCGGCGAAGACGTCGGGGTCGGAGGTGCGCAGGGACTCGTCGACGGCGACGCCGCCGCCGTCGGCCCGGTCCACGAGGGCGAGCCCGGAGTTCTCCGCGAGGGCGGTGCGGGGGGCGGCGCCGATCGCGGCGAGGACGGCGTGCGCCGGGTGCTCCTCGCCGTCGTCGGTGCGGACGGCGAGGACCAGGCCGTCCTGGCCGACGATCTCGGTGAGCCGGGCGCCGAAGTGGAAGCGGACGCCGTGGTCGCTGTGGAGGTCCGCGAAGAGCTGGCCGAGCTCGGGGCCGAGGACCCGGTGGAGCGGGGTGGGGTCGGCCTCGACCACGGTGACCTCGGCGCCGTAGCCGCGGGCGGCGGCGGCGACCTCCAGGCCGATCCAGCCGCCGCCGGCGATCACCAGGTGTCCGTTGTCCCGGCCGAGGCCGGCGAGGACCTGGCGGAGCCGGTCGGCGTGGGCGAGCCGGCGCAGGTGGTGGACGCCGGTGAGGTCGGTGCCGGGGACGTCGAGGCGGCGCGGCTCGGAGCCGGTGGCCAGGAGCAGCTTGTCGTAGCGGATGACGGTGCCGTCGCCGAGGCGGACCGTGCGGGCCTCGCGGTCGATCGCGGTGACGGCCTGCCCGAGGTGCAGTTCGACGTCGTTCGCCGCGTACCAGGCGGGCTCGTGGACGAGGGTGCTGTCGCGCTCCTCGGCCCCGGTGAGGTAGCCCTTGGAGAGGGGTGGGCGCTCGTAGGGGTGGTCGCGTTCGTCGCCGATGAGGATCACCCGGCCGTTGAACCCCTCGGCGCGCAGGGTCTCCGCCGCCTTGGCGCCCGCCAGGCCCCCGCCGACGATGACAAAGGTCTGATCTGCGTCGACCACGTCGTTTCCTCCTCGTTGCGACCGGTTCCAACCTACGCCCCCGGGCGTTCTTCGGGCCGTACCGCCCCGGGGCCGCATGCGAGCGTCCCGCACGGAGGGGGGCGGCGGAAGAGGGCCGGGCGTTCCCTCACCGCACCCGCGGGTGGTGGAAGCGGGCGTGGAGGGCGCGGGCGGAGGCGTCGGTGAGGGAGGCGATCTGGTCGATCACCACGCGCTTGCGGGCCCGGTCGTCGGGGGCCTTGTCGTACGCGGCGCGGAACTGCGGTTCGAGTCCGTCGGGGGCGCGGTGGACGAGGGCGTCGGCGAGTTCGGCGACGACGATCCGCTGGTCGGCGCGGAGGGCCTCCTGCTCGGCGCGCTGCATCACGTACCGGACGGCGACGGCCTTGAGGACGGCGCATTCGTTGCGGGTCTCGCGGGGGACGACCAGTTCGGCGCCGTAACGGGTGAGGCGGCCCGAGCCGTACGCCTGGCGGGTGGCGCCCTCGGCGGCGAGGCAGAAGCGGCCGATGAGCTGGCTGGTGGCGTCCTTGAGGCGGGCCTGGGCGACGGCCGAACCGTCGTAGCCGTGCGGCCACCACTCCTGGTCGACGAGCCGGTCCAGGGCCTCGGCCAGCTCCTGCGGGTCGGTGTCCTCGGGTACGTAACGGCCGATGGCGACCTGCCAGATGTCGGCGCGCTCGGGCTCGGCGAGGAGGAGGTTGGGGTCGATGTGCCCGGCGTGCAGGCCGTCCTCGAAGTCGTGGACCGAGTAGGCCACGTCGTCGGACCAGTCCATCACCTGGGCCTCGAAGCACTTGCGGTGGGCGGGGGCGCCCTGCCGGACCCACTCGAAGACGGGCAGGTCGTCCTCGTACACGCCGAACTTGGGCGAGCCGGGGTCGTGGGGGTGGCCGCCGCGTCCCCAGGGGTACTTGGTGGCGGCGTCGAGGGCGGCGCGGGTGAGGTTGAGGCCGACGCTGACGAGTTCGCCGTCGGCGTCCTTGACGAAGCGCTTGGGCTCGATGCGGGTGAGGAGGCGGAGCGACTGGGCGTTGCCCTCAAAGCCGCCGCAGTCCTTGGCGACGTCGTTGAGGGCCTGTTCGCCGTTGTGCCCGAAGGGGGGGTGGCCCATGTCGTGGGAGAGGCAGGCGGCCTCGACCAGGTCGGGGTCGCAGCCGAGGGCGGCGCCGAGCTCGCGGCCGACCTGGGCGCACTCCAGGGAGTGGGTGAGCCGGGTGCGGGGGCTGGCGTCCCAGGCGTGGCTGCGGGTGCCGGGGGTGACGACCTGGGTCTTGCCGGCGAGGCGGCGGAGCGCGGCGGAGTGCAGCACGCGGGCGCGGTCGCGCTGGAAGGCGGTGCGGCCCGGCTGCTTGTCGGGCTCGGGGTCCCAGCGCTCGGTCGCGGCGGGGTCGTATCCGGGGATGTCGGGGGTGTCGGTGCTGTCCTTGGTGTCCTTGATGCCTTCCATGTCCCCGAAGGTAACCGGAGGGGCCGACAGAAGCGCTCAGACGGCGGCGAGTTCCCGCCCGTGGGCGACGGCGGGGGCGGCGAGGGCGCGGTCGTGGCGGTGCAGGACCAGGCGGGCCAGGGCCGGGTGGTCCCCGAGCGGCGCGGCCGCGATCCAGGGGGCTCGGGCGGCGGCGCGGGCGGCGAAGAGGCCGGGGGCGGTGAAGCAGGAGGCGACCGCGATCCGGTGGCGGCCCCGGGCGGCGAGGGCGGCGACGGCCTCGGGGACGGTGGGCGCGGCGGCGGAGGCGTACGCGGGGACGACGGGGACGCCGCCGAGGCGCTCGCCGAGGAGGGCGGCGATGCGGCGGGTCTCGGCGCCGGACCGGGGGTCGCGGGAGCCGGCGGCGGCGAGGACGACGCCGGTGGTGCGCCGGTCGTGCCCGCCGGGGTGTTCGCCGGGGTGTTCGCCGGGGTGTCCGCTCGGGGGCCAGCCCGCTTCGGTGAGGCGGCCGGCCAGGGCCTCGACCAGGAGGGGGTGGGCGCCGAGGGGTGCGGCGACGCGGGCCCGGAGGCCGGGGGCGGCCGCGACGGCGGCGGGCAGGTCGTGGGTGACGTGGTGTCCGGGGGCGAAGAGGAGGGGGACGAGGACCGCCTCCCGGCCCTCGGCGGCGAGGCCGGCCAGGGTCTCGTCCAGGAGGGGTGCGTTCAGCTCGATGTGGGCGAGGCGGACGTCGAGGCCGGGGCGGAGCTCGCGGACGCGGTCGAGGAGCCGGAGGAGGGTGGCGCGGGCTCGGGGGTCGCGGCTGCCGTGGCCGACGGCGACGAGGGTCGCCGGGCGGGGGGCGGGGGCGGAAACGGGAGCGGGAGCGGCGTGGTGGGCGACGGAGGGGGCGG
>JNWL01000075.1 GCA_000716465.1 Streptomyces bikiniensis
GGGGGGGGGTGCCCCTATGTAGTTCGTCAAGGTGGAGGGTTAGCTTGCTGGTGATGTCAGCTGGGGAAGGGGATGCGGTGGGGGCGTCGAGTGGAGGGCCGAAGGCGCGGGCCGTCGAGGAGTGGCGCGACGTCTATGACCTGCTGGATGCCGTTCGGCAGCGGCCGAACGCATGGGTGCGTAACGGCTCGTTGCAGGAACTGGCGGTGATGATGTTCGGGTACCACCTCGCGCTTCAGGTCCACGATGTTGATGAGGCGTTCGAGTTCCACCGTGGGAGTGGAGGGTTTGCCTCCTGGCTAGGCAGGGCCCGTGGATGGTCGATGGCGACCGGGTGGGACGCTGCGATCATGGAGAATTTGCCTGGCGAACCTCCGCTTGACGCCTTCTTCCGGCTCGTGGACGAGTACCGAGAGTTCGCAGGTCAGCCAGGTTCGTGAAGTCTCTATGCATGCGGTCTGGTCATGCTGAGCGAGCGGGTTGGGGTTCGTAGAAGGTTCCGTCACGGAGCATCGCGAACAGGACATCGGCCCGCCGCCGGGCGAGGCAGAGCAGGGCCTGGGTGTGGTGCTTGCCCTGGGCGATCTTCTTGTCGTAGTAGGCCCGGGATGCCGGGTCGCCGAGGGCTGCAAAGGCGGAGAGGAAGAAGGCCCGTTTGAGCTGCTTGTTCCCTCGGCGGGAGGGCTGTTCGCCTCGGATCGAGGAGCCTGAGTTGCGGGTTGCCGGGGCGAGTCCGGCGTAGGCGGCGAGGTGGGCGGCGGAGGGGAAGCTGCTGCCGTCGCCGACCTCGATGAGGATCCTGGCTCCGGTCCTGATGCCGACTCCGGGCATCGAGATCAGGACCTGGGAAAGAGGGTGGGCCTCCAGCAGTTCCTCGATCCGCCCGGCCAGGAGCTTGCGCTGGTCGAGGACGGCGGCGAGCGAGCCGGCCAGGCTCGGGACGATCAAAGCGGCCGCTTCGGTGCCGGGAACCACCACGGTCTGCTCGTCCAGCGCGGTGAATATGTCCTCGACCAGCCGCTCGGCCATCCTCGGCGCTTTCGGCCGCAGCAGCGTGACCAGCCGCCGGCGGCCTGCCTTTCGGATCTGGGCCGGGGAACCGAACCGCTCCAGCATGGCCAGGACAGCCGGGTGCTGCAGCCGCGGGCCCAGGACCCGTTCCAGGGACGGGTGGATCTGGGTGAGCAGGCCGTGGAGCCGGTTCACGACGCGGGTGGCCTCACCGGTCAGGTCGTCGTCGAAGCCGACGATCATCTCCAACTCGGCGATCGCCTCATCTTCGAGGTCGACCGAGCGCAGCGTGTGAGGCATCGCGCGGGCGGCGTCGGCGATGATGAACGCGTCCCTCGCGTCGGTCTTGGCCTCGCCCGGGTAGAGGTCGGCGATCCGCCGCATCGTCAGGCCGGGCAGGTAGGCGACGGGGCAGCCCATGTCCCGGGCGACCGCCAGGGGCAGGGCGCCGATCGAGGCCGGCTGGTCGACTACGACCAGCACCGTTCCGTGCTTGGCCTGGAGTTTCGCGAACAGCTCGCGGAGCTTGGGCTCGGTGTTGGGCAGGCGTTTGTCGAACGCCTTCTTCCCGGCCGGTGTGACGGCGGTGGCGTGGTGTTCGCCCTTACCGACGTCCAGGCCGAGATAGACGTCGATGTCGCCGGTCTCGATCACGTGCATCCTCCGGTCGTGCTTCTGCCCGGCCTCGTCCACGGCACCGATCGCCACATCCACATTACGAAGAGCCTCCCGACCTACGAACAGGCTGGTGGTCATGCCCCTAATCAGCGGTCAGTCAGTGCCTCCGGGCCCGGTGACACCACCCCCCGGATCATGGTTAACAAGGGGGGGAAGTCATGCCGGGCCCGGAGGCCGGTAGCCCCGTTGCGGGGCCACCAAAAAGGTAATGGGGGGGGCACTCCACGGCGCTGCTGGAGAACGTGGTCGCGGCCTCCTCTCTCTACAACGAGCTGGTCATGGCCGGGGTGTGCGAGGTGCTGGACGTGGCGTCCGAGCCGCGTACGGTCAGCGCGGGGCGTCGGCCGGTGATGGAGGTGGCCGGGGTGCCGCACGAGCTGATCGGCTGGATGTCCCAGCGCGGCTACGAGATCGATCTGTGTCGCCAGGAGTTGGAGCATGAGTACGTCACCGTCGTCGACGAGGACGGCAACCTCAAGTTCGCGCCCGTCGTCTCCGAGGAGGCCCGCACGAAGCTGAACCGGATCGCGGCCAGGAAGACGCGCCCGCCGAAGCCAAAGGCCCGCTCCCTTGCACAGTTGCGTACCGACTGGCGGGCGGGCGCGAAGGAGTTCCTCGGCGAGGCCGCGCACCTTGTCGACAGTCTGTTGGAGCGGGCCCGGGTCGCGGCCGCCGCGATCCGTGCCCAGGTCGCCGAGACCCTGGACGTCGCCCTGGCGGCGCTCGGCGTCAGCGCGATGGTGTTCGTGATGAGCAGCAACGGCCTCTTCCATCGCCGTCACCTGCTTGCCGAGGCCCGGCGCTTCCTCGCCCTGGTCCAGCGCGGCCGCCGCCGCGAGCCCGGTCTGGACGAGACGATCGTGAACGCGGCCATCGCGGCGCACTGCCTGGACATCACCGAACCGAAGACCACCCGCGGGCTCCTGGCGGACTACCGCCTCTACACCGCCCGCTGGGCCCACCCCGACCCGACCCGCACCCGGCGGCGCGCACCGGAGGCGGCTCCCGACGTCGACCACCGGCCCCCGGCCGGCCTCACCGCCCCAGGCGCCCCGGTCCTGCGGGTGGAGCCAGGAGACTGGGGCATCCCGCGCGTCCCGCTGCGCTACGACCGCGCGGTCATCGCCTCCACCGCCCTCACCCACCAGCTACGCGCCGCGCGCGGTGCGGGACGCGCCCGCTAAGCAGATCAGCAGCATCCAGGCCCGCATCGAGGAGATGAAGGCACGCGGCAAGGCACTCCGAGAGCGCTACGCGCCCCACCCCGAAGCTCCCGCTCCCCGGCCGGTCCTCGAGGACCAGGAGCGTGAGCAGCGTCCCGAGCAGCCCGGCACCGGACACGGTGGGCCGAGCCGCTGAATGGGCTCCACTCTCCACGGGTGAGGTCCACTCCGTGGAGAGTGGAGCCCACCGAGTGGAGCCCACCGAGTGGAGCCCACCGTTTCGCCGGGTGGGCCGGGGGCCGAGGCCGTGGTCGCATCGGCTGGGACGCGACCGTCGGCTATGCCCCGGCGGTGAGGGAGGAAGGCGAGGGTGGGAGGAGCCGTTCACCGATGTACGGAGGTCCTCGCCATGGTCCACTCGATCCCGGATCTCGCACCCGAGTACATGGAGCGCTTGGAGCAGCTCGCCGACGCGGTCCGGCTGCGGGCGGTGCTGTACGCGGCGCCTGCCGTGCCCGCGCCGGTCCGGGGACGCCGGACACAGCAGTACCCCGGAGGCCGGCCGAACCCGCCGAGGGCCGTACGCCCGCACCGCTCCCGCCGCCGCTGAACCCGCCCCTCCACCCGGCCCGGTGGTGCGCCCGGGGATGTGCCGCACCGCGCCACCGAGTGGAAGTGGACTCCACCGGCCCCGGGACAAACGGTGCGGTCAAGGGGTGGTCAAGGGGTAAAACGGACACCGCGAGGCGCGGATCCCACCCCCAGGACGGGCTCACCGAGTGGAGCCCATCCGGTGGACTCCACCGGATGGACCGCGACTCCCACCGAAATAGCCGCCACGGAAATGGGCCCACTCGGTGGAGGGTGGAGCCCACTTCCGTTCCGCTCCACCCGGTGGTCTCCACCCATCGTTCCGGTCGCCGGGTGGATCCCACCGGGTGTGCTGCCCGGGTTCAGGCGGTGGCCGGCCATCCGGTGGCGACGTCGCCGCGGACGTCAGCGAGGAACTCGCTCACCTGGTCGACCTCCTCCATGCACTCGATCAGGAACCGGGCTGCGGACCAAGCGGCCTCCGCCCCCTCACCCGCCAGGCACCGGCGCATGAACTCCCGGCTCGTCACGGCCGCCAGCTTGTCCATGACGTAACCGGCCTCGCAGTCGGCGTGCCCGTCAAGCACGACGGTGAGGTGACGGGTCAGCAGCAGCGCGCCGAACTCACCGACCGTCCGCGCGAGCCGGTTGTCGGCGTGGAACGCCGCCAGCTCGGTCTGCTCCCGCTCGGTGCCCTGGTAGCGCCAGACCAGCTCGATGTAGTCGGCGGCCCACGCCATCCGCTCCCGGTACTCGGCGGCCTGCGCGGTCTGCTCCGAGGCGGTGGTGGTGGTCTGCGTCGTCGTTTCCATGGGGAACTCCTTGTCCGTGTCGGTGGCGGGCACCTGACGCGCCCGCCTGCCCGTAGAAGTGAGGGGAGGGGGTTATCGGGTGGCGGGGGCCGGATGGGCCTGGAGCGCCTGGTGCAGGGCGACGCTGTTGAGGTGCTCCAGGACGTCGGCCTGGTCCTCGTGGTCCTCGACGAGCAGCTGCGCGATGAGGTGCAGGGCGGTGCGGGCGAGAGGTTCGGCGGTGTCCGGGCCGGCCGTGGCCCAGGTACGCAGGGTGGTCACGAAGACGTTGCCGAGGGCGTCGAGGGCGAAGGATTCGTCGCACGGTTCCGGCACGCGTTCGCCGACCGCAGTGACGGGGACGACGATTCGCTCGACGATGTCCACGATCAGCTCGGGCATCCGCGGCTCGGCGACCGCGAGCTCGCCGGCGAACTCGGTGTCCTCGACGCTGACCGCCCGCAGGTGGTCGAAGACGTCCATCACCGCGTCCGGGGTCATCGGGGCGAGCGGCACAGTGACGGTGTTCTCGGGCATGGCAGCTCCTCACGTTCGGGCCGCTCCTGCTGATCGCGGCGGCCTCGAAGACACCCTCGAACTGCGGCCCTGTGGACAGAGTCCGGCCGCCGAGGGGGAGAACTCTCCCTCAGCCCGAAGCGGACGTATCGGTACCGCAAGGGTTAAATCCGGCCCCTTGTTCAGCAGGGTCGGCCCGACCGCAAGCCGGGCCATGGCCCCTTGTCCACCTCTGCTACCGCCCTGGTGGCCGACGCGTTCTCCAGGGATCCGGTCGTGATGCCGCTCACGGACAAACCCTTACGAAGGGGGCCTAGTCAAGGAGGAATCGGACATCGGATACCGCTGGCGGTCAGACCGTGGACAAGGGGGTCTTCCTCACAGTGGGCCCGGCCCGTACGCACATCCGCGTACGGGCCGGACGACCGCCGACCCGGCCCGCAGGCCGGAGAAACCGAGGACACCGTGCCCGCCGATCTCACGCCCGACCCCGCCCGCGACCGGCACGCTCCCTGTGACCGGCACGCTCCCTGTGACCGGCACGCTCCCTGTGACCGGCACGCTCCCCGCGACCGCCGGCCTTCCGAGGACATCGACCAGGTCCCGCAGGCCCCCTCCACGGGCCCCTCCATCACCCCCTCCACGGCCACTTCGCCCCCCGGACGCATCCGCGCAGGTCAGCCCCGGAAGTCAAGGCCCGCCGACACGTTCGACAACCCTCCTGGGACGACACAGGTCTGGAAGCCGACCGGAGTGCGACGCAAGGAAGTGCTGAGGGCTCTGGGCATCTTCCAGCGGGCTACCGCCGATCAGCTCTGGAGGATGCTGCGCCCCGCAGACCGGCACGACCGGTGCACCAGGGACACCCTGAAGGCCTTGGAGAAGACGGGCCTGGTCCGGGAGGAGACGCGACTGGAGTCGGGACACAAGCTGTGGGTGCTCACGGAGAAGGGCCACAAAGAAGCCAAGCTGCTGCTGCCGAAGTCGGTGCGGATCTCCGCGCTGCGCAAGCTCCGCCTCGACGCCAAGGGCCGGCCGGTGAAGGACGACGGCTACGACGAGCACGCCGCCGCCGTCACCCTCACAGCCGCTGTGCTCACCGGGGCCGGGTTCGGCACGCCGTTGTCCTGGCAGACAGAGATCGCTCACAAGCTCCCGTACGGCTACACCCAGTACGCCGATCTGACGATGCGCGCCCCGGACGCCAGGGTGCCCGCGATGCTCCTGGAGGTCGACCGCGTCACCGAGCCCGTCGACGAGCTGGTGGACAAGCTGCGCCGCTACACCGACTGGTTCGAGCTGCTGGCGCCGAAGGCCGATCCGAACAAGGAGATGGCGGCCCGCTACGAGCAGCTGGGTTCGAAGGTGCAGCAGTTCAGGCTGTGGCCGCTCCTCTATCCGGCGACCGGCCGGGAGGGCTACGTGCCGGTGGCCTTCGTGTTCACCGGGAAGACCGCCGAGCAGCGCGAAAGCCGCATGCAGCGCCTGGAGCAGGCCGCCCACCGCTACTTCGCCGGGGAGCCGTATCCGGGCCAGGGCGAGGGGATTACGGCCGTCGACTACCACCAGGCGGTGCCCGTGGTCGTCACCGAGCTGGAGCGGATCACCGCCGATCCGGCCGGGGCTGCGGGGAAGGTGTGGCGGCGGCTCGGGCGTGAGGAGTGGCAGACGCTCACCGAGGCCCTGGACAACCCGGACGGCGACCGGCTGTACCTCGTGCAGTGGAGGGAGGCCAAGCGCCGGCGGGAGGAGCGCGAGGCCGCGAAGAAGGAGGCGCAGCGGCCGGTGTGTGTCCAATGCGGGGCGAAGTTCACCGACGAGCGCTGGCAGTACCTGCTCGGGCGGGGAAGGTCCTGGGGCGACCGTACCGACAAGTTGTGCGGGCCGTGCCGAGACGAGCACTTCGCACGGCTCGAGGCCGAGCGTGCCGCGCGCCGTGAGGCCGAGGAAGCCGCGGAGCGGGAGACGGCTGAAGCGGAGGTGAAGAAGGGCCGCGGCCTGTTCGGGCGGCGCCGGTAGCGCGGCACGGCATGGGTCGGCCTGACCCACGCCGTGCCTGCCCCCGGCCGGTCGCCGCGACGCGACGTTAACGAGGTCGGTGCTCTACGTTCCCGCCTGCTCGGTCCCGCGACCGCGTCTCCACCCGGGAGACCGGCGCGGCCGGGCGGAAATGACACGTCACCATGACCGTCATCGAGCCCGGCCTGTCCGTACGCGACGGCTTCGCCGAAGGACCGCTCGCGGATGCCACGCTGTCCCGCGCGGCCCGCGTCGCGCAGCTGCTCGACGAACTGCAGGAGCAGGCGCCCATGCTGACCGACGCCCGACTGCGCGACGGCGTGCACCGGGTGCTGCGCCGCCTCACTCAGAGGCAGCCGCCCGCGTTCCAGGTCGACAGCTACACCGCGTTGATCCGCCGGGGGGTGCGCATCGACTGGCACGTTCCCGACCGTCTGCCCTGCGCCTGACGCCCGCCTCGCGGGAGAGCACCCCCGTGCCCTCCCGCGAGGCGGGAGAGGCCGGACTACCGGCCGCCGCCGGCCTTCCGCTGTCGGCGGCGGCTGGGAGGCTGGTCGGATGAACGAGGGTGAGGAGCAGCTGCTGCGCGGCCGGGTGTACGGCTGCGACCACGACGACCCCGACCCGGGGCCGAAGCCGGGCCGGACCTACGCCGAGCTCGTCGGCGGCCCGCTGGACGGCCTGCTGCTGGACATCCACGGCTGGCGGACCGAGGAGGTCGACGACGGCGTCGCCCTGGCCACCGAGCTTGGCCGGTGGCCCGGCGGCCGCGCGCTGTACGACCCACGCCCCGGCGAAGCGCGTAAGCCCGGCCCGGGCGTCGCCTGCCGCTTCCACTACACCGGCGATACCCCATGACCGGTGCCCCGCTCACCGGGACGATGACTGCCGGCCGCTCCGGAGCGGGTAGGGTCCGTGCCAGCCCGTGCCGATATGGCGTGCACGAGTCAGGCCCGGTGCCCAGATGCGCTCTGGGACGCAGTACCACCGGGCCGCCCACTCTCTCGCTCCGTACGGCACTCCAGCGCCCGCCCGCCGAAACGCCCCGTCTCGTTGCCCGTTGCGCGTTCGTGGAGGCAACGGGCAAACCCTGTCGGTGGCCTTGAAGCCGGACGAGGGTAGAGGACATGCAGATCACACATCTCCCCGGGCGCGGCCTGGTCGCCGCCGTCATCTCCTCAATCGGCATCCGTCACGAAGGCGCCCTCGGCCTCGTCGGCACCGGTCTCTACCTCGACCTCAGCCGAGTCCTGCGCAACCCCGCCGACGACTCTGCGATGCGCTTCCGCACAGGCCTGGACGACGACGTCTACGCTCACGTCCTGAAGACCCCCGGCGCCCTGACCTTGATCAACCGGACCGCCGTGCAACTGCGCGCCCTGGCCGAAGAGGTGCCCGTGGGCCGTCTGGTCCGCCTCACGGTGGCGTGCCAGGGAGGAAGGCACCGGAGCGTTGCGGCGGCCGAGGCGGTCGGCCGTCTTGTCTGGGAGGCGTGGGGCGGGGCGTACGGCGTCGACATCGAGCACCACCACATCGACCACCCCGTCCTGACCTCCTCCACCCCCTCCTGACCCGACCGGCATGCCAGAGGGGCGGCCACTCGGGAACTCCGGGCGGCCGCCCCTTTCGCCTGCCCAGCCCCTACACCGACGCCGTCTTCTCCTTCGGTCGCAGGGCGGCGAGCGGCGAGCGCCGGCCCTTCTCGACCTGGCGGAGCTCCTCCCAGTCGATCTCGGGGTGTGCGCCGGGGAGGGCGTCGACGTCGGCGGTGCGGTAGAGCGGGACGTTGACCGCCCCGGCCCGCGAGGTGCCGAACTCCACCTCGGCCCACTCCGCGGGGCGGATCCACTTCAGCTTGACCATCCAGTCGAACTCCACCCTCCTCACCCGCAGGCGGTCGGCGGCCTGGTCGGGCCCGAGCGGGGTGTCCGCGGTGACGAGCTCGGCCAAGTCCCCTCGCGCGCAGAGCTCGGCGACCTGGCCGGGGTGGTGGGACGTGCCCTTCGGGTTGCTGGACAGGTCGGCCAGCAGTCCGCGGGTGATGAACCGGCGAACCACGAACGAGGTGACCGCCGCCTTCTCGTTCATCTTGTTCGGCGTGCCGAGCGCGGCGGCGATCCGGTCCGCCGCCTCCCGGCCCGAGAGCGGCTCCCCGTTCATCGCGGCCCGTACGGCGCCGGCATCCATCGCCTCGACCGCCGCCCGCGACCACTGCCCCGGCGGGAGGTCGGGGGCCGGGACGATCCCGGCGTGCCGCGCCCACCGGAACGCCGTCGCCGGCACCTTCAACCGCTGGGCGGCCTGCGTCTCGTCGTACTCGGTCCGTCGTGCCATGGAAGTCACCTCTCGGTCGGTCGCCATCAGCGATGGGACAGACCATGGCGGAACATCACAAGACTGCCAATCCCCTTTGAAACTGGGCAAGTTGTGCGTATTCGTTTAAGGGCACGCCCGCGTACGCGAGCAGGAGATTCACCCGTCCGGGCACCCCGGCGACCCGGCGAAGGCCCCGTCCCAGCCCGCGTTCTGGAAGGCTTCTGCCATGAGCGAGGACACCGGCCAGGACCTGGCCGTGAAGACGCACGCCGCCGCCCGGCGGCTCGGGGACCGGGTGTTCCAGTGCGATGCGACGGCGGTGTGCACGATGCCGGGCGGCACCCGCGCCTACGCCCTCCTCGACGGCGTCGGCGACACCCCGGCCGTCCGGGCCTGGACCCGTACCGCCGCGCGCCGTCTGGCCCGCGCGGCCGCCGGACACGGCGACGCGGAGGCCGGCCTGCGCACCGAGTACCAGCGCTACGCCGCCGACCCCGCCCGCCACGACCCCGACCACGACCTCCCGGCCGCGGCGGCCGTCGTTGCCGTCCACGCCCCCAGCGGTCTGTTCACGGTCGCCTGGTCGGGCGACGCCCGCGCCTACCTCCGCCTCGACGGACTCGGACTCCTGCGGCAGCTCACCGAGTACCACAACGCCCGCCGCGCCTACGACGGCTACGGTGACCGCAACCTGATCACGGCCTACCTCGGCGGGATTCGCGACGACGAGGAGACCGAACAGCACTGGGGGCACCCGGCGATCGAGTACATGATCGGACCTGCCCGGCCGGGGTGGCTGCTGCTGGCCTCCGACGGCACCTACGAGCCCCACGAGGACATCGACTACGACCTGGCCGCCTACCTCACCGGCGATCCGCGCGAGGACGCCGAGCGCCTGGTCGACGACGCCGTCCGCCGCGCCCGCGCGCAGCGGGACCCGTACGCGGACAACGCCACCGTCCTGATCGCCCGCCTCACCTGACCGGCTGTCGAGGCAGGCCCGGTTCCGGCCGGCCGACGACGGGGTCGGGCAGGATGATCCTGCCCGGCCCCGGTGCCGCTGGTCAGTAAGCGACCAGGTTGTTCAGCCACGCCGTACAGCCACCGAAGGCGGTGACACCGGCAAGGACAGCCCCCGGCTGCGACTTGCTGACAAGGAAGGTGAGCACGTCGGCACCGATGCCCACGCACACCGAGATGAAGAGGATCAACACGGTGCGCTGCGACAGGAAGGGCGGCCTTCTGCCGGAGTCCGGCTCGGGCGTGCTGGGCGGGTGAGGCTGAGCGGGCGCCGGGCCGGACGGCTGGACGGGGCCGGGGGCGGGAGCGTTGTCCCGGGTCATGATGCTGCTCCTTCGGGCAGAAAGCGGGAGGACAACGGACACCTGCGTGGTGTCGTCCGCGGGGGTAGGGGGTGCCTCGCGGTAGGCGGTCCTTCGGCTCTCTGCCTGAGAGCGTCCCTGAAGGGCGTGGGCCCGGGCCCAGGGTGGCGTTTCCAGGGTAGCGCCGGTCGGCTCGTTCACTGCCCCGGATGCCTGGTGGGTGGTCATGGGAATTTCCTCCAGCGTGAGTTCGTTTGAGCGAGCGGGACAGTGACAGGTCGCGGGTGCTTAGGTCTCGTCCTGAATCGGGAAGGCCTCCTTCGCCCCCTGGCGTCGTCTGGAAGGCCCCCGACAGCAGCGGCCGGGAAGGAAATTTCCCGACGGCATGACGAAGGCCCGGACCACCCGGTCCGGGCCTTTCACTTCTCGTAGACCTGTTAGATCGCCGAACGCCTCACAGGCACCCGGCGCGGCCCGGCCGCGAAGGCCACGGTCAGACCCGCGCCTCGGTGCGCCGTCCGCACCCTCTCTAGAGCCCGGGGGATTCCCCGTCCGCCCTGGCTGCTCACGGGCTGAGGCGGATGCGCAGCCCCCAGACGAACTCGAGGTCGTCCAGGAAGACGGTCTCCAGCTCCTTCTCCCACTGGCTGCGCAGGAGGAACGGGGCGTTCTCCATCCGCTCCAGGATGATCAGGGTCTCGGGTTGGCCGATCAGCGCGTACCGGTCGTGCGAGGCGGGCCTGCTGCCCGGCCCGTGCGTGCGCAGCATCTCCTCCAGCCGGGCGCGGTGCTGCTCCACGAACGCCTCCAGGTGCTCGATGTACCCCGCGCGTTCCGACGCTTGAGCTCTACCTGGGCCGAGACGTCCTTACCGGCTCCGACGGCCAGCTGGTGCCAATGCCGCTCAACGCCGCCGGCGCCGGCGGGTTCACCTCGAAGGACAAGAAGGCCATGCAGGACAGGTTCGAGCGGAAGTGCGACACCGCGCTGGCCGGTCCTCCCGGGAAGGACC
Organism: Streptomyces bikiniensis; assembly: GCA_000716465.1. GTDB lineage: Bacteria > Actinomycetota > Actinomycetes > Streptomycetales > Streptomycetaceae > Streptomyces > Streptomyces bikiniensis. The sequence goes on from JNWL01000075.1 coordinate 11,420, forward strand.
CCGAAGGCGACTGGGGCGCCGTGCACGCCATCATCACCACCGTCCTCCACGCCTTCGACCCGCCCTAGACCTGACTCGGTCCGGGCCGCTCGAGGCGTCAACAGGGTGACCGGCCCGAGGAAGGGTCAGGTGGTGACGCGGGGCATACGTAGTGCGGACGGGGTCGGGCGCCCGATCGGCAGGATGCCGACCACGATGAGCCGGGGTACCTCGGTGGCGCTGCGCGCGTGGCGGATGATCCAGACGCTGTCCTCGATGCTCCGGTAGCCGCTGGTATGGCCGCTATCGTCCCCGACCAGGAGCAGGCCGAAGGGAGGGCCGGTGGCGGTGTAATTGGCGGCCTGTGCGAGGTAACTCTTCTCGATGCGTTCGCGGGTCCATCTGGTGTCGCGGCGTTTGACCTCGGCGACGAAGCGGCTGCCGGGTTCGGGGGTGTAGGTGACGTCGGTGCGTCCGCTGGCGACGTCGATGAGTTCGCGCTGCACGGTGCCGGGGGTGAGCGTGCCGGCGAGGTGCTGGTGGAGGTCGTCCTGGACGTGCTTCTCGTCCCAGTGGTCGGGGCTGCCGTCGGGCTTCTTGTCGAGGCAGGGGCCGAGGTAGGCGGTGCGGGCGCCGTAGTAGTCGGCCTGGGCGTCGAACCGGTCGTAGAGGAACCGCAGGAACTGCTCCAGCAGGGTGGTGAAGTAGGAGCTGTCACGCTGCGTCCATGCGGGGCTGGTGGCCAGCTTCCCGAGCAGGGATTCCAGGTGGGCGTCGAAGCGGGCGTTGCCGGTGGGGGTGTAGCCCTTGGACTGCTGCTGCAAGAGCTGCTCGATCTGATCCAGGAGCTGCGGGTCGAGGTCGTCGCGCAGTCCCGGGGCGTCAGCCTGGAAGAGCCCGGCGAGCGTGGGGCGGCCCTCCAGGGCTTTTCCCGGCATCACCTGCCCGGTCGCCGGTGCTGCCCGCCGCTGGGCTTGGACGACCTCGTACAGCGCCCGTGCGTCGGGGGAGCCGGTGAACTGCGGGTCGGTGGTGAGGGCCTGTTCGAGGTGGTGCAGCAGGCCGTCGCTGCGTACGAACGCAGCCTCCACCGGTGGGCTCACCAGTGCCGTCAGGCCGCCGGATCCGTCGGCCCGGGTGGTGTGGATGCTGCGGCTGGCGACGTAGACGTCCAGCAGGTCGCCGAGGGTGCCGGCCGGGTCGTACCAGCTGGGTTGGTCCAAGTGGGTGCGGGCAGTCTGGAGCGAGGTGACGAGCCGGGACCAGGCGCTCTGCGCAAGTCCGCGGGCGCTGAGCCAGTCCAGCCGGTGCATACCGCGGGTCCACTCAGTCAGCAGCGTGGTCGTGGCATCCAGTTGGGCGGCGGCCTGGGCCAGGCGCTGCTCGGCGGGTGCGGCTGTCGTGGGCTGCTGGTCGAGTTCACCGAAGGCGAGGACCGCGTCGACGGCGGCGGCGTGGGCGCGGGCGTCGAGTCGGGCCTCGTGGGTGCGGTCGAGGTCCTTGAACCGCATCAGGGCCCGGCGCAGATGGTCTTCGACGGCCGAGCGGTCGGATGCCTCCAGCGCGCTGCGCATGTCCGCGACGGCCAGTTCGAAGGTGGCGTCGGCCCGGGTGCCCGCAGGGAGATCGGTCTGGTTCTCCAGTGCGCTTAGGACATCGAGCAGGGCGTCGTCGCCGAAGTGGTCGTGGGCGACGCCGACCAGGATCGGCAGGCGCTCCAGAGCCTCGGACGGCTCGTCCCCGGTGATCTCGGCGAGCAACGCCATGAGGCGGTGCGGGGTGGCCGTCTGCGCGACGGCCAGGCGCAGCAGCCCGGCGACGGCCGGCTGGGCGAGAGCGGCGTCGGCGTCGCCGGCGAGTGCGGCCTCCACGTGGGCGGCAAGGTCCCGGACGGTGCGGGTGCCGAGGCGGGTGGCGAGCGCCGGGTGGGCGCACACCACGTCGATCGCTTCGGCCAGGACCCAGGCGGCCTGGGGGTTCCGCAGCCCCTGGGCCGCGGCGTCAAGCAACCGCCGGGCCTGGTCACCGTCCACGGCGTCGAGGTCGCGGCCCAGTGCCGTGAGCAGATAGGGCAGGAGTGGACCGGCAGCGAGTTGGTCGGCCTCCGCGATCACCGCCTCGGCACCACCGAGGTCCGCGATCGAGGGCCCGGCGTCCAGCTCGTCGTCGGTCGCGTTGCTGGCCCAGGCATGGAGCGTCTGGTCCACGCTTGGGGCCACGGTCCTCTCCTTGTCGCCGGCTGGTTCGGGAACGAGCAGCTTAGAACAGGTGTTCACCGTCGCTGGTGATGAGGTGGTCCTTCGGCAGGGCGTCGACGAGCTCGGGCTGCGCCGTGGTGAGAACGACCTGCAGCTCGGGAAGTTCTGCGGCGATGGCCTGCAGCTCGGCGATCAAGGTGCGGGCTGGCGCCTCGGTGACCTCTTCGGCGGCTACCGAGTCGATCAGAAGGAGGCCGGGGTGCGTGGCCACGCCACGGTCGGCACTCACACGCAGAAGCGCGATGACGGTCGCGATCCGCATGCGGAGCCTGTCGCCGCGGCTGAGCCTCTTGAACGCGGTCTTCACCCCGGCCTTGACGGCGTTGACCTTGCCGGCGCGGTCGAGTTTGACGCTGTCGAGGTTCTGCACGCCGAACCGTGTGGCGAGCTCGACGATCGCTTCATTCATCGCCGGGAACAGCTGCTTCGCCGCAGCGTCGACGGCCGCGCGGACAGCTTCCTCGGTGGCGGCCAGGACCTGGGCGGACACCGGGACCGGCGGAGCCGGAGGCGTCGATCCGGTCGCCTCGAGCCGTCCGCGGAGCTCGGCCGCCCGGATCTCCAGCTCACGCAGCCGGTCGTGGGCCTGCGAGGTGGCAAGCCCCTGCTCCAGGCCGGCCGCCGCCTCGCGATGGTCGACCAGAGCACTCTGCACTGCCTCCACCGCCCTCAGCCGTCGGCCGGTTGCCTCCCTCTCGGCATCCTGGGCTCGCTCCAGGGTCTGCTCCAGCTCCGCCAGCAGCGCTTCAGCGGTCTCCGGGTCGACCTCGGGCAGCGGCCGCGTACACACCGCACAGCTCGCCTGCTCACGCTCCTCGCTGCGCCGCACACTGCCCAGCGGCTCCTCACACCGCGGACAGCACACCGGGTCCAGCCGTCCCAGGACTCGCCGGGCCTGCCACGTCTCCCGGGCATCCAGTAGCCCCTGCTCCGCGCGCATCCGGGCGGCGGACACCTCCGTGAGCGTCTGCTCGGCCTCCTCCAACAGCGCCCGCATGCCGCGCAGCTCCGTCGCAGCCTGGTCGGCGGCCCGCAGGAGCGGGGAGATGTCTTGGGCAGCCGCCCGGCGCCCCGCCTCGATCTGCCCAGTTACGTCGGCGAGTTCGGTCTGCCACGCCTCGCGCTCGGTCCGTCGGGCTTCCGCGTCCCCTTCCGCCCGGCGCTGCCCCTGGGTGATCGTCTTCTTCTCCCGCTTCCCGGCGACGGACAGCTGGGTGAGGGCCGTGCTGTACGGGATGTCGACGAACAGCTCCATGAGCCGCCCGGGCAGGCCACCGGCGACATCGCCGAGCAGGATCTCGTCCCCACCGGGATTGAGGTAGCAGGCGCCGAAGTACGACGCCCAGCCGTGGACCTGCGGGGCCCCCTCGCCGTCGGCGCCGCCGGTCACCTGCCACAGGTTGGTGTGCTCCATACGCAGCGCGTCCAGGAAGAACTCACCGATACACCGGCTCACCTCCTCGTTGCCCGACGCTGTCGCCAGCAGACGAAGCGCTTCGTCGTCCGCGGCCAGCAGCTGGTCGACGGACTCCCCGGCGAGGATCCGGCCCCGCAACTGGGGGTGCGGCTGGTCGTCGACGTCCAAGACGATGCGGATCGCCCGGCCCGCCACGGCGATGTCCACGCTCAGATGCCGCAGCCACGAGCGGACATCGGGCGGCAGATCGCGCGGCCCGCCGCGCAACGGGAAGACGAGGAACTCCAGCAGGCTGGTCTTCCCGGCGCTGTTGTCCGGGTGGACGATCGCCCACACCCCTGGAGTGAAGGGCTGCTCCACGGTGAAGTCGTCGCCCGAGTGCTTCGTGCCGCTGGCGCGCAGCCGGATGATGCGCAGCCGCCGGTCGGCGGTAGTCGGGCTCTTCAGGGTGATGTTCGCCTCGGCCAGAGTCCGCTCGACCTGCACCGGCGTCAGCCCCAGCTTCTCCGCGACCTCCTTCAGGATGTCGCCGGCGCTCGGGGCGACGGTCAGGTCCTTCGCGTCGGAGCGGGCCGGGCCGGGCGCGGTCATGAAGCCTCCTGGTCAGTGTCGCCCGTGGCTCCCGGGCCTGGTGCCGCTTGAAGTTCGCGCAGCCGCTCGCGGGCCTGCTCGGTGATGGGGCCGATGTGCTGGCCCCAGGGGGTGTCGGCGTAGTCCCGCAGCAGGTACTGCCGGTCCTTTAGCTGTGTGCCGCCGAGACCGTCGACCAGGTCCACAACCAGGCGGGTGCGCTCGACGTACCAGGCCAGCGCGGGCGCCTCGGCGACCATCGACTGCGCCACCTGCCGGCCCCGCTCCAGCAGGAAGTAGATGTGCTCCACCACGCGCTCACGCCCGAGGACTTGCGTCTTGCGCAGCAGCCCCCGTTCCACCAGCGGCGCCAGAGCGTCATCGAGCTCCTCGAAGGCGCCGTACTTGTAACGCAGCATCGGGAAGCGCCGCAGATCCGGTTCCTCGGACTCCAGGATCTCTGCGGCAAGCTCCAGCACCCGAGGAACGTCCGGAGCGGCCACGTACTCGTTCATCAGCTCGTAGGCCAGGTAGTCCGGATTGCGGACCCAGAAGTCGAGCTTCTGCAGCCGCACCTGGGTGTGGACCACCCCGACGGTCGCCGGCGGCACCGACTCGCCTTCGGCCGCTGGCTTTGCGGCGGCGTCGATCAGCAACAGCAGCCGCACCGAATCCTGCCAGCGAGTGGCCCGACGTACTCCTGCGGATCCGACCATCACGCTCCTCTGGATCGGCACACACCCTAGGTCCTGAACAACATCCTGTCAGTGTGTTGAGGTGAGTGGGGAGAAGTCGGCGCGAATCGGCGCACCACAGTCGCGCCGTCCGCCAGAGCCTGACCAGCGGGCTAACTGGTCCAGGTCTTGATCGAGCAGACCGCGGTGACGACGACGCCCACCATCAGGACCACCGCATCCCGATCGCGGACAGCAGCTCGATGCGCTCCGGCGTCAGCGTCGCCGCCCGGGAGCGCTGGTTCCCGATCCAGGCACCCAGCTTGTGCTCGCGCTCTTCCTGGCCCTCGCCGCCGACGATCCGCTCGACGTGTTTCCTGGGGACCTGGAGGTGGCCCTCGCGCGCGTAGAACTGGCGGGCGGCCTCGTAGTTCATCGCCCACTTGTCGGCCTGCGTACGGCGCGGCGGCGGCTTCTCGCCCTCGGCTGCGGGCTCGATCCCGAGGACCTGCTCACACATCCACTGCTGCACGGTCGTGAGCTGGTCCCACCCGTACCGGACCGACTGCACCCAGCGGCCGAGGTCCTCGCCCTGGCGCAGGACCTCGCCCGCCTTGGTGGGCAGCGCCTCACCGGCGTCTAGGTGCATCCTCACCAGGTGGAAGCACCGCTGCCACGTCACTGGCCAGCTCGGGCACCAGGACGCGTCGATCTCCTCCAACTGCTCACGCCGCTCGTCCGACAGCGCCCCGGCCGACGACTCCACCGGCAGGCCCTCGGCACGCCGCTGCGCGATCTCGGCAGCCTTCCGGGCGGCGGCCCGCGCGTTCTTCAGCCAGATGCCCACCTTCGCGCCCTGGTAGGTGGCGTCCAGCGGGGCCAGGAGGTGCCCGTGTTCGGCCGCCCACCCGCGCGCGGCGGCCAGGCCCTCCTCCCAGGCGACGTCGTAGTGCGACCAGATCATGCCGAGCCTCTCCAGCTGCGCGACGCGATCCTCGTCCATGTCGCCGCGGGCGTAGAACCGTCGGCAGTCGGCGGTCCACTGCCCGAGCGGGAACCTGGCGAGCGAGGCCGGCCACACCTCACCCTCCACCTCCTGGTCGTCGACGGCGGGCACGCGGAACGTGAACGGCACGCGGAGGTCGCCGTACTCGCGGGCGTAGATGACGGCGGCCTCCACCCCGCGCCGCCAGTGCTCATGCTCCGGGTTGAGAACCCGCAGGTTGATGAACGCGGCGAGCGCGGCCGGGTCGCGAGGCGTGGAGAACTTCAGCAGGGCCCTGGCGGGGGTACTGACGCCTCCGGAGCCCTCACCGCTCCCGTTCGTGCTCTTGCCGCTGTCGTCCTTGCTGACGGGCTTGTAGCGGCTCGGGGCCTGCTGCTCCGCGAGGGTCTCCACGATCCGCGCGTCGTGGGCCCGCAGCGCCTCCAAGAGCTTGGCGAGGCCGCCGAACGCCCGGGAGGTCAGCATGTTGTCCGCCGTCTCGCCCGGCCCGAGCAGGACCGGCACCACGAGCGAGGCCATCTTGCCCTCGCCGGGCTGCATCCGCAGCGCCCGGCCCACGGCCTGGACGAGGTCCGGCATGGAGCCGCGTACGTCGGCCCAGTAGACGGAGTCGCAGTTCTTGGTGTCGACGCCCTCGCCGAGGACCTTCACCGAGCTGAGGTAGCACTTTTCCACGACGGTGCCGTCCGTGGCGATCCCGGCCGCGAACTCCCCGAGGAGCCGGCGGCGGTGGAGCGGCTTGTGGTCGCCGCACAGCCAGTCCGCCCAGATCGTCTTCGGGTACAGCTCGGGGTCGGAGGCGTGCAGCTGCGCGGCGACGTCGGGAAGGCCGGCCGCGAACGCTTCGGCCTCCTTCACCACGTGGTGGAACACGAGCGTGCGCCGGAATCCCTCCTCCGCGGACGCCTTCACCAGGGCGGTCTGCAGGGCGGCGAGCCGGGCCCCGCGGACCTCTGCCGAGCGGCCCTCGGCGCCCAGGAGCTGGGCGGCCTGGAGCGCGGTGTCGGTGACGTCCAGGCATACGACCTGGTAGGGGGCACAGATTCCCCGGTCGATGGCCTCCGAGAGGGTCAGGGTGAAGCAGCGGCTGCCGAAGGGGCCCTCGGGGTCGTCTTCCATGCTCGCGACCAGCTCGCCCGGGGCGCCGGCCTCGTCCTCGTCCCCGAGCTGCCACAGCCGGGGCGTGGCCGTCATGTACAGGCGGCGCAGGGAAGGGATCTTCTGGTTGTCGTGGACGACCGCCCAGGGCTTGCCGATCCGGCCCGAAACGCGGTGGGCTTCGTCCACGACGATCAGGTCCCAGGCCGCCAGGCCCCCGGCGTGCGCCCGCTCCAGCGTGCCCAGCCCGAGCGAGGCGTACGTGGCGTACACGGTCACCTTGTCCAGGCCGCGCGTCCACTCCACCAGCTCGTCCACGTCCGTGGTGTTGGGGAAGGGCACCTCCTCACCCCGCAGCGAGGACACCCCGATCATCGGGCCCCGGCGGCCTCCCTCGCGCCACGCGGCCTCGGTCTGGGCGAGCAGGTCCAGCGAGGGCACGATCACCAGCACACGGCCCGCGTGGAGCTCCTCCGCGCTGCGGACCGCCACCCTCGTCTTCCCGGACCCGGTCGCCATGATCACCTGCGTTCGAAGCCCTCGCTCGGGCATAAGCGATCTTGCAGGAAATTCGAGGGCGCGCACGACCGCGTCAATCGCTTCTCGCTGGGCTGCCTCGCGCTGATCAACGCGGTCGGTGCTCGACATATCGCCTGCCTTCTCCTGGAGTGCCACCCGGTCGATTGGAGCGGCGGGAAACGGGAAACCTGCACGTAGAGCAGCCATAAGGGCTACGATTGGACTGACGCGAGCGGCTGGTTGAACCGCCCCACCGGAACACCAGCAACGCGGCTAGGCGGATCTCAATACCGGCCCTTAAGAACACAAGGCGACACCATCTGTCTCCAAAGTTTATCTTGGATACAGATTGAAGCACATTACCAACCGGGACACCGAAGACCATTTGGTTCCCAGCAGAGTCCGCGCCGTCTAGGCTGACGGGCATGAGACAAGCCGCATCGTGGCGGAGCCTCTACGGATGGTTCTGCTCCTTACCTGCCTTCAGCCAAGGCGTCATCTTCTTGGCCTTCTTCCTAGCCCTCGGCCTGCCCCTCCTTGGCCTACTGCAAGGGGAGGCCACCCCCAGCGGTAACGAGAAGAGTCCGCAACAGCCGTCACGGCATGCAGTGGCCTATCACGGAGGTGAAGGAGCAGCACTCGGCGCACTTCACTCCGGCAGGGTGAACCCCTTGACTGTTCAAGTCGACGATGCCGCACGGCTCGCATGTCAGCTCATTGCCCCGCCTGGCAGGACGGGAACAACTCCCGATACCGAAGAAGACTGGTATCAAGGATGCATTGACACCCTGGTCGGAAGGCCACCCAATCCACCTAACTGACCACCCGCCCGCACCCCGACTCGAGTTGCTGCTGCTTTCTGTGGGCCGCGCGGAGCGTGGCGCACCGTCAGGGCGCGCAGCGCCCTTGGTGGCTGGAGCGCAGCGGAGGCCACCAAGCAGGGCGGAGCCCTGCGCCCCGGCTCGCGCAGCGAGCCGGCCTCTCTTAGTTTTTGCCGGGGGAGCGGAGCGGACCCGGCGGGCGGGGAGCGCAGCGAGCCGCCTCCGCTCCCGCGGAGCGGGAGCGGAAAGGGTCCGCGAAGCGGACCCTTTCCCTTGCATCGCGCGAAGCGCGATGCTACTC
>JNWL01000076.1 GCA_000716465.1 Streptomyces bikiniensis
ACGAGATACGCGCAGATCTCCACCTCGGCCTGCTTCAACTCGCCTGCAGCATCATCTGCTTGCGACGCCTACGAACCTCATTCTGAAACGATCAGTAAGGGGCCGGGAGATCGGGGGGCGAGCAGGGTGGGGGAGCACGAGGTCGGGGCTCAGGACGACGCGGCGGACTCCCGGACGGATCCGTCCGGGGCCCGGACGACACCGCCGCGCCTCCCCGCCGCCCCCAGCGCTACGGCGTCCCGGCCGCGACCCTCTGCGGCTTCAAGACTGCGCTCGCCACCACCCTGGTCACCGACAACCGCGAGCACACCCTCCTCGTACCGCTCCTCGCCGCCGTGGCCGGCACCGCCCCGCCCCCGCCCACCGCCCGGCAACCCCCACCACACCACCCACGCCGCTCGTACCGCTCGCACCGATGAGTTTCCGGAACGGAACCGGTCTGCACAGACATGGAAACCCACACACTCGAAACAGCCGGCGCGAGCCTCGTCTACGACGTCCGCGGACCGCTGCCGACCACAGACGGACGCCCACCGCTCCTCATGATCGGGCAGCCCATGGACGCCACCGGCTTCGCCGCGCTCGCCGCGCGCTTCCCCGAGCGGACCGTCGTCACCTACGACCCGCGCGGACTCGGCCGCAGCACCCGCAAGGACGGGCGCGACGACCACACGCCGCAGACACAGGCCGACGACGTGCACGCCGTCATCGAGGCCCTCGGGGCCGGACCGGTCGAGATGTTCGCCAGCAGCGGCGGAGCGATCACCGCGCTCGCCCTCGTGACGGCGCACCCCGCGGACGTGACCACCCTGGTCGCCCACGAGCCGCCGCTGATCACCCTCACCCCGGACCGGGAGGCGGCCGTACGGGCACGGGCCGCGGTCCGGGAGGCCTACGAGCAACGCGGCTGGGGGGCCGGGATGGCCGCGTTCGTGGCCATGACCTCGTGGGAGGGAGAGTTCACCGACGCGTACTTCGCCCGACCGCAGCCCGATCCCGCCTCGTTCGGTCTGCCTGCGCAGGACGACGGCTCACGCGACGACCCGCTCCTGTCCGACCGCTCGTGGGCGGTCAGCAGCTACCGCCCGGACACCGACGCGATCACCGCCGCGCCGACCCGCGTCGTGATCGCCGCGGGCGAGGAGTCCGAGAACCTGCAGACGGGACGCACCTCCGCCGCGACCGCCGAACTCCTCGGACAGCCGCTGACCGTCTTCCCGAGCCACCACGCCGGCTTCTGCGACGGCGAGTTCGGCTACCCGGGAAAACCGGACGAGTTCGCCCACCGACTGCGCCAGGTCCTGGACGCCCCCTCGCAAGCCGACCGCTGACCGAGCGGTTCCCGCCTCGGCGCGCGGCGTCACCGTCTTCCCGCAGGCCAGGAGCAGATCCGGGACCCGGACGCAGGAACGGGCGGGTCACGAAGGAGGGCGCCGGTAACCGTCCTCCGGCTTCGGCGGGTACTCGATCCGATCGGGCTGCCCGTACCAGTCCCCCCCGGTGGACCGCCCGGCCGGGCCGGGGGTTCGGACCGTCCCGACCCGCGTCCCGGTGAATGAGGACCACCACCGCGACGAAGAAGAGGACCGTGCCGAGGACGGTCCACGCCGTCGGGCCGCCCTCGGCGAGTCGTGGCCCGCCCGTGGTCCGGAGGAAGCGACCGAGCCGCCAGACCACCGTCACCAGCACGTACCCGAGCCCCGGGCCGAAAGGCGGGAAGACCAGCCCGAGAGCCGGACGGCCCTTGTCCACGTTCCCGCGACTCATCGCCGCCCCTGTCGTGCCCACCTCGTGCTGCCCCGAGGCGGGGCCCACCCGTCCCCGGCCGACACAACACCGGCTCCAGGAGCCGCAGACAGGGGAGACCCGTACACAACGACCGGCCGGCTCCCGAAGTCCGTCCGGACACCGGAAGGCGTCGCAGTCACCACCTTCGGAGCGATCACGGAACATCGCTTCCACCGCTCCGCTGCCCGCCCCTGCCGACCGCTTCACCGGACGGGCCGGCGACCTCGTCCTTCCGGCGCGCAGGAGCGCCGCGCCCGGCGCCTTCCGGCTGTCGGCGGCGGCTGAAAAGCTGGTCGGCATGGACGGTGACGAACAGCTACCGCACGACCGGGTCCATGGCCACGGCGACCCGAACCCGCGGCCGGACCGGGTCCGCACCGGGCTCGTCGGCGGCTCGAGGGGCGGTCTCCTGACGGACGTCCACGGCCGGCTGCCGGGGGAGGGCGATGACGGCGCCGCCCCGACCACCGGGTTGTCGAAGCGGTCCGGCGGCCGCACCCCGCCACCGGCCATCCGGGTGCCGGCAGGACTCGTCGTCCTCGTCGGACCGCCGGCCTCGGGCAAGACCAGCTTCGTCCGGGCCCTGATCGTGCGCCGGCAGATCGACGCGGAAGCCGTGGTGTCCACCGACGAGATCCGCGCGGAGTTCTTCGGCACCTCGCCCGCCGAAGCGGAATCCGGTGCGGCGGACGCGCTGATCTTCGAGGAACGTGACCGCAGGATCGCCGTAAGACTCGCCGCCGGGCACAGCGCGGTCGCCGAGTCGACGAACGTCACGCCACAGGCGCGCGCACGGCTCATCGCCATCGCCGGACTCTTCGACGCCTCGGTGACCATGCTGCGGTTCGACCCGGACGTCATCGATCTCCTCCAGCAGCACACCGAGCGAGGCCGCACCGACCTCACCGCCGCGGATGTCCGTGCCTACGCCGCCGTCATGACCCGGGAGGCCGGTGCCGATCAGCTCCGCTCCGAGGGCGCGACCGCCGTCCACGATGTCCCCGGACGCCGCGAGGCGATCACGCCCTCCGAGGCAGCCGCGCGCTTCTCCTTCGCCTGACACGTCCGACGCGGAGCCCCTCGCACACGGACCGCTGCGAGGAGCTCTCCATGCCCGTGCCGAGGACGTCCGTCCCCGATGCCGTGCGCCAGGACATGTTGCCGCGTACGCCGTCGCCGAACATGCCGTCGGTGTACGTCACGTAATCGGGGCGAACGCGTCCTTGCCGGACTCCCCGCCGCCGAGAGCGGCCCCCAGGACGCCGATCAGGAGGAACGGACCGAGGGGACATCCGACGACGATCCCGATGATCGCGCCGACCGGAGGCGGACGTGCAGGGCCTTGTGGCCGTTGCTGATCAGTGAGCCCACCGGTTCCAGCTCCTCCGCGGGGACGACCAGCTCGAGGTCGGGGAAACGGCCGAACAGGCCGCGCAACGCAGCGGCGCCCTCCATGCGGGCGAGGGGCGCGCCGAGGCAGTAGTGGACACCGTGACCGAAGGCGAGATGTTCCTTGGAGAGGCGGGTGACGTCGAAGGCATCGGCACTCTCACCGTGCCAGCGGGGGTGACGGTTGGCGGCGGCGTAGGAGGCGAGGATCGCCTCACCCTTGGCGATGACCTGGCCGTCGGGCAGGGTGATGTCGTTGACGGCGTAGCGCAGGGGCAGGTGCGCGACGGCCGGTTCGAGGCGCAGCGTCTCCTCGACGGCGTCGGTCCAGGTGGCGCGTCCGGCTCGGATGTGGGCGAGCTGGTCGCGATGGGTGGCCAGCAGCACGATTCCCTGGTCGATGGTGTCGACGGTGGTCTGGTAGCCGGCGCTGACGACCAGCAGGAGGGTGTCGCGCAGCTCGGCGTCGGACAGGGTGCTGCCGTCCTCGTCCCGGGTGGCGATGAGCAGCGAGGTCATGTCGTCGCCGGGTTCACGTCGCTTGTCGGCGATGAGTCGGTCGAGGACGGTGTACAGCGCGGCGGTATTGGCGTTGGCCTGTTCGGTGGTGAGAGTGGTGTCGAACACCCCGTCGACGACCTTGCGGAAGGCGGTCTGCTGACGGCCTGGAATGCCCATGAGGTGGCCGATGACGGCGATCGGCAGGGGATGGGCGAAGCGCTCACGCAGGTCGACGCTCTCGTCGGCCGGGAGGGCGTCGAGGTCGTCGAGGAGCGTGGTGACGAGGGCGTCGATGACCTCGGACAGGCCCGCGACACGGCGCGCGGTGAACGCGGGGGAGATCATCCGCCGCAGTCGGCGGTGATGGGCGCCGTAGGCGGTGAACATGTTCTCCACCGCCACCCACAAGGCCAGTGGCCAGGTCCGTACGACCTCGGCGAACCGTGGCCAGTGCGCACGGGCGTCCTTGGACACGTCCGGGCTGTTCAGCAGCTTCTTCAGCACGTCGGGATCGGTGACGGACCAGGCCTGCACTCCCAGGACGTCGACGGGGACCGCCGCGCCGTGGGAGCGCAGCAGGACGTTCTCGGCGTGACGGTCCGCGCCGGCGGGATCAAGAACGATCGGGATGCTGGGCAGGTGCGTCATGAGTGGGCTCCTTCGGATTGTGTCGGCGGTGGAGAGGACGACCGGAAGCTGGGCGGGAACAGGGTGGAAGGGACCAGGTGTCAGGTCAACTCGTTCGGAGAGCAAGGGCTTTGCGTCAAGCCGGGATGTTCGGCGGGTGGATGATGGCGGGCCGGCCTCAAGGAGGGCAGAGGGCGGCTCACCGTGCTCCCGTTCTTCCGGCCCGTCGAGACGTGGCGGGACAGGGGCCGGAACGGTCCCGGTCGTCCTGGCCGGCACACGTACGCCGAAGGTGCGGCTGCCGTCGTGGAGCGCCGGTTCGATCAGCCCGGTCCGTCGGTGGCTTCGAGAGGGGTGGGGAAGACGGCCGTGAGGCGCTCCGGGGACAACTCGGCCCTGCCTTCCGGGCCTTCCTTGCCGACCGCGATGTCGGCGTGCACGACGGATCGACGGCCGAGGTTCTCCGTACCGGCAAGGGCGGCCCATCGGCGTGTGAGGCGGCGAAACGCGTGGACGGGTCCGGCGGGACGGCCATGCGCCCGTCCCGCTCGACGCCGGCGGAGAGACGGGGACCGGTGACAGCGGCCGGCGCGAGGGAGACCCCCGGGCCCGGACCGAACTCCAGGCGGCTCTCTCCGGCCGCCGGCCGAAGCGTCTGGAGCGCTTCGAGGGCGGCCTGACCAAAGGCCGACTTCGACGTCGTCCCCCCGCCGCTCGCCGGCCCGCGTACGGGCGTGTCGAGCCGTTCCCCGTCCGCTGCGGCAGCACCGACCCATCACCGTGGACCGGGTCGAGCCACTCCTCCCGGTCCTCCGGATGCGTGCCGTCGAGCAGACGCCACTCGATCGGCTCGACGCCCGGACCGCTCACCCGTACGCATGCGTGGGGAAGCAGCACCTCCCGCGGCACCGACAGCAGCGCCTCGCGCAGCCGGGGACCGCTCAGCACGCCCTCGGTCTCGAGGCGCCCGACCACCACGCCGACACCGGTGGCCTCCTCCACGGCGCAGGGCGTCAGGGCGACCGGTTCCCTTTTCGGCACCTCGTACGGCATCACGGCGAGCAGCCCGGTCAGGGCGTCGCGCTCGTCGGGGTGGCGGACGAGGCGGGCGCCGACGGTCTTGCGGATCGTGGAAGAGCCGGGTGACACGGGTGTCCTCTCGCCTTCGACGCGGGGTGGTGGTGTTTACGGAGCGGCCGGTGGGTCAGCCGCCGCCCGGTGGCCGGACGGTCGGGTGCCGCGGGGGCCGGGGACCGCGTCGGCCATGGGCGTGTGCCCGTACTGGGCGGCCTGGGCGGCGAACATGCCCCGGTACAGACCGTCGGCGCGGGCCATCAGGTCCTCGTGGGTGCCGTCCTCGACGACATGTCCCCGGTCGAGGACGTAGATGTGGTCGGCCTTCATGGTCGCGGCGAGCCGATGGGTGACGAGCACGACCGCGTGCCCCTCCTCGGCCAGGGACCACAAGCCTTGGAACGCAGCGATCTCGGCGTGGGGGTCGAGGGCACTGGTGGGTTCGTCGACCAGCAGGAACGGCGCCTGCCGGTACCGGGTTCGAGCGGACCCCAGCCTCTGCCACTGGCCGCCCGAGAGCTGAACACCGCGCTCGTAACCCTTGAACACGATGGAGTCCCAGCCGTGCGGCAGGCCCTCGATCAGATCGAGCACACCCGCGCCCTCGGCCGCCGTGCGGACGCGGCCCATGTCCCGGGGACGATCGCCGATGCCGATGGCCACGTTCGCGGCGGCCGTCATCTCCCAACGCGGGAAGTCCTGCGCCAGTAGTCCCACGGCACCGAAGACCTGGGCGCGATCCGCCTCGCGGAGCTCGACCCGTCGGTCCGACTCACCCACCCACCACACAGCTCCTTCGGACGGCATCAGCAACCCGGCCAGCACCTTCGTGAGCGTGGTCTTTCCCGAACCGTTCGCACCCACCAGGGCCGTGACCTTCCCCCGGGGCACCCGCACGCTCACACCGTCCAGGGAGGGGCTGTCGGCCCCCGGGTAGGTGAACGACACCTCCTCCGTCCGGACCTCCAGCGCCGGCGCGGGCAGCGGCGTACCGGAGGACGGAATGGCGTTCTCACCCGCCACCTCGATGGCGTCCTCGGTGTCGGTGAGGAACAGCAACTCCTCGTACAAGCGGTTGACCTGCTGCACCAGCGAGGTGAGGCGTGCCGTGGAGGTACGGATGGCGATCACCGCCGTGCCGCCGACGGCGAGCGGCAGACCACCGGAGGCGAGCAGCCACCACAGCACCCCGTAGCAGGCCAGCGACGCGAGCCCGGCGAAGCCACCGGCGATCAGGTCCGTGGAGGCCTGGGCCCGGGCCAGGCGCCGTTGTTCGGCCTCCGTCTGCCGCGACATCTCCTCATAGCTGGACAGCAACTTCTCGCCGGCGGCATGGACGCGGATCTCCCCGGCGGCGTGCGGGCGGGTCAGGTAGGCCAGCAGGGACGCGATCGCCCGACGGTGGTCGACCCAGTTCAGACGGGAGAGGTACTCGCGGCGCGCGGAGCGGACCGCTCCCCACCCCTTGGGCAGGGCGATCGCCAGCAGCATCGGCAGGAGCGTCCAGTGCAGCGCCGCGAGCACGACCGCCGCCGCCACCATGCCGATCACCACGTTGCCCACGCCGACCGACAGCCGGAGCATGTTGCGGGCCGAGTCCGTGCCGAACCTCCCCGCTTCCAGGATCCGTTGGACCTCGGGCCGCTCGGTCGCCTCGACCTCGACATGGGTGACGGCCGTGTAGTACCGGGCGGAGACCGCTCGTTCCACCTGCGGCTCCAGCCGGCCCGACATCGCCGTCGACCACGCCGACAGCACCGCGGTCGCCACCGCCATGACGGCGAGCACCGCCAGCGACGGAAGAGCTTCGCGCAGCTTGTCCGCGGTCGGACCCTCGGCGAAGAGCCGGGTGAGGACGCTGTTGACCGCCACCAGCCCCCAGCCGGCCGTCGCGCCCTGCCCGAGCTGCGCCGCCACGACCCCGGCAAGTGCTCGCCGGTCCGTCTGCCAGCCGGTGCGCAGCACCATGCCCGCCATGCGGGGCAGCGCCGCTGCCATGTGCCCGAAGCCCAGCCGGGTCAAAGGTCCTTCGTGCTGGACGTAGGACTGGTCGTAGCGCAGCCGGCCGCCGTACAGCTCCCGCTCGGCGTCCGAGATGTCGTCCGTGGCCGCGGCCTTCGGCGGGCTGTGGGTTTTGTCGCCGTCCGGTTCGACTGACGTCATGTGCTTCCTTTCGTGAAGGTGACGGGCGCGTCGGCATGCTCAACGGCGCCGCCCCGATTTCGAACACATGTCTTTCGGACGGTCTGCGCGTACCGGCGTTGAGCGGGTCGGCGAAGATGTGTGATGCACCGACCCTTGCCGCGCAAGAGCCTTCAGTCGAAGGCGGGTTGGCCGAAACGCCGATACTCGGGCGCCGTCGGCGAGGGCCGTCGTGAGGGCGTGCGTCTGAGCGGAGGCGGTGTTGTCGCCGTACGGTTCCGGCACAGATCTTGGGGGACCGTTGCGGGGGTGACGACTGCGTTCGATGCAGGGGGCACGAGCCCGAGACCCGTCAGCGTTCACGCGTTCTGGTCCACCACCAGCCGAACACCGCCAACTCGACGGAGTGGGGTTCCGGCAAGGTACGGCGCTCGAATTCCGCGTCGATGCGCGTGATCAGCCGTCCCAGGTCTCTTCGGGCTCCGGGAGGAAGGTGCAGCATCGCCCGCTCCAGGTCGTCACGAGCGTCTTCCACCTCCAGCCCGGGCGAACAGACCTCGGAGGCGTTCAGGTAGCGACCGGGCTGCCCGAAGGCCCGCTCGAAGCGGGAGAGCGCAATCGCGACCGCGTTGGGCCGCATCTCCTGGTCTTCGACCCGGCGGATCGCTGCACGGGTCCGCGCGGAGACGCCGGGGACCCTCAGGACCGGATACTGCCATCGTGGCCGCCACTGCTCTGCACGGACGGCCTTGGGGCGCCTACGCGGCATCGCCCTTTCGGATCAACATGAGGTCATCCTGCCACGGCCGGCCCCCGCCCACATGCCCGCCCGCGGCCGATGCTCATGCTTCTCGGTTCTCGCGCAGGTCTTGAGGGGCGTCTTGGAGCGCGAAGCCGGTGAGCCCGGGCAGCTGACTGGTGTCGACAGCGTCGATCCAGGCAGGGAGCGTGGTGCCGAGGCGGCCGGTGGGGATCGAGGGGCGGATGCGGAACCATCCAGGCGCATGCGCCGGCCCTCGTGACCGTCGCGGACGGACGGCTCCACGCCGGCGCCGAGATCGGAGAGCGCGAGTCGTACCGGGACCGGGTGGTCGTCTTCGACCTCGCGAGCGGCAGCCAGGTCCGGCTGGAGAACGTGGCCGTCGCGGGCGACTTGCGCGCCCTCGACGTGACCGGCGGCCGGGTGACCGTCCTCGCCGACCGCGGCTCCCGGCAGGACGGCCTCGACGGACCGGTGGTACTCGATGCCGCCACCGGTGAGGAGAAGGAGAGCATCGACACCGGCGTCGACGTGGACCGGCACAAGGGCGAACTGGCGGGCGTGCGCGTGTACGAGGACCTGGTCGTCGCCGTGCGCCGGGGCTCGGGAGTGCGCTCCTTCTCGGCGTACACGCGCGACCGACGGGCCGGACCCGGCGGGAATCGTCGGACACGCCCTGGGCGGTGTCCCGCGGATCAAGCGATCGTCTGATCCACGGGACGCCACCTGGGTCATCATGGTGGACATGGAACACAGCTCAAAGGACTGGTGGGCTGGACTGGCGCTCCTCGTGGCGGTGAGCGCGGCAAGTGTCGTTCTACTCAGCCTGCTGCTGGCCGCCGTGGTCGACGGCGACGACCAGTCGGTCAGCGGGCTGCTCGTGATCGTTCCCAGTATGGTGCTCGGGCTGGTCTCGGCCCGGATTCACCGGCGCGGCCGTACGCCGACGAACACGGACTGACCTGGCTTCTCTGTGGTGCCGGCGTTCCCACCGGCACCACAGAAGCGCATCCACGCGGGTTTCGCCCTCGGCGGTCCGTCTCCTTCTCCGGTGCACGTCCGGTCCCTCTCCCCGACTGCTGCACGGGACATGACGGATGACTCCGGTGATCCGCCCCACCCGAGACTGCGTACCGAGAAGGTTCAGCCGGGTCCCTGGTGGGTGACGACTGCGCCCAGGAGGATGTCCACCTCGTGGAGGCGGACCGACCGCCGGGTGAGGTGCATGCTTCCGGGGCTTCGAGGACTTTCACGACCGGAGGCACCCTGATCGATCGTCGGCCGAGGTGTCGTTCCCTGTCGCAGCCCGTGGCTGTCAGTCCGGGACACCGGTCTCGCCGGGCAGCGGCCGGGGGTCCAGAGGACGGACGGCAGGGCCTTGGATCACGGAGCCATCGGTGTCGAACCGGGATCCGTGGCAAGGGCACTCCCAGGCCCGTTCGGCGTCGTTGAAGTGGACGAGACACCCCAGGTGGGTACAGCGCGCGGACACGGCGTGAGCCGTGCCGCTCTCGTCGCGATAGACCGCGCAGCGCCGGCCGCCGACCCGCACGACCGCCCCCGAGCCGGGCGCGATGTCGTCGACGCTGTCCACATGGGAGGCGCGCAGCCGGTCACCGACGAAGTGCTTGAGGGCGGACCCCTGAATCTTGAGGAGGGAGGGCGTCTCCCGGGGGTGCAGGCGCCGCGGGTCGTACAGGGAGGTCCAGGGCAGCTCCTCGCCCGTGATGCACGCGGTCAGGAGCCGGCCCGACATGACGCCGTTGCTCATGCCCCAGCCGCCGAATCCGGTCGCCACGTACACGTGCCGAGCGCCGGGGTGGAAGCGTCCGACGTACGGCACCCGGTCGGTGGTCGTGTTGTCCTGCGCCGCCCACCGGTGGGTGATCCGCGCGGACGGGAAACGCTCTTCGGTCCAGGCGGCGAGCCGCTCGTAACGCTCACTCACCTCGCCGTCACCGGGCTTGAACTTCTCCCCGGTGACGATGAGCAGCCGCTGGTTCTCGCCGTGGGGAGCGGTGCGCACCGACCGGGTGTTCTGCTCCTGCGTGATGTACATGCCTCCCGGGTCGCGGTCGGCGGGAACGGTCGCCGCGACGACGAGCTCACGGTGGGGTTCGAGCCGGGAGAACAGCAGCGCGCGGTCGAACACCGGGTAGTGCGTGGCCACCACGACGTCACGGGCGACGATCTCCGCTCCGGCTTCGGTGGTGAGCCGGCACGGCTCGCCCTCGTCCAGGGAGACGACCCGGGTGCGTTCGTACACCTTCCCTCCCCGGCCGACGAGGTCGGCGACGAGCGCCAGGAGGTACTTGCGTGGATGGAACTGCGCCTGTCCCTCCATCCGGACGGCGCCCGCCACGGGGTACGGCAGGCCGGTGTCCGTCACGAACGACGCCGCCAGTCCGGCTTCGCGCGCCGCGTCCGCCTCGGCCCTGAGCTGGTCGACCGCTTCCGTCGACTCGGCGTACGCGTATCCCGGCAGGCGCTCGAGGTCGCAGTCGATTCCCAGCTCCGCCGCGACGCGCTCGACGTACTCGACGGCCTCCTGCTGCGATCGCGCGTACTGCCGAGCGCCTTCCGCACCGAATGACTTGCGCAGCTGTGCGTAGACGAGTCCGTGCTGGGCGGAGAGCTTCGCCGTGGTGTACCCGGTGACGCCGGCTGCGACGCGGTCGGCTTCCAGCAGGGCGACGCTCCGGCCGGTCCGTGCCAGTTCCCACGCCGTGCAGATGCCGGCGACGCCGGCGCCGACCACCGCGACGTCGACCTCCAGATCATCGGTCAGGCCGGGGTGCCGGGGGCCTTCTGCGGTCTCCATCCAGTACGACTCGTAAGTACCGGGCAATCGTGTCATGTCGGCGTTCTCCTGTCGTAGGTGTCTTCGGGCGCCGCTGCACGCGGCAGACGGGGCGTGGTCGATGGACGAGGTCGGCCTGTGGACCGGACGCCCCCCTGGATCTGCGGGCGCCGATGTCTGCTCGGTCGCTGTGCCGGACAACGGCGTCGCGACCGGATCACGGACGGAGGCGATCCCGACGACCCCGGTGTACGGCTCCCATGCCGTTCGCTCCAAGGGGGTGCCCTCCGCACGATCCTCGGTGTTCTCGGCCCCCTTCCGGCTCCGCCTCGACAGCAGCCGGAAGCTCTCCGGTACCCGTTCCACCCAGTGGTATCCCTCTTTGGCGCCCGCCATACCAGGCACGACACGCCCTTGCCCCTGACTTTCCGAGCCGGGGCGAGCCCCCGGTTCCCCGGTCTCGAACGTGGGTACGGTGGTTCCTCCGGGTCAGCCGGACGAGGCCCCGGTGGGGACCGGGGCTGGTCGAGCGTTCGGGACGAAGCGGGAATTCAGCGTGAGGCAGGAATTCAGGGCGAAGCGGGAAGAGTCCGCTACGTGGTGCTTGCAGGCGTCGGCCGACACGTCGGGGGTGGCGCCGTAGAGCGATGACGCTCCGGGTCGGTCCCGAGCTGTGTCCCGCTCGGCGGGACGCGGACGAGAGGGTCGGGCCCCTCTTCCCGCCGGGAGGGACGCGTACCGGAGTGGCCTTCTCTTGCTGGTCGGCGCGGTGTGGCGGGGTGGTCCCGATGAATGTCGGTCTGATCAGACGTGGTCAGATGTACCGCTGCTCCCTGCGGCAGGACGTCGTCGGCGGCTGCCTCCGCCCCGTCCGCACCCCCTCGGAACAGCCCGGGTACAGGTGGGCGTTCCGTCGGGCCGGTGGAGGGGACGCGACAGGGCCGACCCCGGCCTGCGCCCCGGGGCGATCGTCACCGAGGACGAGCTGCGCCAGTCGTTCGGCCAGGGCCGGAACCCCACTGCTCCACGACCACGTCCCGGTGTCCCTGCGGGGGCCGCGGCCGGACGGGAAGTGGGGCGCGGTGCACTCCACGACCCTGCTGGAGAACGTGGTCGCGGCCTCCTCCCTCTGCGGTCGGGAGATCCACCCGTGCCGCCAGCGGCCGGAGCACGAATACGTCACCGCCGTCGACGAGGACGGCAACCTCGAGTTCGGGCCCGTCGTCTCCGAGGAGGCCCGCACGAAGCTGAGCCGGATCGCCGTCCGCATGACGCGCCCGCCGAAGCCGAGGGCACGAACGCTCGCGCAGTTGCGCGCCGGCTGGCGGGCGAGCGCGAAGGAGTTCCCGGGGAGGCCGCCGATCTCGTCGACACGCTGTCGGAGCGGGCCCGGGCCGCGGCCGCAGCGATCCGCGCCCGTGTCGCCGAGACCCTGGACGTCGCCCTGGCGGCCCTCGACGGCAGCGCGATGGTGTTCATGATGAGCAGCAACGGGCTTCTCCACCGCCGCCACCCGCTTGCCGGGGCCCGGCGCGTCCTCGCCCTGGTCCAGCGCGGCCGCCGCCGCGAGCCGGGTCCGGACGGCGAGATCGTGAACGCGGCCGTCGCGACGTACCACCTGGACATCACCGAGCCGAAGAGCACTCGCGGGCTCCTGGCGGACTACCGGCCTCACGCCGCCCGCCGGGCCCATCCCACCGCGTCCCGGCCCGCGCCCGTCGGCGCTCACCGGAAGCGACCTCCAGTGCCGACCACCGGCCCCGGGTCGGCCTCACCGCCCCGGACGCTCCGCCCCTGCCGGTTGAGTGCGTCCGGCCACACCCCGTCAGCTCAAGGCGCTGCTGCTGCCGCACCAGCAGGGCACCGACCCTGTCCGCCGCGCGCCGCGCAACCTGCTCGCCGAATCCCCGGCCCTGGTGGGCCGGACTCACCGCGCCCGGCAGAGCCACTGGTACTGCACCCCGGCGGGCCTTGCCGAAGCGGCCGCCTCCGGCGAACTCGCCTCGCCGGTCGGCAGGACGACGGGCAAGCGCGTTGCGGTCGGCGAGACCGGCGAGACGGTGGAGCCTCAGTCGACGAGGACGGTGGACGACCGGCTGTCGACGAGCTGCTCTCCCCGGACAGGGCCGAGGGACCGCCCTGGAGGACGGGATCACCGACCGTCCCGGCTGTGACAAGCACGATCCGGCAGGGAGGAACGGCGGCAACTCGCGTGACGCCACCCGCGCGAAGACCGTGCTGACCCACGTCGGCCCCTCCGGTGGCGGGCGGCGAACCGGACCGGCACGGGCGGTTGCCCGGAGACCTCCGGACAACCGCCCCGCTCCTCGTGGCGCGCTGCAGGTCAGTCCTCCAGGGCCTGCTCGACGCTGGGATGGCAGGCGACGACGGTGTCGACGCCGACCAGACTCAGGACACGCTGGACGGCCGTCTGGGCAGCCGCGATCCGCAGCCAGCCCCCTGCTTCGCTCACGTCCCGGTGGGCGGAGATGAAGACGTTGAGACCGCTGGAGTCCATGAAGGTCACACCCTGAAGGTCCGCCACGATCCGTGGCGGTGCCGCGATGCCGCCCTGGCCCAGCAGGGCTTCCTCGAGGACGTCCCTGGTGGTGTGGTCGATCTCGCCCTGCAGGGCCACGACACGGACATCGCCGACCGCGCGGTGCGCGACCGACAGCCGGACGGTCCCCTCCGCTTTGTCGTTGCTGCTCATCGTCTCCTCGACTACGTCTGGAATCCCCCGAAGCACGGGGAGGGCGCGGACGATTCTGCCCCATCGGCCCCATCGGCAAATACCCGGGCCGATGGGACCGGCCGGGAGCGCGGCGCAGGGACCAGCCGGCCGAGCCGGTCGTCGGCGAGCCGGCCACCAACGCCCACGGATACGCCCCCGGACCGGCCCTGATGGAGTTGCGCCTCGGCGCCGTCCGCGTGGACATCGTCGCGCGGAACAGCGACCCGGCCGTTCCGGCGACCCGCACCGCAGATCCGGGGCGGGTCGGCCGGCACGGTCTGGAGATCATCAAGGCGGTGTTCGAGGAACCGTTCATCGAGCAGGGGCCGGTCGGCAAGCGCATCACCGCCCGCCCCACCCCGGCCGATGCTTCCACCCCGACCTGGAAGCGAAACGCGACAACAGCCTCCGGGACTTTTCCGAAGCGGCCGTCTCGTCTCTCACCCGTCCCGGCGCTCGTCCCGACGCCCGTCCCGATGGCGGCATCGTCCCCGTCGTCGAGCCGGCGGCCGCCTCCTGCCCACCGGCCCGGGGCGACCCGGTCCTGCGCGAGACACGTCGCGCCGAGCCGAAACCTTGCCCTGCGGCAACCGTCCGGTCCGTTCACTGTTTCGTGTGCGGGGGTGGGTGTGGGACTCTGAAGGGACACGAGACCGGCCGGCGCCGTGGGCGGCGGCCTTTGGGATGTGGGAGTTGCCCCCACTCCGGGCACCCGGATCCCGCCATCGTCGTTCACCCCTCCCCTTCCGGTCAGGGGTGTTTCGTCCATGGGCTCACCAACCCCCGGAAGGGGGCGCGCCCTGCATGAACATCACCATCACGATCACCGGTACCACTGCCCGCATCACCCCGCGGGGTGAAATCGACTACGACACCCTGCCCCCGCTGCGCGCCGCCGTGGACCGGTTACCGCTCCGCGTCACCGACCTGCTGTGGGACCTGGAACACCTGTCCTTCACCGACGTCGCGGGCCTGCACCTGCTGTTCGGCCCGGCCCCGCAGGACGGCCCGCAGCGCAGGACGACGGCGACAGGGCTGCAGGACCAGCCTCTGCAGCTCTTGCTGCTGGCCGCCGACCTGTTCCCCACGGCCTACGACGTGACGCGGCTGATACCCGACACCCCCGCCGGCCTGGTGACCCGTATGCCCTGAGCGGCCTCGGAACGCGGCTTCCTCTACCAGGGCGTCGTAGAACCGCGTCCACCGGCGCCGGACGTACCGATGGGCGCCCCGCCCGCTGCCGCCCCCTCGCGGAACTGACCGTTCCCTCATCTCCGGAAGACGGGGTGTGGGCGACGGAAGGGGGCGTACGGGGGGTGAGCGCATGGGTTCGCCCGGACCGGAAAGGTCCTGTCGGCCTCCCCCCAGCAGGATGTCGGGTGGTCAAACGGTCCGCACGGCATTTGTGCGGACCGTTTGCCGTTCACCGTCATCGGGACGGATCGGCCCTGCGCGATCCCGGCGGCCGAGGGCATGTTCTCGGAGTGTGAGACCAGTACGTCCGCATGGCGGTCCTGGAGGGCGAGGTCGATCCCGGCCCGGGACGGCACCACGTACATACCGTCGATCTCATGGTGCTCATGGCTCCTGCCCGGATGCGACGGCCACACCTCCACCCGGCGCCCGTGCTTCGTCGGGGGGCGCACCATCGGATGCAGCATCCCCTGTGATCCGGCGGTGCGGTCCGGCAGATACCCGTGCCCCCGCGCCATGACCGGCAACCACCCCACCGGCCCTACCACGGCGGCCTGACGTGACGAGCTGTCCGCATCAGGACGCGGAATCCTGTGCGGTGCATCGCGGCGGAGTCGTCCGAGGCGGGCAAACCGAGTAGGGGCCAGCGGGCCGGGTAGTCGCGTTGCGTGAACGTGAAGGAGGACGGGTCCAGTGGAACTCGATGCCGGTTATGACAGTGGTGCCCAGCCCTTTTCGGAAGGGCATCTGGTGCGCGCCGATTACACGTTGGAGGGCGGTGGCGGCCGTATCGGGGTCGCCAGGCGTCACGCCGTGGCTTTTGTGGACCGGATGCGCACCGAGTACGGCCTGCAGGTGTCGCAGCGGGTGCGGGAGTCGATCGAGCTGGTCGTCAGCGAACTGGTCACCAACGCCCACAAGTACGCTCTGGGGCCCGTCCTGATGCAGTTGCGCGTCGGCGCCGACGGTGTGGACGTCGTGGTGTGGGACAGCGACCCGGCCGTTCCGGTGGTGCGCGGCGCGGAT
>JNWL01000077.1 GCA_000716465.1 Streptomyces bikiniensis
CCTCCCGGGGCCCCGCCCCCGGGAGCGCAGCCCCCGCCCGCCCCCGGCAGGGTTTCGGGAAGGGGCGGAGTGGGGGGCACATGGCCGTTTCGCGGCGAATCGTACGGATACGCTTCCCGCATGAGCTGGCTCCGGGCCCTGAAAGGAACCGCCCGCTCCGGGCTCACCGTCGAGCGGAAACGGCTGGAGCCGGTGGGGGCGGCGCGGGGCGCGCTGGGGCTCGCGCTCGTCGTCGGGGTCTCGCTCGCCCTCTTCGGTCCCGCCGTCGCCGTCTCCTCCGCCTTCGGCGCCTTCCAGGCCGCCATCGCCACCTTCCAGCGCTCCTGGCGCCCCCGCCCCACCCTCGCCCTCGCCTCCGGCGCCAGCCTCGCCCTCTCGACCTTCGTCGGCTACCTCACCGCCGCCCACGACGGGCTCTTCCTCGCCCTGCTGCTCCTCTGGACGTTCCTGTCGGGCCTCGCCTGGGCCGCCGGCCCGACCGCCGGCCTCATCGCCTCCTCCAACGTGGCGATGATGCTGGTCACGGTCACCCTCCCCACCTCCGTCGCCACCGCCGCCGGCCACGCCGCCGTGATCTTCGCGGGCGGCCTCGTCCAGGCCGCCCTGGTCGCCCTGGTCCCGGTCCGCCGCTGGGGCGCCCAGCGCGACGCCCTCGCGGACGCGCTCGCCGCCGAGGCCGACTACGCCCGCCGCCTGCGCCACGACCCGGTCGCCCCCTTCGACCCCGTCCCGCTCATGACCGCCCGCAACGCCGCCGCCGTCACCCCCCGCCAGGCCCGCCGCCGCCCGCCCGAGCTGCACGGTTCCCGGGGCCTCGCCGAACGCATCCGCCCCGTCCTCGCCTCGCTCGCGGACCCGGCCGTCGGCGTCCCCGGCGAGGGCCCGCAGCGCGACCGGGTGCGCGAACTGCTCGACGCGGCCGCCTCCGTCCTCGACGCCGCCGCCCACGCCGTCCGCCACGGCGAACCCGTCGTCCTGCCCGCCCAGGCCCTCGACGCCCTCCGCGCCCCCGCCGCCGGCTCCGTCCTCACCGGCCCGCCCCGCCGCGCCGCCGCCCGCCTCACCGCGCTCCTCGGCGACGTCCTGGAGACCGCCGAACCGCACACGGAGACGTCGATCCGCACGGGCGTCGCCCGCTCCCGCCCCACCCTCCTCCGCCTCGCCCCCCTCGTCCTCGCCCAGATCCGCGCCGAACTGCGCCACGAGTCCCCGGTCCTGCGCCACGCGATCCGCGTCTCGGTGGTCACCGCCGCCGGCTACCTCCTCGGCGCGGTCCTCCCCCTCGGCCACGGCTACTGGGCCCCGATGGCCTCGGTCATGGTGATGCGCCCGGACTTCTCGCAGACGTACGCCCGCTCGGTGGCCCGCTTCGGCGGCACCCTGGTCGGCGTGGGCCTCGCGACGGCGGTCGTGCGCTCGGCGCACCCGGGCACGTACCTCTCCGCCGGGCTCGCGGTGCTGTGCGCCTTCGGGATGTACCTGCTGATGCGGACGGGATACGCGGCGAGCCAGGTCTGCGTCTCCGCGTACGTCGTCTTCCTGCTCGGCACGGCCGGCGAGGGTGTGGACCAGACCGTACGGGAGAGGGTGCTGCTCACCCTCCTCGGCGGGCTCCTCGCGATGCTGGCGTACGCCGTCTACCCCGCCTGGGAGACGCCCCGGCTGCGCGGCCGGCTCGCGGACTGGCTGGAGGCGATCGGCCGGTACGCGGCCGTCGTCGCCGCCGGGTACGCCGACCCGGCGGGCCCGGCCGACCCCGAGGTGCGGGAGGCGCTCCTGCGGACCCGCGCCGCCCGGGTCGCCTGGCAGGAGGCGCTGGAGCGCGCGGCGCACGAGCCGGTGCGCCACCGGGGCCTGTCGCACGCGGCGGTGGAGCAGGCCGAGCACGCGCTCGGGGAGTTCGGCCGGGTCGCGATGCTCATGGAGGCGCACCTGCCCGACCGCGGCGCCGACCCCCTCCCGTACGCCGCCGTCCTCGCCGAGGCCCTGCGCCGCTCGACCGAGCGGGGCGCGAAGGAGCTGCGGGAGCGCGGGGAACCGGACAGGCCCTGGGCCGAGCTGCGGGAGGCGGTCGGCGCCCGGTCCGGCGAACCGCCGGACCACTTCCTGCTCCACAAGGGCGCCGCCCTGCTCCTGGAGAGCCTGGACGAGTTCGCGACGGCCCTCTCGGAGACCACCCCGAGCCGGCGATAACCGCTGGTGGCACGCTCTGTCGCGTAGCCGCTACGCCACCCCCCGCGCACGTGCATCTGCTCATGCAGGTGCCGAGTGAACACAGCTATGATCCGAGGAAGTTGACACCTGCACCAAGCAACTCGGGAGCTACCAGTGCATCCTGCGCATCACGCGTACAACGGCATGGCGGCCACGGAGCTGCGCGGTGTCGTGTGGCAGAAGAGCAGGCACAGCAACTCCCAGGGTTCCTGCGTCGAATTCGCAAAACTTCCGGGGGGAAACGTTGCCGTCCGCAATTCCCGCCATCCCGACGGGCCCGCGCTCGTCTACACGCCCGCCGAGATAGAGGCGCTGCTGCTCGGGGTGAAGGACGGGGAGTTCGACCACCTGGTGTGAAACGCGCACGGACGCGAGCGAGGGCCCCGGCGGCGACCGCCGGGGCCCTCATCCGCTCCACGCGTACGTCCGCCTACTCCGGACCGATCCGGAACAGCGCCCACACCACCTTGCCCTGGAGCGTCCCCGCCAGCGGGTGCCAGCCCCAGCTGTCGCTGAACGAGTCCACCAGGAACAGGCCGCGCCCCGACTCGGCGGCGAAGTCCTCCTCGCCGCCGCGCGCCTCCGGGCTCTCCACGCTGGGGTCGCGCACGGCGCACACCAGGCGCGAGGCCCAGCGCATCAGGTGGAGGCGGACCGGCGGCTGCCGGCCGTCGTCCGGATCCGCGTCCGCGGGCACCGCGTGGCGCAGCGCGTTGGTGACGAGTTCGGAGACGACCAGGGCCACGTCGTCGAAGCGCTCCGACAGCTCCCAGCGGTCGAGCGTCGCGCTGGTGAACTTCCGGGCCCCGCGCACGGCTTCGAACCGCGCGGGAAGGGCGCAGGAGGCGGAGGTGGAGACGGCGCCGGGATCGATCGGCGGAAGGCCCTGCCGTAACGGCTCGAGCACGGTCGATCCATTCGTCCCCATGCGAGGCACTCCCGGGAATCGCGACTGTGGTGCGACAACACGACAACACGAACGAGTACGCGGCTGCGCGGGCCCCATGGTTCCGAATGCGACCCCCGGATGCAAGGGCAGATGCACGTGCACGCGCCGGACCTGTCCGTCCCTGTGCCTAATCTGTGCATAAGTCGTCCGCACGAGGACGAACGGATGACGATTACTGGAAGGAAACTTCCCCGGATCTGCACGCGCCGTGCCCGGAGATGCCCGGAACCCGTCGCCTTTCCGTAATCGAATGTGTACGCGCTGAAGCGTTTGGTGGCAGAATCCGGGGCTCGACGGGGGTTTTCGGCGGGGGATTCGACGGGGGTCGACACCGTAAAGGGGAGGCTGGGGCCGTGACCGCAGGCGAATCGGGCGGAGCGAGCGGAAGCGTGGTGCGGCGCATCCTGCTGGGCTCCCAGCTGAGGCGGCTGCGCGAGTCGCGCGGCATCACCCGGGAGGCGGCCGGTTACTCGATCCGCGCGTCCGAATCCAAGATCAGCCGCATGGAGTTGGGACGGGTGAGCTTCAAGGCCAGGGACGTCGAGGATCTGCTCACGCTCTACGGGGTCGGGGACGAGGCCGAGCGCGGCGCCCTCCTCGGACTCGCCCGCGAGGCCAACGTCGCGGGCTGGTGGCACAGCTTCGGGGACGTCCTGCCCGGCTGGTTCCAGACGTACATCGGGCTCGAAGGCGCCGCCTCCCACATCCGCGTCTACGAAGTGCAGTTCGTCCACGGCCTGTTGCAGACCGAGGAGTACGCCCAGGCCGTCGTCACCCGCGGCATGCCCGACGCCCCGCGCGCCGAGATCGACCGCCGGGTCGCCCTGCGGCTCGAACGCCAGAAGGTCCTCGTCTCCGAGCGCGCCCCGCAGCTCCACGCCGTCCTCGACGAGGCCGCGCTGCGCCGCCCGTACGGCGACCGGGCCGTCATGCGCGGCCAGTTGAAGCACCTCATCGAGATCTCCGAGCACCCCGGCGTCACGCTCCAGGTCATGCCCTTCAGCTTCGGCGGCCACGCCGGCGAGAGCGGCGCCTTCACCATGCTGAGCTTCCCCGAGTCCGACCTCTCCGACGTCGTCTACCTGGAGCAGCTGACCAGCGCCCTCTACCTCGACAAGCGCGAGGAGGTCGCCCAGTACCGCCGGGTGATGGAGAAGCTCCAGCAGGACGGACCGGATCCGGCCGAAAGCCGGGACATCCTCCGGGGCCTCCTCCAACTCTCCTGACGCATCAGTACGATGACGCCACATCAGGCGTACGGATTTCGTACATCAGTCGCATCGCGCGGGTAGCGGGTAGAGGGGTCTCCACACATGTCGCACTTCACCGACCTGGCCCACCAGTACATCGACGGCGAGTGGAAGCCGGGCAGTGGCTCGTGGGACATCATCGACTTCAACCCGTACACCGGGGAGAAGCTGGCCTCGATCACCGTGGCCACCGTCGACGAGGTCGACCGCGCCTACCGGACCGCCGAGCGCGCCCAGGCCGCCTGGGCCGAGACCAACCCGTACACCCGCCGCCTCGTCTTCGAGCGCGCGCTGCGCGTCGTCGAGGACCGCGAGGAGGAGATCGCGGAGACGATCGTCGCGGAGCTGGGCGGCACCCGCCTCAAGGCGGCCTTCGAGCTGCACCTCGCCAAGGAGTTCCTGCGCGAGGCGGTCCAGCTGGCGCTGCGCCCCGAGGGCCGCATCCTGCCCTCCCCGGTCGACGGCAAGGAGAACCGGGTCTACCGCGTCCCGGTCGGCGTCGTCGGCGTCATATCCCCCTTCAACTTCCCCTTCCTGCTCTCCCTGAAGTCGGTCGCGCCCGCCCTCGCGCTCGGCAACGCGGTCGTCCTCAAGCCGCACCAGAACACCCCGATCTGCGGCGGCACCCTCGTCGCCAAGGTCCTGGAGGAGGCCGGTCTCCCGGCCGGCCTGCTGAACGTCGTCGTCACCGACATCGCCGAGATCGGTGACGCGCTCCTGACCCACCCGGTCCCGAAGGTCATCTCCTTCACCGGCTCCGACAAGGTCGGCCGGCACGTCGCCACGGTCTGCGCCCAGCACTTCAAGCAGGCCGTCCTCGAACTCGGCGGCAACAGCGCCCTGATCGTCCTGGACGACGCCGACGTCGACTACGCGGTCGACGCGGCCGTCTTCAGCCGCTTCGTGCACCAGGGCCAGGTCTGCATGGCCGCCAACCGCATCCTGGTGGACCGCACCCTGGAGGCGGAGTTCACCGAGAAGTTCGTGGCCAAGGTGAAGACCCTGCGCGTCGGCGACCCGGCCGACCCGGCCACCCACATCGGCCCGCTCATCAACTCCCAGCAGGCCGAGTCCGTCTCCTCCCTGGTCGACCAGACGGTCGCCGCCGGCGCCACCGCCCTCCTGCACGGCACGGTCGACGGCAACCTCGTCTCCCCGTCCGTCCTCACCGGTCTCGCCGCCGACTCCCCGGTCCTGAGCCAGGAGATCTTCGGCCCGGTCGCCCTGATCGTGCCCTTCGACGGCGAGGAGGAGGCCGTCCGGATCGCCAACGACACCCCGTACGGGCTCAGCGGCGCCGTGCACACCGGGGACGTCGAGCGGGGCGTACGGGTCGCCCGGCGCATCCACACCGGCATGATCCACATCAACGACGGCACCGTGCACGACGAGCCGATCGTCCCCTTCGGCGGCGAGAAGCAGTCGGGCGTCGGCCGGCTCAACGGCGACTCGATGGTGGACTCCTTCACCACCCAGAAGTGGATCTCGATCCAGCACGGCCGCAGCCGCTTCCCGTTCTGAGTCCTTCCCCGCGTTCTTCCCCCGCCGGGAACGATCGAGGACAGTAGCTGTCCGCAAGCCTCCGTAGCGTGGTCTGTGTCGGGACAACCCGGCACGGACCACATCCGGAAGGCGGACGTCATGGTTGCTCTTGTTCCCGCAGGGACCCCCGGCGACGAGCGAGGCACGCTCCTCGACTTCGTGGAGGCCCAGCGCGCCGCGCTGCGCCGCGCGCTCCTCGGCCTGACCGAGGAGCAGGCGGCGAGCACTCCCAGCGCCAGCGAACTGAGCCTGTCCGGCCTGGTCAAGCACGTCGCCGAGGTCGAGCTCAACTGGCTCCGGCTCGCGCAGCAGAAGCCCAACGAGAAGCAGCGGACCCAGGAGACCTGGAGCGAGGGCTTCCGGCTCGTGGACGGCGAGACGATCCCGGAGGTCCTGGAGTTCTGGGCGGACGTGGCCGGGCAGACCGAGGACTTCGTCCGCTCGGTGCCCGACCTGGACGAGACCTTCCCGCTGCCGGAGGCCCCTTGGTTCCCGAAGGACGGGCGGGTCACGGTCCGCTGGATGGTGCTCCACCTCGTCCAGGAGATGGGACGGCACGCCGGCCACGCCGACATCATCCGCGAGAGCATCGACGGCAAGGGCTCCTACGAGCTGATCGCGGCCGAGGCGGAGGCGCCGGGACGGTGATCGCCGCGCGTACCCTGGTCGGGATCGACCAGGAGGTACGTGGGATGTCGGCCATCCGTCTTCTCGTCCTGGGCGCGGTGCGGCAGCACGGCCGCGCCCACGGCTACCAGGTGCGCAACGACCTGGAGTACTGGGGGGCGCACGAGTGGTCGCACGCCAAGCCCGGCTCGATCTACCACGCGCTCAAGCAGATGGCGAAACAGGGGCTGCTGCGGGCGCACGAGGTCGCGCCGAGCGCGGTCGGCGGCCCGCCCCGCGTCGAGTACGAGCTGACGGACGCCGGCACCGAGGAGTACTTCGTGCTGCTCCGCGAGGCGCTGACCACCTACGACCAGAAGGTGGACGTCCTGTCGGCGGGCATCGGCTTCATGGTGGACCTGCCCCGCGCGGAGGCCGTGGAGCTGCTGCGCCGACGGGTCCGCGCGCTCGACGAGTGGCGCGCGTCGGTCACCGACTACTACACGCCGGAGGGCGGCCCGGAGCAGCTCGGCCACATCGGCGAGATCATGCACATGTGGCTCGGCTCGGCCGACGCGGGCAAGGAGTGGACGCTCGGCCTGATCGAGCGGATCGAGGGCGGGGCGTACGTGTTCGCGGGCGAGGGCGACCCGTTCGTGGGGGTGCTCGCGGAGGGCGAGGAGAACCCGTACGCGACCTGACCGGGGGAGGTCCCCCGGAATATCGTCTCATCAAGTTTGACTAATGCCCCGCGCGGGCATACCGTGCTCCGCCGGTGGTGATTGGTCAAATTTGACTATGGTTTTTCGGGAGGAACCAGGATGGACACGGAAGTGATCCGCGTGGAGGGCGCGCGGAAGCGGTACGGGGACAAGGACGCCCTGGACGGGCTCGACCTCGCCGTCGGGCGCGGCACCGTCCACGGCCTCCTCGGCCCCAACGGCGCGGGCAAGACCACGACGGTGCGGATTCTGGCGACCCTGCTCCGGCACGACGCGGGCCTGGTCCGCGTCGCCGGGCACGACGTGCGGACCGGGGCCCGCGAGGTGCGGCGGCGGATCGGACTCCTCGGCCAGCACGCGGCCCTGGACGAGGAGCTGGGCGGCCGGCAGAACCTGGAGATGTTCGGCAGGCTCCACCACCTCGGCGCCCGGCGCGCCGGGGTCCGCGCCGACGAGCTCCTGGAGCGCTTCGGCCTCACCGGCACCGGGCGCAAGCCCGTCCGCCGGTACAGCGGCGGCATGCGCCGCCGCCTCGACCTGGCGGCGTCCCTGATCACCGAGCCCGAGGTGCTCTTCCTGGACGAGCCGACCACCGGGCTCGACCCGCGCGGGCGCGCCGAGGTCTGGGAGTCGGTGCGCTCGCTGGTCGGCGGCGGCACCACGGTCCTGCTCACCACCCAGTACCTGGAGGAGGCCGACCAGCTCGCCGACCGGATCTCGGTCGTGGACCGGGGCCGGGTCGTCGCCGACGGCACCGCCGACGAGCTGAAGGCCCGCGTGGGCGCGGACCGGATCGACGTGGTCGTACGCGACGCCCGCAGGCTCGACGAGGCGGCCGGCCTCCTCCCGGCGGCCCGCGCCGAGGTGTCCGTGGACGCCGACCGACGGCTGCTCAGCGCTCCCGTGACCGACCGGATGGCCTCGCTCGCCGCGACCGTGGGGGCGCTCGGGTCGGCCGGGATCGACGCGGAGGACATCGCCCTGCGGCGCCCGACCCTGGACGAGGTCTTCCTGCACCTGACGGCGGACGGTACGGCCCGTGAGAAGGAGGTGGCGGCATGAGCGCCGCGTACGTGGTGTCCGACTGCTGGACGATGACCCGCCGCGAGCTGGCCCACTGGGCCCGGCAGCCGGTGCAGGTCCTGGTCGGGCTCGTCTTCCCGGTGATGATGCTGCTGATGTTCGGCCACCTGGTCGGCGGCGGGCGGGCCGTCGACGGCGACTACGTCGACTACCTGGTGCCCGGCATGCTCGCCCTGACCATGGTCTTCGGCCTCGAAGGCACCATGACGGCGGTCACGCAGGATCTGAACAAGGGCGTGATCGACCGCTTCCGCGCGATGCCGATGACCGACGGCGCGGTCCTGGTCGGACGGGCGGCGGCGGACATGCTCCAGTCGGTGGTGGGCCTGCTCCTGATGACCGGCGTGGGGTATGCGATCGGGTGGCGGGCGAACGGCGGCCCGGAGGCCTTCCTGGGCGCGCTGGGACTGCTGCTCCTGCTGCGCTTCGCGATGCTGTGGATCGGGATCTTCCTGGCCCTGGTCGCGGGCCGGGCGGAGCTGGTGCAGGCGGTCCAGATCCTGGTCTGGCCCTTCGGCTTCCTCTCCAACGCCTTCGCCTCGCCCGCCTCCATGCCGGACTGGCTCGGGGCGGTCGTGGAGTGGAACCCCCTGTCCGCGACCGCGACGGCGGTGCGCGAGCTCTTCGGCAACCCGGGCGGCGCCCCGGGGCACGTGACGGCGGCGGTGGTGTGGCCGCTGGTGCTCCTCGCGGTCTTCTTCCCGCTGGCGGTGCGCACGTTCGGCCGGCTCGGGAGGTAGGCGGGCGCCCCTCACGTCAACGGCCGCCCGTGCTCGTCCAGTTCGAGCTGCGGGCGGCCGGTGACGATCAGCCAGGCGGGCAGCGAGGCCAGGCAGAGCAGGGCCAGCATGGCGGGGGAGGCGGCGAGGACCGCGCCGACGAAGAGGCTGATCCAGCCCTGCCGGGTGGTGGCGAGCAGGACCCCGAGCACGGCCGAGGAGACGGCGACGGCCGGGTGGACCTCGGGGACCAGGGCCTGGGCGAGGAGGCCGAAGGCGGCGCCGATGAAGACGGCGGGGAAGATCCGGCCGCCCCGGAAGCCGCAGGAGGCGGCGACGAGGAGGGCGACGAGCTTGACCACGGCCAGCTTCGCCAGCTCGCCCGAGGACCAGCCGCCGATGTTCGCCGTGAGCTCCTTGATCTCCTCCAGGCCCTTGAAGAGGGTCAGGTGCCCGCCGAGGGCCCCCAGGAGACCGAGCACGAGCCCGCCGAGCGGCAGCATCAGCATCGGGTGCCGCAGGCGACGGAAGGCGCCGTGGACGTACGGGAAGAGGAAACAGGCGGCGAGGCCGAAGAGGGCCGCGGCGGAGGCGATCACCAGGGCCGCGAGGAGGTCCTCCCAGCCGGGGTCGGTCAGCGGCGGCAGCCCCAGGGCGAAGGTGGGCTCGGCGAGCAGCTGGGTGGTCGTGGCGCCGGCGCCGGCGGCCAGGAGCGGGGCGAACAGGCGGTCCCAGAGGGAACCGGGGCCCGGGTGCCCGGCCAGGGCCTCGGAGATGACGAGGGCGGCGGCGACGGGGGTGCCGAAGAGGGCGCCGACCGTGGCGGCCGTGGCGAGCGAGATCCAGGCGATGCCGGGCACGGCGGGCGCGAGCCTGCGGCCCGCCCAGTACGCGAGCGCGATGTTGGAGGCGATGATCGGGTTCTCGGGGCCCAGGCTGACCCCGCCGGCGAGCGCGAGGGTGCCGGCGAGCAGCAGCCCCGGCACCGCGCCCGGGGCGATCGGCGGACCGCCGAGCCCGGTGGTCGCCGGGTCGGGCCCGGCGTGCCCGGGCGCCTTCCACACGACCAGGCCCACGGCGACGCCGGTCGCCGTGAGCATGGTGATCATCCAGAGGGAGGAGTACCCGCCGATCCCGAGGGCGTCGGGCAGGTCCTCCCAGAGGACGTGCTTGAACTCCTCCGAGAGGGCGCTGATCCCCAGGAAGAGCAGCCCGGACCCGGCCCCGACCACGAGCGCGGGCAGGATCTGCGGCAGCAGGACCCGCAGCGGGGCCTCGTCGGCGGCGGGGGAGGACGCGGCCGGTGCGCGATCGGTGGACACGGCCCCACCATAAGTGAGCAAAAGCCGCGAACGTCCTAGGTCAGGCCGAACCGCCCGAACCGCCCGGTACCCACCCCGTCCGCCGCCTCACGCCCGGGGTGCGATCACCACCGCCGTGCCGTACGCGCAGACCTCCGTGCCCCCGTCCGCCGCCTCACGCCCGGGGTGCGATCACCACCGCCGTGCCGTACGCGCAGACCTCCGTGCCCCCGTCCGCCGCTTCACGCCCGGGGCGCGATCACCACCGCCGTGCCGTACGCGCAGACCTCCGTGCCCACGTCCGCCGCTTCACGCCCGGGGTGCGATCACCACCGCCGTGCCGTACGCGCAGACCTCCGTGCCCACGTCCGCCGCCTCCGTCACGTCGAAGCGGAACGCGAGCACCGCGTTCGCGCCGCGCGCCCGCGCCTGCTCCACCAGGCGCTCCATCGCCTGGTTGCGGGTCTCCACCAGGGTCTTCGTCAGACCCTTCAGCTCCCCGCCGATCATCGACTTCAGCCCGGCGCCGATCTGGCTGCCCAGGTGCCGGGAGCGCACGGTGAGCCCGAAGACCTCGCCGATCACCTGCCGGACCTCGTGTCCCGGGACGTCGTTCGTCGTCACGACCAGTACTTCGGGGTGCGGACCCTGCCCGCCCCCGTACTCCTCGATGCCCATCGGCATACACCTCCTGATTCCACACTTTCCGCCCCGCGAGACCCTTCCGCATCCCGTGGGGACCCGGGTGGAACCGGGGGCGCCCGCTCCACGTTGATAGCTTGGGGCAGCCCGTCCCCAAGCCCCCACCGACCGCAGGAGCCCGGAACCCGTGAACACGCTTGCCCTCGGACCGAGCTGGCTGGACCCGGACTACTTGATCCAGACCTTTGGTCTGATCGGTGTCCTGGTGATCGTCTTCGCCGAGTCCGGACTCCTCATCGGGTTCTTCCTGCCCGGTGACTCGCTTCTCTTCACCACCGGTCTGCTCGTCACCACCGGGAAGCTCGACACGCCGCTCTGGCTGGTCTGCACCCTGATCGTGGCCGCCGCGATCATCGGCGACCAGGTCGGCTACCTCTTCGGCCGCAAGGTCGGACCCGCCCTCTTCAAGCGCCCCGACTCCAAGCTGTTCAAGCAGGAGAACGTCGAGAAGGCGCACGAGTTCTTCGAGAAGCACGGCCCGAAGTCCCTGATCCTGGCCCGCTTCGTCCCGATCGTCCGCACGTTCACGCCGATCATCGCGGGCGTCAGCCGGATGAACTACCGCTCGTTCATCACGTTCAACATCATCGGCGGCGTGCTGTGGGGCGCCGGCGTCACCCTGCTCGGCGCCTCCCTCGGCAAGATCGACTTCGTGCACAAGCACATCGAGATGATCCTCGTCGGGATCGTCGTGATCTCCGTCGTCCCGATCGTGATCGAGTACCTCAAGGCCCGCTCCCAGTCCAAGAGGGCCCGCGCCGCCGGGGGCGACCACGGCGCCCCCGACCCCCAGCAGGGCTCCCGCGGCCGCCACGCCAAGCGGTAACCCCCGGAAGAAGCGACGACGCCAGGGCCCGTCCGACCCCGATCCGCCGGACAGGCCCTAGTGTCCCGAGTCGGAGATTCTTGGGTAGTTCTTCCAGCCTCCGGACCCTGGACCGACGGTTCCAAATGGAGCTCCAACCTGGTTGGAAGCGGGCGCGACCACTGTCGGTCGAAGCAGAGATCTACCGAAGAACTTCCGACTCAGGACACTAGAAGCCCCTGGTGCGCTTCGCGGCCCGCCGGGCCGCCGCCGCACCGGGGGCCCGCAGGAACAGGCGGGCCAGCTCGCTCCCCAGGTTCACGCCGATCGCGATCGCCAGCGCCAGCGCCGCCGCCTTCGCCAGCGACGCGAACCCCTGGTCCAGATTGTGCTGGGCGATCGCGAGCACCCCGAAGTACGTCGCCGAACCGGGCAGCAGCGGCCCGATCGCCGCCGTCACGTACGGCAGCGACGAGGTGTGGTGGTACCGGGCGACCAACTGCCCGAAGAGCCCCACGAGCCCCGCCGCCACCGCCGTCGCCATCACCGCGGACCCGCCCGCGGTCACCGCGATCGACGCGTACACCACCCACGCCACCCCGCCGTTCAGCGTCACGAACAGCACCGTCGCCCGCGACTGCTGCAACAGGATCGCGAAGGTCGCGGACAGCGCCATCGACGCCAGGGTCTGCACCACCGGCCGCTCCACCGCCCGCAGCACCCCCTCCGGGTTCAGCTGCGCGTCGAACTGCACCGCCAGGTACAGCACCGAGAGCACGCCCACCACGATCGCCACGAAGAAGTACATGACCTCCAGGAGCCGCGCCGAGGCCGTGATGTAGAAACCGGTCAGACCGTCCTGCACCGCCGCCACCAGCGCCCGCCCCGGAATCAGCGCGAACAGGCCACCCGTGATCACCGCCGACGGACGCAGGTCCGCGTGCAGCAGCGTCAGGAGCACCCCCATCGCCGCCGGGGGCATCGCCGCCACCAGGAACTGGTAGAACTCCGGCAGCCCCCGCCCCGCGCACAGCCACGCCAGCCGGTCCCCGAGCACCGCGCCCAGCGCCGCCACGAAGAACACCGTCGGACCGCCGCCCAGCAGCACCGACGCCGCCCCCGCCAGCACCCCCGCCGCCGCCGTCAGCGCCCACCCCGGATACGGGTGCCGGTTCCGCCGGATCTCCGCCAGCCGCCGGTACGCCTCCTCCGGCGTCACCTCGTGCGCCTGCTCGTCGTGCGCCGGCGCGCTGATGTCCGCGATCAGCTGGTACACCGCCGCCAGTCGCGTGTAGTCCGTGCCCCGCCGGCGCACCGTCCGGTTCGCCGTCACCGGGTCGTCCACCAGCGACGGCTGGTACGTCACCGAAAGCAGCGTGAACGTCACCGTCGGCTCGCACCGGTCCAGCCCGTACGAACGGCAGATCGCGAACATCGCCGCCTCGACGTCCTCCGCGCCCTCCCC
Source organism: Streptomyces bikiniensis (assembly GCA_000716465.1). GTDB lineage: Bacteria > Actinomycetota > Actinomycetes > Streptomycetales > Streptomycetaceae > Streptomyces > Streptomyces bikiniensis. Next base: position 13,359 of record JNWL01000077.1, read on the forward strand.
GCCCGCGAGCAGCAGCTCGCCGATGCGCAGCGTCAGGTCGAGGACGCGCGGCACCGAAGGACCCGCCTCGTCCTCCTTGCGCGGCGCCTCCGGCACCGGCCGCTCGCCCACCGGCAGCCGCAGCATCGTCCGCATCCGGTCCTGCCACGGCGCGTCCCGCGCCAGACGCACCAGCGGCACCCCGTACGCCGGCGTGAACGCGGGCGGCGAGTTCTTCGCCGAGTAGGTGGCCGGGGGAGCGAACGCCGAACCCTCCGGCTCCGGACCGGGCTCGGGCTCCGCCCGCAGCCCCGACGGCAGGGCGAACTCGGAGGTCGGGTGCTCCTCCTCCGGTGGCGCGGGCCGCTCCACCCCGGCCGGCGGGACGAACGCGCTCCGCGCCTCGTCCGACTGCGGTTTCCGGTCCTCCGGAGCCTCCCCGGCCCCTTCGTCCCGCACGTCCATCGAGCCGCCCGGCTCCGCCACCACTCTGCCGCCCCGCTCTCCCTAGGAGGAATCGTGGCTTCCAGTATGGGCGTGCGCGGATACGGGTGTGCGACGGACGTGCGAAGGCGGTGCGCCCACCGGGGGCACACCGCCTTCACACACTCGGGACCGGGACCGGATCGACGGCCCCGGAACGGCTCAGTGGCCGCCCTGCTCCTTGGCCCGCGCGTACGACTTCTCGATCTCGGCCTCGGCCTCGGCGCGACCGACCCAGTCCGCGCCCTCGACCGACTTGCCCGGCTCCAGGTCCTTGTAGACCTCGAAGAAGTGCTGGATCTCCAGGCGGTCGAACTCCGCCACGTGGTGGATGTCCCGCAGGTGCTCCATGCGCGGGTCCGTGGCCGGCACGCACAGCAGCTTGTCGTCGCCGCCCGCCTCGTCCGTCATCCGGAACATGCCGATGGCGCGGCACTTGATCAGGCAGCCCGGGAACGTGGGCTCGTCCAGGATGACGAGCGCGTCCAGCGGGTCGCCGTCCTCGCCGAGGGTGTTCTCGACGTAGCCGTAGTCGGTCGGGTAGGCCGTCGACGTGAAGAGGCGACGGTCCAGACGGATGCGACCGGTCTCGTGGTCGACCTCGTACTTGTTCCGCGATCCCTTGGGGATCTCGATGAGAACGTCGAACTCCACGGGTGGCTCCTCCTGAATCAACACAAGTGAATGCTCGCGACACAGCGCGGTGGTTAAGTGTCCCTCACGCACGTGTGTGATCGCGAAAGGGGCTGGTCAGCAATGCCCGAGCCGAGGACCTGGCAGCTCACGGCGGGCTCCGCCGCCCTCGGTCTGGCCCTGGCCGCCGCGGCGGTGACCGCGGCCGGCCCGTGGGACTCGGGTCAGCGTACGGCCGAGCGGGCCCGCGCCGCCGCCCCCGCGGCGGGTGGCACGCGTCACGCCCCGCCCCCGGCCCCCGCCGCGCCCCACCGCCCCGCACCCGCCCCCAGCGCCCCCGGCGTCCTCACCGCCCTGCGCCCCGCCACGCCCGCGGGGACCTCCACCGGACCCGCCGACGCCGACCCGGGCAAGCGCCCCGCCGAACACCCCGCCGACCTCGCCGCCGTCCTCGCCCCCCTCCTCGCCGACCCCGGCCTCGGCCCCCTCCGCACCGCCTCCGTCGTCGACACCGCCACCGGGAAGCAGCTCTACGGCGAGGGCGCCACCGCCCCCATGACCCCCGCCTCCACCGTCAAGATCGCCACCGCCGCGGCCGCCCTCTCCGCCCTCGGCCCCGACCACCGCATCGCCACCACCACGACCGCCACCCCCGACGGAAAGACCGTCGCCCTCACCGGCGGCGGCGACCCCACCCTCGACGACACGCGCCTCAAGGCCCTCGCCACCGACACCGCCCGCGCCCTCAAGGCCCGCGGCCGCACCTCCGTACGCCTCGCCTACGACACGGGCCTCTACACCGGCCCCGCCGTCCACCCCATCGGCCCCAACGAGAACATCGCCCCCGTCACCGCCCTCATGACCCGCGCCGGACGCCTCGACACCAGCCCCAGCGGCCCCGCACCCCGCAGCGCCGACCCCGCCCGCGCCACCGCCACCGCCTTCGCCGACCTCCTCGCCCACGCCGGCGTCCACGTCACCGGCGCCCCCGCCCCCGGCCCCACCCCGAAGGCCGCCCCCCTCGCCCGCACCCACTCCGCACCCCTCGCCGACCTGGTCGAACGCACCCTCACCCAC
>JNWL01000078.1 GCA_000716465.1 Streptomyces bikiniensis
GGGGTGCCGGGGGGGCGGGTTACGTGCCGTCTCCCAGTCGGCGGCGTTCCGGGTGGAGGGTGGCTCGGTCGGCGGCTGTGGCGCCGTGGGTCCAGCCCGCCTCGTCCCAGGCGGCGCGGACGCGGGTGGTGCGGGTCTCCGGGAAGAGTTCGTCCGTGCGGGTGGTGACCGCCGCCTCGCGGGAGGCGAGGGCCGGCAGGAGGGTCGGGGCCTCGGCGGCCACCCGGCGGGACGTGGCGGAGAGCCGGGCGCCCAGCCGGTTCGCGTACGCGAGCAGGAAGGACTGCCGGAAGGACTTCGTGCGCTTCCGGCCGCCCGCCCGCTGCTCCGCCTCCGCCCGCGTCATCGCCGCCGTCCCCTGCACCAGCAGCGAGGTGTACAGGAGCTCCACCGGGTCCAGGTCCGACTCGAAGCCGACCACCGTCGAGAAGCCGTGCGCCTCGTTCCACACCGCCCGGCAGTGGTTCGCCGTCGCCACCGCGTCGAGGAGGATCGCCTTCGCCTGCTCGTACGGCGGGTCCACCCCGATCCGGATCGCGCCGGGCGCCTCCGGGGACGGCGCCCCCGCCGCGAGCGACGCCTCGTCCAGGCTGTGCCGGGCCATCAGCTCCTGCGCCTTGGCGGTCAGCGCCTCCGCCTCCTCCGGGTACCCGGTCGCCTCCGCCTTCGCGAGCAGCGCCCTGATCCGGCCCAGCATCCGGGGCTCCCCCGCCGCCGGCGGCGGCAGCGCCTCGCCCGGCGCCGGGCCGACCGCGTCCAGGCGCGGCAGCCGTACGAGCAGCCGGTACAGCTCCAGGACGGCGGTCGCGTAAGAGAAGCGGTCCGTGGGACGGCCGGGGCCCTCGGGCAGCTCGGCGAGCTGCGCCTCCCAGCGGTGCGGCAGCCGCCCGTACCCCGCCGTCTCCGTCCTGACCAGGCCCGCGAGGAGCCGTACGTGCTCGTCCGCGAGGTCCCGGCGGGCCGCGCGGACGAGGTCGGCGGGCTGCCAGCCGCGCGCCCACAGCGTCCTCACGAACTCCTCGCCGCGCCGCTCCAGCTCCGCGTCCGCGCCCCGGTCGGCGGCGAGCAGCGAGGCCGCCGTGTCGAGCGACCCGTCGTCGCTCGCGTACAGCGCCCCGAAGGCCTTGTCGATGGTGGTGCCCACGCCGTCCTCGCGTCCCGTTCCGTCCCGGTGCCCGTCCTCCTCCCCATGGTCTCAGCCCCCGCCGTACGCCCCGGGCCCTCCCCGTGTGGCGTGACGTCCGGCGACCGGTCATCGTGGGACGACGGGGTGGTGGCCGGGGTCGGAGCCGGGTCACCGCCCCGGTCCCGGCCTCAGTCGGCCGTTCCCGCCGCCTTCGCCGCCCGCCAGTCCGGGGCCAGGACCGACCAGACCTCCTCGTCGTGGCGCCGGCCCCGGTGGGGGTGGCTCTCGCGGAGGACCGCGTCCCTGGTCATGCCGAGGCGGCGGGCCACCGCGATGCTCGGGGCGTTGTCCGAGGAGACGACCCACTCCACCCGGTGGATGCCGCGCACCTCGATCGCCCAGTCGACGAGCACCCGTGCCGCCCGGGTCACCAGGCCCCGGCCCGTCGCGGCCGGCTCCAGCCAGCAGCCCGCCTCGGCCGTGCCGTTCGCGGTGTCGAACGTCCGGAGGATCACGGCGCCGACCAGGGCCCCGTCGAGCCGGATGCCGTGGATGCGGCCCGTGTCGGCCGCCGCCCTCTCCGCGTACGTCCGGAGGAAGGCCCGGCTGGACTCCAGGTCGGTGACGACGTCCGGGAGTCCGTTGCGCGCGCCGATGAACTCCCGCCCCCGGTCCATGTGCGCCAGGAACTCGTCCGCCTGCCACGGTTCGAGCGGGCACAGCTCCGCCCCGTCGTCCCCCAGGGACCTCGCGTACATCATCCTCCCCCTCCACGTCCGGATCCGTCCCGCGTCCGCGCCACAGCGTAGGAGGCCCGGCGCTGTCAGTGGCGGCTGCCAGACTCGCCGGCATGAGCGAGAAGTGGGCGCTGGCCGCCGAGGAGGAGGGGGAAGGGGTCCTGCTCGCGCCCCTCGGTCCGGACGGCGCGCCCGCCGGGCCGGTGCGGCGCGAGCCGGACCTGTTGGCGGCCGTGCGGGACCGGCCGGAGGTGGCCCGGTGGGTGTGGCGGTCGACGGCCGAGGTGTACCCCCGGCTGCTCGCCGCCGGGGTGCGGGTCGAGCGGTGCTACGACGTGGAGGGCGCCGAGCAGCTGCTCCTCGGGTACGAGGGGCGGCTCGGCGAGCCCCGCTCGGCGGCCGCCGCCTGGGCGCGCCTGCGGAACGCTCCCGTGCCGCCCGACCCGCCGCCCCGCACGGCCGAACCCGGCTCGCAGGACTCGCTGTTCGAGCCGCCCCGTGTGACCGCCGTGCCCTTCGAGGGGCTCCTCGCGGTCTACGCCGAGCAGCTGCGCCGCCACGACCGGGTCGAGCACCCGGGCAGGATGCGGCTGCTGACGGCCGCCGAGTCGGCGGGGATGCTGGTGGCCGCCGAGATGCACCGGGCCGGGCTGCCGTGGCGGGCCGACGTGCACCGGGAGCTGCTGAACGACCTGCTCGGCGAGCGGTACGCGGGCGGGGGCGAGCCGCGCCGCCTGGCCGAGCTGGCGGCCGAGGTGTCCGCGGCCCTCGGGAGGCGCGTCCGGCCCGACCTGCCGGCCGACGTGGTGAAGGCCTTCGCGGCGGCCGGGATCCGGCTGCGGTCCACGCGCCGCTGGGAGCTGAGCGGGGTCGACCACCCGGCGGTGGAGCCGCTGATCGCGTACAAGAAGCTGTACCGGATCTGGACGGCGCACGGCTGGTCGTGGCTGGCCGACTGGGTGCGGGACGGCCGCTTCCGGCCCGAGTACCTGCCCGGGGGCACGGTCAGCGGGCGCTGGACGACCAACGGCGGCGGGGCCCTGCAGATCCCGAAGGTGATCCGGCGGGCCGTGGTCGCCGACGAGGGCTGGCGGCTCGTCGTGGCCGACGCCGACCAGATGGAGCCGCGCGTCCTCGCCGCGATCTCCCGCGACCCGGGCCTGATGGAGGTCGCGGGCCACCCCGACGACCTGTACTCCCGGCTGTCGGCCCGCGCCTTCTCCGGCGACCGCGAGCACGCCAAGCTCGCGCTCCTGGGCGCGGTCTACGGGCAGACCAGCGGCGACGGCCTGAAGAACCTGGCGGCGCTGCGCCGCCGCTTCCCGCTCGCCGTGGCGTACGTCGACGACGCGGCGAAGGCGGGCGAGGAGGGCCGGCTCGTCCGGACCTGGCTGGGCAGGACCAGCCCGCCCGCGGTCGGCGCGGGCGACGCCGACGAGGCGGGCCTGCCCCAGGACGACGGTCCCGAACCGGTCGCCGACGAGGGCGAGTTCACCCCCGGGTACGCCTCGGGGAACACGCGGGCGCGGGGCCGCTTCACCCGGAACTTCGTCGTCCAGGGCAGCGCCGCCGAGTGGGCGCTCCTGATGCTGGCGGCCCTGCGGCGCTCCCTCGCCGGGATGCGGGCGGAGCTGGTGTTCTTCCAGCACGACGAGGTGATCGTGCACTGCCCGGCGGAGGAGGCGGAGGCCGTCACGGAGGCGGTCCGGGCGGCCGGGGACGAGGCGGGACGGATCGCGTTCGGGGACACGCCGGTGCGGTTCCCGTTCACGACGGCGACGGTGGAGCGGTACTCGGACGCGAAGTAGGGGGAGCGGTACTCGGACGCGAAGTAGGGGGTACGGGAGCGGGGTGCGCTCCAGGCGCCGGCGCACCGTGCGGTCACTCCGGGCGACCGCCGCGTGTTTCAGATAAATCCGAAGAGATGCCTTCCCGGCGCATCCAAAGAAGCGGAATCGGGTAATCCGTAGACATGAACACTCTCAGCGCAGCAGAGAACCTGGCGGCTGGAGTTTGGCAGTCCGGCCTGGCACAGGTTCTCGGCGGACTCATCGTCGTCGCCGTCCTCCTCAGCGCCTTCTGGTTCGGCTTCCGGGTCCGCAACCAGGAGCCCGCGCCGCCGAAGCCCGAGGAGCAGCCGCACCGGCCGGACGACGGCTCCCTGCCCGGCGAGGCGACCGAGTACCGGCAGGGGGCCGAGATGCCGCGGACCGACGCCGAGCACCGGCTCATGCCGTACCAGCTCAAGCACTCCGGCACCGAGACCTCGCCCCAGCCGCCGGACGAGGAGAAGCGCAAGTGGGGCGGCATCTCCAGCGGCGGCTTCGGCAGCGGAGGCACCGGCCACGGCGACTGACCGGCGGCCGAACGGACGCACGGAACGGGATCCGGCGGCGGGGCACGTCCCCGCCGCCGGATCCGCCCGCGCGCGGCCCGGTCCCGGCGCCATGGGGCCCCCTGAGCAGGATCGGTTCCTGCTCATCACGGACCGGGGGGGTACGGGCATGGAACCGCTGTGCCACGACGACCCCCCGAGGCGTACTGGATCGGGGGCGACGCCGACCGGGTCCTCCTCATGGACGGCACCACTCTCACGGCCCTGCCGGTCTTCTGATCCGTACCGGCACCGGCACCGGCGGTACGGTCCAGGCGCAGGCGACCGGTACCGCGTCGCCGTCGTCGCGCGGGACGGCCCACCGGACGCGGTTCCAGGCGCCCGTCCGCCCGCCCAGGGGGACGGGCACGGTCCAGGGGCGGCCCGCGAACCCCTCCCCCACGGCCTTCACACAGGCCTCCTGGACGGCGAAGACCCGGGCGAACTCCCGTCTGCGCGCCTCCTCGGGCAGGGCGGCCAGGACGTCGGCGTCCCCGGGCCGGCAGCAGAGCCGCAGCAGCCGGTCGCCCACGACGGCCGGGACCTGCACGTCGACGCCGACGCCCCGGCCCCGGCCGACGGCCGCCGCGACCCAGCCGGAGGAGTGCGAGAGGCTCACCCCCAGGCCGGGCCGCCCGGGCAGGTACGGGCGGCCGCCCGGGAGCGCGGCGACCGGCCCGCCCCCGGCGTCCTCGCCGACCTCCCGCAGCAGGAACCGCAGCAGCGCCCGAGAGGCCAGGTGCTCCGCCGCCCGCCACGGCGGCAGCCCGGCGGCGGCCGCCCGGTCCGCGTCGGCGACGGGCAGCGCGCCGAGCACCTCCTCGTTCCGGGCGACCAGGTGGTGCACGCCGCCGACGGGCGTGCGGATACGACCGGACACGGGCACGGGCGTGCGGGACCCGCCGGAGGCGGGCGTACGGCCCCGGTCGGACACGGGCACGGGCGTACGGCCCCCGTCAGGCGCGGTCCGGGACACGGCGCAGGGTGCGGATCGGGCGGGCCGCCAGGAGCGCGGTGGCGGTGAGGAAGGAGACCACGACGCCCACCACGAGGACCGTGTCGGTGCCGAACGCGCCGACGGCGGGCCCGGCGAGCGCGCTGCCGATCGGGTACATGCCGACGGAGCCCGCGACCTCGTAGGCGTGGACGCGGTTCAGGACCTCGCCCGGCACCTGGGTCTGCACGCTGGTGGCCCACATGACGCCCCAGACCCCGATGCCGGCCCCGACCAGGACCTGCGCGGCGATGAGCAGCCAGACCGGCCAGCCGAGCACGATGCCGAGCGGGTAGAGCGGGTACGCCATCATCGCCACGGCCCCGGCGGCGAGCGGCCGCTGGGGCTTGTAGCGGATCGCGAGGAGCCCGCCGGCCACGGTTCCGGCGCCGAGCGCGGCGTTGATCAGGCCGAAGGCGCTCGCGCCGTGCTCGGGCACGATGACGCCGGCGGCCACCGAGAGCTGCGGCCCCCAGGAGAGCACCGCGTAGAACATCCAGATCAGGATCACGCCCCAGAGCCAGCTCCGGGAGCGGAACTCCTGCCAGCCGACGACCAGGTTGCGCCACAGGCTCTCACCGGCCGGCGGGGCGGGCACCACGCCGAGCCGGAGGGCGAACAGGCAGATCGCGCTGGTGCCGTAGGCGACGGCGGAGATCACCATGACCCAGCCGGTGGACCCGAAGCCGACCAGGGCGCCGGCCAGGGCCGGACCGCCGAGGCCGGTGATCGCCTCGGAGGTGCGCAGCACGCCGTTGGCGCCCTGCACGTCGCGGGAGACCAGGGGGACGGTCGAGGAGGCGCCCGGCTGGAACAGGGCGTTGGCGGTGCCGGCGACGACGAGCAGCGCGTACAGCTGCCAGAGGTGGTCGATGCCGTGGAGGAAGAGGAGGGCGAGCAGGACGTGGGCGACGAGGTTGGCCAGGTCCGCGATGATCATCATGCGGCGGGCGGTGAACCGGTCGGCGAGCACCCCGCCGAAGAGCACGAGACCGGCGAACGGGGCGACCAGGAAGGCCATCGAGTACCCGGCGGTGTCCAGGCCGTACCCGCCGCTGAGCAGACCGGCCGCGACCGCGACCGGCAGCATGGCCCAGCTGAGCAGGCCGGCGCTGCGGGCGGTGAAGTAGTACCGGAAGTTGCGGGACCAGATCGCCGGTTCGTCCGGGGACGGTCCCGTCGCCCCCGCTCCCGGCGGCGGCCCTTCGCCGGACCCGTCCTTCACCGGCGGGGCCGCCGCCTCCACGGGTTCTGCCAAGCGTTCTTCCATGACCCTTCAGTCCTCCGGTCGTTGGTCGCGGTGCGCGATACGCGGTGCGGGGGTTCAGTGGCCTCCGGGGCCGGGCGGGGCGGCGAGCTCCGCCAGCGGGACGGGTTCCAGGCCGCGTTCGAGCAGGCCCTCGACGATCGCCGGGAGGGCCGCCACGGTCTGGCTGCGGTCCCCGGCGCCCTCGTGCATCAGGACCACCGAGCCGGGCCCGACGCCCTCCAGGACGGTCTTGGCGATCTGCTCGGGCCCCGGCCGCGACCAGTCGCGGGCGTCCACGTCCCACATCGCCAGGGCGGCCGGGTGCCCGTCCAGGGCGGCCAGCACCTCGGGGCTCAGCGCCCCGTACGGCGGCCGGAACCAGGCCGGGGCCGTGCCGGCCACCCGGTCCAGCTCCTCCGTCGTCCGGTCGATCTGCTCGCGCAGCTGCTCCGGCGTCAGGTCGAACAGGAAGGGGTGCGACCAGGAGTGGTTGCCGAGGCCGTGGCCGCTCGCCACGATCCGGCGGACCTCGTCGGGCAGCGCGGCGACGTGGTGGCCGACGCAGAAGAAGGTGGCCCGGGCCCCGTAGCGGGCCAGGATCTCCAGGACCTGCCGGGTGAAGACCGGGTCGGGGCCGTCGTCGAAGGTGAGCGCCACCTTGGGGACGTCCCGGCGGCCGTGCTCGAAGCAGCGCCCGGCCGCCGTCAGGGCCTTCTGCGCCGGTTCCCCGCGCCGTACGCCCTCGAAGTACTCCTCGGCGCGGCCGGTCAGGGTGCCGCCCTCGGCGGTCACCCGGGCGAGGCCGCCGGGCGCGGCCAGGGCCCGTTCCGCGAGCTGCCGGGCCGTGACGGAGCCGAAGCGCGGCCGGGGCGGAAGCAGCCAGGGGTCCGCGCGGTGGACCTCCAGGCCGGCGGCGGTCATGGGGCCGTCGAGCAGGCCGTTGGTGCTGTCCAGGACCACGGCCGGGGGCTCGTCGCCGTCGAGGTCCCCGAGCCAGGCGATGAGTTCGGCGACCCGGGCGGCGCCCCAGTCGCGCGGCTCCGCCACGGGGCGGCCGGTGCCGTCCAGGACCTCGACCCGGTAGCCCTCGGCGGTCCAGGCGATCCCCGCGTACCTCTTCGTCACCGGTGCCATCAGTCCCCCAGCGCGATCGCCTCGGCGACGACCAGCCGCTCGACCCCGCGCAGGAACCTCTCCATGCCCGCGCGGTCGACCACCGCCGGGTCTGCGGTCATGGCGAGGTCCAGGGCGCCCGGGGCGGTCAGCACGTCCACCGCCATCGAGACGTTCCTGCGGGCCGGGAACTCCGTCGGCCAGCGCAGTTCGGTCCGGCCGATCAGCTCGCTCAGCGGGGCCCTGGGCTTCTCGACCCCGTCGAAGGGCCCGACGCCGGGGTCGCGGGTGTCGTTCCACCAGTACGAGTGGTCGGCCGCCTCCCCCTTCTCCACGAGGAGCGCCACCTCGCGGTCGAGCGCCCACTTGTCGTACGCGGCGTGCCGGAACGCGTTGAGGGCGACGGACCGGGTCCGGCGCACGGCGTCCTCGAAGTCCCGGTCCGCGTCCGTGAGCCGGAACAGCGCCTCCTGCGCCACGGTGCTGACCGAGGCGGCGGCGGCCGGCTGGAAGCGGTTGCCCACGACGACCTGGAAGAGCACGTCGGCGCTCCCGGACATCCGGGCGAGCTGGTGGGCGGCGGCCCCGAGGAGCACGGCGGCGTCGCTGACCTCCAGCTCCGCCGCGACCCGTCCGACGGCGACCGCGAGGGCGGGCGAGCGCAGCAGCGCGTTGGGGAACCTGCGGTCCGGGACGTCCGCGAGCTCCGGCGCCGCCGGCTCCCGGAAGATCCGCCGGGGCCCGGCGGTCAGCTGCTCGATCCAGTGCCGGCGGGCGGCCTCGTCGCGGCGGCGGCCGAGCGGCGAGGCCTGGACGCCGGCGGCCTCCAGGGGCTGGAGGGCGGGACGCGCGGCGCGCAGCGACGCGGCGGTCTCCCCCGCCTGCACGGCCTCCAGGTCGCGCAGGAGCCGGCCGAGGCCCCAGTAGTCCATGCCGGTGTGCGCCCCGGCCAGGACGAGCCGGTGGACCAGGCCGCCGGACTCGACCAGACCGACCCGCAGGGGCCATTCCCGGGTGTGGTCGAAGGGGCGTCCGGCCAGCTCGCCGAGGAGGGCGGCGCCGTCCTCCCCGGAGCGTTCCGCCGGGCCCGTGCGGATCTCCACGGGGAGTTCCCCGCTGCCGTCCACGACCTGTTCGAGACCGTCCTCGCCGTCCGGCAGGAAGCGGGTGTGCAGGCTGTCGTGGAGCAGCAGCAGCTCGGTCAGGTCCGCGAGCACGCGGTCCACCGGGCGGGGCGGGGAGACGGGGAGGTGGACCGGCAGGTTGTACCGGGGGGCGTCGTCGCCGAGCCGGGTGACGACGCCCCAGATGGCCCGCTGGCCCCAGGTCGCCGGGCCCCTCCCGGCCCGCGCGGAGTCCAGCCTGACGGTCCGCCGCTCAGCCGTGGTCATGGTGTTCCAGCCTTCCCTTCGGTTGCCTCGTGGGTCGTGCGCCGGAGCCGGGAGGGCCGTCGCGCCCCCGGGTGGGGCGGGGGCGCGGCGGCCCGCCGGAGTACGGGTGTTACGACTCGCCGCCCGCGAAGAGCGCCGTGTGCGTACGGCCGGAGCGCGGGTCCGTGTCGCACAGCACGATCCGCCGGTGGTCGCGCCCCCACTCCCGCCAGTGGTCGGCGAGGTCCAGCCAGAGGCTGGTGCAGTAGCTGCCCGGGGCCACCCGGTGCACCGGACCGGCGTGCTCGGGGACGTCCCCGGTGACCCAGGGGCCGAGCACGAGGAGCGTGCCGTCCTCGGCGGGCTCCCGGCCGAGGGCGTCCGCCGGCGAACCGGCCGAGCGGGCGCGGACGAAACGGGGGCCGTTCCCGTCCCCGCCGTCCTCCCCGGTCCCGAGGACGAGCGCGGCGGCCGAGTCGACCAGCGGGACGCCCTGCGCCGGCGGGTCGTCCCGTACGGGCGGGTCGTTCCGTACCGGCGGGTCGTCCCGTACCGGCGGGTCGTCCCGTACGGGCAGGGCGTCCCGTACCAGCGGGAAGGGCGTCGGCAGGGTGGTCTGTTCGAGGACCGCGATCACGACCTCCGCCGCCCGCCCCGCCCTCGCGTACGCCGAGGCGATCCGCAGCGCGGTGAAGGGCGCGGCCAGGCCCTGCTGGGCGATCGCGAAGTTGGCCGCCCGGCCGCCGAGGCGGTCGGTGAGGTACGGCGCGACGGCGGTGAACGGCACCACGTCCGGGAGGGCGTGGGTGACGATCAGGAGCTCGGGCCTGCTGCCGCCGACGCCCTCGTCGGCGACGAGCAGGTCCGCGAGGTCGCGGTGCCGGACGTGCGGGCCGCCGTCGAACAGCTCCTCGTCCGGCTTCTCCCCGAAGGGGGCGAGCAGGTCGCGGAAGTAGTCGAGCGCGGCCCGCCGGTCGTCCGGCTCCCGCCTCCCGGGCGAGCGGACCGCGGCGGCGGCCCGTACGGCGAGTCCGCTCATGGCGTGCCCTCCTCTTCGCGGAGGGCGGCCTCGACGTAGTCGGCGAAGGAGCCCACGGTCCGCAGGTGGTCGATGTCGAGCGCCTCCGGGTCGACCGAGATCCCGGTCGCCTCCTCGACGGTCATGAGGAGCCCCAGGACGGCGAGGGAGGTGAGCTGGAGCTCGTCGAAGAGCGCGGTCTCCTCCGTGAGCCCGGTGACGGGCCGCTCCAGGACCTCGCCGAGCGCCTTCTCGATGGTGAGGACCAGTTCCTGACGGTTCATCGGGTGCCGCCTCCCGCCCGGTGGGTGATGACCATGGCGCCGAAGGTGGCGCCCAGGCCGACGGAGACGAGGAGGTAGGGGGCGCCGTCCACCAGCCGGCCCTCGTCGCGCAGGGTGGTGTAGTTGACGAAGACGTCGGAGGCGAAGGTGTGGCTGTAGCGGGGGACGTTGTCCAGGAAGACCTTCTCCGGCGCCACCCCCAGCTCCTTGATCGTCTGCCGCCAGGCCAGCTTGTTGACGTTGTGCGGGATCACCAGCTCGACGTCGTCGAGGGTCAGCCCGGCCTCCTCCACCGCCTGGTGGATGACCTCCGCGATCCGGCCGCCGTACCGCTCCCCGAACTCGGTGTTCTGCTCGGGGGTCAGTTCCAGCCACTGGGCGTACTCGCCCAGGGTCCGGGTGGCGAAGGACCGGACCACGTCGCCCTCGCCGTCCAGGGTGATCAGGCAGGAGGCGGCGGCGTCGGCCATGATCGAGGTGTTGGGGACGTGCTGGACGACCGGCGAGTACGCCTGCTCGCCGGTGACCATGAGGGCGTACGCGCCCTCGCCGCCCTCCGCGCGGAGCAGTTCGCCGAGCACCTCGATGGCGCCGAGGCTGCTGACGCAGGCCTGGTGGCTGAGGCCGAAGGCCTCGGCGTCGGCGAGCCCGAGGGCGTCGCCGATCTCCCGGGCGACGTCCACGTGGGCGGGGGCGACCGCCTGGGTGACGTGGGCGTAGGCCAGGTAGTCCACCCGGCCGCCCTCGGGGAGGGCGGCCAGGGCGCCGCGCGCGGCGGGCCGCAGCAGGTCGAGCAGCGGCAGCCCGGGGTCGTACCGGAGCCGGTCCAGGCCGTAGAACTTGCGGAAGACGCCGAGCTGCGCCCGGTGCAGTCCGAGGCGTTCGCCCAGCTCCTCGATCCGCACGCTGCGCTCGGGCAGGTACGACTCGATCCGCTCCAGGGTGATCGGACGGTCCCCGGCCGGACGGCGGTCGGTGGCCGGCCGGGGATCAGCGGTCGTCCGGGGGGCAGTGGCCGGCCGGGGGGCAGTGGCCGGCCGGGGGGCAGTGGCCGGCCGGGGGGCAGTGGCCGACCGGGGATCAGTGGTCGTCCGGTGGTCGGCGGTCGGCAGGCTCATCAGGACTTCACGACCTCGGCGCGGATCAGCCACAGCCGGTTGGCGCCGCGCCGGTCCCTCGGCTGGACGTCGTACGGCCAGCGGCCCTCGCCCGCGCCGGGCTGGCCCGGCTCCCGCAGGTCGGTGGTCTTCCAGCCGTTCGCGGTCAGGAACTCCTCGGGCTCGTCGGTGCCGAAGATCCACGGCGTGCCGTCGGCGGCGAGGGTGTCCAGGAAGCGCTTCGAGAACGGGCTGCGCAGCAGGGCGCGGCCCAGGATGTCGAAGGCCAGGTGGCTGCCGGGGGCCGAGGCGGAGGCGAGCAGCCGCAGCAGCCCGGCGGCCTGCTCCTCGGTGAGGAAGAAGGTCAGCGCCTCGGCGACCCACAGGGTCGGGCGGTCGCGGTCGAAGCCGGCGGCCTCCAGGGCGGGCAGCCACTCCTGGGTGAGGTCGGCGGCGACCTCGCGCCGGTCGACGCGCGGCTCGGCCCCGAGGGCGTCGAGCCGGCGGCGCTTCTCGGCGGTCAGGAGGGCGTGGTCGACCTCGTAGAGCTCGACGCCGTCCGGCCAGTCGAGCCGGAACGCGCGGGTGTCCATGCCCGCCGCGATCAGCACGACCTGCCGGACCTCGCCCCCGGCGAGGACGTCCCGGATCGCGTCGTCCAGGAACCGGGTCCGGATGGAGATGAACGGCAGCAGGCCGCCGCCGGCGTAGCGCTCGATCAGCTCGAAGCCCCGGGGCGCGGCCAGTTCGCGGGCGAACGGGTCGGTGAACAGCGCGTCCTCGCGCTCGGACTCCTCGGCGCGGGCCGCGGCCATCCACTGTGCGGTGTACGAGACTGCGTCCATGGTGAAGACCCCTCCTCGGGATCGGGCGGAGCGGGATCAGGCGAAGAAGGCCTTCTCGATGGTGGCGAGGGTCTGGAAGTCCTCGATGTCGATGTTGTCGAAGTCGATCTCGACGCCCGCGGCGTCCTCGATCGTGTAGACGAGCTCGACGAAGGCGAGCGAGTCGACGAGGCGGCTCTCGATGAGGTCGACGTCGGAGGCGAGTTCGGTGCGCTCGGGGTGGCGGCCGAGGATCCAGTCCCGGACCTTGTCGATACCTGCGGAACTCATGGCATTCCCTTCGTGGTCACTGATCCAGCGGAACGGGGCGGTCGTGCGCGCGTGCGGAGGAGGTGCGGTCGTACGGGACGGTGGCGGCCGCGACGGCGATCGCGAAGCCCGCGTCGTGGCTGATGCTGACGTCGATCGGTCCGATCCCGGCGGTACGGGCCAGCTCGGCCGCCCGGCCGGAGAGCCGGACCCCGGGCCGGCCGCCGGGGCCGCGCAGGACCTCGATGCCCTGCCAGGGGAGGGGCTTCCCGACGGAGCCGAGGAGCTTGAAGACGGCCTCCTTGGCGGCGAGGCGCCCGGCGATCCCCGACGGGTCGGGCGCGCCGTCCGGGGTCCGGGAGGCGGCCAGCTCCTCGGAGGAGAGGAACCGCCGGAGGAGCGCCCCGGAACCGGTGCCGGAGCCCGAGCCGGGGCCGGAGCCGGAGCCGGGGCCGGAGCCCGAGCCGGAGCCCGAGCCGGAGCCGGAGCCGGAGCCGGAGCCGGTAACGAGGCCGGTACCGGTACCGGTGTCGGGGCCGAGGAGTTCGCGGACCCGGGAGAGGGGGACGAGGTCGACGCCGACGAGGGTCCGGGTCACGACACTTCGACGGCGGCGGCACCAGCGGCAGCGGCACTCGTGGCACCGGCACCCGCGGCGGCCTCGACGGCACCGGCACCCGCGGCGACCTCCGCCGCGGCAGCCCGTACCGCGTCGAGCGCGGCGTCGAGGTCGTCCTCGAAGCGCTCGGTCAGGACGGCGAGCCAGCGCTCCAGGCCGAAGGCCACGCAGGAGGTGTAGGCGTGCTCCCCGGATGCGAGCCTGATCCCGCAGCGCTCGCCGAAGAAGTTGCGGTGGGTGTTGACGGAGGCGATCGCCAGGTCGCCGTACTGGAACTCGTACTTCACCGGGCTGAGCTTCTGCATCAGCGCGCGGCCGCCGTCGTTCCGGAAGAACGGGTCGCCCGCCGCCTCCCTGCCCAGCTCGACGCCGAGCGCGGCGGCGAAGGCCTGGATGCGTCCGGTGAAGCGGGCCAGGACCCGCTGGGTGTGCTCGAAGCCGCCGAGCGCGACGACCTCGCGCATCTGGAAGCTGGCGAGGCGGCGCAGACCGCCGTAGTGGTCCTCGTTGCGGAAGCAGCGGTTGACCAGGGTGACCAGGGCGTCGTCGGCGACCTGCCCGCCCTCGTGGAAGAGGTACGCGCCGTAGCAGGTGGCGTGCGGGAGCCCGTACCGCGCCTCGGCGACCGCGCCGGGTCCGAACCTCCCCTCCACCGGCTTGAACCGGTCCTCGGTCAGGTCGAGCGAACCGGCGACCCAGGCGAGGTGGGGGAAGTTGGTGTAGACGTCGAACTTCTCCAGGTCGGTCACCGGGAAGAGCGGCGGGGCGCTGATCTCCTCGGCACCGTCCGCGAGCCCCCAGCCGGCGAAGACCCCGTCCAGCTCCCGGACGAGCCGGGTGGCCCCGGGCCCGAGGATGGCGAGGGCGGGGACGCCGTCGCTCCCGGTCAGGCGGTTCATCGGACGATTCCCGTCTTCTCCAGGTACTTGGCGGTCTTGCGGAAGGTGCGCAGCTCGGCCTCGGCGCGGGCCGGGGATTCGAGCAGGGCCCGGCGCAGCTCGTGCGGGCGCTCCAGGCCGGCGTCGCGGTAGACCTGGGGGTGGTAGAGGGACTCGAAGCTGTGCTTCATGTAGCGGCGCAGATAGGCGGAGACCTGGTCCAGCTCCTCCTCGGTGGCGGTCTGCCTGAGGTCCTGGTGGAGGAGGTTGACCAGTTCGCGGCCGAAGGCGATGTGCCGGGACTCGTCCTGGTGGTGGATGCGGTTGATGCCGCGGATCGTCTCGTGCAGCCGCTCGTCCTCGGCCATCGCCGAGTTGAAGTGGTCGACCAGCTCCTCGAAGATCAGGATGCGGGCGAAGACCAGCAGGCTCTGGATCTTGTCCGAGGGCGCGGCCGTCTCCGCGCCGCCGGCCGGCTGCCGGTAGATCCTCCCGCCGTAGCGGAGGCAGAATTCGGCGAAGAACCACATGTGCTCGTTCTCCTCACCGATGAAGTGGTGGAAGAACTCCGACGGCGTTTCGAAACCGGCGGTGTGGATACGGTTGACCACCTCGATGAGCAGTTCCCGGATTCCGTGCACGTTGAGGCTGTAGAAATTGATGCTCTCGTGCTTGGAAAGGGTGTGGAGCTGCTGCGGCGTGAGCTTGTCGGCCCATTCCGTACCGTACGTGGTGGTGAGTTCGGGGCTCATCCACCACATGTCCTCGGGGAGCCGCTCCGGCCACTCGAACAGCCGGTACGGGTTGTAGTAGTCGTCGATCGACTTGGTCGCGAGCCGGTCCAGAATTCCCCGGAACCGGTCGTTGCGGTCGATCACGTCGCTGACCATCGCGCGATGTCTCCGTTCGCTTCGAGGGCTCTTCGCTGTTTCCAGACTGGGCCCCGGGGAGGAGGCTCTTCAATGCCCGGAACCGGCTGCCGAATTCGGTCAGTGGGCGGATCGGCACAATGAGCGTTTTTCATCCTCGGTCTGAGCTGGCCAGATGCAGGGTGAGGACGGCTTGAACGAGGGCGGTGATGCGTGTGGTGGAACACCGCAGCTTCC
>JNWL01000079.1 GCA_000716465.1 Streptomyces bikiniensis
CGGAAGCTGCGGTGTTCCACCACACGCATCACCGCCCTCGTTCAAGCCGTCCTCACCCTGCATCTGGCCAGCTCAGACCGAGGATGAAAAACGCTCAGTACCTCGGGAACATGGTCCGCGAGGCCCGGCTCGCGCTCGGGCGTGAATGGACGCAGACGTATCTGGCGGCGAAGGTCTTCAGCAGCACCACTCGGATCTCCGAGATCGAGCGGGGTGAGGATCCGCCGGACCGGGACTTGGCGAAGAAACTGGAAGTGGTGCTCCAGCTCGCGCCCGACTCCTTGGTGAACCTGGTGAAGATCGTGAGCCAGCAGAGCGTCCGCGACTACGCGAAGACCTATCTGCGGCGCCAGCTCGAAGCCACCGCCATCCACGAGTTCTCCATCGTCGTGCCGGGACTGCTCCAGACCGCCGGCTACGCGCGCGGAGCGATGGAAGCCGGACTCGCGGGTGCTCCGAGCCTGATCGGTGACTACGTGCAGGGCCGCCTGGAACGACAGGCCGTCCTCGAACGGCCCGATCCGCCCTGGATGATGACCGTTCTGGACGAGGCCTGCCTACGTCGTGAAACCGGAGGCAGGCAGGCGATGCGGGAGCAGATCGAGCACCTGCTCGCCATGTGCGAGCGCCCCAACGTGAACATCCAGGTGTTTCCCATGCGCGGTGTGCCCGTAGCCGGTTCCTTCGCGCTCCTCACCCTCCCGAAGGGCGAGCGGGGCGCGTACACGGAGGGTTTCAGCACGGGCAGTTACACCGAGGATCGCACCGAGGTCCTGCAGTTTCAGCGGGTCTATGATCTGCTGCAACAGGATGCCCTGAGCGTCCGGGCGTCTCTCGAACTGATGCGTGCCATTGCGAAGGAACACGATGACTGAGACCTCTCCGAACTGGCACAAGAGCACGTACAGCGGCAACACCAACGACGCCTGCGTCGAGGTCGCCGACAACCTCCCCCTCGTCCACGTCCGGGACACCAAGGACCATGCCAAGGGCGAGCTGACCGCCACCCCGGCCGCCTGGTCCGCCTTCACCGCGTTCGCGCGGGCGCACACGGTCTGATCCCTTCCGGTCCACGGGTGCCGGCCGGTCGAAAACCCTTTGCGGCGGGCGGGGTGCGGGCGTCAGGCTCCTCGTCCATGACCAGTCACCCCCCTTCCCCCGCCTCCGTCGCGGACCTGTTCGCCGCCGACGGGCGCCTCAAGGCGATCCCACGCCGGGCCGCCCGCCGCGAGGCGCTGCTCGCGCACCTCGCCGCATCCCTCTTCGAGACCGGCCGCGACTACCGCGAGCCCGAGGTCAACGAGGCGCTGAAGGGCGTGCACGAGGACTTCCCGGCCCTGCGCCGCTACCTCGTGACCGGCGGGTTCCTCTCCCGTACGAAGGACGGCGCCGCCTACCGCCGACAGCAGCGGACCGGCACCCCGGGAGGCGCGATCCCCGCCGTCGCGTGACGGCGGGCGGTCAGGCGTCGGGCAGCAGCCGGACCATGTCGATGCCCGGTCGTACCTTGGCGATGGCGGCGAAGTCGTCGTCCACGTGCAGCAGGGTCAGCCGGTGTCGCTCGGCCGTGAGCGCGATCAGGACGTCCATCGGCGACGGCCCGCGGTGATGTCCGATCGCGAGCAGGTCCCGCTGCACGGCGATGACCTCGGGCCAAGGATCCTCCGGGGCCGGGACCCAGGTGAAGGACTGGTTCAGCATGGTGGTGAACGGCTCGTGGTCGCGGTCGGAGCGCAGCGCCCGCATGAGTTCCGCCTCGACCGGCGGGCAGAGGGAGACCTGGCCACGTGCCACACGGCTCGGCCAGGGATCGCCCACCTGCCGACGCAGGATGCGCCACACGGCCGACGTGTCGGCAAGGTAGTTCACCGGCCGGACCGCTCCTCTTCCTCCAGGAAGTCGAAGTCGAGGAAGTCCTCGGCGTTCTCCTGGAGCCACCGCAGCGCCCGGGCGCGGTCGTCCGCGCTGATCGACGCCGCTATCGTCAGCGCGCGGTTGATGGTGTCCCGCTTGGTCCTGGTGCCGAGCTGTCGCTGCGCGAAGGCGAGTGCCGCTTCGTCGATGTCGATCAGGGTCTTGGACATGAGCGCCTCCGGCAGGTCGTATATCCGGCGGCGCCCAGTATATATCGCCGCCCCCGTCACCGGCCCCGCCGCGCCCCCGAGACCAGGACGGCCGCTCCGGCCAGCCCCACGAGCGTCCCCGCCGCCAGGACCCCGCCGCGCGAGCGCCAGGAGAGGACGGAGCCGATCGAGAGGGCCGAGCCGACCGAGCCGACGCTCGCCCAGGAGCCGATCGAGGCGAACGAGTGGGCGGAGCCGACGGATCCGACGGAGAGGAAGGAGCCCACCGAGCCGATGGAGAGCATCGAACCCACGGAACCGACGGAGAGGAACGAGCCCACCGAGCCGATGGAGAGGAACGAGTCCCGGGACCAGAGGGACAGGGACGGGTTCCCCGGGCGGGAGGAGGGGTGAGAGGCCATGGGGCGATCCTAGGGACGCACCGGGAACGCCGCTCCCCGAACGCACCTCGTCACGAAAGCCCCGCCCCGAAGGCCCTTTGACCGGGTGAACGCGCCGGGTTACGTTGCCGGTACAGCCCGAAAGGCCCTGACCAGGCCGTTTCCGGGGCTGCACGTCGACCTGCGTACGGGGGAGTGGAAGCGGATGCGAGCGGAAGAAGGAAGCGTTCCGGCGACGGTGCCGGAGGGCGGCGCGGGGGAGGGCGGCACGGCGGACGCGGAGAAGCCGAACTGGTACGTGACGGGCCTGCTCGCCGCGATCGCGTGCGCCGTGCTGAGGCTCGGCGGGGTCTGGTCCTGGTGGGCCCTCCTGTGGGCCCCGCTGCTCCTGTTCGCCGTCGCGCTCGGGGCCCACGACTGGCGTCTCATGGCCCGCCACCGTCCACGCCTCGGCGCCTACGAACGGTTCGTGCTCGTCACCGCCCACCTCGGCGTCGCCGTCGCGGTCGCACGGATCGTCACCAGGTAGTGCGCCCGCGCCCCGGCCGGAGGACGGGGACGCCCGGTCACTGCGCGGCGCCCTCCTGCTGCTGGGCGTTCCGCAGGGCCTCGCGCGCCGTGTCGCGGTCGGTGGTGGCCCGGTGGGCCGCGTCCAGCAGCAGGGTGTAGAAGACGCTGTCGCGAGGGGTCTCCCACATGTGGAGGTAGATCAGCATCTGGTTGAGGACGGTGTCGTACTCGACGAGGGTCGCGGAGGCGTCCCCGGCCGCCCGCTCCCAGGTGAGCACCGTGTCCCGCTCCGCGTCGCTCAGCTTTCCCGCCCTGTGGTAGTTGGTCGCGTACTTCTCGAGCTTGCCCGCCCCGCCGCCGTACTCCACCTTCTCCCTCAGGAGGGAGTACTGGTTCTCGTTGAAGAGGTCCGACTCCTTCGCCAGCGCGTCGGCCAGGGACTTCAGCGTCGCCTTGCGGGCCCTCGCGATCTCCCCCACGGCCTCCGGGGTGGAGGTGTAGGGGGCCAGCAGCATGGCGTCCGTGGCCGCGTAGGCCCGGTGCGCCGCGACGTGGGTGAGTTCGTGGGCCATGTGCCCGAGGAGGAAGGAGGTTCCCCCGCGCGCCTGGGTGTCCACGTTGAAGGTGTAGCGCCGGTCGGGTCCCGCGCCGCTCCGGTAGGGCGGGGCCGCCGTCATGCCGAGGGACGAGATCGGCCGGATGAAGTCGACCGCATCCGCCAGCGGCAGGATCTCCTCCAGCACCCGGCGCGTGACGGCCGGCAGCAGCGGGTCGCCCCGCATCTCCTCCAGCTTTCCGACGAAGGTGCGCATGAGGGAGTCGAACCCGCCGACGGTGAGCATGCGGGCGGTGGCCTGCGCCTCGCCCGGGATGTTCAGGCGGTTCATGTGGTCGGCGAACGTCGCGTTCCGGCCGCCCGGCCCCATGAGCTTGTCCGCGTGGGCCAGCAGCTCCCGGAAGACCCGGGCGACCTCCGCGTCGGAGTCCGCCGTGCCGTCGGTCCGCGCGCGGGGGAGTTCCTTCGGCACGGTCTCCAGCAGCCCCAGTTCGGCGGCGGCCTCGCCGCGCAGCTTCTCCACCCCGGCGTACCGCGGCGACGCCTCCCTCCCCTCCATGTACGTCCGGCACAGATCGACGAGCCGGGTGAGCGCCGCCAGCTGCGCCGCCAGGTCGCGGCCGAGCGAGTTGTACTCCTCCAGGCCCCGGTCGACCTCCGTGACGGTCGACCTGCCGCGGACCTTGCCGGGGACGGACGTCTCCTCCTTGAACTCCTCGGGGGTCATCATCCGTTGGACCGACGGGGACGGGGCGGCGGGGCGCGCCTCCCGGTGGTCCGGTTCCTGCGGTACCGCCCTGTCCGGTGCCGGACGCGACATCACCCGGGTCGCGTTCGCCTCGGCCTCGCGCTCGTACCGGTCGGAGGGGTCGCTGATCCGCAGCCCGCCGCCGTCGTCGGTGCCCGCGACGGGTCCCCGGCGCTGCTGGATGACGTGGGTCAGTTCGTGGGCGAGGGTGTGCCGGTCGCCGCCGCCGTCCCCGATGACGACGTGACTGCCGGACGTGTACGCGCGGGCGCCGACCTCGGCCGCCGACGCCCTCGCGGCGCCGTCGTCGTGGACGCGGACGTCGGAGAAGTCCGCGCCGAGCCGGGCCTCCATGTCGGCGCGCGTGGCGTCGTCCAGCGGGCGCCCGGGGGTGCGCAGGACGTCGTGGACGGCGGAGCGCTGTACGGCCGCGGGCTGTTGTACGGCCGTGGACCGCTGCACGGCCGCGGACTGCTGTACGGCCGTGGACCGCTGTACGGCCGCGGACTGCTGCACGGCTGCGGACCGCTGTACGGCCTCGGACCGCTGTACGGCCTCGGGCCGTTCGGCCCCCGTCGCCCCCTGGTGGCCGCAGCCCGCCCCGTGCCGGTGCTCCTCCCGGGCCCAGGAGTGGCCGGCTCGGCGGAGCAGTTGGACGACGGCCTCGTTCCCGGCGCTCCCCTGGAGGGCGAGGAGTTCCCGGGCGCGCGCGGTCCCGGCGGTGTCGGAGGCGGTGGCGCGCGTCGGCGCGCGGCCGGTTCCGGCGGCGGGCTCTCGGGCGTTCTCGTGGGCTCGCATGGGACCTCTTCGCGCGGGGACATGGCCGTTCGTGGCACCTCGGTGCACCTCGGTACCTGGATACAAGGCGGCCGCGGCCCGTGGCCAGGTACCCGGGGGCAGCCGGGGCTGCCCGTAGGGGCAGACCCCGGTGCGTCAGGGGGCCTCCGTGCTCCGCACCGCGCTCCGGAACGTGCGCCGGTACGTGTCCGGCGGCACCCCCAGCGCGTTGTGGAAGTGGCGGCGCAGGGTCGTCGCCGTGCCCATGCCCGTGCGGGCGGCGACGAGTTCGACGCTGTCGTCCGTGGTCTCCAGGAGTTCCTGGGCCCGGTGGATGCGCTGGGTGTGCAGCCAGCGCAGCGGGGTCGTACCGGTGGTGGCGGTGAAGCGCCGGGTCAGGGTCCGGGTGCTCATGTTCATCCGGCGGGCGAGGTCGGGGACCGTCAGGGGCTCGTCGAGCCGGGCGCCCGCCCAGGCGAGGAGGTCCGCGAAGGCGTCGGCGGTCTCGGCGGACGTCGGCGCGGCGACGTACTGCGCCTGGCCGCCCGCGCGGCGGGCCGGGACCAGGAGGCGGCGGGCCAGCTCGGCGGCGACGGCGGCCCCGTGGTCGGCGCCGACCAGGTGCAGGCACAGGTCCATCCCGGCGGCCTTGCCCGCCGAGGTCAGGACGTTGCCGTCCTCGACGTAGAGGACGTCCGGTTCGACCTCGACCCGGGGGTGACGGGCCGCCAGGTCCTCGGTGTGCGCCCAGTGGGTGGTGGCGCGCCGGCCGTCCAGGACGCCCGCGGCCGCCAGGACGAACGCCCCCGTGCACAGCGACACGATCCGCGCGCCCCGCGCGTGCGCCGTGCGCACGGCCTCCAGGAGGTCGGCGGGCGGGGCGGCGTCGACGTCGGAGCAGGACGGGACGATCACGGTGTCCGCGGCGGCGAGGGCGTCGAGGCCGTGCGGGGCGTCGATCCGGAGCCAGCCGCCGACCCGGGCGGCGGCGGTGTCCCGCGCCGCGCAGACCTTGAAGTCGTACCAGCGCCCGGTGATCCCCCGGTCCACACCGAACACCTCGCAGGCCGCCGCGGTCTCGAAGAGCATCGTCCCGTCGTGGACCGCCAGCGCCACAGAAGTCATGCGGGGAGTGTACGGAGCGGGGACCCGTGCCTCGGAGCCGCTGTACGGAGCCGGAGCCCGGGCCCGGAGGTGCCGTACGGAGCCGGGGCTCCGGAACCGCTGCATGGAGCCGGGGAGCCGTATGCCCGTGTACGGGCCCGGGCCCAGGCCCGTACACGGACCCAGGCCGAGGAGCCGTACTCCCGTGCCCCCGTCGCCCGCCCCCTCCCTCGTACGCCCAAGGGGCCGATCCCGTACGCCCACGGGACCGACCTCGTACGCCCAAGGGGCCGACCCCATACGCCCACGGGACCGACCTCGTACGCCCAAGGGGCCGACCCCATACGCCCACGGGACCGACCCCGTACGCCCAAGAGGCCGACCCCGTACGCCTCCCCGCCCCCTCAGCCCTCCGCCGCCCTGAACCCCCGCAGCCGCAGGCTGTTGCCGACCACGAAGACCGACGAGAAGGCCATGGCCGCGCCCGCGATCATCGGGTTGAGCAGGCCGGCCGCGGCGAGCGGCAGCGCCGCCACGTTGTAGGCGAAGGCCCAGAAGAGGTTCGAGCGGATCGTGCCGAGGGTCCGGCGGGAGAGCCGGATCGCGTCGGCCGCCGCCCGCAGGTCCCCCCGTACGAGGGTCAGGTCGCCGGCCTCGATGGCGGCGTCCGTGCCCGTGCCCATCGCCAGGCCCAGGTCGGCCTGGGCGAGCGCGGCGGCGTCGTTCACGCCGTCGCCGACCATGGCGACCGAACGGCCCTCCTCCTGGAGGCTCATGACGACGTCGACCTTGTCCTGCGGCATGACCTCCGCGATCACCTCGTCGATGCCGACCTCGTCGGCGACCGCCTCCGCGACCGCCCGGTTGTCGCCGGTGAGCAGGATCGGGGTGAGGCCGAGCCCGCGCAGCCGCCGGATCGCCTCGGCGCTGGTGTCCTTGACGGCGTCCGCGACCTCCAGGACCGCGCGCGCCTCCCCGTCCCAGGCGACCGTGACGGCGGTCCGCCCCGCCGCCTCGGCCGCGCCCTTCGCCGCCTTGAGGCCGGCCGGGAGGGTCATCGCCCACTCCTCCAGGAGCTTCTCGCGGCCGACGAGGACCGCGTGGCCCTCGACCACGCCCTGCACGCCGAGGCCGGGGACGTTCGCGAAGTCCTCGGGCACGGGCAGGGTGCCGACCCGGTCGGCCGCGCCGGTGGCGACCGCCCGGGCGATCGGGTGCTCGGAGGAGTGCTCCAGGGCGCCCGCGAGCCGCAGCGCGTCCTTCTCGTCCACGTCGTCGGCGGTGTGGACCGCGAGGAGGGTCATCCGGCCGGTGGTGACGGTGCCGGTCTTGTCCAGGACGATCGTGTCGACCCGGCGGGTGGTCTCCAGGACCTCGGGGCCCTTGATGAGGATGCCGAGCTGCGCGCCGCGCCCGGTCCCGACCATGAGGGCGGTGGGGGTGGCCAGCCCCAGGGCGCACGGGCAGGCGATGATCAGGACGGCGACGGCGGCGGTGAACGCGGCGGTGAGGCCCTGCCCGCTGCCGAGCCAGAAGCCGAGGGTGCCGAGGGCGAGCGCGATGACGACCGGCACGAAGACGGCCGAGATGCGGTCGGCGAGGCGCTGGGCGGCGGCCTTGCCGTTCTGCGCGTCCTCGACCAGCTTCGCCATCCGGGCGAGCTGGGTGTCGGAGCCGACGCGGGTGGCCTCGACCACGAGCCGGCCGCCGGCGTTCAGGGTGGCGCCGGTGACGGCGTCCCCGACGCCGACCTCGACCGGGACGGACTCGCCGGTGAGCATGGAGGCGTCCACGGCGGACGAGCCCTCGACCACGGTGCCGTCGGTGGCGATCTTCTCGCCGGGGCGGACCAGGAAGCGGTCCCCGACCCGGAGCCCGGCGGTCGGTACGGTGACCTCCCGGCCGTCCTTCAGGACGGTGACCTCCTTGGCGCCCAGCCGCATCAGGGCCTTGAGGGCGGCGCCCGCCTTCCGCTTGGAGCGGGCCTCGAAGTACCGGCCGGCCAGGATGAAGGCGGTGACGCCCGCGGCGGCCTCCAGGTAGATGTTCCCGGCGCCGTCGGTGCGGGCGATCGTGAACTCGAAGGGGTGCGTCATGCCGGGCGTGCCGGCGGTGCCGAAGAACAGCGCCCACAGCGACCACAGGAACGCGGCACCCGTACCGACCGAGATCAGGGTGTCCATGGTGGCCGCGCCGTGCTTGGCGTTGGTCCAGGCGGCCCTGTGGAAGGGCCAGGCGGCGTAGACGACGACCGGCGCGGCGAGCGTGAGGCTCAGCCACTGCCAGTACTCGAACTGCAGGGCCGGGACCATGGCCATCGCGATGACGGGGACGGCGAGGACGACGGCGGTGACGAGCCGCTGCCGGAGGGGCCGCAGCTCCTCGTCGGCCCGCTCCTCCTCGGCCCGCTCCTCGTCGGCGTCGTGGGCGTCGGCGGCCCCGTCCCCCGGGGGTTCGGGTTCGGCGGCGGTGTAGCCGGTGGCCTCGACGGTGGCGATGAGGTCGGCGACGCCGACGCCCGCGTCGAAGGTGACCTTCGCCTTCTCGGTGGCGTAGTTGACGGTGGCCTCGACCCCGTCCATGCGGTTGAGCTTCTTCTCGATGCGGGCCGCGCACGAGGCGCAGGTCATGCCGCCGATGGCGAGCTCGACCTGAGCCGTGCCGGATGTCGTCGTTGCCATGGGCTCTGCTCCTCGTGGGGTACGGGGTGGACGAGGTGTACGGGTCCGGGGCCGGGGTCCGGGCGGGGCGGCCCCGGCGGCCGGAGCGGGCGGTGGACCGGGGCCGGTCAGACGCGGCCGGTCAGCTCGTAGCCGCGTCGTCGACGGCCGCGGCGATCGCGGCGTCGTCGGGCGCGGCGCCGGTGGTCACGGTCACCAGGCCGCCGGCGACGGCCGTACCGCCCGCACCATCGGTGCCGTCCGTGCCGTCCGTGCCGGTCGAACAGCCGTGGTCGGGGGTGCAGCAGGAGCCCATGACTTCCTCCTCCGTCTCTGTCGTTCTCTGTCGCGGGATACCCTAGGGGGGTACCTTCCCATGCCTCCATGTATACCCCCCGCCCGTATCAGGGGCAAGCGGATCACGGGTTTGATTTAATACCCCCCAGGGGTATGGTGAAGTGTATCGGGCGGTTCCTTGCGTACCCGTCCGCGCCACCCACGGACGACCTATGGGAGAGCAGCCATGAACACCGGTGTGAAGATCGCCGCCTTTGCCGCCGTGCTCGCCGCGACCTTCGGGGCCGCGTACGGGGTCGGTGCGGCCGTCGGCCCCTTCGACGCTCCCGCGAAGGCCCCGGCGGTCGACGGACCCGCGGTCCCCGGGGGCGAGGGGGGCACGGTCCACGAGGGTGGAGGGCACGCGGGCCACGAGGGTGGAGGGCACGCGGGACACGGAGGCTGAGGCGCGGACGGCGGTCCCCGCGGTACGGGCGGCCGGTTCCGGGGTAGCCGTTTCCGCAGATGGTGAGGCCGAGCACGGTGCGGGCGGCCGCGAGCACGGCTAGGCTGGTCATTGGACTAGACCTATAGCCGTCATTCATGGAGGAATGGGCTTCGATGAGCAACCGTGCAGTCCTTGAGGTGATCGCCCTCGACGAGCAGGACGCGGTCGCCGCCCAGACCGGCGGCGCCGACCGGCTCGAACTCGTCACCGACATGGCGGCGGACGGGCTCACCCCGTCCGGGGCCGGGTTCGCCGCGATCCGCGCCGCCGTCGACATCCCGCTGCGCGTGATGCTCCGGCTCACCGACGGTTTCTCGGCGGGCGGCCCCGAGGGCGTCGACGCCCTCGTGACGCGCGCCGCCGACCTCCGGGAGGCGGGCGCGGACGAGTTCGTCCTCGGCTTCCTCACCCCCGACGGCGAACCGGACCTGGTCGCCGTCGAGCGGCTGATCGCCGTCCTCGACGGCTGCCGCTGGACCTTCCACCGGGCGATCGACCGCGCCGCCGACCGCGACGGCCTGCGCAAGGGCCTCGCGGACCTGCCCGGCCTCGACACCTACCTCACGGCCGGCTCCGCCACCGGCGTCGACGACGGCCTCGCCACCCTCAAGGCCGAGGCCGCCCGGGCGGGCGAGCCCGGCTACGAGGCCCGCATCCTCGTCGGCGGCGGCCTCCGCCTCGACCACCTCCCCGAACTGCGCGCGGCCGGCCTCGACGCCTTCCACATCGGCGGCGCGGCCCGTCCCGAGGGCTGGACGGCCCCGGTCTCGGCCGACGCGGTCCGCACGTGGCGCGAGGCGGTGGACGCGCCCCTGGGGTCCTGACGGACGGGGCCCGACGGGCCGGGGCGCGACCGTAAACCCCCGGCCCGGCCCAACTCGGCCCGGCCCAGCCCAACCCGTCCCGGCACCGGAAACGCGCGGGAAAAACCCATCGCCCCCGCCGCACGCGGACGACTAGCCTCGCCCGCATGTCCGCCTCCCACGCCGCCTCCCCCGCCGTCGGCACCGCCCTCGTCCGGCGTCTGGTCGCCGCGCAGTTCCCCGCGTGGGCGCACCTGCCCGTGCGGGCCGTGGACTCGGCGGGGACGGACAACGCCATGTTCCGGCTCGGGGACGACCTCGCCGTACGCCTGCCGAAGGCCGAGTGGGCCGAGGGGCAGGCCGAGAAGGAGCGGTACTGGCTGCCGCGCCTCGCCCCGCACCTGACGCTCCCCGTCCCCGAGCCCGTCGGACACGGCGTACCGGGGGAGGGCTTCGGCCGGCCCTGGACGGTGTACCGGTGGCTCGACGGGGACGACGCGTACAACGCCCCGATCACCGATCCCGCCCACGCCGCCGTCGAGCTGGGCCGCTTCGGCGTCTCCCTGCGCGCGGTGGACGCGACCGGCGGCCCGAGGTCCTTCCGGGGCGGCCCGGTCACCGGCTGGGAGGAGGGCGCCATGCTCCCGGCGATCGCGGCCCTCGGCGGGGACGGCACGCTCGACGCCGCCGCTGTCACGGAAGCCTGGGAAGCGGTGCTCCGCCTCCCGCAATGGCGGGGCGCACCCGTCTGGGTCCACGCCGACCTGCTCCCCGGCAACCTCCTCACCCGCGACGGACGCCTGCACGCCGTCATCGACTTCGGCGGCCTCGGCACGGGCGACCCGGCCTGCGACATGATGGCCGCCTGGTCGCTCCTCACCGCCGACACCCGCCCCCTCTTCCGCGAGGCCTCCCGCGTGGACGACGCCACCTGGGCCCGGGGCCGCGGCTGGGCCCTGTGCTGGGGCGTCGTCACCGAGGCGTACTACCGGGAGAAGAACCCGGTCCTGGCGACGGTCGCCCGCCGCACCCGGACCGAGGCCCTGGCGGACTTCCCCTAGCGGACGGTCACGCCTCCCCCAACTGCTCCGGAACGGGAGCGGAGTGAACCACCGTCAGGCCCGACACGGCACGCGTCAGCGCCACGTACAGGCGACGCAGGCCCGTCCGCCCGTCGGGTTCGCCGTCGACGACCGCCGCCGGCTCGTCCAGGACCACGTAGTCGTACTCCAGACCCTTCGCGAGCGACGCCGGGACCAGGGTCAGACGGGACTCGGCCGTCGTCTCCTCGCCGGGCGAGAGGTGCGCGAGGCCCGCCTCCGCCAGCGCCTCCGCGAGCGGCGCGATCCGCGCGTCGGCGGCGATCAGACCGATCGAGCCCTCGTGCCCCAGCGCCTCGACGCAGGCCGCGACCACGGCGGCGTCCAGGTCCTCCGCGCGACTGTGCCGGATCTCCAGCGACCCCGGGTTCTCCCGCACCGACTCCACCGGCGCGAGCCCCGGCGACATGTGCGGAAGCAGCCGCGAGGCGTACGCGATGACCTCGCGCGGCACGCGGAAGCCGGCCGTCAGCTCCTCGACCACCGCCTCCGGCTTCCCCAGGTGCCCGAGCGCCTGCGCCCAGCTCTCCGTCGCCCACGGCGTGGTCCCCTGCGCCAGGTCGCCGAGGACGGTGGCCGAACCGGTCGTGCAGCGCCGCCCCACCGCCCGGTACTGCATGGGGGACAGGTCCTGCGCCTCGTCCAGGACCACGTGCCCGAGCGAGTGCGTCCGCTCCACCAGGTCCTTCGCCTCGTCCACGAGCACCGCGTCCGCCGCCGACCACTTCGCCGTCCTCACGCTCCGGCCCGGCTTCTCCCACAGCAGCAGCTTCTGCTCGTCCTCCGTCAGCACCCCCTCGGCGTGCTCCGCCAGGAACTCCGCGTCGCTCAGCAGCCGCAGCACCAGCTTCGCCGGGTCCACCGGCGGCCAGCACTCCTTCACGACCGCCTTCACCGCCGCGTTGCGCGCCACCGCGTTCTGCACCCGGTCGTCCGGCGCCTCGCCCGCCTGCTCCATCCGTACGAGCACGGCGTGCGCGATCCGCTGCGGAAGCGCCTCGCGGGCCGCCCCGTACCGGATGTCCCGGTCCAGCAGCTCCCGCACGATCTCCTCGATCTCGTACGCCGGGACCCGCCAGCGGCGCGAGCCGCGCACCACCATCAGGGACTCCTCCGGCAGCCTCACGTGCGAGCGGACCGCCCGCCGCAGCACCTCCGCCATCCGGGCGTCGCCCTTCACGACCGCCGTCGCCGCCGCGTCCGTCCCGCGCACCTCGACGTGCGCCACGAGATCGTCCACCGTCGCCTGCTTGACCTCCAACTCTCCGAGCGCGGGAAGGACCTGCTCGATGTACTGGAGGAAGGAGCGGTTCGGCCCGACGACCAGGGTCCCGGTGCGGGCCAGCCGCTCCCGGTGCGCGTAGAGGAGGTACGCGACGCGGTGCAGGCCCACGGCCGTCTTGCCGGTCCCGGGCCCTCCCTGCACGCACACCGACCCCGACAGGTCGGACCGGACGATCTCGTCCTGCTCGGGCTGGATCGTCGCCACGATGTCCCGCATGGGACCCACGCGCGGCCGCTCGATCTCCGCCTGGAGCAGCCGGCTCGTGCGCTCCAGCTCCTCCGGGTCGGACAGGTGCTCGTCCTCGTACGCCGTGAGCTCGCCGCCCGTGTAGCCGAAGCGGCGCCGCAGCCCCACGTCCTGCGTGTCCTTGCGCGAGGCCCGGTAGAACGGCTGCGACACCGGGGCGCGCCAGTCGATCACCATCGGATCGCCGTCGGCGTCGTGCACGTGCCGCCGCCCGATGTAGAACCGCTGCCCCTCCTGCGCGGTGTGCAGGTAGTCGAGCCGCCCGAAGAAGAGCGGTGTCCCGGCCAGGTCGGCCAGCGCCTTGATCCGGTCCTCGATCTGCCGCTCCAGGACGACCGCGTTCACCCAGTTCGCGGTGACGTCCTTGATGTCGAGCGCCTGCACGTCCTCGCGCATCGCGCGCAGGGCGGCGCGGGAGGCGGCCAGATGGGCGCGCTCGCGCGCGAGCGGATCGTCGGCGGACGACGGCTGGTCGACTTCGGGTACGGACACGGACACGACGGAGCCTCCGGGGCGGATGCGCGGACACGGCGAAGTGGCCGCCGGTTTCCGACCGGGCGGCGGCTCTCCACGGGGGAGGCGGGGAAGCTGGCGAGTGTAGACCCTGGGGGCGGGAGGCGGCGAATGGATTCCGCCCGTCTCCATCCCGTAGGGGACGAGGTCGCTCTCACGTCGGACCCCCGGCCCGTCCCGGACGGGACCTCAGACCGATGTGTTCGCAATGTCCGGATTCCATGATGGAAACATGTCCGCGACGACCTTCACCCTCGTGACCACCGCCCCCCGCCTCCACCGCGTGGGCCTCGCCCTCCGCGCGATACGCGCCTTCGGCGGCGCCGCGGCCGGAGTCGTCCTGCTCGGCGACTACGGCCCGCCGGAGGCGGGGGTGCGAGACCCCCGCCCGAGGTACGCGCCCGAGCGCACGTCCACCTGAGTACGGGCCCCGCCCGGCTGAGTACGGCGACGCCTGACGCGCCCCGGCGCCCCTTGATGTGATCGGCCCATGACGACGCCGACGCCGACGCACCCCGCAGCCTGTCTCTTATACACATCTCCGAGCCCACGAGACTAAGGCGAATCTCGTATGCCG
>JNWL01000080.1 GCA_000716465.1 Streptomyces bikiniensis
GGCGGGGCCGGGGCGGCGGTCGGGAGTGGGGCGGGGTCGGGGCCGGGCGTCGGGGCGGCCGGCGCGGATTCCGCGAAGGGCCCGGCGGTCTTCGGCGCGGTGGCTCCGGGCTCCGCGTGACGGGCGGCCGGCGGGGCGGGCCGGGGCGGGGACGTCACGGTCGGCTCGTACGCCGGCACGGACGAAGGCGGCGCCGGGGGCTGCGAGGCGGGCGGGGCCGGGACGGACGGCCGCGGTGCGGGCGGAGGCGCGGACGGTGCCGGTGCCGGGGGGCGGCACGCCGGCGGGGGCGCGGTCGCGGGCCGGGGCGCGTCCGGTCGGGGTTCCGAACGGTCGTGGCCCATGTCGATCCACACGTCCGGGGCGCACACCACCAGGCGGTCACCGGTCGGAGTGTGGTCCATGACGACCGCGGTGCCGCCGTGCTGGGGCAGGGGGCACAGGGCCGCCGCGGCTCCCAGACCGACGCTGATCCAGCTGCCCACCGAACCGTCCTTTCCCCGCTACGACCTGTTTCCGTGCGCCCCGGCCCGTCCGGGGGGGGCGGAGGCGCCGCCGCCGGGAGGGGGCGACACAGCGGGTAACGATCATGGACGGGTCAGGTCACGGGGCGTGCGCCCCGGAGGAGGCTTCGGGCGCGGCCTTTCACCGGGGTGGAGGAATCATCCGGGCATCCGATCCGCGGCCCGCCGTTCCCCCGGCCGTGGTTCCGGCGGCCGTGGTTCCTCCGGCCGTGGTTCCGGCGGGCCGGAGGTGATCGGGTCCTTCACGCCGTCCTGCGGACGGTGACGACGGGGCAGTGCGCGTACGTCATCACGGCCTGGCTGACCGAGCCCAGGAGCAGTCCGGCGATGCCGCTGCGGCCGCGGGCGCCGACGACCAGCAGTTGGGCCGTCCTGCTCGCCTCGATCAGGGCCTCGTGGGCCTTGCCTTCCACCAGGTCGCGTCGGACGGTGACGTCCGGGTGGGTGTCCGCGCGGCCGGTGACCGCCCGGGCCAGCGCCTGCTCCTCGGACTCGGGGGTCGTGCCGGGCGGGGCCTTGTCGGGCTGCCACGCGTGCACCGCCACGAGCCCGGCCCGGCGCCGCGCGGCCTCGGCGAACGCGACGTCGACGGCCTCTTCGGCGTCCGGGGAGCCGTCGACGCCCAGGACGACGGGTTCCGCGCCGGCGGATTCCCCGTGCTCTTCGCGGACGGTCATCACGGGGCAGTGGCTGCGGGCGGCCAGGGAAATGGGGGTGGAACCCAGCAACAGGCCCGTGATGCCCCCCATTCCCCTGGAGCCGACGACGATCAGGTCCGCGGCCCGCGACTCGGCCTCCAGCACGTGCACCACGTCGCCGGTCACCACGGCCTTGGTCACCACGAGCTCGGGCTCGACGCCGAGGGCGTGGACCGCCGCCTCCTGGACCAGGGTGGCGGAGGCCGGGTCCGGCACCACGTACCTGGGTTTGATCGGCACCTCGACGTGGACCACGCGCAGTCTCGCGCCGCGCCGCGCCGCCGCCGTGGCGGCGGCCGCCACGGCGGTGAGGCTCATGTCCGAGCCGTCCACCCCGACCACGACGAGATTGCTCATAGCTGGCTGCTCCACTTCAAGCGCGGGTTCCCAGCCTCACCCCGTCGGCATGCCGCTGCAATTCCTGCGCCTCCGGGGGAAGGCCGGGGTCGGCGGGGTCAGACCCTGCGGCCCGCGCGCAGCTCCAGCCGCTCCCCTTCGAAGCGGGCGCGGAAGTCCCGGTCGTGCGAGACCGCGACCACCGCCCCCGGGTAGGCCGCGAGCGCGGCCTGGAGGTCCTCGACCAGGTCGAGGGCGATGTGGTTGGTCGGCTCGTCGAGGACGAGGAGGTCGGCGGGCCGGGTCACCAGGGTCGCGATCTGCAACCGGCGCCGCTGCCCCGCGGACAGGTCGGCGACCGGAACGTGCAGGTCCTCCTCGCGGAACAGCCCCAGGGACAGGAGCGGTTCGGCGTGCTCGTCCGGCGGTCCGGGCCGTCCGGCGGCGAACGCGGCGAGCAACGGGAGCCGGGTGGAGCGTACGGGCAGCTCCTGTGCGAGGTGGCCGATCCGGGCGGGACGGCGCACCGTGCCCGCGTCCGGCTCCAGGTCGCCCGCCAGGACGCGCAGCAGCGTCGTCTTGCCCGCGCCGTTCTCGCCCGTGACCAGGAGCCGCTGTCCGGGCGCGACCGTCAGGAGTCCGTCCAGGCGCAGCCGCTCCCCGACCCGTACGCCGTCGAGTGCGGCGAGGGGACCCTGCGCCGGGCCGTCCTCCGCCACCGACAGGGACGTCGCGAAGCGCAGCGGGGCCGGCGGTTTCGGCACGGGGTGGCGCCGCAGCCGGGCCAGGTGCTCCCGGACCGAGCGCACCTGGCCGCCGAGCTTGGCCTCGCTGGAGCGGCGGTGCTTCCCGAAGCCCTGTTTCGGGTCGCGGCCGGTGGTGGAGAGCCGCCTCGTCGCGGCGTCGAGCAGTTCCTCCGTACGGGCCACCTCCTCGGTCCACTCCGCGTACCGCTGCTCCGCGCCGCGCCGGGCGGCGGCCTTGGCGGCGCGGTAGCCGGCCCAGCCGTCGCCGTACCGGCGGACGGTGCGCTCGTCGCGGTCGACCTCCAGGATCGTGGTGGCGACGCGTTCCAGGAAGCCGCGGTCGTGGGTGACCGCGACGACGGTGCCGCGGTGGGCGCGCAGCCGTTCCGCCAGCCAGTGCGCGGACGCGGCGTCGAGGTGGTTGGTCGGCTCGTCCAGGAGGAGCAGTTCGGGGGCCGCGGCCAGGACGCAGGCGAGCGCGAGGCGCGCCTGTTCGCCGCCGGAGAGGGAGCCGAGCGGGCGGTCGCGGGCGATCCGGCCGATGCCGAGGGCGTGCGTCGCGGCGTCCACCCGGGCGTCGGCCTCGTACCCGCCGCGTTCCTCGTAGGCGATCAACAGTTCGCCGTAGGCGGCGAGCTGCTCGTCCGACGCGTCGGCGAGGGTCTCCTCCGCCGCGCGGAGCCTCCGCTCCATGGCGCGCAGTTCGGCCAGGGCGTGGTCGACGGCGTCCTGCACGGTGCGGGACGCGTCGAGGTCGAGGGTCTGGGCGAGGTGGCCGACGCCGCCGGGGAAGACGGCGGTGACCTCCCCGGAGTCCGGCGTCTCGGCGGCGGCGAGCAGTCGCAGCAGGGTGGACTTGCCGGAGCCGTTCTCGCCGACGACGGCGGCCCTCTCGCCCGGTCGGACGGTGAGGGACACCTGGTCGAGGACGGTCCGGGCGCCGTAGGACTTGGTGACGTTCCGGAGGGACAGCTGCGCCGCGGCGGGTGCGGCGGGGGTGGAGGTGGGCAGGACGGTGCGGGCGCGGTCGAGCATGGGCTTTCCCCGGGCGTACGAAGGGTCTACGGGCGGTGGAGACGGCGGCGTCGGCCGTGCCCGGACTCAGACGAAGAAGAGGAAAGCCATGCCCTCACCGTAACAAGACGCGCCGTCTCGCCTCCAGTCGTTTGTTGCGTACGCCCGGGGCCCGGAGTCCGGGCGGGGCCGGGTCTCAGCGGCGCAGCAGGGCGCAGACGAAGTCCTCCTGGACGGCGCGGACCTCGGCCAGCAGTTCCGGCTTGAGGGTCTTGCTGGTCTGGGTGTTGATCGAGAACGTCAGGGAGCGCTTCCCGTCCGCCGTGGCGGCGGCCAGCTGGGTGTAGCCGGGGAAGTTGCCGGTGTGGCCGTAGACCGTGCCGCACCGGGTCTCGTACCGGAAGATCGCCAGTCCGCCCGCGTTGGTCCCGGGTCCGGCGGGCTCCGAGGCGGCGCCGGGGATGAAGCGGCGCTGCTGCTTCCTGACCTCCTCGGAGAGGTAGCCGCGGCCGCCCGCCCAGGCCCGGACGAAGGCGTTCAGGTCCTCGGGCGTGGCCACGATGCCGCCGGAGGCCCATACCCCGGAGGCGCTGAGGGCCTCGCTGATGTCCTCGGGCGGGGCGGGCGGCGTGACGTCGTAGCCGTGCAGGTAGGGCCTCGGCATCCGGTAGCCCTGCGGGAGGACGGTCCGCCGCAGGTCGAGCGGCCGGTACACGAGCTGTTCGAGCAGGCGCTCGTACGGCCGGCCGGTCACCGCCTCCGCCATCAGGGCGACGGCGATGTTGTCGGAGTTCGAGTACGCGTACCGCGATCCCGGCGGGAAGAGCAGATTCCGGTCGGCGACGAAGTCGAGCAGTGCGCGCGAGTCGAAGCGGTGGCGCGGGTCCGCGAGCAGGATCTCCAGGAACGAGGGGGCGGTCGAGAAGTCGGGCAGTCCGCTGGTGTGGCTGAGGAGCTGTCGGAGGGTCACCTTGTGCCAGGCCTTCGGCAGGGCGGGGAGGCGGTGGCCGATCGTGTCGTCCAGGCCGAGGCGGTGCCGGTCGACCAGGCGCAGGGCGACCGCCCCGCTGTACGCCTTGGAGACGCTCGCGAGGCGCATGTACGCGTCCGCCCGGGGCGGTCTGCCGGTCCCGGTGTCGGCCACGCCCGCCCGGTGGACCGTCGTCCGGTCGCCCACCTGCATCAGGGCGATCGCGCCGGGCGGTCCGCCGGCCGTCCGGACGAGGTCGTCCAGCCTCTTCTGCAGGGCCTTGTCCGGGACGGGGGACGGGGACGGCGGAGAGGACGGGGAGAGGGGCGGTGACGAGGGCGCTCCGGTCGCCTGCGCGGGCCCGCCGACGCCCCCCAGCACGAGGGCGCCGGAGAGGGCGCCCGCGAGGGCGGCGGCGGACAGGCGCAGACGTGCGCGCGGGCGGAAGCGGACTCCGGGGCGTGCCGACACGGGGGCTCCTTCTGGGTGCGGTGGCGGGCGGGCGAGGCCCGACAGGGGATCCGGCGGATGGTCCGGTGGAGGGGATCCGGCGGACGAGGGTTCGCCTCAGCATCGGACGCCCCGCCGTCCCCCGCCTTTCCGCTGCTCCGTCCGGCCGAGATCCCCCACCCCGCCCCCGCCGTCACCGCCCCGCGTCGGGGGCCGCCGCTCAGAACGCGAAGGCCTCCCCGCCGTTCAGGGTGGTGCCCATGACGCAGGCGTTGGAGAAGGTGTGCTGCCAGGAGGTGCGGGCGCCCTCCCAGACGCCGTCCAGGGTGACGGTGACGGGGTCGAAGTGCTGCGGGCAGGCCCGGTCGGGGTCCGGGGAGGCGAGGAGCCCGCCGAACCCGCCACCCGCGAACCCGGCCTTGAGTTCGGCGCAGGCGGCTTCCGGAGCGGGGTGCGTGCCGCCGGGGACGGGCGCACAGCTGAGCGTGGTGGCGCGCAGGACGGTGACCGGGCCGGAGGCGTCGCCCTTGCCGATCGAGAGGACGACGGCGGAAGGGGCGTACAGGCTGGTGGATCCGGCTTCCGCGGTGCCGACGGCGCCGGTGAGGCAGAGAAGGGCGGCTGCGGAAACTGCGGCAGAACGACGAAGCACGAGAAGATTCTCTTTCGAATCGATGGGAGTGGGCGGCTTTTCTCCTGCGATTCCCGCCCACCTTGCGCTTCGGAGTGTGTCTGACACGCTGGGCTACCGCACCTTCACGACCGTTATTCGGACACGAGGGTGTGCTTATCGGTGTCCTCGGCGCGTCGAGGCTGCTCAGGAGCGGTGCGAGGGGCCCTCGGTACGGCCCCGTACCGCGCCGCTCCCCTCCCCCACCGGCCGCCGACCTGCTCGAAGACGCGCGCGCTTTACCGAACGGCCATTCAGTACGGCCGGTTCGTGACGCCTCGGCGCGGTGGCGGTGGCTACGGGCCCTCGTACAGGAGGGTGAGGGCTTCGGCGGAGAAGGGGTCGGCGGGGCGGTACCGGCGGGTGGAGACCGCGGCCAGGGCAAGGCCCGTGGCCGGGCAGAAACCGAGGAACGCCTGCTGCCCCGGGGTGGCCCCGCAGTGGAAGTAGGCCGGTCCGTGCGGGGTCGGCTGCTGGAACCAGGTCAGCGTGTGCGTCTGGCGGCGTTCCCCTCGGCCGTGGCTCAGCACCGGTCGGCGCACATCTCGCAGGGCGCCGGCCAGGGGGCCGTCCGGCTCCAGATGGGCCTCCAGGAAGGTGAGCAGGTCGTGCGGGGTGGCGCGCACGGCTCCCGCCGCGGCGAACCCCGCGATGTCCAGGGGCGGCAGGGGCGTGGTGCCGTCCTTGGCGTGGCCGGTCGCGTCCCGCCCGCCCCCGGCGCCGGGCCGCAGGGCGGTGCCGGACAGGCCGAGCGGGTCCAGGACGTGCTCGCGCAGGAGGTCGTCCCAGGGCGTCGCGGTGCGGGCCGCGAGGGCGTGGCCCAGGACGGCCACGCCGAAGTTCGAGTAGCGCCAGCGGGTGCCGGGGCGGCGGGGGCGGGCGCGGGCGAACGCCTCGACGACGCGCCGGGCGTCGTATCCGGCGTAGGGGTTGGTGTTCCGGCGCGGCAGTGCCCGCAGGTAGAGGTCGCGGGGCAGTCCGGGCAGCCCGGAGGTGTGCGTGATCAGGTGGTGGAGGGTGACGGGAGCGCGGCCGGGCGGCCGGTCCGGGAACAGGGCGGCGTCCACCGGGTGCCCGAGGGGGGCCTGTCCGGAGGCGGCGAGGCGGGCCAGGAGCAGGCCGGCGAAGGTCTTGGACGCCGAGCCGATCTCGTAGCGCAGTTCCCGGCGGTCGGCGGCCGGCGCGTCGGCCGTGCCGCCGCCGCGCAGCGTCCTGCGGCCCCGTACGGAGGCGGCGAAGACGACGTCGGGGGCGTCGACGGACGCGACGGCGGCGGCCAGCCGGTCGGCCAGGGGCTCGGTCGCGCCCGCTCCGGGCGGGCCGGCGGCCCGTACCGGCGTCTCGCCCCCGCCGTCCGCGGGGCCCGGTTCGTCCGTGTACGGCTTCATGTGGCCGCTCCCGGGGAGGGCGGCGCGCCCGCGAGGCGGGAGAAGGCGCGGGAGGTGGCCAGGGTGGCGGCGAAGGCGGCGACGACGGTGGGGTGGTACACCAGGTCGAACAGCACGTCCTCGTCGTCCTCCTCCGGCATGTCCCGTACGGCCGGCATGGCGCCGTCGGGCTGCTGCGCGGCGGCGAAGGCCCGCCAGGCGCGGGCGTCCAGCGTGGGGTGCTCCAGGCAGGCGTCGACGACGAGGAGTTCGCCGAGCAGGTCCCAGCGTTGCAGGTCCAGCCAGTCGTCCAGCCACACGGGGAGCCAGGTGGCGAGGTAGTCGGCGGTGGCGGGCGGCAGGCCGGCGGGGTGCGCGCCCCAGTCCGTGAGGTGGAAGACGGTGTGGGTGACGTCGTAGGCGGCGTACCCTTCGACCGTCCACGGCTCCGGCGCGCGGGCCAGCCAGGTGCGTGCCGCGGCCTCCTCCACCGGGATGCACGGGGTCAGCCCGAAGCGCTGTTCGAAGGCGCTCAGGCCCAGGCGCCGCACCGGCCTCATCTCCATCGCCGCCCAGCTGTCGAGGCGCTGGTTGAGCCGGACCGCGCGGTCGACGTACGGCCGGCGGTGGCCCATCTCCCAGAACGGCAGGTAGACGTCGAAGGGGACGGGGGAGATCGGCTCGCGGCGCTGGCCCTCCTCCAGCATCCGGCCGCCGTCGAGGACGTCGCGCCACAGGTGGTCCAGGAGCCGGCGGGCCAGGTCGACCTGGTGGGAGCCGGCGACGCCCTCGCGGAAGAGGACCTTGCAGATCATGGCGACTTCCCCGACGGGTTTGAAGCGGTCGAGGAAACCCGTCTCGGGGTCGGCGTCCGGCTCCAGGCGGAATCCCTCCCGGTGCTCGTACAGCCACTCCATGGCCCGCAGGCCGACGCGGTGGAAGAGCGCGGTGTCCACGGCGTCCGGTCCGTCCTGCGCGGAGGGGCCGGAGGGCGCGGGCGGCTGGTGGAGGGTCATGGGGCATCACCCGGCGGCGCGGTCTCGGGGCCCGGGAGGACCGTGGCGGTGAGGGGCACGGGAGGAACCCCGTACAGACGGGCGGCGGTGAGGGTCGCCGCGTAGGCGGCCACCAGTGTCGAGTGGTAGCAGTGGACGAAGCCGGGCTCGGCGGTGTCGTCGCGGCGGCTCGGGCCAACCTCGCACAGTCCGCCCGCCGTGTCCTGCGCGGCGGCGAGCCGGGCCCAGGCGGGTTCCACGGTCCGCGCCGGGACGGG
Organism: Streptomyces bikiniensis; assembly: GCA_000716465.1. Taxonomy (GTDB): domain Bacteria; phylum Actinomycetota; class Actinomycetes; order Streptomycetales; family Streptomycetaceae; genus Streptomyces; species Streptomyces bikiniensis. Next base: position 8,049 of record JNWL01000080.1, read on the forward strand.
GGTGGGGAGGCTGGCGGCCACGGCCAGCAGTTCTCCGGCGAGGTCCCAGAGCTCCTCCTCCAGGCACGAGTCCAGCCAGGCGGGCAGCCAGTGGTGGAGGTAGCGCGCCAGCCGGGGCGGCATGCGGTGCGGCGCGTTGCCCCAGTCGGTGAGGTGGAAGACGACGTGGGTGAGGGCGTAGCCGGCGGAGCGTTCGAACATCCACGGCTCGGGCAGGCTGCCCAGCCAGGTGCGGTGCAGGGCGGTGAGCGGCGGGGCGTGCAGGGGCAGGCCGGTGCGGTGTTCGGCGTTGAGGATGCCCAGGCGGCGGGTCGGGTCCTGTTCCGTGTGCGCCCAGCTCCGGGTGCGGGCCAGCGTGCGGGCCAGTTCCTCGAAGGCGGGGTGCCGGAAGCCCGCCGACCGGAAGGCGGCGTAGATCTCCAGCGGGTAGGTGGACATCGGTTCCGCGCGGAGCTGTTCGAGGAGCAGGGAGCCCCGGCGCGTCTGCCCCCAGGCGAACTCCAGGAGTTCGGCGGCGCGTCGGCGGGCCGGGCCGGAGGTGGTGTGGCGGCGGATGCCGTCACCGAGCTGGGCCAGTTCGCCGAGCGGTTTCCAGGTGCGGTCGACGAGCACGTCGGGGGCCAGCACGTCCTCGGGCAGCGCGAAGCACGGGAGGTGGTCGTACACCCAGTCCAGGGCGGTGCGCGCCACCTCCACGGCCTGCGGGGCCGCGGAGGGGCGCGGGGCGCCGCCGGTGAGGGGCGAGGCGCCGCCGGTAGGAGGCGGGGCGACGCCGGTGAGGGGCCGCGCCGTGTCACCGGCGGGCGGCCGGGGGCCTTCGCCGGCCGGTCCGGCCGTCTGCGCGCCGAGTTCCCGGTCCGGCACCGCCGCCGTCATGCGCGCACCCCCGTGGCGTCCTCCCGCCCGGCGCCTGCCGACCGGATCGCGCGGAAGTGCTGCGCGGCGTGCACGTGCAGGTCCACCCGGGGGTCGGAACCGCCCATAAGGAGGACGAAGTCCAGGCCGGAGTCCAGGCCCAGGGTCTTCGGCACGTCGTCGACCACCGCGAGCCAGCGGCCCGCGGCGGCGGCCTGGAGCCAGTCCCGTCGGCGCACCGCCCGGACGAAGCCGCGCGCGAGGTCGACGGGCCGCTGCCGGGCGGCTCGCGCAACGGCGGACTCCGCGAGCACCGCGTGCCCGCAGGCGGCTGCCGTCGCCGTGTCGCCGGGGACGGCGAGCGGGGCGAGGAGCGCGAGCTGGTGGGTGAACTGCTGCCAGGGGACGGCGGCCGGCCACGCGTCTCGTGCCCCGTCGGCCCCGGCGCCGTGGTCGGGGCCGGCGTCGTGGTCGGGCCCGTGCCCGGCCGGGAATTCGGCGGGCGCCTCGAAGACGACGGGCCGGGCGTCGAGGTGGTCCGACATCCGCGTCAGGGCCCAGTGGCTCCAGACGGTCACCGGGGAGGAGCCGGCCCGGGGCGGGAAGGTGTCGGCGGCGCGTCGGCACGCGGCGACGTCCTGCGGGTGCGGCGGCCTGCCGTGCACGAGGGCGGGGAGCAGGAGGTCCGGTCCGAGCATGCGCACGGCCGCGAGCCACGGGCCGTCGTCCTCCGTGCCGGCCGTCCCGTTCCGGGCAGAGGAGTGGTCCCCGCCCTTGAGGGCGGAGACCACGTCCGAGGCGAGGTCATGGACCGCTTCCGCCACACGGGCAGCCGCCTCTGACCGCTCCATCAGCCCTTCTTGGGGCGGGGCGTCGGCGGCGACAGCAGGAGGCCGTACTGGCCGCCGGCGAGCGCCAGCGCCGCGCATTCCCTGGTGTCACGGGCCGTGCCGCCCGGCTCGCACGGGTTCAGGGCCTCTTCGATGTCGATGTCGTTCCACGTGGTGTCGTGGACGATTCGCTCGGTGGAAGCCATGCCACCATCCCTTTCCACAAACTTAACCCGGCAAAGCGGGACTTTTTGGGTGGAATTTCCCTTCTATTAGAACGCCGCACCCGTATAGACGCAAGCGCACGGTCGTCACCGAAGCTCGACACCCGTCATCGGGGCGACGACCCGGCGGAGCCGGGAGCGCGGACGGTGAAACACGTCTTCGGGGGTACGGACGGAGGGACCCGCCGTTTCGCACAGGAGGAGGAGACGTCCGTGGCGTCCTCATTGCTGGAAGCACTCGACATCAAGGCACCGGTGGCCGTGAGCTGGTCCCTCTGGGCCGACGTCGAGCGCTGGCCCACCTTTCTCAGCCACGTCGGGCGCGTCGACCGCATCGACGCCCGGACGTTCGCGTGGCAGCTCTCCCTGCCGGGCGTCGACAAGGCCTTCGTGGCCGAACTGACCGAAGTGGTACCGGAGGAGCGGATCGCCTGGCGGACGACGGAGGGGGTCCACCACGCGGGGGTGGTCACCTTCCACCGGCTCAGCGACACGGAGAGCCGGGTGACGCTCCAGGTCGAGTACGAACCGAAGGGTTTCGTCGAGCACTTGGGTGCCCTGACGAACCTCGACGCGACCCTGGCCAACTACGACCTGGGCGAGTTCCAGCGGATGGCCGAGCACGAGGCCGGCCACCGCTGAGGACGGCCGCCCGACGCGCGGGAGCGCCGGACACCGCCGGCCCCGGAGAGCATGCCGGGGGCCGGCGGAACGCGGGAGGGGGGCGGGGCGGAACCAGGAGGGGGCGGGGCGGACCGCCCTCAGGCGGCCAGCTTCGGCGCCGGGCGGGCGCCGCGCGCACGAGAGGCGGCCAGCAGGGCGTCGGCGGCCGCCAGGGCGTCCTCGACGCAGGTCGTCCCAGTGGCCGCGCACAGGGTGCGGGAGACGTCTTCCAGGAGTTGCCCGTCCCTTCTCTCGCCACGCGCCTCGGCGATGCGCAGGTCCGCGTAACGGGTGAGCAGGGAACGGAGGGTGCGGGAATCGGGAATCGACACGGGCCGGCCTTTCACGGTCCAACAAGTGGTGCCCGTATGCCCCGCATCCGCCGGAACATGCCCGTCCGGACGAAAACCCGCGCCGATCGGACCGGAAGTCCTCCGGCGGGCGCGCCGGGCGCCCTCTGCCGCGCCCCCCGCCGGGTGGGCCACACTGGCGTCGTGCGCATCGTGATGATGACGGCGGGGTCGCGGGGCGACGTCGCGCCGTACACGGGTCTGGGTGCCGGCCTCGTGCGGGCGGGCCACGAGGTGACGCTGGCCACGCACGCGATGTTCGAACCGCTGGTGGCCGGTTCCGGAGTGCGGTTCCGTCCGCTGCCGGTGGACCCCCGGGCCGAACTGCGCTCCGAGCGGGGCCGACGGCTCCACGACGCGAGGACCGGCGCGGGCAAGCTCGTACGGCTGGTGTCCATGGCCCGCCGGGCGGCCGACGAACTGACGGCCGCCCTGGTGGAGTCGGCGCGGGAAGGCGACGTCCTGCTGGTCGGCGGGGCACTGGGGCCGCTCGGGTACGCGATCGCCGGGAGGCTGTCGCTGCCCGCCGTGGGGCTGCCCCTCCAACCCCTTCACCCCACGCGGGAGTTCTCCGCTCCGGTGCTGGGAACGCGGTCGCTGGGCGCGGTCGGGAACAGGTGGAGCGGACTCGCCGTCACGACCGCGCTGGAGTTGATGCTCGCGGGCTCCGTCCGGTCGCTGCGCCGGCACGGACTCGCGCCGGCGGGCCGGTCCGGGAGCCGCGCGGCGCCGCCCGTGCTGCACGGTTACAGCGAACTCGTCGTCCCCCGCCCCCGGGACTGGCCCGCGCGCCTGGAGGTGGCCGGGTACTGGTGGCCGCACGGGACCGGACGGCTCGCTCCGGAGCTGGAGGACTTCCTCGCCGCCGGACCGGCGCCCGTCTTCGTGGGTCTGGGCAGCGCCACCGTCCCCGATCCGGAACGGGTGAGCCGCGCGGTCGTCGCCGCACTGCGCGAGGCGGGCGTGCGCGGTGTCGTCCAGCGGGGATGGGCGGGGCTCGAAGGCGCGGGCGACGACGTGCTGACCGTCGGCGAGGTGCCGCACGCACTGCTGTTCCCGCGGACGGCCGCCGTCGTCCACCACGCGGGGGCCGGCACGACCGGTGCCGTCCTGCGGGCCGGAGTGCCCTCCGTTCCGGTGCCGGTCCAGTTCGACGCGGCCTTCTGGGCGTCCCGGCTGACCGCGCTGGGCACCGCTCCCCCGGCGGTGCCGTTGCGCCGCCTCACCTCCGGTGCGCTGGCCGCTGCCGTGCGCCGGGCAACGGCGGACGGCTCCTACCGGGATCACGCCCGGGCGGTGGCCGGGCGTCTGGCCGGGGAGGACGGCGTCGCACCGGTGCTCGCCGCACTCGACCGGGCGGTGCGCTGATCCGGGCGGTGCCGTGCACGGGCGGTGCGCTGATCCGGGCGGTGCCGTGCGCGGGCGGGTGACGGTGCGCCGTCACCCGCCCGCGCCGGCCGTCCGCCTCCACCGCCCGCCGGGAGACCGCCACCGCCGATTCCGGATCCGCACGTGCGGATCGCGGCGGAGCGGGTAGCAGGGAAGGCACTCCCGGGCTGCGGGCCTTCACCGGCCCGTGCGAGACCTGCCACAGCGGTGTCAGGAGCGCGGCCCCGGGGCGCCCGATCGGCCCGGCGGCTTGGAGAGACCACCATGCACCTCACGTACTCGGCGGCACGGCAGCCCTCGGACGGCCTCGCGGGCTGGGCGAACGGCCTCGTCGAGACCCTGGGCGGTCCCGGGGCGGGCCTGGCCGTGGCGCTGGAGAACCTCTTCCCGCCCCTGCCGAGCGAGGTGATCCTGCCCCTGACCGGGTTCGCTGCCGGTCAGGGCGTGCTCACGCTGTTCTCGGCGGTGTTCTGGACCACGCTCGGCTCGGTCGTGGGCGCCCTGGTCCTCTACTGGATCGGGATGCTGCTCGGGCGGGAGCGCCTGCACGCCCTCTGGGCGAGGCTGCCGCTGGTGAAGACCTCCGACCTGGAGCGCGCGGAGAAGTGGTTCTCCCGGCACGGCACCAAGGCGGTCTTCCTCGGCCGCATGGTGCCCGTCGTCCGCAGCCTCGTCTCCGCTCCGGCCGGGGTGGAGCGCATGCCGCTGCCCCGCTTCGTCGCGCTGACCGCGCTCGGCAGCCTGATCTGGAACGCCGCCCTGATCCTGGCGGGTTACTGGCTGGGGGACCAGTGGGACGCGGTGGGGAAGTACGTCGGCCTCGTCTCCAAGGCCGTCCTGGTCCTGGGCGTGCTCGCCCTCGTGGCCTACGTGACCGTCCGGCTCCGTGGCCGCGACCGGGACGGCGAACGCCGCGCCCCCTGACCGGAGGCGCACCGCGGCTCGACGGAGCTCCGGGACGGAAAACGTCCCGCCCGCCCCTTCTCGGGGCGGGCGGGACCGGTGTGACGGTGCGGCGCGAGGACGGCCGCCGGGTCCTACTTCAGGCCGTGGCCGCCGGGTCCTACTTCAGGCCGTTGCTGATCGCGCCGACCAGTTCGCCGTCGACGGTGTCGCCGTTGAACTCCCAGAAGAAGGCGCCGCCCAGGCCCTGGCTCTTGGCCCAGCCCATCTTGGACGTGACCGTGGCCGGGGTGTCGTAGCTCCACCAGTCGGTGCCGCAGTGGGCGTACGCCGTGCCGGCGATCGTACCGGTGGCAGGGCAGGTGGTCTTGAGGACCTTGTAGTACTGGTTGCCCGGCTCGACGCCGGCCGCCGGGCCGGTGGCCGTGCCGCCGGGGGCGGACTGGGTGACGCCGGTCCAGCCGCGTCCGTAGAAGCCGATGCCGAGCAGCAGCTTGGAGGCGGGCACGCCCTTGGCCTTCAGCTTGGCGATCGCGTCCGCCGAGTTGAAGCCCTGGGCGGGAATGCCGGGGTACGAGGTGAGCGGGGAGTGCGGGGCGGTCGGGCCCTGCGCGGCCCAGGTGCCGAAGTAGTCGTAGGTCATCACGTCGTACCAGTTGATGTACTGGGCGGCGCCGCCGTAGTCGGCCGCGTCGAGCTTGCCGCCGTTGGAGCCGTCGGCGGTGATGGCCGCGGTGAGCAGGTTGTTCGGGCCGAACTTGGCGCGCATGGCCTGCATCATGTTCTTGAAGGAGGCCGGGCCGCTGGTGTCGCAGGTCAGGCCGCAGGCGTTGGGGTACTCCCAGTCCAG
>JNWL01000081.1 GCA_000716465.1 Streptomyces bikiniensis
CAGGTCATCCGGGACAAGATCAGCACGCACCCGGACACCCTGCCGACCAAGATCACCGAGCACAAGACCCACGGCTCATCTCATTCTGAAACGATCAGTTAGCCCGGGCGCTGACCTGCGCGGTGCGGGCAGCCCACCATCCCCCGCACCGCACCCCCAGGAGCCCGCCGGCGCGGCACGGCGCCGTCCTTGAGGGCTGCCGGACCGACACTGTGGTTGGGCCCCGGTTCGGCAGCCCCATCAGTCTGCCGCCCGGGCCGGGGTCGCGCACCAGGAGGCGTCCGACGGCATGAAGGCCCTGACCGCTCGGGACAGGTCAGGGCCTTCGCATCTCGTAGGGAAGCTGACGCGGCCCCGACGCCAGAGCGCGGAATCGAAGGGCCGCGGACTGCACCGGCCCGACGTGGGGCGTCCAGACCAGCGCACGCGTCGAGGAGCCCAACGCCCGGCCAGCGCCCAAGGACGCGGTCCGCGTTAACACGCCGGCGCCTCCTGCCTGGGAGGATGCTGCTCATGCAGCCGCTGCCGATCCCCTGTCCCGCCGACCTGGTTCCGGACGCCACCGGTCAGGACGCCTTCACCGCCGCGTACCGGCAGGCCCAGCAGCAGCGGGCGGTGTTCGTCGCCGTGGAGAGCCAGGGGTCCCGGTGGGCGGTGAAGGCTGACGTGCTCACCGCGCCCCACCACACCATCGACACCAAGGCATACGAGGCGGTGTGCGAGGCCGTCATCCACCTGATCGGCACCCGGCAGGTCCGCCCCGACTCCTCGGCCGGCCCGGTGTACTTCGTGCTGCACGACGTGGACGGCGAGGGCCGTGCCCGTGAACTGGCCGCGGCCCTGCACGCCGCCCTCTATGGCGATCCCGAGCCTTTGGTGAGTTGCTTGCGCAGCTCGTAGAGCATCTCGGGGCTGCCGATGCGGACCAGCTGCTCCACCAGCCGGTCGATCAGGGCATCGTCCCCGCAGCTCACCGCGTCGACCACCCCGGCGATGATCTCGCGCACCCCGGGCGGCAGTGGTTCCTCGGTTACGGCCGTATGGCCGCCTCCGGCTCGGCGTCTGTGCTCTCCGGAATGTCTTCGCGGTGGAGAAAGGCGCCCAGGAGGTCGCCGACGGGGTGGTCGGCCTCCAGCGGGTGGCGCAGCGCGACGCTGGGGTCGATGGTGTAGCGGTTGCGGCGGCCCACCCGGGTCCGGGTCAGGTACCCGGCCGCTTCCAGGTCCGCGACGATGATCTGCACCGCCCGCTCGGTGATGCCGATGCCGGCGGCGACGTCCCGCAGCCGCACCTCGGGGTCGCGGGCGATCCACAGCAGCACCCGTGCGTGATTGGTCAGGAACGTCCACTGGTCGCCGCGTGCCGATGAGCTACTCATGACCTCCATCATACGAAGTCCGGTTCGCATATCCACCCCCTCGTGCGAACCTTTATTAGCGAAAAAATATTCGCGTAACTGTTGACGCATGTTGGGTGCGGGGGTGACGCTGGAGGGGATTCCTCCTGTTAAGGAAGGCGGGTAGGCGCCATGACCCGACTGTTCTCCCACCCCCACCGAGACCGTGCTCCCCGCGTCGCGCGGGCGGGTCTGGTCCAGCCGGTGGCGGCGGTGCTGACCGACCGCCTCGACGATGTCGCGGTGGCCGAGGCCGCCGCCCGCATCGCGCTGGCCCGCCGGGTGCCGCTGCTGCTGATCGCCGTGATGCCCCCGCACATGCACTGCTCCGCCGGTCCGGCCTCCCCCTCGGTGCGGGCGGTCCTGGCCCGGGTCATGCCCAAGGTCGGCCCGCACGCCACCGGCTACATCCCCGAGGTCTTCCACCTGCCCATCGGCAGGAGTTCGCGGCTGGCGGCGGCGAAGGAACTGCTGGCACTGGCCTCCCGCCACCGGGCCCCGGATGTGCTGGCCGCCCGCCGCGGCCCGCACGGACTCGACGCACACGCCCTCATTGAGGCCGCAGCCCTGCGCGGCGGCCCGTTCGTCCATGCCGTCGCCCCCGCCGCCTGGGTGCCCCTGCGATCGTCGGCGCCATGACCGCGCCGTCCGCTGGCGTCCTGCTGTCCGGCTTCTGGAGAGGAAACGTTTCGCGATGAATGACCTGTCGTTCCCGGTCCCGTTGTGGGTGTGGGCCGCGGTCACCGTCGGCATCTGCGTGATGCTCGCCGTCGACCTGATCGCCCACCGAGACAACCACATCATCGGCTTCCGCGAGGCCGCGATCTGGAGCTCGATCTGGATCGCCATCGATCTCGGCTTCGGCCTGATCCTGCTGGCGTGGCAGGGCGGGGAGGTGTCCTCCACCTACTACGCCGGCTACCTGATCGAAAAGGCCCTGTCGATCGACAACGTCTTCGTCTTCGCGCTGGTCTTCTCCTTCTTCGCCGTCCCCGACGCCTACCAGCACAAGGTCCTCTTCTGGGGCGTCCTCGGCGCCCTGGCCGCACGGCTGGTGTTCATCTTCGTCGGCGCCGAACTGCTCCAGGTGTTCTTCTGGACCGCCTACGTCTTCGGCGCGTTCCTGATCTGGACCGGCTGGAAGATGGCCGTCTCCAAGGACGAAGAGGTCCACCCCGACCGCAACCCGGTCGTCCGCCTGGTCAAGAAGCTCATCCCCACCGACCCCAAGTTCCACGGCGACAAGTTCTTCATCCGCCGCAACGGCAAGAAGATCGCGACGCTGCTGTTCGTGGTCCTGGTCGCGGTCGAGGCCACCGACCTGATCTTCGCCGTCGACTCCGTCGCCGCTGTCCTCGCGATCACCACCAACACCTTCCTGGTATGGACCGCTAACGCCTTCGCTGTCCTGGGCCTGCGCAGCCTGTACTTCTGCCTCGCCGGGCTGCTGCGCCGCTTCGCCTACCTCCACTACGGCCTCGCGGTCCTCCTCGCCTTCGCCGGCGTCAAGCTCATCCTGTCCGAGACCCCCGTCGGCAAGCTCCCCATCCCCCTTACCCTCGGTGTCATCGCCGCCACCATCACCGTCTCCATCGCCTGGTCCCTGATCGCCACCCGCAACCAGCCCGCCGACACCGCCGACGTCCCGGCCACGGCCGGGACCACTCCCGCCGACGGCCGCGGTGACGAGACAACCCCCGGACCGGACCAGCCCGCAGCCCGCGGCACGCACGGAAAGGAATCGCCATGACCACGACCCACACCCCCCGGCCCGCCCACACGTCACCGGCCGAGGTGCACGACTACCCCTTCACCCTCCGCGGCGACGGGCCCGTGCTGGCCCTGTTCACCCGCTCCCGCGCCGATCAGGCCGTGGCCGCCCGGGCCGCCGACCACGCCGCCCGCACCGGGCACCCGGCGACCTTCGCGGCCGTCGTCCGCAGCACCGGCTTCAGCATCAACGCCCTGCTCCACCAGGCCCGCGGCCGCCGCATCCGCGCCGAAGCCGACGCGATCCTGGCCGCCGTACTGCCCGTCATCGCCCGCGCCGGACCGGTCAGGACCGCCACCCTGGTCGTGCCCGCCCGCATCAACCCCTACCAGGCCCTGCCCGCAGACCGGGTGGAACGGCTCGCCGGCCGTACCGGCGCCGACGTCGTCCTCAGCCCGGTGCCCCTGACCGGATACACCTCACCCATCACCCGGGAGCTGAACCGCATCACCGACCCGCACTCCAGAAGCCACACCAGAGCAGCCGACCCCTGACACCGAAGTACTCACGACGCAGGCCCCGGCCAGTTGGCCGGGGCCTGCCCGTGTTCAAGATCAATCTCAGCGCCAACCACGGTTCGATTGGTCCCGACGCCGTAACCGAACAACGACACTCACCGGTCCAGGATGCGCAGCCCGGGCCACTGACGCTTCTGGTGTCGGAACCACTGACACTTCCGCGTCGGCCGACACCATCCGTAATGGGATCCTGACGGGCAATTTGACTCCTGATTAGGCGTAATGGAAACCTTACGAACATGACGACCAATCAATTCGACGGGCACCGGTTCAGCACTCTGGACGTGGTCGAACAGAACGGCCCCGACTCCACCGACCTTGAGCTCGTGGCTTACACCGCTTCATGCAGCTGCGGCTGGAAGGGGTCATCCGTCTCTCCCGGCATGGAGGGCAAGGGAGGCTACAACGGTCCTGTCGCCCACGGGATCACCCTCGGGGAAGAGGAGGAGGCCGAGCTCGCCGCGGAAAAGGAGTGGCTGGAGGAGCACATCGATGGCATCTCCCACACCCTCCTCCCCCCGGCCCTCGCCGATCAGATCCGTTCTCTCGGAGAACAGATCGACGCCTTGATCGAGGCCGACAAGCCCATGAACGCCCTCTCCGCCATCCGGCTGTCCGGAGGCTACTTCTCCCGCCAAGCCCGCGACGCAGCCCTCCGCGCGAGCTACCTGGACCACTCCTGGGCCCAGATCGGCGAAGCCCTCGGCATCTCCAAGCAAGCTGCCTGGGAGCGGTACGGGAAGCCTCGTCCAGAGCGAAACCCCGAGTAGGCGAGCAACCCAAACGGGGGAGGGCTCGACTCGGACAGGGCCGGTGGCCGGGTGCGGGTCGGGTGCGTACTCTCGGAACGCGAAGAGCCCCCTGGCACTTGCTTTGCCAGGGGGCTCTTCTGCTGTCCGGACGGGCGGTCAGGGACCGGCGATCAGCCAGAGGATGAGGACCGCGTCCAGGTCCGGCGCGTAGCGGTAGACGACCGAGATGCCGCGTCCTCGGGTCTGCTCAGGCAGGAGGTCGATCACGTACGACTCCGAACGCGGATCGGCGTCCGGCAGGCCGCGTGCGGTCTCGGGGTCGGGCTCGTCCTCCAAGTGCCGGCGGACGGACTCGACGGCGGCCTGCTCGGTCGCGGTCAGCTCGGCGAGGATCTTCTCCGCGCTGTCGGACAGGAAGGCTCGGGTCACCGGCCCCCCTCGGCGGCAAGCTTGCGGCGAAGCTCCGCCTCGACGTCGTCGGTCGACCGAGCCAGGGCCTCCATCGCCTCCGGGGTGCAGTGCAGGGTGACCCGGTGCCGGTAGGCCTGGACGATGCCGCGCACGGCGGCCAGGTCATCGAGGTTGGCGGCCGCGAGCTCCTGCTCGAAGGTCTCGGCGTCGCCCGGGAAACCGTGCCTGCGCAGGGCGGTGCGCAGCTCGGTGAGCGTGCCCATAGGGGGCAGGGCCGGGTCGCGGTGCTCGGGCTGGGCGGTCACGGCATCTCCTCGGGTCGGTGCTTCCAGTGTCCTACTCACGCCTACCCCCGATTCCTGTACGCGTCGGGCAGTTCGTAGCCGTGGGTCTTGTCACTCATGGGTTCGGGTCTCCTGTGGAACGGGAGGGGCCGCCCGGTCGGCGGCCCCCAGGTCATCGTGTCGGATGGGTCTGACGGTGTGGGGGCAGATCCGGCCTTGGGGAGTAAGGGTTCAGTGGGCAGCGGTTGGCTGTTCAGTTTGCTGAACAGCTTCCCGGGTCGGGGCGGTCAGCGTTTGATGCGTCCGCGGATGGCGAGGACGGCGAGGGCAAGGAGGGCGGGTTCGAGGATGCGGGAGGTCATCTCGATGTAGGTGCCGGTGGTGGTGAGGTCCTGCCCGCTGGAGCGGAACACCACCGAGTTCAGGGTGACGCTCAGGGCCTTGTCGAAACGTTTGCTGGTGAACCGGTCCTTCACGGGGTTCTTCGGGTCCTGCTTGTCGATGACGAAGGTGACCTTGCCGCCGCCAGCCGGGACGGTGCCGGTGGCCTCCTGTTTCGGAGAGGAGGCGGGCAGGCCGAAGGCCATCAACAGCAGGATCGTGGTGAGCATGGCGGCGGCAAGCCAGCCCAGGGCACGGGAGGCGCGCAGGCCGTAGCCGGAAAGCGCCCAGTACGCCCACAGCAGGCGGCGTTCGGTCTTGGGGGTGCCGGTGCGATCGTGGCGGCGCATCTCGCACTCGCCGTAGTAGAAGTCCGCCGCGCCGGGCTCGTTCTTGCCGTCCTCGAACGCTTTGCGGAGCTGGCGGTAGAGAGCGGCGACGTCGTCGGGGTCGGGGGTGCGGGCGGGGTCGGGGTGGTGCGGGCCGTTGCGCCACCGGCGGGGCTCGGGTGGGGCGCCCGCGGGCGCGGGGGGCTGCCCGGTGCTGTGGGCGCGCCAGTGGTGTTCCTCGGCGAGGGTGCGCCGGCGGGTCCAGCGGATCGGGGCTATGCCGCGGCGGTGGAAGCCGGTGGGGGTGGGGGTGAAGGTGGTGCGGCCTTCAAGGCGGAGCTGGTCGAGGTGGAAGGCGCTGGAGAACAGGCAGTCGGACAGGTCGGTGTCGGTCAGGACCAGGTGGGCGGCGTCCACGCCCTGCACCGAGGTGACCCGCACCCCGTCGGGACCGGTCAGCAGACCCTCGTCCACAGGCGCACCACCAGGGTCGGTGAAGGGGGCGGGATGGGCGGTGAGGGCGACAGGGGCTGCCCATACTGCGTAGCCGAGATCAACCTCGGCCCGCCGTACCCGCACCGTGGCAGTCGACTCCCACCGTGTCCGCACACACGACACCCGGTCCGCAGCGATCTCCAACGTCACCGGCGCCCCGAACACCGCACCCGACAGATCCACCTTTCCCACGCACACCAGAGGCCCCAACCGAGCAGCCGCCAAGAACTGCACCCCGCCGAACCGGGCGCCGCCGGAGAACTGCACCCCGGCGAACCAGACGCCGCCGGAGAACTGCGCCCGGGTGAACCAGGCGCCGCCGGAGAACTGGGCCTTGCCGAACCGGGTGTTTCCGGAGAACTGCACCCCGATGAACCGGGCGCCGCCGGAGAACTGCACCCCGGTGAACCAGACGCTGCCGGAGAACTGCGCCTCGCCGAACCAGGCGCCGCCGGAGAACTGCGCCCGGGTGAACTCGGTGGCGCCGGAGAACTGAGCCCTGCCGAACTCGGCGTCGCCGGAGAACTGCACCCCGGTGAACTCGGCGCCGCCAGAGAACTGGACCCCGGTGAACCAGGCGCCGCCGGAGAACTGCACCCCGGTGAACCAGACGCCGCCGGAGAACTGCGCCCCGGTGAACTCGGCGTGCCCGGAGAACTCGGCCCCGGTGAAATGGGCGGCGCCGGAGAACTGCGCCTCGCCGAACCAGGCGATGCCGGAGAACCGGGCCCCGACGAACCAGGCGTTGCCGGAGAACTGCGCTCCGGCGAACCGGGCATCGCCGGAGAACTGTGCCCCGATGAAGCTGGCGTCGCCGAGGCGAGGGGCGCTGGTGGTGGGATCTGTGAGGGCTCGAAGGAGGCGGTTGAGGAGGTCTTCGGTGAAGGGGGTGCCGCGGTGGTCGATGTCGGCGCCGGGGGCGAGGCCTGCCAGGTAGGTGTCGCGGTGAGTGTCGGCCAGGTGTGCGAGGCAGTCGGTGTGGCCGGGGACGTGGATGCCGCGGCAGCCGATGGGATCGGTGACCGGATCGGCGCCGTGGGCGCAGTGCGGCCAGGGCGGTGCTGCCGACGGGGGCGTGGGTGTGCTCATGGCGAGGACGGCTCCAGGCGGAAGAGGCTCCCGTGCCGGCAGTCGCCGGGACGGGAGACAGAGGTCGGGAATGCGGTGGCGCCGGGTCAGGCGCGCCCGGGACGGAACGGGTTGTACACGGTGTACGGGTCCTGGTCCGTCTCGCCGCGGTGGTGCCGCTCGGCCTGGTAGGCGTCCCAGGCCGCCTCGCCCTGCCGGGTGGAGCGCCACGGCAGGTTCTTCCTGCGGGTGAACTCGGCGTACTCCAGATCCGGCTCGGCAAGCCGACGGCGACGCTCAGCGCGCGGGTCGTCGCCGACACGGGCGCCGGCCAGGTCCTCCACGCTCCGGGCGCGCGCGAGTTCGTCCACGTCGAAGGCGATCCGGCGCAGGATCGCCGAGACCCGGGCGGAGTCCACCACCACGTTCGCACGGTCAGGGAAATCGGCCTCAGAGCGGAGGTTCGCGGCGGGCGGGTAGGACTCGCGGTCCAAATGATCAACCCAGTCGGCGCACTGCCGGATCCAGCCCACCTCGTCCACCAGCCGCTCAGCGACGCTCGCGCGGCCGGAGAGCTCCTCGTCGTCGCTGCCCTCCAGATCCTCCGGCGCCGGCCAGCCCGCCGCCCGGAGCTCACCCAGGACGACGTCCAAGGCGTCCAGATCGGCATCCTTCGTCAGCTGATGCACCCGGCTGGGCGACAGCCCGGCCGCCTCCGCCGCCTTCCGCACCGACACCCCCTCCACCCTGGCCGCCACCAACGCCCAGGCCCGCTCCCGCTCCGCCTGCTCCAACCGCCAGGCGGCCCGGCGCACACGAGCCAGGACACGCCGCTGCCGCCGGACCTTCCCCAGCCAGTCACCCTTCACCCCGCCCAGCCTGCCAGCCCCCGAGCACCCCGCACGGGCCGTTCAACAAACTGAACACCCCACCGTCACCCACGTCGGCCATGCTCCCCGAGGCCGGAACCGCCGCAGGCCTCGCCCGCGCCCGCCGTCCGGCCCGGCGCCGCGGCGCTCCCCGCACCCCACGCCACGTCCGCCGCCCCGCAGTCCACCGTGCCCACCACCCCGCAGGGAGTCTCCGTGACCACCAGCCCCGCCCCCGGCGAGCAGCCCTCCCAGGAAGAGACCGACCGGGCCCAGGCACTCAAGCGGGCCGTCGAGGCCGCGTACCTGGGCGTCCCGGCCGACCAGCCCTCCCCCGCCGCGCAGGCCCCGGCCACAAAGCCGCAGGACCCGGAGGTCGCCCACGGGGTGCTGCTGCTGCGGGCCGCCGACGTGGCCTTGGCCGAGGTCGTCGCCCACCGCCACACCTGGGAATGGCTCGCCGCCCGCGCCGCCGACCACGACCACTTCCGCACCCCTCCGGCCGTCGGCGACCTGCCCGACGGCCGCGTCAGGACCACCATCTCCGGCCGCTCCCTGATCGCCCTGCTCATCGTGCTGTGGAAGATCTGGGAAGCCTCCGGCCTGGACGGCGACTAGGGCGTTTCTTTCCGATCATCGGATCGTTGGTCTGGTTGTGCCGTTGACCGATGCGCAGTGGGCGCGGATAGAACCGTTGTTGCCTGATCGGACGCCGCGACGGGGCGGTCGGTGGCGTGATCACCGCCAGGTGATCGATGCGATCGCCTGGAAGTTCCAGACTGGGTCTCAGTGGGTGCACCTCCCCGCCGAGTACGGCTCGTGGAAGGGCGTCTATACGAGGTTGAGGAACTGGGCCATCGACGGCACCTGGGAACGTGTCTTCACCGCGCTGCTTGCTCAAGCGGATGCCGATGGCGACCTGGACTGGGTCGTCGCGGTCGACTCCACGATTGTGCGCGTTCACCAGAACGGTGCCGGGGCCCGCAAAAGGGGGCTCCGGCCGCTGAGCCCGCCGACCACGCGATCGGACGATCGCGTGGCGGGTTGACCACAAAGGTCCACCTGGCCGCTGACAGCCGTTGTCGTCCGTTGTGCTTCGTACTCACACCCGGCCAGGCCGGAGACGCGCCGGCGTTCGAGCACGTGATGGCTGCCATCCGGGTCCCGCGTCGAATTGGCAGGCCCAGGATCAGGCCCTTTGCCGTGCTGGCGGACAAGGCGTACTCATCGCGAGCCATCCGGGACCATCTGCGCCGACGCGGAGTGCGGGCTGTGATCCCCCAGCCCGCCGACCAGATCGCCAACCGCAAGCGCAAGGGCCGCGGCGGTGGGCGCCCACCCGGATTCGACCGCGATGCCTACAAGCAACGCAACACCGTCGAACGCTGCATCAACCGCCTCAAACAATGGCGCGGCCTGGCCACCCGCTACGAGAAGACCGCCACCGTCTACCGTGCCGGTCTCCTCATCGCCGGCATCTTCCTCTGGTCCGCCCGCTGAAGAGCAGGCAGCTCACGACCGTAGGCACTCTCCCTGTGGATCGAAGCAGACAAGCCCGTGCTCGCGGGCCAGTGCAGCGGCGAACTCGGATACTTCCTCGGCTTTGCCGTAGGACATGACCAGGTACACGATCGGGCCCGATGCCTCGTCGATGACCGGGGACGACGCCCACACGACACTGCGGTCGCCGTCGTCCGGGTATCGCGCGACGAGGGCTTCCACATACGCCACGATGCGCGATGCCGGAGGCACGGCGACATCGTCCGACTCCAGGTAACGCTCGTAGAGCTCGTCATACGTCGAGCTCGCAGCACGGTTGTCGAATGGACGGTCGCCGTCCCACACAGCAAGGTCGTAGCTCACAGCCGCATCGTCGCAGGCAACACTGTCGCCTCCATCAGCAGGCCCTGTGATCTCTCTGTCAGTGATCCTTAAGAGAGCTCCTAGGCGCTGGCCTCCACCGCCTACCAGCGCGCCGCCACCGCCCTGAACGGCGTCACCGGCCAGGGCCGCACCATCCGCATCGTCCTCGACGACGGCCACGGCCAGGACGACGAGCACGACGACGAGGGCGAGGACGGCCAGAGCAAGGGGCCGATGGGCTGGGGCCGCTGAACACCCGCCCCCGCCACCATGAACTCCCGCCCCTCGCCCGTCCGGACCGATCTGGTCTCACGTTAGTGGCCGGCGGATGCCCCTCACGGCCACGGCGCTGATCACGGGATCTGCCGATCGGCGGCGGGCGCGCCCACCGCCGAGACCAGCGCCTCATGGACGTCCGGGTCGATTCGGCGAGTGCGACGGGCAGAGTGCCGAGGGCGACCAGGGCGTTGCCGATGGCCGCCGAGCTCCAGCCGCGCCCGGCCGCGACGTTCGCGAGCTCGTACGCGGCCTCCGCGATCTGGTCGGCCTGTTCCCCGATACCGGACCACATTCCGGTCCGCCAGCCCATGGCGGCCCCTGAATCGTGGATGGTGCCGGGGACGCTCGGGAATGGGGTCAGGCTGAGGGGAAGCGAAGCCGGAAACGCTCTTTGCGGCGCTGGTGCGGGTGGCCATTGGAGGTCGCGCAGTTCCTTCCGCGCGCGGCGTCACACTCGGGGCAGGTGACGTCTTCGACCCGCCACGTAGGAGAGGCGGTCTCCATCTGCGAAGGCGGTTGCCGCCTGGGCTGTTGGGCGCGTGCGCTTCGCGTGCTGAGGATCAGCTCGAGGCGTTCTTCGTGAGGGAGGGGCCGTCGGTCCCTGCCGCTGCTGTCGTCATCGTTGAAACAGGGCCTGCCCTTGGGGGCCTGGCAGCGCGGGCAGCCTTCTGTGAACCAGGAGCGGCGCCCTACCTTGTCGTACAGCGGCGGCGTCCGGGCCTGCTCCTGCGACGGCGATGTCCGTTTCGGCCGTGCCTCACGCGGTGGGGGTGAGGATCTCTTCTGCCGGGCGATCTGCCCCAGTGCCCGGGCACCCTCCGCGTGCCTTCTCCAGGTCTCGACCTGATGGCGCTGATGAGCCTCCAGGTACGGTCCGGCTGCGGCGGCCGCGCGCGCGAGATCCTTCACCGTCTCGCGCATCGCCCGCCGCGACCTGCCGGTCCCACGCCCTTCCAAGGCGGCCAGCAGCTCCTTCACCCGCTCCGCCTCGCCCCGTGCCCGCACTTCGGCCTGCGCGGCCCGCAAGGTCGCCACTTCGGCCTGCCGCTGCCGCACCTGAGCGTCCAGGCACGCTGCCGCGGCATCGGCAATGACCGTCTCGGCCTCGGTACGGTGATGGCTCGCGATGGCGTTGGCGCGCACCAGCAGCGGGCGCACCACGTCGGCTTCCTGCCCGGCGACGGCCTGCTCCAGATCATGGAACAGTTCCTGCCTCGCCCGCTCCTGCTCCTGAAGCCAGCGGTCCGCGTCCGCGACGACGGCTGCCAGCCGCTCTTCGAGTTCTCCCTCCACCCCGGTGAGGGCGGCGATCTCGTGACGGACCCGGGTGACGACGACCACGGATCCCACCAGACGGGCGTCGTCCAGCTTGCGCAGCAGGGTCTGGGCCCGCGCCTGCGCGGGCGGAACCTTCACCGTCCGGCCCGTACCCCAGGTAGAGGCGGGGCGGGTGCTGCGGGAACGCACGATCTGCTCCACCGCCGGCGTCGACAGCCCGCGCTCGGTCATCTCGCACTCATCGAGGGCGAACCATTCGATGGGCCGTGCGAACGCCTCGGTACCGATCCGCACCCGGCGGCTGGTGCCTTCGCTGTCCAGACGGACCCGGTGAACATACCAGCGCCGGATCAAGGTGTCGCGATCCACCGGCACGGACATCCCCAGGACCGGCTCCATGCCGTCCTCGTCCCACACGGGCATCACCGCCTAGTCCAGGTGCACGCGCAGTCCACGCGTCTTGAGGCGGATGTCGAGGACCGATCCGATTGCCGCGCCGTCGGGCCGGGCGAAGTCGAAGTCGGCCTCCTGCCCACGGGCGCGGAGCCAGGACCGGGCGGCGGACTGCATATAGAGGTGATCGGCGCTCGCCACGCCTCGGAAACGGCGGCCGCACAGGTGGGGATGACCGTCGGGGCCGGGGTGGTGCGCGAAGTGGCAGACGCGGTCGGTGTAGAGCTTGGTGGTCAGGAGCAACCCCCGCGGGCGCGGGGACGACAGCCACGGCATGGTGAAGCCACGCGGGTCGGACGAGCAACCCCCGCGGGCGCGGGGACGACAACGGTGCCTGCGTGAGGACCGTGTCGTCGTCGGAGCAACCCCCGCGGGCGCGGGGACGACGGGGAGAGCTGGGAGTACCAGCCGACCACCGAAGAGCAACCCCCGCGGGCGCGGGGACGACTCGGGGTCGATGAGCGTGCCGCCCTGCTTGATGGAGCAACCCCCGCGGGCGCGGGGACGACATGCGCACCGCCATGCGCCAGATGATGGGAGTCGAGCAACCCCCGCGGGCGCGGGGACGACACCACGGACAAGGAGAAGAGCATGTACGGACTGGAGCAACCCCCGCGGGCGCGGGGACGACCCCGCGGGCAGTTCGTAGGGGACCGTGACCCGGGAGCAACCCCCGCGGGCGCGGGGACGACGCAGTGCGGGCAGGACATGTCGGGGGTGGCGGGGAGCAACCCCCGCGGGCGCGGGGACGACGTCCCGTTCGTGCGGACCAAGATGTTGTAGCCGGAGCAACCCCCGCGGGCGCGGGGACGACGGACTCCTAGAGAGCCGTCGTCGTGCCGGTGTCGAGCAACCCCCGCGGGCGCGGGGACGACGGCGACGGACGAGTCCCGCGCTACGCCCCGCTCGAGCAACCCCCGCGGGCGCGGGGACGACAGCCACGCCCGGATCTCGTCGTGCCCGATCCGGGAGCAACCCCCGCGGGCGCGGGGACGACGCGGCACCATGACCGGCACCATCACCAGCAACGGAGCAACCCCCGCGGGCGCGGGGACGACCTGTCTGGC
>JNWL01000082.1 GCA_000716465.1 Streptomyces bikiniensis
ACGAGATACGCGCAGATCTCCACCTCGGCCTGCTTCAACTCGCCTGCAGCATCATCTGCTTGCGACGCCTACGAACCTCATTCTGAAACGATCAGTAAGCGTGCTGTTTTGGCTGTGGTCGGAGCGGTGCGCCGGTACCTCGCAGAGTCCTGGGGAGGGCTCGGCGAGTGCGTGTCTCGGTCCATGCTCCGCAAGCAGGTCGGGATCGCGTGGCCCGGCGTCCTGCCTTTCGGGGTCTCCTGGTGGTGTCCTCACGGTCCCCGGGGGACTCGCCGGGCACAACGGCGTATCGAGCCGCACTATTCCAGGCCCCTGCCCGCAGACTGGGATCATGACACATACGGTGGAAGACGAGCAGGTCTACGACGTGGTGGTACTGGGCGCGGGACCGGTCGGCGAGAACGTCGCCGACCGGGTGCGGGCGGCCGGTCTGAGTGCGGCGATCGTCGAGAGCGAGCTGATCGGCGGCGAGTGCTCGTACTGGGCCTGCATGCCCAGCAAGGCGCTCCTCCGCCCCGGGATCGCCCGCTCCGACGCCCGCGCGCTCCCCGGACTGCGCGAGGCGGTCGGCGGCCCCCTGGCCGCGGCGGCGGTCCTCGCCCACCGGAACGAGGTCGTCGGCGACTGGAAGGACGACGGCCAGCTCGACTGGCTGGACTCGATCGGTGTCCGGGTCCTGCGCGGCCACGGCCGCCTGGCCGGGCCGCGCCGGGTCGAGGTCGTGAGCCCCGAGGGCGAGCGGCACGTGCTCACCGCCCGGCACGCGGTCGCCGTCTGCACCGGCAGCCGCGCCGTCCTGCCGGAGCTGCCCGGACTGCCCGGGGCCCGCCCCTGGACCAGCCGCGAGGCGACCTCCGCCCGGCACGTGCCCGAACGGCTCGCCGTGGTGGGCGGGGGAGTGGTGGGCACGGAGATGGCCACCGCCTGGCAGGCCCTCGGCTCGAAGGTGACCGTGCTCGTACGGGGCGGGGGCCTGCTCCCCCGCATGGAGCCCTTCGTCGGCGAGCACGTCGCCGGGGCCCTGAAGGAGCGCGGCGCGGACATCCGCGAGGGCGCGTCCGTCACGGCGGTGGTACGGGACGGGAGCAGCGGACCGGTCACGGTGCTCCTGGAGGGCGGCGACCGCGTCGAGGCCGACGAGGTGCTCTTCGCGACCGGCCGGGCCCCGCGCACCGAGGACGTCGGCCTGGAGACGGTCGGCCTGGAGCCCGGCTCCTGGCTGGACGTCGACGACAGCCTCCGGGTCCGCGGCACCGACTGGCTCTACGCCGTCGGGGACGTCAACCGCCGCGCCCTCCTGACCCACCAGGGCAAGTACCAGGCCCGGATCGCGGGCGCCGCCATCGCCGCCCGCGCGCAGGGGGAGGCCCTTCCGGACGCCGGGAGCTGGAGCGCGTACGCCGCCACGGCCGACCACGCGGCCGTGCCGCAGGTGGTCTTCACCGACCCGGAGGCGGCCGCCGTCGGCCTGACGCTCGCGGAGGCGGAGCGGGCCGGACTGCGCGTCCGGGCCGTGGACCTCGACATGACGCAGGTCGCGGGGGCCGGGCTCTACGCGCCGGGCTACCGGGGTCACGCCCGGATGGTGGTGGACCTGGACCGGGAGGTCGTCGTCGGCGCCTCCTTCGTGGGCCCGGGGATCGGTGAACTGCTCCACTCGGCGACGGTCGCGGTCGTCGGCGAGGTCCCGATCGCCCGCCTGTGGCACGCCGTCCCCTCGTACCCCACCCTGAGCGAGGCGTGGCTGCGGCTCCTGGAGGCCTACCGGGGCTGAGGCCTCGCCCGGGACCACCGGGACCACCGGGACCACCAGGGCCACCGGGTCCGAGGGCCCGTCACCGGCCCCGTCACCGCTCGGCGGGAGCGCCCCGCGGGACCAGGGCCAGTGCCGCCGAGCGGGCCACCTCCAGGGCGCCGTCCGGTCCCTGGCCCAGGACCACCCGGGTGCTCAACCCGTCGAGCAGGGCGAGGAGTTCGGAGGCGCGGGCGGCGGTGTCCAGCGGGGCGAAGCGCCCCCGCGCCACGCCCGTCGCGAGCAGGGCCTCCAGGTCCTCCTGCCAGCCCCGGTCCAGCTCGACCTGGGCCTCGCGCAGCGCGTCGTTCCCGGCCGCGCGGGCCCAGAGCTCGATCCACAGCGTCCAGCGCGGGTCGCGGGGCCCGCACGGCAGGTAGAGCTTCAGGAAGAGGTCCAGTTTGCGCTCGGCCGGGACCCGCCGGCCGAGCAGCGCGCGGCGCTCCCCGGCCAGGGCCGCCTCGCTCCAGCGGAGGGCGGCGAGCAGCAGCAGGTCCTTGCTGCCGAAGTAGTACAGGATGTGGCCGCCGCTCGTGCCGAGCCGCTCCGCGAGCGCCGACATGGTGAGCGAGGCGAGGCCGTCCTCGGCGATCGCCGCCATGGCTTCCTCCAGCATCCGCTCCTGGGTGACGTGCCCGTCCCGCCGTCGTGCCGTGCCTGCCACCGCCGCCGTCCCCGTCCCGTTCTTCCGACCGCTCCGCCGCGCACGGATCCGTCGTGCGCGGATCCGTCCTGTACGGACCGACCCTAACCGCAACCTCCGAAGGTCTTGACGCGGCCGGAACCTTTCGCACATCTTGAATGCCGTTCTAAAACTTAGAACGGCATTCAAGACAGGAGTGCGGTGTGCTCGGACACGAGACGGCGGCCGTGACCCCCGGGGCCACGAGGACCACGGGCCGCGACGAGGTGTTCCAGGTCGAGGAACACGGGATCGACCCCATACCCGACGCCGAACGGCACGGCAGCGCCAAGGACGTCTTCTGGCTCTGGTTCGGCTCCAACCTCACCTTCACCTACGTCATCAACGGCGCCCTCGCCGTCGCCTTCGGGCTCTCCTTCTGGCAGGCCACCGCCGTCGTCGTGATCGGAGGCCTCGCCTTCCTCGCCATCGGCGCGGCCGGCCTCAGCGGCGTGCGCACCGGCACCGCCACCCTCGTCGTCTCCCGCGCCGCCTTCGGCCGCCGCGGCAACTGGCCCGCTGGCCTCCTCAACTGGATCGTCGGCATCGGCTACACCGTCGTGAACACGGTGGTCGGCACCCTCGCCCTCGAAGCCTTCCTGGCCGGCCTCGGCTGGAGCGGCGGACACGCCCCCCGGGCCCTGGCCCTCGCCGTCACCCTCGCGCTGACCTTCGCCGTCGCGCTCTGGGGCCACGCCACCGTCCAGTTCGCCGAACGCTGGATGGCGTACGTCCTCGCCGTCGGCTTCGCCGCCCTGGTCGTCCTCGTCCTGCCCGGCGCCGACACCTCCGCCCCCGCCGCCGCGCCCGGCGCCCAGGCCTGGAGCCTCGCCTTCGTCGTCGTGCTCGCGGGCCCCTTCTCGTACCTCCCGATGCCCGCCGACTACACCCGCTACCTGCCCCGTACGACCTCCCTCAAGGCCGTCACCCGCAGCGGCGCCCTCGGCGGCTTCCTCTCCTCCGTCGCCCTCGGCGTCGCCGGCGCGGCCGCCGCGACCCGGGCCGACATGACCGACGCCGTCGCGGGCACCGAGAGCCTGCTGCCCGGCTGGTTCCAGCCGCTCTTCCTCGCCCTGGTCCTCGGCGGCTCCGTCACCAACTCGATCATCACGCTCTACTCCTCCAGCCTGAACCTCCAGGTCCTCGGCATCCCCTGGAGCCGGGCCCGCGCCATCGTCGTCAGCGCCGCCGTCACCGCCGCCGGCTCCCTCGGCGCCCTCTTCCTCACCGACTTCACCACCTCGCTCCTCTCCTTCCTCTCCCTCCTGATCATCGTCTTCGCACCCTGGGGCGGGGTCTTCCTCGCCGACATGGTGCTGCGCCGCTGCACCTACGACTCCGCAGGGCTGCACGCGGACACCGGCGGCCCCTACTGGTACCGCTCCGGCTGGCACCCGGCCGGTCTCGCCGCCCTCCTCGCGGGCCTCGTCTTCTCCGCCCTGACCTGCGACTCCGAACTGTGGACCGGCCCCCTGGTCGCCCCGCTCGGCGGCGCGGACCTCACCCTGCTCGGCGCGGCCGTCTCCGCCCTGGTGTACGTGCTCCTCGCCCGGGGGCACGTCACCCCGCACCGCCCCTGACCGTCACCGCACCCCCACCCCTCCCGCATGCCATGGAGCCACCCCGCATGAACAGCACCGCCCCCGTGCCCGCCCCCGCCGACCTCGTCCTCACCGGCGCCCGGATCCACACCGTCGACCCCGACCTCCCCGAGGCCCAGGCGCTCGCCGTCCGCGGCGGCCGCATCGTCTGGGTCGGCTCCGATGACGGGGCCGCCGCCTGGACCGGGCCCGGCACCCGCGTCCTCGACGCCGGCGGACGACTCGTCCTGCCCGGCTTCGTCGACGCCCACAACCACGTCCGCCTCGGCTCCGACGACGCCTGCGTCCAGCTCGCCGGCGCCCGCACCCTCCACGAGATCCACGAACGCGTCCGCACCTGGCACGCGGCGCACCCGGACGCCGAGTGGATCGAGGCCGAGGCCTTCGACTACTCGGCCGTGCCCGGCGGACGCATGCCCACCGCCGCCGACCTCGACCCGGCCACCGGCGACACCCCCGCCCTCGTCCTCAGCTACGACGTGCACACCGCCTGGCTGAACACCGCCGCCCTCAAGCGCCTCGGCGTCGACCGCGACCACACCGACCTGCCCTTCGGCCGGGCCGTCACCGACCCGGCGACCGGCGAACCCACCGGATTCGTCAAGGACTTCGCGATCAAGGGCCTCTCCCGCGAGGGCCACCGCGCCCTGCGCGACCTCGGCCTGCCCTGGGCCTCGCCCGACCGCCAGTACGGACGGCTCGCCAAGAGCCTGGACGACGCCATCGGCTTCGGCATCACCACCGTGGTCGAACCGCAGAACTCCCTGGACGACCTCGCCCTCTTCGAGCGCGCCCGCGACGAGGGCCGGCTGCGCTCCCGGATCGTCGCCGCCCTCTTCCACCCGCGCGGCACCACCGAGGCGGACCTCGACGCCTTCGCGGCGGCGGCCGCCGCGTACGACGACGACCGGCTGCGGGTCGGCCCGCTCAAGCTGTACATCGACGACGTCGTGGAGCCACGCACCGCCGCCCTCCTGGAGCCGTACGCGGGCTGCTCCCACCACCGCGGCGACACCTTCTACCCGCCGGAGGAGTTCGCCGCGCTGCTCACCCGGCTCGACGCGCGCGGCTTCCAGTGCTTCGTCCACGCCACCGGCGACCGGGGCATCCGCACCGTCCTCGACGCCGTCGAACGCGCCCGCGCCGTCAACGGGCCGCGCGACGCGCGCCACCAGGTCGTCCACGTCGAGTGCCTCGACCCGGAGGACACCCCGCGCTTCGCCGCGCTCGGCGTCGTCGCCTGCATGCAGCCCCGGCACGCCGCCCCCGACATCGCGGGACCGGGCCAGGACTGGGCCGAGAACGTCGGCCCCGACCGCTGGCACAAGGCCTGGCCGCTGCGCAGTCTGCACGCGGCCGGCGCGGTCCTCGCCCTCTCCAGCGACTGGAACGTCGCCGAGATGGACCCCATGGTCGGCATCCACGCCGCCGTCACCCGCCGCCCGCCCGGCGGCGGCGAGGCCTGGACGGCCGGCGAGACGATCGACGTCGCCACCGCCGTCGAGGGCTACACGATGGGCTCGGCGTACGCCAACTTCCTGGAGCACGAGCGCGGTTCCCTCACCGCGGGCAAGCTTGCCGACTTCGTCGTCCTCTCCCGCGACATCCTCCGCGTCGCCCCCGAGGACATCCCGGGCACCGTCGCGGAGACGGTCGTGGTCGGCGGCGAGGTGGTCGTGGAGCGCCGCGCGGGGGAGTGACCCGGGCACGGGAGGAAGGGGCGAACGGCGGGTGGGCGCCCCGCCGTTCGCCCCTCCCCTTTAATCGCTGGCGCGCGGGCCGGCGGTCCCTCTACGGTGTCGGTGCGTCCGCGCTCCCGGTGCGCTCGGCCGCGGCTCCTTCCTTCCGACACAAAGCGACGCCGCCGCCACCTCCGATCTCGGGAAGCGCGGTCGCCCTCGCCCGGGCGCGCCTTCGGCCCGGGCCCTCCGCCTTCCTCGGATCCTGGGGGATTCACTGCCTCGTCGTCACTTCCGGTACGTGTCCAAGGTCTGGCCCGACATGCTCGTGGCCCCGCACGTCTCGGCGGCCGCCCGCGCCATGCCCCGACCGGTCGAGCACCACGCCTCCCTTCCGCCGGGCCCGCACACCCACGAAGGCGGCCCGGCCTTCGTACGGGAGCCCCGCGAGGAACTGTTCCTCCTCGCCGTCGGCAACTTCGTCTCCCAGCGGACCTTCTACGAGAGCGGCGAGGAGCGCGACGACCGGTACGCGCGGCTCGTGGGCGAACTCGCCGTCGAGGACCCGGACTGGACGGCCGGCCTGCTGCGCTGGCTGCGCGCCGAGGGCAACGTGCGCACCGCGTCCCTGGTGGGCGCCGCCGCGTACGTACGGGCCCGGCTCCTGGCCGGGGCGACCGGCGGCCCGTCCAACCGGTCCGTGATCGACTCCGTGCTCCGGCGCGCCGACGAGCCCGGGGAACTGCTCGCCCGCTGGACGGCGGCGTACGGGCGGAACGTGCCGCAGCCCGTGAAGCGGGGCGTCGCCGACGCCGTACGCCGGCTGTACTCGTCCCGGTCCCTGCTCAAGTACGACACCCCGTCCAGGGAGTTCCGCTTCGGCGACGTCCTCAACCTGACCCACGCCACCCCCGACCCGGACAAGCCCTGGCAGGGCGCCCTCTTCCAGTACGCCCTGGACCGCCGCCACCACCCCGAGCGGGCGCTCCCGCCGGCCTCCGACCGGCTGCTCACCGCGCACCGGGAGCTGATGGAGCTGCCGGCGGGGGAGCGGCGGGCCGTGGTGACCGGGCCGGGCGGCGCCGAACGCCTGGCGGCCGCCGGCACGACCTGGGAGGCCCTGGCCGGCTGGCTCCACGGACCCCTGGACGCCCCCGTCTGGGAGGCCGCCATCCCCTCGATGGGACCGATGGCCCTCCTGCGGAACCTGCGGAACTTCGACGGGGCGGGGGTCTCGGACGGGACCGCCGCCGAGGTCGCCGCACGCCTCGCGGACCCCGTCGAGGTCGCCCGCTCCCGGCAGTTCCCCTTCCGCTACCTGGCCGCCCACCGGCACGCCCCCTCGGCGCGCTGGACGCCCGCGCTCGAACAGGCCCTGGGCCACTCCCTGGCGAACGTGCCGGCCCTGCCCGGCCGGACGCTGATCCTGGTGGACCGGTCCGACTCCATGTTCTGGGACACCCTCTCCGAGCGGTCGAAGCTGACCCGGGCGGACGCGGCCGCCGTCTTCGGCGCCGCGCTGGCCCTGCGCGCCGAACGGGCGGACCTGGTGGAGTTCGGCTGGCACAGCAAGGCGGTGCCGTTCACACCGGGCGAGCCGGTGCTCGGAATCCTGGAACGGTTCCACGACCTCGGCGGCACCTACACCGACAAGGCGGTGCGCGCCCACTACCGGGGGCACGACCGGGTCCTGATCGTCACCGACGAGCAGACCGCGTACCACGATTCCGGCGACCCGGCCGCGTCGGTCCCCGCCGAGGTCCCGGTCTACACCTGGAACCTGGCGGGGTACCGGTCCGCCCACGGTCCCGCGGGCCCGCACCGGCACACCTTCGGCGGCCTCGCGGACTCCGCGTTCCGGATGATCGGCCTCATCGAGGCCGGCCGCCGGGCCGCCTGGCCGTGGACCGCCCCCGACCCGGCGTAGCCGGACCGGGGGCGGCGGAAGGGGCGGGGCGGGAAGGGCCGGTCAGAGCCGGTCGAGGATCCTCCGCAGCTCGGCGACCTCGGCGGACTGGGTCCGTACGACGTCGCCGGCGAGCTTCTTGGCCGTGGGGTTGAGGCCGTTCTTCCGCTCCTCCTCCGCCATGGCCACCGCACCCTCGTGGTGGGCGATCATCAACTCGGCGAAGGCGCGGTCGAATTCCTCGCCCTCGGCGGACGCCAGGCGCTTCATGTCCTGCTCGGACATCATCCCGGCCATGCCGTGACCGTCCCCGTGACCGCCTCCGTGACCGTCCCCGTGGTCGGCGGTCCCGGGCCTGCCCCAGCCCTTGAGCCAGGCCCGCATCGTGCGGATCTCCGGGTCCTGGGCCCGCTCGATCGCGGCGACCAGCTTCTTGACGTCGGCGTCCTGGGCCCGCCCGTCGGCGAGCCGCGCCATCTCCAGGGCCTGCTCGTGGTGGGGGATCATCATCTGCGCGAACATGACGTCCGCGTCGTTGAAGGGCCCCGGAGCGGGCGCCGGGGAGGCGGCGGACCCGGGGGCCGCCGCGGTGGCGGACGGGGAGGCGGTGGCGGACGCCGACGGGGCGGTGCCGTCCGCGCCGCAGGCGGTGAGCAGGAGTCCGGTCGCGGCGACGGCGCCGAGGAGGGCGGACGTCCGGGCGGCGCGGTTCGTGAAGGCGCGCATGCGCATGGTGGTACCTCGTGTGCTGTGCGTACGGTTCCGCACGGTTCCGTACGGGTGGAAAAGGGCAGGTCGAAGCGGCTCACGGGCGGTGTGGAGCACCCGTGCGCGGGACGGCCGGCCTATATCCGCAGGACGGACAGCAGGGCGAGGTCGGGGGGACGGCGGGGCGGGGCGTGCGGGGCCCGCACGTGCGCGAGGCGCGCCAGGAAGGGGACGAGCCGTTCGGGGCCGTGCCCCAGCGCTGCCAGGACGAGCCGGGCCAGCAGCCAGATGCCGAGGACGGCCACGCACAGGGTGGTCATGTCCGTCTTCGCGCCGGGACCGTGCGGGGCGTCGGAGCCCCCGCCGTCGTGCGCGGCCGAGGCGGTGGCGGTGGTGTGGTGCGAGCCGCCGCCGGAGCCCTCGGGGTGGCCCACGGTGTGCATCAGGAACACGCCGAGCGCGAGCACGCCGACGAGCAGGAGGTGCGCCAGGGCGCCTCCCGCTCGTCGGCGGCGTTCCGCTCGTCGTGTTCGCACAGCCAGGACCTCCCGGCCGCCGAATATACCGCGTGGGGGTATCAGGAACGCGTCAGGACACCGGCTCGCCCGCCATGGCGGCGGCCATCCGCAGATGCGGCGCGGCCTCCTCCCGGCGCCCCTGCCGCTCCAGCGTGCGGCCGAGCATCAGCCGGGCGTAGTGCTCGACCGGGTCGCGCTCCAGGATCGCGCGCAGCTCGGTCTCGGCCTGGGAGAGCCGGGCGGAGTGGTAGTACGCGCGGGCGAGGAGGAGCCGCTGGGCCGTCTGGTCCGGGTGCTCGGCGACGAGACCGCGCAGGATGCGGACGGCGGTCCCGTACTCCTTCGCGTCGAAGAACAGCCGCGCCCGGTCCCAGCGCTCCCCGGCCGTGCCGAACTCGTAGTACGTGTCGCTCACTCGCTCTTCCTTTCAGGAGCCCGATCCGCCGCCGAGGGGGGCAGTCACCCGGTCCAACCACCTAGGATGATTTAACATTCCACTAACTCTTCCGGGTGGCTCCCGACTTCCCGGGGCTCCGCCGGAGCGTCACTCCCCAAGGTCTCCGGACCGGAATAGGTTGGGCAGCATGAGCAATCTCGATCGCCAGGCCGTCCCGGCCGTCTGCGGCGGACGCGGGTTCGTCGCCGCCGAGCCGGTACGGGAACTCCTCAGCCCCCGCCGCGTCCAGCTCGGTGAATCGACCGAGGTCCGCCGCCTGCTCCCGAACCTGGGCCGGCGGATGATCGGCGCCTGGGTCTTCGTCGACCACTACGGGCCCGACGACATCGCCGACGAGCCCGGCATGCAGGTCCCGCCCCACCCCCACATGGGGCTCCAGACCGTCAGCTGGCTCCACGAGGGCGAGGTGCTGCACCGCGACTCCACCGGCAGTCTCCAGACCATCCGCCCGCGCGAACTGGGCCTGATGACCTCCGGCCGGGCGATCTCCCACTCCGAGGAGAGCCCCCGGCCGCACGCCCGCCTCCTGCACGGCGCCCAGCTCTGGGTCGCCCTCCCCGACGCCCACCGGCACGTCGAACCCCACTTCGAGCACCACGCCGACCTGCCCCGGGCCACCGCCCCCGGCCTCACGGCCACCGTGATCCTGGGCTCCCTCGACGGCGCCGCCTCGCCGGGCACCGCGTACACCCCGATCGTCGGCGCCGACCTCGCCCTCACCGCCGGCACCGAGACGCGCCTCCCGCTGGAGCCCGACTTCGAGTACGCGGTCCTCGCGATGTCCGGCGAGACCCGCGTCGACGGCGTGCCCGTCCTGCCCGGCTCGATGCTCTACCTCGGCTGCGGCCGCACCGAACTCCCCCTCCACGCCCTCTCGGACGCGGGCCTGATGCTCCTCGGCGGCGAACCCTTCGCGGAGGAGATCGTCATGTGGTGGAACTTCGTGGGCCGCACGGACGAGGAGATCCGCAAGGCCCGGGAGGACTGGATGACGTCCGACCGCTTCGGTGAGGTCAAGGGGTACGACGGCGGCCGGCTGAACGCCCCGGAGATGCCGGCGACGCAGCTGAAGGCGCGAGGAAGGGTGCGCTGAACTGCTCTTTTCTCTGCCGAGTCGATGTGGGGGTCGAGGGCGCTCGGCGCCTCCCTGTAGCTGCTGTGGCGACTGTGGGAGGGGGCATCGCAGCACTCCCACAGTCGCGCGGCCGACGGGTGGGTTTCCGGAGTGTGCTCGTGTACGAGCGGGTCTGATCAGCTGAATGCTGACCTTTTGCCCACTTTGCTGTCAGGGCGTCAGTCGTGTGGGGCCCTGGCACCGGACGATGCCGGAGTGGTCTCGGCCTGTCCTGTGTCGCTCATTGACTGGCGAGGCGTCGTGGTAGATGCAGGTCCTGTGCGAGCCCCTTCCGCTGTGTACCTTGGGGGCATCGGAGGCGTGGTGATCGGCGTCAGCGTGACCGGTGACGAACCGCAACGGGCCTGGCTCATCCGGGCTTCATCTCAGTCTCAGGGCTGTCCCGCACATGCCGGCCGGGTTGCACCCAGGTGGGAGCGGGGATATCCGCGAGCTTCCGGCACGGCGGCTGTGGCAGCCTGCCGGCATGCCGTGGAAGTTGCGAGAACATGCAGGCCGTCACTACGCCGTTCTCTTTCACTACGCCTTGCCCGACGATGCCTGGGCCGTGGAGTTGAGCGAGGCTGTGCCGGCGTCGGCCGAGGGGGCCGAAACCCCCGACGCCGCAATGACCTATGTGCCCGGTGTCGCCTTCTTGGTAGCGCTTGTCCCGGACGAGGACCCGAATCTGCAGCCGACCGTCCGCGTCTGGAGCCCTGTCGAGCGCGTTGTCCCCTACGAGGTCATGCGCTGGTTCATGGAGCAGGTGGCCGACCAGGCAGAACGCTGCCGCATCGCGTTCGAGCAGGAGGAACCTGAAGCAGTGGAATGATCACGCGGTGACCGGTGTGATCACGGCGTCGGAGCCTTCCTGGACAGCCCGGTTCACCGGACTGAGTCCGCGACGCTTCGGCAAGCCGGTGACGGTTCTGCGACGTGAGGGTGTGGACGCGGTTCGCAAGGGCCGGCCGTGGAGCCTGCCGCTGGAGGACCGCGTATTGGCGCACGAACCTCACGATGCGGCAGTTCGCCCCATTGTTCGGGGTGCCGAAGTCGGCGGCGGACAGGATCATCGACCACCTCGGGCCGGTGCTCGCCCTCCAGCCCCGCAAGCGGTTCACCAAGGACGCCGTGCTCATCGTGGACGGCACCCTGGTCCCCGCTCGCGACCACGCCATCGCCGAGCGGTCGAAGACATCTCATGTCGTCGGAGGTCAACTCAGTGTGT
>JNWL01000083.1 GCA_000716465.1 Streptomyces bikiniensis
GCGCGGCGACCTGGGGGACCGTCGACACGGGTGGGCTCCTTGGTTCGGTGAGGTGGGTGGGCGGCGCGGACCCCGGGGGCCGGGGGGCCGGGCCGCGCGGGCCGTCAGCGCAGGGTGGCGCCGCCGTCGACGTAGAGGTCCTGCATGGTGATGTGGCGGGCCCGGTCGGAGGCGAGGAAGACGACCGCCTCCGCGACGTCCTCCGGCTGGGCTATGCGGCGCAGGGGGATGCCGGTGCGGTGGGCGGCGAGGTCGCCGTCGAGGACGCTGTCGGGGACGGAGTCGCCGTCCCACAGGGAGCGCTGCATCGGCGTGTCGGTGGAACCGGGACAGACGGCGTTGCAGCGCACGCCCCGGGCGGCCACCTCCAGGCCCAGACACTTGGTGAAGGCCACGGCGGCCGCCTTGGAGGCGGCGTACACGCTCATGTCCGCGCGGGGTATCCCGGCGGCGTTGGAGGCGACGGTCACCACGGAGCCGGAGCCCCGGGCGGCCATGCCGGCGACGACGGCGCGCGACAGGTGGAAGACCCCGGTCGTGTTGACCGCGAAGACGTCCGCCCAGTCGCGGTCCGTCGTCTCGACGGCCGGGCCGGTCCGCAGCACCCCGGCGACGTTCACCAGGATGTCCACGGGGCCGAGTTCGCGCGAGACGCGCTCCACGGTCTCCGCCACGTCGTCCGGTGCGGTGACGTCGAGCCGGTACGGGACGACCGGCCCGGCGGCCGGGTCCGGGCCGGTCTCCTCGGCCAGCCGGGCGACGCTCCGCTTCAGCTCCCGCTCGGAGCGGTCGGTCGCCGCGACGGCGGCTCCGCGCGCGGAGAGGGCGCGCACCACCGCCTCGCCGATGCCCCGGGCGGCGCCGGTGACCAGCGCCACGCGGCCCGCGAACTCGCCGTGCGGACCGGTGCCGTTCGGCACGTGGCCGCCCGGTGCCGCGCCGTCCGGCCCGCTTCCGCCCGGTCCGGGTCTGCCCGGTCCGTTGATATCCGTCACGATCTCTCCTCGTACTTAGGTAAGCCTAGCCTAAGTCTCGCTGGTTGCCCATCGGTTCCCGGGGGTCGTTCAAAGGCGCTCGGGCTCCGGGACCTGTCGAACCTCCCCCGCCCGCGCGGAAACCGGCCGCTTCTCCGCGACGGCGCGCAGCGCCCCGTCCAGGAGCGGGCCGATCTCCGCCAGCGCCTCGGGGGCCATCAGCTCGTCGTGACCCCGGTCCAGGACGTGCTCGGTGAACTCGCCCGACACGTACGCCGGCCACACCGTGCCCGGCGCGTCCTCCGGCGCGGTCGTGCGCGAGGCCGTGAAGAACAGCACGTCGCCGTCGAAGTGACGGGTCGTGCTGCGCGAGAGCAGCCGCACGCAGTGCACGTTGGTGTCCACGATCGCCCGCAGCAGCTCCTCGTCGAACCCGGCGAGCAGGCCCTGGCTGTCCCGGATCGCCGCGACGGCCTCCTCCCGGGTCACCCCGCCCCGGCCGGTCTCCTCCGCGCCCAGGCCCGCCACCGAGAGCAGGAAGCCGTTCTCCTCCCGCTCCAGGCGTTCGCGCCAGTCCGGCCCGTCCAGGTACGACCAGTCGTCCCGCTCCGGCGGATAGGCGTCGAGCAGCGCCAGGAAGGCGACCTCCTCGCCCCGCTCCTGAAGCATCGAGGCGAGGGTGTGCGCCACCGTCCCGCCGAAGGAGTAGCCCGCGAAGTGGTACGGACCCTCCGGCTGCACCTCGCGGATCGCCGCCAGGTACAGCCCGGCCAGCTCCGCCACGTCCGCCGCGTCCGGCAGCGCCCCGGCCAGACCCGGCGACTGCACGCCGTACAGCGGCCGGTCCGCGTCCAGGTGGCGCAGCAGACCCGTGTACTGCCAACTGAACCCGGACGCCGGGTGGAAGCAGAACAGCGGTTCCTTCGCGCCCCGTTCGCGCAGCGGCAGCAGCACCCGCAGCGCGTCCCGGCGCGAGTCCGACCCGATCCGGGCCGCCACGTCCGCGACCGTCGGCGCCGACATCACCGTGCCCACCTGCACCGGCACGCCCAGCTCGTCGCGGATGCGCCCCACGAGCCGCATCGCGAGCAGCGAATGCCCGCCCAGCTCGAAGAAGTTGTCCTCCACGCCGACCCGCTCCAGACCGAGCACGTCCGCGAAGATCCCGCAGAGCAGCTCCTCGCGGGCGTCCTTCGGCGGCCGGCCGCCGCCCGCGTCCGCGAACACCGGGGCGGGCAGCGCCGCCCGGTCCACCTTGCCGTTCACCGTCAGCGGCAGCGCCGCCAGTTCGACGAACGCCGACGGCACCATGAACTCCGGCAGCGTCGCCGACAGCAGGGCGCGCAGCGCGGCCGTCTCCGCCTCCGGGTCGGTGCGGACCGCGTCCGAGGCGGGCACGGTGTACGCCACGAGCCGCTTCACGCCGTTCGCCCCGGTGTGCACGACCACCGCGGCGGCGGCCACCCCGGGAGCGGCGGCGAGCGCCGACTCGATCTCGCCCAGCTCGATCCGGAAGCCGCGGATCTTCACCTGGTGGTCGGCCCGGCCCAGGTAGTCGATCTGCCCGTCCTCGCGCCAGCGCACCAGGTCACCCGTCCGGTACATCAGCGTGCCCGGCTCCCCGAACGGATCGGCCACGAAACGCTCCGCCGTCAGCGCCGGACGCGCGAAGTAGCCCCGGGCCAGACCCGCGCCCGCCAGGTACAGCTCGCCCGGCACCCCGCGCGGCACCGGCCGCAGCGCGCTGTCGAGCACGTAGGCCCGGGTGTTGTAGATCGGTCGGCCGACGCAGGACGACGCGCTCTCGTCCACGTCCGCGCCCAGCGCGTTGATCGTGTACTCGGTGGGCCCGTACAGGTTGTAGCCCATCGTGCCCTCGGTCTCCTCCAGGAGCGACCAGAGGGAGTCCGGCACGGCCTCGCCGCCGAGCAGGACCAGCGCCGGGCGGTGCCGGTCCGCGTCGAGCAGGCCTGCGTCGACCAGCTGCTGCCCGTACGACGGGGTCACGTTGACGACGTCGATGCCGACCCGGTCGTAGTGCGCCGTCAGAGCCGCCGGGTCGAGCCGCAGCTCCTCGCCGATGACGTGCACCTCGTGCCCGTCGACCAGCCAGAAGAACTCCTCCCACGACATGTCGAACGCGAACGACACCGTGTGCGCGACCCGCATCCGGCGCCCGCCCGCCAGCTTCACCGCCGGGTCGAAGATCCGCTCCCGGTGGTTGAGCAGCATGTTGACCAGACCCGAGCCCGGCACGACCACGCCCTTGGGGCGGCCGGTCGAACCCGAGGTGTAGATCAGGTACGCCGGGTGGCGCCCGTCGCGCGGCTCCGTCAGCTCCTCCTCCGCGACCGGACCGCCGGACAGCGCCGCCAGTTCGGCCACGACCGCAGGGTCGTCCAGGGCGAGCGGCGGCACGCCGTCCACGACCGGGACCCGGCCCCGTACGGCGTCCACGGTGACCAGGCAGACCGGCACCGCGTCCTCGACCATCGCGGCGAGCCGGTCCACCGGGTGGTCCAGGTCAAGGGGCAGGTACGCCGCCCCCGCCTTGAGCACCGCGAACAGCGTGACCACGAAGTCCGCCGAACGCGGCAGGCCCAGGGCCACCGTCCGCTCCGGACCCGCCCCGCGCGCGATCAGCGCCCGCGCCAGGCGGTTGGCCCGCTCGTCCAGCTCCGCGTAGGTCAGCCGCTCGTCCTCGAAGACGAGGGCCGTGGCCTCCGGGGTCCGCGCCGCCTGCCGGGCGAACAGGTCCACCAGCGGCACGTCCGGCACGTCGTGCCCGGTGTCGTCGCCCAGGGCGAGCAGCGCGTTCCGCTCGGCGGTCTCCAGGGTCCGCAGCCGGCCCACCGGCGTCGCCCCG
The DNA here is from genome assembly GCA_000716465.1 of Streptomyces bikiniensis. Classification (GTDB taxonomy): domain Bacteria; phylum Actinomycetota; class Actinomycetes; order Streptomycetales; family Streptomycetaceae; genus Streptomyces; species Streptomyces bikiniensis. The sequence continues at coordinate 3,841 of JNWL01000083.1, forward strand.
CCCGCCGCGAACTGCTCCACGAGCAGCCGCAGCCGGCCCGCGAGCCGCTCGGCGGTCTCCCGGTCGTACAGGTCCGGCCGGTAGGCCAGGCTCAGTTCGAGCGAGCGCTCCGGGGTGACGGCCAGGGTCAGCGGGTAGTGCGTGCCGTCGACGCTGTGCGTCCAGCCGATCCGGTGCCGCTCCACCGCCTCCTCGCGCGCCGCGTCGTCGAGCGGCGTGTTCCGGAACACGTACAGCGTGTCGAAGAGCTGCCCGATCCCGGTGCCCTGCTGGATCGGGCCGAGCCCCAGGTAGTGGTGGGGCAGCAGGTCGGCGTGCTCGCCCTGCATCCGGACGAGCAGGTCCCGCAGCGTCTCCGAGGGGCGCAGCGTCACCCGGAACGGCAGCGTGTTCATGAACATGCCGATCATCCGGTCGACGCCCGGCACGTCCGCCGGACGGCCCGAGACCGTCGCGCCGAACACCACGTCGTCCCGGCCGGTCATCCCGGACAGGGACAGCGCCCAGGCCGCCGAGAGGACCGTGTTCAGGGTGACGCCGCAGCCCCGCGCGAACGACCGCAGCCGGTCGCTGGTCTCCGCGCCGAGCGCGATGTCCACCACCTCGGCCGTCACCGGCTGCCGGGCCGGATCGGCCGGCGCCACCAGGGTCGCCTGGTCCAGGCCCGACAGGTGGTCGCGCCAGGCGGCCCGCGCCGCCTCCTTGTCGGTGCCCGCGAGCCAGCGCAGGTACTCCCGGTACGGCGTGACCGGCGGCAGGATCTCCTCGCGCCCGCCCGCCCCGTACAGCGCGAACAGCTCCTCGAAGAACAGCGACTCCGACCAGCCGTCGGTGAGGATGTGGTGCTGCGTCACGCACAGCATCCAGCGGTCCTCGGCGAACTTCAGCAGCGTCACGCGCATCAGCGGCGGCGCCGACAGGTCGAACCGGGTCGCCGCGTCCGCGAGGGAGAACTCCCGCTGCGCCTCGTCCTGCGCGGCCCGGTCCAGGCCCGTCAGGTCGCGGACCTCCCACGGCAGCTCCCACGCGGCGGGCACCACCTGCACCGGGCCCGGCAGGCCCTCGTGCCAGAACGCGGAGCGCAGGTTCGGGTGGCGGCGCAGCATCGCGTCGAACGCCGAGCGCAGCGCGGCCGTGTCCACGGCGTGCCGCAGCTCCACGAAGTTCTGCATCAGATAGACGTCGAGCGCCCGGTCGTCGTACTGGGCGTGGAAGTACAGGCCCTCCTGGAGCGGAGCCAGCGGCAGCACCTCCTCGGCGCCCGGGAACACCTCCGCCAGGACCGTCCGCCCGGCCTCGTCAAGCTCCACCAGCGGGGCGTCCGCGTCCGGGGAGGCCGTGCCCGCCGCCTTCTCCTCCGGCGTCCGGGCCGCGAGCGCGAGCGCCGCGACCGTCCGCCGCTCGAACACGTCGCGCGGGGAGAGCACCAGGCCCTCCTTGCGGGCCCGGGTCACCAGCTGGATGGAGACGATGCTGTCGCCGCCCAGGGCGAAGAAGTCGTCGTCCACGCCCACCGACGCGAGCCCCAGGACCTCGGTGAAGACCCGGCACAGGGCCTCCTCGCGCTCCCCGCCCGGCGCCCGCGACCCCTCGGAGCCGCCGAACACCGGCGCGGGCAGCGCCGCCCGGTCCAGCTTGCCGTTGACCGTGAACGGCAGCGCGTCCAGGACCACGACCGCCGCCGGGACCATGTAGTCGGGCAGGCCCGCGGCCAGCTCCTCGCGGACCGCCACCGGGTCCGCCGTGCCCGTCACGTACCCGACGAGCCGCTTCACCCCCGGCGTGTCCTCGCGGACCACCACGGCCGCCGCGCCGACCCCGGCGACCGCCGCGAGCGCCGACTCGACCTCGCCGGGCTCGATCCGGAAGCCCCGGATCTTCACCTGGTCGTCGGCCCGGCCCAGGTACTCGATCTCCCCGTCGGCGCGCAGCCGCGCCAGGTCGCCCGTGCGGTACATCCGCGACCCCGGGGCCCCGTACGGGTCGGCCACGAACCGCTCGGCCGTCAGCGCGAACCGGCCCAGGTAGCCGCGCGCGATGCCGTGCCCCGCGAGGTACAGCTCGCCCGTCGCCCCGGCGGGCACCGGCCGCAGCGCCGAATCGAGCAGGTACGCGCGCGTGTTGCCGATCGGCCGGCCCACCACCGGCGTGGCCGAGGCCGCCAGGTCCGCCGCGAGCGCGTCCACCGTGTACTCGGTCGGCCCGTACAGGTTCACCGACATCACACCGGTCGCCGCCCGCACCGCCGACCACAGCGCCTCCGGCACGGCCTCGCCGCCGAGCAGCAGCAGCGCCGGACGGTGCGCGGCCGGGTCCAGGAGCCCCTGGTCGAGCAGCCCGAGCGCGTACGTCGGGGTGACGTCCATCGTCTCGATCCGGTGCTCCCGCACGTACGACACGACGAACTCGGCGTCCCGCCGGCCCACCTCGTCCAGGACGTGCAGCTCGTGCCCGGCGACCAGCCAGAACAACTGCTCCCAGGAGGTGTCGAAGCTGAACGACGCCGTGTGCAGCGCCCGCAGGCGCCGGCCGCCGGTCGCCTCGACCACCGGCCCGAACACGTCCGCGACGTGGTTGGCGTACAGGTTGGACAGACCGCCGTGGGTCAGGACGACGCCCTTGGGGCGCCCGGTCGAGCCGGACGTGTAGATGACGTACGCCGGGTGCCCGTCCGCGACGGCCGGGGAGGCGAACTCCGCCGGGGCCGCGGCCAGGGCGGCGGCCGTCTCCGGCGCGTCCAGGACCAGCCGCTCGGGCCCTTCACCGGCCTCCGGAAGCAGCTCCAGACCGCGCGCGGTGGTCACCACGCACACCGGACGCGCGTCGTCGATCATCAGACCGAGCCGCTCCGCCGGATAGTCCAGGTCGAGCGGCAGATACGCGCCGCCGGCCCGCAGGACGGCGAGGATCGCCACCACCGTCTCCGCCGAGCGCGGCACGGCGAGCGCCACCACCGACTCGGGGCCCACGCCCCGCGCGGCGAGCAGCGACGCGAGCCGCGCGGACCGCGCGGAGACCTCCGCGAAGGTCAGCGACTCCCCGCCGCACACCACCGCGACCTCGTCGGGGGTACGGGCCGCCCGCTCCGCGAACACGTCCGCGACCGTGCCCGCCGGCACGTCCCGCACCGTCCCCGGCCAGCTCCCGCGCACCCGCGCGGACTCCGCCTCGGGCAGCAGGGGCAGCGCCCCGACCGCCGTGCCGGGCTCCTCCGCGATCCGGTCCAGGACGTGGGCGAGCCGGTCCGCGATCAGGCCCGCGCGCCGGTCGTCGAAGACGTCCGGGCGGTACTCCAGGCGGAGCAGGGCCCGCTCGTCCAGGGACACCGCGAGGGTCAGCGGGTAGTGGGTGGCGTCCTCCGCCTCGACCCCGGTCACCCGCACCCCGGCGGCGACGGTCTCGCGCGCCGCCGGGTCCACCGGATAGTTCTCGATGACGACGAGGGTGTCGAACAGCTCGCCCGCGTCGCTCTGCTTGCGGATGAGCCGCAGCCCGAGGTGGTGGTGGGCCAGGAGGGCGTTCTGCTCGTCGCGGAAGCGGCGGAGCAGCCCCTCGACCGTCTCCTCGTTGCGGACCGAGAGCCGCACCGGCACGGTCGTGATGAACAGGCCGAGCATCGACTCGACGCCGGGTATCTCGTCCGGACGGCCCGACACGGTCAGACCGAACAGCACGTCCCGGCGGCCCGTCAGGCCGCCGACGAGCAGGCCCCAGGCGCACTGGATCAGGGTGCTCGGCGTGGTGCCGAGGCGGCGGGCCGCCGCCGTCAGCCGGGCGGTGGCCTCCTCCGACAGCTCCAGGGACCGCACGCCCGGCCGGACCGGGGTGCGCGCCGGGTCGGGCTCCGCGACCAGCGTCGCCTCCTCGACCCCGGCCAGCGCCCCGCGCCAGGCGGCCTCGGCCGCCGGACCGTCCTGCTCCTTCAGCCACTTCAGGTACGCGCGGTACGGGCGCACCGGCGGCAGCCCCGAGGCGTCCCCGTCCGCCGCGTACAGGGCGAGCAGGTCGCCCACGAGCAGCGGCATCGACCAGCCGTCGACCAGGATGTGGTGGACCGTGATCACCAGGCGGTGGTCGTCCTCGCCCACCCGGGCCAGGACCAGGCGAAGCAGCGGCGGCCGGTGGAGCCGGAAGCGGCGGGCCAGCTCGGCCCGGCGCAGCCCGGCGAGCCGGTCCTCGACCGAAGCACCCGAAGGGCCCGAAGCACCCGCGGCACCGGACGGGCCCGAAGCACCGGACCGGCCCGGAGCGCCGCCCTCCGTCAGATCCACCCGCTCCAGGGCGAAGGGGACCTCCGCCGGCACGAACTGCACCGGCTGCGGCACCCCCTCGTGCCAGAAGCCGGCCCGCAGGTTCGGGTGCCGGCGCAGCAGCGCCGCGGCCGCCCGCTCCAGGCGGTCGGCGTCGACGGGGCCCGCGAGCCCCACCGACACCTGCACGGTGTACACGTCGGCCGCCCCGTCGTCGTAGACGGAGTGGAACAGCATGCCCTGCTGAAGGGGGGACAGCGGCAGCATGTCCTCGATACGAGCCTGCGTCACTGCTGGGCCCTCCACATTTCTTCGAGCATGGTGATCTGGTTCTGGTCGAGGTCGAGCAGGTCGAGGTCGGACGGGGTGTGCCCGGCGGTGACCCCGCCCGCCGCCCAGGCCGCGAGCGCGTCGAGGGCGGCCGTCCAGCCGTCCGCGAGCGCCGCGACCGTGTCCTGGGACAGGGCGTCGCCCGCCCACAGGAAGGAGGCGGCCAGCTCCGGCCCGTCCGGGCCCTGCTCCACCTCCGCGTCCACCTGGAGGGGGTACGCGAGGGGGGCGTCCGGCTCCGGGCCGACGGCGAGCGCGTCGGCCTCCTCGGCCGGTCCCCAGGCGGACTGCCGGGCGGCGGTCTGCCGGCCCAGGTAGTTCCACAGGATCTCCGGGCGGTCCTCCGGGTCGAACAGCCCGGCGGTGGCGGCGTTGGCGTACCGCAGCAGCCCGGCGCCGATCCCGCCGTCCGGGATTCCGCGGATCCGCTCCTTGATCTCCTTCAGGGCCGCCCCGGCGTCCTGCGTCCCGCCCACGACCGCCCGCGCGTCGTAGGAGTCCGCCGTGAGCCGCAGCGGATACACACTGGTCAGCCAGCCGACCGTACGGGTCAGGTCGGCGCCCGGGACGAGGTCCTGCTCCCGGCCGTGGCCCTCGAGCTCCACGGTCAGCCCGTCCGCCGGCTTCCCGTGCCGGGCCGCCCAGTCGCCCACGGCGAGCGCGAGCGCGGTCAGGAGCGTGTCGTTGACCGTGCCGTGGAAGGCCTGCGGCACGGCGGTCAGAAGGGGTTCGGTGCGCTCGGCGGAGAGCCGTACGGTGAACCGCCGCGCGGTCGCCACCGTGTCCCGCGCCGGGTCGAGCGCACGGTCCGTCAGGAGCCGCCCGCCGGTCGCGGACTCGGCCAGCCACCGGTCCAGCTCGGCGGTCCGCCGGGCGCTCTGCGCCTCGGCGAGCAGACCCGCCGTCCAGGTCCGCAGCGCCGTCGGTACGGCGTCGAGGGCGTCCAGGGCGGGCTTCCGCCCCTCCGCCGCGGCCTCGCACGCGGCCCGCAGGTCCGGCAGCAGGATCTGCCACGACACCTCGTCCACCACCAGGTGGTGGGCGACCAGCAGCAGCCTGCCCGGCTCGCCGGGACCGGCGTCGAAGCGCACGGCCCGCACGGTCCGCCCGGACTCCGGGTCCAGCTCGCCCGCGGCCCGGTCCGACTCGCGGGAGACCAGCTCCCGCAGGGCCCCGGCGTCGAGCCCGGCCGCGTCCACCGTCCGCAGCAGCGAGCCCGCCTTCAGCGAGCCCACCGGGGCGACCTCGGCGCTCCACACCCCGGGCCGCGCCACGGTCAGCACCTGCCGCAGCCCGTCGTGCCGGTCCAGGACCGCCTGGAGGGCGGTCTCCAGATCCGCGTGCCGCACCCCGGCGGGCAGCAGCACCAGCCGGGCCTGGCAGAACCGGCGATACGCGCCGCCGCGCCCCGCGAACCAGTGCGCCACCGGCGGCAGGACCAGCGGGCCCGTCGCCTGCTCGGCCGGACGCTCCGGCGCCCTGCCCGCCGGGGCGGCGGGCGCGGCGACGGCGGCCAGACCGGCCGGCGTCGGATGCTGGAACACCTGCCGGGCCGTCACGGTGAACCCGGCCTTGCGGGCCTGGCTGACGTACCGGATGGAGACGATGCTGTCACCGCCCAGCTCGAAGAAGTTGTCGTCGGGACCCACGGCGGGCAGCCCCAGGACCTCGGCCATCAGCCGCGCGAGCAGCTCGGCCGGGGTCTCGGAGGCAGCCACCGGTGCGGCCGGAGCCGTCGCCCGGCGGGGCTCCGGCGGCGCCGGCAGGGCGCGCCGGTCCAGCTTGCCGTTCGGGGAGAGCGGCACGGACGGGATCTCCATGATCACGGCCGGGACCATGTACTCCGGGAGCCGCGTCGCCGCGTGCGCCCGCAGCGCGTCCGGGTCCAGCGGTCCTTCGCCCGCCGGGACGGCGTAGGCGACCAGCCTGCGCACGCCCGGCCGGTCCTCGCGGACCACCGAGACGGCACGGGCCACGCCGGGTGCTCCGGAGAGCACCGCGTCGATCTCGCCCAGCTCGATGCGCAGGCCGCGCAGCTTGACCTGGTCGTCGGTGCGGCCGAGGTACTGGAGCCGCCCGTCGTCGTGCCGGACGACCAGGTCGCCGGTCCGGTACATGCGGGTCCCGGCGGGCCCGTACGGGTCGGCCACGAACCGCTCGGCGGTCAGGTCGGGGCGGGAGAGGTAGCCGCGGGCGAGCTGGACGCCCGCGAGGTACAGCTCGCCGGGCACGCCCACCGGAACCGGCCGGAGCCGGTGGTCCAGGACGTGGACGCGGGTGTTCCAGACGGGGGAGCCGATGGAGGCCGAGGCCGCCGTCGAGCCCGGAAGGGCAGAGGCGGCGGTGACGTCCACCGCTGCCTCGGTCGGGCCGTACAGGTTCTCCAGGGCGACCGCGCGGCTCCCGGCGGAGGCGTGGAACCGGTCCACGAGATCCGTCGGAAGGGCCTCGCCGCTGCACACCACGAGCCGCAGGCCCGGGCAGTCCGCGATCTCCACGCCCGCGACGAACGCGGCCAGCATCGACGGCACGAAGTGCAGGACACTGACCCGCCGTTCGCGGATCACCTCGGCCAGGTACTCCGGGTCCTTGTGCCCGTCGGGCCGGGCGATGACCAGGGGCACGCCCTGGGCGAGCGGCCAGAACAGCTCCCACACGGACACGTCGAACGTGGTCGGGGTCTTCTGGAGGACCCGGTCGGCGGGCGTGAGCCCGTACGCGCCCTGCATCCACTGGAGACGGTTGACGATGGCCTCGTGCTCGACCATGACGCCCTTGGGGCGTCCGGTGGAGCCGGAGGTGAAGATGACGTACGCCGGGTGGCGGGGCAGCAGCGGGGCCGACCGGTCCGCGTCCGTCACCGCGTGCGCGTCCGCGCCCGCCCACTCCGCCGCCACGGCGGCCGAGTCGAGCACGATCCGCTCCGCCGCGAGCCCCGCCGGAAGGTCCGGCGCCGAGGCCGTGTCGGTGAGGACCGCGACGGGCTCGGCCGTCTCGCACATGTGGGTGAGGCGGTCGGCGGGCAGGGTGAGGTCGAGCGGCAGGTAGGCGCCGCCGGCCCGGACCACGGCGTGGACGGCGACGAGGAGGTCGAGCGAGCGGGGCAGGGCCACGGCGACGACCGACTCCGGTCCCACGCCCCGGCCGATGAGGAGTCGGGCGAGGCGGTTGACGCGTGCGTCGGGCCGCCACGGCGTCCAGGAGCCGGACAAGGCGTTCCACGAGCCGTTCGGCGCCCGGCCGGCCGAAGAGGTCGGTCGCGTACCGCAGACCGCCCTCGATCCGCCCGTCGTCCTCCGAGCCGCCGAACGCGAACTCCAGGTCCACCTTCGACCCGCCGATCTCCACCGGCAGTTCACGGGCCGCGACCCCGAAGAGGGAGGACACCTCGGTGGACACCGAGTGGTACGTCACCATCGTCTGGAACAGCGGGTTGCGGGCCTGCGAGCGGGCCGCGCCCACCGCCTCCGCCACCGCTTCGAGCGGCAGGTCGGCCTGGGCGAAGCCCGCGAGCCCCGTGTCCCGCACCCGGCCGACCAGCTCCGCGAACGTCGGCTCGCCCGACACGTCCGCGCGCAGCACGAGCGTGTTCAGGAAGAAGCCCACGAGCCCGTCGAGCTGTTCGTCGCCGCGCCCGGAGACCGGCGCGCCGAGGGGGATGTCGTCCCCGGCGCCGAGCCGGTGCAGCAGGGCCGCGACGGCCGCGTGCACCACCATGAACATGGTCGCGCCGGAGTCGCGGGCGATCCGGGCGAGCCCGGCACCCGTCGCGGCGGACACGTCGAAGGGGACCACGTCGCCGCCGTGCGTCGGCGTCGCCGGGCGCGGGGTGTCGGTGAACAGCCCCAGCTCCTCCGGAATCCCGGCAAGGGCCTCCCGCCAGTACGCGGCCTGACGCGCCGCCGTGGAGTCCGACTCCTCGGTGTCGCCGAGGAGTTCCCGCTGCCAGAGGGCGTAGTCGGCGTACTGGACGGGGAGTTCGGGGAACTCCGGGGCCCGGCCGGCGGCGCGGGCCGCGTAGGCGGTGTCCAGGTCGGCCAGGAGCGGCCCGGTGGACCACTCGTCGGTCGCGATGTGGTGCAGCAGCACGACCAGCACGTGCACGTGCTCCTCGTCGGACGCGCTGAGCAGCGTCACCCGCACCGGGATCTCACGGGCCAGGTCGAAGACGTACCGGGAGGCGGCCTCCGCCTCGGCGGCCAGGTCCTCGGCGCGGACGCGGCGCGCCGCGAACGGCACCCGCGCCTCGCCCGGCGCCAGGACGCGCTGGTACGGCTCGCCGTCGGCCTCCGCGAACACGGTCCGCAGCACCTCGTGCCGCGCCACCACGTCCTCCACGGCGGCCCGCACGGCCTCCGCGTCCACGGGCCCGTCGAGACGGACCGCGAAGGGCACGTTGTACGCGGTCCCCGGGCCCCGGACGCTGTCGAAGAGCCACAGGCGCCGCTGGGCGTACGAGAGCGGCAGCCGCTCGGGTCGTACGGCGGGGGAGAGAGCGGGCCGCTCGGAGGCGGTCCGCTCCGCGAGCCGGGCCGCGAGCGCCGCGACCGTCCGCGCCTCGAACACGTCCCGCACCGAGCACTCCACGCCGAGCGCGGACCGCATCCTGCTCGCCGCGCGGGCCGCGAGCAGGGAGTGGCCGCCGAGGTCGAAGAAGTCGTCCTCGACCCCGGCCGTCTCCAGACCGAGCACGGCCGCGACGATCCCGAGCAGGATCTCCTCGCGCGCGTCCCTCGGCGCCCGCGAGGGCCCGGCGACGGCGTCCGGCGGTACGGGCAGGGCCCGGCGGTCGAGCTTGCCGTTGGGGGAGAGCGGAACGGCCGGGATCTCCAGGAACACGTTCGGGACCATGTACTCCGGCAGGCGGGAGGCCGCGTGGGCGCGCACCGCGTCCACGGGGACCGGCCCGTCGCCGGTGCCGACGACGTACCCCACGAGCCGCTGCACGCCGGGCCGGTCCTCGCGGACCAGGGTCACCGCGTGCGCCACGCCGGGTGCCCCGGAGAGTACCGCGTCGATCTCGCCCAGCTCGATGCGCAGGCCGCGCAGCTTGACCTGGTCGTCGGTGCGGCCGAGGTACTGGATCCGGCCGTCAGCGTGCCGGACGACGAGGTCGCCCGTGCGGTACATGCGGGAGCCGGCCGGCCCGTACGGGTCCGCGACGAATCGTTCCGCCGTCAGGTCGGGGCGGGAGAGGTAGCCGCGGGCGAGCTGGATTCCGGCGAGGTACAGCTCGCCGGGGACGCCCACCGGGGCGGGCTGGAGGCGTCCGTCGAGGACGTGGACGCGGGTGTTCCAGACCGGGGAGCCGATGGAGGCCGAGGCCGTGGTGGCGCCCGGGAGGGCGGTGGCGGCGGTGACGTCCACGGCGGCCTCGGTGGGCCCGTACAGGTTCTCCAGGGCGACCGTGCGGCCCCCGGCGGAGGCGTGGAAACGGTTCACCAGATCGGTGGGCAGGGCCTCGCCGCTGCACACCACCAGACGGAGGCTCGGGCAGTCCGCCACGTCCACCGAGTCCAGGAACGCCTGGAGCATCGACGGTACGAAGTGCAGCACGCTGACGCGCCGCTCGCGGATCAGCTCCGCGAGGTACTGCGGGTCCCGGTGGCCCTCGGGCCGGGCGATGACCAGCGGCACGCCCTGGGCGAGCGGCCAGAACAGCTCCCACACGGACACGTCGAACGTGGTCGGGGTCTTCTGGAGGACCCGGTCGGCCGAGGCCAGCCGGTAGGTCCCCTCCATCCAGGCAAGGCGGTTGACGACGGCCTCGTGCTCGACCATGACGCCCTTGGGGCGTCCGGTGGAGCCGGAGGTGAAGATGACGTACGCCGGGTGGCGCGGGAGCAGCGGCGCCCGCCGGTCCGCGTCCGTGACCTCGGTGCCCACGAGACCGTCCAGCTCCGCACGCACCTCGGGCGCGTCCAGGACCACCGGCTCGGCCTCCACGCCGGCCGGCAGCGCGCCGAGCGACGGAAGGTCGGTCAGGACGCACACCGGACGCGCGGTGTCCGTCATGTGGGTGAGGCGGTCGGCGGGCAGGGTGAGGTCGAGCGGCAGGTAGGCGCCGCCGGCCCGGACCACGGCGTGGATGGCGATCAGGAGGTCGAGCGAGCGGGGCAGGGCCACGGCGACGACCGACTCCGGTCCCACGCCCCGGCCGATGAGGAGTCGGGCGAGGCGGTTGACGCGTGCGTCGGCGCCCGCGCGCTCGAACAGGTCGGTCGCGTAGCGCACACCGCAGGTCATGCCGGCACCGGACGCGTTCTCGGTGCGCCGGAACAGGATCTCCAGGTCGAACTTGGCCGCGCCGCCCCGCACCGGGAACTCCCCGGCGTCCGTGCCGAGCAGCCGGGACAGGTCCGGGCCGCCGCCCTCGTACGCCACCATCGTCTGGAACAGCGGGTGGCGGGCGAGCGAGCGGACCGGCGCCACGGCCTCCACGACGGCGTCGAAGGGCAGGTCGGCGTGGTCGAGGACCGCGAGGCCCGCCGTGCGGGCGCGGTCGAGGAGTTCCGTGAAGGAGGGGTCGCCGGACAGGTCGGTGCGCAGGACGGCCGTGTTGACGAAGAAGCCCACGAGCCCGTCGAGGACGCTGTCGCCGCGCCCCGCGACCGGGGTGCCGAGGGGGATGTCGTCCCCCGCGCCGAGCCGGTGGAGCAGGGCCGCGACAGCCGCGTGGACCACCATGAACATGGTCGCGCCGGAGTCCGCCGCCAGCCGGTCGAGGCGGGCCACGAGCTCGGCCGGGAGCTCGGCCGTGACCGTGTCGCCCCGGTGGGTCGGGACGGCCGGCCGGGGCCGGTCGGCGGGCAGCGCCAGCTCCTCCGGCAGTCCGGCCAGGGCGCCCTGCCAGAAGGCGGACTGGCGGGCGGCCAGGGACGAGGAGTCCGCCGGGTCGCCGAGGAGTTCGCGCTGCCAGAGGGCGTGGTCGGCGTACTGGACGGGGAGTTCGGGGAACTCCGGGGTCCGGCCCGCGAGGCGGGCGGTGTAGGCGGTGTCCAGGTCGGTCAGGAGCGGGCCGGTGGACCACTCGTCGGTCGCGATGTGGTGCAGGAGCACGACGAGCACGTGCTCGTCGCCGGGCGTGCCGAACAGCGTTACCCGCAGAGGGAGTTCGTCCTCCAGGCCCAGGGGCTCCGCGATCGCCGCCTCCACCGCGTCCGCGAGCGCGTCGGGGGCCACCTCGCGGACCGCGAACGGCACCTCGGCCTCTCCGGGCGCCAGGACGCGCTGGTACGGCTCGCCGTCGGCCTCCGCGAACACGGTCCGCAGCACCTCGTGCCGCGCCACCAGGTCCCCGAACGCGGCGCGCAGGGCGTCGGCGTCCGGCCGCTCCCGCAGCCGCAGGGCCAGCGGGACGGTGTACGTGGAGCTCGCGCCGTCCATGTCGTACTGGAACCACAGGCGCCGCTGGGCGTACGAGAGCGGCAGCCGCTCGGGTCGTACGGCAGGGGCGAGGGCGGGCCGCTCGGAGGCGGTCCGCTCCGCGAGCCGGGCCGCGAGCGCCGCAACCGTCCGCGCCTCGAACACGTCCCGCACCGAGCAGGCCCGGCCCGCCGCCCGCACCCGGGCCACCAGGCGCGTCGCGAGCAGGGAGTGCCCGCCGAGCGCGAAGAAGTCGTCCTCGGCGCCGACCGACGCCAGGCCCAGGACCTCCGCGAACGCCTCCGCCAGACGCTCCTCCGTCGCGCCGCGCGGGGCGCGGGACGGCGCGGCGGCCGTCACGGCGGGCGCGGGCAGGGCGGTGCGGTCCAGCTTGCCGTTGACGTTCACCGGCAGGACGTCCAGGGCGACGACCGCCGCCGGGACCATGTACGCGGGCAGGCGCCCGGCGACCTCGCGGCGCACCGCGTCCGGGTCGGCGCCGCCGGTCGTGTAGGCCACCAGGCGCGGCACGCCCGGGACGTCCTCGCGGACCAGGACGGCCGCCGAGGCGACGCCCTCGCAGGCCGTCAGTTCGGCCTCGATCTCGCCGAGTTCGACGCGGAAGCCGCGGATCTTGACCTGGTCGTCGGCGCGGCCCAGGAACTCGATCAGGCCGTCGGCGCGGCGGCGCGCCAGGTCGCCCGTGCGGTACATGCGGGAGCCGGCGGGGCCGTACGGGTCGGCCACGAACCGCTCGGCGGTGAGCACGGGACGGCCCAGGTAGCCGCGGGCGTTCTGGACGCCCGCGAGGTACAGCTCGCCGGGGACGCCGGGCGGCACCGGCCGCAGCCGGGCGTCCAGGACATGCGCCCGGGTGTTGTCGAGCGGGCGGCCCACCACGGGGGTCGCGCAGTCGGTGACCCGGGCGACCAGGGCGTCCACCGTGAACTCGGTGGGACCGTAGTAGTTGACCGTCTCCACGTCGGGGACCGCGCGCAGCTCCGTCCACAGGGCGGGCGGCACGGCCTCGCCGCCGAGCAGGAACAGCGGCGGCCGGTGGTCGCCCGCGAGCAGGCCCGCGTCGAGCAGGTGGCGGCCGTACGAGGGGGTGACGTCGAGCGCGTCGATCCGCGCCTCCCGCACGTGGGCGACGACGGCGTCCGCGTCGCGGCGCCCGTACTCGTCCAGGACGTGCAGCTCGTGGCCCGCGATCAGCCACAGCAGCTGCTCCCACGAGGAGTCGAAGGAGAACGAGGCGGTGTGCAGGGCGCGCACGCGCCGCCCGAGCCGGTCCGCGACCGGGCGGTAGAGCTGCCGCTCGTGGTCCCGGTACAGGTTCGTCAGACCGGCGTGGTGCAGGCCGACGCCCTTGGGGCGGCCGGTGGAGCCGGAGGTGTAGATGACGTATGCCAGGTCGTCCGGCCGGGGCGCGCGGAGCGCCGGGCCCTCGGCGGCGGTCAACCGGTCCCGTACGGCCGGGTCGTCCAGGACGAGCCGGGCCGCGCCGTTCACGTCCGGGACCCGGCCGCTCACGGCCTCCGTGGTGACGACGCAGACGGGCGCGGCGTCGCCCAGCATGTACGCCAGGCGCTCCTCCGGGTGGTCCAGGTCGAGCGGCAGATAGGCGCCGCCGGCCTTCAGGACGGCGAAGGCGGCGACGACGGACTCGGCCGAGCGGGGCACGGCGAGCGCCACGACGGCGTCCGGGCCGACGCCCTCACCGGCGAGCAGCAGGGCGAGCCGGGTGACCCGGTCGTCGAGTTCGGCGAAGGTGAGGCGCAGGTCGCCGCAGACCAGGGCGACGGCGTCCGGGGTCTGCCGGACGCGCTCGGCCAGGATCTCCACGACGGTGGCCCCGGGGTGGTCCACGGCGGTGTCGTTCCACCGCTCCAGGAGCGCCCGCTCGTCGTCGGAGCGCAGCTCGTACGCGGAGACCGGGGTCTCCGGGGCGGCGACGGCCTGCTCCAGGAGGCGCAGGAGGCGGGCGGCGAGCGCGTCGGCCGTGGCCCGGTCGTACAGGGCGGACGAGTAGAAGACCTCCAGGTCCAGTTCGTCGCCGTGGGCGCTGTCGGAGAAGGTGATGTCGAGGTCGAACTTGGTGACGCCCGGGTCGGTGCGGTCCACGGCCGCGTCCAGGCCGAACAGGGCGCGCACGTCCTGGGTGACGGTGCTGTGCGACACCATGGTCTGGAAGAGCGGGTGCCGGGTGAGGGACCGCTCGGGGTTGACCGCCTCCACGACCGCGTCGAACGGCAGGTCGGCGTGGTCGAGCGCGGCCAGGTCGGCGCCGCGCACCCGCTTCAGGAGGGCGGCGAACGTCGGGTCGCCGGACAGGTCGGCGCGCAGCACCACCGTGTTCACGAAGAAGCCGACGAGACCGTCCAGGGCCGGGTCGGACCGGCCCGCGACGGGGCTGCCGAGGGGGATGTCGTCGCCCGCGCCGAGCCGGTGGAGCAGGGTGGCGACGGCCGCGTGCACGACCATGAAGACGCTGGTGCCGGACGCGCGGGCCAGGCGCCGGATGCCGGAGGCGAGGGCGGCGGGCACCTCGTGGTGCACCATGCCGCCCGCGTTGTCGGGCTCGGCGGGCCGGGGCCGGTCGGCGGGCGGGGTCGCCTCGGCCGGGAGCCCGGCCAGCGCCTCGCGCCAGTACGCGGCCTGCCGGGCGGCGGGGGACTCCGGGTCCGCCGGGTCGCCCAGGGCCTCGCGCTGCCAGAGCGCGAAGTCGGCGTACTGCACGGGCAGCGGGGCGAACTCGGGCGCCTCACCGCGGAGCCGGGCCGCGTAGGCGTGTTCGAGGCCGTTCAGGAACGGGCCCATCGACCACTCGTCGCCGGCGATGTGGTGGAGCAGCACCACCAGGGCGTCGGCGCCGCGCTCCGTGTCGCGCACCAGGGTGACCCGCACCGGCGCCTCGGCCGACAGGTCGAAGAGGTGCCCGAGGGCCGTCTCCACGGCCGTGTCGACTCCGCCCGTGGCGGTCTCCTCCACGCGCAGCCGCACCCCGGCGTCGGCCGGGTCCAGGATCCGCTGGTACGGCTCGCCGTCCTGCTCGGCGAAGACCGTGCGCAGCGCCTCGTGCCGGGCCACCACGTCCCCGAGGGCCGCGTCCAGGGCCGCCGGGTCCAGGAGCGTGCCGAACCGGGCCACGAACGGGATGTTGTACGTGGCGCTGGGGCCTTCGAGCTGGTGCAGGAACCAGAGCCGGTGCTGCGCGTCGGACAGCGGAAGGATCTCGGGCCGCTCTCCGGCGGTGAGCGCCGGGCGGGCGCCCGTCGCGGTGCGGGCGGCCAGCCGCTCGGCCAGGGCCGCGGGCGTACGGGCCTCGAACACGTCCCGTACGCCGCAGTCGGCGCCGAGCGCGGTGCGCAGCCGGGCGGCGACGCGGGCGGCGAGCAGCGAGTGCCCGCCGAGGTCGAAGAAGTCGTCCTCCGGGCCGGCCGAGGCCAGCTCCAGGACGTCCGCGTACGCCCCGGCGACGATCTCCTCGCGGGCGTCGCGCGGGGTCCGGCCGGCGGTCGCGGCGGCCCCGGCCAAATCGGGCGCGGGCAGCGCGCGCCGGTCGACCTTGCCGTTGGCGGTGAGCGGGAAGGCGTCCAGGACCACCACGGCCGACGGCACCATGTGCGCGGGAAGCCGCTCGCCGACCGCCGCGCGCAGCCCGGCCGCGTCCGGGGCGGGGTCGCCCGCGCCGGTGACGTAGCCGACCAGGAGCGGGGAGCCGGGTGTGTCCTCGCGGACCACGACCACGGCCCGGTCCACCTCGGGGCGGTCCGTCAGGGCGGTCTCGATCTCGCCGAGTTCGATGCGGAAGCCGCGCACCTTCACCTGGTCGTCGGCGCGGCCCAGGAAGTCGATGACGCCGTCGGGACGGCGGCGCACCAGATCGCCCGTGCGGTACATGCGGGAGCCGGGCGGGCCGTACGGGTCGGCCGTGAACCGCTCGGAGGTGAGCGCCGGGCGGCCGAGGTAGCCGCGCGCCAGCTGGTCGCCCGCCAGGTACAGCTCGCCGGGGCGGCCGTGCGGGACGGGGCGGAGCGCCGAGTCGAGGACGTGGGCGCGGGTGTTCCAGAACGGCAGGCCGATGTCCGGGGTGCCGGTGTGCTCGGGGGAGAGGACGGAGGAGGTGGCCCAGACGGTCACCTCGGTCGGCCCGTACACGTTGGTGACCGAGGCGGCCGTGCGGGCGAGGCGTTCGGCGAGGGCGGCGGGCAGCGCCTCGCCGCCGACGAGGACCCTGGTGCGGGCGAGGGCGCGCGGGGCGCCCTCCTCCAGGAGGGCGTGCCACAGCGACGGCGTCGCCTGCATGACGGTCGGCCGGTGGGCCTCGACCAGGGCGGCGAGGGCCGCCGGGTCGCGGACGGTGTCGCGGCCGGCGAGGACGACCGCCGCGCCGCTGATCAGCGGGACGTGGATCTCCAGGGCGGCGATGTCGAAGGAGACCGTGGTGACGGCGACGAGCCCGTCACCGGGTCTCATGGCCAGCTCGTGGGCCTGCATGCGCAGGAAGTTGGCGAGCGCGGAGTGCGGGATCACCACGCCCTTGGGGCGGCCGGTGGAGCCCGAGGTGTGGATGACGTACGCCGGGTGGGCGCCGTCCGGGACCGGAAGCGGTCCGGCCGGCTCGTCGGCCGGGTCCGCGAGGGCGGACAGGGCGTCGGGGGAGTCCAGGACGAGGGTTTCGGTGCCGGGTACGTCGGGGGCGTCGGCCGCGGCGGCCAGGGTGGTGAGGACGCACACCGGGCGCGCGTCCTCGACCATGAACTCCAGGCGCTCGGCCGGGTATTCGAGGTCGAGCGGCAGATAGGCGCCGCCCGCCCTGAGGACGGCGAGCAGGGCGACGATCAGGTCGGCGCCGCGCGGCAGGGCGATGCCGACGAACCGCTCGGGTCCGACGCCGCGCGCGGCGAGCAGCCGGGCCAGCCGGTCGACCCGGGCGTCGAGCTCCGCGTACGTCAGCTCCTCGGCGCCCGCGACGAGCGCGACGGCCTCGGGGTGCTCGCGCACCCGGGCGGCGAAGGCCTCCACGACGGTGCCGGGCGCGATCGCGCGGGCGGTCGCGGCGGCCTGCCCGGCGAGCGTCGCCAGGAGGGCTTCGTCCAGGAGGTCGGGGCGGCCCACGGGGGTGTCGGGGCCGGCGGTGGCGGCCTCGGTGAGGAAGCGGACGAACTCGGCGCAGCGGGCGTTCAGGCCCTCGGCGTCGTAGGCGCGCGGGTTGGCGTCGAGTTCGAAGGCGATCCGGCCGGCGGCCGTGTCGTGGCGGACGGCCAGGGTCAGGTCGTCCACCGGTCCGGCGGCCACGTTGTGCACGGTGCCGGGGGCGCCGGCGAAGTCGAGGGCGTTGTCGAAGGCCTTGACGTTGACCATCGGGCCGAGCGGGCCCCGGTCGCGGCCGACGAGGCCGAGGTCGCGGCGGATGTCCTCGGCGCGGTAGCGCTGGTGGCGGCGCAGGTCGCGGACGCCGGCGGCGACCTCGGCGACCAGCTCGGCCAGCGGGAGGTCCGGGCGGACCGCGACCCGCAGCGGCAGCACGTTGACCACCATCGCGGGGACGGAGAGGGAGGCCGAGCCGAGGCGGGCCATCGCGGGCAGAGAGAGCAGCACGTCCCGGTCGCCGGTCGAGCGGTGCAGGAAGGCGGCGAAGGCGGCCGTCACGGCGTCCGCCCAGGTGGCCTTCGCGACGCGGGCGAGTGCGAACACCCCGGCGGTGGCCTCGGGCGTGAGCGCGGCCTCGGCGCGCAGGAAGTCGGGGGCGGCCGGGAAGGAGGCGCCGGCCAGCGGCTCGTGGTCGCCCCGGTCCGCGAGCCGGTCCCGCCAGTACGCCCGGTCGGCGGCGTACCGCTCGCCGGCGCGGTAGGCGGCCTCCTCCTCGACGACGGCGGACAGCGGGCCGAACGGCGAGGGGGCGGGCTCCTCGCCGCGCGCGAGCGCCGTGTAGACCTCGGCGGTGCGGCGGGACAGGAGCGAGAAGCCGTAGGCGTCCAGGGCGATGTGGTGGACGCGCTGGTACCAGAGCGTGCGGTCCGGGGCGACCTTGTGCAGGGCGAAGCCGAACAGCGGGGCGATGGCCGGGTCGGCGGGCGTCGCCATGTCGGCGCGCATCGCGGCGAGCGCGGCGGCCTCCGGGTCCGGGGCGCCGAGGTGGTCCACGACCTCCACGACGGGGCCGCTCGGGGGCGCGTCGGCGAGGACCTGGGACGGCTGCCCGTTCGCGTCCTCCTCGAAGCGGACGGTCAGGGCCTCGCACTCCCCGACGACCCGGCGCAGGGCCGTGGCGAAGAGGTCGGGGTCGAGCGCGCCGTCGACGGCGACGTACTGCCCGACGTTGTAGACCGGGGAGTCGGGGTCGAGCCGCTGGCCGTACCAGACTCCGGTCTGGGCCCCGGTCAGGGCGAGGCGTCGCAGAGCACGCTCGGTCATGGATCTTGCTCCAGGGGTCACCCGCGGCGGCTCGGGGCCGGCCGCGGGACGGGACGGAGGGGGAGAAGGGGGGGAGAAGGG
>JNWL01000084.1 GCA_000716465.1 Streptomyces bikiniensis
CCCGTTCCATGCGGCGTCATCCCCCCTGAGCCCGTGGCTGAAGGGATTGTTCCATGGGCTGCCAGCGTCTCCGCAGGACGGCATTCTGAAACGATCAGTAAGGGCTGTCCCGTAACTCCAGCTACCGCCTGTCAGTATCCGGTTCGCCCTGCTTGCCTCTGACTCCAGTGGAGGCACGAGTTGGGGCGCAACCGGACAAGCTGATCTGCACCTGGTGACCCACCTGCCCTAGGGCCTGTTGCGAAAGTGCTGGTAGTGACTGCTGTGGTTGAGTAGTTCGAGGTGAAGGAGAGTCATGACTAGTTGGGCTGGCGCATCGGCTGCGGCTAGCAATGCCGAGATTCGGCAGTACTGTTCGGCCTCGGCTCAGGCTCTCGAGGCCGCAGGTCTGCCTCCTACAGAGCGATGGGACGAGTCTGGTGGGACGGCCTTCTACTGGCCGAAGGGTGATCCTGCGCTCACCCATGGGCCGTGGGTGAACGGAATCGTCGTGTTCTGGGGGACCAGAGGTGCACGTCGCGGCTGGGGCTGCGCCTCCCTTGATGAGGCTGGCAACCCCGTGCTTGGGGCCGCAACTACCTGGCTTCCCGTTCCTCCCTCCATCGCCCCCGGTCTGCTGACCGGACATCTTAGGCGTCTGTTCGCCGAAGGTGTCCTGGCATCTGAGTCCGAGCGCTGATGGAGCGACTGCGGTGTTCGGTCACAGCCACTCGTTGAGGACTGCGACCAGCACGGTCGCTTCGTAGCGGACGGCGAGTTTGTCGTACCTGGTGGCGACAGCGCGGTGGCGCTTGAGCCGGTTGATGCCGCACTCGACCGCGTGGCGCTGTTTGTAGTCAGCCTTGTCGAACTTCGGCGGCCGGCCGCCAAGGGAGCCAAGGTTACGCCGGTTGCGGACCCGGTCCGCCGGAACCGGAATCGTCGCCTTGATACCGCGTCTGCGCAGGTAGACGCGGTTCTTTCGGGAGTCGTATGCCTTGTCGGCTCGGACTCGGTTCGGGCGTTTACATGGTCTGCCGAGCCTCAGCCGGGGAACTCGGATCGCTTCCAGGACCGGCTCGAACTGCAGGGAGTCGCCTCGCTGGCCGGCCGTGATCACCACAGACAAGGGTTTCCGTCCTTGCTCGACCGCGAGGTGGATTTTGCTGGTCAGACCGCCGCGCGATCGTCCGAGGCCATGATCGGCCGGCTCGACAAAGATCCCACCTGGTGGCTCCTTCTGGAGGTCCCCTTTTTAGCCGCCCCAGCGGCGTGCTGGTGGGCCCGGCAGACCGTCGAGACGACGTTAACGTCCCAGGTGATCAGGCCCTTCGCGTCTGCCTCGGCCTGGAGCCGGGTGACGATCCGGGCCCAGGTGCCATCCCGCTGCCAGCGCCGGAACAGGTCGTAGACCCGATCCCACGGACCATAGCGTTCGGGCACGTCCCGCCACGGAGCACCGGTCGGCGTCCGCCACCGTATGCCGTCTATCAGCTGCCGCCGCGTCCACACCTGCGGACGGCCCGGCTTGATGCCCCGCGGCAGCAGCGGCTCAAGCCGGGCCCACTGGTCGTTCGTCAGATCCCCACATCCCACGAGACGTGATCATCAACGAGCAAGATCCGCTTTCGCAATACGCCCTAGGACGGTCTTCTTTGGCCCCGCTGCGACGGCTTCGTCTGGCCCCGGGTAGGAACGGTTTAATTTGGCCCCACTTGGCTTTCAGGAGGCCCCGCCGACGTCAATGTCGGTGGCGGCCCCTACCTTTTGCTCATGATTGATCAGCAGTGGGCGGGCATCCGTCAACGGGTCGAGGCTTTGGGGACGTCCTCCGCGAGCATCGACGTGTTCGGGGCCTTGGGGCACAAATGGGTTCTGGAGCAGCCGCTCAGCCACGCCGAGCTCGCAGAGCTCGAGGCACAGATGAAGGTGACGCTGCCGGAGGACTTCCGAACCTTCCTCCTGTATGTCGGCGCGGGTGGCGCTGGGCCCGCCTACGGCGTGTTCCCGGTGCGGCGAGTGCAAGGCCGCTGGCGGTGGGAGGGCGACGGCGCCAAGCTGGCAGATCTTTCCCGGCTTGCCGAGCCGTTTCCCGAGCAGGGTCCGGACCCGAAGCTACTGGAGGAACTGGCGGCCCACTGCCCCGAGGAAGAGGACTTCGAAGAAATCGAAGAGTTCGACGACGCCATCGAAGCGTGGGACGAACGCTGGGACGCTGTCATGTTCAACCCGGATCGCACGGTCGGCGCCATCGTCATCTCCCACCGCGGCTGCGCCCTGCGTGACTGGCTGGTGATCAGCGGCGCGCACCGAGGCACGATATGGACCGACGATCGTGCGGACGAGGCTGACCTGGCCCCCCTTCGGAGCGACGACGGGACTCAAGTGACCTTCGCTCGCTGGTACACCGACTGGCTGCGTCACGCCGAGCGCACAGCACTGGAAGCAATCTGAGCACCCGGAGTCGACCCACCGCGCACGGGCGCTCAGAGGCTCGCGCACTCGTTTGGAGTAGTGCGGTATTGACCCGGATTCGCGACCGGGATCACGCTGTGTGAGTTCGTGATTACGGCCGTGTCAGGAGGCCGGGTTTCGCAGCGTGTTGAGTTGTTCGAGCGGCTCCGTCGCGACCGGCGGTTGGAGAACGCCTCCATCCACGAGCTGGCCCGCCGTTACACGGTCCACCGCCGGGTGGTCCGCCAAGCCAACCGGCTTGGACAGTGAACCTCTTTCATCCTGTGCTGGAGGGTGAAATGGGCTGGTCAGTAGGTGTGGTGACGAGGCAGGGCCCCTGGTCGTTGGTGTGATGATCTCACTCATCACACCGGCGACCGAAGGGGCCCTGGTGGTTCCGTATCCTGCCACGCTCGACGTCCCGCACGAGCTGGTCGAGCATGTTTCCTGGCTGCTTCACGAACGCCGTCGAGCTCGCAATACCCGATGGCGCAGGCTCGGATGTTTCAAGCAGGCTCTGCTCACGCTGGTCCATCTGCGGAAGAACGAGACGTTCTCGCAGCTCGGGGCCGGTTTCGGGATATCGCAGGCCACCGCCTGGCGGTACGTCGACGAGACCCTGGACGTTCTGGCCGGCTGGGCGCCCGGCCTCTGCGAAGCGTTCACCGGCCTCGGTGAAGGCGACCACGTCATCGTTGACGGCACGCTGATCCCCATCGACCGGATCGCGGCCGATAAGCCGTACTACTCGATGAAACACCGCCGGCATGGCATGAACGTGCAGGTCATCGCCCGTCCCGACGGCACACCGCTGTGGTTCTCTCGTGCGACACCCGGGCGAACCCATGATCTGACCGCGGCTCGCGCCCATGGCATCGTCCAGGCCTGCCTCACCAGAGAGATCCTCGTTCTCGCCGACCGCGCCTACCAGGGCGCCGGCGCCACCGTCCGCACCCCGTACAAGAACCACCACGAACAGCCAGAGCACTACCAGCAATTCAACCGCGACCACGCCCGACTCAGAGCACCCGGCGAACGCGCCTTCGCGCAGCTGAAGTCCTGGCGCCTGCTCCGCCGAGCCCGATGCTCCACCCGCCGCATCGGCACCATCGTTCAGGCCGTCCACACACTGCTGACCTGCAGCTATTCAGGATGAAAGAGGCTCAGTGAGCCTTTTCCAACCTAGCTGTCAGGTCGGCCGCTCCTGTCCGTCGGAGCGTTCACAGCATGGTGACCGACTGTCGATCTGCTGGTCACAGGTCTGTCACCGGCTGACATGGTCACTCGTCGACGCGCCCTTGGCCAGCACAGATGTGAGGTTGGAAAAGGCTCACTTTATTGATGCCCGTCCGCCGGACGCGGTCTACGGCGCAGGGCGGCGGGTGTGGTTCCGTACCAGCGCTGCACCGCGCGGCGCAGCGCTCGCGCGTCGGCGTAGCCACTGCGGGCGGCAACCGTATCGACAGCGAGGTTGGTGTCGTGAAGGAGCCGGGTCACGTGACTGCGCCGTAGGGAATCGAGTTCGCCGTTCCAGGTGGTGCCGTGCTCCTCGAGCCGCCGCTGGACCGTGCGGGTACTGACGGCCATGCGACGGGCGACCGCGATCAGCGTGGTGTCGGACTCGTGGTGGGCAGAGGCCAGGGCGGCACGGAACAGGTCCAGCCAGTCGTGCAGCGGGACCGAGGCGGCGAGCGTCTGTTCCGCGTGCCGCCTCAACACCGCGGAGAGTCCCGGTTGTGCGGCCGGGTTGGGCTCCTTGAGATCGGAGGCAAGGAAGGTGAGGGAACTGACCGGTGTCTCGAACTCGATCGCGCGGGTGCCGAACAGCTCGGTCAGGGAATCGTGTCGGCGAGGTGTTTCCGCGGCGAGCGTGACCCGGACGGGAGTCAAATTGCGCTGCACCGCATTGCTCAGGCACTGCCGGTATACGCCGAGGGCGTAGGCGCTGACCGCGTTGCCCGCCTCGTAGGCAATGTCGGCCTGGTTGTGGTGGAGGATGGTGACCTGCTGGCCGTCCTCGCTGATGTGGAGGGCGTCGGTGGAGGCATCGCCCACCGCTGCGAAGCAGTCGGAGGCATCCCGGATGCCTTCGAGCGGGGTGGGTGCGGAGGAGACCAGGTAGTCCCAGGCGCCGAGCGCACCGGGGCGCGACTCCTTGGCAAGGACCAGCGACAGCATGGTCCAGGGAGCGTGGACGGTCGCCAGCTCCGCTAGGCGGACCACCGTGCTTGTGGGGGTGCGGCACAGGTCGTCGTTCAGGTGCTCCGGCGCCAGGCCGAGCAGCCCCTCGTACCCCTGTTGCGGTACGTGGAGCAGCCTTGCGGCTGCCAGGTAGATACGAGCCAGGTTGGAAGAGGTCGTGTTGTGGTGTGGTGGTGCGGTCACAGGTGCTGAGGATAGTTCGGGGCTTGAGGCCACGGATGCCAGGTCTGCGCTACCGCAGGTTGGCCGTCAGGCGCGCTGGGTCCCCTTGTTGGCGTGTGCTGTCCCAAGTGGGCTTGTCGCAGTACCCGTAGCTTGGTGATCGTTTCCGCGTGCCGTCCCGGTGGCTTACTGTCAGCCACCGCTAGGGTTGACAGGTTGAGACGCAGGCTGAAAGGTCGCCGGCCGGGCCGTGTCGGTGCCGCCGGAGCTGCTGGCGGAGTAGTGGGGGGTGGAGTCATGGGGCGGCACGAAATCGAGGCATTATCTTGGCGCAGAGGCTGCTCTTCCGCCGTGCATCCAAGAAAGTCGGTGTGACCACAGACCCACCCGCGTACGGTGGACGGACTTCGACGGGGACAGCTACGCCGACTCCTCCGTAGTCCAGGCCAGCGGGTCAGTGAACACCTGCCTTAACCACGGCGGCGACGGCAGCTGGTTCATCCCGGCAGGCCCCTGTCACCACATGGGTAACCAGTGGGCATCGGCTGGTCCTATTCGCCAACTGCAACGCCGAAGGACACAGCGACTACAGCCTTACTGACACCAGCGGCTTCACCTGGTCCGTCTGTGGAACGGTGGCGACGGCCACGCCCGCTGGACCGACCTCAGCAACGTCTCCCACACCGCCTGACTTCCCGTTGCAGCCCGCAACGTGCAGCCGCTCCCAGCCCAAGCATCTGTACCGGACGACGCCTCTGGCCGCCCGGCACCAGCCTGGCTCCGCCCGGGCACCTCTCGCCACGCCACTCCGGACTGTCCGGCTCACGAACCCGCCATGCACTGGTGCTCGGCCTGCCGTGCGCGGCAGGGCGGGACTCACCGTTACTCATCTCCTTTCCGCGACACGTCTCGGAAGGGGCTAGTAGAAAGCGAAAACCTCACCGATGCGTATGCGCACATCTCTTCCCCTGGCCGTCGCAGTCACGGCGGCGCTCGTCACCGGGGTTCCCGCTCCCCTCGCCGCCGCCGGCCCCGCCCCGGTGCCGACGGTGACGACCGGGGCCGTATTTAACGATCCCACCAGCACCGATCCGATACGGCGCAACGCGATCTTCAACCACCTGTCCGCGCTCATCGACGGAGCTGTGCCTGGCTCCGACATCAAGATCTCTCTGTACATGTTCATGGCGAGCTCCACGACCGAGGCGGAGTTCTCTTCGGTACCGCTGGCCCAGCGCCTGGTAGCCGCGCACCAGCGCGGCGTGAACGTCCAGGTGCTCCTCGACGGCAAGTACGTCGGCCCGTGGAACACGTCCTACACCGAGCTCAAGAAGCTGCAAGACAGACCAGAGGGTTCGGGCACCCACTCGTGGGTCCGCAGCTGTGCTGCGGGACAGGCATGCCTCGCGACCCGGCCCGCCGCCTGGGCGGGCGAGGCGTACAAGGACTGGCACGGCGTCAACCACAACAAGCTCTTCTTGTTTTCCCAGACCAAGGGCAGCGGCACCGTGCCGGTAAATAACGTGGTCGTGCAGTCCTCCGGCAACCTGACCACGGACGACCGCAAGACGTTCTGGAACGACGCCCTGACAGTGACGGAGAACGCCGAACTCTACAGCGGTTACGATGCCTACTTCACGAAGCAGGTCGAAGCCTGGGCAGACCCGACCAAGCGTCTGTCCGACGTGCTAATGGACAAGCAGGCAGGCCGAGCCAAGGCCTACTTCTTCCCCCGGCAGACCTCCGGCCCCGACGGCAACCCCGACGACGTCATCCTCAACATCCTCAACACTGTGGACAACCCCGTCCCCGGCCATGCGCTCTGCCACGGCAACAGCTCCGGTGTCGGCCTCAACGGGCGCACCGTCATCCGAATCGCACAAGGCGGCATCAACCGACCGGCGATCGCAAAGAAGTTGTACGAATTGGACAAGGCCGGCTGCTACGTCGACGTCGTCTACGGCTCGGCCGACGCCGAGTCGCTCACGTGGCTCAAGAAGTCCGAAGCCCCCTACAACGGCGTGACCCTGCACGAACTACACAGCCAGATGGTGAACGGCCAGGAGGTAGGGACAACCACCCACAACAAGTACCTGATCATCGAGGGCGCTTACAAGGGCGTGCCCGACCAGAAGATCGTCTTCACCGGCAGCCACACCTACACCAAGTCCGCCCTCATCGGCAACGACGAGGCCCTGTTGAAGTGGGACGACTCCTCCATCGGCACTGCCCCCCATGCCCCCTCCGTGTTCGAGGCCTACCGGGACAACTTCCGCGCCCAGCGCGCGGCCGCCGACAGCCAGAACGTGCAGCCGTAACTCTGGACAACGGTTCCGACAGCACGGGATTACCCGTTCACAGAGCCGGCCAGCGCGTCTGTGCTCCTGCCTCGCAGGATGCCACCAGGGCCTCGTGGGTGTCGGCAGCCACGCGCAGCACGTGCTCGCTCCGGACCCCTGGCCGGAAACCATGTACGTTGCACCGTACAGCCCTATGCCCGTCCCGAAGGCGCGCACCCGTTCCTCCTTCGCCGCGGGCGGGGTCCCGGCGCGCGTCTGCGGCCCAGCGCCGAAGGTGTCCCTGGGCAAGCCCCCGTTCGAGGAAGGCTTGCCCAGGGGCACCCTTCGGCCTGCCCGGCCAAATCCGTCGGCGCAACAGGCCGATGCGGGCTAGGGGACGTATCGAGTTGTGATCAATCTGAGGGTTTTGCCCTCGTGGTCGTGCCTGATCCGGTAGACCGTGCCGTGTGATGCGAGTGCAGCTGACTGACGCCGAGTGGGAGTTCATCGGGCCGTACCTGCCGATCGGTGAGTACGGCCCCTATCCCGAGCGGCTGCGCCGGCAGTTCGAGGGTGTGATGTGGCGGTTCCGGACGGGCGGCCAGTGGCGGGAGATGCCGAGCGAGTTCGGCGCCTGGTCGACGGTCCACAACCGCTTTAGGCAGTGGCGGGACGCCGGGGTCTTCGAGGCCCTGCTGGAGGGCACCATCGCGAAGGCCGCGAGGCGGGGTGAAGTGGACCTGTCGCTGGTCAGCGTGGATTCCACCACCGTCCGCGCCCACCACGACGCCGCCGGGATGCACCTGGACCCCGATACGCTCGCCGACCTGGAGAAGGCAGCCGAGGAGGCGGAGAAGGCCCGGCAAAAGGGGGAGGCTCGAAGGAACAAGACGGGCGTGACAGCCCTGAAGCCCCGGAACGGGACGGGCAGCGATGTGTCCGGCGCAGACACAGGCTTCGACTGAAGGCCGCGTTGCTCGGACGCTCCAGGGGCGGCCAGACCAGCAAGGTCCACATCGCCGGCGAACGCAGGTGCCGTCCCCTGGCAGTCATCCTGACCGAGGGGCAGGCCGCCGACAGCCCGCAGTTCATCCCCGTGCTGAAGAAGGTCCGGGTCCCCGGGCCTGTCGGCCGTCCCCGCACCAGGCCCGACGCGGTCGCCGGCGACAAGGCCTACTCCTCCCGCGGCAACCGGTCCCACCTGCGCGAACGCCACATCAAGGTCGTCATCCCGGAGAAACGGGACCAGGCCGCCAACCGGAAGAAGAAGGGCAGCCGGGGCGGCCGACCTGTCGCCCACGACACCGAGCTCTACAAGGAGCGCAACACCGTCGAGCGCCTGATCAACAGGCTGAAGGCATGGCGGGGTATCACCACCCGGTTCGACAAGACGCCCGAAAGCTACCTCGCCGGCCTCCACCTCCGCGCTTCGATGATCTGGATCAAGGAGCTCGCCAAGACCACACCTTGATCACGACCAAATACGCTCCCTAAGGGCTGTCCCGTAACTCCAGATACCGCCTGTCAGTGTCCGGTTCGCCATGCTTGCCTCTGACTCCAGTAGAGGCACGAGTTGGGGCGCAACTGGACAAGCTGATCTGCATCTGATGACCCACCTGCCCTAGTCCTGAGTTACGGAACAGCCCTTAGCTGATCCAGCAGAGCAACGGCGGGCCGGGCAGTCCTGCCAACCGCTGACAGGTTAGATAGCGACACCCGCGGCGGCTTGCCGAGATCGCTTGTTGTCCGCGGACAACATGATTTCTCAGCCCAAGGTTGCGGCATCTGTGCATCAGATTGTCCGACGTGTAGCTGCCATGCCCTGAAGCGATCCCCCAGTCCGGACCCTGCCGACCGGCCCGGCGGCTCGTCAGCTTCCACAGGCCTCAGTGATTCCCAGCGCGCTGTCCCAATAAAACGTACCGCTGTTATCCGTGGACAACATGTGGCAGCGCAAAGGGCCCTGGCTTCACGATCGCTCACAAATCCGGAGCCCATGGTGATGAACAGTCGACGTGGGGGAGTAGGGGCAGTTCACTGCTGATGTGGCCACAATGCGCTTTGGCCCCGCCAGAGGCGGGGCCAAAGCATGCGACAAAGAGTGGCGCGAGGGGACGCGATTACTTCATTCGCCTCCCGATCCCGTAGAGCCAGTGCCCTGTGTGTCCTAGCGTGACCAAGGTAAAGATCACGAAGATGACCATCTGCGCGCGGTCAAGGAAGTCCTGATCGTTCGGGTTGCTCAGTGCCATCACCCCGACCAGCACCCACACGCCCCATGTCTTCCATACAGGCCACTTGCCGTCTGCGCGCATCTAGAAACGGCCTCTCCACTTCAGCTTCCGGTAGCGCGGGTAGGGATGCATGGAGTTGAGGAGGTCGGCTTTGAAGTTGGTGTAGAAGCGGTTGACGTGCCGGAACGTGTTCCTGCCATACCACATGGTGTCACGGATCGAAGCGACGCCAGCTACACTCCACGCGCAGCCTGCGGCCCCCCGCCAGGAACGCACACACCGTCGTGAGTTGCGGAGCTTGACGATACGTACGACGCTCGAGACTCGTCCAAAGCTGGAGATCCCCGCGCCGAACATCACTGCTGAGTGCAACATGTCAGCGCTGGCGTGGCGCCGCCGCTGCTTGCGCCACCCGCGTACCCAGGAGACGGGGTTGTACCAGCGTTTGCCGTCGAGGTCGTATTGGTTGACGGGGTCGCCGGGATAGCCGTAGCGGTTGTCGCCGCCGCCGTGGACGGGGTCGGTGGACAGGAAGCG
>JNWL01000085.1 GCA_000716465.1 Streptomyces bikiniensis
TCGCCACCCGAGCGCCGGGACGGACCCCGGCGGCGGTCAGACGGCGGCTCACCGCCGAGGCCAGGGAGACCAGTTCGGCGTACGAGACGGAGCCCCCCGGATCCTGGACCGCGATCCGGTCCGGGCGCGCGGCGGCGTGCGCCCGCACCCGCTCCACGACCCCGGTGTACGCCTCCTCGACCGCCGTCGCCGCCCACGCCGCCCGCACCGCGGCCGACTCGGCCGGCAGCAGCACCTCGACCGCCCGCACCGGACGGTCCGGCGCCGCGACGAACGCGCCCAGCAGATGCGTCAGCCGGTCGGCGAACGACCGCGCGGTCCCCTCGTCGAACAGGTCGGCGCTGTACTCCAGGACCGCGTCGATCCCGGCCGGCGCCCCGTCCTCCGTACGCCGCTCGAACAGCTCGAACGCCAGGTCCGCCTTGGCGGTCCCGGTGCCGATCAGCAGCGGCTCCGACTCCAGGCCCGCCAGCCGCACCGTCGCGTCCGGCGTGTTGTGCAGGGTCAGCATCGTCTGGAACAGCGGGTGCCGGGCCAACGACCGGCTCGGCGCCAGCGCGTCCACCAGCGCCTCGAACGGCAGGTCCTGGTGCGCGTACGCGGCCAGGTCGGCGGCGCGGACCCGGTCCAGCAGCTCCCGGAACGTCGGATCGCCCGACAGGTCCGTCCGCAGCACCAGGGTGTTCACGAACAGGCCGACCAGCTCGTCCAGGACCGGATCGGTGCGTCCCGCGACCGGCGAGCCGATCGGGACGTCGTCGCCCGCGCCCAGCTTCGAAAGGAGCGCGGCCAGCGCCGCCTGGAGCACCATGAACGTGCTCACGCCCTGCTCCCGGGCCAGCTCCCCGACCGCCGCGTGCAGCGCCCCGTCGACGCGGAACGCCACCTCCCCGCCCCGGTACGTCGGCACGGCGGGCCGCGGCCGGTCGGCCGGCAGCTCCAGCTCGTCCGGCAGCCCCTCCAGCGCCTCCCGCCAGTGGGCGAGCTGCTCGTCCGAGACCGCCTCCAGCAGCTCGCGCTGCCACAGCGTGTAGTCCGCGTACTGCACCGGCAGCGGCGCCCACACCGGCGCGCCGCCCGCGCGGCGCGCCTCGTAGGCCGCCGCCAGGTCCGCGCCCAGCGGGCCCACCGACCAGCCGTCGGCGGCGATGTGGTGCACGACGAGCAGCAGCACGTGCTCCTCGTCCGGGCCGCGGAACAGCTCGGCCCGCAGCGGCAGTTCGGCCGCCAGGTCGAAACCGCGCCGCGCGGCCGCGCGCACCGCCTCCTCGTCCAGCGGGGAGACCGGCAGCTCGATCCGGACCGCGTCCGCGTCCACGACCTCCTGCCGGGGCCGCCCGTCGGTGTCCGGGAACCGGGTGCGCAGCGCCTCGTGGCGCACCACGACGTCCCGCACCGCCGCCCGCAGCGCCGCCACGTCCAGCGCCCCCGTCAGACGGATGGCGACCGGGATGTTGTACGCCGGGTTGTCCGCCTCCAGCTGGCCCAGGAACCACAGCCGCCGCTGGGCGGGGGAGAGCGGCAGCACGTCCGGGCGCACGGCCGGCGCCGGAGCGGGCCGGGCCTCCCCGGCGTCCGCGACCCGGGCCGCGAGGGCCGCCGGGGTCGGCGCGTCGAAGACCGCCCGGACCGGCAGGTCGGCGCCGAGCGCCGTCCTGATCCGGCCGGTCAGCCGGGTCGCGAGCAGCGAGTGCCCGCCGAGGTCGAAGAACGAGTCGTCCGGACCGGCCGGCGCCGGCAGGCCCAGGACCTCGCCGAACACCTCGCACAGCAACTGCTCCTGCGGGGTCCGCGGGGCGCGGGCCGCGGTGCGCGGACCCTGCTCGGGCGCGGGCAGCAGCTTGCGGTCGACCTTGCCGTTGGCGGTGAGCGGCAGCGCCTCCATCGCCACGTACAGGGCGGGCACCATGTGTGCGGGCAGGCTCTCGGCCAGGTGCGCGCGGAGCACCGCGGGGGCGGCGGTGCCGACGGTGTACGCCACCAGCTGCGTGCCGCCCGGCAGGTCCTCCCGGGCCACGACGGTCGCCTGGGACACCCCGGGGTGGGCCGCCAGCACCGACTCGATCTCGCCGAGCTCGATCCGGAAGCCCCGGATCTTGACCTGGTGGTCGGCCCGGCCGATGTACTCGATCTGCCCGTCCGCGCCCCAGCGCACCACGTCACCGGTCCGGTACATCCGGCTGCCGGGCGGGCCGAACGGGTCCGGCACGAAGCGGGTCGCGGTCAGCGCGGGGCGCCCGTGGTAGCCGCGGGCCACGCCGGCACCGGCGATGTACAGCTCGCCGACCGCCCCGGAGGGGGCGGCCCGCAGCGCGTCGTCGAGCACGTACACCCGCGTGTTGGCGATCGGCCGGCCGATCGGCGGGACGCCGCCGCGCTCGCCGTCCAGGACGGCCGCGGTCGACCAGATGGTGGTCTCGGTCGGCCCGTAGACGTTGGTGACCTCGCGGGCGGCGGCGCGCAGCGCGTCCGCCAGCGGCTCGCCGACGGCCTCGCCGCCGATCAGGACGCGCAGCCCCGCCAGGCTCTCCGGGTGCTCGGTGACCAGCGCGTGCCACAGGGTCGGCGTGGCCTGCATGACGGTCGCCCCGCTGTCCGTGACCAGGGCGGCGAGCGCGGCCGGGTCGCGCACGGTGTCGCGCTCGGCGAGGACCAGCTCGGCGCCGGTCAGCAGCGGCACGAAGATCTCCAGGTTGGAGATGTCGAAGCCGAAGGTGGTGACCGACAGGAAGCGGTCCCCGGGCCCGATGCCGAACCGCTCGCCCATGTCGTGCACCAGGTTGACCAGCGCGTCCTGCGGCACGACCACGCCCTTGGGGCGGCCGGTGGAGCCCGAGGTGTAGATCGTGTACGCGGTGTCCAGCGGGTCCGGGTCCGGGGTGCCGGCCGGGCCGGTCGGCCGCTCCGCGAGGAGCGCCGCCGCCGTGTCCAGGAGCAGGTGGGGGCGGGCGGTGACGGCCGGCAGCGCGGCGGCGACACCCGTGGTGGTGACCACCAGGGCGGGCGCCGCGTCGTCGAGCATGTAGCCGATGCGGTCGGCCGGGTAGTCGGGGTCGAGCGGCAGGTAGCCGGCGCCCGCCTTGACGACCGCGAGCGTCGCGACGACCAGGTCCGCCGAGCGCGGCAGCGCGAGCGCCACCAGCGCGCCCGGGCCCGCGCCGCGCGCCACCAGCTCGTGGGCGAGCCGGTCGGCGCGGGCGTGCAGCTCCGCGTGGTCCAGCCGCTCGGCGCCGCAGCGCAGCGCGGGCGCGTCCGGGGCGGCGGCGGCCCGCTCCGCGAGCTGCGCGCGCAGGGCGTGCCGCGGGTGGGAGCGGGCGGTGTCGTTGTGCCCGGAGAGCAGCGTGGCGCGCTCCTCCTCGCCGAGCAGCTCCAGCCGCGACAGCGGCAGGTCGGCCGTGTCGGGGAGCGCGGCGAGGAGCCGCAGGACCCGCCCGGACAGCGCGGCGGCCTCCGCCGCCGTGACCAGGTCGGGCGCGTGGTCGAGCCGCAGCGTCAGCTCCTCGCCGGGCAGCACGAGCAGCGACAGCGGGTAGTGCGTCGCGTCGCGGCCCCGCGCGCCCGTCACCGTCAGACCGGGGACGGCCCCGCGCAGGGCGTCCGGGTCCAGCGGATAGTTCTCGAAGATCATGACGGTGTCGAACAGCTCGCCGTGGCCCGCGTCCCGCTGGATCCGGGAGAGCCCCAGGTGCTGGTGCGGCAGGAGCGCCGTGTGCTGCTCCTGCGCCGCCCGCACGACCTCGGCCAGGGTCCCCCCGGCGGGTGTCCGCAGCCGCACCGGCAGCGTGTTGATGAAGAGGCCGACCATCGACTCGACGCCCGGCAGCTCCGGCGGCCGGCCCGAGGTCGTGGTGCCGAACACCACGTCGTCCCGGCCGGTCAGAGCGCCGAGGACGACGGCCCACACGCCCTGGAGGACACCGGACAGGGTGACGCCGCGGGCCCGGGCCCACTCCGTCAGCCGGGCCGTCGCCGCCGCGTCGAGGCGGGCGACGTGCTGCTCGGGCAGCACGGGGGCGCGGCCGGGCGGCGCCGGCACGAGCCGGGTGGGCTCCTCCAGGCCGTCGAGCAGCTCCCCGTACGCCGCGGCGGCGGCCTCCTCGTCCTGCCGGCCCAGCCAGGACAGGTAGCTCTTGTACGCGGTGACGGCGGGCAGCCCGGAGGCGTCGCCGCCCGCCGCGTACGCGGCGAACAGCTCGGACAGCAGCAGTGGCATCGACCAGCCGTCGAGCAGGATGTGGTGGCAGGTGACGAGGAGCCTGTGGCGGTCCGCGCCGGTGCCGACGAGGGTGAAGCGGATCAGCGGCGGCCGGCCCACGTCGAACGGCTCGGTGCGGTCCCGGTCGGTCAGCGCCTCCAGGTCGTCCGGCCGGTCCACCTCCCGCCAGGGCACCGGCACCGCCCGGGGTATCAGCTGCACCGGCTGCCCGTTCTTGCGGTAGCGGAAGCCCGCCCGCAGGTTGGGGTGCCGGGCCAGGACGCCGGCCGCGGCGGCCTTCAGCGCGCCCCGGTCGAGCGGCCCCTCCAGGTCGAGGACCAGCTGCACCGCGTACACGTCGAGCTCCCGCCGGTCGTACACGGCGTGGAAGAGCAGGCCCTCCTGGAGCGGAGTGAGCGGCAGCACGTCGCTCAGTCCGCCCGACGCCCGGGGCGCCCCGGGCCCCTTCCCCTGTCCGGTCGTGCTC
Source organism: Streptomyces bikiniensis (assembly GCA_000716465.1). GTDB lineage: Bacteria > Actinomycetota > Actinomycetes > Streptomycetales > Streptomycetaceae > Streptomyces > Streptomyces bikiniensis. Next base: position 4,683 of record JNWL01000085.1, read on the forward strand.
ATCCTTCGTCCCCCCACTCGTCTGCGAACTCGTTCTCGAACTCGTCGATCTCGTCCTGGCCGAGCCCCTCGACGAGCCCCAGGTCCGAGGGCGTGAAGCCCCCGGCGTCGGGCCGTGCGGCGTGTTCCGCGAGCGCCTTCAGCGCCCGGAACCAGCCGTGCGCGACCGCCTCCGCGTCGGCGTCGGCGACCGTCCGCCCCGCCCAGGCCCACTCGGCGACCAGGCAGGGGCCGTCCGGGCGGTCCTCGGTGCGCGCGTTGACGCCGAGCGCGTGCGGCAGCGGCATCCCCGCGTCGGTGCCGGCCGCCACGTCCAGCGACTCCGGCGCGACCTGCCAGTCCCCCGGCTCCGAAAGCGCCATCCGGCCCAGGTAGTTGAAGCCCAGCTGCGGCGCCGGGCGGGCGCCGAGCTCCGCCGCGGCACCGGTGCCGAGCCGGCCCAGCAGGCCGTGCCCGATCCCGTGGTCCGGGATGCGCCGCAGCTGCTCCTTGACCTCCTTGAGGACCTGGCCGAGCGCCGGCCCGCCGGCCCACACCTCGTCCCAGTCGCACAGGCCCACGTCGAGGCGGACCGGGTGCGTGCTGGTGAACCAGCCCACCGTGCGGGACAGGTCCACGCCCGGCACGACCGGCTCCCGGCCGTGCCCCTCCAGGTCGACGAGCACGTCCTGCGGCTCGCCGCGGCCGCGCCGCCAGTCCGCGACGCCGAGCGCGAGGGCGGTCAGCAGCACGTCGTTGATCTCGGCGTGGAAGGCGGCCGGGACGGTGGTGAGCAGCTCCGCCGTGTACGCGGCGGGCAGTTCGAGCCGCAGCCGGCGGGCGGTCGCCGCGGTGTCCTCGGCGGGGTCGAGCGGCCGGGTGCCGAACGGCGGGTCGCCGCCGTCCACGACCTCCCGCCACAGCGGCAGTTCGGCCCGGCGCTCCGGGCGCGCGGCCTCCTCGCGCAGCAGCAGCGCCCACTGCCTGAAGGAGGTGCCCACCGGTGCGAGGGGCCGCTCGGGCCGCTCGTACGCCTGGGCCAGGTCGGGCAGCAGGATGCGCCAGGAGACGCCGTCCACCACCAGGTGGTGCAGGGTCAGGAGCAGCCTGCCGGGCCGTTCCGCGCCGGCGTCGAGCCAGACCGCGCGGACCACGTCGCCGCGCGCGGGCGCCAGTTCGGCGCGGGCCGTCGCCGCCTCCGCGCGGACCAGGGCGGCGAGGTCGCCGGCCCCGGCGTCGACCCGGCGCAGCACGTCCCCGGCCCGGACCGCGCCGGCCTCCAGGATCGTGTCGCCGTGCCGGCGCAGCGCGTCGTGGTGGTCGAGGAGCGCCTGGAGGGCGGCCTCGATCCGCTCGTACGCGGCGCCCGCGGGCGTCTGGACGACGGCGGCCTGGTGGAAGCCGTCGGTCGGGCCGTCGACGGCGTCGAACCAGGCGGTGATCGGCGTGGCCGGCACCGGCCCGGTGCCGTCGCCGACGCCGACGGCACCGGGCCGCCCCGCGGCCTGCGCGGCGAGCGCGAGCCCCTGCGGGGTGCGGTGCACGAAGACGTCCTGCGCGGTGATCGCGAGGCCGGCCTCGCGGGCCCTTCCGACGAGCTGGATGGAGCTGATGCTGTCGCCGCCGAGGTCGAAGAAGCTGGCGTCGGCGCCGGCCGACTCCAGTCCGAGGACCTCCGCGAAGGCCCGGCAGAGCGCCGCCTCCCGCTCGTTCGCGGGGGCGAGCCCCTCGGCGGCCCGGCTGTGGTCGGGCGCGGGCAGGGCACGGCGGTCGAGCTTGCCGTTCCCGGTGAGCGGCAGCGCGTCGAGGGCGACGACGGCGCTCGGCACCATGTGCTCGGGCAGGGCGCCGGCCAGCCGGGCCCGGACCTCCCGTACGTCCACGGGGGCGCCGGCGGCGACGACGTAGGCGACGAGCCGCTTGTCGCCGGGCCGGTCCTCGCGGACCACGACCGCGGCGGCCGCGAGGTCCCCGCGGGCCAGCAGCGCGCCCTCGATCTCGCCGGGCTCGATGCGGAAGCCGCGCAGCTTCACCTGGTCGTCGACGCGCCCGACGTAGTCGAGGCTGCCGTCGGCGTTCCACCGCACGAGGTCGCCGGAGCGGTACATCCGGCCGCCCCGCGCGGTGGCGTACGGGTCGGCGAGGAAGCGGGCCGCGGTCAGCTCGGGGCGCCGCAGGTAGCCGCGGGCCAGCTGGTCGCCGCCGATGTACAGCTCGCCGGTCACGCCGGGCGGCACCGGCCGCAGCCGCGCGTCGAGCACGTACAGGCGCGTGTTGTGCAGCGGGAAGCCGATCGGCGGCTTCACGGCACCGGACAGCGGCGCGCTGATGGAGGCGCAGACGGTGGCCTCGGTCGGCCCGTACGCGTTGCGCATCACCCGCCCGCGCGAGAACCGCTCGACCAGCTCCGGCGGGCACGCCTCGCCCGCCACGACCAGCTGCACGCCCCCGGGCATCGGCCGGTCGGCCGGCCACGCGGACAGGACCGTCGGCGGCAGGCACACCATGGTGGTGCCGGTGCGCTCCACCAGCTCGGCGAGCGGGCCGCCCGGACCGCGCTCCTCGGCGGTCGACAGGATCATCGTGGCGCCCGAGAGCAGTCCGATGGAGAGCTCCCAGGTCGCCGCGTCGAAGCTGTACGAGGCGAACTGGAGCCAGCGGGTGTCCGGGCCGATGCCCATGCGGGGGCCCTGGTCGGCGACCATCACGGCGACCGTGCGGTGCTCCACGACGACGCCCTTGGGGCGCCCGGTGGAGCCGGAGGTGTAGATGACGTACGCGGGGTCGCGGACGGACAGCGGCCGGGTCCGGTCGGCGTCGGTGAGGGGCCGGCCGGGGCGGGCGCCGACGGCGGCGCGCACGTCCGGGGCGTCGAGCAGCAGCCGCGGGACGTCCGTGCCGTCGAGGCCCGCGGACTCGGCGGCCGTCGTCAGGGCGAGCACCGGCCGCGCGTCGTCGAGCATGTACGCGATGCGGTCCCGCGGGTAGGCGGCGTCGATCGGCAGGTAGGCGGCGCCCGCCTTGAGGACGGCGAGCAGCGCGACGACCATCTCCGGCGAGCGCGGCAGCAGCAGCGCCACCAGGGCGCCGGGCCCGGTGCCGCGGGCGGCCAGCTCGTGGGCGAGCCGGTTCGCGCGGGCGTCCAGCTCGGCGTACGAGAGCACCTCCGCGCCGAACTCCAGGGCCGGGTGGCCGGGCTGGGCGGCGGCACGGGCCGCGTACAGCTCGTGCACCGGCGCCACGTCGACGTCCCGCACGGGACCGGCCCACTCGCCCAGGATCCGCTCGCGCTCGGCGGGCAGCAGGGCGTCGACCTCGCCCAGCGCGACGTCGGGGTCGCGGGTGAGGACGCCGACGAGATGGGTGAAGCGGTCCGCCAGGGACCGCGCGGTCGCCTCGTCGAACAGGTCGCTGCTGTACTCCAGGACGGCGTCGATCCCGGCGGGCGCGCCGTCCGGGCCGTGCCGCTCGGTCAGCTCGAAGGCCAGGTCCAGCTTGGCGGTGCCGGTGCGGACCGGGACGGCCCCGACGTCCAGGCCGGGCAGGGCGAGGTCGGCGGAGGCGTTGTTCTGCAGCACCAGCATGGTCTGGAACAGCGGCTGCCGGGACAGCGACCGGCTCGGCGCGATCGCGTCGACCAGCGTCTCGAACGGCAGGTCCTGGTGGGCGTAGGCCGCCAGGTCGGCCGTGCGGACGCGGTCGACGAGCTCGCGGAAGGTCGGGTCGCCGGACAGGTCGGTGCGCAGCACCAGGGTGTTGACGAAGAAGCCGACCAGCTCGTCGAGGGCCGGGTCGGTGCGGCCCGCGACGGGCGTCCCGAGCGGCACGTCGTCGCCCGCGCCGAGGCTCGACAGCAGCGTGGCGAGCGCGGCCTGGAGCACCATGAAGGTGCTCGCGCCCTGCGCGCGGGCCAGCGCGGCGACCGCCGCGTGCGCCGCGCCGCCGACCTCGAAGGCGACCGTGCCGCCGCGGTGGCTGGGCACGGCGGGCCGCGGCCGGTCGGTCGGCAGCTCCAGCTCCTCCGGGAGCCCGGCCAGCGCCTCCTTCCAGTGGGCGAGCTGCTCGTCCGCGACCGCGTCGAGGATCCCCCGCTGCCACAGCGTGTAGTCGGCGTACTGGACCGGCAGCGGCGCCCACGCGGGGGCTCCGCCCGCCCGCCGCAGCCCGTACGCCTCGGCGAGGTCGCGGGCGAGCGGCGCGACGGACCAGCCGTCGGAGGCGATGTGGTGGAGCACGACGAGCAGCACGTGCTCGTCGGCGGCGAGCCGGAACAGCTCGGCGCGCAGCGGGAGCCCGTCCGCCAGGTCGAAGTCCCGGGCGGCCGCGGCGGCCAGCGCCCCGGGCAGCTCCCCGGGCGCGGTCGCGGTGACGGGCAGGGCGACGTGCGCCCCGTCCGCCGGCAGGATTCGCTGGCGCGGCCGTCCGCCGGCCTCGGGGAAGACGGTGCGCAGGCTCTCGTGGCGGGCCACGACGTCGTCCAGCGCGGCCCCCAGGGCGGCGGTGTCCAGAGCGCCGGAGAGGCGCACCGCGAACGGCAGGTGGTAGGTGGCGGAGCCCTTCTCCAGGTGGTTCAGGAACCACAGCCGCTGCTGGGCGGGGGAGAGCGGCAGCTCCTCCGGACGCTCGGCGGCGGCGGTCAGGGCCGGTCGCACCGGGGCGTCCGACGCGTCGAGGGCGGCGGCCAGTTCGGCGACGGTCGGCGCCTGGAACAGGGTGCGGATCGGGACCTCGGCGCCGAGCCGGGCCCGGATCCGGGACGCGGCCCGGGTGGCGAGCAGCGAGTGCCCGCCGAGGTCGAAGAAGTCGTCGTCGATGCCGACGGCCGGCAGTCCGAGGACGTCCGCGAAGACCTCGCACAACACCCGCTCGCGCGGGGTGCGCGCCGGGACGAGGCCCGTGGCGTGCTCCGAGGGGTCGGGGGCGGGCAGTGCCTTGCGGTCGACCTTGCCGTTGGGGGTGAGCGGCAGCGCGTCCAGCGTGACGAAGGCGCCGGGCACCATGTAGCCGGGGAGGACGGCGGAGAGCGCCGCCTTCGGCTCGTCGGTGGTGCCGATGAGGTAGCCGACCAGGCGTCCGTGGTGGACGGTGGCGGCGGCGTCGGTGATGCCGGGCAGGCGGCGCAGGGCGGTTTCGACCTCGCCGAGTTCGATGCGGTGGCCGCGGATC
>JNWL01000086.1 GCA_000716465.1 Streptomyces bikiniensis
GCCACGGGCTGGGCCCCCAACCAGCAGAAGTACGCCACGGCGACCAGCGTCACCGGCACCTGGAGCGGCCTCAAGGACATCGGCAACTCGACCACCTACGGATCCCAGACGGCATACGTCCTGCCGGTCCAGGGGACCTCCGGCACCTCGTACCTCTACATGGGCGACCGCTGGGGCAACTCGATGGGCGGCACGGTCAACGACTCCCAGTACGTCTGGCTCCCCCTGAAGTTCCCCACCGCCACCACCATGACCATGGACTACTACCCGCAGATCACCGTGGACGCGGCCGCGGGCACGGTGCAGGGGCTCGGGACCTGGGAGACGCTGACCGCCTCGCACAGCGGCAAGTGCGCCGACGTCGCCGACCGCTCCACCGCCGACGGGGCCGCCCTCATCCAGTGGGGCTGCGCGAACGGCGTCAACCAGCAGTTCTGGCTGAAGCCCGCCGGCACCAACCGGGTGCAGATCATCGCCCGCCACAGCGGCAAGTGCCTGGCCCCGAAGGACGGGTCGACCGCCGACGGCGCCGCGATCGCCCAGTATTCCTGCAACGGAACGACCGCCCAGCAGTGGAGGGTGACGGGCTCCGGCGGCACCGTGCAGCTGTCCGCCTCGTCGAGCGGCAAGTGCCTCGACGTGACCAACCAGTCCACCTCCGACGGCACGGCGCTCATCCAGTGGAGCTGCAACAACGGCACCAACCAGAAGTGGCTCCGCACGGCCGCCTGACCCCGTCCGGACCACCCCGGGGCAGGCCCCGAACCCCCGAAGGGGCCTGCCCCACGCCGCCCCGTCCTTCGTCAGCGACACCCGGCCGCCACGGCCCCTCGCCCGCGGCCCTCCGGTGATCCACGACCGTCGATCCGATCAGGGAGACCGACCATGCGCTCCACCAGAGAACGACCTCCGACCCGCGCCCGCAGGAGCGGCGCCGTGCTGGGCGTGGCCACCGTGGCCGCCCTCCTCGCGACCGGCCTCTCGCCCGCGGTCTCCGCGGCGGCCGAGGAGACCGGCCGGGCCGTGACCGTACGACCCGACCCCAGCTACCAGCAGCAGCCGTTCGAGGGCTGGGGCACCGCCCTGGCCTGGTTCGCGAACGTGACCGGAGGATGGCCGGACGCCCAGCGCAACGCGCTCGCCGACGCCCTCTACGGTACGGACGGCCTCGGCTTCACCGTCGCCCGCTACAACATAGGCGGCGGCGACAGCCCCGAGACCACCCCCTACATGCGGGCCGGCGGCGCCGTCCCCGGCTGGTGGAACCGTCCCGGGCCGGAGTCCCCCGACTGGTGGAACCCGGCCGACCCCACCCACTGGAACCCGAACGCCGACGCCAACCAGCGCTGGTGGCTCACCGCCGCCAGGGCACGGGGCGCCGACACCTTCGAGGCCTTCTCCAACTCCGCGCCGTACTTCATGACGAACAGCGGCCTGGTCTCGGGCAACTGGAACGCCCGGGAGGACAACCTCCGCTCCGACCAGTACGAACGGTTCGCGGCGTACCTCTCCGGGGCGTTGAAGCGCGCGCAGGACGCCACCGGCGTCACCTTCGACTCCCTGTCCCCGGTCAACGAGCCGAACACCGACTACTGGGGTGCGGGCGGCCGGCAGGAGGGCTCCCACTGGGACCCCGCCTCCCAGGCCCGCATGCTCACCACCATGCGGGCCCGGCTGAACGCCGACGGCGTCAGCACCCGCATCGCCGCCATGGACGAGACCAACCCGAACACCTTCCGCGCCAACTGGGACACCTACGACCCGGCCGCCAAGACCGCTGTCGGTCAGCTCAACACCCACACGTACAGCACCGGCGGCCGCACCGGAGTGCGTGACATCGCCAAGGGGACGGCCACCCCGCTGTGGATGTCCGAGGTGGACCTCGGCGGCAGCGTCGGACAGAGCTTCACCGACATGAGCCCCGCCCTCGACCTCACCCAGCGCGTCAACGAGGACTTCCGCGAACTGGAGCCCCGCGCCTGGGTCCTGTGGCAGGCCGTCGAGGACTACGAGAACATGACGCCGGGCCGCGAGAACTCCAACTGGGGCCTCATCCAGACCGACTTCACCCCGGCCGACGCGGCCATCGAACCCCTCCGCAAGAACAAGAAGTACTGGGCACTGGCGAACTACACCAAGTTCGTGCGCCCCGGTGCCCGCGTCATCAACACCGACAACGCCGACACCTTCGCCGCCCTGCGCCCGGCCGGCCAGGGCGCGGTCGTCGTCCACACCAACCCCACCGGTGAACCCCAGCGGCTCACCCTGAACCTCGCCGGCTTCCAGACCGTCGGCGCCGGGCCCGTCCAGCGTTACACCACCGACGGCACCAAGAACCTCCACCGCGAGAGCGACCTCACCCCTGCGGGCAAGACGCTCACCGCCACCGTGGGCGCGGGCTCCGTCACGACCTTCGTCCTGCCCGGCGCGACCGGCGTGAACGTCTCCGACACCACGGCCCCCACCGGCGCCGCGCGCCAGCTGCTCAACGACCACAGCGGCAAGGCCCTCGCGGTCGCCACCAGCGGCGGCCAGAGCACGCTGGTCCAGCGCACCTCCAGCCCGGGCACCACGGCACAGCAGTGGCGGTTCACCAAGCTGTCCTCGGCCGACTGGAGCAACACCGCCGCCTACCGCGTCACCAGCGTCGCCAACGGCAAGGCGCTCGCCGCCCAGGGCGACTCGCTCGCCCTGGTGAACGCGGGCACCTCCGCCGAGCAGAAGTGGATGCTCTCCACCACGGGCGAGGGGCGCCACACCCTGGTCAACAGCGCGAGCGGCAAGCTCCTCGACGTCAGCGGCGAGTCCACCGCCGACGGCGCGCCCGTCGGGGTCCACCGTCCGACGACCGGGGCCAACCAGTCCTGGAGCCTCCGTTCCCTCGCGGCGGACACCTGGGTGCCGCTGCGGATGCGGCACAGCGGCAAGTGCCTGGACGTGACCGGAGCCTCGACCGCGGACGGCGCCCAAGTGGTCCAGTACACCTGCGGCGGCGCGACCAACCAGCAGTGGTCCCTGCGACCCGCCGGCGGTGGTTACGTCAACGTCGTCGCGCGGCACAGTGGCAAGTGTCTCGACGTCACCAACGAGTCGACCGCCGACGGCGCGATCGTCTTCCAGTACGCCTGCAACGGCGGCCCCAACCAGCAGTGGTCGGTGCACAGGTCGTCCGACGGCTTCACCACCCTGATGGCGCGGCACAGCGGCAAGTGCGTCGACGTGAGCGGGGTCTCCTCGGCGAACGGGGCCGAAGTCGTCCAGTACGGCTGCTCCGCCGCTCCGAACCAGCAGTTCACCACCTCGTAGGGACAGAGGCCGGTCCTGCGGCCGTCCGGCCGCAGGACCGGCCGTTCCGAGGCCTCTCGTCCACCGCGGCGGGCACCCCCGCCGCCTCATGCATGGGTATGTATCCTGTTCGAACGTGATGACTTCGGTGGACTTCCCGTCGGCCGTTCGCCGTATGACACGGACAAGGCAGGGGCTGAGGAACCGGTGCTGGCGCTGCAGCGGCGAGCGGTGATCCTCGACCTCGTGCGCCGGGACGGCGCCGTGCGGGTGGCCCACCTCGTCGAGCGGCTCGGGGTCTCGGACATGACCGTCCGGCGGGACCTGGAGGCGCTGGCCCGGGCCGGCTCCGTGGAGAAGGTCCACGGCGGTGCCGTCGCGACGTCCGCGACCACCACCGGTGAGGAACCCGGCTTCGAGGCCAAGGCCGACCTGGAGTCGGCCGCCAAGGCCGCGGTGGCCGCCGCCGCTGCCGGTCTCGTGAAGCCGGGCAGCGTCGTGGCCGTGTCCGGCGGCACCACCGCTTACGAGGTCGCCGCCAGGCTCCGGCACACGCCCGGTCTCACCGTCGTCACCAACTCGCTGCCCGTCGCCGACCTGCTGCGCGACTTCGCCGAGGAACCGGACGCGGGCGCCCCGACGGTTCTGCTCACGGGCGGCGCCCCTACGAGGTCGGCCTCGCTGGTGGGACCGCTGGCGGACCAGGCGATCCGTTCGCTCCGGGTGGACCTCCTGATCACGGGCGCCCACGGGGTGTCGGAGCAGGCGGGTCTGACCTCGCCGAACCTCGCCGAGGCGCAGACCAACCGGACGCTGATCGAGTCCGCGACGCGACTCGCCGTGGTCGCTGACCACACCAAGTGGGGCGTGGTGGGACTCAGTCGGTTCGCGAGGCTCGACGAGGTCGACTACTTCGTCTCGGACGACGCCCTCGGCGAGGACGCCCGATCGGTGCTGACCCGCGAGGTTGGCCGACTGGTCCTGGCCGGCCCGGAGACCGCCTGAGACGTCCCGGGCGGCTCGGCCCGAGGCGGCCCATGGTTGCCAGGCGTCGATCGAAAAGGGATAAATGTGAAGTATGAGTGGCGACTCTGGCCATAAGGGTGACGATCCGCTGGAAACCCCCTCCGGGGGACGCCGGCGCGTCACGTCGTGGCTGACCACCCGCAGCGTCGCCCGCCAGGTCTTCGTCCTCCAGCTGGTACTCGTCGTCCTCCTCGTCGCAGCCGCGGTCACCGCCCTCGTCGTCCAGGCCCGCCGCGACACCATGGCCGACGCCCGGCACCGGACCACCGCCGCCGCCCAGTCCTTCGCCCACGCGCCGGGGCTCGTACGGGCCCTCCGGAACGACTTCCCCACGGTCGAGCTCCAGCCCCTGGCCGAAGGAGCCCGCAAGGCGGCCGGCATCGACGCCCTGATCGTCTACGAGCTCGACGGAATCACCCTCACCCACAGCGACCCCACCCAGCTCGGCAAGCACGTCATCGGCCCGTACGCCGAGGCCGCCGCCGGCCGTCCCTTCACGCGCACCTTCCAGGGTGCCCTGGGCCTCTCCGTGGTCTCGGCGGCCCCGGTCAGGGACGCCCGGGGCGACGTGGTCGCCATCGTCTCCGCCGCGGTCACGGTCGAGAAGGTCCAGGACTCGCTCGACCAGCAGCTGCCCGTCATCCTGGGCAGCGCGGCCGGGGCCCTCGGCCTCGTGGCCCTCGGCACCGGCCTCGTGAGCCGGCGGCTGCGCCGCCAGACCCACGGCCTGGGTCCGGCGGAGATGACCCGGATGTACGAACACCACGACGCCGTCCTGCACGCGGTCCGCGAGGGCGTTCTCATCACCGGCCGCGACCACCGGTTGCTCCTCGCCAACGACGAGGCGCGCCGGCTGCTCGACCTGCCGCCGGACGCGGAGGGCCGCCGCGTCGCCGAACTGGGCCTCGACCCCTCCCTCACGGCCCTGCTCTCGTCGGACCGGATCGCCACGGACGAGGTGCACCTGGCGGCGGACCGCCTCCTCGCCCTCAACAAACGGGTCACCCTGCCCCCCGGTGACCGGCACGGCAGTGTGGTGACCCTGCGGGACACCACCGAGCTGCGCTCCCTGTCCGGCCGCGCGGAGGTGGCCAGGGAGCGACTGTCCCTGCTCTACGACGCCGGCGTCCGCGTCGGGACCACCCTGGACGTCGTGCGCACCGCCGAGGAACTGGCGGAGGTCGCGTCCCCCGGCTTCGCGGACGTCGTCACCGTCGAACTCCTGGACCCCGTTCTGAGCGGGGAGGAACCGGCCGGGGTCGGCACGGAGCTGCGCCGCACGGCCCTCGCGGGCCTCACCGAGGACCATCCGCTCTACGCGTACGGCGAACTGATCCGTTTCGTCCCCGGATCGCCGGTCGACACCAGCGTCACCGAGGGCCGGTCGGTGGTGGTGACCGATCTGGCCTCCTCGACAGGCTGGCGCGCCCAGGACGAGGAGCGGGCCCGGCGCGTCCTCCGCTACGGCATCCGCTCGCTGGCCGTCGTCCCACTGCGCGCGCGAGGCGTGGTGCTGGGGGTGGCGAACTTCTGGCGGACGGAGGACTCCCCGCCGTTCACCGACGAGGACCTGTCCTTCGCCGAGGAGCTGGCGAACCGGGCCGCCGTCTCCATCGACAACGCCCGCCGGTACACCCGCGAGCACACGATGGCGGTCACGCTCCAGCGGAGCCTGATGCCGCGCAGCCTCCCGGGCGACGAGACGCTCGACGTGGCCTCCCGCTACCTGCCCGCGAAGTCCGGCGTCGGTGGCGACTGGTTCGACGTGATCCCGCTGCCCGGCGCCCGCGTGGCACTCGTCGTCGGCGACGTCGTCGGCCACGGCCTGCACGCCGCGGCCACCATGGGCCGCCTGCGGATCGCCGTGCACAACTTCTCGGCGCTCGACCTTTCCCCGGACGAACTGCTCTGGCGCCTCGACGAACTCGTGACCCTCATCGACGAGCAGGACGAACCCTCCGAGGGCTGGGGCGAGACGATCACCGGAGCCACCTGCCTGTGCGTCGTCTACGACTCCGTCTCCGGCGAGGTCTCCGTGGCCACCGCGGGCCATCTGCCGCCCGCGGTCGTCCGGCCCGACGGGAGCGTGGACTTCCTGGAGCCCCCGGTCTCCCCGCCCCTGGGCCTGGGCAACGGGATGCCCGTGGAGACGATCCGGACGGTCCTTCCGGAGGGCTCCAGGCTCGTCCTCTACACCGACGGCCTCCTGGAGAACCGCACCCGGGACCACGACGCGGGCCTGGCCGCCCTCCGGGACGCCCTCTCCGGGGCCGGTCGCAGCCCGGAAGAGACCTGCGCCGCGGTCATCGACACGATGCTTCCCGCGGAGTCCGGCGACGACGTCGCCCTGCTGGTGGCCGGTCTCCGCCGCATGAACCCCGACCGGGTCGCGGCATGGGACGTGGCCCGCGACCCGGCGGCCGTGAGCCCGGTCCGCAACGCCTGCGTCCGCAAACTGGCCGAGTGGGGCCTGGAGGACATCGCCTTCGGCACCGAACTCATCCTCAGCGAGCTGATCACCAACGCCGTCCGCTACGGCCTCGAACCGATCCGGGTGAGGCTCCTGTACGGCGCCTCCCTGGTCTGCGAGGTGTCCGACGGCAGCAGCACCGCTCCGTACATCCGGCGAGCCGCCGACACCGACGAGGGCGGCCGCGGTCTCTTCCTCGTCGCCCAGTACGCCGAGAAGTGGGGCACCCGCTACTCCCCCCGGGGGAAGACCATCTGGGCCGCCCAGGCCACCGCCCCCGGCGCCGGCCCCGACCTCGACGGACTCGGCGAGGACGACATCCTGGGCCAGTGGGACGACGCGGAGCTGTGAGGACAGCCGGAGGCCTGCGCGGGGAGAGGACGCGCTTCCCCCGGACACCGCCGGAAGGGGGCGCGCTCCGCGCGGGACACAGGGGGAGGGCCCGCGTAGGCTGGGAGTTCTCCTCCACTGTTCTCTTTCGCCCTAGCGGAGACGCCGTGGCCGACCTCCCCCGGAAGCGTGCCGTCACCCTCGCCGTCTGTCTGAGCGTCCTGGCCCTGGGCCTGGGAGCCTGCGGCGGGGACAGCGAGCCGGTACGCGTGGTGGCACCGGCCGTGGCCGGCTCCGCGGAGGAGGCCGGCGGCATGGACGCGCTGGTCGCGGCGGCGAAGAAGGAGGGCAGGCTGAACACGACGACGCTGCTGCGCCACTGGGCGAACTACGGCGGCCTGATGGACGGCTTCGAGAAGAAGTACGGGATCGAGATCGTGAACAGCAACCCGTTCGGCTCCAGTCAGGAAGAGATCGAGGACATCCGGCGGACCCGGGGCGAGGCGAACGCCCCGGACGTGCTGGATCTCGGTGGCGCCTTCGCGCAGTCGGCCGCGAGCGAGGGCTTGCTGGCGGCGTACCGGGTCGCCGCCTGGGACAGCGTCCCGCAGAACCAGAAGGACCCGGACGGAGCCTGGTTCAACAGCTACGGGGGCTACGTCTCCATCGGCTGCGACGACCATGTGGTCGCGGTCTGCCCCGTCTCCTTCGCCGACCTGCTCAAGCCCGAGTACCGGGGAATGGTGGCGCTCAACGGCGATCCGGCGACGGCAGGCTCGGCCTTCGCGGGCGTCTACGCCGCCGCCCTGGCCAACGGCGGATCCTTCGACGACATCCGGCCGGGCATCGACTTCTTCACGAAGCTCAACGACGTCGGCAACTACAACCGCGGCAACCCCAACCCCGAGGCGATCGTCCGCGGCGAGACCCCGATCAGCATCGAGTGGGACTTCCTCAACCTCCGGCACATCGACGAGCTGCGGGGCACCGACGTGCAGTGGAAGGTGTCCATCCCCTTCGACGGAAGCTTCTCGCAGTACTACGCCCAGGCGATCAACAAGCACGCCCCCCACCCCGCCGCAGCGCGCCTGTGGCTGGAGTACCTCGCGAGCACGGAAGGTCAGAACCTGCGGCTGACCGGTTACGCCCGTCCCGTGCTCATGGAGGTCATGGCGAGGGACGGCACGCTCGACGAGGAGAAGGCGGCACGCCTGCCGACGGTGGAGGGCGGCCCGCCGGTCTTCCCCAGCGACGCACAGCTGGCCGAGGCGCTGCGGGTCGTGCGCGAGAACTGGCCGGACGCCCTCGGCAGGTGACCGGTCCGGACGGACCGGGGGCGGCGGCGGCCGCGCGGCGATCCGATCGTTCCCGGTCTCTTGACAGGCATCCCTGCTCCTTCCAGACTCTTCCCCAACACCTCGCGTTAACGTAAACATCGCGAGGTGGCGCCCAGCCGTAACACGGCGGCGCCCCTCTTCGCGCAAGGGTCGCGAGGCCCCGACCGTCCATGCCGCACCCCGAGCCGGACGGCCGGCTTCCTCGTCCACCTCCTCCGTGTGCATCACGCACCCACCCCTCACGAACACCCCCGGTCCGTCGTCACGGCGGGCGGGGTGTCCGGCCCCCACTCCACGAGGCAAGTGATCATGTCGCGTACCAGATTCGGCGTATCGGCGGTCTTCGCCGCCCTGTCCGCCGTCCTCCTGTCCCTGTTCGGCGTCGTGGGCACCGCTCATGCGGCGGCCGTCACCGTCACCAACGCCGTCCAGTTCACCGATTCGCAGGGTGATCCCGTCCACGCCCACGGTGGCGGGGTCGT
>JNWL01000087.1 GCA_000716465.1 Streptomyces bikiniensis
GGAGACGGTTCTCTTGGTCGAAAACCCATCTACCAGGGGTTTCGTCATGCTGTCAGGTCAACCGGCAAGCTCGCAAAGCAGGTTGAGAAACCCTCACTGATTCTTGTACGTGAGTACTCATTGGACTGCTCAGGTGCAATCGCCAAAAGCGGTCGCTCCGGCGCGAGGTTCAGAATGTCGCCGACCCGAACGAATGGAACACCCTCCCCCTCATCCACGTATTTCGGCACCAACACGCCGTATGAGGGACGAGCCGACAGCAACCTGCCGACCCTCGTCGTTTCAGTTGACGGACCGGCGCTAAAGGCTTCGGAGAGTACGGCGTTACGTCGTTCGCTCAGCAACTCGATTAGTCGCTGTTGCTCCTCGATGAGCGCATCGATGCGGGCCGTCTCGCGGTCGAGATAGTCGGCGATGGCACGCTGGCGGGCAGCGCTCCACTCCGGTACCTCCATCCTGTTAAGCGCCCTCACGTCGATCCGAGAAAAGCCCGAGGTATCTGGATCGTTCCCGCCGATACCGCCCATGTACTTCGTCATCTCGGATGACGCATAGTGGGACCGGAGCAAGTAGACGAGATACCGGGCGTCGGCTGTGTCTCGTGGCCTCACCACGAGGTAGTCAGGACTGACCATGCCAGCAACCGGCGCAACCCCCAAGGCACCACGATATGCATTGAACCGATTTAGCACGAGGTCGCCCGGGCGACAAGCTTTATACTTTGAGAATTCGTCGGCGCGTGGCGGTGAGTCAGCAATCTGACTTCGCGGCACAACTCCATGGGTCTGAGAGACCGCCAGTAGTTCGGACGGACGGTCACCCACACGTTCATCGACCTCGTCCCAAGCAGTGCCGAGTCGCGTACTCACGCCTCCACCTCCCGCAACAAATTGAGGATCTTCGCGACCTGCTTCTCCAAGTCCGCGTCGATCTCAGCGAGGGGCCGGGGCGGAACGTACTTGTAAAAGTGCCGCGTGAACGGGATCTCGTACCCCGTCTTGGTCTTGGCCCAGTCGATCCAGGCGTCGGGAACGTGCGGCTTCACCTCCGCGTCGAAGTACTCCTGAATAACTTCGCGCTCCGCTGCCGCGCCAGCGGTCGAGCCGCCGTAGGTGAAGGGCACGTTCTCGGTGTCCCGCTTCTTCGAATCGGGCTTCGGGTCACCCTTGCGGTTGACGACAGGATTCCCATCCTCGTCCAGCAGAGGACGCTCAACGGTGACCGTCCAGTAGCCGAACTCATCGTTGCGCAGGACCTTGGAGAACTCAGGATCAGCGTCTTCGAAGTCGTCATACAGCCGCACGACCTCGGCCCGGTCCGCGTCACTGATCTCGCGTCCCTTGGCTCCGAGGTTCTTGCGCATCTTTGTCCAGAACGACGTGCCGTCGATCAGTTGCACCTTGCCCCGGCGATCGGGGTGCTTGGTGTTGTCCAGGATCCAGATGTAGGTGGCGATGCCGGTGTTGAAGAACATGTTGGTCGGCAGGGCGACGATCGCCTCGACGAGGTCGTTCTCCAGCAGCCACCGTCGAATGTTGGAAGGGCCGGATTCGGCGGCGCCATTGAAGAGCGGAGAGCCGTTCATGACGATGCCGACGCGGCCGCCACCATCCTCGGGTGCGCGCATCTTGTGGACCAGGTGGAGCAGGAAGAGCATTTGCCCGTCGGACGTTGCGGGGAGACCCGGTGCGAAGCGGCCGTAGGGGCCGGCGGAGTCTCGCTCCTCCTTGATCGCCTTGGCGTACTGCTTCCAGTCCACGCCATAGGGTGGATTGGACATGCAGTAGTCGAACTGGCGGCCCTTGAAGGCATCGTCGGTGAGCGTGTTGCCGAAGGCGATGTTGGTCGCGTCATGGCCCTTGGCGAGCAAGTCGGACTTGCAGATGGCGTACGACTGCGGGTTGTACTCCTGGCCATAGAGGCTCAGTTTCGCGTCGGGGTTCTCGGCGAGCAGATGCTCCTCTGCCAGGGAGAGCATGCCACCGGTGCCGGCGGTGGGGTCGTACAGCGATCGGATGATGCCGCCCTCGGTGAGGTCGACGTCCTTCTCCGCAAAGAGCAGGTCGACCAGCAGCCGGATCGCATCGCGCGGCGTGTAATGGTCGCCGGAGGTTTCGTTCGCTGCCTCGTTGAACTTGCGGATGATGTATTCGAAGGCGTCACCCATGTCGGAGTTCGACACCACATCAGGGTGGAGGTCGACCTTGCCGAAGGACTTGACGATCTCCCGTAGGAGCCCAGCCTTCTCCAGAGCCAGGATCTCATTCTTGAAGTCGAAGTACTCGAACACGTCCACATCGCTGGAGAACCGGTCGATGTAGTCGGCCAGGTTATCTGCCAGCCCGTCCGCGTCGGCCAACAGGTTCGCGAACGAGTAGTTGGAGGTGTTGTAGAAGGTCCGTCCGGTGGCCTTCTTAACCTCGACCTTGAGCCGGTTCGGGTTCTCGTGCTTCGCAGCCAGCTCCCGTACCACCGCGCGGTCCGGCTCGAGTACACAGTCGAGCCGTCGCAGGATCGTGAACGGGAGGACCACTGTCCCGTACTGGTTGGGGCGATAGGGGCCCCGAAGTTGGTCAGCGATAGACCAGATGAAGCTACCGAGCGCGCTCACAAGTTCCTCACGAGAATCGTCTAGCAGTGCCGATCACTTTGCCAGAGCCAGCAGTCGCCGTCCCACGGTTCAGCCACTCACCAGAGCAGAACCCAGCACCGGCACCACATCCACGTCCCAGCACAATCTCAGCACGGTACGGATGACCAGGGATGACGACAGGTGACGAGGGGTCAGCTATCTCAGCACCATCCCAGCACGGGAAAAATCAAGGGCCCGACCCCGAAGAGCCGAGCCCTCCCTGACCTGCACGTTTGCCAGATCAGCGACGTAGTGGTATATCACCCGCTACACATTGAAGCGGAACTCCACCACGTCCCCGTCCTGCATCACGTACTCCTTGCCCTCCATGCGGGCCTTGCCGGCCGCGCGGGCTTCGGCGACCGAGCCCGTGGCGACGAGGTCGGTGAAGGAGATGACCTCGGCCTTGATGAAGCCCTTCTGGAAGTCGGTGTGGATGACGCCGGCCGCCTCGGGGGCCGTGGCGCCCTTCTTGATCGTCCAGGCGCGGGACTCCTTGGGGCCGGCCGTCAGGTAGGTCTGGAGGCCGAGGGTGTCGAAGCCGACGCGGGCGAGGGTGGCGAGGCCGGGCTCCTCGGCGCCGACGGACTGGAGGAGCTCCATGGCGTCCTCCTCGTCCAGCTCCGCGAGGTCCTGCTCCAGCTTGGCGTTCAGGAAGATCGCCTCCGCCGGGGCCACCAGCGCGCTCTGCTCCGCCTTGAACGCGTCGTCCGTCAGCTCGTCCTCGTCCACGTTGAAGACGTAGAGGAACGGCTTCGTGGTCAGCAGGTGCAGGTCGTGGAGGAGCTCCGCCTTCTCCGAGCCCTGGACGATCCCCTGCGAGAAGAGGGTGTCGCCCTTCTCCAGGATCGCCTGCGCCGCCTCGACCGCGGCGACCTTCGGCGCCACGTCCTTCTTGATCCTGGCCTCCTTCTGGAGGCGCGGCAGGACCTTCTCGATCGTCTGGAGGTCCGCGAGGATCAGCTCCGTGTTGATCGTCTCGATGTCGTCCTTCGGCGAGACCTTGCCGTCGACGTGCACGACGTTCTCGTCCTTGAAGGCGCGGATGACCTGGCAGATCGCGTCCGACTCGCGGATGTTCGCCAGGAACTTGTTGCCCAGGCCCTCACCCTCGCTCGCGCCGCGCACGATGCCCGCGATGTCGACGAAGTCGACCGTCGCCGGGAGGACGCGCTGCGAGCCGAAGATCTCCGCGAGCTTGGTCAGGCGGGCGTCCGGGACGCCGACGACGCCGACGTTCGGCTCGATCGTGGCGAACGGGTAGTTGGCCGCCAGCACGTCGTTCTTGGTCAGGGCGTTGAACAGGGTCGACTTGCCGACATTCGGCAGACCGACGATTCCGATCGTGAGCGACACGGTGGCGACTTCCTGAAGTGTGGATGGTGGGCCGATCCCCCAGTTTACGGGCGGGCCGAACCGGCCGGTGACGTCGCCCTCCGGCCGTTCTCGGGGGCAAGGTCACCCAAAGGGCGTGTCCCGGACCCGGTTCCCGCCCCCTCCCGACCTACGTTGGTCGGGTGGAGCAGCACAGGACAAGTCAGCCCCAGGGGCGCCGACGGCCGAAATCGCCCGTTTCACCGGCCGCCGCCCCACCCCCCGCCGCGCCCGCCGCACCCTCCGGCCCGCCCGTGGAGGGCGCCGCCGTGTACCGCGTGACCGGCAGAGCCCCCCGTACCCCCGGCGGCGCCCGCGTCGAGCGGGCCCCGGCACCGGGCACCCCGGGCCGTACGGCCGGTAGTGCCGTCCGCCGTGCCGCCGGTCGCGCTCCCGGGCGCACGGCCGCCCCCGGCCGCCGGCCCGGCAGCCGATCCGTGCCCCCTGTCGTCCTCGCCCTGCGGCGGCTGCCCGCCCCCCGGCTCACCGGGCTCGGCGCCGGGCTCTTCGCCTCCGCCGTCATGCTGGTGATCGGCTTCCTCGACCTGCTGCTCCTCGACGGCTCCCCCGTCGCCTACGGGCTGCTGTTCCTGCCGGTCAGCGCCCTGACCGCGCTCTGGGTCCGTACCGCCGACCTGGTCACCGCCCCCATCGGCGTCCCCATCGCCTTCGCCGTCGGCGTCCTCCCCATCGCGGGCGGCACGGGCGGCCTCGGCGGCCAGGCCATGGCCGTCGTGACCGCCCTCGCCGTACACGCCGGATGGCTGTACGGCGGCACCCTGGTCGCCGGCATCATCGCCAGCGTCCGGAAGGTACGGGACATGGGGCGCCGGCAGCAGCACACCCGGGCCACCACAGGGGCGGCCGCTCCCCTCGCCGGAAGCGCCGAGGTCGCCAAGACCGCGAAGGGCGCGAAGGGCGCGAAGGGCGCCAAAGCCGCCAAGGCCCGGTGATCCCGTGCCCCCTGCGCCCCTGTGCCCCTGTGCCCCTGTGACCTCGTGATCCCGTGATCCGGTGAAACCCCTCGGGGCTCCCGCCGTACCGGATCCCCGGCCCCTGTCCCGCCCCGCCCTACCCCGCCCCGCCCCTACGCCCTTCCCGCCGCCGCCATCGCCGCGCCCACGATCCCCGCGTCGTTCTGCAGCTCCGCCGGGACGATCTCCGCCCTGATGCCCTCGATCAGCGGCAGGAACTTGTCCGCCTTGCGGCTGACGCCGCCGCCGATGATGAAGAGCTCCGGCGAGAACAGCATCTCCACGTGCGCGAGGTACTTCTGCACCCGCTTGGTCGCCCAGTGCTCCCAGCTCAGGTCCTCGTCCTCCTTGGCCTTCGTCGAGGCCCGCTTCTCCGCGTCGTGGCCCTTGAGCTCCAGGTGGCCCAGCTCCGTGTTCGGTACGAGCCGGCCGTCCACGAAGAGGGCCGAGCCGATGCCCGTGCCCAGGGTCAGCACGATCACCGTGCCCTTGCGGCCCCGGCCCGCGCCGAAGGTCATCTCCGCGATCCCGGCCGCGTCCGCGTCGTTCAGGACGGTCACGGGGAGGCCCCCGATCCGCGGGCCGACGAGCGCGCCCGCGTCGACGCCGATCCAGGACTTGTCCACGTTGGCGGCCGTACGGATCGTGGAGCCCGTCACCACGCCGGGGAAGGTGATCCCGACCGGCCCCGTCCAGCCGAAGTGCGCCACGACCTCCGCGACGCAGCCCGCCACACCGTCGGGTGTGGCGGGCTGCGGGGTCAGTACCTTGTGGCGCTCCTCGGTGAGCGTGCCGCGCTCCAGGTCCACGGGAGCGCCCTTGATGCCCGAGCCGCCGATGTCCACTCCGAAGACGTTCATGGACCCACCGTAAGGGCTGGGGCGCCCCGTTACTCCTCGACCGGGGCCCCGGCCGCGTCGTCACTTCTCGACCGGGGCCCTCCCGGCCGCGTCGTCACTTCTCGGCCGGCTCCTCCGCGCCGAGCCGCTCCGCCACGGCCCGCAGGTCCTTGTCGCGGAGCTCCTTCGGGAGCGAGAAGGTCAGGGACTCGTCGGCCGTCTTGACGATCTCGACGTCCGCGTAGCCGCGCTCGGCCAGCCACTCCAGGACCTCCTGCACCAGGACGTCCGGGACGGAGGCGCCGGAGGAGAGGCCGACGCTGCTCACGCCCTCCAGCCAGGCCTCGTCGATCTCGCTCGCGAAGTCCACCAGGTACGCGGCGGGCACGCCGGCCTGCTTGGCGACCTCGACCATGCGGATCGAGTTCGAGGAGTTCTTCGAGCCGACGACGATCACCAGCTCGGCCTGGCCGGCCAGCTCCTTGATCGCGGTCTGGCGGTTCTGCGTGGCGTAGCAGATGTCGTCCGACGGCGGGGAGACCAGCTGCGGGAACTTCTCCTTCAGCGCGTCGACCGTCTCCATCGTCTCGCTCACCGACAGCGTCGTCTGGGAGAGCCAGACGACCCGGGAGGGGTCGCGGACCTCGACCTTGGCGACGTCCTCGGGCCCGTCGACCAGCTGGATGTGGTCCGGGGCCTCGCCGGAGGTGCCGATGACCTCCTCGTGGCCCTCGTGGCCGATGAGGAGGATGTCGAAGTCCTCCTTGGCGAAGCGCACGGCCTCCTTGTGGACCTTGGTCACCAGCGGGCAGGTCGCGTCGATGGTCGCGAGCCGGCCCCGGCGCGCCTCCTCGTGGACGCTCGGGGCGACGCCGTGCGCGGAGAACATCACGATGTTGCCCGGCGGCACCTCGGTCGCCTGGTCGACGAAGATCGCGCCCTTCCGCTCCAGGGTCTGGACGACGTACTTGTTGTGGACGATCTCGTGCCGTACGTAGATCGGGGCCCCGTACTGCTCCAGGGCCTTCTCCACCGCGATCACGGCACGGTCCACGCCCGCGCAGTAGCCGCGGGGGGCGGCGAGCAGGACACGCTTCGGGCGGTTCGTCGCGGAGGCGGAATCGGGCGTCGACGCGGGCGTTGCAGTCATGCGTCCCATCGTAAGGCCGCCTCCCCGTGCCCCCGCGTCGCCGTGTCCCACCGGGGAACCCCGCGCCGCCGCACACCCGCGTCCCCCACCACCACCGCCGCGTCGCTCAGCGATTCCTCCGCCCCCGTGGCCGAAACTGGCCCCATGGCCGAGGAATCGCAGGTGGCGGCGGGCGGAAACGACGGCGGTGGCGGCAGCGACGGCGGTGGCGGTGCGGACCACACGGGGCTCCGACGGAACCTCGGGTTCCGTGACCTGGTCGTCTACGGGCTGCTCTTCATCGCGCCCATGGCACCGGTCGGCGTCTTCGGCACGCTCGACGCCAAGTCGCACGGCGCAGTCGCGCTCGTGTACGTGGTGGCGACGGTCGCCATGGCGTTCACGGCGTTCAGCTACGCCCAGATGGTGCGGGTCGCGCCCCAGGCCGGGTCGGTCTTCACGTACGCGCGCAAGGGCCTCGGGGAGGGGCCGGGCTTCGTCGCCGGGTGGATGGCGATGCTCGACTACCTGCTGATCCCCGCCGTCGCCTACCTCTTCGCCGGCATCGCCATGGAGGCGCTGGTCCCGGAGGTCGACCGGTGGGTGTGGACCGGGATCGCCGTCGTCCTCACCACCCTGCTCAACCTGTGGGGCGTGCGGGCGGCGGCCCGCGTCGGTTTCGCGGTGCTCGCGATGGAGATCGCCGTCCTGCTCGTCTTCGTCGTGTCGGCGGTGGTGGTGCTCGTACGGGACGGGGCGCAGCGGGACTGGTGGTCGCCGCTGACCGGCGACGCGTCGTTCTCGCTCGCGGCGGTGCTCGGCGCGGTCTCGGTCGCCGTCCTCTCCTACCTGGGCTTCGACGCCATCGCCTCCTTCGCGGAGGAGGTCACGGGCGGCTCCGCGAAGGTGGCGCGGGCGCTGCTGTTCTGCCTGGCCCTCGCCGGTGTGCTCTTCGTGGCCCAGACCTGGCTGGTGGCGCTGCTCGAACCGGTCTCCTCCGCCGAGTTGGCCGCCGACCCCGGCAAGCAGGGCTCCGCCTTCTACGACGCCGTGGACGCCTCGGTCGGCGACTGGCTGCACGATCTGGTGGCCGTCTCCAAGGCGATCGGCGCTGCCTTCGCGGCGCTCGCCGGACAGGCGGCCGGCGGGCGGCTGCTCTTCGCGATGGGCCGCGACCGGCGGCTGCCGCACCTACTGGCCCGTACGGACGGGGGCGTGCCGCGCGTGGCGCTGCTCGTGTCCGCCACGGTGACGATGGTCGCGGCGGTGTGGGCGGCCCGGCGGGACGACGGCCTCGACCACCTGGTGTCGGTGGTCGACGTCGGCGCGCTCACCGCCTTCGTCCTGCTGCACGCGAGCGTGGTGGGCTGGTTCGCCGTACGGAGGGCGGAGGGGCCGCCGGACGTGCTCAAGCACGTGGTGGTGCCGGTCCTCGGCGCGGCGATCCTGGTCGCGGTGATCGTCGAGGCCTCGGTCGAGGCCCAGGTGGTGGGCGTGGTCTGGCTGGGCGTGGGCCTGGTGGTCCTCGCCGTCCAGGGGGCGAAGCGGACGCGGTGAGCACGGGCGGGGCCGTACGGGGCGGGGTGCGGGGCCCTCGGGAC
>JNWL01000088.1 GCA_000716465.1 Streptomyces bikiniensis
CCCGCCGACCTGCCCGATCCCGCCCCCGACCCCACCGCCCCGAACGCCCGCGCCCTCCGCGTCCTCGCGCTCTGCGGTTTCCTCCTCCTCGCGGGCTGCCTGGTGCTCACCGCCGCCCTCGGACTCACCGACGCCGTCGAGGGCGACGGCGTGGGCGGCGGGTTCCTCGTGGCCGGCCTCTGGTCCCTGGCCCTCGGCGCCGCCGCGGGCACGGCCGCCCTCGCCGTACCCCGCGGGGCGCTCGTCGCCGCCCAGTACGCCCTGGCGTTCGCGGCCCCGGTCCTCGCCGCCCTGGACTGAGCGGCGCGCGTCACGGTGCCAGCAGCTCGTCCGCGTCCACGATCCGGTACGCGTACCCCTGCTCCGCCAGGAACCGCTGTCGGTGCGCCGCGAAGTCCTGGTCGATGGTGTCCCGGGCGACCACCGAGTAGAAGTGCGCCTGGTGGCCGTCGGCCTTCGGCCGCAGCACGCGGCCCAGGCGCTGGGCCTCCTCCTGCCGGGAGCCGAAGGTGCCGGACACCTGGATGGCGACCGTGGCCTCGGGCAGGTCGATCGAGAAGTTCGCGACCTTCGAGACGACGAGCACGCTGATCTCCCCGGTGCGGAAGGCGTCGAAGAGCCGCTCCCGCTCCTTGTTCGAGGTCTCGCCCTTGATGACCGGCGCGTCGAGGTGTTCGCCCAGCTCGTCCAGCTGGTCGATGTACTGCCCGATGACGAGGATCTGCTGCCCGGCGAACTTCTTCACCAGCGCCTCCGTCACCTTCCGCTTCGTCGCCGTCGTCGCGCAGAAGCGGTACTTCTCCTCCGGCTCGGCCGTCGCGTACGCGAGCCGCTCCGAGTCGGTCAGGTTCACCCGGACCTCGACGCAGTCGGCGGGCGCGATGTACCCCTGCGCCTCGATCTCCTTCCACGGCGCGTCGAACCGCTTCGGTCCGATCAGCGAGAACACGTCCGACTCGCGCCCGTCCTCGCGCACCAGGGTGGCGGTGAGGCCGAGGCGGCGGCGGGCCTGGAGGTCGGCGGTGAACTTGAAGACGGGCGCGGGCAGCAGGTGCACCTCGTCGTAGACGATGAGGCCCCAGTCGCGGGAGTCGAACAGCTCCAGGTGCGGGTAGACGCCCTTCCGGCGGGTGGTGAGCACCTGGTAGGTGGCGATGGTGACGGGCCGGATCTCCTTCTTCGTCCCCGAGTACTCGCCGATCTCGTCCTCGGTCAGCGAGGTCCGCTTCACCAGCTCGTGCTTCCACTGCCGGGCGGAGACGGTGTTGGTCACGAGAATCAGGGTGGTCGCCTTGGCCTCGGCCATCGCCCCGGCCCCGACCAGCGTCTTGCCGGCGCCGCAGGGCAGCACGACGACGCCGGAGCCGCCGTGCCAGAAGCCCTCGACGGCCTGCTTCTGGTAGGGCCGCAGGCTCCAGCCGTCCTCGGCGAGGTCGATCCGGTGCGCCTCCCCGTCCACGTACCCGGCGAGGTCCTCGGCCGGCCAGCCCAGCTTCAGCAGGGTCTGCTTGATCTGCCCGCGCTCGGAGGGGTGCACGGCCACGGTGTCCGGGTCGATCCGCTCCCCGACGAGCGGCTGCACCTTCTTCGACCGGAGGATCTCCTCCAGGACGGGCCGGTCGGTGGTGGTGAGCACGAGCCCGTGGACGGGGTGCTTGGAGAGCGTGAGCCGCCCGTACCGGTCCATCGTCTCGGCGACGTCCACGAGCAGCGCGTGCGGCACGGGGTAGCGCGAGTACTCCACGAGCGCGTCCACGACCTGCTCGGCGTCGTGCCCGGCGGCCCGCGCGTTCCACAGCCCGAGCGGCGTCACCCGGTACGTGTGGACGTGCTCCGGCGCCCGCTCCAGCTCCGCGAAGGGCGCGATGGCCCGCCGACAGGCCTCGGCCAGCTCGTGGTCGACCTCCAGGAGCAGCGTCTTGTCGCTCTGGACGATCAGGCAGGACACACATACCTCCGCAAATAGGATCGTCGCGTGACAGACACCACACCTGCCACCGCTACGGCCCGGGCCTTGCCCCGTGCCCGTCGCCCCAAGGGCGTCTCAGCCAATGCGCCAGGAATGCGCGCGGCCATCTATGTCCGCCTTTCGCGGGAAACAGAGAACTCTACCTCGCCCGAGCGTCAGCGCGCGGCCTGTGAGGCTCTGTGCGCGGCCCGTGGTCGGCAGGTCGTAGCCGTGGAGGACGGTGATCGCGGTCTTCGCCGAGCTGGAGTCCGACACCATCGGTATGCGCGTCTCCAGCGCCCATGAACACCTGCGGCGGGAGGGCCGCTACACGGGCGGCAGAGTGCCGTACGGGCACCGGGCGGCCCCCGACCCCGAAGGCGCGGGGAAGGTCCTGGGGGTCAACCCCGAGGAAGCGAAGACGATTCACGAGATCGTGGAACGGGTCCTCGACGAGGAGCCTTTTCCATCCTCATCCTGAGCTGGTCGGATGCAGAGTGAGGACGGCCTGGAGAGTTTGGTGGTCCGGGTGGTCGAGCATTGCAGTCTGCGGAGGAGCCGCCGGGACTTGAGCGTGGCGACGGCCTTCTCGGCCAGGGGCCGGATCTTTGCGTGGGGCCGATTGAACGCCTGCTGGCCCGGGGTGTCGGCGGTGATGCGGTCGATCGGCAGCAGGATGCCGTCGAGGATGACGAACGTCTTCTTTCTGATCGTCCGCATCGCTTCGGCCGGGGACGGGGCAAGGGCGGCCAGGGCCTCGACGGCTTCACGTATGGAGCGGTAGACGGTTGCGATTCCGATGCCGAACCCAGCTGCCGGCTGGGCGTAGGTGTCACCGCACCGCAGGTGAGGCAGGGCGAGCCAGGGCCTGTCGCGAGGCGGGAAGGCGCCGCCACCGCGTCCCGATCACCTGTCGCCTGGCCTTCGGACGCCCGGTCAGGAACCGCAGAGTGCGGCTGGACAGATCAATCGCCGGCGGGTACGCAAGCACGCGAAGCTCCTGGAAGGTTCTGGCCGAGTACACCGAGCACACCGTCGACCTCCTGCTCGAACGCTTCCTCGTTCTGGCCGAGGCGAGGGGGACAGCGTGACGCGAGAGCACCGTGCGCAACAGTTCAGCAGGTGAGACAGGGGGGAACTTTGCTGATCAGAGGCGGTGTGCCACCGTAGAGCACCATGAATAATGGTCACGACAAGGCCGAGGCGCTGGCACGAGCGGTCCGGCTGCGGGAGCAGGGCCAGGCCGAGCAGGCCCGGGAACAGCTGGTGGAACTGGCCGAGCGTTACCCGGCAGACGGCGAGATCGCCTATCAGACCGCCTGGGTACATGATGTCCTCGGCCTGGAGCGCGAAGCCGTCCCGTTCTACGAACGTGCCCTGAGCGGCGCGGACCTGTCCCCGGAGGACCGGCACGGAGCCTTCCTCGGCCTGGGAAGCACGCACCGGATCCTGGGCTCCTACGACAAGGCCGTGCAGACCCTTCGACAGGGACTCGATGAGTTCCCGGACGATGCGGCGCTGCACGCTTTCCTCGCCATGGGCTTGTACAACCAGGGTGAGAACCGTCAGGCGGTGCAGCTGCTGCTGAAGACGCTCGCCGCTACCAGCAGCGACCGCCGGGTGCAGGACTATCGGCGGGCGATCGAGCACTACGCCGACGACCTGGACAGCATCCAGCAGGACGAGGAACCGCAGCACGGACACTGAAGCTACCGGCGACACGGCGCCGATGCGACAGTCGTGCGCCGGTCGAACCCCAGGGGACCGCCCGCGTCACACAGCAGACAGTCACGCACGCCACCGCGGCGCATCCCGCACCGTCGGCGTTCCACACCCCGGTCTGAGCCGCTGGGCCTTTCCCGTCCTCCACCTGCATCTGACCAGCTCAGAGGAGGAAGAAAAAGCTCACTGATGGTCACCGCAGCGGACACCGGTCGCCGCACGGACCGGCTGCTCAGCCGCCGTACTACGCGGAGGCCGGCATCGAGCACCGGTGGCGCCCGGAGCTGGAGCCCGCGCCCGCGCTCGTCGTCTCCGAGCTGCGGGACGGCCACTACGTGGAGCGGCTCGTCGCCGAGGCCGGGCGCGAGACGGCCGTGGAGCGCCGTTCCCGCTGAAGCTCGATCCCGGCGCCCTAGTGGCCCCGCGCCGCTGAGGACGTGCCCGGAGCCGTTACACCCAGGAGGTGTCTCACCGATCAGGCCGGGCTCGCGGCGCCCGGCACCGTACCTCGCCGCGTTGTCGTCACTCGCCATGACTCCGCCATGACTCCCTCCTCCGCCTTGCGAGGCAACGCACCAGACGCCGCGGCCTGTCCGACCCCGATCCGCCGGACACCCCCTAGTCGTCCGCCAGTTCCGCCACCCCCGTGATCCGGTGCAGCGGGTACGTGCGCATCTCGTCGGCCGTGTGGTCGTAGCCCGTCACGAAGCCGCCCTCCACGCGGACCGGGGCGATGACGCGCTGGCTCGCCGCGCCGTCCGCGTTCACGTAGCCGATCCAGACCGCCGAGCCGGTCATCGCGGCCGCCTGGACGGTCGCCAGGGTCTCGGCGGACGAGGTCCGGGGGAGCGAACCGGCCGGGGTCGGGGCGGCCGGCTCCCTGCGGACCGCCGTCGCCGCCCGGTCGCCCGCCCGGATCGCCTTCACCGCCGCGTTCAGGAGGGTCGCGTCCGGGGCGGGCGGCCCGTCCGGGACGGGCACGGGGGCCGTGCGCGCGGGCGTGCGGTACGCGTCGGCGCGCGTGACCAGGACGTCCCCCTCCGCCGACTCGGCCGCCGGCGCGTACCCCATCGCCCGCAGCCCCTCGAGCAGCGCCGCCGGGTCCGCCTGCGCGGCGAGCACGGTCGGCGCCAGGCGCCGCAGGCCCAGCGCGGCGGAGCGCCGGTCGGCCAGGATCTCGCCGAGGACGGTGTCGTCGTCGCAGCGCACGTACGCGGACGCCGCCCCCACCCGCAGGTGCCCGTGGCGCCGGGCCACGTCGTCCACCAGGTACGCGAGCGGCTGCGGCACCGGCGTGCGGGAGTGCGCGGCCAGGAACGCGTGCACGTCGGACGCGGCCAGACCGGAGTCGAGGGCCCGCCGTACGGAACCGGGCGTGAACCGGTACACCGTCGCACCACCCTTCGACTCCACGTCCGCGAGGACCGCGAGCGCGTCCGCCAGGGGCCGCCGCAGCGGCCCGGGCGCGACCGCCGTCAGGTCGGCCTGGAGCAGGACGTGGTCGACGGCCTCCGGCAGCAGCGGCGCCAGCAGCGCCGCCGCCCGCTCGGCGGCCACCGACTCCTCGACCCCGCCGCCCTCGTCGGCCGGCGACGCGGCCTCGGCCAGCGGCAGGTTGAGCAGCGCCCGCGCCGGAGCCGACAGGGCGCCCCGGCCGGTCAGCCCGAGCAGCTCGGCCTCCGCGAGCGCCCAGCGCGCCAGCCGGGACCGCAGGTCGTCGGGGAGGGCGGGACCCGGGCCGGGGCTCTCCGTGGCGGGTCCCGCCGCGGCACCCCGCAGCGGCCGCTCCCACCGCAGCCGCGCGAACAGCGTCTCCGGGTCGGCCGCCGCGCCCGGCGGCAGCGTCGCCAGGAGGCCGAGCACCCGGCGCCGGACCTCGGGCGCGGCCGCCCGGTCCAGGTCCGGGCCGAGCGCCGAGAGCGCGCGCCCCTTCGCGTCCTGGCCGCCGACCAGGCCCGGCGTGCGGGTCGACGCCAGCCAGGGCGCGACGAGCCGGGCCCAGCGCTCGGCGGGCGGCAGGTCCAGCCAGTCGTCGTAGGCGGGCGTCGGCGCGTACCGCTCGTCCGCCTCCCCGTCCGAGGCGAGCAGCCCCGCCCCGTGGCAGAGCTCCAGCCAGAAGGCGGCGACCTGCTCCGTCACGTCCAGGGCGGCGGCGGTCCGTCTGAGGTCCCGTACGGAGAGGCCGCCCGCCCGCAGCACCTGCGGACCCCCCTCGTCCCAGGACTTCAGCAGCTCCTCGACGGTCGCCAGCGCCGTGTACGCCTGCCCGGCCGCCGCGCCGTCCACCACCTGGGGACGGTGCTCGCGCAGGACGGCCACCTCCGGTGCCACCGGCTCCGGCGCCCGGTGCGCCCGCCCGCCCCGCAGGTGCAGCGCCACCTCGCGCGGCAGCACCATCGTCCGCGCCGACACCGGAAGGAGCAGGCCCCGGTCGCGCAGCCAGCGCACGGGCGGGGCCGGGTTCGCCGTCACCTCGCCGTACGGCGGCCCCCACACGAGCCGGTCCAGGACGGCCAGCGCCTCCGGCGGCGCCCCGTCGAGGAACGCGCCCATCCGCGCCCGGTCGGTGAAGAGCCCGGTCAGGGCCGCCACCGCCGACACGGGATCGTGCGTCGCGGGGAGCCCGGCCGCCGCGATGATCTCCTGCACCCGGCCCGGCGACATCCCGGACGTCGCCTCGGCGACGGTCGGCCCGAGCCCGGTCGGCGAGGGGTGCTGCGGCGACGGCGAGAGCAGCTCGCGCGCGGTCCGCACGAGCCGCAGCCGGTCGTCCCCGCCCCACACGAGCGCCTGTTCGCGCAGCAGCGCCACCGCGCCCGGCAGCGCCGCCTCGATCTCCGCGTCGCCCTCGTCGCCGGTGAGCAGGGCGAGGAGCACGGGGTACGGGGCCGGGTCCGGGGCGACGGCGAGCGCCTCGGCCGTCTGGAGCGCGAACCGGTCGAGCCGCTCCAGGGCCCGCACCACCGAGCCCCGCGTCCCGGCGCGGGTCGCCAGCTGCGTCAGGTCGTTCGGTACGGGGTTCAGCAGGTCCGGGCGGGCGCGCAGCAGCGCGGCGAGTCCTTCGTCGCCCCGCGCGCGGAGCGCCTCCGCGAGCGTGCGGGGCGCCGCGGCGGCGCCTGTTCCCTCGGCCACGTGCGCCTCCCGGTCGAGCCCACCGATCCCACCGATCCCCATCCGGACCACGTTAACCGCTGCGCAGGCGCTAACGTCGGGCCGTACCGGGCGAACCGGCCGTGGAGGGGCACCGTGGGCATCGAGAGCGACCAGTTGGTCTACGACTACCTGAGCCGGGTCGGCGATCTGGCCCAGCAGCGCCACCTGCCGGCGAGCGACCGCGCGCGGCTCGTGTCGACCCTCCGGAACGAGATCGACCGCCGGCGCGCCACCCACGGCGAGGAGACCCCCGCGGCGGTACGGGGCATCCTCGGCGCTCTGGGCACCCCGGCCGAGGTCGTGGACCGCGCGGGGGCGCCGGGGGGCGCCGACGACCCGGGCCGGGGCCCGGTGCCGCCGCCGCGCGGGGGCGGCCCGGAGCGGGGTGACTCCTCCCGTACGCGCGAGGAGGACGCCCCGGCGGACGACCGCCCGGGCCGCGAGGGCCGGGCCGCCCGCGACGGCTCCGCCCCCGACGGGCCCGGCAGGTCCGGCAGGTCCGGAATCCCGGCACCCCGTCCCGGCGTGTCGGCCCCGGACCGGCCGCTGTTCCACGGCGGGACGGAGAAGGGCGCCTTCGACGGCCCGGAGGAGCCCGACTGGTGGCGGACGGCGGACGCCGCCGACGGCATCCCCGGTTTCGTCGGCGGGATCGAGCGCCCGGACCTCTTCCGGCCGCCCGCCCCCGAGGAGGACGAGGAGGAGGCGGAGGGCGAGGCCCCCGCCCCCGGCGGGCGCCGCCGCCTGGCCCGGCTCCTGCGCCCGCGCAAGGCCGCGCGGGCCCGGGCCCCGGAACCGGCCCCCGGGGCGGAGGCGCCGGTGGCCCAGGCCCCGCCCCGCCCCCGTCTCGCCAACCCCTTCGTGCTGCTCGCCGCCCTGCTCCTGCTCGGCGGCGCCGTCTTCGGCTCGCTCCTGGCCCTCGCCGCGGGCTGGCTCCTCGCGTACGCCTCCCGCCGGCTGACCCCCGGCGAGGTCAAGGGCGCGGTCCTGGTGATCCCGGGCCTCGCCGCCGGTGCCGGGACGCTCTGGCTGTGGGGGCGGGTCCAGGGCCGCTGGGGCGATCCGGTGGCCCCGGGCGGGGAGGCGATGGGCGCGGCGGTCGCGGAGACCTGGCCGTGGGTCCTGCGGGGAGCGGCGATCGCGTCGGCCCTGTTCCTGCTGTGGCGCTCCCGCAAGCACTGAGACGCCGACCGCCCGGCGGACGCGGAGCCACCCGGCCCCGCGCCCGTGGACCATCGGACCCGCGCCCGTGGACCATCGGCCCCGCGCCCCGAGACGCCCGGCTCCACCCCACGGGCCACCGAGACCCGCGCTCCTGCCTCACCCCGGCCCCTGCCCCTGCCCCTGCCTCACCCCAGCCCCTGCCTCACCCCGGCCCCTGCAATCCCCGGACGCCGACCTCCCGGCCCGGGGGGCGACTCCATGACCCGGGGGTGCCGGCCCCACGACCGGGGGTGCCGACTCCACGACCTGGGGGTGCCGGCCCCACGACCGGGGGGTGCCGGCCCCACGACC
>JNWL01000089.1 GCA_000716465.1 Streptomyces bikiniensis
GCCCTCCACTCGACGCCCCCACCGCATCCCCTTCCCCAGCTGACATCACCAGCAAGCTAACCCTCCACCTTGACGAACTACATAGGGGCACCCCCCCCCACGTCCCGTCCGGCCGCAGCCCCCGCAGGGACACCAGGACGTGGTCGTGGAGCAATGGGGTTCCGGCTCTCGACTCGTAGTGGCGGAACCGCGCGAAGGCCAAGCCGTGTACCGGGCGGGTGGGGTAGCGGCCCTGGGCGCCGACGCGGATGGTCGCCGCGTGGTCCTCGATCCAGGCGAGCGTCGCCTCGATCGCCCGCTCGTGCGCGCCTTCGATCACCCGCCGCGTCTCCTCCTCCCCCAGCGCCCAGAGGAGCTGGATAGTCGGCTGCGGGCGGAAGACGAGATCCGCTCCGGTGACCTCCACCGCGCGGCCCAGCTTCCCGGCCCTCGCCGCGACCGCCGGCTTCTTCCCGGCGGCGAGCGCCTCGGCGACGAGCCAGTCGCCGTGCGGGTGCCGGCCCTGCCCGAAGAGCTGGCACAGCTCGTCCTCGGTGACGATCGCCCCAAAGCGCAGACCGAGGCCGGCCAGTCCCCGCCCCGTCCACCGGCCCGGCGGAACACCCACCTGTACCTGGGCTATGCCGAGGGGGGTGCGAACAGGGCGGAGGTAGTCGCCGACAACGACCTGCCGCAGGTAGTAGCGGTACATCTGACCGCGCCTGATCAGGCGGACATCCATCATGACCACCACGCCACACCGCGCTGACCAGCAAGAAAAGGCCGAACCGGTCCGCGTCCCGCCAGGCGGGAAGAAGGGCCCGACTTCCTCGTCCGCGTCCCGCCGGGCGGGATACGACCCGGGGCCGGCCCGGAGTGTCATCGCTCTCCGGCACCACCCCCAACGTGTCGTCTGACGCCTATCAGCACCACGTAGCGCACCCTCTCCGCCTCACCCTGAACGCTCCACCGGCCCCCGGTATCCACCGGGGCCTCGTCGTGCTGCCCGGAGGAAACCCACCGTGCCCACGTTCGAGACCACCACCCGCTTCACCACCGACCTCGACCGCCTCACCCCCGCACAGCGCCACCGCTTCCGCCGCGCCGTCCTCAACGGCTTCGTCCCCGACCTGCGCACCGGACGGCCCTTCCACCCGGGCCTGCGCATCAAGGGCGTCCGCTCCGCCCCGGGCGTCTACGAGCTGACCTGGGCACCGGACGGGCGCGCGACGTGGTCGTACGGCCGGGCACGGATAGCCAGAGACCGGCACATCGTGTGGCGCCGGATCAGGACACACGACATCCTGACTCGTCACTGAGCGGAGAGATACAGATCAGGCTCGATGGGATCGGTCTTGGCCGGCTTTCCCCCTCCATCGTGGTGTGGCTCTTAGTCCACGAAGTCGCCTTGGCAACCTACCGTTACGAGAGACCCGATCGTTGTAATCAGGCATGGTCAAGCTTCCTGTTCCCGGGGCGCAGTCGTTGGTAGGTCATGCCAGAAAAGCAGAGTTGCCCGTCGTACGTCGGTGATGAGAACCCCAGCGGTCAGGAGGTTCCCCCAGGAGTGCAAGCAGTAGTCGACACACAGCTCGACGTGATCGCTCTCGCCTTGAGCGAAACGCTCAATCTGAATACGTCGCTAGCTGAGGAGATGGATCCGTGGCTGCATCGCTTGCTACGCGAAACCGTTCCGCTCGTTCACGAGGTCGAGAAGCTGGTGGCGCTGCTTGTGGCGTGCGCAACGAGGGTTGGATGGACCGAGCATCAGGTCGCGTACTCCATGGGCCGCACGTCGTCTAACATCACGCGTTGGAAAACCCAAGATGCCGAGGCTGCTGCGGCCGCAGCCACTGAGCAGGAGTTGAGTGACGGCTGGAACGTCGCCTCCGCCGAGGCTTACATGGGTGCAGAGTCCTCGGTGGAGGAAAGAGACGCCGTACGCCGTCGGGCATACCGGCTGATGTGCCTCCTCTTGCTCCACGACACGCCCTCCTACGCGGCCGACAGCTTGACGTGGGTAGATGACAAAACACGCCGCTGCATCAAGAACGGCTGGTTCCTTCAGGCCCGGCGTGCTGCGGGCGGCACTAACGCCGGGTCCACCCCTGAGTCAACGGCGCAGCCGAAGCTCCCGTCCCAGGGAAAGGAAGCTGGCGCTCCGAAGACTGAGAGTGCGTGACAACGGCGGGTCACAGCACTGGCAGCCGACGCCCGGGCCCCAAGTCAGCGCCCGAGGCCACTTCGGAGCGTCACCCGTAACCGGCGGCCAGTTGGTGCACCGGCGGACCGAAGAGCGAGTGACGGCCGGGCTCTCCCGGATGGGAGCGCTCGGCCGTCGCCTGTCGCCTCTGGAACTTCGCGGGCTACTCCGTCTTCGGGAGCTTGAACGCTACGGCCCTGTCGATCTGCTGGAGCAGCGATCCGATCTCCTGCACGAGTGGGACGGCGACGCCGGGCTGTGCCTCGACGGCCCGCCGGGCCGCGGCCTTGTTTACCTTCTTCGCGGCGTCTTGGAGGGCGCCCAGGGCGTCCTGGAGGCGCTTGATGTCCTTCGTGGCGAGAGGGTCGCCCTTGCTATTACTGGGATTCGGGCTCGACTCCCCATTTGGGGAGTCGTTTCCGAGAGAGGTGATGTTGGGGACGCCGTCGCCCTGGACCTCGTTCTCGGTCTCGGTCTCTTCCTCCTCCTTCGGCGGCGCCAGGAGGTCACGGACACGACGGCTGACGTCGGCGGCGTCTGCGTCCTTCGGGAGGAAGCCGAGGTCGTTGACCACCTTCTCGACCAGGTCGCCAGTGACGCGGGTACGGCAGCGGGCGATGGTGTCGTAGACCGTGATCGCCACCTTGTCGCTGGTTTGACGGCGCAGCTCGGTCATCTTCCGGACGTGCGACTCCAGCGGCTTGTGGCCGAGGTTGGCGAGGGCCTCGCCGACGCGCCACTCGTCGATGAGCCGGTAGAGGTTCGACTCGGAGATCTCCCACTTCTCCCAGATCCACTCCGCGAAGTTGGGGTTCTCCTCCCGGTGCAGCTTGGCCGTGCTCATCGTCTCCAGCGACTTGCCGGCGACCCAGAAGGCGTTGCGGAGGTTGTCGACGCCGGCCTTGCAGGCTTCGACGTCTTCGCGTTCCTGGTCGGAGAGTTCGTCTTCGCTGTGGGGCTGGTAGGGCGCCGGGATGGAGGCGAGGGTCGTACCGGGCAGCGGCTGGACTACGACGCTCGCTGCGGCGGCGGTGGCCAGTCCGCCGCCGAAGAGGCCGTCTGCCTGCTGCTGGACTGCTTGGGTGACGCGCGGCCCGCCGGGCGGGAGAGCATCACCAGATCTTCACCGCAGCGGCTGCCAGACGGGCCGCCGGATGAGCACGCGACAGTAGGCCACCGGTGTGTGCACTCTCCCGCCCATGACTATTACCAGGCACGGAGAACCCTGTCCCCTCTACCGCACGCCGCTGCTCCTGGACGTGCTCCAGGTGCGCTCCGCGCAGTCCGACTTCCCCACCACCGAACGCGTCACCGGGCGCCGATGCCCCGGCTGCCAGGCGGCCCGGCCTGAGCAGTGGACGGAGGCGATGCGGGACCGCTACGGCGACGAATGACGGCGCCGTGCGAATGCTGCGCCACGACCTCGCGAGCCCCACCCACCAAGACTGAGCACTACGTCACCGACGCCCTTTAACACGAACAGCCACCACTACCCCCGGCCGAACCGGCCGGGGGCTTCGTGCGTCCTGGAGAAGTTCGCCACGCCCACCTACGCGGCCCTGCCACGCTTCACCTCCGACCTTGGCCGCCCCACACCCGCCTAGCGCAGCCGCTTCCGCCAGGCCGTGGCCGCCTTCGTCGACGATCTGCGCGCCGAACGCGGTCACTTCCGCACCGGCCTATGCGACAAGCGCGTCCAGCACCCTTCGACATCCCCCTCGGTATCTACGGACTGACCTGGTATATAGGCGCTGGCCCTATAGGACGAGCAACCTGGCAGTACGGTTCGGAGCGGCGCCTTGGCGCTGAGTACCAGGAGAGCTCAAGTGTCCGGTGCCAGTTTCCGGTTGGTGCCGGACCGGCCGATGTCCAGGTCGAGGAGCGAAGTAAGGGCTGTGCCGCTGTTCCAGAAGCCGAGCAGGTCGACGTCGATGAGGACCAGGCCGTGGCGGGCGGCGAAGGCCCGGGCCTGCTTGGTGAACTTGCACGAGGCGACGAAGAGCGGAACGTCTGCTCCGTGTTCGCTGCGTGCGGTGCCGTTGAACTTCTGCAGGTCCGGGCTGCCGACGGTGCGGTGCTTGGCGTAGCGCTTGCACTGCACCACGAGTTTCCGGCCGTCCGGCAGCCGGCCGATCACGTCGGCGCCCAAGTCGTTCGCCGCACCCACGCGGCGTACATCTGTGCAACCGTCCCGGCGGCACAGTTCCGCGACGTACTCCTCGAACTGCAATGGGTCCATCGTCCAGACCGCCTCCATCGACCGTACGGCCTGGATCCTGGCCTGCTCTGCCAGCCGTGCCTTCTCCGCCTCGGCCTCGCGACGCCCGGCCCGAACCAGAAAGCCGGCCAAGCCCCCCGCGCCCAAGACGCCTAACACCAGCAGCGCCACCGTCACCGCTCCCATGCCCCGCTCCTCCCCCTGCATTACCTCAGCCAGCTACAACTCCCCACCCACACCACGCTCTACGCACAGCACCACGTCGCGCCAGCACGGGCCCGCCACCAGTTTTACGGCCGTAAAACACACCTGAGCCCCGCCCGCAGTCAGCGAGACGAAGCCACGAAGCAGTACGGGTGCCCAGGCTCCGGGAACAGCTAGGAGGCATTTCGAGGACCACAGTCAACTGCTCCTCGTTCATCTCGCCGATGACAAATGCAGCGACCTGGCGCCCATCACGCGACCCACGCACCTGCCCGGCGACCGTACTGACTGTCGGCGTCTCGAGCGGGCCGTATCGGCCGGTGTGAGCTGCTCTCATGGCTGGAAGCCGGGCAGAGGTAACGATCGAGCAGGTCGTGGATGTCCAGGGATCTGGTCATCGCGCCCGTGTGTATGTACACGTTCGGCTCCAGGCTGTCCGGCTCTGCTCCTACGATGAACGCTTCGGCAACGCGGCCGGCGCTTCGAGGCCGGTGCGAGCTGTTCGTCCTGTGGGGGTGGGCTGGGATGTCTCAAGCGTGGTGGCGGGTGACCGCAGGATTGTGCGCCATGGTCATGCTCGGACTGGTCGCGGTGGCGGTGTTCGTGGACCTGGACACCGGTGACCGGGTGGCCAGCATCATCGGCGCAGCCGCAGGCCTGGCGGGACTGACCCTCGCTCTCCGGCAGGGAACAACCCCCGCACCCTCGTCACCCACCGCACCGCCGGTGAGCGGGGCGCGGTCGGTGCGGGCGGGAGGCTCGATCGGCCGGGCGGTCACCGGAGACGGCCACACCCTCACCCACCCCTCCCCCACCATCCCTCCCGGCAGCGCCCCGGCGCCCGGTGGCGCGGGCGGCACGGTGCCGGGGGCACCCGGTGAGCGGGGGGTCGAGGCCGGGGGTTCGATCGGCGAAGCCGTCACCGGTGACGCCCCTAAGCAGGACGGACCGTCGAACCAGCCGTGAGTCCCCTGTGGCCCAAGCGGGCGAAGAAGAGCAACACCGAGAACCTCGAGGCCGAAGAGCCGAAGGAAATCTCCGAGGCTGCACCGACGTCGGCGGTGCCGGCAGCGACCGTTCCGCCTCAAGGCACAGCCGGTGTAGGGGAACGCGCGCTGAACGCGGGCGGTGATCTTGGGCTGGGGATCAGCGGGGATCACGTATCCATGCAAGGCGTGACGATCAATATGGGTGTGCCGGGACCGTCGGAGCGGGTGGTGTCGTTCCCGATCGTGGTGGGCACTGTGCCGGCGGCGGCAAGCCGGTACCAGGCACGGTCCCAGAGCGGGCTGCTGCGCACCGCGCTGGAGGACGGCGGAACAGTCGTCCTCACCGGAACCCCTGCACAAGACACCGGAGGCCAAGACGACACCGGCCAGGACGAGGGCGGGTCGGGTGATGCGCGGTGGGTGTTGTCAGGTTTGGGCGGGGTCGGCAAGACCCAGATCGCCGCCCACCACGCACGTATCCAGATCGCCGATGGCCGGGCGGATGTGGTGGTGTGGGCCACGGCCACCGACCGCTCCGGTGTTCTGTCCGCCTACGCCCAAGCCGCCCGCGCCCTCGCTCTCCCAGGCGTCGCTGAGGACGATGAACAGAACGCGGCTCTTTTCCTGGCCTGGCTCCAGCCCCGCCCAGTGGCGGCGGGGACGCGGGCGGTGCGCTGGCTGATCGTGCTGGACAACATCACCGACCCCAACCACCTGACCGGCCTGTGGCCCCCCGCCTCACCCCTCGGCCAGACCCTGGCCACCACCCGGCGCCGCGACGCCGCCCTGCGCGACCGCGGCACTCGGATCGACGTCGATGTCTTCACTTCTGCCGAAGCCCTGGCTTTCCTCACCCGACGCCTCACCGACTACGGACACACCGAACCCGAGCACGACCTGCGCGCCCTGGCTCACGCTCTGGGGTATCTGCCACTCGCTCTCGCGCAGGCCGCCGCTTACCTCGCCGACACCGGACACACCGCGGCCGACTACCACCGGATGCTGACCGAACGCACCGCACGCCTGGCCGAACTCACCCCCGATGCCCTACCTGACGACCAAGAACTCCCCGTCGCGGCCGTCTGGGACCTCAGCCTCCAGCACGCCGACACCCTGCCACCGGCCGGCCTGGCCAGGCCTCTACTCGCTCTGCTTTCGGCCCTGTCCTCTGACGGCATCCCCACCGCACTGACCTCCACCGAAACTGCCCGCGACTACCTCGGCCAAAATGCCATAGATGCAGACCCCACTTCCGAAGCTGCAGAATGCAGGAAGCGGGTCGAGGAACGGCAGGTCATACAGGCCCTCAGCGTGTTACACCGTCTCAGCCTTATCGACCACACCCCTGACGCCACCCGCGTCCACGCGCTGGTCCAGCACACCACCCGCGAAACCCTCACTCCTGAGCAACAGACCACTACCACTCTGGCTGCCGCCGATGCCCTCCTCGAAGCATGGCCCGAGCGCCCGGACCACGGGGCTCTGCCCGTACTCATCGCCAATGTCAGCGCGCTGCACGCCGCTGGTCCGCCCCGCGAAGACGGCGGACTTCACACCATTCTCTTCATAGCAGGCCAGACCCTCGGAAGCACTGGGCAGATCACCGCAGCCCACACCTACTTTGATTATCTGCACAACACTGCTCACCGTCTCCTAGGTCCCGACCACCCCGACACACTCGCCGCCCGAGGCAACCTCGCCTCCTGGCGCGGGGAAGCAGGAGACACACAAGGCGCCGTCAACGCCTACGCCGAACTCCTCAACGACCAGCTACGGATCCTGGGACCCGACCACCCCAACACACTCGCCACCCGCAGTAACCTCGCCTCCTGGCGCGGGCAAACCGGAAGCACACAAGGCGCCGCAGATGCCTTCGCCGAACTCCTCAAAGACCGCCTGCGCATCCTGGGACCCGACCACCCCGACACACTCGCCACCCGCAGTAACCTCGCCTCCTGGCGCGGGGAAGCAGGAGACACACAAGGCGCCGCAGATGCCACCGCCGAACTCCTCAAAGACCGCCTGCGCATCCTGGGACCCGACCACCCCAACACACTCACCACCCGAGGCAACCTCGCCCACTGGCGCGGGCAAGCAGGAGACACACAAGGCGCCGCAGATGCCACCGCCGAACTCCTCAAAGACCAGCTACGGATCCTAGGACCCGACCACCCCAACACACTCACCACCCGAGGCAACCTCGCCTCCTGGCGCGGGCAAGCAGGAGACACACAAGGCGCCGTCAACGCCTACGCCAAACTCCTCAACGACCAGCTACGGATCCTGGGACCCGACCACCCCAACACACTCGCCACCCGCAGTAACCTCGCCTCCTGGCGCGGGGAAGCAGGAGACACACAAGGCGCCGCAGATGCCACCGCCGAACTCCTCAACGACCAGCTACGGATCCTGGGACCCGACCACCCCGACACACTCATCACCCGAGGCAACCTCGCCTCCTGGCGCGGGCAAGCAGGAGACACACAAGGCGCCGCAGATGCCACCGCCGAACTCCTCAACGACCGCCTGCGCATCCTGGGACCCGACCACCCCAACACACTCATCACCCGAGGCAACCTCGCCCACTGGACTCAGGAATTAGACCGGCTAACTGATCGTTTCAGAATGCCGTCCTGCGGAGACGCTGGCAGCCCATGGAACAATCCCTTCAGCCACGGGCTCAGGGGGGATGACGCCGCATGGAACGGG
>JNWL01000090.1 GCA_000716465.1 Streptomyces bikiniensis
GGGTGGGGGTGCGCGGGGGCGGTGTGCTGGTGCATGGCGGGTGTACCTCCTCGTCGGGCTTCCCCTGCGGGAGGCCGTACGGACGCACCCGGCCGGGTTCCTCCGGCGGGCGGCCACGGGGCGGGGGCGCTGTGCCCGGCGTCGTCGGCGGGCGGGGACCGGGCGGGAGCGTCCGCGCCTGCGGCGGACCGGTGCCGGGCGAGGGCGGCCGCGCCTCCGGCGGTCGTACCTCCGGTGGCCGCGCTTCCGGCGGTCGGGCCCCCGCGCAGCGGTTGCCGTACGGACGCACCTCGCCGAGCCGGGTCCCGAGCCGCTCGGTGATCCTGGTGAGCAGTTCGGCGGTGGTGTCGAACGTGCTGTCCGGCTCCGTCATGGACCGATCCTGCGGGCACCGCGTTGCCTGCCCGTTGCGCGGGGGTCACGGCTGTTTTCCGTGACCTCACGGCCGCCGCGCGCGTCCTGTCAGGACGTCTCCGGGCGCCACACGTACCGGACGTCCGGCTCGCGCTCCTCGTTGTGCGCGCCGTCGGTGTGCTCGGCGGCGACGAAGCCGTGCCGCTCGTAGAAGCGCCGCGCCGGGGCGTTGACCTGGAACGTCCAGAGCTCCAGGCCGGCCGGGCTGCGGCGTTTGGCCAGGTCCACGAGCCGGTCGCCGACGCCCCGGCCGCGCCACGGCGGGTCGACGTACAGCTGGTCCAGTTCGCCGCCGTCCAGGACCATCACGGCGACGGTCGCGCCCCCGGCCGTCGCCACCCAGGTCTCCCGGTGGGGCACGACCACCTCCCGGAACCAGGCCCTGACCTGGTCGTCCGTGTGCGCCCGGCGCACGTCCGGGAGCGCCGCCGCATAGGAGCGCAGCCAGACCTCGGCCGCTCCGGCGGCGTCGGGGGCGACCGCGCGGCGGAGGACGGGGGCGTCGGTCTTCGTGCTCTTCACGGTCCGGATCGTACGGACACCGCGCCCGTCCCCTCCCCCCTTTTTTCGTTCCGAATCACGGAATATCTTTTCCACTATGAGAATGTCCCCCGCGTCGCTCCCCCGGCGCGCCGCCGCCGAGTTCATCGGCACCGCCGCCCTCGTCGCCGTCGTCGTCGGCTCCGGCATCCGCGCCGACTCCCTCAGCCAGGACACCGGCGTCCGGCTGCTCGCCAACGCCTCCGCCTCCGCGCTCGGCCTCGGGCTGCTCATCGCCCTCATCGGCCCGCTCTCCGGGGCCCACTTCAACCCCGTCGTGACGCTCTCCGAGTGGTGGTCCCGGCGGCCCGAACGAGGTGGGCGCGAAGCCCTCGCCTACATCGGCGCGCAGCTCGCGGGGGCCGTCGCGGGCGCCCTGCTCGCCGAGGCGATGTTCGGCCGGGCGCCCGGCGCCTGGGCCACCGAGCCGCGCACGGAACCGCACCTGCTGCTCGGCGAGGCCGTCGCCACCGCCGGGCTCGTCCTGGTCGTGCAAGGCCTGCGGCACACCGGCCGCCCCGGCCTCGCCCCGGTCGCCGTGGCGGGCTACATCGGCGCGGCGATCTGGTTCACCTCCTCCGGCTCCTTCGCCAATCCGGCGGCCACCGTCGGCCGTTCCCTCTCCGACTCCTTCACCGGGATCGCCCCCGCCTCGGTGCCCGCCTTCGCCGCCGCGCAACTCCTCGGGATGCTGTGCGGCCTGGTCCTGGCGGGTGTGCTGTACGGAACAGACGGGGCGTCCGGCGAACCGAACGCGGTCGAGGCGCGTCGGACGGGGTGACGACAGACCGCTTCCCTGGAGGTTCCCGCATGCCGGCACGGTTCACCCGGTGGCTCCCCCGTACCGTCCGGGCCCGCCGCCGCGCCGTCCAGGCCGTGATGGCGGGCGCCGTCCTCGCGCTCCTGCCCGCCACCTGGATGCACACGGCCGCCGCCGGAAGGCTCCGCACCACCGCCGACGTGCCCGCCCGGGACGTCGCCGTCGTCTTCGGCGCCGGACTGTGGAAGGGCCGCCCCACCCCGTACCTCGCACACCGGCTGGACACCGCCGCCGAGCTGTACCGCACGGGCAGGGTGCGGGTCCTCCTCGTCACCGGCGACAACAGCCGGACCGCGTACGACGAGCCCAGCGCCATGCGCGCGTACCTCACCGAGCGCGGGGTGCCGGACGGCCGGATCGTCAGCGACTACGCGGGCTTC
Source organism: Streptomyces bikiniensis (assembly GCA_000716465.1). Classification (GTDB taxonomy): domain Bacteria; phylum Actinomycetota; class Actinomycetes; order Streptomycetales; family Streptomycetaceae; genus Streptomyces; species Streptomyces bikiniensis. The sequence goes on from JNWL01000090.1 coordinate 2,155, forward strand.
GACACCTGGGACTCCTGCGTCCGGGCCCGGAAGGTCTTCGGCGTCGACCGGGCCGTCCTCGTCACCCAGGACTTCCACGTCAAGCGGGCCGTCGCGCTGTGCGGCCGGGCGGGCGTCGACGCGTACGGGGTCGGGGTCGCCGAGCCCCGCGACCGCACCTGGTACTACGGCACCACCCGCGAGGTGTTCGCGGCGGGCAAGGCGGCGCTCGACGCCGGTCTGCGGCCCGACCCGCACTTCCTCGGCCCGGAGGAGAAGGGCGTCACCGAGGCGCTGGCGTCGCCCCGCGGACGGTGAGACCGGGCGGGCCCTCACCTCCCGCCGCCCGCCCGGCGGAGGGCATGGCACCGCGCCCGTAATACGCCGCGCCGCCCCGCGTAACACTCCCGTCCCACCCTGGCGGCATGTCCGACGCCACCGCCGTCCCCACCCACTGCCCCTACTGCGCCCTCCAGTGCGGGATGTCGCTGCGTCCCACCGGCGCTCCGGAGGCGCCCGCCGAGGTGGTCGAGCGGGCCGACTTCCCCGTCAACCGGGGCGCCCTGTGCGGCAAGGGCCGCACCGCCCCCTCCGTGCTCTCCTCCCGGGTCCGGCTCACCGGTCCCCTGGTCCGAAGCCCTGACACGGGGGCCCTGGTGCCCGCGTCCTGGGAGGAGGCGCTCGCCGCCGTCGCCGACGGGCTGCGCCGGACCCGCGCCGACCACGGCCCCGATGCCGTGGGGGTCTTCGGCGGCGGCGGCCTCACCAACGAGAAGGCGTACTCCCTGGGGAAGTTCGCCCGGGTCGTCCTCGGCACCTCGCAGATCGACTACAACGGGCGCTTCTGCATGTCGTCGGCGGCCGCCGCGCACCAGCGGGCCTTCGGCCTCGACCGGGGGCTCCCCTTCCCGCTGGAGGACGTCCCTCGGACCGGGTGCGTGATCCTCGTCGGCTCCAACCTCGCCGAGACCATGCCGCCCGCCCTGCGCTACCTCACCGAGCTGAAGGAGAACGGCGGGAAGCTGATCGTCGTCGACCCGCGCCGCACCCGCACCGCCGAGCAGGCCGACCTGCACCTGGCGCCGCGCCCCGGCACCGACCTCGCGCTCGCCCTCGGCCTGCTGCACCTGGTGGTGGCCGAGGGGCGGGTGGACGAGGAGTTCGTACGGGAGCGGACCACCGGCTGGGAGGAGGCCCGCGCCGGGGTCATGTCCCACTGGCCCGAGCAGGTCGAGCGGATCACCGGGGTTTCCGTGCCGAGCCTGCGCGAGGCCGTCGCCCTGTTCTGCGACGCCGGCAGCGGCATGGTCCTGACCGCGCGCGGTCCCGAGCAGCAGTCCAAGGGCACCGACACCGTCGGGGCCTGGATCAACCTGTGCCTGGCCACCGGCCGGGCCGGGCGGCCGCTGAGCGGGTACGGCTGCCTCACCGGCCAGGGCAACGGCCAGGGCGGGCGCGAACACGGCCAGAAGGCCGACCAGTTGCCCGGCTACCGCAAGCTCGACGACCCGGCCGCACGCGCGCACGTGGCCGGGGTGTGGGGCGTCGACCCCGAGTCGCTGCCGGGGCCGGGGCGGAGCGCGTACGAACTCCTCGACGCGCTCGGCGGGGACGTGAAGGCCCTGCTGCTCATGGGCTCCAACCCGGTGGTGTCCGCGCCGCGCGCCGCGCACGTCGAGGGGCGGCTGCGGTCGCTCGACTTCCTCGCCGTCGCGGACGTGGTGCTCTCCGAGACCGCCGCGCTCGCCGACGTCGTCCTGCCCGTCACCCAGTGGGCGGAGGAGACCGGCACCATGACCAACCTGGAGGGGCGCGTCCTCCTCCGCCGCCGGGCCCTCGACCCGCCCGCCGGGGTGCGGAGCGACCTGGAGGTGCTGCACGGGCTCGCGGGGCTCCTCGGACACGGGAAGGGCTTCCCCGCCGACCCCGAGGAGGTCTTCGAGGAGCTGCGGCGCGCCTCGGCGGGCGGGCCCGCCGACTACTCGGGCATCGACTACCGGCGCGTCGAGGAGGAGGGCGGCGTGTTCTGGCCCTGCCCCGAACCGGGGCATCCGGGGACGCCCCGGCTGTTCCTGGAGCGGTTCGCGACGGCCGACGGGCGGGCCCGGTTCGTGCCGGTGACGCACCGGGCGGCGGCCGAGGAGACGGACGCCGAGTACCCGGTGGTGCTGACCACGGGCCGGGTGGTGTCCCAGTACCAGTCGGGGGCGCAGACCCGGCGGGTGGACGAGCTGAACGCGGCGGCGCCCGGCCCCTTCGTGGAGCTGCACCCGAGGCTGGCCGAGCGGATCGGGGTGGCCGAGGGCGAGCGGATCACGGTCGTCTCGCGGCGCGGCCGGGCCGTCGCACCGGCCCGGATCACCGCCTCGATCCGGCCGGACACCGTCTTCATGCCGTTCCACTGGGCGGGCGAGGGCCGGGCCAACACGCTGGTCAACCCGGCGCTCGACCCGGTCTCCCGGATGCCGGAGTTCAAGGTCTGCGCGGTGCGCCTGGAGCGCGCCTGAGGCCGGTCCGGGCGCGTGTACGGTGCGCATCGAGCATTCCGGGCCGGTCCGGCGTCCGCGCGGTGCGCCGGGAACGCGCCCGAGGCCGGTCCGGACGTGTGCGCGGTGCGCCGGGGACGCCGCTACGGCCGGCTGAACCAGTCGCCGCTCTCGATGACCGGGCCCAGCGGCGCGTCCGGGGCCGCCAGGAACACCCAGGCGAGGACCCGCGCCCCGTCCCGTGCCCGGACCACCTCCTTCGCCACCCGCTCGTACCCCACGGGCAGTTCGAGGCGGTCGAGCAGGCCGAACAGCTCGCCGTAGGAGCCGGGCGCGGGCGTGAGCAGGGTGCCGACCACCCGGCCCTTCTCCGCCGGGACGACGTACGGGTAGCCGGGCCCGTCGTACAGGACCGCGCCGTCCATGACGGCGTCCGCCTCGGCGCCGATCCGGCCGGCGAGGAACCGGTCGTGGTTGTACGCGCCCGGCCGGAGCGTCCCGTACACGAAGAACGGCAGCTCGTCGTCGGCCACCGGGCCCTCGACCGCCGGGTCCGGCGAGGTCTCCCGCTCGACCCAGCGGGCGTACCCCTCGCTCACCCGGGCGACCCGGGTGGCGAGGATCTCGGGCGTCTCGTAGTCGTGGGCGGCGAGGAGGTGCGCCTCCAGGGCGGGGTAGCGGGCCTCGGTGGTCTTGAGGACCACCTCCCACTCCTCGGTGCTCTCGATCGCGCCCCGCCAGTGGTAGACGGAGGTGACGGGCCCCGCGATCTGCGCGCAGGCGGCGAGCCGGGCCTCGACGGCGCCGCGCGCCAGGGCGTCGGCCTTGGCGCGCGCGTCGGTGGTGGTGCGGACGGTGACGATCACGTCTCCACCGTACGGGCGAACTGGGCCGCGTGCAGCCGGGCGTACGCGCCCCCGGCGGCGAGCAGCTCCTCGTGGGTGCCCTGCTCGGCGATCGCGCCGCGCTCCATCACCAGGATGGTGTCGGCGTCGCGGATCGTGGAGAGCCGGTGGGCGACGACGAAGCTGGTGCGGCCCGCGCGCAGCGAGGACATGCCCTGCTGGACGAGGAGTTCGGTGCGGGTGTCGACGGAGCTGGTGGCCTCGTCGAGGACGAGGACCACCGGGTCGGAGAGGAAGGCGCGGGCGAGGGTGACGAGCTGCTTCTCGCCGGCGCTGAGGCCGCCGCCGTCCTCGTCCAGGACGGTGTCGTAGCCGTCGGGCAGGGTGCGGACGAACCGGTCGGCGCGGGCGGCCTCCGCCGCCGCGACGATCCGCTCGCGGGAGACCTCGCCGGGGACCCCGTAGGCGATGTTCTCGGCGATGGTGCCGCCGAAGAGCCAGGTGTCCTGGAGGACCATGCCGGTGTGGGAACGCAGCTCCTCCCGGGTCATCGCGGCCGTGTCGACGCCGTCGAGGGTGATCCGGCCGCCGGTCGGCTCGTGGAAGCGCATCAACAGGTTGACCAGGGTCGTCTTGCCTGCGCCCGTGGGGCCGACGACGGCGACGGTCCGGCCGGGCTCGACGGTCAGGGACAGGTCCTCGATCAGCGGCCGGTCGGGGTCGTGGCGGAAGGAGACCCCCTCGAAGGAGACACGGCCGCGCACCGGTCCGGGCCGCAGGGGCGCGGCCGGGTCGGGGGCCTCCTCCTCGGCGTCGAGGAGGTCGAAGACCCGCTCGGCGGAGGCCACCCCGGACTGGAGCAGGTTGGCCATGGCGGCGATCTGGGTGACGGGGCCGTTGAACTCGTACGAGTACTGGACGAAGGCCTGCACGTCCCCGACGGTGAGCGTGCCGCTCGCCACCCGCAGTCCGCCGACCACGGCGACGGCCACGTAGGTGAGGTTGCCGACGAAGGTCAGGGCGGGCTGGATGAAGCCGGAGACGAACTGGGCGCGGAAGCTCGCCCGGTACAGCTCCTCGCCCAGTTCGTCGAAGCGGCGCACGGCCTCCTCGCGCCGTCCGAAGGCGACGACCTCGGTGTGGCCGGTGACCATCTCCTCGACGTGGCCGCCGAGCCGGCCCGTGACCGCCCACTGCTTCACGAACTGCGGCTGGGCGCGCCGTGCGACGAGGGCGGCGACGGCGAGGGAGACGGGGACGGTGGCGAGGGCGACGAGGGCGAGCGGCGGGGAGATCCAGAACATCATCGCGAGGACGCCGACCAGGGTGAGCAGGGCGCGCACCATCTGGCTGAAGGCCTGCTGGAGGGTCTGGGTGATGTTGTCGATGTCGTTGGTGGTGCGGGAGAGGACCTCGCCGCGCGGCTGCCGGTCGAGGTGGGAGAGGGGCAGCCGGGCCAGCTTGTGCTGGGCCCGTTCGCGCAGCCGGTGCCCGGCGCGCTGGACGACGGTGGTGGCGATCCGCTGCTGGAGCCAGATGAAGACGGAGGAGCCGAGGACGACGGCGGCGGAGAGGGCGAGGACCCGGCCGACGGCCGCGAAGTCGACCCCGGCGGGGCGGGTGACGCCGGTGACGACGAGGTCGGTGGCGCGACCGAGGAAGAGGGGGGCGAGGACGGAGAGGGCGACGCCGGCGGCTCCGGCGGTGAGCAGGGCGGCCAGGAGGGCCCGGTCGGGGGCGAGGGTGCGCAGGAGGCGGAGGCCGGAGGTGCGGAAGGCGAGGGAGCGTTCGAGGGAGGGGGTGCCGGGGCCGGAACCGGGTCCGGTCTGCGGCGGGGGTCCGGTGCGGGCGGGGGCGGTGGGAGCTGTCTCTTATACACATCTGACGCTGCCGACGAGCGATCTAGTG
>JNWL01000091.1 GCA_000716465.1 Streptomyces bikiniensis
AAGGAAGCAGCTTCCCGCCTCGCATGGTGCCTCTTGCGCTTACGCGCTCGGGGCCACCGGTGACCTATTAGAACTACCGGTACTCCACCAACCACCAGGTCGTCATCGATGCCGACACCCGACTGGTCGTCGTGGTCGGCCAGCCGCTCGCCGGGAACCGCAACGACTGCAAGGCATGGGAGGAGTCCGGCGCCAAGGACGCCGTCGGCAACACGGTCACGATCGCCGACGGCGGCTACCCGGGCACCGGACTGGTCATCCCACATCGCCGAGAGCGTGGCCAGAGTGACCTCCCGGACTGGAAAGAGGAACACAACAAGTCCCACAAGCAGGTCTGAGCCCGCGTCGAGCACGTCTTCGCCCGCATGAAGACCTGGAAGATCCTCCGCGACTGCCGCCTCAAAGGCAACGGCGTCCACCACGCCATGCTCGGCATCGCTCGGATGCACAACCTCGTTCTCGCTGGTTAGGCAAGCGGGCCGCACCGCGGACACCGTGCCCGAGGCGACTTCAAGATCTTTGCGGGACAGCCCTTAGGAAGCCGAAAATCCTGCACAGCTAGCATCCACACGTGCACCCCGAACCTCGATCGGCCCTCAGGACCCCGCTCCCGCCCGGCCGGATGATCACATCCGACGAGGGCGACGGAGATGTGCAGCCCCTTTGGCTCAGCGATCGGCCCGCCCCGGTCGAACTGTGGGCACAGATCCAGACCGAGCACACAACCTCCGGCCTCTGGCCACTACTCCTCGACTCCCCGGATTCAGACGGCGGCGACTTCCGCCCATGGGGATCGGGCGAGATCTTCCCCGAGCGGATGTCATCCCCAGCAAGCCATGACCCAGCCGGCCTGCTCGCGCAGTGGTGGGCGGCCCACACCGCCGTCGATGAAGACGACGTGCTCCCCGCCGCAGAACGCCTCGCTGTCACAGCCCCCTTCGGCCAGAGCTGGCCCGGCCTCGCGCCCAGCCGAGAAACAGCAACGAACGCCGACCAACTGGCCGGCGAGTACGCGCAAGCATTCCTCACCGACCGGCCTCAATCCCGGCTGGGGCTGGTCATCGCCGCATCCGGCGCCGAGGCCCTCACCGCCGCAGGCTGGACCGGACCCTGCAACTACGACGACGACACCGCAAAGTTCTCCGCGGTCATCGCGGACTGGGAGCACCGCTTCGGTACTCGTGTCGTCGCCGTCGGATTCTCCACCCTGCACATCAGCGTCGCCGCTCCACCGATGAACCAGGAAGACGCTCTGCTGGTCGCCGCTGAGCACTTCGCCTTCTGCCCGGACAACATCTGGCAAGGCAGCCGCCCTCACACACTGGCCGCGTACGCAGAACGACTCACCGGCGCACACAACTGGGACTTCTGGTGGGACTGATCATCCCCACCGCAACGCGACCCTCACGCCCTACACGCACGACAACGGACCTTCACCGGAAAACGACAGCGGCCTTCACCAACCGAACGACACCCCAGCAACGCGGTGCCCAACCCCGCCACACCCACCACCAGTGAAAACCCGTGACGCACACCCAGTGCACATCACACGACGCGCATCAGCCACCAGGGCAGAACGAGCCCGCTGCGCGCGGCCGGACGGACGACTGGCCGCAGGGCGTCGGACTCGATGTTAGGAGGCGATAGGGGACGAGTAGGTGGATTCTGGGAGCAGCCTTAGGAGGTGGACGTGATGCGCACCCGGATCTCGGCGACCGTCTCAAATGACTCTCTAGACGAAGCGCTAAGCGCCCTGGAGAGCCTTGCACCCAGCCCTTCGGGCGTTGCCCAGAGCTATCGGCCAGGGACGTCTACGACAGCAGTGGCGGTTTCCCTACCTGGTGATGTACGGAAAGATGTGGCCACGCAGCTACGTGAGCGAACCGAGTTGTCGTTCGAGATCGAGCTCGTGGACGACTGACAAGCCCTGTGAGAGGCAGGTAAGTGTCAGGTCGAGGTCAGACGTCGGCGGAGGCGCGCAGGCCGAGCTGGACGACCGCTAGAGCGACGGCGTCACGGATGCTCAAGGCCTCGCCATCCCGGTCGGCCCCGGCACGCAGGAGCTCGGCACGCACCCCCAGGCGCTCGGCCAGCTCATGCCGGAAGCCGGTCAGGTTCCGGCAGCCACGCCACCGGCCCGGGTAGTGATCCACACCGGCACCGTAAAGCCGCGTACGGCCCCAGCGGAGACGGATGCACCCGGATGGGCGCCGACGGCCAGCCGAGGCGCCAGCGGGGCGTGCAGACGCCTGGGTCTTGGGGTGGGGAGAGCATGCGGGGCGCTGGTCGGAGACGGAGACGGCCTGGGGCCGGTACCCGTGGTTCGGGTGCCGGCCCCAGGCGGGGGAAGTCCGCTTCCAGCGGTGGATCACGGCTTGCAGGCGGTCAGGCCGGCGGGGGTACGGGGGATCAGTCGCGTCAGGTCATAGGCCGTGGGGAACAGGTCGGCCGCGATGAACAGGAGCTGCAGAGGCTGGTCCTGCACTCCGGTCACCGTCGTGCGGTAGTGCGGGGCGGGGCCGAAAATCAGGCGCAGGCCGGCTATGTCGGTGAAAGACAGGTGCTCCAGATCCCACACCAGGCCGGTGACCTGCTGTGGGAGGCGGTCCACGGCCGCACGCAGCGGGGGCAGGGTGTCGAGGTCGAGTTCCCCGTGCGGGGTGATACGGGCGGTGGTGCCGGTGATCGTGGTGGTGATGTCCATACGGGGCGCGCCCCCCTTCCGGGGGTTGATGAGCCCACAGACGAAACACCCCCGGTCCCGAAGAGGGAGGAAGGGGTGGACGGCGATGGCGGGATGAGGGTGCCCGGAGAGGGAGCAACTCCCACATCCCAAAGGCCGCCGTTATCAGGTGGCGGCCGGTCTCTTGTCCCCCCACCGTCCCACACCCAGCGCCAGACACGAAACGGTGCACGAATGTACGGCCGCCGAAGGACAGAGTCCCTTGACCAGTGGGTGGTCAAGGGGGCGTGGCCTTGGAGTGCAAGGCGGTCAAGGGGGGTGCGCGCCTTCGATCCGGGCGGGCCGGCCGCCGCCGGGCGGAGCGGTCACATAAGGCGCAGTCACACGTGGCGCCGGGTGCGGTTTCGGGGTATCGGCCGAGGTCAGCCCGTGTGACTGACAGGTCGTGTTACTCCGTGTGTGACTGGCCGCGGGGCCGGTTCGGCGGGTCACCGGAGCGCCACAATCAAGGCGACGACGGCGACGAGGACGGCAGCCCAGGCGGCGCAGGCGCCCAGCGGCTTAGCCAGGCGGGGGTGGCGGTCGGTCAGGTAGCCGATCGCGCCGAGGAACAGGACGCTGGTGACGACCAGGAGCAGGACGACGATCAGGTGGAGCGTGGACATGGTGGTGCTCTCTTTCGGGTGCTTGGGGGCGCTCCGGGTGAGCGCCGGGGGCAACAGTGCGGCGTGGCGGGCGGTGGATCGAGTTCTCGCGAAAATCCGTCCGGTGCCCCTGTGGGCCCTGGAGCGGAGGGGATTCGCGGACGCTTGACAGGCACGGTGAACACGGTCCGCCGGGTTGGCGAGAGCACCTTGCGGCGCCGCACACCAAGGCACGCAAGCCCCGGCCACGATGGGTATGGCGAAGGCCGCATTCAATAGCTGACCCGGGGCTTCCCGGGCGGTCGGCGTATGGAATGCGGCCTGAGGTACTGCTAAGAGCCCAGCCAGACGGTCTTACTCGGTTGTTATTTGGGGGTGGCGGCCGTTTGTGACGGGAAGTGGCCCACGTCACACTGCGAGGACGAGGGCGAGGGTAGGAACAGGTTGCCCTACGGGTTGCCTTACAGGTTGCCCTGTAGGTTGCCCCCAGGTCCCCGCACCGGGCGCCTCCGTGAGGCTGTGACCTGCATGTCAAGGGGTGCGAGGAGGAGGCCGGCGTCGCCGACTACTTCCCTACAGGACCCTCCTGGGAGCTTCAGGAAGTCCGACCCGAAGACCCGTCGACTTGGACAGGGCCGGACGCGGCGCGGCAAGCGGCGCCGGGACGCGGGGCGTGGGCGTGCTCCTGGCCGTGCGCGGCGGGAGGGCAGGGCAAGAGGGTGGAGCGGCCCGGCGGTACTGCGTCCCAGAACAGCGTCTGGGCGCCGGGCCTCACCCGCGCACGCCATATCGGCACGGGCTGAACGGACCCTATCCGCCCCGGCCGCCGCCACGGCGCCGAGCTCCTCCTCCAGGTCCTGACCGAACGCGAGGAGAAGAACAGCGTCGCGATCGCCTCCGACAATTCCTTCGGCGGCTGGACGAAGACGTTCACTGACCCGCGCCTCTGCGTGGCCATCGTCGACCGGCTCACGTTCAATGGCACCATCATCGAGACCGGCACCGACTCCTACCGCCTCGCCAGCACCCGAGCTCGAGCTGAGGAGCCCGCCAAGGCCGGCTGGCATCTGCCGCTGCCTGACTCGCCGGCCTACCGCCCTCTCGGGCGGCGCCGGCCCGCGTTCGCAGGCAGTGCTGTCCTGTCGCGAGAGTCGATCGGCTCAGTCTTCAAGGCTGCCGTCATCGACCGGACGCAGGCGGCGCCGGGCCTCCTCCAGCCGCACGTCATAGTCGGGGAAGAACAGCTCGGGCAGCATCTTGTCCAGCTGGCCGGCGATCCGATGGATCGGTGCCCATGCCGCCGGATCATCGACGGTGTTGCTGAGATCGGTCATCTGCAACCGTTCCAACCAGTCCGACAGGATCGTCGCTTCGTCGCGGGTGAGCTTGATCGTGATCTCTGGCTCTTCCACCCCGGCCCCTCCCCTTCGAACAGGCGACTCAACGTTTGACGACACAACCTACCGATCGCCAGCTCCGCGAGACCGACCAGCCTTCATCGGGCCGGACACGTGCCGTCATCTCTCGTCGACATTCCCGAGCCGGTTGATCACCAACTGCCTCCGCAACCCATCGACAAACGCTGTTCCTGGAGATGAACGAAGCCAAGGTGCCGACCGCGCTTGAGCAGCTGGTCGACCGCCTCCTGGCGAAGGACCCAGCCCAGTGGCCGGGCAGCGCGGCAGAAGTCTGTGAACGCCTGGAGGAGATGGACGACCACCATGCCGACACGCCTCTGCCCAGCCGTGGACCTGACGTGACGTCCACCGTGGAGCTCACACCTCAGGAGGCCGCTCACGGAGCGGTACTCCCCACGCGGATGACTTCCCACCGGCCCTGTCCGGCTCTTGGAGCAGTTGGTCTTCTCGACGGCCGCTACTGAAGAGTTCGCCAAGTTCACCGTCATCCACCGGGGGCGGCCGTCGGCCTCCGTGGTTCCCCGCTGCGGCCGTGCCGCAGAATCCACCGTTTCGAGAAGCTGGGCTGGCTGAGATCCACCCACTTCCACGGCACTGCTCTATCGATGCCAAGGCTATAGCGGACCTGATCCGTTCAACCAGAATGCTCCGTAGCCAGCACTAATCGCTGCGGCAATAACGATCCAGGGCGTTGCTCGCTTGGAACGCGCGAGTGCAACTGCGAGCGGGAGCAGAAGAGGGAAAGCGGGAATCAGGAAACGGGGTTTTGAACCAAAGTATCCAGATGCGCCCACGGCAAGCAATGTGACAATGACGGAGTATACGACCACTGGGAGTGGATAGCCCTGACGAAACAACACCCAATGAGACCATGCGACGAGGGCTAGAAGAACAATAAGAACCACTAGCACGAGCGCCCAATGACCCCCGAGCGGCGCTGCCAGGAATTTAGAGAACGCCAGCCCGCCGTCGAAACCGTTTCCCCACCCTGCCTGAATTTTAAAGTATCCGAACGCTCCGCCTGTTTGAGCCCCAACCCAAAGAATGTACCCAGCGGCACCAATTGGAGAGAGGGTGCAAGCGACTACTATCCGCCAATACTCCCTCGTATCCCCGTTTTTTCTCGCAGAAAGAATCGCAAAGAACGCGGCACAAAAGATTGAAGCTGCGACGGCAAGTCCGATGGGCCGCGTTAGGCCTGCGAAAAAGGCAGAAACTCCGGCAAGGATCCATTGCTTTCTCAGCAGAAAGCACAGTCCCCACGCTGCCAGCGCCACAAAAAGTGACTCGCTGTACGCCATGGACTGGACGATAGCCACGGGTAGAGCAGCCCACAAAATAACAAGAAGGTAGCCGGCACGCGGCCCTATCATGTGGCGAGTCAGCTGGAACAACCCTGCGGCAGCAGCGAGTGATGCGATCTGACTTATTGCCAGACCAGCAGTAGAGGAATCAATCCCCACGGAAGAGCCAGCGCGCTCCAGCCATGGCAGCAAAGGGAAGAAGGCCATACTAGAAAGGTGTCTACCGTCAGCAGCCTGTACTGAATACGTATAACCGTGGTCGGCAACGCGCGCATACCAAAGTGAGTCCCAACGGGCGCTAAGTAGGACCAGAGCATTCTTCCCATTGACTACAGAATAGATAGTCAGCGTCACGAGACCGATTATTTTTATTGCCGCAAAGGCGGCGAGTGCAACGAAAACGCTTCCGTGCGAGGTAGGTAAGCTCTTTTCGCTACTGCTTTCGCGCGATGAGCCGCTCAGCAGTACGCCGATTAGAGACACTGATCTACCTCATATTTCTGAGCAATTCCCGCGCTGAGTCACAGAGAGCGACCTGTGATGTAATGCGTCAGGCGCGAGAATAGGAAGTTCCTAATGGTTGAATTACGACTTTCTCCCGGACATGAACGCAGCAGCGGGTCCTGAGCCGGGAGCCTCAGGACCCGCACTCGCGGATGCGGCTAACGTGCCGGTCTATCAATAGGCTTTCTTAGCCCTTGACCGCAGTCAAACAAATCGCTGGACGGGAGGCCGTGCGTGCCGGTCCGCTCCCTCACTTGATCTGTACGACGACGTCAACGATCGAGAAGTTGCAATCCGTTGCATAGACACGGGTCTTCTTGTTGGTGGTTACCCACTGCGTGTACTTGTCGAAGTCAGCGAAGCTGCAGACCGACTTGACCCGCCAGGTACCGGATCCGGTGCACTCGGCCCAGCCTCCGGTGTCGCCTACGCTCGTCTTACAGCTGAGGGCCTGCTCGCCGGCCGAGGCCGGCGGTATTGCGAGGCCGAGGAGCGCGGTGGCTCCGATCGCGATTGCACTGATTCTGCGCGCAGTTAGGTAAAATATCGCGTACGCCTAGTCACCATAAGTCAGGTTTTCATTAGTAGCAGGCCAGGGATGTCAATGCCGGAATAAGACATTCCATACTGATTGCCTGTAGCAAATCAAGTCATCTCACAAAGCGTGGTCGGTACCTGCGTCTGTGTGGTTCTAAGCCATCCTCTGAAACTTCCTTGATCTCGCTGCTGACCCTCGTGCAGGCTGCATCTACGCCGCTACCTGCGGTGATCTCAGGGGAGGGTACGAAGAATGAGCAAGCGCAGAATCAGTGCAATCGCGATCGGAGCCACCGCGCTCCTCGGCCTCGCATGGGGGCACGACCAGGCAGTACGCCGTTGACTGCGCTTACAGCATCGATCGCGTACAGGTTGAGATGAAGTAGGGAGCGGCACGCCGCCGAGGCGCCCCTGATCCTCACGGGAGCGGGCTTGCAGACTGTCGAGCCGGACCGGCCGATCTTCTCCTTCAGGATCGAGAAGCGGTCCATGGATGCAGCGCTTGAGAACTCTTGCTACTTCTGAGTAGAAGACAAGAGCTGAGATACGCGTTGGCGTGAGACACCGAGGATAAGGGCGATCTCCGCGCCTGAAATTCCAGATTCCTGGAGTCTCTTCGCCAACTTGCGGTATGCCAGAGCGGCCTCATCCTGAGCCCTCTTGGCCTTCAGGTGTGCCTCAGTGGATGCGCGCCGTTCGGGTTCCAGGTCGGCACTCAGTTCTACAGAAAGCTGGGTTCCGACTTGGTCGCGGGAAATGCCCTTTCTCTCGGCGATAAAGCTAGTCGCCGCATTTACTGCATCAGTTAGCCGGCGCACCCATATATCGCCGATCCCGGGGAGGGACAGTTGCCAGCCTTGATCCTGCCGTGATGCATATACCCGGTACATGCCTGGCGTTTTTGAGTCATCGCCCATGCAGGAAGGTTAAGGGGGGGTTGACAGTAAAGTCAAGCCCGTATTGTCATCACGTCTAGTGTTGAGAACAGCGCTGCTCTCCTCGACCCGCTGTGGCCCAGCTTCGTTCAGAGCGGAGTGCTCCCCGTGAGGGAGCACTCCGCTCGGCGTTGAGGGTATGGGCAGCCTCGCCGACCCGGCGGGGCCGAGGGGGGGCGTGCTGGAGGCTCCAGTGCCGTAGCGAGTTCGGCGAGGAAGCGCAGCCGCGTGGGAAATTGATTGAGCTTTTTCAGAGTGGCCACTGATCGAGTGACCCGGTCCGGGTCAGGATGAGGGCCGCAACGCACAGGGCTCCCGTGCCGTTGAGGGAGGTGTTCGAAGTCTCCACCCATCGGCGCAGGAGCCCTGTTGGTTCCCCATCCTGCCGCACTCGACCTGCCTCATGCTCTGGTCGAGTGGGTATCCATGCTCATCGTCACCCGTGAGGGTGACCGCCGCTGCAAGCTCACAGGAGTCCTTCCCCGCGGGCGCGGGGAGCAGCGAATCCGGCGACAAGAGAGGGGGTTCGGCATGAGTCCTTCCCCGCGGGCGCGGGGAGCAGTCGCCCGGCATGGCCACCGAGTATCCCGTGACGAGTCCTTCCCCGCGGGCGCGGGGAGCAGTTCGTCATTCGATGCCAGACGCGCGGTGCTGCGAGTCCTTCCCCGCGGGCGCGGGGAGCAGCCTTTCTGACCTGCAGTTCTATCCCACCAACAGCCCCCTCGAAACCACTTTCACCGAAACGGACAAAATACCCGCAACGCGTTCCGGTGCCCCTCAGACGACAGACCACTTCCACCAGCACGGCAAGTAGTCGGCCAGGGCGGCCGCCACGCTCGCTCGGGCCCCTCCCCGCAAGGAGGCAGCCGGCCATCGCGGCGCGAGGCGACCGGCCCGCTCCAACCCCTGGAACACCTCGCCCCGGCGGGCTCGGTCCGGCTGCCGAACAGCCTGCCGCCTGTCCGCCCCGCAGGCGTCCCACGGCGTAGGCCGGGCGACAGGGCCGAATCTGTAGCGCTCAGGATACTTATCGGCTGTTCCGGCCCCGCCCCCCGGACGATGACCACCGCGGCCCGGCAGGGCGAAACGCCGACGAATCAGCACGGCCGGGAAGGCGGCCTTCGCGGAAGGGAGCGGCCTCGCCGGCCGGGAAGTGGACGAGCGCCAGACGCAGAACGCCTTTCCCAGCCGGCCTCACCGTCATGAAGCCGGCACATCGCACACGACTCCCAGTAACGAGAGGGCGCTCACCGGCATAAACGCCGAACGGCCCGCACCGAACCAGGCGCGGGCCGTTCTCCACCCAAGAACCCGCCGGGGGGGAAGTCCGGCGGGCCCTGCATATCCAGAGCGCCCCCAAGCGCTCCACCCCCGTATGCCCCCGGAACCGTGACCCACACCCCCCGACTTTCCCGGGCCGGGTCGGCCCCGGGAGCCGGAATGCGCAGGAGCCGTCCGGTGAGCGGCACTCGTCCCACGTGCCACCGCACTTGCTTCCCGGCTGCGGTGGGGTGGCTGTTGAGGCGGAGCCGTATGCCGGACCCGGTGCATCTCCGGCCTGCCAGGTCCGACGCAGGACGGAGCAGGCCGGTCCCGGCAGAGGGCCGCGCCGCCACCCACCGCCGTACCTCTGGCTACGCCATGAGCTGATAGAGGGCGACCACGGCCGCGCCACAGGCACTCAGCCCCAGCAGCAGACCCGCCAGACTCTTGACGAGAGGCCCCGGGCACGGCATGGCCGGGGGCCGCGCCACACTGACTCCGGCTGGCCTTGTTCGTTGTGCGGGTCGGTCCGAGTGGTGCAGGTGGGCCAAATTGCTTGTGCCGAACTGCACGTGATGCCGAGCCGTTGCGCCTGGCAGAGCCTGTTCGTCGTGGATGCGGTTCGAGCCTCTTGTGCCCGGCCGCCGCACCGGCCGGGCACAAGAGGCTGGAGGAGCTCTGCGTGGGTCAGACCGCGAGGTCGCTGGGGGTGGTCGTGGCGGTGGGGGCCTCGGCTAAAGTCACCAGGCTGGTGAAGATTTCGCGGTCGTGCTGGTGGGCGCTGACCCGCACGCGGTCGGGGTCCGTGAGGCGTTCGGTGACCAGGAGGCAAGGGGCGTCCATCTCGGCGTACCGGACGAAGTCCGAGTCCATGCCGCGGTCGCCCAGGTCGTTCAGGGCCCGCTCCATCAGATCACGGCCTGCCCGATGACCGCCCTAACAAAGTTTCGCCAGGGCGGCTATCCGAGCCAGGTGATGGTGAGGACGGACAGGCGGCGCAGGGGGCGGTTGACCCAGTAGGTGAGGGAGAGCTGGCCGATGGA
>JNWL01000092.1 GCA_000716465.1 Streptomyces bikiniensis
GCGCCGGGGGGTGGGGACGTCGCGGGTCCGGGGCTTGGGGACGTCGCCGGTCCGAGGCTTGGGGACGTCGCCGGTCCGAGGCTTGGGGACGTCGCCGGTCCGGGGCTTGGGGGCGTCGCCGGTCCGGGGCTTGGGGGCGTCGCCGGTCCGGGGTCCGGGGGCGTCGCCGGTCCGGGGCCACGAGGTGCCGTCGCCCCGGAGCCCGGGGGCGTCGCCGGTCCGGCGTCCGGGCCCCCGCCGGGGGTGCCCCCGGCGGCGCGGGGGGCCGGGGTCTCGCCGTTCTGGAGCGACACGTGCGTTCCGCCTCTCGTCGGGGGCTGCGGGCTACCTTCGGGCCGATTCTCCCGTCCCGGCGCCGGACGCCGGTACCGAGGCCCGGGGGGTGTCGCCCTCCGGGCGGGCGGCGGGCACGGTGGCGCCACGGGCCGGCGCGCCCGCTTCCGGGTCCTGCGCGACCGGGTCCGCCGGGGCGCGCCCCGGCAGGAAGGCGGCGACGACCGCCGCGCCGACCAGGGCGATCGCGGCCGAGGCGATCGCCGTGACGTGCATGGCGTCCAGGAAGGCCTGGTGGGCGGGGGCCACCAGGTCCCGTCCCGCCGGGCCGAGCTTCTCGGCGACCGCGAGCGTGCCCTCGACGGACTCGCCCGCCAGGGACCGCAGCGCCGCGGGCACCCCGCCCAGGTGCCCCTCGATCTCGCCCCGGTAGACGGAGGAGAGGACCGAGCCGAGGACGGCGACGCCGAGCGCGCCGCCGACCTGCCGGAAGGTGTTGTTGATCGCCGAGCCGGAGCCCGCCTTCTCGCGGGGCAGCGCCTGCATGATCGCGACCGTGACCGGCGGCATGATGTGCGCCATGCCCGCGCCCTGGAGGAAGAAGACGACTTCGAGGACCCAGACCGGGGTCGAGGCGTCGAAGAGCGCGAAGGCGGCGAGGCCGAGGGCGACGAGCAGCATGCCGGCGGCGCACACGGTCCGGGCGCCGAAGCGCTCGACCACGATCCGGGCCCGGGGCGCGAACGCCATCTGCGCGACGGCCAGCGGCAGCAGGAGCAGGCCGGACTCCAGGGCGCTGTGGCCCCGGACGCTCTGGAGGTAGAAGGCCGAGAAGAAGGTCACGCCCATGAGGGCGAAGAAGACGAGCGCGATGGCGGCGACGGCGGCCGAGAACGCGGGCTTCCCGAAGTACGACATGTCGATGGCCGGGTGGTCGCTGCGCCGCTCGTGCAGGACGAAGCCGACGAGGACCGCGAGGCCGCCGAGGGCCGGGGCGAGGACGGTGGCGTCGGTGAAGTCGGCCAGCTCGCCGCCGCGGATGATCCCGTACACGAGGAGGACGAGGCCGGCGACGGAGAGGAGGACGCCGGGCACGTCGACGCGGCCGGGCTTCGGGTCCCGGGAGTCGGGCACGAGCCAGGCCATCAGGGCCAGGGCGAGGAGCACGACGGGCACGTTGACGAGGAAGATCGATCCCCACCAGAAGTGTTCGAGCAGGAGGCCGCCGGTGATGGGGCCGATCGCGATGGCGAGGCCGACGCTGCCGGCCCAGATGCCGATGGCCTTGGGCTGCTCGTCGCGCTCGAAGACGTTCATGAGGACGGCGAGGGTCGCGGGCATCACGAAGGCGGCGCCGAGGCCCATGACGGCCCGGAAGGCGATCAGCTCGCCCGGGGTGCCGGAGAAGGCGGCGAGGGCGGAGCCGATGCCGAAGACGGTGATGCCGAAGAGCAGCACCTTCTTGCGGCCGAGGCGGTCGCCGAGCAGGCCGGAGGTGAAGAGGAGGCCGGCGAAGACGAGCGTGTAGGAGTTGATGGCCCACTCCAGCTCGCTCTGGGTGGCGCCGACGCCGGTGGGGGCGGGGGCGGCGATCGTCCTGACGGCCACGTTCAGGATCGAGTTGTCGAGGACGACGATCAGCAGGCTGAGCATCAGGACGCCGAGGATCGCCCAGCGGCGCCGGTGGACGGCCTCGGGGACGCGGGGCCCGGCGGGTGCCGCGGGGGCGGAGGGTGCGGTGGACGGTCGTGACATGCCGACCAGCCTAGAACCATTTCGATACGAGACCGTCTCGTATCGAAAAAGCTGGTCGAGTCTTTACGTTCCCGCACGTTCCCGCCGGGCCGCTTCCGGCCGGAGTCGCCCCCCGGCCCCCTGGCCGCCCCGGCCGTACGCCACGCCGTTGCCGTCTTCGCGGCGCTTCACACATTGCGGTGGTGTGAACAGCGCCACTCCGGCCCACTTTCCCGTCCGCCCGCCGAAGTGCCACCATGGACGTGGTCCGGGGACGCCGTGAGGGCGCCTCGAGATGACAACAAGGAGCCGTTCACCATGACGCTTCAGGCTGCCCAGAAGCCGCCCGCCGCCGCGGGCGACGGCAACAAGTCGCTCTACGGGGGCAAGGGCACCCGCCGCATCACCGTCCACGACATCGCCGCCGCCAAGACCCGCGGCGAGAAGTGGCCCATGCTCACCGCCTACGACGCGATGACCGCCTCCGTCTTCGACGAGGCCGGCATCCCGGTCATCCTCGTCGGCGACTCCATGGGCAACTGCCACCTCGGCTACGACACCACCGTGCCCGTCACGATGGACGAGATGACCTTCCTCTCCGCCGCCGTCGTGCGCGGGACCAGGCGGGCCCTCGTCGTCGGGGACCTCCCCTTCGGCTCGTACCAGGAGGGGCCCGTCCAGGCCCTGCGCAACGCCACCCGGCTCGTCAAGGACGCCGGCGTCGGGGCGATCAAGCTGGAGGGCGGCGAGCGCTCGCTGCCGCAGACCGAGCTGCTCGTCCAGGCCGGCATCCCCGTCATGTCCCACCTGGGCCTGACCCCGCAGTCCGTCAACACCATGGGCTACCGGGTGCAGGGCCGCTCCGACGAGGCCGCCCACCGGCTGCTCCGCGACGCCAAGGCCGCGCAGGACGCGGGCGCGTTCGCGGTCGTCCTGGAGCTCGTGCCGGCCGAGCTGGCCGCCGAGGTCACCCGCTCGCTGCACATCCCGACCATCGGCATCGGCGCGGGCGCCGGGACCGACGCGCAGGTCCTCGTCTGGACCGACATGGCCGGTCTGACCGGCGGCAAGGTGCCGCGCTTCACCAAGCAGTACGCCAACCTCCGCGAGACGCTGGGCGACGCCGCGCGCGCCTTCGCCGAGGACGTCTCCGGCGGGGCGTTCCCCGCCGAGGAGCACACCTTCCACTAGGTCCCGAGGACCGGGTCCCGAGGACCGGGTCCCGAAGGCCCTTCGCGAAGGGCCCCGAGAAGCCACTGCGGCACCTCCGACAGCCCGCCGACATCCCCCATCGGCGGGCTGTCGGCCGTCTGTCGGGGCGTTGTCGGTGGCGGCTGGTCTAGTAGGGGCCATGACGCGATCACACACCAACGCCGTCGAGGTACGGGGCCTCGTGAAGCACTTCGGCGAGACGAAGGCCCTCGACGGGGTCGACCTGGACGTCCGGGAGGGCACGGTCCTCGGGGTCCTCGGGCCCAACGGCGCCGGGAAGACCACCCTCGTCCGCTGCCTGTCCACCCTGATCGTCCCGGACGCCGGGACCGCCACCGTCGCCGGTTACGACGTGGTGCGCCAGCCCCGGCAGCTGCGCCGCACCATCGGCCTCACCGGCCAGTACGCCTCGGTGGACGAGAAACTGTCCGGCTGGGAGAACCTGTACATGATCGGGCGGCTGCTCGACCTCTCCCGCAAGGACGCCCGGGCCCGCGCCGACGAGCTCCTGGAGCGCTTCTCGCTCACCGAGGCCGCCAAGCGGCCCGCGATGAACTACTCGGGCGGCATGCGCCGGCGGCTCGACCTGGCCGCCTCGATGATCGGGAACCCGGCCGTCCTCTACCTGGACGAGCCGACGACCGGCCTCGACCCCCGCACCCGCAACGAGGTGTGGGACGAGGTCAAGCGGATGGTCTCCGAGGGCGCCACGGTCCTGCTCACCACCCAGTACATGGAGGAGGCGGAGCAGCTCGCGAGCGAGCTGACCGTGGTCGACCGCGGCAAGGTCATCGCCAACGGCAAGGTGGACGACCTCAAGGCCCGGGTCGGCGGCCGCACCCTGAAGGTGCGCCCGGTGGACCCGGCCGACCTGACCGCCATGGCCGCCGCGCTGCGCGAGACCGGTCTCGACGGCGTCGCCGGCGCGACCGTCGTCCCCGACGAGGGCGCGCTGTACGTGCCGATCCTCGCCGACGAGCAGCTGACCGCCGTCGTGGGCCTGCTCGGCGCGCGCGGCTTCGGCATCGCCCACATCGGCACCCATCTGCCCAGCCTGGACGAGGTGTTCCTGGCGATCACCGGCCAGAAGACGACCGTGTCCGACGCGCTTCCCGAGGAGGTCGCCGCATGAGCACCGCCACCACGACCACACCGCTCTCCAAGGCTCCCGCCGGCGCCCCCGCCCCGGGCACGGGCCCGGCGCGGGCGCTGCCCGGCGAGGGCCGGATCGGGCTGCGGGCCAACCTGCGCCACATCGGCGCCCTGGCCCGGCGCAACGCCCTCCAGATCAAGCAGGACCCGGAGTCGATGTTCGACGCCGTCCTGATGCCGATCATCTTCATCCTGCTGTTCGTGTACGTCTTCGGCGGCGCGATCGCCGGCAAGGGCAACAACGACGCGTACGTGAACTACGTGACGCCCGGTCTGATGGCGATGATGGGCATGAACATCGCCATGGCCGTCGGGTCCGGTGTGAACGAGGACTTCAAGAAGGGGGTCATGGACCGGTTCCGGACGATGCCGATCGCCCGGTCCTCCGTCCTGATCGCCAAGATCGTCGTCGAGGTCGGCCGCATGCTGATCGCCACCGCGATCCTGCTCGGCATGGGCTTCCTGCTCGGCATGGAGATCAAGACCTCGGTCCTCGACCTCTTCGCCGCGATCGGCCTGTCGATGGTCTTCGGCGCCTCGCTGATGTGGATCTTCATCCTGCTGGGCCTCACCATGAAGACGACGCAGGCGGTCCAGGGGGTCGCGATGCTGGTCCTGATGCCGCTCCAGTTCGGCTCCTCGATCTTCGCCCCGCCGACCTCGATGCCGGGCTGGCTGGAGACCTTCACCGACTACAACCCGCTCTCCAACCTCGCCGACGCCGCGCGGAACCTCGTCAACGGCGGTCCGGTCGCCCACTCGGTGTGGATGACCCTCGGCTGGTCGGTGCTGATCACGGCCGTCACGGCGCCGATCGCGGTCGCCAAGTTCCGCAAGAAGACCTGAGTCGCGGGGCCCGGGGGGTCAGGACTCGGCGCGCTCTCTGATCGCGTCGGCGGCGCGACCGAGCAGGGCGGCGGCCTCTTCCAGGGAGAGGCCGTCGCCCTCGGCGCGCGCGGCCTCGAACTCGGCGTCGCCGAGCGCGGACCGGGCGAGCGCGGTGGCCTGCTCCAGCTGTTCCCGCTCGGTCGGCGGCGGCAGGTGCCCCGCCGGGAGCAGCCCGTCCCTGGCCCCGAGCAGCACCGCACCGGTCCGCGCCTCCGGTCCGCCGAGCCCGGCCAGGGCCCAGGCGGCGATGATCAGGTGCATCGCCGGCATTTGCGGGCCGATCATCATGGACAGCGGTCCGAGGGAGCTCTCGTACGCCTCCGTGGCGAGGGCGAGCCCGGAGCCGTACCGCCCGTCCAGGACGTCCAGCCAGCCGAGGACGCCGAGGGTGAAGCCCCTGAAGAGGGCGAGGGTGTCCGAGTCGAACTCCCCGAGGAGCGCGTGGAGGTGTTCGCGGGCCTCGTCGGTCCGACCCGCGCGGCCGAGCGCCACCCCGAGGAACATGCGGGCGCCGACGCGGGGTTCGTGGCCCAGGCCGTGGTCGTCGGCCAGGATCCCGCGCAGGATCGCCTCGCCCTCGGCGGGCCGTCCGGACTCGACGAGCGTGCCGGCGTACCGGGCCCGCAGGAGCAGCACCTGCGCCTGGGCGCCGATCCGTTCGGCGTGGGCGATGGCGGCGGTGAAGTCCGCGGCGGCGGCCTCGAAGTCGAGGAGCCGTTCCTCGGCCTCCGCGCGGGAGGAGAGCGCCTCGGCCGCGCCCCAGGCGTCGCCGAACCGCTCGAAGATCTCCAGGCTCTCGTCGGCGTCGGCGATCGCCTCGGCGGCCCGGTCGCCCCGGTTGGCGAGCATGTTGGCGCGCAGCTGGAGGATGTTGGCGAGGTCCCACTCGTAGCCGTGGCGGCGGCAGGCGTCCACGGTGGTGTCGAGCCGCTCGCCGAGCCGGCCGGCCTCCCCGATGAGGAGGACCGCGAAGACGGCGAAGGCGCCGGGCAGCCGGCAGGACTGGGGCAGGCCGGGCGCGTAGTCGGCGGTCATCTCGCGCAGCCGCCGCACGCCCTCGGGGGTGGTCCAGCGGCCGGTGTCGTGGCTCATGTTGATCAGTTCGACGAGCCGGACCCCGCGCCGGGCCTCCCAGCGCTGCTCCTCGGAGAGCGGCGGCGGCGCGGCCGTGCACGGCTCGTACAGGGGTACGACGGGGGCGGCGGGCGGCGCGAACGGGTCGGGTCCGAGGGCGGCGGCGGCCTCGGCCCAGTACAGGGCGTCGGTGCGCAGGTCCCGCAGTTGCCAGTACCAGAGCAGGCAGTGGACGAGGACGAGGGCCTCGTCCTCGTCGCGGGCGTCGACGGCCCGGCGCAGGGCGGTGCGGAGGTTGCCGTACTCGGTCCCGAAGCGGGCGATGGCGGCGACCTGCCCCGGCCCCCGCAGCTCCGGATCGGTCCGCCGGGCCAGCTCCCGGTAGTACACCAGATGCCGCCGCTCCACCT
>JNWL01000093.1 GCA_000716465.1 Streptomyces bikiniensis
CGGCCCCGACACCCCCATCATCACCACCGACGCCCGCCACCGCGCCGACGCCAAGAGCGCGCTCATCACCCTCGTCGAGCACGCCCTCATGGCCCGGCTGCGGTAGCTGTCCCCCGGCGTTCCGTCCGTACCCGCTCGTCCCGAAGGCCGCGCTCCCCGGAAGGGGGGCGCGGCCTCCGGCATGTGTGCGTCCGCCCACGGACAGCGCGAAGGGCCGGGACCCGGTCTCACCGGGTCCCGGCCCTTCGCCGTGCTCCGTGCGTCGCGCGCTGCGCTCCGTGCCGGCTAGCGCCAGCTGTGCGGGGCGCGGAAGCCGTGCTCGCGCTCCAGACGGCGCCAGCCGGCCGCGGTGCGGCCGCGGTGCGCGGGGGCGGCCTCGGCGGACGGCTGGGCGGCCGCGCGGGCGAGGAGGACCGCGGTGATGGCGGCGAGCTCCTCGGGGTCGGCGTGACCCTTCTCGACGCGCAGGAGATTGGCGGGAGTGCTCATGGAAGGGGGCTCCTCTTACTGCGGCGGGTTGCCATGCTTGCGGGAGGGCAGGTCGGCGTGCTTGGTGCGGAGCATGGCCAGGGAGCGGATGAGGACCTGGCGGGTGTCGGCGGGGTCGATGACGTCGTCGACCAGGCCGCGCTCCGCGGCGTAGTACGGGTGCATCAGCTCGGCCTTGTACTCCTTGACCATGCGGGTGCGCATGGCCTCGGGGTCCTCGGCCTCCGCGATCTGCTTGCGGAAGATCACGTTGGCGGCGCCCTCGGCGCCCATGACCGCGATCTCGTTGGTGGGCCAGGCGTACGTCAGGTCGGCGCCGATGGACTGGGAGTCCATCACGATGTACGCGCCGCCGTACGCCTTGCGCAGGATCAGGCTGATCCGGGGCACGGTCGCGTTGCAGTAGGCGTAGAGGAGCTTGGCGCCGTGCCGGATGATCCCACCGTGCTCCTGGTCCACCCCGGGAAGGAAGCCGGGTACGTCCAGAAGGGTGATGATCGGGATGTTGAAGGCGTCGCACATCTGCACGAACCGGGCCGCCTTCTCGGAGGCCTCGATGTCCAGGACGCCGGCGAGGGTCTGCGGCTGGTTGGCAACGATGCCGACGACCTGGCCGTCGAGGCGGGCCAGGGCGCAGATGATGTTGCGGGCCCAGCGCTCGTGGACCTCCAGGTAGTCGCCGTCGTCGACGAGCTCCTCGATGACCTTGTGCATGTCGTACGGGCGGTTGCCGTCGGCGGGGACCAGGTCGAGCAGGACGTCGGAGCGGCGGTCGGCCGGGTCCTCGGAGGGGACGGCCGGGGGGTTCTCGCGGTTGTTCTGCGGGAGCATCGACAGGAGGTAGCGGACCTCCGCGATGCAGGTCTCCTCGTCGTCGTACGCGAAGTGCGCCACGCCGCTGGTGCCGGCGTGGACGTCGGCGCCGCCGAGGCCGTTCTGGGTGATCTCCTCGCCGGTGACCGCCTTGACGACGTCCGGGCCGGTGATGAACATCTGCGAGGTCTCGCGGACCATGAAGACGAAGTCGGTCAGGGCGGGGCTGTAGGCCGCGCCGCCCGCGCAGGGGCCGAGCATCACGGAGATCTGCGGGATGACGCCGCTCGCGCGGGTGTTGCGCTGGAAGATGCCGCCGTAGCCGGCGAGGGCGGAGACCCCCTCCTGGATGCGGGCGCCGGCGCCGTCGTTCAGGGAGACCAGCGGGGCCCCGGCCGCGATGGCCATGTCCATGATCTTGTGGATCTTGGTGGCGTGGGCCTCGCCGAGGGCGCCGCCGAAGATCCGGAAGTCGTGCGCGTAGACGAAGACCGTGCGGCCGTCGACCGTGCCCCAGCCGGTGATGACGCCGTCGGTGTACGGCTTCTTCGCCTCCAGGCCGAAGCCCTGCGCGCGGTGCCGGCGCAGCTGCTCGACCTCGTTGAAGGAACCAGGGTCGAGCAGGAGCTCGATGCGCTCGCGCGCCGTCAGCTTGCCCTTGGCGTGCTGCGCCTCGGTCGCCCTCTCGCTCGGGCCCGCCAGGGCCTGCTCGCGCAGGACGTGCAGCTCGGCCACGCGGCCGCGGGCGTCGACGGGCTCGCTCGGGATCTGGTCCACAACGGTCATGTACCGACCCTACGAAGTCGGACAAGAAAACCCTGCCGTCGACTCCGTACAGTCTCGCGTGTCGATTCCTGGCGGGGACGGACAGAACCGCGCCCCGTACGTCCCGAGTCAACAGCCGGACACCCCTTGTGTTTGTAGGAGTCCGACATAGACCTCGGCGGGGGCCACACGTCCGCGGGCGGCACCCCACCGTACCGGGGTGCCGCCCGCGTTCTTCACTTCCCTACAACGCCCCGCCCTTCGGGAAGGCGTTGCAGGGGGTCAGCCGCCGCAGTGGAAGCGGGCGCTCCCCCAGTCCGCGTGGTCGTTGCCGTTGCCGTCGCCGCCGTCGTCCACCACCAGGTCGACGTAGGCCGCTCCGGTGACGTCGGCGGTGAGGGGCCAAGCGGGGTCCGCGGCCTTGAGGACCGGGGACTTCGCTTTCTCCGCGCCGTCGGCGAGGACGGTGAACCGGACGCTGCCCCGGCCGACCTGGGTGTCGTCCACGCCGACCCCGGCGGTGAAGGAGGCGCACCGGCCGCCGAGGTAGTAGCGGACGGTGGCGGGGGCGTGGGTGCCCAGGCCCTTGGCGTACGCCACTCCCCCGATCGTCAGCGGGGAGCCGTCCCCGGCGCCGGTCCCGCCGTTGGAGAGGTCGCGCTCGACGGGTCCCCAGCCGCTGGTCGCCGAGGTCCAGTCGTGGTCGCTCGCCCAGGTGTCGGCGGTGGGCGGCGGGGGCAGGGTGCGGACGGTGGCGGCGGCGGTCAGCCTCCGCCCGTCCCCGCCGACGGTGTACGCGAGGGAGGCGTTCAGCGGGTACGACCGGTAGGCCGCGTCCACCGGCGGGGTCACCTGCCAGGCGGCGGTGGCCCTTCCGCCCGCCGCGACCGTGCCGAGGTCGACGGGCCCGGCCGGTTCGGCGGTCCAGCCCTCGGGCAGTTCGAGGACGGCCCGCGCGCCGGTGGCCCCGGCGGCCTCGTCGTTGCCGAAGGTGACGGTGACCCGGTTCGGGCGGCCGGGCTCCAGGGTCTCGGGCGCGGCGACGGCGAGGGTGCCGCAGGCGGCGCGCTCGGGGGCCGGGCCGAGGTCGGTCACGGTGAAGCCGTCGAGGACGAAGTCGGCGCCGTCGGGGGCGTCGGCGCGCTTGCGCAGCCCGGTCCAGGTGTCGCCGCAGCCCGCCGTGACGGTCTCGGTGAAGTGCCCGGTGGTGCGCTGCTGCCCGATCGGGGTGCGCCGGGTCTCGACGGCCGCTCCGGTGCCGCTGGTGCGGTCGTAGCCGGTGACCCACTCGTACGCGCCCGCGTGGCTGGACTGGTAGGCGTACTCGACGCGGTACCGGCGGCCGTCCTCCATGGGGACGGTCCAGGGGGCGGTCCGGTAGACGAGGCCGCTGTTCTCGTCGTGCGACTTGAGGGACTCGGCGCCGCCGACGACGTCGTCCACGAGCTTCCCGTTCCAGCCGGCCTGGGTGTAGGGGGCGTGGAGCTGGGCGATGTGGGTGCGCGGGTCGTTCGTCCCGCCGGCGTCGCCCTTGAGGAAGGGGCCCCAGCCCTGGTCGACGGCCTCGAAGTCCTCGTACACCGTGGTCCCCGGCTTGCCGGCGGGGTCGTTGGCGACGATCCGGACGTCGTCGATCCGGACGGCGGCGGCGCTGCCGCCCGCGGCCTCGATCCTCAGGGGGGTGGCGCCGTGCGGTGCGGTGAAGGTGACCTTGGCGCGCTGGAGGCGGGTGTCGTTCCAGTCGGAGGCGGCGATCCGGTTCTGGAGCGGGGAGCGCTCGACGGTGACGGACGCCCCGCCGGCGGAGAGGGTGGTGGGGCGGGTCCTGCCGGGTTCGACCTCGATCAGGGCTGAGGCGGTGTACCGCTTGCCGGGGGTGAGGCCGGTGATCCGCTGTCCGACCGAGGCGGGGGCGGTGCCGGTGAGCTTCGCGCTGGTGCGCCCCTGCTCATCGGTGTCGCGGGCGACGGTGCCGGTCTTCGTCCAGGCGGTGAGCCCCGCGTCGTTGAAGCCGGGGTCCTTCACCGGGGTGCCCCGGCCCCACTGGGGGTCGGTCCGGGCGGGGGCCTTGTCGGGGTAGAGGACGTAGGCCTGTCCGGCGGCGGCCTCCAGGGTGACCTTTCCGCCGGCCGGCCGCACGGTGGCGGTCTTCACGCGCCCGTTGTCGGTGAGCCGGTACACGGTGTACGAGCGGGGGCCGGCCGGGACCTGCCAACTGGTCGTGCCGCCGGACTCGTTGTAGTGGTAGAGCTTCCTGCCGCCGTCCCAGGGGAGCAGGTAGCTCTCGCCGTCGAGGACCTTGCGGCCGTTCTCGTAGAAGGTGCGGCGGCCGTCCTCGACGGTGCCGCGGACGCCGCCGGTGAAGGTGATGTCATTGCCGTTCCAGCGGGTGATCTTCTGCTGCTGGAGGTACTTGGCGGGCAGGTTGCGCTGCCAGACGTTGGCGGTGAAGGCGTTCCAGTCGGTCTCGCCGGTCCAGCCCTCGAAGTCCACCAGGGCGGTCTGGCCGAGGACCGGGTGGTCGTTCCAGACGTCCTTCTCGCCGTTGCGGATGAAGCGGATGATCTGCGAGTTGAGGCCCTTGTTGGTGGCGCCGCCGTAGTCGAGGTCGTTGGCCCAGTGGGACCAGAGGGAAGAGCGCTCGAACTTGTCGGCCCACTCGGTGGCGACGTTCCAGCCCTGCGCCTGGACGGCCCGCATCGTCTTGTCGGCGATCCAGCCGTGCGTGTAGTAGACGTCGATGTAGAGCGCGGAGAGGTTGGGGTCGGTCTCGTCGCGGAGCTGCTGGAAGCGGCGGGCGAGGTCGCCGCTGTTGATGTCCCGGCGCTGGTCGATGTAGTAGCTCTGGTTGAGCCAGTTCCAGCCGGGCTTGGTCCGGTCGACCAGGGTCTCGCTGAAGTTCTTCGCCTCGGGGTACGACTCGGTGGCGTTCACGTGGACGCCGAAGCCGGCGTTCCACTTCCGGCCCTCCTTGAGGAGGGTGTTGAGGTCGGCGAGGCCGCCGGCGCGCTCGTTGTAGTTGCCGCCGTAGTCGGGGTGGGCGGAGTCGTGGCCCTCGGAGCCGTACCCCTTGAGCAGGGCGAACTGGCCGAGTCCGTCGGTGGCGAGCGAGATCCGCTTGACGTCGTCCAGGGTGCGCAGGAAGGGGTGGGTGGCCTGGGAGGCGAAGTTGAACGGGATGTGGGCGACGACCCGGCCGGGGGTCTGCTCGCTGCCGGGGGCCTTGATCCCGATCGTGCGGAAGGCGACGGCGCCGTCCTGCCAGTCGACGGTGCCGTCGGCGTTGGCGTCGGGGGTGACGACGACCTTGGCCCAGGGCAGGGCGTCGCCGCTCTCGGGCTGCGGGGCGCCCTCGCCGCGGTAGGTCCACTGGCCGGACCAGACGCCGACGCGGGTCTCGGTGCCGTTCCTGCGGGCCTGGTGCCAGAAGCGGGAGGCGTCGCGGGCGGAGGCGCCGGTGGGCTTGTCGTAGCTGGAGTTGGACTCGACGGCGGCGGCGAGGCGGCCGGTGCCGACGATCGCGTAGGTGGCGCCGGTGGGGCTCGCCTCGGCCGGGGTGGCGTCGGTGACCCGCGCGAAGACGTCGGCGGTACGGGTGGAGTCCGGGTCGAGGCGGGTGAAGGCGGTGGTGGCGCCGCCGGCGTCCGAGGAGCCGACGGAGACCAGGTCGTGGCCGGGTATGTCGATGGTCCCGACCCGGAAGGCCTCGGTGTCGCGGACGGCGGTGATCCGGAAGGTGGTGGTCCGGCCGTCGACGCTCAGCCGCGCGTCGATCTCGACGCCGGGCAGGTCGGGCAGGACCAGGGTGTACGCGGCGGAGGCCGGGGTCAGGACGGGGGCGGCCTCGGCCCGGACGGCGCGGGCGGTGCCGTTGAGGACGACCTGGGTGACCGGGGCCGTACTGCCGAGGAGGCGGGCGCCGCTCGCGCGGTCGGTGTACGAGAGGACGCGGGGGAAGTCCTCGGCGACGGCGACGGAGAGCTGCCGGGAGGAGATGACGGCGCCCGTGGAGGTGTCCGCGGCGGCGTCCGGGGCGGTCCCGGCGGGCGGGGTCCGGGGGTCGGCCAGGGCCGGCCCCGCCAGGGCGAACACGGCGGAGGAGGCGACGGCGAGCGCGCAGGCCGCACGGATCCTGCGGCCTCGTGGCGAGTGAGGGAGGGGCATGCGCACTAGTTGGCCCCGGCCCGGCGGCACCGTCAACGAGATCGCGCCGCGCGGGCCCCTCCAGTCCAAGAACCCCCTTCGGTTAGTCCAAGTGGGCTCCGGAGGGGGCTCTTCGGCCGTTCCCGGCCGGGGTCAGCAGCCGCCGCAGTTGTAGAAGGTCACGTCCCAGTGGTTGCCCTCGTCGGCGTAGACGTTGCCCGCGCCGGACCTCCACTGCGGGGCCCCGTCGCCGCGCACGCCGATGTAGGTGAAGGTGTTCTTGATGTAGTTCCCGAGGCAGGTGTACTTGCCGAAGTCCAGCTTGTAGCCGTTCCAGTGGGAGTACGTGCCGCCCGCGTGCCCGGTCTCGGTGCCGCCGGTGATGTTGAGGGCGCAGCCGCTGGCGCTCCT
>JNWL01000094.1 GCA_000716465.1 Streptomyces bikiniensis
CGCCGGGGTTCTGGGTGGTGGCTGTTGGCGGTGTGAAGTCGTGTGTGTGGTGGGGTTAGGAGTGGGTAGGCGCCTCTGGCGGTCCGTCAAGAATCGATCACGATCTTCCGGTTAGCTGTCGGGGATGTCGGGCGCGTGCCCCCTTGCCGGATTTTTGATCTTTTCCTCGTAGGTACCTTCACATGGCATCGGTTTTTGTGATGCACATGTAACGAAGAGACCGAGGAATCATGACGGTTCACATACCCGCGCCGGATGAGCGCGGGCGGGTCTGGTCGGGGAGGAGCTTGCGCTACGTCGCAGGCGGCCTCGCGGCGACCATGGCCTTCACGCTGCTCGACGGCGTGAGTCCAGCTGCGGCGGCGCCCTCCGAGGCGATCACGGCTGCCAAGAAGTCCAGTGTCACGCAAGCTGCTGACATTCCGTCGGCGCGCGTGGCTGCCCGCTTGTCGGGCAAGCGTGTGGAGGCCCTGTCGGAGCGGACGGAGACGTCGACGACTTGGGTCAACAAGGACGGGTCGCTCACGACCGAGCTGTCCGCCGGCCCCGTGCGCTTTCATGACGAGGACAGCGGCGACTGGCGTGATGTCGACCTTGATCTCGTCGCTGGAGCGGATGGGGCGGTCGAGTCCAAGGCTCACCCCAACGGACTGAGGCTGGCGGGGAAGACAGGTACGCCGGCTGCCTCGCTGAAGGCTGGGCAGGCGTCCAAGGCCGTCGACCTGGTCACCCTTGGCGAAGGAGATGAGCAGATCACCCTGCAGTGGCGGGGTGGGCTGCCGGCTCCCAAGCTGGAGGGCACGCGTGCCGAGTACGTCAACGCTGTGCCTGGCGCGGACGTGGTCGTCGAGGCGACGCGTACCGGGTTCGAGCAGTACGTCGAGATCAAGCAACGTCCCGCCACTGGCGGCTACACCTATACCTTGCCGTTGAAGACCAAGGGCTTGAAGGTCACCGAGCAGGAGGACGGCAGCCTGCTCTTCACCGACAAGAAGAGCAAGAAGCAGGCAGTCATGCCCGCTCCGGTGATGTGGGACGCCACGGTCGACAAGGTATCCGGCGAGCACACCCGCCGGGCCAAGGTCGACATGAAGGTCGTCAAGCGCAAGGGGTCGGTGGACCTGGTCCTGACGCCGGACGCGAAGTTCCTGGCGGACCCGGAAACCAAGTACCCGGTGACGGTGGACCCGTCCACCTCTGCGCTGGGCAACGTCTTCGACACCTATGTCCAGCAGGGCGAAACCGTCGACTGGTCCAACGATGTCGAGCTGGACCTCGGCAACCCCGGCACCAAGAATGCCGACGGCACCGCGCGCATCGCGCAGTCTTTCGTCTCCTGGAACACCACGCCGGTCCAGGACGCGCTCGTGCTCGACGCCAAGCTGAGCCTGTGGAACTTCCACTCCGGCAATTCCCCGGCCTGCACCGCGCAGCCGTGGGAGGTGTGGTCCTCCGGTGCGGCATCCACCTCGAGCCGCTGGACGAACCGTCCCACGATGACGGCGAAGAAGGCCACCTCCACCGAGACCCGCGGCAACACCTCGTGCACCGCCCAGCCCGACGGCTGGATCAACGCCGATGTGACCGCGCTGGTTCAGGAGTGGGCCTCCGCCAAGGCCACCCGCGGCCACATGGGCCTGCGCGCCACGGATGAGACGCTGACCACGCAGTGGAAGCGGGTGAACTCCGCGAACGCGGCGTCCAACCCGCCCAAGCTGGTCGTCAACTACAACTACCGGCCGCGCACCGGCACCAAGCAGGAAGCCGGCCCGCCGTACTTCTCCTACGGCGGCAACTATGTCGTCAACACTGCGACCCCGACCCTGCGCGACACCTTCGTCGACGCGGACGGTGACAAGGTCAACGGCACCTTCCAGATCTTCGACAACGCCACCAACACCCAGGTCGGCAATGTCCTGGTGTCGAAGTACGTGCCTTCGGGCCAGGTCGCCTCGGTGACCGTCCCGGCGGGCGTCCTGACCAACGGCAAGACCTACAAGTTCCGTACCTCGCCTTACGACGGCAGCCACTACAACGTGGGCTGGTCTGCGTTCAAGGTCTTCACCGTCGACACCGCGGCTCCGTCCGCCCCGACGGCCATCACCTCAACGGACTACCCCTCCACCGCCTGGGTCAAGGGCGCGGGGCAGGCCGGCACGTTCACCGTGACTCCTCCGGCCGGCGACCACAACTGGCTTGAGTGGTCGCTGGACGGAACGACCTGGACCAAGGTCGCCACGGGCGGAGCCACGGGCGCGAAGGCGATCTCCATCGCCCCGCCGAAGGACGGCACGCACACCCTGCAGGTGCGGGCGGTCGACAAGGCGGACAACAAGTCCGAGGCCATCGACTACACCTTCCACGCCGGGCCGGGCGGTTTCGTGCAGCCCGCCGAGGGTGAGCGGACCGCGCGTCGCCTGCCGCTGGTCGCTGAAGCCGACGCAGCCAAGTACAACCAGGTGTCCTTCTCCTGGCGCCGTTCCGAGGCTGACCCGTGGGTCCGTATCCCGGTCGCCGACGTCACCTCCGGCGGCGCCGCGCTGACCGCGTGGCCGGTGGCCATGACCAACGGTAAGAACGCGCCCCTGGTCTGGGACGCGACCAACACCGTCGACCCGGACGGCACGATCCAGATCAAGGCCGACTTCGCCGGCGCCAACAGCGCCGCGGGAAGCACCGCGCCGCTGACCGTCGTGGTCGACCGCAATGCCACCGGCGCGGCCGCCAAGGAGGTCGGGCCCGGCTCGGTGAACCTGCTGACGGGTGACTACACCCTCTCGGCCAGCGACGCTTCGGCCTTCGATATGGCGGTGTCGCGTACGGCGTCCTCGCGTACCCCCGGCAAGGGTGCAGCGCAGGAGGGCCAGGTGGCCATCTTCGGTAAGGAGTGGGTGGCCGGCACCACCGCGGAGGCGACGGAGTCCGACTTCTCTCACATCCGCAAGCTGTCCGACACGGCTGTCGCCGTGGTGGGCGCTGAGGGCGACGAGACGCACTTCACCGCGAATGCGGCGAAGACTGGCTGGGTGCCCGAGCCCGGTGCGGAGGGCCTGACGCTCAAGGGCAGCACCACGGGCGCCTTCACGCTGTCCGACACCGAAGGCACGGTCACCGAGTTCACCAAGCTCGACGCCGCGGCCGCCACCTGGCAGGTTTCCAGCACGCTGCTGGACGGCCTGTCCAACAGCACCACCACCGTCGTGTCCGAGACGGTAACCGTCGACGGCAAGAAGCTCGCACGGCCCAAGCAGGTCGTCGCGCCGACCTCGGCCGCCACCGCTGCTGCCTGCACGGCCGACCCGGCCACCCAGGGCTGCCGTGTGATGGAGTTTGTCTACGGAGCCACGACCACCGCCACCACGACCGCCCTGGGCGACGTGGCCGGCCAGGTCAAGGAGATCCGCCTGTGGTCCACCGCCCCCGGTGCTACCGCGGCGACCTCCAAGACGGTGCAGAGCTACCTCTACGACGGCAACGGCCGCCTGCGCGAGACGTGGAACCCGCAGATCAGCCCCGCGCTGAAGACGCTGTACGCCTACGACACCGTCGGCCGCGTCACGCAGCTGACCCCGCCCGGCGAACTGCCCTGGACCTTCACCTACGGCAAGGCCGGCAACGCCGTCACCGCCGGTGAGGGCATGCTGCTGAAGGCATCACGTCCCGGACTCCAGCAGGGCACGACCGGTACCGAGCTGGGGACCGCCGCAACCAGCATCGTCTACGACGTTGCGCTGACCGGCACCGCCGCACCGCACAAGATGGGCGCTGCGGACGTGAAGGCGTGGGGACAGAGCGATGCCCCCACAGACGCCACCGCCGTCTTCCCCGCCGACGCCGTTCCCGCCGACCACTCCGGCGGAACCCTTGGCTCCGGTGACTACAAGCGGGCCGAGGTGCACTACCTCGGCGTGTCCGGACGCGAGGTCAACACCGCCACCCCCGGCGGCCACATCACCACCACCGAGTACGACCGCTTCGGCAACACCGTGCGGGAACTGTCGGCCGGCAACCGGGCAGTCGCACTCGGGCTGACCGCCGACGACACGGCCACCCAGGCCGACCTCGGCATCGGGTCGCTTTCCTCGGCCGAGCGTGCCGACCTGCTGGCGACCAAGTCGCTCTACAACGACACCGGTACGCGCGAGCTGGAGGAGTTCGGCCCGCTGCGGCGTGTCACTCTGGCCGCCGACCTGAAGTCCGGAACCACCACCCTGGTGCCGGCCGGAACGTCGGTGACCGCCCGTTCCTGGACGGTCAACGAGTACGACGCCGGGCGTCCCACCGACGGCACTGCCAAGGTCAAGGACCAGGTCACCAAGGTCACCACCGGTGCCGAGGTACGCGAACACCCCACCGTCATGGGCGAGTCCCGTGCCGTGCAGACGGTCTACGACTGGGCCAAGGGCCTGCCGTCGAAGACCATCAAGAACCCGGCTGGTCTGGCGATCACCGAGACCACCGAGTACGACGCCCAGGGCCGGGTGACCAAGCAGATACTGCCCGGTGCCACCGGCAGCGACGTCGCGACCCGGGTGACGACCTACTGGTCGGCCACCGGCACCGGTGCCTGTGCCGGCCGCCCGGAGTGGGCCGACCTGGTGTGCTCCACCGGCCCGGCTGGTGCCATCACCGGCGGGGGTACCAACCCCGCTGAAATGCCGACTGCGACCACCGAGTACGACTGGTGGGGCAACGCCGCCAAGGTCACCGAGATCGCAAACGGCGTGACCCGGACCACGACCACCTCGTACGACAATGCCGGCCGGCCGACCACCGTCGCCACCACCGGTGGTGTCGGACAGGCGGTCCCGCAGGCCACCACCGAGTACGACCCGGCCACCGGACAGGCAGTCAAGACCGTCTCGCCCACCGGCGGCACGATCACCAGGGCGTACGACAAGCTCGGCCGCATGGTGTCCTACACCGACGCCGACAACGGTACGACCACCACCGAGTACGACCTGCTCAACCGGCCGGTCAAGGTCACCGACACCGCGCCGTCCACGGTCACCTACACCTACGACCACACCGCCGAGCCGCGCGGACTGGCCACGACGACCACCGACTCCATCGCCGGTGCGTTCAAGGCCACCTACGACGCGGACGGCTCCGTGGCCAGCGAGCAGCTCCCCGGCGGCTACACGGTCAAGCAGACCGAGGACACCACCGGATCAGCGCTGGAACGCACCTACACCCGTGACAGCGACGGCACGATCGTCTACTCCGACACCGTGACCGAATCCGTCCACGGGCAGGTCACCACCCATGCCGGCTGGTCCGACCAGGCCTACCGCTACGACGCCACCGGCCGCCTGACCGCTGTCGAGGACACCGCGGACACCATCTGCACCCTCCGCAGCTACACCTTCGACAACCGCACCAACCGCACCACCCTCACCTCGGCAACCGGCACCCCCGGCGCCGACTGCCCCACCACCGGAGGCACCACCACCAGCTACACCTACGACAGCGCCGACCGCCTCGTCGACGCCGGCTACACCTACGACGCCTTCGGCCGCACCACCGCCGCCCCGGGCAACGGCACCATCGGCTACTACGCCAACGACCTGGCCCACCAGCAGACCGCAAACGGCAAGCGCCAGACCTGGCAGCTCGACGCCAGCCACCGCTTCCGCTCCTGGAGCGTGGCAACCGGCAGCGGCACCACCTGGACCACGACCGCGTCCAAGCTCAACCACTACGACAGCGACAGCGACAACCCGCGCTGGACCATCGAGGACACCACCACCGGCGCCCTCACCCGTAACGTCGATACCGCCTCCGGCGACCTCGGCGCCACGACCAGCAAGACCGGCGACACCGTCCTGCAGCTCACCAACATCCACGGCGACGTCGCCCTCCAGCTCCCCCTGGACACCTCCAAGGCACCCCAGGCACTGGACAACGACGAATACGGCAACCCCCGCAACAACCAGCCCGCCGTCCGCTACAACTGGCTCGGCGCCAAACAGCGCTCCGCCGAAACCCTCACCGGACTCACCCTCATGGGCGTCCGCCTCTACAACCCCCGCACCGGACGCTTCCTGTCCACCGACCCCGTCCACGGCGGCGGCGACAACCGCTACGGCTATCCCGGCGACCCCGTCAACCAATACGACCTCGACGGCAAACGCTGG
>JNWL01000095.1 GCA_000716465.1 Streptomyces bikiniensis
ACGGTGTTCGACCTCGGCGGCCGCACCGTGACCGTCGTCCACCTCCCCGGTCACACCCCGGGCCACAGCGGCTACCTTGTCGAACCGGACGGCTTCCTGTACGTGGCGGACATCGACCTGACCTCGTTCGGCCCGTACTACGGGGACCCCGGCAGCAGCCTCCCGGACTTCGAGGCGTCCATGCGCCGCTGCCGGGAGATCGGCGCCCGCTGGTACGGCACGGGCCACCAGAAGGGCGTGATCGAGGGCGCGGCCGCGTTCTCCAGGACTGGTCACGGAGGTCGAGGAGGGACGGTTCCGCGCAACGTGACGCGCGCCCACCGGGCCGGTCGGAACAGACGTACCACCACGTCCCGCCAGGCCATGGGCCACGCAGGCCACGGTGCCGAGACCGGCATGCCGCCACCCCCTGCGCCACACCATCAGGGAACCTGTCGAACCGTCAGTAGAGTCGGCAAAAGGTCGGCATTCAGCCGACCAGACCTGCTCGCACCCGAGCACACTCCGGAAGCGCACCCACCGACTGCGGAAGGGGTTGCGATACGTGCCCTCCCGCAGTCGCGACGACAGCCCTGACGGAGCCGAGCATCCCTCGGCCTTGGATTGACGCAGAAGAGGAAAACCCGGGTCAGCGCACCCGCCCCCGCGCCTTCAGCTGCGTCGCCGGCATCTCCGGGGCGGCCAGACGGCCGCCACCGTAGTCCTTGACCTCGCCGAAGCGATCACCCGTCGTCCAGTCCTGCCGGGCCTCGCGGATCTCCTCGTCCGTGCGGCCCACGAAGTTCCACGACGTCTTCGTCTCCCCCGCCTGCAGCCTCATCTGCTGGAGACGCCTCAAGAAGGCCCGAACACGGTCGTGTCACGAACTCTGCTGATGCCACTACGTGAGCTTTGCCTTCGGGTTCGGCCTACGGG
Source organism: Streptomyces bikiniensis (assembly GCA_000716465.1). Lineage (GTDB taxonomy): Bacteria > Actinomycetota > Actinomycetes > Streptomycetales > Streptomycetaceae > Streptomyces > Streptomyces bikiniensis. The sequence continues at coordinate 916 of JNWL01000095.1, forward strand.
GCCGGCAGGACGCGAGCAGGAATTGCTCGGCCATCTCGGCGTATCGCGCACTCGCAGAAGCCGGGCCGACTGAGGTACCGGCCGTGCCGGAGCCGTAACTCAGCGCAAGTCGGCGGCGATGGACCTTACCGGTAGGGGTATCGACCCGGCGCTGGTGAAGGGCACACGGCGCAGGTTCCAGGCTCTACGACCGCGCTCCGGCGCCTCCGGGCCGCGCGCCCTCGTGCAGGGGCGTCCGGCCCGGAGACATCCGGCGAATGGTGCACTCATGTGCAGCGGGACACGGGGGCGATCACTCCTCCGTGATCTCCAGGCCGGTGGAGTCCGACACGATGCCGCCCACCTGGAAGGTCAGACGAGTCGGTCCGACCGGCGCGGCGGCGGTTGCTTCCACGGCGACCCAGATGCTGGCTTTCGGATGCTCCCGCGAGAGGCCGAGATCCACATTCGCGCAGGTGAGAGTCCGCCCGTCAGCCGAAAGGACCGCGTCGAACTTCTCGTCTTCCTCTTTCGAATGCGACTTGACGGTCATCTGGTGCTTTACGTTCTCGCGGACGAAGGCCAGGCCGGCTCCCGAGGGGAGTGTCACCCTGACGGTCTGCCGGGGGACTTCTTGTTCTCCCTGGACCACCACCCCCGGGTACCTGAGTCCTACACCCCGCACCAGCTCTTGCGAGGGGGTTGCCGCAGTCACGGAGAACCGAGGTCCTGCGGTGACCGTGGCGCTCAGGACGATGCCCGGATGGCGGCCCGCGAGCAGCTGCCCGTCGCGGTAGGTGCCGGGGTCCACTGCGGTATCCGCTTTGACGGGAATGGTATAGACCAGCGGGCCCTTGTTCGCGTCACAGGTGTTGAGGTGCAGGTTGCCGGTGACGATCATGACGCGACGGCCGGATTCGAAGTAGCAGCCGAGGCTTCCTCTGCGCGCGCCGTCCCCGTTGTAGGAATAGGTGGGCCACTCCGCGAAGGTGAAGCCGGTGGGCGCGGTGAACCTCTGCACGATGTTCCCCGCGTCGACCGCCCGCCCCGCGTGGTAGGCGGTGATCTCCACGGTGAGTTCAGCGGTCTCACCGAGGCTGGCCCGCGGGACCTTGACCTGGCGGATCGTCAGGTTCCGCTCCTGGGCACCCGGCAGCTTCCACACCAGGTGACTCTCGCTGTCCGAGATGTACAGGTTGCCGCACGGGTCCATCGCCAGACCCCGAGGCGATCGCAGGGTGACTCCTGCGATTTGCTCCGCGCTGCCGCTGCCGACCGGTGTGTCGGGACCGGCGATCGTCGTGATGACGCCCTTGCGGTCCACCTTCCGCACCCGGTGGTTCGTCCTGTCGGCGATGTACAGGTTTCCCTCGGCGTCCCTCGCCAGTGCGCAGGGGTCGTACATTTTGGCACGGTTGGCCGGTCCGCCGTCACCGCTGAAGCCAAAGCTGGTACCAAACCACCCATGACCGGTGCCGGCGAAGGTCGTGATGCCGTGCTGCGTCACCTTCCACACCCGGTGGTTGTATTCATCGGCGATGTACAGGCTGCCGTCCTCGTCCATGCACAGTGCGGCGGGTTCTTTGACGGGAGGATCGCCCTGCCGCTGGAGCGAACTGTCGAGCGGCACACTGGAGATCTTGCCGTCCGTCATCTTGCGCACACGGTCCCTGGTTTCCTCGGCGATGAACAGAGTTCCCGCAGCGTCGAACATCAAGTTCGCCGGGCGGCCCAACGAGACTTCGGTGGGAACTCCCTCCTCCCGTCCGTAGCCATTCGATCCGTCGCCGGCCACCAGGGAAATCTCGCCTTCCGGCGTCACCTTCCGCACCCGGTAGTTTCCCCAGTCGGCGATGTACAGGTTTCCGGCAGCGTCGAGCGCAAGTGCGGTCGGGGAGTTGAGCCGTGCGGTCCGCGCGTTACCGCTGCGCGAGTCGTCACCGGTGTAACCTGCGGTTCCTTCTCCGGCCACCGTGGAGATCAGCCCGTCCGGCGTCACCTTCCGCACCCGGTGGTTGCCCCGGTCGGCGATGAAGAGGGTGCCGTCATCGGCGAGCAGAAGGCCCGCCGGCGAGTTCAGCTCAGCGGCGGTGGCCTTTCCGCCGTCACCCTGGCCACCCTGCACTCCCGTACCGGCCACCACGGTCAGCACGCCCTCCGCATCCGGGATCGCCGGACGCCCGTCCGGCGATCCCGGATGTGCCGGAAGCATGTCCGTCTCAGTGATGTCCACCGTCAGAGTCATCGTCGATTCTCCTGCCTGGCTTGTGGTTTGCACGTCCATGGCGGCAGCCCCGCTCCGTAGGAATGGGGATACGCGGAAGAAAAGGCCGGCGCATCCGCCCACGAGCATCCTGCTCCAGGACCTCACAACCCGCATCCGAAAAAGAAACGCCCGGCCTCCGTCAAGTTGACGACCGAACGGATTCGGTTGACCCGAATCAGCGATACAGGCAGCCACGCAGACCCTCGCCATACACCCGGTCACCCACGACGTCCCGAAAGCCCGGATACCTCCACCGCACGCCCAGCGCCGCCTGTCGGCACCATCGTCGCGTGCGGCGTCGAAGCCGCTGTTCGGTCGAGGCGGATGCCGGTTCATCCGTCTGCGGGGGGTGTTCATCGGAGAAGCGCCACTGCACTCACTCCTTTCGCTTCACCTGACTGCGGTGGGCGGGCAACGGATTGCGTTGTCGAAGGGCCGGGCCAGCGGCTACGAGGTCGGTTTCCTCGGTTTGCTCGTACCGCCGCGCACAACGGCGCACTTCATGACAGGTACGTGCGCCCCCATGAGCGCCCTCGTACCACCCCGCGTCGCGGTGAACCTCGGCGCGGGCGGGGGTATCGCGGCGTTTTCGTGGGGCACTGCCGTTCGGGGCCGGGACACACTGACACCTGAGTTGATCTTCGTGCGGGAAATGGCCGGCAGATGCCGGAGGCCTGCGCAGAACTGCCCCGGGACGGCCGGACGGCTCTGCCGCGATGCGCCCCGGCGGGCTCGCGCCCTGCCCCGGACAGTTATCCGCCACCCGCAGCCTGAGGCTGCGGGTGGCGGCAGGCGCCCGGGACGCGTGAAAGGGGCGCGTGCCGGTGGTGGCGCACTCTGCGGAAGGAGTTTCGTGCAGCAGGACAGGGCGGCGGGCGGTTCGTTACCGCAGGCTACCGGGGTGCCGGACGTGGAGCGGTTGTCGGTCGTGGCGCGGGTGTACGGGTATCCGCCCGACCACAACGCAGGGTCGGAGTGGATGCTGCACTCGATGCTGCGGCCCCTGGCGAAGCGGGGGCACCGGGTGGAGGTGTGGCTGTCGCACCCGGGCAAGAGCCATGCGCCTTACGAGATCGACGGTGTGCACGTGGTGCCGTTCCAGGCCGGGATCGACTTCGTCTCCCGCGCCCGGCGTGCGGACGTGCTGGTCTCCCACTACGAGAACGTGCCTCTGGTCGCCGGCATCGCCCGGGACCGCTCCATCCCGGTGGCGGTGATCTGCCACGACAACTTCGCCGGCAGCTTCCACAACGCCGCCGGCGCCGACCTGATGGTCTACAACAGCCAGTGGATCCGTCGCGACGGCGAGATCTTCTACGCCCGCTACCCGCAAGAGTTCCTGCCCAAGCGCAGCATCGTGGTGCGCCCGCCGGTCATCGCGCACGAGTACCGCACCCAGCCGGGTGAGTGTGTGACGCTGGTGAACCTGAACAGCGACAAGGGCGGGGAGCTGTTCTGGCGGATCGCCGCCTGGTCCCCGGAGTGGCGCTTTCGCGGAGTGAAAGGCGCCTACGGCGAGCAGGTGATGCCACCACCGAGGCTGCCGAACTGCGAGGTCGTCGACTCCGTCCCCGGCCACCGCATGCGCGAGCACGTCTACGCCCACGCCCGGGTGATCCTCATGCCCAGTCTGTACGAGTCGTGGGGACGGGTGGCGGTGGAGGCCTTCGCCTCGGGCATTCCCGTAATCGCCCACCCCACGCCCGGCCTGGTCGAAGCCCTCGGGGAAGCCGGGATCTTCGCCTACCGCGACGACCCCACCGCCTGGATCGACGCCCTCCGGTCCCTGCGCGATCCCCAGGCCTGGGCCCGCGCCTCCAAGCGGGCCCGGGCACGCTCCGACGAACTCAGCTCTGCCAGTGACATCGACCTGTGGTGCCAGGCCGTCGAAGCACTTCCCACCGCGCGCCCGCCGCGAGTCTTGCGCCGGCGCACCGGCACCGGCCTCGCCGACGCCGCCCTGATGGGCGCCCGTGCTCTTCGTGACGGCACCCCCACCACGCACCTCCCCCGCATTCCCGCCCTGCGGCGAGTGAAGAAGGCGCTCGGGGACCGCGCCGGACAGCTGCGTATCCGCGCTCCGCGAAGCCCGCGCCGACAGGGAGCGGGCCCTTTGCTCCCGGGGGCCGAGACGGTCCGCCCAGTCGAGCCGGACCACTGCGACAAGGGCCTGCAGAAGACGGGCCGCGCCGACGACGGTGCCCGTCACAGCGCCCCGGTCCTCGGGCGTTCCCAGACCGGTCCGGTCAATTCCCAGCGAAAGGACGCCATGCCATGACCACTCCCAGACCGGGTTACCACTGCGTCAAACGGTTCAAGAACACAGGCAAGATCCAGGACTTCCGTGTCCCCGACGACGTGACCTCGCTCGACGTCCGCATCTGGGGCAGCGGAGGCGGCGGCGATCTGGGCGGAGGAGGCGGCTACGCGGGCGGCGGCGCCGATGACGGCCTGGTGGTTGGTGGAGTACCGGTAGTTCTAATAGGTCACCGGTGGCCCCGAGCGCGTAAGCGCAAGAGGCACCATGCGAGGCGGGAAGCTGCTTCCTT
>JNWL01000096.1 GCA_000716465.1 Streptomyces bikiniensis
GCGGGTACCTAAGCGCTGCGCGCTCAGGACTGAACGGCTTCGCTGCGCTCAGCCGGGCCCTTCGGGCCTGGCTCTCCGCTTCGCTTCGAGCTGTGGCCGGCCCTTTCGGGCCGGGGTCCTGCGCTTTGCTTCGGACTGGTTCGGGGTTGCGCTGCGCTCCCCCCCGAACGGCCCGCTTCGCGGGGCGGGGGGTCTTCCGCGCTGTGCGGGGGAGATGAGTGTGTTTCATGGGGTGCGGGCCTGCGGCCCGTTGGGTGTCCGCTTCGCTCCCACCCTCAGCCCTTCCGGCTGCGCCTCCAGGGCCACCGGGGCCCGCTTCGCGGGCCGGCAGCAGGGGCCTTGGTGGTTGTTGTGTGCCGGTCCAGGAGCCTGACTGCCATGTGGTGGTTGTAGGAGCTCGCGAACTGGCGCGGTGTCTCGCCGTCGGGGGTCGCGGTCGGGTCGGCTCCGTAAGCCAGGAGGATCGCGGTGAGCGCCGTATCGAGCGGCTTGCCTGACTGGAGTGCTGCGTCTCCTTCCACATCGATGGCGTGGAGCAGGAGCGTCATCCCGCAGCAGACTTCTTCTGGGTCCGCTCCCGCGTCGAGGAGTCGGGTCAACTCGGCGAGGTCACCCGACTCCACCGCCTGATGTGCAGGGGTCCACGGGTTTTGAATCATTTCGGATCCCTCAGACGTCTCACTGTAGAGCCCGCATCTTTTGATGCAGCATGTACTGTTGGTGGAAGTAGGTAGCGTGTTCTTGGGATGGCGTTGTGGGGATTCGAGAGCCTATCTGGTTTATCGAGATGAGACCGGCAGTGAACCTTTTTCATCCTGGGGTTCCGAGAGTGAAGATCAGGAGCATCATCGCAGATCAGGGCTACTCAAAGTATCATGGCGAGCCGGGGGTGAAAGACAGTAATTCGCTATAGGGATTGGCTCGAGCCTGAAGTGCTGCGCTCATACCTTATAAGCTCTACCGCCACAAACTGGCAGGTCACAGAGCCGCCATATCTACTGAAGACAAAACACCGAACCGCTGAAGAGCAATCGCCGCATAGAAGCGAAATAATAAAATTAGTAGCTCTGGTCGAGCAGTTGCCACTTGATGCATTCGGGTCGATCCCCTGTGCGAAGGTGACAGAATTCCTCTAGGGCTTCTCGGATCTGAGCTATAGAAATAGCTGCTTCCCGAGGGTAGCACTCGCCTGATCCAGGGTCTTTTATCAGCAAAGGATCCTCCTCCGGAGGGTTCGAGCTCATCGAGGTCCAGACAGATCTGAAAACTTCTGCAGAGATTTTACTATCAACCCTTCGAGTGCCCCACCACTTTAGAGCGCCATAGCCGGATTGAATGTCCACCGAGACGTACATGCAGTTATCTGCGTGCCACCTATTAATTTTCTCGGGGTGATCTTCATCGACAATGCATACAACGGCACGTTCGGGTATGGTCTCGTATCCAGAAGGATCTATCACACGCTGCGCGAGGCTACTCACAATCTCATGAATGAGATTTTCGACTTCCTCGCCGGTTCGGGCATATTTTCCGCGACCATAAACAATCATTTACTTAACCTAGTTCATTTTGTCTCTGTCCCGCCGGGACGGGACGAGAAGCTCACAGGCCTGGCAGAAGGCTCACGCGATGAAGAGCGAGCAGGTGGCTAGAACGGCCCGGCGGTACTGCGTTCCAGAGCGCATCGGGGCGCTGGTCCTCACCTACGCGTCATATCGTCACGGGCTATATCGAACCCTAAGGGCTGTCCCGCAAAGATCTTGGGTCTGAGTACGGAGCAGCTTGAAGAGCCGGTGAGGTGCTCAGCCGGTGGTTCGTGAGGTGTTCAGGGACCGGGCGTAGTCGGCGAGTGTGCGGAAGTCGTTCTCCCGTAGGCCGATCCGCGGGTTGACGTGGTGGAGGAGCCCAGATCCTTGGTGGTGGGCGGTCACGTACGTCTGATCCAGCTCGCTCTGCTCGTCGTCCACCCAGGCGAAGGGACGGCCGTCTGCGTAGTCCACCAGCGGTCCGGTCTTCCAGTGGACTCCATCAGGGCGTTGCTGGAGCAGGACGTCGCCGAAGTTCACGAAGGGAAGTTCCGGAAGGCCTCCATGTGGTGGCCCAGCACAGTTCGAAGCCGAGCTGGAGCAGGGTGCGTCCGTGCTCTGGGTTGAGCCAGACACGCAGGGGGCGTCGTCGGGAGGAGAGGCCCCTGTCGTCCTCATGGGCATCGTTTCGGGGGACTCTGAGTGTGGTGTAGCCGTCGGGGCGCCTCTCCGGCTTGGCCGCGTAGGGGTTGAGCGGCCCGTCCACGTCGAGGAACAGCAGAGGTCGGTTCACGGTTCCCCCCGGGTTTTGCTCACTGTGGACTGCCCCCAGCAGCGTAACTGTGGGATTGTCTCGGCGTTGGGCCGGTCTGAGTGATGATCATGATGTGGCGAGTGTGATCACGGCTTCGGAGTCGTCCTAATTCCTTGATAACGGGCCGTGGGACGGGGCTGTCCACCAGTCCGTTCGAGCGCCGGGGACCGATGCCCTTCGCTCATCCTGGCTTTCCACAGTGCAGGTGGTGGCAGCTTCGCGGGCACCGAACGTACGCCTGGAGCCGTCTGGGCACTCGATCCCTTTATCCAGAGCGGCGGCGCTCGGTGTCTTCGAGGCCGCCACCGTCAGCACTGGCCGCTTGATCACTCGTTGGTGTTGGTAGTGCGAGCCCGCCGCACGGTGACCTCCTGATACTCCAGAGCCGTCAGAGCTCCCGAGGAGACCGGGGCCCGTGGGGTGCGCTGGCGCCACGAACGGCTAGTGAGGTGGCGGACCGACCGGGTGGTCGAGTCCTGGAATTAGGTCGCTGCGTGGCCCGCATGCGCTCGCAACCAGCGCAAACACCGCATCTTTGGGGAGGAAAGAGTTGATCTACTGCGGCATCGACTGGGCCGAGAGGACACACGACGTTGCCTTGGTCGACGACACCGGCCAGCTACTTGCAAAGCGACACATCACCGACGACGCGGCCGGCTACAGGAGCCTGATAGACCTGCTCGCCGAGTACGGCGACACGGAGGACCCCCCGATCCCGGTTGCGATCGAGACCTCCCGCGGTCTGCTGGTCGCGGTGCTGCGGGCAGGCAAGCGGAAGGTGTTCGCGATCAACCCGATGGCTGCCGCCCGCTACCGCGACCGGCACGCGGTCTCCCGCAAGAAGTCCGACCCCGGCGACGCCCTGGTCCTGGCGAACATCCTGCGCACAGATATGCATGCCCACCGGCCGCTGCCGAACGACAGCGACCTGGCCCGCGCCATCGCCGTACTGGCCCGCGCTCAGCAGGACGCGGTCTGGAACCGGCAGCAGGTCGCCAACCAGCTTCGCTCGCTGCTGCGCGAGTACTACCCCGCCGCTCTGGAGGCCTTCGCCAGGTGGGACAACGGCTTGTGCCGACCGGAGGCCCGCGAGCTGATGAAGCTCGCGCCGACACCGGCCAAGGCCGCGAGCCTGACTCGCACCCAGATCACGGCGGCTCTCAAGCGTGCGGGCCGCAAGCGCGGCATCGAGGCGGACGTCGAGCGGCTGCGCGAGGCATTCCGCACCGACTGGGCCCGCCAGCCCGAGCTTGTCGAGGATGCGCTCGGCAAGCAGGCGCTCGCCCTACTCGGACAGCTCACGGCCGCCTGCACCGCCGCCGCCGACCTTGCCCAGGCCGTCGAGGAGGCGTTCCCGCGGCACCCGGACTCCGAAATCATCCTCAGCTTCCCCGGCCTCGGTATCCAGCTTGCCGCCCGGGTGCTGGCCGAAATCGGAGACGACCGCACCCGCTTCGCGGACGCCCGCGGCCTGAAGGCCTACGCAGGCGCCTCACCCGTCACCCGAGCCTCCGGCAAGAAGTCCAGCATCACCAGACGATGGGTGAAGAACAACCGGCTCAACCACGCCGGCTACCTCTGGGCGTTCTCAGCGATCACCGCCTCGCCCGGTGCCAAAGCCCACTACCGGCGGCGACGTGACGACCACGGAGACTGGCACGCCGCTGGCCAGCGCAATCTGTTCAACCGGATGCTGGGCCAGCTCCACCACTGCCTCAAGAACCGCCGCCTGTTCGATGAGCACACCGCGTTCCCGGCGCCGCGGGCCCCAGCTCTGGCGGCGGAGTAGGTGATCCCGCTCACGGCTCACCGCCCCCGGAGATCGCTCCGCGGCGTGCTTGAATCACCGGATGATCGACTGGTCCGCACTTCACGACGTCTACGGCCCGGCACAAGCGATCCCTGGGCTGCTGGACCGAGCCATCGGTCGTGACCAGGAGGCCATCAACGGGCTTTGGGGGCGCTTGTGCCACCAGGGGACGATCACCCCGGCGAGCATCGCCGCACTGCCACAGCTGGCGGACATCGCGAAGACCGAGGACGCCGGGGACTGGGCGCTCGATCTGGCCGGAGCCATAGCGGGTGGCCTCCTTCAACCTCACGGTGCCGACGAAGAAGTCGCCCGCTGTGCTGCGACCTTGGCCGAGCTTCGCGCCATGGCCGCCGCCCGGCTGCGGTCTGGCCTGGACGGGAAGATCTACCTGAGCCGGCTGCGGGCCATGCTCGCGTTCGACGGCCAGCCCTTGTGGTTCGAGGCCCTGGACGACTTCACCGATTCCTTCGTCACTGTCGCTTGCCCGCACTGCGACGCACCGGTGACGATTGCGGTCGGCGACTACGGATGCTACTCCTCGATCCGGGACTGGAATCTGGGGGATGTCCACCAGGTCCCGCTCAGGCCGGCCGTTCCGCACGAGCTGACCGGCACCGGGAGGATGTTGCACGAGTCAGCCGTACGGGATGGCCAGCAACGGCTCGCCTGGGGCCTGACTCACCTGTTCGGCCAGGCGGAATGTCCAGGATGCGGGAGCGTCTTCGGCATCGCAGATGAGTACGCGGCTGCCAATGCACCCGCCCCATGGGACTTCGCCCGAGGCCACATCAAGGACGCTCTCTGATGACCACCGGCAGGGCCCTCGAAATCGAATGGTGAGCTCGTGCCCGCCGTCCCGGCTTGACGGCTTGGCGCCGTGAGGTGTCTGGATAGCCCCGTTCGCGGGGCTGAGCCCACGCATTTTCGGCAAGCTGCTGACCACGCTGCGGCGCGATGGAGCAGATGTGGTCCACCGAGGCCGGCCGTGGAGTCTGCCGCTGGAGGGCCGGGTGTTGCTGGTCGCCACCTACTGGCGCACCAATCTGACGTTGCGGCAGCTCGCTCCGCTGTTCGGCGTCTCGAAGTCGACGGCCGGCCGAGTCATCAACCACCTCGGACCCCTACTCGCACTCCAGCCCCGTAAGCGGTTCGCCAGGGACACCGTGCTCATCGTGGACGGCACCCTGGTCCCCGCTCGCGACCACGCCATCGCCGAGCGGTCGAAGACATCTCATGTCGTCGGAGGTCAACTCAGTGTGT
>JNWL01000097.1 GCA_000716465.1 Streptomyces bikiniensis
GCGGTGGGCGGTGGGTCGTGGGCGGTGGGCCGTGGGGCCACGGGCTCATGCGAGGGGCACCGTCTCCACCGGCGCCTCCGGTGACCAGGCGGCGAGCGGGGTGAACCCCCGGTGCCCGCACTCCCCGAAGACGGTCACCGGGGCGCCGCCGGACAGGGCGACGAGCCGCCAGAGGCCCGGGCGGGACTGGGCGTCGGACGTCAGGGGCAGGGCCTCGCGCCCGTCCGCGTCGGCGAGCTGCCAGCCGTACTCCGCCCGCGCCGGCACGACCCCGTCCAGCGTCACGGGCCACGCGTCCAGCCACGGGTCCTCGCGCAGCGCGCGCCCGTACGCGTCGAGGGCCGCGCCGACCGGGCCGCCCGGCGGCGGGGCGGCGGGGCCGGAGACCGGGACGAAGCGCTCGCCCGGCTCCGCCCGCAGCTGCCCGGAGCCGGTGTGCAGGGTCAGCTCGCCGTCGAGCACCGCGCCCACCGGGAGGGACAGCCGGGGCGCCCGGCCCGCCGCCCCGTACGAGAGGACGAGCGCCGTGCGCCCGCCGGCCGTCCCGTACAGCCAGACGCGCCGGGTGGTCAGCCGGGTGTCGCCCGTGTCGTACTGCGCGAGGACGAGCCAGTGGTCGCGCACCGGGGCTCCGGCAACCGGGGCGGGGAGGCCGACCCGGGTCCGCACGGTCGTCGCGAAGGGGGCGGGCAGCCGGTCGGCGGCCAGCCAGGCCCGGTCGAGGAGGTGGGTCAGCGCGCACTCCTCCAGGAGCCGCACGGGCCAGCCGGGCCCCGATCCCGGTATCGCCCCCAACTCCCGCACCCGGCCGGCCAGTCCCGGCGCCTGGGCGTCGACCATGCGGGCCGCCGTCTCCTCCCACAGGCCGTGGCCGGACTGCCCGGCCGCCGCCAGGCCGCCGCGCAGCAGATCGGTGAGCCGCTGCTCCAACTCCCGCGCCCCCGAGGTGATCCGGGCCGCCCTCCGCTCGGCCCTGCGGCGTGCCGCCTCGGGGTCGGCCACGCCCCCGCCCCCGTCCCCGTCCGACACCCGACGCACCCCCATGCCATTCATGTCCACGACGGTAGAGGCCACCACTGACAACGCCTCCGGCCTGCGGTTTCGCCGCGGAACGGGGGAGTTGACGAGGAGTCGGGAAGGGGGCGGGGAGCGGCGGGGGGCGAGTCGGGAGGATTTGACTTTACCCTTCCTTTACGATTCTCTGCGCGGGATCCAGGATCGACTCCAGACACCAGGGGGAACCCGCATGAAGCGCACCGCTCGTACCGTCCGCACCGCCGTCTCGGCCCTCGCCGTCACCGGCCTCGCCCTCGGCCTCGGCGCCTGTTCGGAGGCCGCGGAGAAGGCCGTCGACCAGGTCGACAAGTCCGTCAACGAGACCTACGAGGTCACGTACGAGGTCACCGGCAGCGCGATCGAGACCATCGAGTACCACGCCGGCGGCGGCACCGCGATGGAGCCGAAGGTCGAGTCGGAGAAGAAGCCCACCACCCCGTGGAAGAAGACGGTCACGCTGAAGGGGATCATGCCGCCGGCCGTCATGCCGGTCTCGCTCAACCCCTCCGACCTCACCTGCAAGATCACCCACAACGGCAAGGTCATCAAGGAGGCCAAGGCCGAGCAGGCGATGGCGGGCGGCTGCGTCGCCGTCTCCCCGGTCGTCGGCTGACCCGCGCCGGGACCGGAGGGCGCGTCAGCCCCTCCGACCGCCCCTGACCAGCCGTGACATCGGATTGTCAGTGGCATGGTGCACGGTGGATCGCACAGCAGGTCGAACGATCTGGAGGGGGATCCATGCCCGTGCCCGAAACCATCGCGAAGCCCGGTGACGGCGCCGAGACGGACACCGCACCGGACCGGCCGCAGACCTCCGCCGAGGTCCTGCGGCCGCACGCCGAGCACGCCTTCGCCGCCGAACTCGCGGCGCTCGCCGCGGCCGACGACCGGCCGCGGCCCGCCCGCTGGCGCCTCTCGCCCTGGGCCGTCGCCACCTACCTCCTCGGCGGCACGCTCCCCGACGGGACCGTGATCACGCCCAAGTACGTCGGTCCGCGCCGCATCGTGGAAGTCGCCGTCACCACCCTCGCCACCGACCGGGCGCTGCTCCTCCTCGGCGTCCCCGGCACCGCCAAGACCTGGGTCTCCGAGCACCTGGCCGCCGCCGTCAGCGGCGACTCCACCCTCCTCGTCCAGGGCACCGCCGGCACCCCCGAGGAGGCGATCCGGTACGGCTGGAACTACGCCCGGCTCCTCGCCCACGGCCCCGACCGGGAAGCGCTCGTGCCGAGCCCCGTCATGCGCGCCATGACCCGGGGCGCGACGGTCCGCGTCGAGGAACTCACCCGCATCCCCGCCGACGTGCAGGACACCCTCATCACGATCCTGTCCGAGAAGACCCTGCCCGTCCCCGAACTGGGGGAGGAGGTGCAGGCCGTCCCCGGCTTCAACCTCGTCGCCACGGCCAACGACCGCGACCGGGGCGTCAACGAGCTGTCCAGCGCGCTGCGCCGCCGGTTCAACACGGTCGTGCTGCCGCTGCCCGCGACCCCCGAGGACGAGGTCGCCATCGTCGCCCGGCGCGTCGAGCAGCTGGGCCGCTCCCTGGAACTGCCGGTCCCGCCGGACGGGGCGGCCGAGATCCGCCGGGTCGTCACCGTCTTCCGCGAACTGCGGGACGGGGTCACCGCCGACGGGCGCACGAAGGTCAAGTCCCCCTCGGGGACGCTCTCCACGGCCGAGGCCATCTCCGTCGTCACGGGCGGCCTCGCCCTCGCCGCCCACTTCGGCGACGGCGTCCTGCGCCCGGCCGACGTCGCCGCCGGCCTCCTCGGCGCCGTCGTCCGCGATCCGGCCGCCGACCGGATCGTCTGGCAGGAGTACCTGGAGACGGTCGTCCGGGAGAGAGACGGCTGGAAGGACCTCTACCGCGCCTGCCGCGAGGTGAGCGCATGACTCCGCCCACGGCCTTCTCCTCGTCCGCCGTCGCGCCCCCGCCCGCCACCACGGCCCCGTCCGTCCCCCGGTGCCCGCGCGTGGACCCCGGTGGGCCCCTGCTGCTCGGGGTGCGGCACCACGGGCCCGGGTCCGCGCGGGGGGTGCGGGCCGTCCTGGAGGCGGAGCGGCCCGCCGCGGTGCTGATCGAGGGGCCCGCCGAGGCCGACGCGCTGGTGGAGCTCGCGGCGGACCCGGACATGCGGCCGCCCGTCGCGCTGCTCGCCCACGCCGTGGACGACCCCGGCCGGGCCGCGTTCTGGCCGATGGCCGAGTTCTCGCCCGAATGGGTCGCGATCCGCTGGGCCCTGGACCGGGGCGCCGCCGTCCGCTTCTTCGACCTGCCCGCCGCGCACACCCTCGCCGCCGACCCCACCTGGGACGACGGCGAGGAGGGCGTCGCCGGGGACGGGGCGCGGATCGATCCCGTCGCGGAACTCGCCGGGGCCGCCGGGTACGAGGACGCCGAGCGCTGGTGGGAGGACGTCGTCGAGCTGCGCGGCGACGGCGACCCCGCCGCCCCGTTCCGGGCCCTCGCCGAGGCCATGGGCGCCCTGCGCGAGGCGTACGGGCACGGCGGCCACCCCCGCGACCTCGTCCGCGAGGCGTACATGAGGCTCCGGCTGCGCGCGGCGCGCAAGGAGTTCGGGGACTCCGTCGCCGTCGTCTGCGGCGCCTGGCACGTCCCCGCGCTCACCCTGCGCACCACCGTCGCCGCCGACCGGGCCCTCCTCAAGGGCCTGCCCAAGGTGCGGACCGGGACGACCTGGGTCCCCTGGACCCACCGCAGGCTCGCCCGCCGCTCCGGCTACGGCGCCGGCATCGACGCCCCCGGCTGGTACGCGCACCTCTTCACCGCCCCCGACCGGCCCGTCGAGCGCTGGATGACCGAGGTCGCCGGCCTCCTCAGGGCCGAGGACCACCCCGTCTCGCCCGCGCACGTCATCGAGGCCGTCCGGCTCGCCGGGACCCTCGCCGCCCTGCGCGGCCGCCCGCGCCCCGGTCTCGACGAGACGACCGACGCCGTCCGCGCCGTCCTCTGCGAGGGCTCCGACGCGCCGCTCGCCCTCGTCCGGGACCGCCTCGTCGTCGGGGACGTCCTCGGCGCGGTGCCCGAGGGCGCCCCCGCCGTCCCCCTCCAGCGCGACCTGACCCGGCGACAGCGCTCCCTGCGCCTCAGGCCCGAGGCGCAGGACCGCGAACTCGCACTCGACCTGCGCAAGGAGACGGACGCCGACCGCAGCCGCCTGCTGCACCGGCTGCGGCTCCTCGGCGTCCACTGGGGCGCCCCGGCCCCCGGCCGGGCCGGCACCGGCACCTTCCGCGAGACCTGGCGGCTGCGCTGGGAGCCCGAGCTGCACGTCCGGGTCGCCGAGGCCGGCGTCTGGGGCACCACCGTCGAGGCCGCCGCCACCGCCAGGGCCGAGGCCCGGGCGGTGGCCGCCACCACGCTCACCGACATCACCGCCCTCGCCGAGGACTGCCTCCTCGCCGGGCTCGCCGGCGCGCTCCCCGGCGTCATGCGGGCCCTCGCCGACCGGGCCGCCCTCGACACCGACGTCACCCACCTCGCCCGCGCCCTCCCGGCCCTCGCCCGCGCCCTGCGCTACGGCGACGTCCGGGGCACCGGCACCGCCGCCCTCGGCGAGGTCGCCGCCGGGCTCGCCGAGCGGATCTGCGTCGGCCTTCCGCCCGCCTGCGCCGGGCTCGACGCCGGCGCCGCCGCACCCCTGCGCGAGCGGATCGAGGAGGTCCACCAGGCCCTCGGCCTGCTGCCCGACGTCGGGGGGACGCGCGAGCGCTGGACCGGCGTCCTGCACCGGCTCGCCACCCACGACCGGGTGCCCGGCCTCCTCCGGGGCCGGGCCGCCCGGCTCCTCCTGGACGAGGGACGGATCCCCGACGACGGGGCCGCCCTCCTCATGGGCCGCGCCCTCTCGCCCGGCGCCCGGCCGCCCGACGCCGCCGCCTGGATCGAGGGCTTCGCCGGCGCCGCCTCCGGCGGCGGACTGCTCCTCGTCCACGACGAGCGCCTCCGCGGCCTCGTCGACGCCTGGCTCGCCTCCGTACCGGCCGAGGCGTTCACCGACGTCCTGCCCCTGCTGCGCCGCACCTTCGCGGCGTACGAGCCGGGGGTGCGGCGCGCCCTCGGCGAGCTGGCCGCCCGGGGCCCCGGGGCCTCCGCGCCCGGCGTGCCCGGCTTCGCCCCCGACCCCGACCGGGAGCGCGCGGACGCCGTCCTCCCCCTCCTCCACCTCGTTCTCGGCACAGAGGTCCCCGCATGACCCCCACGACCCGCACGACCTCCACGCTGTCTCTTATACACATCTCCGAGCCCACGAGACTAAGGCGAATCTCGTATGCCGTCTTCTG
>JNWL01000098.1 GCA_000716465.1 Streptomyces bikiniensis
CTCCAGGCTGAACGCGTCCCACGACACCGGCGAGCACTGCAGGAACACCTCGCCCGGACCGAACCGCCCGTACGACTGCCCGCTCACCGTCGACACCAGATTGCGGTGCGAGGACAGAATGCCCTTCGGCCGACCCGTGGAACCGGAGGTGAACATCAGACAGGCCGCGTCGTCACCGGTCAGCCCGCTCTCCGAGGTGTCGGCCGGAAAGGCCGCCAAGTCGTCGTGGGCCGGGAACAGGACCGTCGGCCATGCGCCTTCCACGCGTGCGGCGTGGGCGGGGACGGTGAGGAGAAGGGAGATGCCCGCGTTCTCCGCCGCCGAACGCAGCCGCTCGTCGGGGAAGTCGGGGTCGAGCAGCGTGTACGCCGCTCCCGCCTTCACCACCGCCAGCACCGCCACCGCGAAGTCCGCACCACGGTCGAGCAGCACCCCCGCCAGATCACCCCGGCCCAGGCCGTGGGCCCTCAGCAGATGCGCCAGCCGGTTCGCAGAGGCGTCGAGCTCGGCGTACGAGACCCTCCGCTCACCGTCCACCAAAGCCGTCCGCTCCGCGAACCGGGCCGCCGCCTCCTCGAACCGCACCACCAACGAGGCGTCACCGGTCTCGGCGACGGAACCGGCCCAGGGCCCGGTGAGCAACGCGCGCTCCCCGGGCGTGAGGACGTCCAGGGCCGAGAGGCGTGTGCCGGGGTCGTCGAGGACCTGGTGGCATACCCGGCCGAGGAGGGAGGTCATCCGACGCACGGTCTCCGCGTCGAACACGTCGGCGGCGAAGAGGACAGTGGCGGACAGCTCGGCGCCGTCCTCGGAGCGGAGGAAGAACTCCAGGTCGAACTTGGCGGATCCGTTGCCCCGCTTCTCCACCGTCCCGAACACGGGGGCCGCGCCGGCGGGGGTGCCAGAGGCGGCCTCCAGCGTCAGGCAGATCTGGAAGAGGGGGTGCCGAGCGAGCGACCGGGCCGGGTTGACGGCCTCCAGGACCAGGTCGAACGGCGCCTCCTGATGCGCGAACGCGTCCAGGTCGGCCGTACGCACGCGGCCGAGGAGGTCCCGGAAGGTCGGATCACCCGCACTGTCCGTCCGCAGCACCAACGTGTTCACGAAGAACCCCACCCCGCCAATAAGCGAGTTCACGACCGAGGAGAGAGCCCGGATCGTCGGCCGCCCCGAGGACGCGCCGCTGCCAGACCGCGTAATCCGCGTACCGCACCGCCGGCGGATCCAGCACCTCACCCGCATAAGCACGCTCCAGATCCGTGAAGAAGGCGTCGTGGGAAAGCCCGTCCGTCGCGACGTGATGGAACACGAGCGACAACACCCCCGAACCGTCGGGGCGTTCGAAGAGCCGGGCACGGATCGGAAGGTCGGCCCCCAGGTCGAAGACCCGGCCGGCGGCCTCGTCCAGGGCCGCGTCCAGCTCGGCGTCGGACGTGACGGCGACGTGCTCCAGCGTGAGGCGGGCCCGCTCGGCGGGGCGCACGCGCTGGTACGGCTCGCCGTCGACGGCCTCGAAGACGGTGCGCAGCGGGGCGTGCCTCTCGATCACGGCGCCGAGGGCGGACTCCAGGGCGTCGGCGTCGATACCGCGCTCCAGCCGGACCACCATCGGCACGTTGTACGCCGCGCTGCCCCCGTCCAGCTGGGAAAGCAGCCACAGCCGCCGCTGCGCGAACGACGCCGGCGGCAACCCGCCCTCCGCCTCCCCCGCGACCAGCGGGAGGAGCTCCGCGACCGGGGCGCCGCCGCGCCCGGCGATCAGCTCGGCGAGACCGGCGACCGTGGGCCGCTCGAAGACGTCGCGGATGGTCAGGCGGGTGCCGAGCAGTTCGGCGATGCGGTTGGTGAGGCGGGCGGCGAGGAGGGAGTGCCCGCCGAGGGCGAAGAAGCTGTCGTCGATGCCGACCTCCGCCGTGTCCAGGGTGAGCGCGAAGAGGGCGACGAGGGTCGCCTCGGTGCGGTCGCGCGGGGCACGCCGGGCGGCGGAGGAGGAGGTGTCCGGGGCGGGGAGGGCACGCTTGTCGATCTTGCCGTTGGGGGTGACGGGAAGGCGGTCGAGGACGGTGACGTAGGTGGGGACGAGGTGGTCGGGCAGGCGATCGGCGACGTACCGGCGGAACGCCTCCGGGTCGGGGTGGGCGTCGGCGTGCGCGGCCGTGCCGAGGGCGGTGTCCGGGCGGGCGCCGCCGTCCGTGTCGGGGGCGGTGGGGCCGGAGTCGAGGACGAGGTACGCGGCCAGGCGCTGCTGGTGGACGGTGACGACGGCCCGGATGACGGCGGGGTGGGTGAGGAGCGCGGCCTGGGTCTCGCCGGGTTCGACGCGGAAGCCGCGGATCTTGATCTGGTCGTCGGCCCGGCCCTCGTAGACGAGGCGGCCTCCGGCGTCGAAGTGGACGAGGTCGCCGGTGCGGTACAGCCGTCCGCCGGCGGGGCCGAAGGGGTCGGGCACGAACCTGGACGCCGTGAGGTCCGGTCGTCCGAGGTAGCCGTGGGCCAGGCCCTCGCCGCCGACGTACAGCTCGCCGGTGACGCCGGGCGGGCAGAGGTTGAGGTACGGGTCGAGGACGTAGGCGGGCTTGTTGACGAGCGGGGCTCCGACGGGGACGACCTCGTGCGGCGCCCCGGCGGGCTCGACGGCGTGCGTGGTGGCGAAGATCATCACCTCGGCGGGGCCGTACCCGTTGAGGACGGTGATGCCGGGCTTGAGCCGCTGGAGCTTGTGGACGTGGGCCGGGGAGGCGGCCTCGCCGACGGTGAAGGCGGTGGTGACGGTCTCGAAGGCCTCGGGGTGCTCGTCGGTCAGGTAGTTGAAGAGCGTCGCGGAGAGCAGGAGCGTGGTGACGCCGTGGCGACGGGCGAGCTCGGCGACGAGGGCGGGTTCGGGCTTCTGGCCGGGCTGGAGGACGGCGGTGCCGCCGTGCAGGAGGGCGCCCCAGAACTCCAGGCTGAACGCGTCCCAGGAGACCGGCGAGCTCTGGAGCCAGACCTGGTCGGTGCCGGTGGGGAGACAGGGCTGGCCGAGGAGGGTGGCGACCAGGTTGCGGTGCGAGGACAGGATCGCCTTGGGGCGGCCGGTCGATCCCGAGGTGAACATGAGGCAGGCGGGGTCGTCGGGGCTGATGCGGACGCCCGGACCGGGTTCGGTGTCGGGGCCGGGCCGCGCGTCCGGGGCGGCGGCCGCGTCGGCGCCGGCGGGGTCCGTGTGGGTGGTCCAGGTACCCGTGAGGCGGTCCGCGAGGCCGGGGCGGGTGACGAGGTGGGTGATGCCGGCGTCGGCGGCGGCCGAGCGGAGGCGCTCGTCGGGGAAGTCGGGGTCCAGGAGGACGTGGGCGGCGCCCGTCTTGAGGACGGCGATGAGAGCGACGGAGAAGGGGACGCCGCGCTCCAGGAGGACGCCGGCGAGCTGCCCACGGCCCAGGCCCCGGTCGGCGAGACGACGGGCGAGCCGGTTCGCGGCGGCGTCGAGCGCGGCGTACGTGACGGCACCGTCCGCGTCGACGAGGGCGGTGCGGTCCGGGTGGAGCCGTACCCGCTCCTCGAAGCGGGCGACCAGGGTCGTCTCGGTGGGCACCGCGACCGGTCCCGCCCAGTCACGGGTGAGGAGGGTGCGCTCCTCGGGGCGGAGGACGTCCAGGTCGGCGACCCGGCGGACGCCGGGGGCCTCCTCCGCGGCGAGGACGGCGGTGACGAAGGCGGCGAAGCGGTCCTGGTGGGTCGCGGTGAGGACGGGGGCGACGCCCTCGACGGGGGTGTCGAAGTCGATGCGGAGGCCGTGGGCGGCGCCGAGGTCGAGGACGGCGACGTTCAAATCGTCGACCGGGCCGTTGGAGACGTTGTGGTTGACCGTGGGGTGGCCGCCGACGGTCAGGTCGGCGTGGAAGCCCATGATGTTGAGGACGGGCGAGGCGAGCCGGCGGTCCGCGCCGGCGTCCCGGCGGAGGTCCTCGTAGCGGGTCCGCTGGTGGCGCAGCCCGTGCTTGACCGCGGCGGCCGTGGCGCGCAGCAGCTCGCCGAAGGTGTCGTCGGGGCGGATACGCAGCCGGAGCGGGACGATGTTGGACGCCATGCCGGGGGTGTTGCGGGCGGCACGGGTGGTGCGGCCGG
Source organism: Streptomyces bikiniensis (assembly GCA_000716465.1). Lineage (GTDB taxonomy): Bacteria > Actinomycetota > Actinomycetes > Streptomycetales > Streptomycetaceae > Streptomyces > Streptomyces bikiniensis. The sequence continues at coordinate 4,105 of JNWL01000098.1, forward strand.
TGACCGGGAGGGCGAGGACGAGTTCGTCGCGGGCGGTGACGCGGTGCAGGTAGACGCCGAACAGGGCGATGAGGAAGACGGACCAGTTCACCCGCTCGGCGCGGGCGGCGGTGCGGAGGCGTTCCGCGTCGGCGGCGCTCACGCGGACGCTGCGGCGGGAGAACGGCAGGGCGCCGTGGGCGGCGGGCGCGCGGTCGCGGCCCCTGACGAGTCCGGTGGGGGCGTCGGGGGCGCCGGCGAGGTGGTCGCGCCAGGCGGCGAGGTCGGCGGCCGCGTCGGCGGAGGAGCGGTAGGCGGCGTCCTCCGCGAGGAGTTCGGCGAGGGAGCCGAACGGGGAGTCGCCCCAGGGCTCGCCGGCGACGGCCCGCTCGTACAGTTCGACGAGCCGGGCGAGGGCCATGGCGACGCCGACGCCGTCGACGACCAGGTGGTGGAAGCCGTAGAAGTAGAAGAAGCGGTCCTCGGCCAGCTTGACGAGCGCGCAGCGGACGGGGGCCTCGCCGGTGAGGTCGAAGGGCGCGCCGATGAGGCCGTCGATCAGCCGCCAGGCGGCCGCCTCCGGGTCGTCCGCGGCGCTGACGTCGTGGAACGGCAGCGTGCGGTCGCCCGCGTCGGGGTCGAGCAGCTGCCGGACCTCCTCGCCGTCCTCCTCGAAGCCCCGGATCCGCAGGAAGTCGGCCTCGTCGACCAGCCGCCGCCAGGCGGCCGCCATGAGCTCCGGGTCGACCGGGCCGTTGATCTCCCGGCACTCGCCGACGTTGTACTTGACGCCGGTCGGGTCCAGGAGGTGGGCCGTCCAGATGTCCCGCTGGGCCACCGAGAGCGGCAGCCGCACGGCGGCCGGTGCGGGTGCGACGGGCGTGTCGAACGGCATGAAGGCTCCTGTGGGGTCACGTCGGGCGGGGGTGCCGACGGCACCGGATGCGTACGGGGTCGGCCGGGGGGGCCGGGCGGGAGCGGGTCGGCGGGGGCCGCCCGGCGGATCGGGGTGGATCGGCGTGGATCGGCGTGGAGCTGGGTCGGTCGGGGTCGGGCGGGATCCTTCGGGCGGATCGCAGTCCCGGGCGGTGGAGCGGCCCGGCGGACCCGCCCGGGGATCTCCGGGCGGGTCCGGCCGGGTTCCGTCCGGCCGGCCGGTCGGCTCGTGGCGATCGGCCGGCAGTGGCCATACAACCCGTCCGCGGGTGCCCGGAGCGGCAGTTGCTCCGGCGGTAAGGCAGCGGATCGGCGGCGCTGCGGCAGTCAGGCGGCAGCGGAGGCGGCGACGGCGGCCGGGGCGGTGGGGGCGGCGGCCGGGGCGGCGGGGGCGGGTGA
>JNWL01000099.1 GCA_000716465.1 Streptomyces bikiniensis
GGCTTCGGTACGCAGCGGGTTGATCTCCGAGACCGCGCCGACGAACGTGGTCTTGCCCACGCCGAAGCCGCCCGCCACCACGATCTTCGCGCTGGTGGTTGAACGGGCCGCGCCGCCGTTAGAGCTTGCGAAGTCCACTGAGCACCCTTTCGAGCAGTGTCACGTCTGGCTGACCGCCGGCGGCCTCGTCGCCGCCGGGCTGGTGGATGGCGACGAGTCCGGCCTCCGCCAGGTCGGCGACGAGGATTCGGGCGACGCCGAGGGGGATGGAGAGAAGTGCCGAGATCTCGGCGACCGACTTGATCTCGAAGCAGAGCCGGCAGATCCGCTGGTGCTCGGGCAACTGCCCCTGCAGCCGGGACGGATCGGCCGTCGTACTGACCAACGCCTCGATGGCGAGCTGGTAACGCGGCCGGGTCCGGCCGCCGGTCATCGCGTACGGACGCACCAGCGGGTTGTGCCCGCCCGAACCGCCCTGGGCGGACGGGCCGCGCGAGGCGGACGGGCCGGCGGGCGCCGACGGGGCGTGCGGCTGCCGGTAGGGCTGTGCCACACCCTGTCCGCTCGGTGCGGAGGGAAAGTTGAACCGGTTCTGCGCGGCGTCGCCCAGCGGCGCCTGGTGCGCGTCATAACCGTTGTAGGGGCTCGCGCCCGGGGGTGTTCCCACGTTTCCTCCTCCGACTGCCTCGCGGTCCATGTCCCTTGGAGCCGCGCCACCGCACCTTACGGGGCGGTGGCGCGAAACGCACGGCGTGTCTGTTGGTTGAGAACTGTCAGTTGAGAAGACTGCCCTGGAGTTCCGCCCGGAGGTCGGGGGTCAGGACGGTGCCCGCGCGGTCCACGAGCAGGGCCATCTCGTACCCCACGAGACCGATGTCCGCCTCGGGGTGGGCGAGCACGGCCAGCGAGGAGCCGTCCGAGATCGACATGATGAAGAGGAAGCCGCGCTCCATCTCCACCACGGTCTGGTTGACCGCACCGCCCTCGAAGATCCGGGACGCGCCCGCGGTCAGCGAGGTCAGTCCGGACGCGACGGCCGCCAGCTGGTCGGCGCGGTCCCGGGGGAACCCCTCGGACATCGCCAGCAGGAGTCCGTCGGCGGAGACCACCACCGTGTGGGACACCCCGGGGGTGTTGTCCACGAAGTTGGTGATCAACCAGTTCAGATTCGCTCAACCTGCCCCGTACGTCCTCGGGTGCGCGGGAGACCTGGGGGCCGCCCTGCGGGGTCTGCTCAGCCGTGCCCTCGACCAGGTTGGCCTTCGGGACGCGTCGGGGGAGACCGGACGAGGTGACCCCGCCCGCCTTGGGGTCCTTGAGCTTCCCGGCCCGCTGCCAGCGCTCGTCGTTGGTCGAGCGCCATGCGTCGGAACCGTCGGCTTCGCTCTGCTGCTGCTCCGGCTGCGCGGGCCCGGCCGGCTGCGGCGTCCGCCGCGTCGGCGGGGCGACGCTGCCGCGGCGCGGCAGTCCGGCGTCGGTCAGCGCGTGGCCGGCGTCCGGGGCGGTACCGGAGGTCGGACCCGGACGGTCGAAGCCTACGCGGTCGGCGGCCTGTTCGGGAGCGCCCGGAGCAGATTCCGGTTCCGCGCGGTACTCCTGACCGTAACCGCCCTGGTACGCGTTCTGATCCGGCCACTGCGCCTGGTGGGGCTGGGGGTCGAACGCATTGTCGTACTGCTGGTGTTCGGTCTCCGGAGTCTCGTACGAGGCTTCCGCATAGCCCTGCTGCGGGTAGGCCTCGTAGCCCTGCTGCCCGTACGCGTAGCCGTCCTGCTGCGGGTAGCCGGCCGCGTACTCCTGGCCGTACTCCTGCTGGGGCTGCTGACCGTACTCCTGCGCGGGAGCGTACTCCTGCTGCTGCCCGTACTCCTGGCCCTGCTGCTGCCCCTGGGCGTACTCCTGGCCCTGGGCGGCCTGCTCCTGGCCGTACTCGTCCCGGCGCTGCTCCGCCTCGTCGCGGAAGAGCGGGCGGTCGCCGTTCTGCGCGCGGTCGCCCAGGGCGGCACGCCGCCCCTCGCGCCGCAGCGAGCGGTTCACCGGGTCGAGGCTCTGCTGCTCCCCGTCCGGCTGCTGCTCGTAGCGCGAGTCGTCGAAGCCGAGGTCGGCCGCGGTCAGCATCGGCTGCGCGGGAGCGGCCTCGAAGGCGTTCTGCTGCTGCTGTTCCGGGATGATCTGGGAGACGGTGAAGTCGTCCTGGATCGGCTGCTCGCCGCCACCGCCGTGCGTGATCGCGTCCGGCAGCATGACGAGCGAGGTCGTCCCGGCCTGCTCGCCCGAGGGGCGGAGCTGGACCCGGATGCCGTGCCGGTCGGCGAGCCGGCCGACCACGAAGAGGCCCATGCGCTGCGAGACGGCGGCGTCCACGGTCGGCGGGTTGGCCAGCTTGTGGTTGATGTCCGCGAAGTCCTCGGCGGTGAGGCCGATGCCCTTGTCGTGGATCTCGACCATCACGCGGCCGTCGGGGAGACGGGTCGCGGTGACGCGGACCTTGGTCTGCGGGGAGGAGAACGTGGTGGCGTTCTCCAGGAGCTCGGCGAGCAGGTGCACGAGGTCCGTCACGGCCTGGCCGTGGATCTCGGCCTCCGGGACGCCCGCCAGCTCGATGCGCTCGTACTGCTCCACCTCGGAGGAGGCGGCGCGCATGACGTCGACCAGCGGGACCGGCTGGTCCCAGCGGCGGCCGGGCTCCTCGCCGGCGAGGACGAGCAGGTTCTCGCCGTTGCGGCGCATGCGGGTCGCCAGGTGGTCCAGCTTGAAGAGGTTCTCCAGCTGGTCCGGGTCGGCCTCGTTGTTCTCCAGGTCGGTGATGAGGGTCAGCTGGCCCTCGATCAGCGACTGGTTGCGGCGCGAGAGGTTGGTGAAGATCGCGTTGACGTTGCCCCGGAGCATGGCCTGCTCGGCGGCGAGCCGGACGGCCTCGCGGTGGACCTGGTCGAACGCGCGGGCGACCTCGCCGATCTCGTCCCGGGAGTCGATCGGGATCGGCTGGACGCGGGTGTCGACCCGGCCCGGCTCGGTGCGGGAGAGCTGGTCGACCAGCATCGGCAGGCGCTGCTCGGCGATGCCGAAGGCGGCGGTCCGCAGGGTGCGCATCGAGCGGCTCATCTGGCGCGCCATCATCCCGGCCAGGATGAACGCGGCGAGCAGGGCGATCACGACGATGGCGCCGTTCAGCCAGGCGTCGGACTTGGCGTCGTCGGAGATCTTGACGGCCTCGTTCACCGCCTTGTCGACGAGGGCCTTCTCGACCTCGCTGTAGCCCTCGAACTTGGCGGTGGCGATCGCCATCCAGGTTTCGGGGGTGATGCCCTTGGTCTTCAGGGCCTTGATGCCCTCGGGGCTCTTGGCCGTGCCGATCGCGGTGGCCGCGCCGGAGTAGACGGAGCCGTCCTTGCCCTTGGGCAGCTCGACGTCGGCGGCCTGCATCTGCTTGGCGCCCTCCGCGGCCTTGGAGGCCATGACCTTCTTGAGGAACTCGACGTCCTCGGGCATGCCGCCGGAGCTGAACTCGCCGAGGGCGATCTGCTCCAGGTAGTTGTACGAGTTGAACGCCACCGACTGCTGGGCGAAGACCTCCTCCCTGCTGCTGGGCCGGACGAGCAGATGGGTGCCGATGGACCGCTGGAGGGACTCGGCACCCTTGGAGAGCTGGATGGCGTAGACGCTGCGGCCGTACGCGGTGACGTTGCCGGTGCCCAGGCCGAGCTCGTTGGAGAACTCGCTCAGGTAGTGCTGGACGCCCGTGTAGCCGAGCTGGGTGTTCACCGGGTCGTAGGTGCGGGCGTACGCGTCCTTGCGGAGCGCTTCGAGCTTCGGCTCCTCGTCCTTGAACAGGCGCAGCCGGCGCTCCAGGCCCTGGCCCGAGGGCATGTTCTTGACGGCCTCGTCGAACTTCAGACGGGCGGCGTCGGTCGCGGCGTACGCCCGGGTGACCTCGTCGGCCTCGCGGTCCTTGTCGTCCTTGGCGGCGAGCAGCGGGGCGGCGGTGAGGTCCCGCTCGTTGAGCAGCGCGGTGCTGTACTCCGAGGCGGCGCGCACGATGAGCGCCGTCTTCTCGGCGTCCTGGGCCTCCTGCCAGGTGTCGATCGACCCCTTGACCTGGAAGCCGCCCATGACGAGGCCGACGAGCACGGGTATGAGGAGGATCGCGTTCAGGCGGGTGGGCACCCGCCAGTTGCGGGGCGACAGCTTGCTGGAGCTTCCCCCGGCCGTCTCGGCGGGCGGCGGCGTGACGGGCGCGTCCGCGGGCGACACCGCCGTGCGCGACGGCGGCGTGAAGTTGCCCCGCGTCTCCTGCTCCGCGGAGCTTTCCTTGCTTCGCCTCACTCGACCAACAACCTCTCGGCGTCGGCACCTACGTTGTGCCGGTGTTTCGTTCAGGGCCGTACTACTCGGGAGTTCATGAATTGCAGCACGTGAAGGGGGTCCGTTCCAAACAGTGGGACGCGGCTCCTTTCAGTGGTCCGGACCGCGAATAAAACGGGCATAAAGAGCGAGCCCCGCCAAAAAGCGGGGCTCATGTGAGCGCAGTGACACCGATCGGATGCGTCGGGTGTCCGAGGCGCCCCAATTCTCTGTCGAAACGTTATGAACACGGGGGCGGTCGTGTCGAACGACACAGACCACCCCCGGCGGTGGTACGGGGCAACCGCCCGTCCCGTCCTCCTACTTGAGCCGGGCCATGAGGGCGTGCTCGACGAGGGTGATGAGCGCGCTCTTGGCGTCGGCGCGGTGGCGGGCGTCGGTGGTGATGATGGGGGTGTCGGGGCCG
>JNWL01000100.1 GCA_000716465.1 Streptomyces bikiniensis
GCTCCCGCCCGCCCACCGACCACCACCGCACAGGAAGCCGACCCCATGGCCGCGCCCACCACTGACCCGACCGCACCCGGCATCGACTGGCGCCGTCTCGGCAGCCTCGTCACCGGCCAAGCCGCCGTCCAGGCCGGCGGTTTCGCCCTCCTCATCGCCATGAGCTGGACCGCCGTGGAGCTCGGCGGCCGTGGCGCCGTCACCGCCGTCACGCTCGCCGCCACCCTGCCGCGCGCCCTCCTGCTCCTCTTCGGCGGCGCCCTCACCGATGTCCTGGGCCCCCGCGCCCTGCTGCTGCGCGCCACCAGCGTCCGGGTCCTCGTCCTCGCGGCCGGCGCGGTCGTCACGGCCACCACCCACACCCTGTGGCCGCTGGTCGTCATCGCCCTCGCCGACGGCATCCTCCTCGGACTCACCGGCCCGGCCGCCGGCGTCCTCCTGCCGTACCTGGCGTCCAAGGAGCACCTCGGCCGCGCCAACTCCCTCTTCTCGATGGTGCTGCGGCTCGCGCCGATCGCCGGCTCGCCGCTCGGCGCCTGGCTGGTGGTGGTCGGCGGCCTGCCGGTCGCCATGGGCGCGGCCGCGGCCGGCTGCGTCCTGTGGCTGGTCTGCGCCGCCCACGTCACCCGGGGCGTGCCCCGGCCGGAGCCGGCCGCCCAGGGACCCTCGCTGCTGCGCCGCTCCGGCGACGGCTTCCGGCTCCTCGCGGCCCACCCGCGCCTGCGGTGGATGTTCGTGGCCTGCTTCGCGATGGACCTGGCGTTCCTGTGGCCGGCCGAGGTGGCCCTGCCGCTGCGCGCCGCGGAGAACGGCTGGGGCGTGGGCGCGGTCGCCGTCGTCCTCGCCGCCTTCAGCACGGGGGCCCTCGCCTCCGCGGCCCTGGGCGCCGCCCTCGCGCACCGCGTTCCGGCGCCCGTGAAGCTCGTGCTGACGGGCGTCGGCCTGGCCGCCGGCACGGGCGCCATGGCGCTCGTCCCCTCGCCGGGCGTCCTCGCCGGGACCGCGGCCGCCGTCGGCCTGCTCTCGGGGCTCAACGGTCCGGCCCTGGTGACGGCCTATCAACAAGCCGTACCAGAAGGGAAGATGGGTGCGGCGATGTCGACCTTCGCGCTCTCCGGGATCGGGGCCGCGCCCCTGTCCCTGGCCCTGTTCACCCCGGTCTCCCTGCACCTCGGGGTGACCGGCACCTGGCTGCTCTGCGCCGGTGTCGCCCTGGTGTCGCCGATCGCCGCCGCCGTCGCGCTGCGCGCCGCGCCCGGGAAGGCCCCGGGCCGGAGCACCCCCGACCGGATCCGTACCGCTCCGGAGTCCACCGTCACGTCCGTGTGAGGCAGACATGATTCCCCTGATCCCCGCACCCCCGCCCGAGCTGTACGAGTCCGGGCCCGTCCTCCTCCGTCCGGCCGCGCTCCCGCCGCTGCCCGCGGCACTGCCCCGGCCGCCGGGGGTCCGCCCTCTGCGGCCCCAGCTCTGGCTGGTCGCCACCGACGCGCACCAGGACACCGCGGCCCGGTACGCCTCCCTCGTGCTCGACGCGGCCGAGCTGGCCCGCGCCGAGGAGTTCCGGCGGCCCGGCGACCGCGCCACCTACCTGTGCGCCCACGTCGGCCTGCGCCGGCTGCTCGGTGCCCACCTCGGGGTCGCGCCCCGCAGCGTGACCATGGAACGGGCGCCGTGCCCCTGCTGCGGCGAGGCGCACGGCCGGCCCGTCCTGCCGGACGGCCGGCTGCACTTCTCGCTCTCGCACTGCGAGGGCCTGAGCCTGATCGCCGTCGCCGCGGGGCCGGTGGGCGTGGACATCGAGCGGGTCCCGCCGCCCCACCTGGTGACCGAGGCCGCCGAGGTGCTGCACCCGGCGGAGGCCGCCGAACTGACCGCACTGGCCGAGGCGCGCGTGCCGGACGCGTTCGCCCGCGTGTGGACGCGGAAGGAGGCGTACCTGAAGGGGCTCGGGGTCGGACTCGGCGCCGACCCCGCGGCGGAGTACGTCGGGGCGGGCCCGGTCCCGGCCGCGCCTCCGGGCTGGTACCTCGCCGACGTGGCCGTCCCGGACGGCCACCACGCGGCGGTCGCCCTGCTCCGCTGACCCTGCCGCCCGCCGACGCCACGCCGACGGACGGACCGGACCGGGCCGGGGGGAGGCGGCCGCCTGGGCCGGGCCGGGTCCGCCGTCGACCTGGACGTCCTGTCGTACCGGCACCTACGTGTCCGTGGGGTGTCCTTAGGTTTCTCCCGGCCCGAGAAGCTCGGTGCCGTCCCCTCCGGGGCGGTGAGCGCACTCGCGCCCGCTCTCCTCGACGGCTGCAGCCGCTGATCGACAGCGGATACGACTTCCGCACCGCCTTCAAGACCGTGCGGAGGCTCGCTTCTCACCAGGCACTCGGGAAGATTGTCCTGGCAGTGCCCTGAGGGGGAAGGACGGGACGTAGCCCCCGCACGCTCGGTCGGGAAGGTCTCCGACCTGGGTGACGGCTCATCAGGTAAGTCGGCATTCGGTCAGCACGCGTCGTCGGGCGTTCCCAGAGGATCGCCTGGACAAGCGTCGATGGCGGCGCGAAAGCCCAGGCGGGAACCCGTATCGCCTTGCTGGAGCGATGTTCCTCACAAACATCGTTCGGTGCATCCCGGTGTAGAGTCGAGACCGCCCTTGACCTGCAGGAAGCAGGCAGGGAGCCGTCTCGGAGGAGTCCCAAGTGCTGCGCACTCTGTTCAAATCCAAGATCCACCGCGCCACCGTCACCCAGGCCGACCTGCACTACGTCGGTTCGGTCACCGTCGACGCGGAGTTGATGGAGGCCGCCGACCTGCTCCCGGGGGAGCTGGTGCACATCGTCGACATCGACAACGGCGCCCGTCTGGAGACGTACGTCATCGAGGGCGAGCGGGGCTCCGGCGTCATCGGGATCAACGGCGCCGCCGCGCACCTCGTGCACCCCGGCGACCTGGTCATCCTCATCAGTTACGCGCAGATGGAGGACGCGGAGGCGCGGGGCTTCGTGCCGCGCGTCGTGCACGTCGACGGGGAGAACCGCATCGTGGAGCTGGGGGCCGACGCGTCCGCGCCCGTCCCCGGCACCGACACGGTGCGCCCCCCGCACGCCGTGCCCGCCCGCGGCTGAGGACGATCCCGGCGGGCCGGAGCCGGCCCGAGGAAGGACGACACGCGCATGGCCGATCCGCTGATCCGTGACGACCGGGCGAACGGACGCCTGGAGGCGTTCGAGGAGGGCGCCCCCGCCGGCGCCCCCGCCCCCGCC
>JNWL01000101.1 GCA_000716465.1 Streptomyces bikiniensis
CCCGGAGCCGGCGGGCCCGCCCCCGCCCCCGCCGACGGCCCCGGCGGCCGGTTCGCCCGAGCCGCAGTGGTGGACGCGGGTGGCGGACGACGAGGACGACGAGGACGACGGCGACGAGCCGTACGGCGGCGGCCCCCGGAACGGCCCGCCGCCGCGCGCGATGCTGACCGGAAGCTGGAGCGACGGCCCGCACGCCGCACGGGACGGCTCCGGGCCGATACCGGCCGGGGGCGGCTCGGTGCTGCCCGGTTCGGGGCGCCCGGCGCTGCCCGCCGGATACCGGGCGGCGCACCCGGACCCCGAGCGCCTCCCGGTCCACGCGGGCGTTCCGGAGCCCCGGCGGGAGGAGCCGGCGGAGGTTCCGGCCGAGTCGTACCGGGGCCCGACCACGCGCCTCGCGGCCGAGCGGGCCCGTCAGACCCGGATCGCGGTCGTCGGCGCCGTCACCGAGCGCTGGGCGCCCGAACAGGCCGGTCCCGTCCACGAGAACTGGCGCCTCGCGGCGCCCATCGGTCCCGCCACCGACCTCTGGGCGCTCGGCGCGCTCCTCTACCGGGCCGTCCAGGGCCACGCCCCCTACCCGGAGGACAGCGCGGCCGAACTCGTCCAGCTGGTCTGTGCCGAGCCGCCCGCCTTCGCCGAGGAGAGCGGGCCCCTGCGCCCGGTCGTGGAGTCGCTGCTGCGTCAGGACCCGACCGAGCGGCCCGACTTCGAGGAGCTGCGCGGCTGGCTGCGCTCCCTCGTCCGCTCGGCGCCCGAGCCGGACGCCGGTGTCGGCGTCGTACCGCTGCCGTCCTTCGACGAGGCGCGGCTGCCGATCGTGCGCCGGCGCGGCGAGCTGGTGCGCCGCCGGCGCAAGGGGGAGGGCGCGGGCCGCCGCCGGCACAAGCGCGGCAAGGACCCGCGCGCCGCCGTCCGGCACGAGCCCGAGCGCGCGCGGGGGTCCGAGTACGGGCACGTCCGCGAGCACGCGCGCGTACGGGACGATTTCCGCGAGGAGGCCGACGGCGGGTACCACGAGGAGCTGCCGCAGCGCGCCCCGCGTGCGCCCCGGGCCCCGCGCGCCTCTTCCGGTTCCTCGGGCTCCCCGCGCGCCCTGGGCCTCAAGCTCCTGCTCCTGGTCCTCCTCCTGCTGGTGGCGGCCGTCGCGTACGCCGTCCTCTTCCTGCCCCGCGAGGGGGAGGTGCCCGTTGGGCGGGGCACGCCCACGGCCGGTCCGAATCCGGGCACCACCGCGCCCGGCACGACCGGCGGCACCCCGGAACCGACCACGGGCGGCCCTTCCGCGGACAGCCCTTCCGGGAGCCGTCCTCCCGCGACCACCGGACCGGCCACGACCCGGCCCCCGGCCGACCCGTCGGCCCCCGCGCTCGCCGCCGGGTACGCCCCGCGCCAGGACCCGGAGGGGTTCCGGATCGGGGTGCCGGACGGCTGGCGGCGCACCCCGATCAACGACTCGGGGCAAGTGCGCTACACGGGCGGCGACTTCACGATGATCGTGGTCCCCGGCCGGGACAGCGTGAAGGACAATGGCTCCGACCCGCTGGTGTACCAGAACGCCAGGGAGCGCGAGCTGGAGCCGTGGCGGGTGTCCAGCTGGTCGGGCGCGGAACGGACGCTCCGGGTCGACATCGGCAGCACGGTGACGGCCACGGGGAGTTACTGGTGGCTGGACGGCACGGGACGCGAGGTGTTCGTCCGCAACCTCGCCCTGATCGACGGCGGCCGGTACCACGTCGTCCAGGTCATCGGCCCGTACACCGAACGGGACAAGGTCTCCGAGATCTACGAGGAGGCCACGAAGGCGTTCCGCCCGGGCCGCTGAACACAGGCTGCCGCGCCCGCGCCCGCACCCGTGCCCTGCCCGCGCCCGCACCCGTGCCCTGCCCGCACCCGTGCCCGTGCCCGCACCCGTGCCCGTGCCGTCCACCGTCCCCCGGTCACAGTGCTGTTCCTATGACCGCCCCGAGGTTTCGCGGTCCGTGCCCCCCTCCGTAACCTGGCGTCAGAAGGAACGGGCGGGGGCAAGTGGAACATTCACAGGACACAGGAGCGGGGTTGCTGCTCGCCGGGCGCTACCGGCTGGGCGAGACCATCGGGCGCGGCGGCATGGGCAAGGTCTGGCGCGCCCACGACGAGGTGCTGCACCGCGTGGTGGCGGTGAAGGAGCTGACGGCGGGCCGGTTCGTGGCCGAGGCCGACCGGCTCGTGCTGCACGCCCGTACGCAGAAGGAGGCGCGGGCGGCCGCGCGGATCACGCACCCGGGCGTGGTGACCGTCCACGACGTCCTGGAGCACGACGCCCGCCCGTGGATCGTCATGCAGTACGTCGACGGGCCCTCGCTCGCCGACGCCGCGAAGGAGTCGGGCACCGTCGAGCCGCGCGAGGCGGCCAGGATCGGGCTGCACGTCCTCGGCGCGCTGCGCGCCGCGCACGCGGCCGGGGTGCTGCACCGGGACGTCAAGCCGGGCAACATCCTGCTCGCGCGCGACGGGCGCGTCCTGATCACCGACTTCGGGATCGCGGCGATCGAGGGCGACTCGACGATCACCCGGACCGGTGAGATCGTCGGCTCCATCGACTACCTGGCGCCCGAGCGGGTGAAGGGCGGCGACCCCGGTCCCGCCTCCGACCTCTGGTCGCTCGGGGCCACGCTCTACACGGCGGTGGAGGGCACCTCGCCGTTCCGCCGCACCTCCCCGATCAGCACCATGCAGGCCGTGGTGACCGAGGAGCCGCCGCACCCGGAGAAGGCGGGGGCGCTGGGCCCCGTCATCGTGGCCCTGCTGCGCAAGGACCCGGTGCAGCGGCCGCGCGCGGACGAGGTCGGGCGGATGCTCCTGGAGGCGATGGAGGGGCGCGCGTCGGCGTCGGCGCAGGCGTACGTGCCGACCCAGCGGGTGGCCAAGGAGGAGCTGGACCCGGCGGAGGGCACGGACGACCGGAACGCGCCGGCGGGCGCGGTCGGCACGGCGAACACGGCGAACACGGCGAACACGGCGAGCACGGCGAGCACGGCGAACACCGCGGACCGGGAGCGGCAGGCGGACGGATCGGACCGGGCCCACCGTTCGGATCCGGAAGCGGCAGGGGCCGCGGGGGCCACAGGGACCGCAGGGGCAGTCCCGCGAGGCTCCACCGCCCAGTGGCCCCAGCCTCCCCGAACCCCCCAACAGCCCCAACAGCCCCAGCAGGCCTACCCATCCCAACAGCACCACCCCTCCCC
>JNWL01000102.1 GCA_000716465.1 Streptomyces bikiniensis
CGCTTCCTGTCCACCGACCCCGTCCACGGCGGCGGCGACAACCGCTACGGCTATCCCGGCGACCCCGTCAACCAATACGACCTCGACGGCAAACGCTGGGGCCCCATCAGGTGGGGCTTGAACAAGCTGCGGAGCGGATACCGCTGGATCCGGCGAGGCGCTGGGAACCTGAACTACAAGGCGAAGGCTCACGTCGGTCGGTGGATCTCCAATCGCTACAATGGTGGGCGTTCCCGGGTCTCCATCACCAACTCGAAGGGACGCTGGCACTACGACCTGTGGGGCAAGACCCACGGTGGCGTTCGTACCCCCCACAAGGTCTATCAGCCGCGTAACCATCGTGCTCCCCACGGATGGGGCAAAACCGAGCGCAAGGCCCATTCCATGGGCTGGCGTGACTTGGCTCGCGTGTGGTGGCACGCACGGAGATGAGGAAGGTGACGATGTTTTACGGCATGATGCCCTGGGGCATTGAGAGTGAGATCATCTACTGTCAGCAGACAGCGATGGGTGATGTCGACCTCCACAATGCTGCAGACTTCCTGGGCACGCACGAGTCGGAGGACGGTCATACACTGACGCTTCGGTTCCGCACCACGGAAGAACAGGCCCCCTTCAGCATCCGATTCGAGAACGTTACCGATCTCGAAATCAAGAACAAGCGGGGTTACCACCCTGGAGACAAGAGCCTTTTCTACGCATTCCACAGCCTTGGTGACGGACTCTTCGAGTTTGAGGCCGCCATCATGGAAGGAAAGCTCAAAGCGACAGGTGTCGTCTTCGATGTAGCCAGCTAACGCTGGACAGGGAAACGCTGCGGATCGAGCAATCTCGATTCGCAGCGTTTCGCATTTCTCAGTGATCCCCGATCAGGAGGTGTCTGCACAGGACCAGGAATTTGAAGAATCGGCATCTGACATTACGACACCCTTTCCCGATTCACTTTTGAGGTTCTAAAATTCAAATAAACATACCAGTCTGAGCGCACGCCTCGCCCTGGCCGTAATTTATGCAATCAGCTTTAAGGTCGTGAAGGCTGTATTGATTCAGGAAGGCCGAATCGACGGCCTCGCCATTGTTGCAACGAGAAACTTTACGTGGCGCATCTGTCGCAAGCCTGGTGGCAGAAGTTTCGGCAGCCTTTATAGCAAACTCTGCACTCCTGCACGGAAGTTCCGCAAAGTGGACATATGCTGCTTTCTGTGCGCATCGAGTTTTGGGCACAAAAGGCCTGAATCTCCTTCAGGTCGATTGGTTCTTAACTGCCCTTCGAGGTTTCTTGCCTCCGCATCCCCAGAAGTCTCACTATAGTATGGGGGCCTGTCAGTTTCTTCACTGTCGCGGTCTCAAGGTAGAGTGATCACGAAGTGGAAGGCCGAAGTCAAATTTTTAGGGTGGGGAAATGCCGAAGCACCGGCTGTCCAGAAAAGGCCGTTACATCGCCCTGGCGGCGACCGGCGTGGTCGTCGTCGCCGGAGCCGGGATCGCGGCGCAGACCTCGATGGCCGCCCCGGTATGGCCCGCGCAGAAGACCTACACCGGCCGGGCGTTTGACGCCTGCACGGCGCCCTCGCTCGCCGCGATGACCGCGTGGAAGAAGGACGCCTACTATGGCGGCGTCGCTGTCTACATCGGCGGCAAGAACCGTGGCTGCGCCCAGCCCAACCTCACCCAGCCCTGGGTGAAGTCGGTTGACAGGCTCGGCTGGCGGGTCATCCCCCTGTACGTCGGCGCCCAGCCGCCCTGCCAGAAGAGCCTCAACAAGGAGCGGTTCACCGCGGCTACCGCCGCCTCGGTCGGCGCCGCCAACGCCAACGACGCGGTCGCCAGGGCCGCTGCCCTCGGCATGAGGCCCGGCAGCCCGATCTACCTCAACATGGAGTCGTACGACATCGCCGACAAGGCGTGCAACGACGCCACCCTCGCCTATGTGCGTTCCTTCACCAAGACCCTGCGCGCCAAGACCTACCGTGCCGGGCTCTACGGCTTCAGCAGCTCCAGCGCCAAGGCGATCGCCACCGCCAAGGACCGCACGGACCTGCCGGGCAACCTCTGGTACGCCCTGTGGAACGGCCAGGAGACCACCACCGAGGACTGGCCCTGGGACCCGAAGCTGTACACGAACCACAGCCGCGGGCACCAGTACAAGGCCAACAGCAAGGAGACCCGCAGCGGTCACACCATCAACGTCGACCGCAACGCCTGGGACGCCCCGGTCGCCATCATCGGCTGACCGGCATAACTGATCGTTTCAGAATGAGTTCGGTGTGAGGGCTTGGCGATCGGGTCTGGCGGAGGCAGAGTGGTGCGGGCGTCGGATGGTCTTGTGCCTGATGACCTGTGGGAACGCATCGCTGCTGCGCTCCCCGTACATCACGAACTTCTCCTCCGCCTCGACGCCCACGCACGGCGCCCGGGACTTCCCCGAACCACAATGCGGCCCGGCCCCCGGCCCCCGCAGCCGGATCGTGACATATTCCACAGGCAGGTGTAGTGCG
>JNWL01000103.1 GCA_000716465.1 Streptomyces bikiniensis
CGACCACCGAGATCTACACTAGATCGCTCGTCGGCAGCGTCAGATGTGTATAAGAGACAGGTGGTGGTGCTCCCCGGGTGAGGAGGGCGACGAGGTCGTCGACCCTCAGATCGAGGGTGTCGTCTCCCGGCGGGTCGACCGGGGGGCGGGTGGGTGACACGGTGTCGCTCTCCTCTCGGCGGTGCGGTGGGGACGTGGGGCCGTCGGCGGGGCCGGGTGCGGGGGTGGGTGCGGAGGGGGTCAGGCGCGGAGGGGGTTGGTGACGGTGACGTAGACGGACTGGGTGTCGACCGGGCCGACGAGTTCGTCCAGGCCGTGCAGGCGGGTGAGGAGGTTGGCCTTGCTTCGCAGGGTCGCGGCCTCCAGGAGCCGGTGCGGGAGGGGCGAGCCCAGGCCGGTGGCGGAGGTGAGGAAGCTGCGGAGGGCGGCGAGCAGGACGCGCTCGTCGGCGAGGTGCTGGGAGCCGAAGGCGCCGACCAGGCCGAGGACGTTGTTGATGCCGAGGTAGTAGGCGAAGCGTTCGTCGGTGACCTGGTCGGAGACGAAGGTGTCGCTGTGGGCGCCGATGCCGGGGAGGCGGCCCTCCAGCTCGCTCCGGTGGGACTCGCGGAAGTAGTAGCCCTGGTTGTCGCGGTAGCGGCCGCCGACCGGCCAGCCGTCCGGGTCCAGGAGCACCAGGGTGTTCTGCTGGTGGGCCTCCAGGGCGATGCCGGCGTGTCCGTCGAGCCAGAGGACGGGGCGGACGACGTGGTCGAGGTAACGGAGGAACCACTCGGCGGCCACGGCCGCGGTGGGACGGCCTGTGCGGGCGGAGAGCCCGCCGATGACGTCGGCGAGCCGGGAGCGCATGGCGGTGGCTCCGGGCCAGGGGCGGGGGGTGGTGAGGGCGGCGATGCAGATGGCGTCGTCCCCGGGGCCGAAGGGGTTGTGGCGGATCATGACGTCGAGGCCGGGGACGGGGGTGCCGTCCGGGGCGTCGACGGCCAGCCAGGCGGGGTCGCGGACGATGTCGAAGCCCGGATGGGCGGCCTGCCACTCGTCGACGAGGCCGGTCCGGAGCAGCCGGTGGACCTCGACGCCGCGGTGGAGCTCCTTGCGGAGGTTCTCGCGGCGGGAGTTGGTGATGCGCAGGCCGAGGGAGAGCTTGAGCATGGCCGTGGCGCCGGGGCGGTGCACGGTGCGGATGGAGGAGGTGGGGTGCCAGGGGGTGCCGTGGGGGCCGAGGTCGTGGAGGAGGCCGCCGTCGAGGAGGGCGCGGACGTCGGGACGGTGGCGGAGTTCGCGGGCCTGCCAGGGGTGGAGGGGCAGGGGCACGGTGCCGGTGGGAACCGCGAGTCCCTCCGCGAGGCCGTGGGCGAGCTGTTCGGCGGTGACGGGCCGGCCCTGTTCGGTCCAGGCGGAGTCGGAGGCCAGGAGGGAGGCGTCGACGGCGAACCAGTGGAGGGGGAAGGAGCCGTGCAGTTCGGGTGAGTAGAGGCGGCTCTCGGCCTCGGTGAGGCCTTCGCGGCTCTTGGGGGTGGGGTGGAGCGGATGGCCGAGCAGGAGGGACTGTTCGGCGGCGAGGAACAGGTCGGCGTCCGGGTGCGGCTGGGGCCGGTGGCGGCACTCGGTGATGAAGTCGGCGGTGCGGCGGGCGGAGTCGGCGACCCGGCCGACGAGTTCGGTGCCCTCGGGACGGCCGGTCTCCCGGCTGAGGAGGGCGGCGGTGGTGACGGCGTCGACGGCCGGCGCCGAGGCGGGGAGCCCTTCGAGGACGGGGGCGCCGAAGCGGTGCCAGCCGGTGGGCGACCAGTAGTGGACGGGGACGAGGAGGGCGGTGCCGCTGGCGTCGAGGGGGACGCGCAGGGTGGCGGAGTCGGGGGCGGGGAGGTTCTTCTCCCGGACCCAGCAGCGCAGGAGGCTCTCGACCGCGGCGGAGTCGGCGGCGCGCACCGGGTCGGGGTCGTCCAGGGGATCGGCGGCGGACCGGAGGGTCCGGAGGGCGTACGGCCCGGGGTGCTGACGCGGGACAGTGTGCTCCCCCGAGCCGGACGCCTCGGAGCCGGGCTTCTCGGAACCGGGCTTCTCGACGCCGTCCCCCGCGGAACCGGCCCCCGCGGAACCGGTCCCTACGGAGCCGGCCCCCGCGGAACCGGTCCCTACCGAGTCGGTCCTCTCGGAACCGGTCCCTACGGAGTCGGTCCTCTCGGAGCTGGTGCTCTTGACGTCGGGCTCCCCGGAGCCGGGGTTCTCGGGGCTCAGCGTTCCGGAGCCGGGTGTCGCGGGGGCGAAGGTCCCGGTCGTGAGGGGTTCGGGGGTGAGGAGGGAGGTGGCGGCGGGCGCCGGGGAGGTGGGCGTGGCGTTCACGGGCTTCCTTGGGGGTGGGGCCGGGGGCGGTCCGGGGTCAGTGGGAC
>JNWL01000104.1 GCA_000716465.1 Streptomyces bikiniensis
ACAGCTCCTGCGGAGACACGACGCGGAGTGACTGCGTCACTCCCAAGGGGACTGCGCCGCTGCGCGGCGCCGGGCGAAGTGAACCCGGGGGGGCAGTCACCTTCGGTGACTGCGGGGCAGCCCTGGCTGGTCCGGGGCTTGCGGTGGGCGGCGTAGCCGGCTTTTCGTACTGCGGGTTCCTCGCGAGCTAACTGCTTGGTATTTTCGCTGTTCAGAGAGCTAATCGGGCATTGATGTCCGGGGGCTTGGATCTCCGTCCCCTGCGGGGCCGGAGGGCGTCGGGGGCGGTGTGCTCTCTCTTTCAGTAAGAGTAGTTGGCTCCGAGACATCGTGTCCAGCCCGACTGCCCGACAGAGAGACGGTCGCACAGAGTGTGACATAGAGACCTCCCTCTACGTGCGTGTGGTCTAAACCAATCATAAAGATGCAACGAGGATCGGTGGGTAGCGGTGCTCGGGAATCCGTATACGGAAACCGCAAACCAGCCCTCCTGAAAACCTTCGGGAACATGGCGACAGAAGTCAGTATGCGGAAACAGAAAAACTGCCTCCACCGCGCCCAAACGCAAATACCGAAACCGCATAAACCCAGATGTCGAAGCAGCGCCGGCCGCAGGCCACGGGCCACAACCAAGACGCAGCGCTGTACGGCGATCTGAGAGCCAATCAGCTCCTCCGGCGCCCAAAGGAAGACCGGCGGGCATTGAACCCGGGGTCAGACATCGGCCGGGGCGTACAGGCCGAGCTGGACAGCGGCCAGGGCGACAACGTCGCAGATCCTCAAGCACTCGGCGCCCCAGCAGGCTCCGAGTGCACACGGCCGGACGGGTCGTCAGGAACGCCTGGAAGACAGCCCAGGAAGGCCGGAGAGACGGATGCGAATACTGCGCCCCGCCTCCGAAGGGTACGCGGAGGCGGGGCGCAGAGGTGGAACGGGGCTGAGCGTACACGTGTGTCCCGAGCTGCCCGCGTGCGGGCGGGCCGGGGAACGGGCGTTGAGCGCTCGGCCGGGGTCAGGCTTCGGCCAGGGCGTGCAGGCCGAGCCGAGCGGAGGTTGGGCGAGGCGCACCGTGTCCGTGACGGCTTTCGTGCAATGAGGGCGATCGGGTTGTGGGGCGGTGTCCGGTGGAGGGGCCGGCGGCGGGTTCCTGGAAGGGTTGGGGTCAGGTGTTTCGGCGGTTGCCCTGGTCGTCGCAGGGCAGTTCGGCGGTCTTGTGGTTGGCGAGGAAGTCGCGGGTGGCCTGGCGTTCGGCTTCGGTGATCCCGGTGGGCGAGACGTTGATGATCCCACCGAAGGGGCGGTCGACGTCACGGACGATGACCAGGGCCGTAGCCAGCAGACCGGTGATCACCACCAGAGTGATGATCTGGCCCCAGTTGTTCTTCCACAGGAGCGCGAAGAGCAGTGTCGGGGTACCGGAAGAACCGGTGCGGCAGCAAGTCCATCCCCGCGAGCGCGGGGAGCAGTGAGCCTTCGCCAACTTGAAACCGCAGTTCAGAGAGCTGGTGTGATCGGTTCTCGGGACACTCGTGCTGGTCACGGACGACTGTCCAAGCAGTAGATCGTCCGTCAGTGCAGTCGGTGCCTGAGTAAACCTGTGGCGCTCAGCGTTCGCCGTGGAAGTCCTCGTACTCGCCGTTCATCAAGTCCCAGAAGGACGGGTAGCGGACCGCGCCAGGCAGCCAGTGAGCGAGGTACCAGGCTTCCCATTCTCCGTCCGGGGTGAGCACGCAGGGGTTGAGGAGGTAGACGTCAGTGGCGTTCGGAGTGTGACTGATCTTCAGGGTGTGTGGAAGGTATTCAGGGCGCAGGGTGGTGGGCGACTGGGCCTCGCCGTAGAGGAAGTACTCCTCATCACCCACTCGCTCGGCACCCTGGTACCCCTCTGTCCAGTCGGTGACGAGTTCTGGGTCCAGGTCCCGGGTCCATCCGACCTCGTGGGCCGGCAAGATGTGATGGATGTCCGGGGTGGTGTTGAGCCAACCGTTGCTGATCAGCAGGAACTGCCGGTAGCTCGGCGGCAGAGAGACACCCAGGCGCTTCTCAAGTGCGTCGAGTTCCTCGCCGGTGGCTCCAGTGCTCCCCAGCCATCGGGCCCTGCGCACGGCGGCTGGAAACGGCTCTGCCCGTTCCTGCTCATGCAGCACGGGATCGAGCCACTCATCACTCCACCGTTGCAACAGATCCCGCCATACGTAGCGGCTCCTATCATCCTGAGCTGGTGTGTTTCCCACGGCGGAAGATTAACGGCAAGCATTGAGGGTTTCTCAACCTGCTTTGCGAGCTTGCCGGTTGACCTGACAGCATGACGAAACCCCTGGTAGATGGGTTTTCGACCAAGAGAACCGTCTCC
>JNWL01000105.1 GCA_000716465.1 Streptomyces bikiniensis
CCGTGCTCATCGTGGACGGCACCCTGGTCCCCGCTCGCGACCACGCCATCGCCGAGCGGTCGAAGACATCTCATGTCGTCGGAGGTCAACTCAGTGTGTGGCAGTCTCACCTCCAACCCCAGTGGTCAGAGGTGAGACGCCTCGTCTGTCGGAGCCACCCGATAACATCGCGGCGCGTCGTAAGGCGGACACCAGAGAGGGTCGAATATGCAGGTCGCCGGCGTGGAGATTCGGGTGAATCATCCTGTTCTGGCGTTGGGGTCGACCGACTGGCTGCCGGTGTTGGAGCTGAGAGGCGAGGCTGCGGTCGGGTGTGACACTCATGTGGCAATCCGGGTTCAGGCTCAGGTTCGACTCATCAAGGTCCGGCTCTTCACCGATCCGCTCGACGAGGCGCCAGGGCCGGATCCTTCCTTCGCGACCGTCTTCGAGGGGCCGATCTCGTTGGCTGATGGACGGTTGGTCATCGGTGATGTCATGGGTGTGACGCGCTTCGTGAGCCTCATCGGCGAAGGGGGCAGGCGGCAAATCCGTGTTGCTGTTGATGAGCCTGGCTGGAGCGCGGCCGCAGTCGACATCTTCGTGGGCCCGCGGCTTTAGGCAGCGAGCGCGACGGGTGCGGCGAAGGCCCGTTCGGGGTCGTAGGGCATGCGGTTTTGCAGGCAGTGGTAAAGGCAGCCGAGCAGCTTGTTGAACAGGTTCCTGAGAGCTGCGGTATGGCGTTCTCCACCAGCTCTCCGTCGGTCGTAGTGGGCTCGCGGAGCCTGCGTTCGGAGGGCTGCAAAGGCCCACATGTGCCCGGCTGAGGCCAGTCGCTGGTTTTTGACGGTCCGGGCCACGACCACGTGGCTTCGACCGGAGGCTCGCGTCACGGGTGCCGCGCCGGCGTATGCCTTCATGGCTCTGGCGTCCGCGAAGCGTTCGTGGTCGTCTCCGATCTCGGCGAGGACGCGTGCCCCGGACAGCACAGACAGCCCCGGGAAGCTTGTGATGATGTCTGCGTCAGGGTGTGCGAGGAATGCCTCTTCCGTCGCCGCCGCGAGCTGAGTGACGCTGAGGCAGGCAGCGTCGACCTGCCGGACGAGCGCCACTGTCTGATGCCCCAGAGCCTTTTCGACCTGCGGCAGTTGCCGCAGG
Organism: Streptomyces bikiniensis; assembly: GCA_000716465.1. Taxonomy (GTDB): domain Bacteria; phylum Actinomycetota; class Actinomycetes; order Streptomycetales; family Streptomycetaceae; genus Streptomyces; species Streptomyces bikiniensis. Next base: position 1,138 of record JNWL01000105.1, read on the forward strand.
TAGTCGGCTCGGAAGATTGCCCGAAGCCGCTCGACCTCGGCTTCGATTCCGCAGCGTGGGCGCTCGCCCCGTTTGAGCAGCGCGCGCAACTGGCTGCGGGTCAGCCTGGCGGCGTCGGCCGGCGTGGGTGCGGCAGTCAGGATCACGCGGGCGCGTGGTGAGTCGAGTCCGGGTTTGCCGGCGCCGTGGAAGGCGGCAAGGGCGGCTGGATAGTACTCGCGCAGATGCGACCGGAGTCGGTTGATCATCTGCTGCCGGTCCCAGATTGCATCCTGATGAGCGCGGGCCAGAACGGCGACGGCCTGTCCGGCCTCGCTGTCGTCGGGCAAGGGACGATGGGCATGTCGGTCGGTGCGCAGGATGTTGGCCAGCACCCGGGCGTCCGCTGCGTCGGACTTGGCTCGGGAGACGCTGCCTCGATCGCGATAGCGGGCTGCGGCCAGTGGGTTGATCGCGTAGATCTGGCGGCCGGTGGCCCGCAGGCCGGCGACGAGGAGCCCGCGCGGCGTCTCGATGGCGACAGGAATCGGATCCTCTGCGCTGTCACCGTGCTGGGTCAGGAGCTCTATCAGTGCGTGGAAGCCCGCACTGTCGTCGCTGATCCGCAGCTTGGCCACCTGGGTTCCGTCCTGGTCGACGAGGGCTATGTCGTGGTGGCCCTCCGCCCAGTCGATGCCGCAAAAGATCTTGTTCAAGCCGGTTACCTCCGTACGAATCTGCAGGTCAGTCCCATGCAGAGCACGCGGCGCTCTAATAGAAGTGCTCCAGGCACGCCATCTCATGAGCCGTTCGTGTCTCCAGCGACCGACAGGGACCTCGGTCTGCTGGAGAGCTCATAGGGCTCGCGAACTGCTGAGAGGTGGCCCCTGTCGGCGGGCTGAGGACATGAAAACCGCTGATCCGAGCTTCTGCCGGACGGGACCGGTCTTAGACGAGAGATCAAGGTCCCGGAACTACCGAAGGTCTCCGCCCGGCAGGGCAAGGTGCGAGGTGGAACCAGTCCTGGAAAGGAAGCAGCTTCCCGCCTCGCATGGTGCCTCTTGCGCTTACGCGCTCGGGGCCACCGGTGACCTATTAGAACTACCGGTACTCCACCAACCACCAGG
>JNWL01000106.1 GCA_000716465.1 Streptomyces bikiniensis
GTCCGCCAGGTCGTGGAACTCGGTCGCACCCCGTTCCGCGGCCGCTTCGACGCGCTCACCGAGCGCGACCGGCGGATCGTCGACGAGGCGCTCGAACGGGCCGAGATCACCGACAAACAGCACCGGAGCTGGCACACCCTCTCCGGCGGGGAGAAACAGCGTGCCCAGCTCGCCCGCGCCCTCGCCCAGGAACCCCGGGAGATCCTGCTCGACGAACCCACCAACCACCTCGACATACGTCACCAGCTCGAACTCCTCGACCTGCTGACCTCACTGGACGTCACCTGCGTCGTCGCGCTGCACGACCTCAACCTCGCGGCACGGTACTGCGACCACATCGTCCTCCTCGACCACGGAGAGGTGGCCGCGGCCGGGGCCCCGGAGGACGTACTGACCCCGGACCTGATCAAGCGGGTCTACGGCGTGGAGGTGCTCGTCGACCGGGAAACCGCCACCGGGACGCTGCGCGTCACCTATCTGGGCACCGCCCCCCGGACGGCAGCCGCGAGGCGGTCCGCCCCCCGCTGACTACACCGATACGGGCATGGCCACCGAACGAATCGGTGTCCATGTCCGTATCGTGCTGCGGGAAGAGTGTGGTCGGGAGATGCCGTGGCCGTGACCACCACCCGGCGTCGGGGCACGAGGCTCATCAGAGAGCCTTTCCCACCTCACGTTGATGCGTGGTGAAGGACGAGGACGGCCTTCACGATGCCGGTGATGCGGTTGGTGTTGCAGCGGATCTTGGTGTGGGTGGTGTGGTGGCAGCGCTTCCTCATCCGAGTCCTGCTTCGGCGAGGGATTCGACGATGCCATGCTGCCTGGCGGCAGTCAGGTCGTGGGTCGAGCCGGGCAGCGTCGGCGAGTCCGTCGGTCTTCCGGGACGACGGCCCCGGCAACGCGGACCGTGCCGCGCTGCTGATGACGCGGGCCGAGGCAGTCCAGTGCTTCACGAGCGACCGGCTCCCCGAGCCTTTCCAGGCCGAGGGGTACGCGGCCGCCTGGCCGTTCCACCGGCCGCCGGCAACATACGCGGGTCCGAAGGGACTGGAGATCCCCTGCCCGCGCGCCGGTGTCGGGACGAAGCGGTGGACGCCGGTCCTGGACGAAGCGGTCCCGGGCCGGACCCGCGGGCGGCCGGCGATGACGGCCGATCAGCTCGGTCACCTGCTGGAGCTGAGCCGGACGCCGCACGTGGAGGTGCGTGTGCTGCGGCTGAATACCGAGCTGGCGCTGCCGGTGGCGTTCCTTGCCGGGCATCGGCTGGCCGACCAGGGGACGCTGTGGCGGCAGGACGGCTGCACCTACGCCGACGCGGATGCGCACGAGGAGCGCGGGCTGATGTTCGGCCGGCCCCTTCGGCACGCGGTGGGCGTGGAGGAGAGCCGGGAGCTGATCGCGAAGGCACGGGAGGGGACGCGTCTCGTGGCGCGGGCCATGAAGCCCGTTCCGTATGAGCAGGAGGCCCAAGGCCGACAGGCGGTAGTCGCCTCGGCTCGAACTCGCCTCTGTCGCGCTACTGCACGGCAGGGCGCACTCTTCCGAGAACAGACCACGGGAATCGAGCGGGCGTTCCCCGCTGGGGCTCACGTCAACGACGGCAGGGGAGGCGCGTTGGTGGCTTCAGGTAGCGAGGAGGAGGCCTGCGATGGCTTTGAACGGTGCATAGGGGCTCTTCGTGCTGCCGGATCCCCGTTCGCCGCTATCCACTCCTTCGGATGAATGGGTACCCGGAGAGACGTCCGATGTGGAGACCGGGTAGTCGAAAACCGTACTAACTGAACGTTTCAGAATGAGTTCCGTGCAGGGACTTGGCGGTCGAGCTTGGTGGCGGCAGAGTGTTGCGGGTGTCGGATGATCTTGTGCCTGATGAG
>JNWL01000108.1 GCA_000716465.1 Streptomyces bikiniensis
TCGATATTGGGCGTTTCAAAGCGGGTACCGGAATATCAACCGGTTGTCCATCGACTACGCCTGTCGGCCTCGCCTTAGGTCCCGACTTACCCTGGGCAGATCAGCTTGACCCAGGAACCCTTAGTCAATCGGCGCACACGTTTCTCACGTGTGTATCGCTACTCATGCCTGCATTCTCACTCGTGAACCGTCCACAACTCGCTTCCGCGGCTGCTTCACCCGGCACACGACGCTCCCCTACCCATCACAGCGGGCGTTGGCCCTCATGCTGCAATGACACGACTTCGGCGGTACGCTTGAGCCCCGCTACATTGTCGGCGCGGAATCACTTGACCAGTGAGCTATTACGCACTCTTTCAAGGGTGGCTGCTTCTAAGCCAACCTCCTGGTTGTCTCTGCGACTCCACATCCTTTCCCACTTAGCGTACGCTTAGGGGCCTTAGTCGATGCTCTGGGCTGTTTCCCTCTCGACCATGGAGCTTATCCCCCACAGTCTCACTGCCGTGCTCTCACTTACCGGCATTCGGAGTTTGGCTAAGGTCAGTAACCCGGTAGGGCCCATCGCCTATCCAGTGCTCTACCTCCGGCAAGAAACACACGACGCTGCACCTAAATGCATTTCGGGGAGAACCAGCTATCACGGAGTTTGATTGGCCTTTCACCCCTAACCACAGGTCATCCCCCAGGTTTTCAACCCTGGTGGGTTCGGTCCTCCACGAAGTCTTACCTCCGCTTCAACCTGCCCATGGCTAGATCACTCCGCTTCGGGTCTTGAGCGTGCTACTGAAATCGCCCTGTTCGGACTCGCTTTCGCTACGGCTTCCCCACACGGGTTAACCTCGCAACACACCGCAAACTCGCAGGCTCATTCTTCAAAAGGCACGCAGTCACGAGACACAAGCAAGCTTGTGTCCGACGCTCCCACGGCTTGTAGGCACACGGTTTCAGGTACTATTTCACTCCGCTCCCGCGGTACTTTTCACCATTCCCTCACGGTACTATCCGCTATCGGTCACCAGGGAATATTTAGGCTTAGCGGGTGGTCCCGCCAGATTCACACGGGATTTCTCGGGCCCCGTGCTACTTGGGTGTCTCTTCAACGAGCCGCATGAATTTCAGCTACGGGGGTCTTACCCTCTACGCCGGACCTTTCGCATGTCCTTCGCCTATCCATACGGTTTCTGACTCGTCCTGTCGCCGGCAGACGACAGAAAAGAGATCCCACAACCCCGCATGCGCAACCCCTGCCGGGTCTCACACGCATACGGTTTGGCCTCATCCGGTTTCGCTCGCCACTACTCCCGGAATCACGGTTGTTTTCTCTTCCTGAGGGTACTGAGATGTTTCACTTCCCCTCGTTCCCTCCACATGCCCTATGTGTTCAGGCATGGGTGACAGCCCATGACGACTGCCGGGTTTCCCCATTCGGAAACCCCCGGATCAAAGCCTGGTTGACGGCTCCCCGGGGACTATCGTGGCCTCCCACGTCCTTCATCGGTTCCTGGTGCCAAGGCATCCACCGTGCGCCCTTAAAAACTTGGCCACAGATGCTCGCGTCCACTGTGTAGTTCTCAAACAACGACCAGCCACCCACCACCCTGACC
>JNWL01000109.1 GCA_000716465.1 Streptomyces bikiniensis
ACTGATCGTTTCAGAATGAGATGAGCCGTGGGTCTTGTGCTCGGTGATCTTGGTCGGCAGGGTGTCCGGGTGCGTGCTGATCTTGTCCCGGATGACCTGTGGGAGCGGGTGGCTCCGTTGCTGCCACCCGTTCCCGAACGACGCCGCCGGCATCCCGGGCGGCTTCGCGTTCCGGACCGGGCGGCTCTTGGCGGCATCATGTACGTCCTGCGGACCGGCGTCGCCTGGCGCGACGTCCCGGCCGAGACCGTGGGCTGCTCAGGGGTGACGGCCTGGCGCCGGCTGCGAGACTGGACCGAGGCCGGCGTATGGCCGCGCCTGCATGCCGCATTGCTGGCCGAGCTGCGCCGCGCGGACTCGCTGGACCTGGACGACTGTGCCGTGGATGGCTCGCATGTCCGGGCCCTGAAAGGGGGGATCACGTCGGCCCCTCGCCCGTCGACCGTGCCCGCCCCGGCTCCAAACACCACTTGATCGTCGACCGTCATGGAACCCCGCTCGCCGTCACTCTCACCGGCGGTAACCGGCACGATGTCACTCAACTCCTGCCGCTGCTCGATGCTGTCCCGCCGATCCGGGGTCTGCGAGGGCGGCCTCGTCGCAAGCCCCGGCGGCTGTATGCCGATCGGGGATACGACTTCGACAAGTACCGCCGTCTGCTGTGGAAGCGCGGCATCAAGCCGTTGATCGCGCGACGAGGCGTCGCCCACGGCTCCGGATTGGGGAAGGTGCGTTGGGTGGTCGAGCGCGCCTTCGCCTGGCTGCACCAGTTCAAACGGCTCCGCACCCGCTACGAGCGACGCGCCGATCTCCACCAGGGCCTGCTCGAGCTGGCCTGCAGCCTCATATGCCTGCGCCGCCTGCGTTCCTCATCCTGAGCGATCAGTTGGCGACGCTGAACCACCCTGGTCGCACCTCGTCCAGAAGCGGTTTCAGGGACCGCACCGCGGACCGCAGGTCCTGATCCGTGACGTCAAGAGGCTCCGGCAGGCTCAGCCCGTACCAGCGCAGCCGCCAGAAGTCGAAGACTTCGCTCCCGTCGGCCGCGAAGTCGACATCGACCTCCGTGCCGTCGCCGCTGACGAAGCGGCACCCTGCCCCATGAACCGTGTAGGAGTAGGTGCCGACGTGTCCACTCCGGCTGATGATCCGGCGCGAACGGACCAGGCCGAGGACATCTCCCAGGCGCTCCAGCGAGGGGATCGCCACCCTCATGGCCTCGTCAATTGCGTGCAGAGCACGGACGTAACCGAGCACGAGCTCCCGTGCATCCTCAACCCGTTCCATGCGGCGTCATCCCCCCTGAGCCCGTGGCTGAAGGGATTGTTCCATGGGCTGCCAGCGTCTCCGCAGGACGGCATTCTGAAACGATCAGT
>JNWL01000110.1 GCA_000716465.1 Streptomyces bikiniensis
CGGCCCGTACCCTAAACCGACTCAGGTGGTCAGGTAGAGAATACCGAGGCGTTCGGGTGAACTATGGTTAAGGAACTCGGCAAAATGCCCCCGTAACTTCGGGAGAAGGGGGGCCACACCTGGTGAAGGAACTTGCTTCCTAAGCTGGGGGTGGCCGCAGAGACCAGCGAGAAGCGACTGTTTACTAAAAACACAGGTCCGTGCGAAGCCGTAAGGCGATGTATACGGACTGACGCCTGCCCGGTGCTGGAACGTTAAGGGGACCGGTTAGCTCCATTTCGGTGGGGCGAAGCTGAGAACTTAAGCGCCAGTAAACGGCGGTGGTAACTATAACCATCCTAAGGTAGCGAAATTCCTTGTCGGGTAAGTTCCGACCTGCACGAATGGCGTAACGACTTCTCGACTGTCTCAACCATAGGCCCGGTGAAATTGCACTACGAGTAAAGATGCTCGTTTCGCGCAGCAGGACGGAAAGACCCCGGGACCTTTACTACAGTTTGATATTGGTGTTCGGTTCGGCTTGTGTAGGATAGGTGGGAGACTGTGAAGCCGTGACGCCAGTCATGGTGGAGTCGTCGTTGAAATACCACTCTGGTCGTGCTGGATGTCTAACCTCGGTCCGTGATCCGGATCAGGGACAGTGTCTGATGGGTAGTTTAACTGGGGCGGTTGCCTCCCAAAGGGTAACGGAGGCGCCCAAAGGTTCCCTCAGCCTGGTTGGCAATCAGGTGTTGAGTGTAAGTGCACAAGGGAGCTTGACTGTGAGACCGACGGGTCGAGCAGGGACGAAAGTCGGGACTAGTGATCCGGCGGTGGCTTGTGGAAGCGCCGTCGCTCAACGGATAAAAGGTACCCCGGGGATAACAGGCTGATCTTCCCCAAGAGTCCATATCGACGGGATGGTTTGGCACCTCGATGTCGGCTCGTCGCATCCTGGGGCTGGAGTCGGTCCCAAGGGTTGGGCTGTTCGCCCATTAAAGCGGTACGCGAGCTGGGTTTAGAACGTCGTGAGACAGTTCGGTCCCTATCCGCTGTGCGCGTAGGAATATTGAGAAGGGCTGTCCCTAGTACGAGAGGACCGGGACGGACGAACCTCTGGTGTGCCAGTTGTCCTGCCAAGGGCATGGCTGGTTGGCTACGTTCGGGAGGGATAACCGCTGAAAGCATCTAAGCGGGAAGCCTGCTTCGAGATGAGTATTCCCACCCACTTGATGGGGTAAGGCTCCCAGTAGACGACTGGGTTGATAGGCCGGATGTGGAAGCCCTGCAAAGGGTGGAGCTGACCGGTACTAATAGGCCGAGGGCTTGTCCTCAGTTGCTCGCGTCCACTGTGTTAGTTCTGAA
>JNWL01000111.1 GCA_000716465.1 Streptomyces bikiniensis
CCACCGCCCCCACCACCGACGGCCGCGCACCCCGCACCCCCCTCGAAGAGACCCTCGTCGCCCTCTTCGTTCTCACCCTGGACACGGCGGAGGTCGGCATCGACGACAGCTTCTTCGCCCTCGGTGGGCACTCCCTCCTCGCCGCCCGCCTCACCAACCGGATCGCCGAGGCCCTCGACGTCCGCCTCACCCTGCGCGACGTCTTCGAGCGGCCCACGGTCGCCGGCCTCGCCGAGCTGATCGCCGGGCGCGGCGGCGCCCCGGCCACGGAGCTTCCCCCGCTGGTCGCGGGGGAGGCGGCGGCGGACGGACTGCCGCCGGCGTCGTTCGCGCAGCGCCGACTGTGGCTGCTGTCGGAACTCGACGGCGGCAGCGCCGCGTACAACGTCCCGATGGTGGTCCGGCTGGACGCCGGTGCGGACGTCGGCGCCCTGGAGTCCGCCCTCGGCGCAGTGATCGGGAAGCACGCCCCGCTCCGCACGCTCCTGGAGGTCGTCGACGGCGAGCCGCGGCAGCGGATCCTCCCGCCCGAGCGCGCCCGCCTGACCGTGGAGCGCGTACCCGTAGCGACGGACGCGGCCCTGGACGCGGCGCTGGCCCGGTCCGCCGGCCGCATCTTCGACCTGGCGGCCGACCTGCCGATCCGCGCGCAGCTCCTCGAACGACCGGACGGCTCGGCGGTGTTGTCGCTCGTGCTGCACCACATCGCCACGGACGGACTGTCGCACGACGTGTTCTTCACGGATCTGGGGCGCGCTTACGCGGGTGAGGTGCTGGAGCCGCCGGCGGTGGGGTACGCGGATTACGCGGTCTGGCAGCGGCGCGTCCTCGGAGCGGCCGACGATCCGGAATCGCTCCTCGGGCGCGAACTCGCCTACTGGCGTGAGGCGTTGGCGGGGCTTCCTGAGGAGCACGGTCTTGCGCTGGACCGTCCGCGGCCGGTCCGCGCCTCCCACCGGGGCGGCGAGGTCACCCTCGATCTGGGCTCCGACGTGTTCGAGCGCGTCGTCGTCCTCGCCCGTGAGGAAGGGTGCACGCCGTTCATGGTGGTGCACGCGGCGCTGGTGGCGGCGCTGACTCGACTCGGGGCGGGGACCGATCTGGCGATCGGTTCGCCGGTGGCGGGCCGGGGCGACGAGGCCCTTGCCGGGTTGGTGGGGTTCTTCGTGAACACGTTGGTGCTGCGGACGGACAGTGCGCCGTCGCCGGCACCGCGAACGGCGCTGCCAAGTTCGACCTCGAATTCCTGCTGCGCTCCGACGACGGAAGGCGGCTGCACGGCTCGCTCCTCTACGCCGCCGACGTGTTCGACGCGGAGACCGTGCGCCGCATGACCTCCCTCCTCGGCCGCGTCCTGGACCAGGTCCTCACCGACCCGGGCCTCCGGCTCTCCGACCTCGAGGTGCTCACCACCGAACAGCGTGCGCTGCTCACCGGGCCCTGGGCCGGTTCCGTCGCCGAGACCGGTGACGGTTCGCTGGTGGTGCGGTTCGAGGAGGCGGCGGCGCGGTTCGCGGAGCGGACGGCGTTGGTGGACGGCGGGCGGAGGATTTCGTACGCCGAGCTCGACGCCTCCGCGAACCGGCTGGCGCATCTGCTGCGGGCCCACGGCCTGGGCCGGGGTGATCTGGCGGGGGTGCTGCTCGACCGGGGTGTGGACTTCGCGGTGGCGGTGCTCGCGGTGGTGAAGGCGGGAGCGGCGTACACGCTGCTCGATCCGGACTTCCCCGACGAGCGACTGCGCTCCGCCGCCGCCGACGCCGGCATCTCCCTTCTCCTCACCGCCCCCGCCCACGCGGCCAGGATCGAGGGGCCCTGGCGGACCGTCGGCCTCCCGTCGCGCGGCGAACTGGCCGTCTTCCCCGCCGTCGGTCCAGGGGTGGACGTCAGCGGCGACGATGCCGCCTGCGTGATGTTCACCTCCGGTTCCACGGGTCGGCCGAAGGGCATTCTGTCCTCGCACCGGAACCTGGTGTCGACGGTGAGCGGGCAGTCGTACGGGCGGTTCGGTCCGGGCGAGGTGTTCCTGCAGTGCTCGCCGGTGTCGTGGGACGCGTTCAGCCTGGAG
>JNWL01000112.1 GCA_000716465.1 Streptomyces bikiniensis
GATCGATTCTTGACGGACCGCCAGAGGCGCCTACCCACTCCTAACCCCACCACACACACGACTTCACACCGCCAACAGCCACCACCCAGAACCCCGGCGCAAGGCGACCGCCGCTACTACTCGCGCGACGGCCTCTTGGCAGCGGCGAGAAAGACATCGACGAGATGCTTGGGCATGCTGTAGCCGACGACCTTGCCGAATCCCGGCCCTTGGGCCTGGATCGGCAGCTGCATACCATCGGGCCACCATCCGCTTCGTACGCCACGGTCGATGGCCCGCTTGAGCGAGGCGCTGTGCCCCCGGAGACTGCTGTCCTCACCGTCGCGTAGGACTGAAGCATCGACGTACCCGCCGCGGGCAGCAGCCTCTTTGACGATGCGTCGCGCCCGAATCGGCAAGGCCAGGTAGTAGCGCTCGGCGCGTTCTGCGGTCCAGGCGGTGTCGGTCTCGACGTTCGCGGCGTGCTCGGCGAGAAGGTCGAGCAGTCGCTTCTGAAAGTCGCCAGTGGGTTCGTCGATCGTCACGGTGATCTTCATGGAGCCTCCGTAGCAACAGACCTGAATGAATGTCGATGTAACGAGGGTAGTGGAAGCAGGTGCGCCTGTCCCTGATTTCAAGTCTGTTGCGTGCCAGCTCAGTTGGACGATCGCATCCCTCTCTGATCGATGGGGGACGGCACCCCATTGCCTGCCGCAATGAGCGGCGAAGCTCTCGCGGTAGCGGGCAGCGGCACTGGCGCTCCACAAGTGGGAAAACGCCTCACATGACTACCCGGTCGACCCCTTGATGCGGCGAGACGGGCACTTCCCGACCGCACCACCGAAGTCGGTGATGCTGCGGATCTTGGCCGCCGGGGTTCTGGGTGGTGGCTGTTGGCGGTGTGAAGTCGTGTGTGTGGTGGGGTTAGGAGTGGGTAGGCGCCTCTGGCGGTCCGTCAAGAATCGATC
>JNWL01000113.1 GCA_000716465.1 Streptomyces bikiniensis
CTAGGCAGTGTCTTCAAATGATCACCGCTGGTGGATCATGGTGTTGTGATACGTCGCCATGAACTGTCGGACGCCGAGTGGGAGTTCGTCCGGCCGCTGCTGCCCGAGTCGTTGCGGGGGCGGAAGCGGCTGGACGACCGCAGGGTGCTGAACGGGATCGTGTGGAAGTTCCGGACCGGGACAGCCTGGCGGGACGTGCCCGAGCGTTATGGCCCGTGGGCCACGCTGCACACCCGTTTCCGCAGGTGGGCGGCGGATGGGACGTTCGAACGGATGCTGCGGGCCGCGCAGGCGAAGGCGGACGCGGCGGGCGACATCGAGTGGCTGGTGTCGGTCGACTCCACGATCGTCCGAGCTCACCAGCATGCGGCCGGGGCCCGAAAAGGGGGCTCCGCGACCCGGCCCTCGGCCGGTCCCGAGGCGGCCTGACCAGCAAGATCCACCTGGCCTGCGACAGCCGGGGCCGTCCGCTCGCGTTCGTCGTCACGGGCGGCAACACCAACGACTGCACCCGGTTCACCGCCGTGATGGAGGCGATCCGGGTGCCCCGGATCGGACCGGGGCGGCCCCGGGTCCGGCCCGATCACGTCCTGGGCGACAAGGGCTACAGCTCGAAGGCGATCCGCGCCTGGCTCCGCCGCAAGGGCATCGCCCACACGATCCCCGAGCGGGCCGACCAGGTCCGCAACCGGGGACGGCGAGGCAGCCGCGGAGGCCGACCGCCGGCCTTCGACCGCGAGACCTACAAGCGCCGCAACGTCGTGGAACGTTGCTTCAACCGCCTGAAGCAGTGGCGTGGCATCGCCACCCGCTACGACAAAACCGCCCAGTCCTACGAAGCAGCCGTCACCCTCGCATCACTCCTGATGTGGGCGTGACATTTGACGACAGAACCTAG
>JNWL01000114.1 GCA_000716465.1 Streptomyces bikiniensis
GAGGGTTTCTCAACCTGCTTTGCGAGCTTGCCGGTTGACCTGACAGCATGACGAAACCCCTGGTAGATGGGTTTTCGACCAAGAGAACCGTCTCCACCAGGGGCTTCCGCATGCTTGTCTACCCGTCCGGCGTCGACGTGTCCAGTTCCACCCTGCGCTTCCTGACCGCCCGGCTACGCACCTCCCGCCACGAGCGCGGCACCCGATGGCGCCGTCTGACCTGCGGGCGCCAGGCCCTGCTCACCCTGGCCCACCTGCGCTGCGGACACACCTACGCCCAGCTCTCCGCCGGTTTCGGCGTCAGCGTGGCCACCGCCTACCGCTACATCGCCGAGGCCGTTCAGGTCCTTGCCGCCTTGGCACCCACCTTGGAGCAGGCGCTGCAGACGGCCGCGACCAAGGCGTACGTGATCCTCGACGGCACCCTGCTGCCCATCGACCGCATCGCCGCCGACCGGCCCTTCTACAGCGGCAAGCACAAGAAGCACGGCATGAACATCCAGGTCCTCACCGACCCCTTCGGCCGACTGCTGTGGGCCTCGCCGGCGCTGCCCGGCGCGGTCCACGACATCCGCGCCGCCCGCACCCACGGGATCATCGACGCCGTCACCGAAGCCCAGATCAACTGCTGGGCCGACAAGGGCTACCAAGGTGCCGGCGGCACGGTCCGGGTGCCCTTCCGGGGGCGCTGGGTGAACCTCTCCGCCGGCCAGCGGGCCGTGAACGTCGCCCACGCCCGCATCCGCGCCGTCGGGGAGCAGGCCATGGCCACCCTCAAGAGCTGGCGACTGCTGCGGAAGCTGCGGTGTTCCACCACACGCATCACCGCCCTCGTTCAAGCCGTCCTCACCCTGCATCTGGCCAGCTCAGACCGAGGATGAAAAACGCTCA
>JNWL01000115.1 GCA_000716465.1 Streptomyces bikiniensis
GTTTCGCCAGGGCGGCTATCCGAGCCAGGTGATGGTGAGGACGGACAGGCGGCGCAGGGGGCGGTTGACCCAGTAGGTGAGGGAGAGCTGGCCGATGGAGGCGTGGCGTATGTCCTCGCCCTCGGGGTCGTTCTCGTTCCACTGGCGAAAGCCCCACGGGGCGTCGGCGGCGGCGTCCAGGACGTCCCACACCATGTCTTCGATGTACTCGGGCAGGGTGTCGAGGACCTTCGCGGCCGGGGCGGAGAAGCGGACCGCGTAGGGCTGGTCGGTCACCGGCGCCGCCCGCGGAGCTGCGCCATGTCGATGAACTGGCTGTCGTCGTAGCCGGAGGCGACGAACGCGTCGACCGCCGGGGCGGAGGCGAGGCGGCCCTGCCAGTCCTGGACGACCTCGTACAGAGGGGCGAGAGAGAAGGTGCGGCGCGACTCCTCCAACGCGGCCGCCCACTCCCGCTCGAAGGCCGGCACCCACTGCGGCGCGCGCTCGTCGGCGCGCAGCTGGGCGAGGAGCTCGGCCGGGGCGCCGGGGGCGGGCGCGGACGGCGGGACGGGAGCGTGGTGGTCGGGCTGCGCGCTCATCGGCACCTCCAACAGGGACATGGTCCTGCCACCGTACGCGCGGGGCGGGGCGGCGGGTGCGGACATCGTAGTGAATCCCTTCGGACGAAGGGTCAGGCGGAGCAGGACGGAAGGCCTCCGGCGACCCGGCAGGGGTCGCGGCCGCTCTCCCCGGCCTCCCGCCCGTGCCACGCCTGCCCCGCAACGGGAGCGCGCGCCGCCAGCGCGCACTACACCTGCCTGTGGAATATGTCACGATCCGGCTGCGGGGGCCGGGGGCCGGGCCGCATTGTGGTTCGGGGAAGTCCCGGGCGCCGTGCGTGGG
>JNWL01000116.1 GCA_000716465.1 Streptomyces bikiniensis
TTCGATCTGTACCGTCCTTCGGAGGAGCACGACATGCTCCGGGAGTCGGTGCGTGCGCTGGCGGAGGCGAAGATCGCGCCGTTCGCGGCGGCGGTGGACGAGGAGGGGCGGTTCCCGCAGGAGGCCCTGGACGCGCTGGTCGCCAACGACCTGCACGCGGTGCACGTGCCCGAGGCCTACGGGGGTGCGGGGGCGGACGCGCTGGCGACGGTGATCGTGATCGAGGAGGTCGCCCGGGTGTGCGGCTCCTCCTCGCTGATCCCGGCGGTCAACAAGCTGGGCTCGCTGCCGGTGATCCTGTCCGGCTCGGAGGAGCTGAAGGCCGGGGTGTCGCAGTACTACACGGTGATGGCCGTCACCGACCCCGACAAGCGCTCCAGGGGCATCAGCGCGTTCGTGGTCGACAAGGACGACGAGGGCGTCTCCTTCGGCGCGCCGGAGAAGAAGCTGGGCATCAAGGGCTCGCCCACCCGCGAGGTCTACCTCGACAACGTCCGCGTCCCCGCCGACCGCATGATCGGCGCGGAGGGCACCGGGTTCGCCACCGCCATGAAGACCCTGGACCACACCCGCATCACCATCGCCGCCCAGGCCATCGGCATCGCCCAGGGCGCCCTGGACTACGCCAAGGGCTACGTCACCGAGCGCAAGCAGTTCGGCAAGCCCATCGCCGACTTCCAGGGCGTGCAGTTCATGCTCGCCGACATGGCCATGAAGCTCGAAGCCGCCCGCCAGCTCACCTACGCCGCCGCGGCCAAGAGCGAGCGCGTTGCCGCCGGAGGTGAAAAGGAGGCTCTGACCTTCTTCGGCGCCGCGGCCAAGTGCTTCGCCTCCGACGTCGCCATGGAGGTCACCACCGACGCCGTCCAGCTCCTGGGCGGCTACGGCTACACCCGCGACTACCCCGTCGAACGCATGATGCGCGACGCCAAGATCACCCAGATCTACGAAGGCACCAACCAGGTCCAGCGCATCGTCATGGCCCGCAACCTCCCGTAACC
>JNWL01000117.1 GCA_000716465.1 Streptomyces bikiniensis
ACTGATCGTTTCAGAATGAGGTTCGTAGGCGTCGCAAGCAGATGATGCTGCAGGCGAGTTGAAGCAGGCCGAGGTGGAGATCTGCGCGTATCTCGTAGCGGATCCGCAGGCGTTTGAACTGGTGGAGCCAGGCGAAGGTCCGCTCCACGACCCAGCGCGTTTTGCCCAGCCCCGAGCCGTGCGGGACACCTCGACGGGCGATCTTCGGGGTGATGCCCCGAGCCCGCAGGATGCGGCGGTACTTGTCGTAGTCGTAGCCGCGGTCGGCGAACAGCCGTCGTGGCCGGTGACGCGGCCGGCCGACCAGGCCGCGGATACGGGGGATCGAGTCCAGCAGTGGCGTCAGCTGGGTGACGTCGTGCCTGTTTCCGCCGGTCAGAGTGACGGCGAGAGGGGTTCCGTGTCGGTCGACGATCAGGTGGTGCTTGCTGCCCGGCCGGGCGCGGTCGACCGGCGAAGGTCCGGTGTGAGCCCCCCTTTCAGGGCCCGGATGTGCGAGCCGTCGATCGCGGCGTCGTCCATGTCCAGCAGACCGGCTTTGCGTAGTTCGGCCAGGAGCACTTCGTGCAGGCGGGGCCAGACACCGGCCTCGGTCCAGTCCCGCAGCCGCCGCCAGGCCGTCACCCCGCTGCATCCGGTCCGCTCGGCGGGCACGTCCCTCCAGCTGACGTTCTTGCGCAGCACGTAGACGATGCCCCGCAGGGCCGCACGGTCGTCCGCCGGCAGGCGTCCGGGATACCGATGCCGCCGCGGCGGGCGGGGCGGCAGCAGCGGAGCGATGCGTTCCCACAGCTCATCAGGCA
>JNWL01000118.1 GCA_000716465.1 Streptomyces bikiniensis
CCGGCCTGGACCTGCCGGTCTACTGGGGCAACCGCAACTGGGCGCCCTACCTCACCGACACCCTGCGGGAGATGGTCACCGACGGACGGCGCCGCATCGCCGTGCTCACCACCAGCGCCTACGCCTCGTACTCCGGCTGCCGCCAGTACCGCGAGAACCTCGCCGACGCGCTCGCCACCCTGGAGGCCGAGGGACTCGCGCCGCCCCGCGTCGACAAGCTCCGGCACTACTTCAACCACCCCGGCTTCCTCCAGCCCATGACCGAGGGCGTCCTGGCCTGCCTGGCCGACCTCGACCCCGCCGTGCGCGACGGCGCCCACCTGGCCTTCACCACCCACTCCATCCCCGACTCCGCCGCCGACACCTCCGGACCGGCCGCCGAACACGGCAAGGGCGGGGCCTACGTGCGCCAGCACCTCGACGCGGCGCGCACGATCGCCGACGCCGTCCGCGAGCAAACCGGCACCGACCACCCCTGGAAGCTCGTCTACCAGTCCCGCAGCGGCGCCCCGCACGTCCCGTGGCTGGAGCCCGACATCTGCGACCACCTGGAAGAACTGCACGGCGCCGGAGCGCCCGCGGCCGTCATGGTCCCCATCGGCTTCGTCTCCGACCACATGGAGGTCCTCTACGACCTCGACACCGAAGCCATGGCCAAGGCGGCCGAACTCGGCCTGCCCGTCCGGCGCTCGGCCACCGTCGGCTCCGACCCGCGCTTCGCCGCCGCCGTCCGCGACCTCCTCCTGGAACGAGCCGCCACCGAACGGGG
>JNWL01000119.1 GCA_000716465.1 Streptomyces bikiniensis
GTAGGTGGTCGAGTTGCCGATGTCCTTGAGGCCGCTCCAGGTGCCGGTGACGCTGGTCGCCGTGGCGTACTTCTGCTGGTTGGGGGCCCAGCCCGTGGCGCCCGAGGTGAGCAGGAAGTAGACGCCGTTGCGCTTGAACATCGCCGGGGCCTCGCGCCACTGGCCGGGCCACAGCTTCTTCACCTGGGCGTCGATGCCGGTGTAGTCCGGGGTCAGGCGGTAGACGTGCAGGTCGGCGTTCTCGTTGGCCGCGGAGATCATGTAGCCGGTGCCGTCGGTGTCGACGAACGTGGTGATGTCCCGGGACATGTGGCCGAGCGGCCGGAAGCTGCCCTGCCAGGAGTAGTCGCCGTCGACGGTGTCCGAGACGGCGACCGCGGCACGGGCCTCGGAGTAGTCGGTCGCACTGCCCTCCTTGTACATCCACATCACGAACCGGCCGGTCGAGGCGTTGTACATCACCTTCGGCCGCTCGATGTTCGCCCCCGCGAGCTCGGGGTGACTGCTCGCGGTGAGGACGTGGTTGCGGAACTCCCAGGTCTTCAGGTCGGTGGAGCGGTAGGCGGAGACGTACTTGAAGCTGTTGTCGGCATTGCGGTTCTCACCGAACCAGTAGTAGTACGTGCCGACCTTCACGACCCCGCCACCGTGGGCGTGGACGGGATCACCCTGCGAATCGGTGAACTGGACGGCGTTGGTGACGGTGACGGCCGCCGCATGAGCGGTGCCCACG
>JNWL01000120.1 GCA_000716465.1 Streptomyces bikiniensis
CATACGTGAAGCCGTCGAGGCCCTGGCCGCCCTCGCCCCATCCCTGGCCGAGGCGGTGCGGACGGTCCGGGCGAAGGCGTTCGCCATCCTCGACGGCACCCTGTTGCCGATCGATCGCATCGCCGCCGACACCCCGTACTACTCCGGGAAACACAAACGCCACGGCATGAACGTCCAGGTCCTCACCGATCCGTTCGGCCGTCTGCTCTGGGCCTCGCCAGCCCTGCCCGGCTCGACTCACGACCCGACCGCCGCGCGGCAGCACGGCATCATCGAAGCCCTCGCCGATGCGGAACTCAAATGCTGGACGGGCAAGGCATATCAAGGCGCCGGCGGACCTGTCCGTGTACCGTTTCGGGGCCGCGGCCTCAAGAGATAGAAGCGTCGCCACAACACCACCCACGTCAAGATCCGCTGCCACGGCGAGCGGGCCGTGGCCACCATCAAGGGCTGGCGTCTCCTGCGGAAGCTCCGCTGCAGCACCAACCGAATCACCGACGTGGTGAAGGCCGTCCTCGTCCTTCACCACGCATCAGCGTGAGGTTGGAAAAGGCTCACTGCCGTGGATCGCCGCACACCGCCGCCTCGCCCGCGACTACGAGCAGCAGCCGGCACACTCCGAGACCATGATCCGCTGGGCCGTGATCGGCATCATGGTCCACCGACTCACCCGCGGCCGACCGGCAACCCGACCAAGCCCCCGACCCCTCACACACGTCAATCATTGAGC
>JNWL01000121.1 GCA_000716465.1 Streptomyces bikiniensis
GCCGGGGGTGGTGGCGTACGGGTCGGCCATGAAGGTGACGGCGGTCTTGGCGGGGTCGTCCAGGTAGCCCCGGCCGACGCCCGTGCCCGCGACGTACAGCTCGCCGGCGCTGCCGGGCGGCACCGGCTGGAGCGCGGCGTCGAGGACGTACAGACGGGTGTTGCGGACCGGGTGCCCGATCGGCGCGCGGGCGCCGATGGCGTCGCCCGCGCGGATGACCGCGTGGGTGACGTCGTCGGAGCACTCGGTCGGCCCGTAGGCGTTGAACAGCGGGATGCCGGGTTCGAGCGCGCCCCAGGCGACCGCGAGGTCGGCGGGGAGCGTCTCGCCGGTGACCATCAGCGCGCGCAGCCCGTCCAGGGAGGGCCGGGGGGTGCCCGCCTCCCACGCGTCGACGGCGGCGCGCAGCAGCGAGGGGACGAGCTCCAGGACGGTGACGCCGTCGGTCGCGATCCGGCCGAAGAGCTCCTGGGGGTCGGCGGCGGTGTCGCGGTCCACGACGACCAGGCGGCCGCCGGTGATGAGCGGGGAGAGCATCTGCCAGACGGAGATGTCGAAGGTGACGGGGGCGTTGTGGACGACCACGTCGCCGGCCGTGAGCTCCAGGTCGTCGATCTTCGCGAGGAGGTGGTTGACCATGCCGGCGCGGTGCACCATGGCGCCCTTGGGGCGGCCGGTGGAGCCGGAGGTGAAGATGACGTAG
>JNWL01000122.1 GCA_000716465.1 Streptomyces bikiniensis
CTACGTCATCTTCACCTCCGGCTCCACCGGCCGCCCCAAGGGCGCCATGGTGCACCGCGCCGGCATGGTCAACCACCTCCTCGCGAAGATCGACGACCTCGGCCTGACCTCGGACGACGTGGTCGTCCACAACGCCCCCGTCACCTTCGACATCTCCGTCTGGCAGATGCTCTCGCCCCTGATCACCGGCGGCCGCCTGGTCGTCGTGGACCGCGACACCGCCGCCGACCCCCAGGAACTCTTCGGCCGGATCACGACCGACGGCGTCACCGTCCTGGAGCTCGTCCCCTCGCTGCTGCGCGCCGCCGTCGACTCCTGGAAGAACGGCCTCGCCCGCCCCGAACTCGCCCCGCTCACCCACCTGATGGTGACGGGCGAGACGCTCCCCGCCGACTTGGCGCGGGAGTGGCTGGAGCTGGCGCCGCACGTCCCGCTGGTCAACGCCTACGGGCCGACCGAGTGCTCCGACGACGTCACCCACGCCGTCATCACGCCCGAGACCCCGCTCGGCAGCCGCGCCCCGATCGGGCACGCCGTCCGCAACACCCGTCTGTACGTGCTGGACGGGGAGCTGCGGCCGGTGCCGCCCGGCAGCGCCGGCGAACTGTACGTCGCGGGCACGGGCGTCGGCCGGGGCTACCTGGACGACCCCGCCAAGACCGCCGTCACCTTCATGGCCGACCCGTACGCCACCACCCCCGGC
>JNWL01000123.1 GCA_000716465.1 Streptomyces bikiniensis
CGCCCACGTCCAGAAGCTGCAGGCGCAGCGGCCCGGGATCACCGTGGTCAACGGGTACGGGCCGGCCGAGTCCATGGGCTTCACCACCACCCACCTCATGGCGCCCGGCGTCGATCCGAGCCTTCCCGTCCCCATCGGCGTCCCGCTCCTCAACAAGGGCGCCTACGTCCTGGACCCCTGGCTGAACCTGTGCCCGCCCGGCGTCACCGGCGAGCTGTACCTCGCGGGGGAGGGCCTGGCCCACGGCTACCTCGGACGCTCCGACCTGACAGCCAGCCGCTTCGTACCCGACCTGCTCGGCGGCAAGGGCGGACGGCTGTACCGGACCGGTGACCTCGCCCGCTTCGACCGGGAGGGGCGGCTGGTCTACGAGGGCCGGGCCGACGACCAGATCAAGATCCGCGGCTTCCGTGTCGAACCCGGCGAGACCGAAACCGCCCTGCTCACCCACCCCGCCGTCACCCAGGCCGTCGTCACCGTCCACGAGGAACGACTCGCCGCCTACCTCGTCACCGGCGGCACTACCTCGCCGGACGAGATCCGCCGGTACGTCGCCGATCGCCTCCCCGACCACCTCGTCCCCACCCACGTCACCGTCCTCGACCGGCTGCCGCTCACCCCCAACGGC
>JNWL01000124.1 GCA_000716465.1 Streptomyces bikiniensis
GCCGTTGGGGGTGAGCGGCAGCCGGTCGAGGACGGTGACGTGGGTGGGGACGAGGTGGTCGGGGAGGCGATCGGCGACGTACCGGCGGATCTCGTCCGGGGACGTTCCCTCGGCCGTCACCAGGTAGGCGGCAAGTCGTTCCTCGTGGACGGTGACGACGGCCTGGGTGACGGCGGGGTGGGTGAGCAGGGCGGTCTCGGTCTCGCCGGGTTCGACGCGGAAGCCGCGGATCTTGATCTGGTCGTCGGCCCGGCCCTCGTACACGAGGCGGCCTCCGGCGTCGAAGCGGGCGAGGTCACCGGTCCGATAGAGCCGCCCACCGGCGGGGCCGAAGGGGTCGGGCACGAACCTGGACGCCGTGAGGTCGGGGCGTCCGAGGTAGCCGTGGGCCAGGCCCTCCCCCGCGAGGTACAGCTCGCCGGTGACGCCGGGCGGGCACAGGTTCAGTCGGCCGTCGAGGACATAAGCGCCCTTGTTCATCAGTGGTGTCCCGATCGGGACGGCCGCCTGCGACCCTGCGGTGTCGTCGATGAGGTGGGTGGTGGTGAAGCCCATGGACTCGGCCGGCCCGTACCCGTTGACCACGGTGATCCCGGGCCGCTGCGCCTGCAGCTTCTGGACGTGGGCGAGAACTCCAGGCTGAACGCGTCCCACGACACCGGCGAGCACTGCAGGAACACCTCGCCCGGACCGAACCGCCCGTACGACTGCCCGCTCACCGTC
>JNWL01000125.1 GCA_000716465.1 Streptomyces bikiniensis
CCGTTCGAGCGCCTCGTCGACGATCCGCCGGTCGCGCTCGGTGAGCGCGTCGAAGCGGCCGCGGAACGGGGTGCGACCGAGTTCCACGACCTGGCGGACGGTGACCTGGTGGTGGGCGGCCACGTCCTGCTCGACGACGGCGAGCCGTCGGGCCAGCACCCGGCGGCCGAGGTCGCTCAGGCTGGTGTCGTCATAACGGACGGTTCCGGTCTCGGGCTTCCGCAGCCCCGCGAGCAGTGGTG
Source organism: Streptomyces bikiniensis (assembly GCA_000716465.1). Taxonomy (GTDB): domain Bacteria; phylum Actinomycetota; class Actinomycetes; order Streptomycetales; family Streptomycetaceae; genus Streptomyces; species Streptomyces bikiniensis. The sequence continues at coordinate 243 of JNWL01000125.1, forward strand.
ATGCGGCCCATCAGGCCTCCAGACGCTTCAGGACCAGCGCGAACGCGGGCGCGCCGAGGAGGGCGGTGATGACGCCGGCGGGCAGTTCGTGGGGGGCGAACGCCGTCCGCGCGAACACGTCGACCCAGACGAGGAAGACGGCGCCGGTGATCGCGGACAGGGGGAGCAGGGAACGGTGCGTCGGGCCCGTCACGATGCGGACGCCGTGCGGGATGAGGAGTCCGATGAAGCCGATCGCTCCGGAGGCGGCCACGGCGGCGGCAGTGATGACCGAGGTCAGCACCATCAGCCAGATCCGGGCCGCGGTGACGTTGATGCCCAGGGCCGTCGCGGAGTCCCACCCGAAGGTGAAGGCGTCGAGGGCGGGCGCGAAGAACTGGATGGCGACGACCCCGGCCAGGATGATCAGGACGGTGACGGTCACCCCCTCCCACCGGGCGCCGCCGAGGGTGCCGAGCAGCCAGTAGGTGAAGCCGCGGGT
>JNWL01000126.1 GCA_000716465.1 Streptomyces bikiniensis
GGCGACGACCCCGGCCAGGATGATCAGGACGGTGACGGTCACCCCCTCCCACCGGGCGCCGCCGAGGGTGCCGAGCAGCCAGTAGGTGAAGCCGCGGGTGGAGTTGGCGTCCCCGTTGACCATGAGGATGACGGAGGTGACTCCGGCGAAGAACTGGGACACGAGCACGCCGGTCAGCACCACGCGGGAAGGACTGGCGACGCGCCCCCCGCCGAGCAGGAGCAGGAGCAGGCCGAAGGAGACCAGTCCGCCGGCGAAGGCTCCGGTCGACAGGGACACGGCTCCGCCGATCCCCAGCAGGAGCACGGCGACCGCTCCCGTGGAGGCGCCCGAGGAGACCCCCAGCAGATAGGGGTCGGCCAGGGGGTTCCTGGTGACCGCCTGCAGGACCGCGCCCGAGACCGCCAGCGCCATGCCGACGGCCACGGCCAGGAGCACCCGGGGGAAGCGGGACTCCCAGATCAGGGCGTCGAGCAGGCCCGGCAGCGGCGGAGTGGGGGCGATGCCGCCCAGACCGATGTGCCGGAGGATCGTGGAGACCACGTCCAGGGGCCGGATGTTCGCGCTGCCGAACAGCGACGCGGTGACGATCGCTTGCTGGTGAGCGGGTCCTTCTTGAGAAGCTCGATCTTCTCCTTGGCGGTGTCGTTCGGTTCGCCTCGGGTCAGGTCGGCCAGGATGATGACATCGGGGTTCCGCGCGGCGACCTCGTCCCAACTCACCTCGGCCCACTTCGTCTTGGCGTCGGCGAAGATGTTC
>JNWL01000127.1 GCA_000716465.1 Streptomyces bikiniensis
GGCGACGACCCCGGCCAGGATGATCAGGACGGTGACGGTCACCCCCTCCCACCGGGCGCCGCCGAGGGTGCCGAGCAGCCAGTAGGTGAAGCCGCGGGTCGAGTTGGCGTCCCCGTTGACCATGAGGATGACGGAGGTGACTCCGGCGAAGAACTGGGACACGAGCACGCCGGTCAGCACCACGCGGGAGGGGCTGGCGACGCGCCCTCCGCCGAGTAGGAGCAGCAGCAGGCCGAAGGAGACCAGTCCGCCGGCGAAGGCTCCGGTCGACAGGGAGACGCTTCCGCCGATGCCCAGCAGGAGCACGGCGACGGCGCCGGTGGAGGCACCGGAGGAGACTCCGAGGAGGTAGGGGTCGGCGAGGGGGTTCCTGGTGACCGCCTGCAGGACCGCGCCCGAGACCGCGAGGGCCATGCCGATGGCCACGGCCAGCAGCACCCGGGGGAAGCGGGACTCCCAGATCAGGGCGTCGAGCAGGCCCGGCAGGGGTGGGGTGGGGGCGATGCCGCCCAGACCGATGTGCCGGAGGATCGTGGAGACCACGTCCAGGGGCCGGATGTTCGCGCTGCCGAACAGCGACGCGGTGACGATCTCACCGCGGCGAGCTTGCTGGTGAGCGGGTCCTTCTTGAGAAGCGCGATCTTCTCCTTGGCGGTGTCGTTCGGTTCGCCCCGGGTCAGGTCGGCCAGGATGATGACATCGGGGTTCCGCGCGGCGACCTCGTCCCAACTCACCTCGGCCCACTTCGTCTTGGCGTCGGCGAAGATGTTC
>JNWL01000128.1 GCA_000716465.1 Streptomyces bikiniensis
CCCGGTGGGCACGGGTTGATGGTGCTGGACAGGTTGGCGGGGGCGTGGGGGTACGAGGCCAGGGGGCCGGGGGCGGTGGGGAAGGTGGTGTGGCTGGAGGTCAGCCTGCCGTCCCGCCCGTAGCCCTGTCGGCGGGCCCGCCGGTGGCTTCCTCCGTGGCTCCGCCCGGGAGGTCGTCCACGGTTCCGTCTGCGGCTCCGTCCGGGGGACCGTCTACGGGAGGGCTGTCGTCGTTGAGGCCCTCTCTGAGGTCGCCGAGGATGCGGGTGAGCAGCCGGGAGACGTGCATCTGGGAGAGTCCGATCCGCCGGCCGATCTCGGCCTGGGTCAGCTCCTCCCCGAAGCGGAGTTCGAGGATGTGCTGGTCGCGCTCGTCCAGCCGGTCGAGCAGGGGACGGAGCGCGGTGAGGGACTCGATCAGCTCGTAGGCGGGTTCGGTGGTCGCCAGGTGCCGGGGCCTCGCGCCGGACGCGCCGCCGTCGTCGCTTGTGGGGGTGTCGAGGGAGCGGGTGGCGTATCCGTGGGCGGCGAGCTGGCCCTCGGCGATCTCTTCCTCGGTGAGGTGGAGGTGGTGGGCGAGTTCGGTGCGG
>JNWL01000129.1 GCA_000716465.1 Streptomyces bikiniensis
GGGGTGTCGAGGGAGCGGGTGGCGTATCCGTGGGCGGCGAGCTGGCCCTCGGCGATCTCTTCCTCGGTGAGGTGGAGGTGGTGGGCGAGTTCGGTGCGGGTGGGGCGGCGGCCGAGGTGTTGTTCGAGGTGGTCGGCGGTTTTGGCGAGGTCGATGCGGAGTTCCTGGAGGCGTCGGGGGACGCGGACGGCCCAGCTGGTGTCGCGGAAGAAGCGTTTCATTTCGCCGACGATGGTGGGCAGGGCGAAGGCGGAGAAGTCGACGGCGCGGTGGGGGTCGAAGCGGTTGATGGCTTTGATGAGTCCGATGGTGCCGACCTGGACGATGTCTTCGGTGGGTTCGGCGCGGTTGCGGAAGCGGCGGGCGGCGAACTTGACGAGGCTGAGGTTGAGTTCGACCAGGGTGTTGCGGACGTAGGCGTGTTCGGGGGTGCCCTCCTCGAGTGCGGCCAGGCGGGTGAGGAGGGCGGCGGAGAGGGGTTGGGCGTCGTCGGTGGAGACGGTGGTGGGGCGGGTGAGCTCGGGCAGTCCGTCCAGAGCGGCCCGGCGCATCGAAGCCCCCGGATTCCCGACG
>JNWL01000130.1 GCA_000716465.1 Streptomyces bikiniensis
CCGCACCGAACTCGCCCACCACCTCCACCTCACCGAGGAAGAGATCGCCGAGGGCCAGCTCGCCGCCCACGGATACGCCACCCGCTCCCTCGACACCCCAGCGGGAGAAGACGAGGAGACCTCGGGTGCCGCTCCCCGGCACCTGGCGACCACGGAGCCCGCCTACGAGCTGATCGAGTCCCTGGCCGCGCTGCGGCCGCTGCTGGACCGGCTGGACGAGCGCGACCGGCACATCCTCGAACTCCGCTTCGGGGAGGAGCTGACCCAGGCCGAGATCGGCCGGCGGATCGGACTCTCCCAGATGCAGGTGTCCCGGCTGCTCACCCGCATCCTCGGCGACCTCAGAGCCGCCCTGCTGGAGGAGGCTCCGGCGTCCGGCCGGGCGGCAGGCTGATCTCCAGCCACACCACCTTCCCCACCGCCCCCGGCCCCCTGGCCTCGTACCCCCACGCCCCCGCCAACCTGTCCAGCACCATCAACCCGTGCCCACCGGG
>JNWL01000131.1 GCA_000716465.1 Streptomyces bikiniensis
ACGGTGTGGACGTCGTGGTGTGGGACAGCGACCCGGCCGTTCCGGTGGTGCGCGGCGCGGATCCCGGCAGGGTGGGCCATCACGGCCTGGAGATCATCAGGAAGGTCGCCGAGAAGCTGTTCGTGGAGCGGGAGCCGGTCGGCAAGCGCGTCATCGCCCGCCTCGCCCTGTCCGAGGCGCCGAACCCGGCGTAAGGGCCGGGCCCGGCGCCCGCTTCGGCCCTCGGCGCCCGAAGGAGCCCGCACACCCACATGCCCGCACGCCCGCACGCCCGCTCGGCCGTGATGCCGGCGGCACCCGGATGACCGCTTGAAAGTCCTTACAGGCCACCGGTCAGGGGGTCGTCGGTCAGGGCGATGGTGGCGGTGATCCTCTTGCCGAGGGGCGTGCGGTGGACGGTGAAGCCCTGGGCGAGTCTGACGACG
>JNWL01000132.1 GCA_000716465.1 Streptomyces bikiniensis
CAAGACGACGACGACCGTCGCCATGGACTTCGGCCGCATCACCCTGGACCAGGACCTGATCCTGTACCTGTTCGGTACGCCGGGCCAGGACCGCTTCTGGTTCATGTGGGACGACCTCGTCCGCGGCGCCATCGGCGCCGTCGTCCTCGTGGACACCCGCCGGCTCGCCGACTGCTTCCCGGCCGTCGACTACTTCGAGAACTCGGGCCTCCCCTTCGTCATCGCCCTCAACGGCTTCGACGGCAACCAGCCCTACCAGCCCGAGGAAGTCCGCGAGGCCCTCCAGATCGGCCCCGACACCCCCATCATCACCACCGACGCCCGCCACCGCGCCGACGCCAAGAGCGCGCTCATCACCCTCGTCGAGCACGCCCTCATGGCCCGGCT
>JNWL01000133.1 GCA_000716465.1 Streptomyces bikiniensis
GTACCCGTTGACCACGGTGATCCCGGGCCGCTGCGCCTGCAGCTTCTGGACGTGGGCGGCCGAGGCGGCCTCGCCGCCGGTGAAGGCGACGGTGACCGGCTCGAAGGCCTCCGGATGCTCGTCGACGAGGAAGTTGAAGAGGCTGGCGGACAACTGGAGCATCGTGACGCCGTGGCGCCGCGACAGCTCGCTGATCAACGCCGGTTCGGGCCGCTGCCCCGGCTGGAGGACCGTGGTCCCCCCGTGCAGCAGGGCGCCCCAGAACTCCAGGCTGAACGCGTCCCACGACACCGGCGAGCACTGCAGGAACACCTCGCCCGGACCGAACCGCCCGTACGACTGCCCGCTCACCGTC
>JNWL01000134.1 GCA_000716465.1 Streptomyces bikiniensis
ACTCCCACCCCCGCACCCACGCCGCCCCGGCCCTCCCCGAAGCCGCCCGCGCCCGTCCCGACGCCGCCCCCGGTGCCCGTCCCCACGGTGCCGCCGCCCGCGACGACGCCGCCTCCTCCTCCCGTACGGCCCACACCCCCGCCCGTACGCAAGCCGCCGGCACCGCGCCCCGCGCCGCCCGCCACGCAGGTGCCGGAGCGCACGCCGGCACCCGAGCCGACGTCCGCCGCCGCTCCCCCGCCCCCGCCCCCGGCCTCCGCGCGGCCGGTGCCTCCGTCCCCCGCCCCCGTCGCGCTCCCCCACTACCGGCCCGCCACCCGCCCCCAGCCGAAGGGCGGCACGTCCGTCCTC
>JNWL01000135.1 GCA_000716465.1 Streptomyces bikiniensis
TGCGGCTGGATCACCTCCTTTCTAAGGAGCACAGCACCGATTGCGAGCAAACGTCTCGCACGGTCAGCTCATGGGTGGAACGTTGATTAGTTGGCACAGGGACGAGCAAGGAACCCGTTAGTACTGCTTCGGCGTGGAACACGGATCTTCTTCAAGTCACTGTGCCTGGCACGTTGTTGGGTGTCTGAGGGTACGGCCGTCTGGTCGTCCTTCACGGATGCCGGCCCCAGTGAACCTGGCCTGTATGGGTCAGGGTGGTGGGTGGCTGGTCGTTGTTTGAGAACTACACAGTGGACGCGAGCATCTGTGGCCAAGTTTTTAAGGGCGCACGGTGGATGCCTTGGCA
>JNWL01000136.1 GCA_000716465.1 Streptomyces bikiniensis
TGCCAAGGCATCCACCGTGCGCCCTTAAAAACTTGGCCACAGATGCTCGCGTCCACTGTGTAGTTCTCAAACAACGACCAGCCACCCACCACCCTGACCAGAACGATCAGGTTCACTGGGGCCGGCATCCTTGAAGGACGACCATACGGCCGTACCCTCAGACACCCAACAACGTGCCAGGCACAGTCCGATCCTCAAATCCCGTGTTCCACGCCGAAGCAGTACTAACGGTTTTTCGGATACCGACTGTGCCAACTAATCAACGTTCCACCCATGAGCTGACCGTGCGAGACGTTTGCTCGCAATCGGTGCTGTGCTCCTTAGAAAGGAGGTGATCCAGCCGCA
>JNWL01000137.1 GCA_000716465.1 Streptomyces bikiniensis
TGCCGGGACTTCACGGCGGAGGCGTTGGCGGACTGGGGGTGGATTCCGGCGGGGAGCGAGGCGGGGGAGGAGCGGGTCGAGGACGTGCTGCTGTTGGTGTCGGAGGTGGTGACCAATGCCTGTCTGCACGCCGGGGGCCCTGAGGAGTTCGTTCTGCGGCGCGGGCGGGAGGGGTTGCGGGTGGAGGTCTCCGATGCCAGTCCTGAGCCGCCCCGGCCGCGTGGGCCGCGTTCGCCCGCGTTGCCCGGTGGGCACGGGTTGATGGTGCTGGACAGGTTGGCGGGGGCGTGGGGGTACGAGGCCAGGGGGCCGGGGGCGGTGGGGAAGGTGGTGTGGCTGGAG
>JNWL01000138.1 GCA_000716465.1 Streptomyces bikiniensis
GCAGACCGGCGAGCGGGCCGGGAGGCGGCCCTTTCGGTGTCCGGGGTCTTCCAGGGCAGCCTGGACATCGCAGCCGCCCGCGACCTCGCCCACCGCTTCCTCGCCGACGTCCGGGCCGTCCACGGCCTGCCGGTCCGCGAGTCCACGACGGACGTCGTCCAGCTCGTGGTCAGCGAACTGCTGACCAACGCCGACAAGTACGCCCCCGGCGCAAGCCTGCTCGCCCTCGACGCCGCCGACGGGGCGATCGAGGTCAGCGTCTGGGACAGCAACCCCACCCCACCGGCGATCCTCCCGCCCGACCCCACCCGC
>JNWL01000139.1 GCA_000716465.1 Streptomyces bikiniensis
GCAGACCGGCGAGCGGGCCGGGAGGCGGCCCTTTCGGTGTCCGGGGTCTTCCAGGGCAGCCTGGACATCGCAGCCGCCCGCGACCTCGCCCACCGCTTCATCGCCGACGTCCGGGCCGTCCACGGCCTGCCGGTCCGCGAGTCCACGACGGACGTCGTCCAGCTCGTGGTCAGCGAGCTGCTGACCAACGCCGACAAGTACGCCCCCGGCGCGAGCCTGCTCGCCCTCGACGCCGCCGACGGGGCGATCGAGGTCAGCGTCTGGGACAGCAACCCCACCCCACCGGCGATCCTCCCGCCCGACCCCACCCGC
>JNWL01000140.1 GCA_000716465.1 Streptomyces bikiniensis
AAGTTACGGGGGCATTTTGCCGAGTTCCTTAACCATAGTTCACCCGAACGCCTCGGTATTCTCTACCTGACCACCTGAGTCGGTTTAGGGTACGGGCCGTCATGAAACTCGCTAGAGGCTTTTCTCGACAGCATAGGATCATCCACTTCACCACAATCGGCTCGGCATCAGGTCTCAGCCTTAATGTGTGACGGATTTGCCTATCACACGGCCTACACCCTTACCCCGGGACAACCACCGCCCGGGCTGGACTACCTTCCTGCGTCACCCCATCGCTTACCTACTACAAGTCTGGTTCGTCGGCTCCACC
>JNWL01000141.1 GCA_000716465.1 Streptomyces bikiniensis
GCCCTCCACTCGACGCCCCCACCGCATCCCCTTCCCCAGCTGACATCACCAGCAAGCTAACCCTCCACCTTGACGAACTACATAGGGGCACCCCCCCCCGCACGTCAGGCACTGCTCGTCCTGGTCCATCTACGGTGCGGTGACACCTACGCCCAGCTCGCTGCCGGGTTCGACATCGGGATCGCGACCGTCTACCGCTCCATACGTGAAGCCGTCGAGGCCCTGGCCGCCCTCGCCCCATCCCTGGCCGAGGCGGTGCGGACGGTCCGGGCGAAGGCGTTCGCCATCCTCGACGGCAC
>JNWL01000142.1 GCA_000716465.1 Streptomyces bikiniensis
AAGTTACGGGGGCATTTTGCCGAGTTCCTTAACCATAGTTCACCCGAACGCCTCGGTATTCTCTACCTGACCACCTGAGTCGGTTTAGGGTACGGGCCGCCATGAAACTCGCTAGAGGCTTTTCTCGACAGCATAGGATCATCCACTTCACCACAATCGGCTCGGCATCAGGTCTCAGACTATGTGTCACGCGGATTTGCCTACGTGACGTCCTACACCCTTACCCCGGGACAACCACCGCCCGGGCTGGACTACCTTCCTGCGTCACCCCATCGCTTACCTACTAC
>JNWL01000143.1 GCA_000716465.1 Streptomyces bikiniensis
CCTTCGGCGGTCCCGAGGGCCCGGACGACGTGGTCCCGTTCCTGGAGAACGTGACGCGCGGCCGCGGCATCCCGAAGGAACGGCTCAAGGAGGTGGGACGGCACTACTTCCTGTTCGGCGGCGTCTCCCCGATCAACGACCACAACCGCGCGCTCCTCGAAGCGCTGCGGAAGGACTTCGCGCGGGCCGGCCTGGACCTGCCGGTCTACTGGGGCAACCGCAACTGGGCGCCCTACCTCACCGACACCCTGCGGGAGATGGTCACCGACGGACGGCGCCGCATCG
>JNWL01000144.1 GCA_000716465.1 Streptomyces bikiniensis
CCTTCGGCGGTCCCGAGGGCCCGGACGACGTGGTCCCGTTCCTGGAGAACGTGACGCGCGGCCGCGGCATCCCGAAGGAACGGCTCAAGGAGGTGGGACAGCACTACTTCCTGTTCGGCGGCGTCTCCCCGATCAACGACCACAACCGCGCGCTCCTCGAAGCGCTGCGGAAGGACTTCGCGCAGACCGGCCTGGACCTGCCGGTCTACTGGGGCAACCGCAACTGGGCGCCCTACCTCACCGACACCCTGCGGGAGATGGTCACCGACGGACGGCGCCGCATCG
>JNWL01000145.1 GCA_000716465.1 Streptomyces bikiniensis
CTGTACGTCGCGGGCACGGGCGTCGGCCGGGGCTACCTGGACGACCCCGCCAAGACCGCCGTCACCTTCATGGCCGACCCGTACGCCACCACCCCCGGCACCCGCATGTACCGCACCGGCGACCGCGTCCGCCAACGCCCCGACGGACAACTGGAGTTCCTGGAACGCACCGACCACCAGGTCAAGATCCGCGGCCACCGCATCGAACTCGGCGAGGTCGAAACCGCCCTGCGCCGCCTGCCCGGCATCACCGACGCCGCCGCCACCGTCCACCACGGACGCCT
>JNWL01000146.1 GCA_000716465.1 Streptomyces bikiniensis
CTGCCCAGGGTAAGTCGGGACCTAAGGCGAGGCCGACAGGCGTAGTCGATGGACAACCGGTTGATATTCCGGTACCCGCTTTGAAACGCCCAATATCGAGCCCATTAATGCTAAGGCCGTGAAGCCGCCCCGGAGCCTTCGGGCAAAGGGGAGTGGTGGAGCCGCTGACCCAAGGTGGTAGTAGGTAAGCGATGGGGTGACGCAGGAAGGTAGTCCAGCCCGGGCGGTGGTTGTCCCGGGGTAAGGGTGTAGGACGTCACGTAGGCAAATCCGCGT
>JNWL01000147.1 GCA_000716465.1 Streptomyces bikiniensis
GCCCAGTCCCGGTCCGACGTACAGGGCGTCGGGTCGGGAGTCGTCCAGGAGGGAGGCGGTGCGGGTCAGGGGTGCGCGTAGGTCGAGGGGGACCCAGGCGGCTCCGGCGCCGAGGACGCCGAGGATGCCGGTGACGAAGGGGATGCCGGGCTCGCAGAGCATCGCCACCCGAGCGCCGGGACGGACCCCGGCGGCGGTCAGACGGCGGCTCACCGCCGAGGCCAGGGAGACCAGTTCGGCGTACGAGACGGAGCCCCCCG
>JNWL01000148.1 GCA_000716465.1 Streptomyces bikiniensis
CACGCGGTCACCAAGATCAGCCACGCCACCGCGACCTCGATGTTCCGGTCCTCCGGGATCACCTGGTCCTCGTCCGGCGGCTGCTCCGACCGCAACGTCCCGACCTGCACGTCCTTCGACCAGCTCAACCTCGCCACCGCCCAGGGCGCCCAGACCCTCAGGAGCGCCAGCGGCTGCGCCCTCAACATCACCGGCGGCACCGAGACCGGGCACGCGGGCGGCACGTACTCCCACTGGAACGGCTACAAGCTGGACTTC
>JNWL01000149.1 GCA_000716465.1 Streptomyces bikiniensis
CTGCCCAGGGTAAGTCGGGACCTAAGGCGAGGCCGACAGGCGTAGTCGATGGACAACCGGTTGATATTCCGGTACCCGCTTTGAAACGCCCAATATCGAATCAGGCGATGCTAAGTCCGTGAAGCCGCCCCGGAGCCTTCGGGCAAAGGGGAGTGGTGGAGCCGACGAACCAGACTTGTAGTAGGTAAGCGATGGGGTGACGCAGGAAGGTAGTCCAGCCCGGGCGGTGGTTGTCCCGGGGTAAGGGTGTAGG
>JNWL01000150.1 GCA_000716465.1 Streptomyces bikiniensis
GCCGAACTTGGCGCGCATGGCCTGCATCATGTTCTTGAAGGAGGCCGGGCCGCTGGTGTCGCAGGTCAGGCCGCAGGCGTTGGGGTACTCCCAGTCCAGGTCGATGCCGTCGAAGACGTCGGCCCAGCGCGGGTCCTCGACCAGGTCGTAGCAGGACTGGGCGAAGGCGGCCGGGTTCTGCACGGCCTGGCCGAAGCCGCCGGACCAGGTCCAGCCGCCGAAGGACCACAGGACCTTGATGTGCGGGTAC
>JNWL01000151.1 GCA_000716465.1 Streptomyces bikiniensis
TCGGCCAGGATGATGACATCGGGGTTCCGCGCGGCGACCTCGTCCCAACTCACCTCGGCCCACTTCGTCTTGGCGTCGGCGAAGATGTTCTCCACCCCGACCAGCTTGGAGATGTGCTGCGGCAGACCACCGGGACCGGCCGCCCACGGGGTGCCCTCGTAGGTGGAGTAGAACCACATCACCTTGAGCGGCTTGTCCCGCTTCTCGACGGCGCCGACCGCCTTGTCCACCATGGCCTTCTGCTCG
>JNWL01000152.1 GCA_000716465.1 Streptomyces bikiniensis
TCGGCCAGGATGATGACATCGGGGTTCCGCGCGGCGACCTCGTCCCAACTCACCTCGGCCCACTTCGTCTTGGCGTCGGCGAAGATGTTCTCCACCCCGGCCAGCTTGGAGATGTGCTGCGGCAGACCACCGGGCCCGGCCGCCCAGGGGGTGCCCTCGTAGGTGGAGTAGAACCACATCACCTTGAGCGGCTTGTCCCGCTTCTCGACGGCGCCGACCGCCTTGTCCACCATGGCCTTCTGCTCG
>JNWL01000153.1 GCA_000716465.1 Streptomyces bikiniensis
TAGGCCGGATGTGGAAGCCCTGCAAAGGGTGGAGCTGACCGGTACTAATAGGCCGAGGGCTTGTCCTCAGTTGCTCGCGTCCACTGTGTTAGTTCTGAAACAACGAACTCCCTTGCCGGTTGAGTTCGTACAGTTTCATAGAGTTTCGGTGGTCATAGCGTTAGGGAAACGCCCGGTTACATTCCGAACCCGGAAGCTAAGCCTTTCAGCGCCGATGGTACTGCAGGGGGGACCCTGTGGG
>JNWL01000154.1 GCA_000716465.1 Streptomyces bikiniensis
GCCTGGGTCCCCCTCGACCTACGCGCACCCCTGACCCGCACCGCCTCCCTCCTGGACGACTCCCGACCCGACGCCCTGTACGTCGGACCGGGACTGGGCGCGACCGCCGCCGAACTGCTCGGCGCCGCATCGAGCACCCCGGCCGTCGTCGCCTGGAACGGAACGGCCGACACCGAACTCGCCCCCGCCCTGGGCGCCGCCGACGACCTGGCCTACGTCATCTTCACCTCCGGCT
>JNWL01000155.1 GCA_000716465.1 Streptomyces bikiniensis
GCCTGGGTCCCCCTCGACCTACGCGCACCCCTGACCCGCACCGCCTCCCTCCTGGACGACTCCCGACCCGACGCCCTGTACGTCGGACCGGGACTGGGCACAACCGCCGCCGAACTGCTCGGCGCCGCATCGAGCGCCCCGGCCGTCGTCGCCTGGAACGGAACGGCCGACACCGAACTCGCCCCCGCCCTGGGCGCCGCCGACGACCTGGCCTACGTCATCTTCACCTCCGGCT
>JNWL01000156.1 GCA_000716465.1 Streptomyces bikiniensis
GTCCACAGGCGAGCAACCCCCGCGGGCGCGGGGACGACCCCCTCAAAGACGCAGTCGAGGCCCTCGACAGGGAGCAACCCCCGCGGGCGCGGGGACGACTGCTCGGTGGCCGCGACGACTTCGTCGACGGCGGAGCAACCCCCGCGGGCGCGGGGACGACGCGGCACCATGACCGGCACCATCACCAGCAACGGAGCAACCCCCGCGGGCGCGGGGACGACCTGTCTGGC
>JNWL01000157.1 GCA_000716465.1 Streptomyces bikiniensis
GAGGAGGTCGCCCGGGTGTGCGGCTCCTCCTCGCTGATCCCGGCGGTCAACAAGCTGGGCTCGCTGCCGGTGATCCTGTCCGGCTCGGAGGAGCTGAAGGCGAGGTTCCTGGGCCCGCTGGCCAAGGGCGACGCGATGTTCTCCTACGCCCTGTCGGAGCCGGACGCCGGCTCGGACGCGGCGGGGATGAAGACCCGCGCGGTGCGCGACGGCGAC
>JNWL01000158.1 GCA_000716465.1 Streptomyces bikiniensis
GTCGCCGTCGCGCACCGCGCGGGTCTTCATCCCCGCCGCGTCCGAGCCGGCGTCCGGCTCCGACAGGGCGTAGGAGAACATCGCGTCGCCCTTGGCCAGGGGGCCCAGGAACCTCGTCTTCAGCTCCTCCGAGCCGGACAGGATCACCGGCAGCGAGCCCAGCTTGTTGACCGCCGGGATCAGCGAGGAGGAGCCGCACACCCGGGCGACCTCCTC
>JNWL01000159.1 GCA_000716465.1 Streptomyces bikiniensis
GGAGCAACCCCCGCGGGCGCGGGGACGACGCGGCACCATGACCGGCACCATCACCAGCAACGGAGCAACCCCCGCGGGCGCGGGGACGACCTGTCTGGCCGTTCTCCGGCTGCGTCCACAGGCGAGCAACCCCCGCGGGCGCGGGGACGACCCCCTCAAAGACGCAGTCGAGGCCCTCGACAGGGAGCAACCCCCGCGGGCGCGGGGACGAC
>JNWL01000160.1 GCA_000716465.1 Streptomyces bikiniensis
CGTGGGCAAGACCACGTTCGTCGGCGCGGTCTCGGAGATCAACCCGCTGCGTACCGAAGCCGTCATGACGTCCGCCTCGGCGGGCATCGACGACCTCACCCACACCGGCGACAAGACGACGACGACCGTCGCCATGGACTTCGGCCGCATCACCCTGGACCAGGACCTGATCCTGTACCTGTTCGGTACGCCGGGCCAGGACCGCTTCTG
>JNWL01000161.1 GCA_000716465.1 Streptomyces bikiniensis
CGTGGGCAAGACCACGTTCGTCGGCGCGGTCTCGGAGATCAACCCGCTGCGTACCGAAGCCGTCATGACGTCCGCCTCGGCGGGCATCGACGACCTCACGCACACGGGTGGCAAGACGACGACGACCGTCGCCATGGACTTCGGCCGCATCACCCTGGACCAGGACCTGATCCTGTACCTGTTCGGTACGCCGGGCCAGGACCGCTTCTG
>JNWL01000162.1 GCA_000716465.1 Streptomyces bikiniensis
TCGGTCAAGGGCCACCGGCTCCTCGACAACATCGACATGGCGGTCCACGACGGGAAGGTCGTCGGACTCCTCGGCCCCAACGGCTCGGGCAAGTCGACCCTGCTGCGTCTGCTCGCGGGGCTGCGGAAGCCCGAGACCGGAACCGTCCGTTATGACGACACCAGCCTGAGCGACCTCGGCCGCCGGGTGCTGGCCCGACGGCTCGCC
>JNWL01000163.1 GCA_000716465.1 Streptomyces bikiniensis
GGCGAGCCGTCGGGCCAGCACCCGGCGGCCGAGGTCGCTCAGGCTGGTGTCGTCATAACGGACGGTTCCGGTCTCGGGCTTCCGCAGCCCCGCGAGCAGTCGCAGCAAGGTCGACTTGCCCGAGCCGTTGGGGCCGAGGAGTCCGACGACCTTCCCGTCGTGGACCGCCATGTCGATGTTGTCGAGGAGCCGGTGGCCCTTGACCGA
>JNWL01000164.1 GCA_000716465.1 Streptomyces bikiniensis
CGGCAAGGTCTTCGAGAACACCGCCGACGTGTCCATCCCGGACAACGGCGCCGCGGTCACCTCGACGGTCAACGTCACCGGCGTCACCGGCAACGCCCCCAGCAACCTCTCCGTCGGCGTGGACATCGTCCACACCTACAAGGGCGACCTCGTCGTCGACCTCGTCGCCCCCGACGGCTCGGTCTACAACCTGCACAACC